>NZ_CAKLBU010000009.1 GCF_920984735.1 Pedobacter sp. Leaf250 | reverse complement strand
TTGTAATGAGAAAGAAATGTCCGGAAGAACGGCAGATAATAAATGTCTGCTGCTCTAAAGGAAAGCTTTGGCCTTTTCTATGCTAAATGACTAATATTAATCATAGGAGTATTTCCGCTGCTGTCGGATTTAGAAACACAATGACAGCAAAAAACATAGATTGCAAATTGCAAGATTTTAGCTAATGCCTTTAATATCTTTATTTATCTTGCGTCACTTGAAACTGTTGTCAATGAATGTTAACAAACCTTTGGTATGATTGTTAATTCCAGGTATCGGTTTTGTTATTTTGCTATGATCTTTAGTCCTTATTCTTAGCCACTACCTCTGCACCTTCCAGCCTTCATCCTTACTCAACTTTAATTTGTAAGTTTTGGTAATGAAATTACTGTTTTTATTGGCCTCCTTATCGAATGGCTCAAAATCTGTTGTTACCATTTTCAATGAAACTGTAACCTTCGCTGTGCTTGAATTTACCTGCTCAAAATTTACCGGTTTTTCATCAGCAAGTACATAAGTAACAGCTTTTACTGTTGCTTTATCACCATCTTGTTTTAAAACTAACGGACTAGCCTTATCCGTTAATGTGATTTGATAAACGAAGCTGCTATCCTTTGAAAGAAATTTCTTTTTGGCTTCTTTTAAACTTAAAGTAACCAACCCTTTACTCGCCAAAGATTTGTATTTACCCAGTTCGAACATGTCGTTGGTGCTGTTAAATTTTATTTCTCCAAAGTTGAAACGTGTAGTTTTATATTCTGGATTAGCTTTTAAATAATCAGTAATGACTTCTCCAGCTTCATCCTGGTTAATGGTGGTCTTGGTTTTACATCCGGCGAAGCCGATGATTAAGAAAGATAAAATATAAAGAATGTGTTTTTTCATTTTTATGGTATTTGCTTTTTAAAGGTATTTATTTTTAGGTTAACCGCAAAGGGCGCTAGGTTTTTCGCAAAGAAAAAGAAGGTTAAGCTAATTTATTTTACTACAGAAGAAACGGAGGTTTCACAGAGAACACAAAGACTAACATCCAAACTCAGTGTTATCTGTGCTTTGTCTTAGTGTGCTTTGTGGTAAAAAAAAACATAAAGCGCTTTGCCACTAATTATCTAGTCCGTTTTAAATACTTCAAGTTTGGCAACACCATTGCTGATAGAATCACACAAACACCAACCCATCTTAAAAACGAAACCTGCTCCTGCAGTACAAATCCAGCCATCATTACGGCAACAGGCAATTCAGCAGCACTTAAAATCGAACTCAACGCTGTACCAATACGAGGTACTCCTTCTGCATAAAACAATGGTGGAATAACTGTTCCAAAAACGGAAATAATTAAACCCCATTTTAGTAAACTGCCGCTTAAGGCTCCGTTAAATAAAAATAAAGGCGGGAAAAGAATGAAAATTAAAATGCATGCCCCAGTAATCATTAATGCACTTTTCTTTAAGGCAGGGTATTCATTTCCAATTCTACCACTCAACATTAAAAAGCCAGCGTAAGAAACAGCCGCTAATAAACCAAAGCCAATACCTTTTAAATTTAAACTAGAGATGGAAGTTTCGACCATCCCACTAGCTAAAACTGTCCCACCCAAAACCAATAAAATCACCAAAAACTGTAGTCCTGTTGGTTTCTTTTTGTAGATGATAAACTCCAGCAAAATGCTTATCCAGATAAATTGCATTAACAGAATAATAGCAACCGAATTGGGTACAAGCTTTACGCATTGATAATAAAATACAGAAACTAAACCCGTACAAGTTCCGGCTAAAACCATTTTCCACCAAGGGGTAATTAATTTAATTTCCGTGGCATTATATTTTTTAGTCCTGCTTTGAAAGAAAAATAAAACCCAAAGAATTACCGCCCCAAAAAATGCTTGCGCACCTGTAACATCACCTAAAGTATAACCATCATGATAAGCCAGTTTTACGAACGTAGATAGGATACCGAAACTGCAGGCACCGAAAAAAACAAGGAGAATTCCTTTTAACATGTTAAGTTTAAAGTGAAAAGTTTAAAGTAGAAAGTTTTAGTGGTAAGTATATTGTCAACGATCGGTTTTCAACTTTATACTTTCATCTCTAAACTCACGAAAGTTGCTGTAAATATTTTTGTATGGTGATTTCTAAGCCTAAGTAAAGCGCATCACTGATCAAAGCATGTCCGATTGAAACCTCGAGTAAACCTGGAATACTTTGAGCAAAATAATGAAGATTGTGCAAATCTAAATCGTGACCAGCGTTAATACCCAATCCAAGTTTGTTCGCATGATGTGCCGCAGCAATATAATTCACTATTGCTTTTTCTCGATCTGCAAAATAATTATGTGCGTATGCCTCGGTATATAATTCTATTCTATCTGTTCCAGTTTCAGCCGCACCTTCAACCATTTCTACAATCGGATCGACAAAAATGGAAACGCGGATTCCTTCTTTTTGAAAAACAGCGACCATTTCTTTGAGATAATCTTTATGTTTGATGGTATCCCAGCCATGGTTTGAAGTAATTTGGCCTTCAGCATCTGGAACTAAAGTAACCTGTTCAGGCTTGTTGGCTAAAACCAAATCGACAAATTTATCTTCCTTGCAATTTCCTTCTATATTAAACTCTGTGGAAATGGCGGTTTTTAAATCGTATACATCTTGATAGCGGATGTGGCGTTCATCAGGACGTGGATGCACCGTTATTCCTTGCGCTCCAAATCGCTCACAATCCAAGGCAACCTTAACCAAATCAGGGTTATTACCTCCACGACTATTCCTCAATGTGGCAATTTTGTTGATATTTACCGATAACTTTGTCATGTTGCAAAGATAGCAATAAGCTTTTTACATCAAATTTATTACGAAAACAGACAATCATTTAACATAATCTATCATTATAAACCTTTTTAATAAATTAAATTGCGCTCATTAAACGATTAACGTTCTTCATAGTCAAATCGTAAAATTTTCAAATGAGCAAAACGGAATTTAGGCGATACCTATTTTTGATTTTCGTGTTAGTTATGTTTAGTGCAACAGCGCTATTTGGTGGTATAATGGAACCAGATGGCGCACTTTATGCATCGATTGCTAAAAACATGGCGCTGCATAACGATTGGCTTAACCTGAATGTACGTGGCGCCGATTGGCTTGATAAGCCACATTTACCGTTTTGGCTGGCCGCCATCTCATTTAAAATATTCGGAGTTTCTTCATTTGCCTATAAATTTCCATCTTTTTTATTCGGCCTGGTTGGCGCCTGGTACACTTATCTTTTAGCAAAAAACATTTACGATAAAAAAACCGGGCTTATTAGTGCTTTGATTTTCCTTAGTGCCCTGCACATTTTGATATCCACTTTCGATGTTCGGGCAGAAATTTACATTACAGCCTTTACCCTTGCAGCCATATATCATTATTACAAAGCGCATCAAAAAAGCTTATGGCACATCATAGCTGGATCTTTTTTTGCAGCCTGTGCCATCATGGTGAAAGGAATTTTTGTACTCATTCCTGTTTTCGGTGGCTTCATTATTTACTGGTTAATCACCAAACAATTTAAAGAGCTGATAAAAATAAAATGGTGGACAGCAATATTGTTAATTCTCATTTTTATTACACCCGAACTTTATGCACTTTACAGTCAGTTCGATTTACATCCCGAAAAAGTAGTTTTTGGCAATACTCAAGTTTCAGGACTAAAATTCTTTTTTTGGGATAGTCAATTCGGCCGCTTTTTTAACAACGGCCCCATAAAAGGCAAAGGAGATCTTTCATTTTTCTTACACACCACCATTTGGGCTTTTCTTCCCTGGTCGTTCTTGTTTTATACCGGAGTTGCTAATTTATTCCAGAAGAAAAGTAGAAATGCGTTGCCTAAAGAAAGCATCATCATCTGGACAAGTGCAGCTATAACCTTCTTGCTATTTTCTTTTTCAAAATTTCAGCTGCCTCATTACATCTTGATTATTTTACCGCAATTTGCGATTATAACGGCGGTTTATCTTCAGAGGCTGAACGAGAAAACTTCGAAAATTTTCTTTATAATTCAAACAGCCGTATCTCTTCTGGTAGCCATTTTACTTGGAGTAATAGCCTATTTCTTCGAGTTTAATGGTTATGTAATTGCGATAATTCTTGTCGTAATATCACCAATCATCGCATTGCTTCTTTTTAAGAAACCATCTACTTTTTCAATTGTAGGCAGGAGCATATTTATTTCCTACAGTTTGGGGTTATTTCTATGTGTATTTTTTTATACTGCTGTTTTAAAATATGAATCGGGTATGGAAGCTGGTTTGTGGTTAAAGGAAAATCATCCAAAAGCCAAGGTTAAAGTTTTGATGTATCCTGATGCTTATTCATTAGATTTTTACGCCAATGGCGATGTAGAATACCTATGGAACTATGAAGATTTAAAAAAGCTGAATAAACAAGAAAACAATATTTTGTACGTACATGATGATGAATTGGCACAAGTAAAAAGAGATTATAATGCTGAAGTATTAGAGGGATTTGAGTATTATCACATTACCAAGCTCACTCCAAAATTCATCAATGCAGATAGCAGACCAACAGTTTTGGAGCATTTTTATTTAGTGAGGCTACATTAAAAAATGGATTTATTTTTTCGCATTATAAAATTTGGTTTAACCGGATTGCTAGGAATGGCGATAGATTTTGGCGCTACCTGGCTTTTTAAAGAAAAGATTAAAGTAAATAAATACGTTGCGAATGCGATTGGATTTACCTTGGCCGTAACCAACAATTATTTAATTAACAGAGTTTGGACTTTCCAAAGCACCAATACCAATTGGGGAACTGAATTCAGCAAATTTATTATAGTTAGTTTAATCGGCCTGGCATTGAACACCTTCATAATTTATCTATTCCATCAGCGTAAAAACGGAACAAATTTTTATCTGGCAAAGTTTATAGCCATCGGAATTGTTTTTGTGTGGAATTTTATCGCTAACCAGATGTTTACTTTTAGGTAACGTTTTTTCCGATAAAGTAAAATACCACCAACCAAATTAATCCTTTAATTAGGAAGAATAAAAATCCAATTAAGCCTACACGCTTAAACCATAATTTTACCTTTTCTTTATTCATGGCAATATTGGTAAAGATAATTTTTTTGCACTAAATTAGAAAGATTTTAAATAAGGATTTATGCATTTATCTAAAATATTACACCTCTCCTTTTGGGCCGTTCTGCTCATCCATTCAAAAATTTATGCACAACAATTTGAGGATATAAAAAGATATAAAGTGAACTATTCCCTGGCTACACAATCATCTGAAAAATTAATTGCAACCAGAAGCTTCGTAAACAATAATGTAAAATACTTGCTCCTCGTAAATCCTGAAACATTAGATACAAAAGTTGATTTGGCAAGCAATTATTCCATAAGTAGCTTACAATGGCCGAATGTTTTTGTTATTTTCAAAAATACAGCTTATGTAAAATCGCTAACAGAGGCAGCTGCCAAGGCTGTGCAATTACAAGACGCAGGCATTGATCATGCAATTCCGAAGGAGGCGGGAATAACTTTAACAATAGATTTATGCCCATCACACAAACCGCTGGATAGGATCATCTTTCAATCTGTTTTTGATGAATTTAAGAAAATTGAACAGCCTGCTCCATTGGCCATTTCAGTATCTGGAAAATGGATGCTGAAACATCAGGATGATTTAAATTGGCTGAAAAGTTTGGTTGATAAAAAGGAGCTGGACATTACTTGGGTAAATCATTCTTACAACCACGAGGTTAACAACTTGCCACTGGCCGAAAATTTCCTGCTCGCACCGGGTACAAATTTAGATACGGAAGTTTTGGAAAATGAAAAACTGATGTTAAAAAATGGCTTAACGCCTTCTGTATTTTTCCGTTTCCCAGGGTTAGTATCTGATAAAAGTGTGGTGCAGAAAATTGAAACGTATGGTTTGATTCCAATTGGAAGCGATGCATGGCTGGCCAAAGGGCAACAGCCTAATGAGGGAAGCATAGTGCTTATTCACGGCAATGGTAATGAAGAAGTTGGCGTAAAAGATTTTATCGAATTATTAAAAAGCAAACAAGGAGATGTAAAAAACAAGCAGTGGTTACTTTTCGATTTAAGGAAAGGACTGGAAAAGTCGTTTGAGTAAATTACTTTTTGTAAAAGGTATCCAAAAACAAATCTTCTACCTTCTTACGGGCCCAAGGCATTTTACGTAAAAAATTCAAGCTCGATTTTACACTCTGATTTTTGTTAAAACAATCAATCCTGATAAGAGAACCCAATTGCTCCCATCCATAATGCGCCTGTAAATCGGTTACAATTTTTTCTAATGTGATTCCGTGAAGCGGATTGTTTATTTGCTGATCGGCCATGTACAAAGCTAAATAAAATTATTGAGGCTTAAATTGTGCAAGCCAAACCGTGGCTCCACCACAAAATGGATCGTTAACGGTGTGACTTAAGATTTTGAAGCTGTAATTTTTAAATAGTATTAAATACTCTTCAGTATCCAGCGAAGCGTGAAAGAGATTTTCTCCACCGTTCATTCCCCATGATTCACCGTTCTCTCCAGTTGGAATAAGCTGCTTTAATTTATCAAAATAAGATTTTTCGATTAGATTTTTTGGACGATTATCAGCAAACCAATAGGCTATTTTATTATAGACTTGATATACGTTTTCTTTTTCATCCATCACTTTACAGAAAAAATAAAAACCCTTAAACTTACGTTTAAGGGCTTCAAAAATTTATGTTTATTTTCCTGCAGACCAGGTATTATTATCCGGATTTGAATCTGGCAAAACCTTGTTCGGATCTAGCGTAACAGAAACAACTTCTTCAGTTGTTGGGTATCGCACTAACCATGATGCATTTTTCATCCATACATCAACCGGAACTTTAATGATATCTTTTTTACCACTTTTAGTTTCCACCTGAAGAATGATTGGCATTGGCATTTTCTCCAAATTGTTTACCCTGATGGTGTAGCCTACTAATTTATCATCTTGTTTAACGGCTTCAACATTACCAAGTCCTTGATCCATTTTCCAGCTATTTAAGAACCAACTTCTCCAAAACCAAGCTAAATCCTCACCTGCGGCATTTTCCATCGAACGGAAGAAATCAAAAGGTGTTGGGTGTTTGTATGCCCAGTTTTTAATGTATTGTCGAAACGCATAATCAAAACGATCTTCTCCCAAAATTTCGTTTCTCAAAATATCTAGTCCCCAACCTGGTTTTGAATATAAATTGATACCGATATTTGCCTCCATCATTCCATCAGGCATTTGCATAATGTTTTCAAATTTTGGGTTTCCAATATACGATTTTCCGACAAAATTCATGTTAGTAGCACGGCCGGCATATTCACCTTTATTAAAATTTTTGGCAGAAATACCATTAATGAAAGTATTAAAACCTTCATCCATCCAGCCATACTTGCGCTCGTTTGAGCCTACAATCATAGGAAACCAGGTATGTCCGAATTCATGATCGATAACGCCCCAGGCACTCCCTTTTTTAGCTTTCCAACCACAGAAAACTATGCCTGGATATTCCATACCACCAATGTTTGTAGCAATATTTACAGCCATTGGATATGGATATTCGAACCATTGTTTAGAATAATGTTCGATGGTTGATTTTACATATTCTACTCCACGTCCGTAACCATCTACACCATTGCTTTCTACAGGCTGGGCCGAAACGGCTAAACCTTTTTTACCACTTGGCAAATTGTAGCGGGCAGCATCCAAAACAAATGCTTTTGATGAAGCCCAGGCCGCATCACGGGCATTTAAAATTTTATACCTCCAGGTTAATTTATCTTTTGCCGGACGAGATTTTGGATCAGTTACTTCTGCTTCTGAACGAATGTGAACTGTTGCATCGCTGTTTTTAGCTGCATTCCATCTTTTTAATTGTTCGGCAGTAAACACTTCCTGAGGGTTTAATAACTCTCCAGATGCCATAAGAATATGACTTGCAGGAGCCGTTAAAGCCATCGTGATATCACCATATTCGCAATAAAACTCACCTCCACCCCAATAAGGTAATGTGTTCCAGCCAATTACATCATCGTAAACGCACATACGCGGAAACCATTGAGCAATGGCATAAATTTCACCATTCTTAGTAGTTAAATGGCCTGTTCTATCCGAACCTTCTTTCGGAACAATGTAAGAGTAATCAATTTTAATGGTTACCACATCGCCATTGGCAGCCATCGGCTGATCTAAACGAATTTGCATACGCGTATCTTCTACAATTGATGTAAATTTTACTGCTGCAGACTTTTGTGATACACTTACATTCTGAATTTTGTAACCCGCTTCAAACTTTTCTCCCTGTGCACCGTAACGGCTACGCGATGGTGTGATTTGCTTTCCACGAGAATCTTCTTTAAATGTATTTTGATCCAATTGCAACCATAAATAAGGTAATTTATCTGGACTGTTATTTTTATAAGTAATGGTAACCGATCCGGTAACCAAACTTTTAGTTTCGTCTAAATTGGCGGTAATATTATAATCAACACGATTTTGCCAATACTTCGGTCCCGGAATTCCCTGTGCCGAACGGAATTCGTTTCCATTTTGAGTGTAAAACAAAGGTCCGAATGCTTCAGCGGGATTATAATTTGTGGTGGAAGTGGTTTGCTGGGCATTTGCCGAAATAACCAAAGCACAACAAACAACACTTAAAGTGATTAATTTACTAATTTTCATGAGTTTAATAAGTTGTTATTTGATGGTAAAGATAAAAAATAACCACATATAGCGCTATATGTGGTTATAATATTGATACATGAAAATTTTATTCAGCTAATTTGCTTTCAATTTTGGCAAATCTTGCAGTTTTCGCTGTTGAGGAGATAATTTTTGCCAGGCAACATAGGCTTTTGATATGTGATAGTTGTACCTGAAAGGTCTTTCTCCTTTAACTGCTTCTATTGATGGTCGATAAATAATCATGAAGTTTTTAAGTTCCTCTCCCTGAAGCTTGGTTAAATCGGTAATGGCCTTTTCACTAAAACCTGCATCAATTTCTTCTTGATACATTTCTTTTTCTTCCAACTCGGCTTCCTTACGTTGTTCTCTTTTATATTTTCCATAGCCAAGGTTGAGGTTTAAGCCACCAACTTTATCTTTCATTCTTTTTCTACCCAAATTTCCACCTGTATTTAAGAGTGTATATTTTTCAGCCAGAGGATCTTTAGCATCAGTAATTTGACTGTTCATTCTCACACCTTTCACATCAACATCCATTAAGCTGGTAGATTTTACCGGAAGATAAATGCTTCGGTTAAGCAAGCTGGTAAGATAAAGCGTATCGGTATGATAACCTACAGCAGAAAATTCGATCAAATCGCCCACATTGGCAGGAATGGTATATTTACCTGTGCTTGATGTTGTAGAAACTTTTTTATTATTCAAGTTTCTTACCGATACACCAGGCAATGTGAGTGATTTTTTATTGTAATCGAATACGGTACCAGTTGTAACGGTTTGTGCAAAAACACCAACAGGAAGGGCAAATAGTAAAAAAATGATCAGCTTATACATAGTAGCAAAATTAAAGATTAAAACGTTTCAAAGCTGCATTTAACAAACTTTAACATAGTAACACATGGATTAGCCAAGTGTTTGCATATAACGCTCTTCATCAAAAGAAATTAATATTGCTTTACCCTCTTTTTCGATAATTGGGCGTTTAATGGCACTGGTATTTTCTATCAAATAAGCAATCGCCTTATCTTGTGTATCTATTGCAGTCTGCTCCTCTTTTGATAATTTTTTCCAGGTCAATCCTTTCCTGTTTAGTACGGTTTCCCAACCAAATTTATTGCACCAATCGTTTAGTTTTTCGGCAGTAATTCCTTTCTTTTTAAAATCGTGAAATTCAAAATCTATTTGATGTGCTTTTAGCCAATCGAGTGCTTTTTTTACAGTATTGCAATTTGGGATTCCGTAGACGATCATGGAGAGTGATATGTTTTAAGTATTATGTAGTAAGTTTTAGTGCGCTAAATTACTAAAGAGTTATAAGTTTTAGGTGATAAAATATGATTTGTTGTAAATGGGGAGATGTTCTACGTAGTAAGTTATAGGTTATAAGTTAAACCCACCCAGACTTATAACTTATAACCACATCTAAAACTTAATAATTACAACCCAGACCTATAACTTATAACCTACAACAATATCTAAAACTCAATAATTACCACCCAGACTTATTACTTACAACTTATAACCTAAAACAAAATCTACAACCCAATACCTGCCACCCAGACTTATTACTTATAACTTATAACTTATAACCTAAAACAAAATCTACAACTCAATACCTGCCACCCAGACTTATAACTTATAACCTACAACTTAATAATTCATCACATTTTTCACATCATCCATCACATTTTAAAAATCAAAATAGGAAGTCTTACTAACATTGTGGCATAAACAACGAATATTATGATGATTCTCTCTGGCGAAGACCCGACAACAAAAACTAAAAACATCAACCAATTAGAGTTTTGGATTTCCACAGCACTATATATTCTGGCACTGATTGGCGTTTGTACCTCTACCAGTTACGGTACCGCTAATGCTTATCGTTTTATAGAAAATCACCTTTCATACAGTAGGCTAACTAATTTTTTCCTGCCAGAAATTTTTAAAATCAGCATTCTTTATATCAGCTTTTTATTGATTAATTTCTGCTTCATGCCGCAGCTCGCCAAGAAGAACAATGTAGTTTTAAATATTGTTCTTACCGTGATTCTAACTGGGGTTTCCACTATCATTTGGATGGTTGCCAACACCTATTCTCAGGCAGATCGGTTAATTGAAGAAAACGATATCAACCATGCTTACGATATTTTATTTGGAGAAGCTTTTACCTACATTTTCTTGCTCTATCTACTGTTTAACATCTATGCTTATTTCAACGAGAAAGGAATATCGTTACTGGAGAAAATTCCATTTTTGAAGCACTCTGAAACCAATATTCTGGAAGAAATTTTTACATCATCAAAAATTTGGCTCATTACTTTAATGATGTTTGCTGTTATATTTTCGCCAACACGCGATTATGAAATTGTAGTGATTTGGTTAATCGCTCCACCAGTAAATATTTTATTGGCCTTTTATTCGATTTATTACATCATTCCGAATTTAAGGAAAATTGGTAAAGGCTTTGGTCGTTATTTTTGGGGAAATGTTGGCGTATCCATTCTAGTGGTGTTATTGCTCTTATTAATCTTGGCAGCTTTTATGAGAAATGGCCCAATCATTCCGATAGCTTTAATTTTAACCTCAATAGGCCTTATTTGTATTACCACACCCCTTAGCTGGTACATCTACAAACATAAATTTGAAAAACAAACTGAAATACAGATGCTTAAAACGGAGCTGGGAAAGTCAGATGCGAGTTTAAATTTTCTTAAGTCGCAAATTAACCCACACTTTTTGTTCAATGCATTAAATACACTTTTTGGTACAGCATTACAGGAAAATGCAGAAAGAACAGGAGAAGGCATTCAAAAATTGGGCGATATGATGCGTTTTATGTTGCATGAAAATACGCAGGATAAAATTTCATTGACCCGAGAAGTGGAGTATCTGAATAATTATATTGATTTACAGAAACTAAGAACTTCCCGTTCCGGTGATATTAGAATTGAATCTCATATCGAAGAGCAACTAAACAGTTTGCAGATTACGCCTATGTTACTCATTCCATTTATAGAAAATGCTTTTAAACATGGAATTAGCTTACAGCAGCCATCGTACATCAAAATGACTTTGCAAACTAAAGAGAGAACGCTGTTTTTTGATGTAAGCAACAGCATCTATATTAAGGCTGATAATGATCCGGAGAAACTAAAAAGTGGCATTGGCTTAGAAAATGTAAAACAACGGTTGGCCTTACTTTATCCAGAAAAACATGAGTTAATTATCCGCGAAAGCGCAAACGAGTTCTTTGTGCATTTAACTTTGCAGTTAGATTAACCAATTGTTATATTGCCGCAAAAACTATGATTGCCATTGCTATAGATGATGAACCGATTGCGCTTGAGATTATAAAATCGCATGCTTCAAAAGTTCCGTTTGTAGAATTGAAAGAAACTTTTACCGATGCCTTTGCGGCAATTGGATATTTGCAAAATAATAAAGTCGATTTAATTTTCCTCGATATTAAAATGCCCGATATCAGTGGAATTGATTTTCTGAAAAGTTTGAACAATCCACCAATGGTTATTTTCACTACAGCATATACTGAGCATGCTGTACAAAGTTTTGAACTTGATGCTGTTGATTATTTGTTAAAACCTTTTTCGCTTTCCCGATTTTTGAAGGCCTGCAATAAAGCCCACGAGTTGTTTAATCTGCGTGGGCAAAAGCAAGAAGCCAAAAACCAGTACATTTTTGTAAAGGATGGTTATGAACAAATTAAAGTTGATTTGGATGAAATTCTTTATGTGGAAGCTTCGGGAAATTATACCCAAATCCAATTGAAAGACAAATTAATAAGCTCGAGAATTACGATTAATGATTTGGCCGAACTGCTTCCTAAAACAGATTTCATCCGCTGCCATAGGGCTTTTATTGTACCCAAAAACAAAATATCCAAATTTGACCGCAGCCAAATTTGGATAGGAGAGAAAATTGTTCCTATCGGAGCAACTTACACAGGCATTCAGTTAATTTAATTAAGGTTTTACTGCTACCCTAACTCCTGCCGATTGTGTGGTGAATTCTGGTGCATACATGCTTTGCAATGTGGTAATTCCGTTTGAAAAGTTACCAGCATGCGTAACCCTTAACGGATATTCAAAAACATAGGTTCCTTTGTGTAAATAACTGATAAAGAAATTTGTGGATGCATCTTTTGTACTTTCATAGTATCCTAAACCATCCTGATATTTATATTGAGAAATTACATTTACCGGTTCAAAACCAGATGATCGCATATCTTTTAAGTGTACGTATTCCATATCCCGATCGCAGAAGATTTCGATCCTTACCTTTAATAAATCGCCTGGCGATAACACATTTGAATTTGTTAACAGTGTAAGCAAACTGCCTTTTTCAGTTTGTTTTTGCAGAAATAATTGCTTGTTTATTTTAACGCCTGTAGAAGCCGCGGTAATTTTATCCAACTGCTCGAAATACTGCCAATAAAAGGCACCCCAGGCAATACTTTTATTGTTGTTTTTAATTTCCACTTTAGCCATTTCGGGCTTCACATTTTGCCCTGCGATGGTTATTTTTTGATAGCCTGTTCCTGCTTCTTTGGCTGGCTCGGCAATGCCCATTTCAGCAAATGATTTTCCGCCGATAGAGATTTCTGGTTCAGCTGATTCATCCAATAAATTATAACCCCGCATCAGCAATGCGTACGAAGCAGCCGCTGTTGCTTTGGTGGTTTTCCAATCATTGGTCTGCTTATTTTTCAGCAACCAGATTTTCATTTCTTCAACCGATTTTGAATCCTTTGCCACTTCCTCAAAAGCTTCTATTAACAGTGCTTGTGTTTCAATTGGACTTTGATACCAAAAATATCCATCTGCATTATCTGCCCAATACATCCCCATTTCATCACTGTGTTGAGCCCGTTGCTTTAATAATTCTATAACTTTTAATGCTTCGGCTTCCTTTCCATTTCTAAATAAAACTATAGCGGTTTGTGCTTGCTGATATGGATTTAGGTATATCCATTTTGCAGTAATCATTTTCAAGAAATAATCAACCGCCTTGATGTATTTGGCATCGTTATTCTTTTGATTAACGTAGCTACGAGCATATAAATAATGAAGGGTTTGATAATCGAATCCCTTACGTTTTAATTTAAGATCCAAAGTATAATCTTCCACCATCTTAGCGTCCAAATAATTTATAGCCTTAAAAAGCATTGGATTCAACTTTGGAAAGCTTTTTTCATCCACCAGTTTCAGGTATTTCAACTGCCCAATTCCCATTACAATGTGTTGTGTAATGTATCTGTCTTCTTGCATTCCGGTAAACCAGGGGAATGCTCCATTACTGAACTGCATATTCTCCAGTTTATCAAAATTTGCTTTCAGTTCATAAGTCATTCTGTTTAAGTCGAACAAAACGGACAAACGTTTTTTGCGCTCGGTTTCATTTTCAGCATTTCTCACCCAAGGCGTTTCTTCCAATAAAATTGATTTTAAAGCTGGGTTTTTCTCTAAGTTCGATAGCAATGCTTCACCATTATTGGTTTGTTGCCACGATTCGAAAACCGCTTTAATTTTTGGTGATGAGTTGATGATCCCAGTGGCGAAACTATTGGCATAAAACCGGCTAAAAGTTTGTTCAGCACATTCATAAGGGTATTCCATTAAATAAGGTAAAGCTTGTACCGCGTACCAAACCGGATTGGAGGTAAACTCAAAAGTTAATGACTGATTTTTTAATGTTTTTGAATTGGCCGACTGCAATAATTTATCCATGGTAAAGGTTTTTTTAGTGCCCCCATGCACATTCATCGGCATGCTTTCGGTAACCAATACAGAATATGGCAAAACAGGAACGGTCATTTCTTCTCCATCAGTATAATTTTCTGACTGGGCAGTAAGCTTATAAGTAATGGCCCCAATGCCTGAAGGAATAACTAACGACCATTTTAAAGATTGATTTCCATTATTTTCTAATTGAAACTTTTGCTGAACGGTTTCTTTTTTATCAATTATTGAAATTGCCTTTCCTGTGATGGCATCTCTTAATTCTAAGATCGCAAAACCTCCAATCGGCTTACCCGAAAGATTATTTAGCTTAGCACTAAGCAAAATCGTATCGCCCTCACGGAAGAAACGAGGTGCATTTGCCGAAATGGAAAGCTTTTTTTGTGTAACCAGTTCTTTGGTAATGGTTTTGGTTTTAAAATCTTTAGTATGCGCAAAACCCATCATTTTATATCGGGTTAAGGATTGTGGAATGGTAAATTCAATTTCAATCTCTCCAGCCTCGTTGGTTTTTAATTGCGGATAAAAGAAAGCGGTTTCTGTGAAATTGGTTCGGGGTACAATTTTTGGTTTTTTAACTGGTTTACCGTTTATAATGTAGGTATCTGTTTTAGGATCGTACCCTTCTATGCTTACAAAATCATAAACCTTATTATCTTCAACAGCTATTGCTCCTCTTTGCCCGTTAGGTGTTGGTGCACCATTTTGATCATAAGCTACACTGTTTGTTCCCCTAAGCTGGATTCTAACGCCTTCACCAGCTGGCGAGGCCGCAACTTCTTCCCTTAACATTGAAACATTAGCTGTTACATCTTTCCTCATTTTCGCACCATAGCCCACTACAACAACTTCGTTAAGCCCTTGCCCGTCTTCTATCAATTTAAAATCGATTCTCTTTTCTGCTCCTGCCTTGGTTGTAGCCCGATGATAACCAATAAAAGTTACGCTTATCTCCTCTCCAATTTTAGCATCGATGCTGTAAATACCATAACTATCGGTGGTTGCCCCTTTTTTACCAACCCTTACTGCAATTCCAGGAACACCATAACCACTTTGATCGGTAACAATACCGTATACCAGTCCAGATGCTTTTAGTGTCGCTAATTTTTTAGTGGCAGCCTCACTTAAACTCTTAATCTTATTGGCCTCTATTTTGGCTAAGTATTGTGTATAGTTATATTTTAGATTATAGGCATTGAAATCAAAACCATAAGAATTTATGCGCTCATAATCACGTTTTTCAATATCATAATAACCCCTATATCGATTTCTGTACCAAATTTCATTTCCGTTTTCAATGATATTAAGATTATATCCCCAATCGAAAATGTTGTAGTTGTATTTAGGTGTTGCGATTTTATTCCAGCTCATGGTTTTTAAATCATCCAATGATGCATCGTATAAAGACACCACCATTTCTGCCATCTGCTTTTCGCCCTTTTTATTGGCGATTTTCAACTTCCAAACATCTTTCTCTCCGGGTTGAAGCTTATCCCTAAAACTCAAAAACTTAATATCCAACTCCTTACTTTCATCAACAATGTTGATCACATTCATCGATTGATAAATTTTACCATTTTGTATTAAACTGAATTGAACAGCGAAGCCATCTATAAATCCATCCTCTGGCTTAATACTAACCAGTTCTTGCTTGTTAGTTAAATTCAGCCAAACCTTTTTTATAATGATGTCTTTATAATATACTTCATAATAGGCCCTTGCATTTGGCAACACGCTTGCAAACCTAAAAATAGCCATCTCATTAGGTGTTATGGTAGTTTTCTCCGCAACGAGCCATTCTCTAGCCAACAAAATTTTCTCGCTAGCGTTTTCATAAACACGCACAGTTTTTTCTACGATAACTGAATCCTGATCTTCGTTGAGGGCTTTAAATTTAACCTTGTAATAACCAGAATTAAGTTTAATGTTCTTCATTTCCAGATGACCACTACCCTGCTCTACCTTTTGATGCTGAATAAAACTGATATTTTTAGCTGCCCAACCTTCTGGATTTCCATCATTCTCATAATCATCATACGGAAAATGCTTAATAAATTCAGTTTTGGTTAAATTGTATTTTTCGGGTTTACCAAACATATTTGGATACACGATTCTGCCTGGATATTCCAATTTATACCACTCTACACTTAATTTGCCTTTTATTGGTGTTCGGTTTAAATTGGTAATTTCAAACGCTATATTTTCCTTTAATTGAGCGGGAAAAATATTTTCTGGTACATCCACAGTTAGCAGTACATCACTTTTTCCTGCGTTAACAAACTGCGATTTGCTTCTGGTTTCGCCGTTTAAATCGGTAATATCTATATTGATTTGGTAAGAATAAGCATTGATTAAACTATTTTCTGCTGATGCTAAAAAGCGAATGTCGAATGCACCACCGGCCTTGGTTTCAGTTGTTCCCGTCGCAATTTGCTTACTTGGAGTATAGCCGTAAATCCGATTGTAAGCCGAAAGTATATTTCTGGTAACCACGTATTTGACCTTTGCGCCAGAAACGGCATAACCAGCAAAACTAATTGCCTTACCTCGAATACTTACGGAATCATTCAATCTATATTTTTGGTTCAACTGATCAAATGCGATTTCAAAAGTAGGTCGCTTGTACTCTTCCACCAGAATATCTATGCTTCCATAAGTGGTATTGATGCTCATTCTGCCATTCAATTTACCCATCGGAATAGTAAAAGAACCATGAAAGGTGCCAAACTCATTTGTAATTTTCGAGGTTTTTTCGATCTCTTTTCTATTTGCATCGTTAAAAACAATGTCTACACTAGATTCTTTTAAAATCTGATTCTTATCTTCAGCGTACTCAAAATAAATTCCCTTGTAATAAACGGTTTGTCCAGGTCGATAAATTGGCCTATCCGTAAATAAAACAACCTTGTTTTTTATCGACATATACTTGTAAACACGCTGATTAATATCCATCGCTACAGTATCGTTACCGTAAATAATTTCAATATGATTTACAGATGCATTTAACGAACTCTCTGCAAACCCGTTTTTATCGGTATACAAAGTACCTCTTGTTTTAAAGACGTATTTGCCATTTTCATATTCATTATTTTCCTCATTTACAATTGCTTTTGAAATTGCTTCACCAGTTGAACTATTGGCAACAAAATATTGATGGTTGAGGATCCCAGTAATTCTGTTTGTAACCGCTAAATCTGTAACTTGAAAAGATGCATACTTAAATGCGGCATCGCTATTGGCAGTGTGGGCAATAATTACATACTGGCCTATTTCTAAACCATCTAATTTATCAACTATGGTATGCTCTTGGTAATCGTCGCTTTCGGGCAAATCAATCGTCCATTCTTTGTAGATTTTATTTTTGGCGATAAATTTTTGATAATCTGTAGTATCATTGAACTGAAAGCGATTGGTTATTTGATTGAGCCTGAAAAGTTGCAGGGCGATTGTGTTTGCATTTCTATACCTAAAATGTAATTGTGTTGGCTTACCTGGAACCAAAAATTGATTCATGCTTATTGCAAGGCTTTTGCTTTTAATATCGGCAATCAGTTTCTCGAAATTTTTAGCACCTAAACTTTTGGGATATGCAGCAATCGCAAGGTTACCCATTTCCAACAATTCCTTTAAATCAATTTTTAAATTAGGCAGCTGAAGATTACGCGATTCATATTTTTTTGATGCCAGTTCAAAAAGTATATCTGCATAAAACTCGGTCGATTTTGAAGAATTAGCCAGTTTTTGTACTGCTGCACTGTAAAGCGCCATCTTATCTTCGCGAGAGCTTCTCGAATAAATAAAATTTAATCTTTTTAAATCAATATCAGCCAAAGCAGCAACATTTGCATTTTCTTGGTGTATCCTGATCAGGTTTTGGAATATGACTAATGCCTTTGCAGAAAATGAAGTAGAATCTTTGGTTGGAATTTCAATTTTCAGAAATGCATCAGCATTGTTAAACCATTTTACATTGTTGAAATCGATTGAATCATCATTCTTGTTTATCTCGATTTGCGTGTTAACTAAAACATCTAATGCTCTGTGCGCCAATATATCGTAAAGTGTGGGTCTTAAAAAACGATTCTGCTCATCACCAACCATCATTTCACTTAAACTATCGATTTTTGTGTTGTGCAAAATTTTGCTCTCGCTGATCGATGCCAGATAGCTTTTTGCGGTTTCTTCTAAAAATTTACTTGCCGGCCAGGTTTTAATATCATCACCCAAATTTGATTGCACAGCGCTGCGGCTCATGAGCTGATATCGATTCTGCTCGTAATATTTCCAATAACTTTCGGCAAGTAACGATTCCAAAATGCTTTTTACGGGTTGACTTGCAATGGCAATATCTTGCTTTAAATCTTTATTGATTTTTGAAAATGCATCTTCTTCCAAGTAACCTTTAAATAACATCCGGTACATGGTTGCCCTTATGATGACCGTTGTTTGTTGGTCTTTACGGGCATTTTCGATTAACAGATTTAAAATTTGAATTGCTTCTTTTGGCTTTGCAGCAAGTGCAAGAGAATCAATCGATTTAAAACCTGCTTGATAATAAGTTTTCTTTTTTTGAGAAAAAACCAATGTGGAGGATAAACAAAAAGTGGCAAGGAGAAATATGAGTTGTAGCGTTTTTTTCATAATTAGGGCTTTAAACTTTAGATGGAATATTAAAATAGATTCCATAAAATATTTAAACTTATATCTGAATATTTACTAAACTAAACAATTTTGTGCTTTTACATAATGAAGTTTCTAATGACTAAAGCGCCGGATATGCTTCATTTTTACGCAGACAAAAATTCTGCTTTTTTTGAAAATACTACGACATTTTGCTTTTAAACGTTAATAGTAGCAAAGCCACCAGTAATCTAAACCTGATCGAAGTGAACACGAAACCCGATATTTCATCGGGTGAGTAAAACGGAGAGCAGGGCTAACAAATAATTGAAACACAGCCTCTGCTTTTCAAATATGAGTTATTTCTCTTGTGGATTTAAGAATATTTATGCTATAAGACACATAAATTTCAACAACAATACACAACCATTTCAAATTCAGTAAAAATTAAACTTACAACATTTAAACATTTAGCGCTTTCAACATTAAGTGCTTAGCATTATCTTTGTTGCATGTCAACACAATTAAAAAATCTTTCTGATTTCTCTCACACCACTGTTCCAAATGGAGCAAATTATAAATTTGGAATTATTGTAGCCGAATGGAACGCAGAAATTACAGGCGCTTTATACAATGGTGCATTAAAAACTTTATTGGATAATGGCGTGGCGGAAGAAAACATTGTTTCGTTACCTGTACCCGGAAGTTTCGAATTAACTGGTGGAGCAGAGATTTTGTTGAGCAAAAGAAGCGACATTGATGCTGTAATTTGCTTGGGTTGTGTAATTCAAGGTGACACCAAACATTTCGATTTTATTTGCGACGCGGTGGCACAAGGCATTACAAATGTGGGCATTAGGTATAGCAAACCTGTAATTTTTGGCGTGTTAACCACCAATAATTTGGAGCAGGCACAAGATCGTGCTGGAGGCAAACATGGCAATAAAGGCGATGAAGCAGCCATAACCGCAATAAAAATGGCTGATTTTTCGGCAAATATTTAAAATTGTGTTTTAATAAACTATTTGTAACTTAGTGCTTTAATCCCAAATCTAATGAACCATCATGATTTCAAACCACAAATTGGTTAGAATAAAAATTATGATAGCTTCATCACCTTTAAAAACAAGTATAAACAGATGAAAAAAGTAGCCATCTTATTATTGGCGGTGTTCTGCACCATTACCATTTTAGAATCTTGCTCTTCTAAACTTTGTCCTGCCTATAGCTCTTATCCTGAAGGCAAACGCAGAAGAAACTAATAACCAAATCTTCCTAATTTTCATCTTACAGTCATCTGCAGAACTTTATTAAACTGCATGTGTTTACCTATAAAACAATATTTATTATGACTTGGGTTAATTTAACATCGATAGATCAGCTGAATGAAATTAAATCGGCAAGCGGATATAGCCTTATTTTTAAGCACAGTACCCGTTGCTCAATCAGTTCGATGGCTAAAAGAAATTTCGAATTTAGCTGGGATGTAATTCCAGAAGATACAAAATTATATTTCCTGGATTTAATAGCCTACCGCGAAATTTCGACAGAAGTTGCCTTGCTTTTCCAGGTTACCCATCAATCGCCACAAATTTTATTAATTAAAGATGGCGATTGCGTCTTAGAAGCTTCACACAGTGATATTTCTGCCGAAGAAGTAGCAGAAGTAATTGCAGCATAATTGGTCTGCCACATAAAAAAAGGGCGCAAATTTAATATTTGCGCCCTTTTTTTATGATTAATCTTTTCAGAAATTATGCGTTTTCGATCTCTAAAATCCTTGACGTCCTTTCCCTAGTTTCTTTACAAAGTTTGGCGTTATTAGCCAGTTCTTTACCGAAGGTAGGAATCATTTCTCTCATTTTTGCCTGCCATTCATCAGTTGCCAAATCTGCTGCAAAACAGCGACCAAGCAATTCGATCATAATAGATACAGCGGTTGACGCACCTGGTGAGGCGCCCAACAAAGCTGCGATAGAGCCATCACCTGCACTTACTACCTCGGTTCCAAATTCTAAAATTCCGCCTTGTTTCTCGTCTTTTTTAATTACCTGAACACGTTGCCCTGCATATTCCAGTTCCCAATCTTTCAATTGTGCGGTTGGTAAATATTCTTTCAAAGCTTCCAATCTATCTTCTGGCGATTGCCTTACTTGTTCGATTAGGTATTTTGTTAAATCAAGATTATGCAATCCTGCCGATAACATCGGACGGATATTGTTGAATTTGATTGACTTTGGCAGATCTAAGAATGAGCCATTTTTTAAAAATTTAGTAGAAAAACCTGCATAAGGACCAAACAACAGTGCTTGTTTGCCATTAATCATTCGGGTATCCAAATGCGGAACAGACATCGGCGGAGCGCCAACAGCAGCTTTTCCATATACTTTAGCGTGGTGTTGTTTAATGATTTCTTCATTGGTACATTTTAACCATTGCCCGCTCACCGGGAAACCACCAAATCCTTTTCCTTCCGGAATATCAGATTTTTCCAATAATGGAAGTGAACCACCACCAGCACCAATAAAAACAAATTTTGCAACACGTTTGCGCTTCTCTTTCGTTTCTAAATCTTTAACTTTTATGCTCCAGTTTCCTTCTTTATTTTTCTTTAAATCGCGAATTTCATGATTGAAATAAAGACTAACATTTGGCTGCTCCTTTAAATGATTAAACATATCGCGGGTTAAAGAACCGAAGTTAACATCAGTTCCTAAATCCATTTTGGTAGCAGCAATTTTATCACTTTTCTTTCGGCCATCCATTATTAACGGTGCCCATTCTTTTACCACTTCTGCATCCTCAGTGTATTGCATATCGCTAAACAAATCACATTGCTGCAAAGCTTCAAAGCGTTTTTTTAGATAATCGACATTCTTTTTACCCCAAACAAAACTCATATGTGGGATTTTACGAATGAAGTTTTCAGGATTTGAAACTAAACCCTTTTCAATAAGATACGACCAGAATTGCTTTGATACTTCAAAATGTTCTGCAATTTGAACCGCCTTTTTAGTTTCAATTGAACCGTCTTTCTTCTCTGGTGTATAGTTCAGTTCGCAAAATGCAGAGTGACCAGTACCAGCATTATTCCAAGCATCAGAACTTTCTGCTGCCGCAATATCCAATCTTTCGTATATCTCAATACTTAAGTTTGGCTCCAACTCTTTCAATAAAACACCAAGGGTAGCGCTCATGATACCTGCGCCTATTAGAATTACGTCTGCGTCAGTTTTACCAACTGTCTTTATCTTTTTTGTCATCTTATATTAAAGGAGTTGCAAATTTAAAATCATTTTAAATATGAAACGAATTTTCGTAAATGAAATCCATAAAATTGACAAAAAATGTGTATTTGCCTCAAAATGGTATAATTAATTAGCAAAATTTAATCCAATACGCTAAATCTTGAACCAAAATTATTAAATCTTCATTAAGATTATATTAGAAGAGAAAATTGTAGTGTTGACATTATCATTTCTAAAGAATAAATAAACCATTAGCTGTTCGTATCGAACGAATAATAAGAAATTTGCAGCAAAAATTTGGATATTGCAAGCGAATAGTCATCCTAAAAAAACATCCCGTTTTAAAAGTATATTTTTATTAAATGGAGTATTTGCTTCATTAAAGATTGTTTTAAAGATGAAAAATTTAATCTTATTAATTTGCGTAGTTGTCTTTGCAAGTTGTTCAAAAGAAAAAACAGATGAAGTTCTGCTCCAAATCGACAAGCAAAAACTTGAAGAAAATATAAATTACGATAAAATTGTCTTTTATAAGTTCGCAAAAATTGCTGTCCGCTCCAATGCTGTGCTCGATACTAATATGGCTGAATACCAAAAGTTCTCAGGCCAAAGCCGCAACATTTTAAATGCGATGCACCGCATAGATACCAATAAAAAAAGCATTTCAGTTATAGAAGCATTGCAACTTTATAACGATTACCGAAAGGTTAAAAAACTAGTCAAAAATACTGATGAAGATGTTTTTCCTGGATTGATAGAAGGTTTTAATGTAATGTATGGTGCGCCAAAAGTAGACATGAAATTAGTTGATCCTAAAGAGAAAATTCGTTTAAAAAACATTGAACATGCCATTTTAAGCATGGCCGTTTTAACCACGAGAGATTTAGGACAGCCTTTTGCATTATACGAATGTTCGAAAACGCAACCAGAATTATTGGATGATTCGGAGATTAAGACCTTATTGGAATTTGTTCGTGGCTTCTTGTTTTTTAGCAATAATTTATTTTATCTATCAGAAGATGGTTTATCTCGTAACATTAAATGGCTCGATAAAAACGAAAAAATCCCACTTCCCTACACAAAAGCTTTTTTTGGCTGGAGAAATTTAAGCGATGAACAAACGCACACTGCTTTTCATGGCATGAATTATCTTTTCAGGGGTTTTGACAGAATGCGAATGGAAAGAAAAATTGATGAGGAAAGATCGCTGGAAGATTTTGATCTGTTTGTGAAAGATATGAATAAGCTGGGCCTCGAAACTGAATTGGTTTGGTTAATAGATGCTTACCTGAACTTAAAACGAGAAAATCCTGAAAAGGCTATTCCAGCATTAGAGAAATTAAAAGCTAGTCTATTATTTTCAGACAATGAACGTGAAGCAATCCAGAAAACTATAGATTATGTAAAAAACCGTAAACCAGAAGCTGCTTTAAATGGTGTTTACGACAAAGCATTTATGGCCAGGCTAGCCTCAAAATATATGATTTCGGTTTTGGCTAAAATTGATTGGGAGAAAGTAATGAGAGATAACAATGTTCCGCACACAAAAGAAATTTTTGCCAATATCAATAAATTCAAAGATATGTCTAACGCGGTAAGTTCTTATACAAATGAGAAGGCAATAGACAATAGCAAAAAAGAGATCACAAAAAAAGGAAGTGAATTATTGGAGAAAGCGAAAAGTTTATGGTAAGTCCATCTAATGGAGATCTGCATCTTGCTAATATTTATCTGAGGGCTAAAATCAGTTTCTCAAACATTACACCTTTCAAACATTTCAACGTTACAAGATTTCAATCCTAATCCTTAACTTTGCAATATGATTGATTTACCGGTAGTACCTGCTGTAACTGAAGTTAAACGTAAACCAGATTGGTTGCGTGTAAAATTGCCTGTTGGAAAAGAATATGCACAAGTTCGCAGTTTGGTAGATACACACAAATTACACACTATCTGCGAAAGCGGCAATTGCCCTAACATGGGCGAATGCTGGGGAGCAGGTACGGCAACTTTCATGATTTTAGGAAACATCTGTACACGCAGTTGTTCTTTTTGTGCAGTTGCTACTGGCCGCCCTTTAGCGGTTGATGTAGATGAACCAAATCGTATTGCCAGCTCGGTAAAATTAATGGGCGTTAAACATTGTGTAATCACTTCGGTAGATCGTGATGATTTAAAAGATGGCGGCTCAATAATTTGGGCAGAAACTTTGCAGGCCATTCGCAGAGAAAGTCCAATTACGACGCTTGAAACTTTAATTCCCGACTTTAAAGGTCAATGGGATAATTTATATCGTGTTTTGGAAGAGCGCCCTGAAGTGGTTTCGCACAACATGGAAACTGTTAAGCGTTTAACAAGACAAGTACGTATCCAGGCTAAATACGATAGAAGTTTAGAAGCGCTAAAAAGAATTTCTGAATTTGGATTAAGAACTAAAACCGGAATCATGCTTGGTTTAGGCGAAACTGAAGAGGATATTTTTGAGGCTATGGATGATCTGGTAGCAAATGGCGTTCATATTTTAACGCTTGGCCAATATTTACAGCCAACCCGTAATCATCACCCGGTTGTAGATTGGATTCATCCAGATACTTTTGCGATGTATAAGGAGGTTGGTTTGGCCAAAGGCTTAAAATACGTAGAAAGTGGCCCGCTGGTTCGGTCATCGTACCATGCAGAAAAACATCTTTTTCCTATTGAAGGAATAGCATAAACGTTAATCAAGATCTATAATTTAAAAGTGTTTTGAAAAATCGCATTCTTTAAAGGAATAGGTTTTCAAAACATTTTTTTGCTTTTACTGTTCTCTATTGTATCTTAGTAACCAATAGTGACTGCAAAAAAAAAATTAACCCTAACCGAGCCTGAACTTGTTCTTGCACTGCAATCGAAAGATCCTGTAGTGTTAAAAACATTGTATAGCATGTACTCATCAGCACTTTACGGTGTAATTTCACGTATTATTACGCACACCGAACTCGCTGAAGATGTTTTACAAGAAACGTTTGTAAAAATATGGCAATCTGCTGCTCATTACGATAATACCAAAGGACGATTATTTACCTGGATGATGAATATTGCCAGAAATTTATCCATAGATAAGTTGCGTTCGAAAGATTTTAAGAATTCACTCAAAAACCAAGATATAGAAAATAACGTAAGTTTCGTTGATGAGCAAAACAAGGTAACTTTTAATCCAGATGTACTTGGAGTAAAGCAACTTGTAGAGAACCTAAAACCAGACTTACAAGCAGTTCTCAATTTAGTTTATTACAAAGGTTACACACATGTGGAAGCCGCAGAGAAGTTAGATTTGCCATTAGGCACGGTAAAAACCCGTATCCGATTGGCTATTATAGAATTGAGAAGGAGTTTTAATTGAACGTGGAAAATTTAAAAGCATATATCGAATCAGGAGTACTAGAATTGTACGTTTTGGGTGATTTATCGCCTGAAGAAGCGTTACAAGTGGAGGATATGGCATCTCAATATCCCGAGATTAAAGATGAATTATCTGCCATTGAGCTTGCCATGGAAAATTATGCGATGGAAAATGCTATAGATCCCTCTAATGATGTAGAAACTAAGCTATTTGAGAAATTAGGAATTAGTGAAGAAGTTGAAACAGCATCTACAGCTCCTATTTATACGGAAGAGCCTAGAATAGTTAGATTGGATGGCAGTGATGGCAAAGTTAGAACATTGCGGTTTGCATTGGTAGCTTGTGTTGCTTTATTAATCATCAGCACTGCTGCACTTTTTATTACTTATAACAAATTAAATGCTGCTCACGATCAGATTGCAAGTTTAAATCTGGATAAGGAAAAATTTGCAGGAACGGTAAGCAAGCTAGAATTTGAGAATAAGGGTTTAGATAATATGGTGGCTATGAATGATAGTAAAGAATGGGCAACTGTTCGTATGGCTGGCCAGGCTTTTAGTCCAACATCTAAAATGAACGTATATTGGAATAAAAAAGATAAAAGTGTTTTGATTAATTATGTAGCGATGGATTTACCAAAAACCGATGAGCAACATGAGTATCAACTGTGGGCATTGGTAAATGGAAAACCTGTAAGCTTGGGTGTATTTGGCAAAACCGATACAACAACAACTGAAGCTTTACAAAAAATGCAAACTATACAGGAAGCACAAGCATTCGCAGTTACTTTAGAACCAATGGGCGGAAGTGTAAATCCAACCATGGAGAAACTAACCGTAATGGGCGGCGTATAAAGGCGCTGTATTCATAAAATAAAAAATCCCGACAATTAAAGTTGTCGGGATTTTTTTTGATTATGATTTTGCTGCGTATTTCACTTCTTCATAAGGTTGAACTAAAACCCAACCTTCGCCGAAAAATTCCAATTGAAATGATTCTCCGCTTCCTCTCCCGATAAATGAACCGAAAGTTAGATTCGTTTTAATATTTGGAGATAAATTTTCTGACCAAGCCACCGTTGCATTTGGATCGGTATAGACGGGTTGATTTGCACTTACCCTTAATAAAATGGGTTCGCCATGGGTAGTAATGGCAATATAACCACTCCCTGATAATTTCACCTGAAATAAGCCTCCACTCATCATTCCAGCAACACTTTTTAGCATTTTTATTTCATTTTTGATGCTATCTTCAAGGGCTAAAACATCATTGCCATTTACAAAAATAGATTCGTTTTGAAGTTTGATAATTTTTACTTTTTTACCTTCATCAGCTAAATAAAGTTTACCAGTTCCTGCAGCATGCATAAGCGATGTTCCTTCGCCAGAAATGGCTTTCTTCAACAATCCTCCCAAGCCTTTACTTAGCAAACCTTCCCGTTTAAAATCAACATTGCCAATATAGGCAACCATCGATCCGGCTTTCGCCATGATTTTTTGATTCTTTAAGTTTACTTCCAGCATTGCTGGTTTTTCCAATTCAAAAAAGTCATTCTCATTTGGATCTTCTGCAGATTCTTTAATTAATTCATTTAAAGTGTATTCTCTTTTTTCCATCTTAATTCTATATATTTTTTAGTTAACCGGTTAAGGCACATGAAATAATCAATTCTTAAGCCAAAATATTTTATTAATTAACAGATAAATCCGATTGCCAAACTGCTGATGTTATGTTTACGAGTGAATTAATTTCTTTATCTCTTTAGCTATTTGTTTTGCTACTTGTGAAGCACTCACCACTATTCTTTCCTCGGCTAAATAATCTCCAGCCAGCCCATGAAGATAACATCCTAAAATTGCTGCATTTTCTGCTGTGTATTTTTGAGCAAGAAACGCAACGATTAACCCAGTCAACACATCGCCCATTCCACCTTGCGCCATTGCAGGGTTACCCGTTGGATTGATGTAGATTTTTCCATCCGGCACACAAATAAATGAATATTGATTTTTAAGGATGATTATAATTTTATGCTCTACAGCTTTTGCTTTTGCAGTTTCTAATCGGTTCCACCAATTATCATGATCTCCAAACAAGCGATCGAATTCTTTTAAATGAGGGGTTAGAATACTATTTTCTGATAACTTATCCATCAAATCTATTTTTTCACTAAGCATATTTAAAGCATCGGCATCTATAACCAAAGGTTGATTATTGGCTATTAAACTTTCGAGCAACCTTTCATTTTCTACTGAAATACCTAAACCAGGTCCAACGCCAATAGCCTGAAATTTTGCCGGGTTTTCTATTCTGGTATATTCATCACGAGGCAAAGCCATTACCTCTGGCAAAGTTGTATTTAAAGCAATTAATCCGCTTTGCGGAATGCAAGCCGTTGTTAATCCAGCCCCGCTGTGCAAACAAGCCATTGATGAAAGTAAAGCGGCTCCCATTGTATTCGGACTGCCAGCAATTATTAAGGCATGGCCATAAGTACCTTTGTGACTAAAATTAGCTCTGGGTTTGAGTATATTTCGGATATCCGAATTATCAGTTAAATAAAAACCAGCGTCTTGCTTTTGAATAAATTCTTCATTAAGGCCAATATCAACAACTTCATATTTCTCCGTAGCCAATACAGATTCTGGGAGGAAAAAATTAATTTTTGGACGTTGAAAACATATGGTTTTGTACGCTTTAATTCCATTATATTCTGTTGGAATTGGCCCTTCGGCTGGAAAACCCGTAGGTACATCTACTGAATAAACCTTTTTATTTAATCTGTTAATTTTGCTTACTAAAACGCCATATTCACCTTCAAGTGGTTTATTCAAACCCGAACCTAAAATGGCATCAATAATAATTTCAGCTTTAACATTTTTTAAGTCTGATGCCTTATCGATTACCGTCTTATTACAACGCGATTCATCTATACGCTGTAAATTAATAGAGAAATCTTTGCTTTGTTTATCATTAAAATTAACAATATAAACTTTAACATTCTCGCAGCCATTGTTACAAAGTAAATGTGCTATCGCTAACCCATCGCCCCCATTATTTCCCTTACCACAAAACACGGCGATGCCCTTATTAACGTCAAATTCATCTTTTAAAAAGCTTTGTATGAAAGCACGAGCAGCTTTCTCCATTAAATCGATCGAAGCAATTGGCAGGTTGGCAATGGTGAATTCATCAGCCTTGCGCATTTGGGTAGAGGTGAGCAGTGTTTGCATATAACTAAGATAAGATTATATGCTTACAACCTGTTGCGTTATTGGTCTAATATTCAAATATAAAACAGATTGATTTAGCTCACATCATCAGCTTCGCAATAATGTTCCAATTTCCATATGGATTAATGTTAGTGAATTTCAAAAATGCGAATTATATATTTATCGAAATATACCTTTTCAAGATGTTAAGCGTTTTGTATTGAATTAAATTAAACTCTAATCAAATGAATCACAAACCATCAAATGCATTTGTGGCTGCGGCCTGGATTGCATTGGGCATTGGAATGATAGGCTTTATTGTAGGCTTATGGCGTTCTGATATGCTGCTTAATGAAAAAGGATATTATTTTACCGTATTGATGTTTGGCCTTTTTGCTGTAATATCATTACAAAAAGCTGTTCGCGATAAACTGGAAGGCATTCCCGTAACCGAAATTTATTATGGTTTAAGTTGGTTTTCAACGCTGTTGACAATCACTTTATTAGTAATTGGTTTATGGAACGCCACTCTTTTACCCAGCGAGAAAGGTTTTTATGCCTTTGCCTTTCTACTCTCTCTTTTTGGCGCCATAACGGTACAAAAGAATACGAGAGACAGCCAGATTATTAACAAAATGCAGGATTCAAATTAATCCTTTTTACCAACCCGGTAGCTGAAACTACCGGGTTTTTTATTTAGTTTAAAACCGAAATACACAAATCTGCTTCAAACTCCAATAATTGTTTTTTTGCTTTGAAATGAGTGTCTGTAATAACGTCTGCATAATCTGCCATGGCAGCAAAAAGCACTTTAAGCTCCTCATCGAAATATAAATCTGCTCCAAAATATTTGTAATCATATTTAAGGTACTCTTCCAAACGAAGCCTCACTTCATCGCTTAAACTATTTTCGTAGTCTTCATCTAATAAAATAGAGACTAAACTCTCTTTGAATTTTTTTTCTTCTTTTTTTACCACAACCATTTTATTTTTTATGATGTTAAATGGTGTTGTGGTGTGCATAAAAGTGGTTGCATTTGCCAGATCAGCATAAACAATTTGCTGGAGTTTAAACTTTTCGGCAATGTTTTGGTATGATAATGCTAAACGTTTGAAATCGGCATCCAACTTTTGTTCGTAAGCCTGAAAACGGAAATACTCAAAAATATTAGAATCTAAGTTTTCCAATTCCGTTTTCTTATTCTGTATTTCAGAATTCAGATACTCTAACATGGCTCTGCAATCTCCTTTTGAGTATTTCTGACCATTGTAATTAAAAGTCTTCACATCAATCAAACCCGAATCTAACCTGTCAATTGTATTCCAATCAGACTCTAAGGCGTTCAATTCATAAATGAAAGTTAAATTTTTATCTCCAAAGAGATCATCAAAGTTTAAGTCTCGATGAACTACTGGTTTCTCTAAATCGCCTTCTGTATATTTTATAAATGGATTTCGATAATCAAAATACTCATTAAATATTACAGGAAATGAATTTTGGCTTGTCTGATTTACGAAATCAAATTCGAAATCGGTTTCATTCTGATCAACTGGCTCCTCCAGATAATTCACATTGGCGAACATTTTATGGGTAAGTTGAGCAGCGATTTCATTTTTATTTGAGATTAAATTTATAGCAAATCCTATCTGGCTATTTTTCACTGGAGCGTTTATCTGTTCCAACCTTAGGATTCTTTCTTCAGTTTCTGGATGCGAAGAATATTCCTGACTAAAACTTAATTTTGATTTATTAAATCTATTATAATAACGAAGATCAACTTCTGGAAACTCATTTATAATTGGCAATTTGTTCTGCTTCGCCAGAAAATTCATTGCAAGTATTTGCTGTGGAAACACATTTTCTGTTTTAATATTTGCGTCGATTTTTCTATCGTAATAATTCAATACCAGATCTAATGCCTGGTTAGCCAATTGCATACGTAGCAGGGAAGTTATCAATGGTTTAGAGCCAACTACATGAGCGGCAACAGCATCAGCATGAAATTCCATTTCATGTGAAAGTTTAGAATAATTGGCATTAAGCACACCATAAACTTGAACTAAAATGTGCTGCATAAGGCCAACTATTTTATCAGATATCAATACAAAAATCCCAAAATAAGAGGTAGAATCTGCAATATTTCTGGCAACCTGATTATAGCCTTCGTTATCATATAGAATATCATGAATAATGCGATTTACATTATAAACGTAACTGCCAATTTTTAAACTTTTTTGCGAAAAATGACCAAATTCGTGTGCTAATACTGCCCTCAATTCATCTATAGTTGTTGTATTAATTAAACCAACGCCTATTTGCAAATTTTTTCGAATAGGAAAAAACATGCTCCAGAAATTGGAATCGTAAAAAACTGAAGCATTTACTTCACTTGATAAATATACTTTTTTAGGGAAATCAGTATGTACAGCAGCTACAATTTCATCAATCATTTTAAACAATTGTGGCTCAGTTTCCTTTATAATTTCTATCAGGTGTGATCGATCCATTTTATTGCTCTTAAACATAAATTTGATTAAGAAAAACAATATCAGAAAACCAAAACCAATCATGCCTAAGCCCAGCATAATGGTTAAGATGTTCACGTAAAATTCAATAAGTTTAATTCCCAAATAGCAACAAACTACCGTGAGCGTTATGGAAATAATTATTAAAAAAGCGTAAGTAAATACAAATAAGGCGATAGCCCATACTGATTTAATGGCCGATTTTCTGAAATCTTCAGATGGTTTGAGTGCGTAATCCAACATGAAATATAATTTGATACTGCAAGATAATAAATTGCTATAAATGCATTGCCTTTCTTTTATCGCAATGCTGATTTATTATCATAAATTCGGCTTAATATTTTCAGGTATGGTTTGGCGAGCGCCGTAAATATTCCTTATGGTATGAAATTTAAAATCGCAGGTTTAGAAAACCATTTCCGAAAAATTCACCGAACTTTAGAGCTAAATGAAGAAACTGAAGGTGTTGCTTTGGTATATTTGTTCGATTTAAATTCAGACTTAACGATCATCATAAATTGAATGATATTGGCGTTAAAAATGAATACATAGAAACAATTGTATCGAAAGATTTATTAATAAACTAAACACAGATTATAGCTATTAAAGTTTATTTTGAATTACAATTACAGTAAGTAATCCGTGTTCATCTGCAAAATCTGTAGTAAAATATTATGACTGAAAAAATAATCATAGGCGTTACCGATTGCAGCAAATTCGATATTTACAGCAATTGGGTTTTATCATACAATGAAAATGTAGAAGTTATTCAACTTGGTTATAAACTAAATAACTTTGATGATATTGAAAAATGCCAGGGTATTGTTTTAACTGGTGGTGAAGATGTTCATCCAAGATTTTATAATCTGCCCGAATATTATCCTTATTGTTATGATGATGATATTGATGAGCAACGCGATGAGTTTGAGTTTAAGGTTTTGGATTACACCGAGAAAAACGGAATTCCTGTTTTAGGAATTTGCCGCGGCATGCAGGTTGGCAACGTGTTTTTCGGAGGAACTTTAATTCCTGATATCTCAACATGGGGGAAATTCGATCACGCTAAAATGCCCGATAAAAGCGACCGCTATCACGAAATCATTATCAATCCATCCTCTTGGTTAAACAGCATTGTACATACAGATAAGGGCTTAGTCAACAGCAATCACCATCAAAGCACAGATAGAACTGGTAAAGGTTTGGTGGTTAGTGCCATTTCGCCGGATGGCGTTACCGAGGCTATGGAAAGACTTTATCCGCTAGGGAAATCATTTCTTTTGTTTGTTCAATGGCACCCGGAAAGATTAATAGATCAACAAAGTCCGTTCAGCAGAAATTTACATGAGGCATTTATCCACGCGATTATTAAAGGATAAATACAGCGTTTCGCATTAGGCTTTAAATCATCACATCTCTGTTCATCCATTCTTGCGAAAGGCGGGTCCGAAGATCAATGGTAAAAAAAGTTAATCATTAATCCGGCAACAGAAGAAATAATTTTCACTTTAGAAGCAGACGACTAAGCTTTTCCTCAAATCAAGCGAAACCTTAAAACAAGCTCAATCTTATTGGGCGAAGTTATCTTTGCGAGAAAGATTAGCAGTTCTTAATATCTTGAGTTGAGGGAATTTACTAAACCAAAAGATTGTCATTTGATGGGATAAACTATAATTGTGCTTAATAATTGGCTTTGTAAAAATCTTTTTTAATAAATTGCGAATTAATATTTATTTGATTCATCCGCAGTTTTATTTATAATGAAAAAGATATTCCTCATATTTTCACTCTTCTTGTTTGCAACGAATACATTTGCTCAAAGCATCATTAGTGAACCTGAAATTGCTGAAGGCGATAGTCCGATTTCACAGGCGCAAATAGCCATCATTCCCGAACCGGTTTCGTTAATGAAGAAAGCCGGAACCTTTACTTTGCCCGAAAATATTAGTATTCAGGCCTCTAAAAGTGAAGGTTTACAACAATCAGTTGCTGTCCTTTCTGAAAGAATTGAGCGGGCGACCGGCAAATTTGTAAGTTCAGTTACAACAGCAAATCATCCTACAATAAAGTTAATAATCAATAGCCAAAGTGATAATCAACTTGGCGCCGAAGGCTATAAACTGAATGTAAACCCAACTCAAATTGTAATTACTGCCAACAAACCTGCTGGTATTTTTTGGGGTGTTCAATCTTTAATTCAACTTTTTCCTGTTGAAATTGAAAGTAAGGAAGTTGTTGCCAATGTAAAATGGAAACTGCCTTGCGTAGATGTTATTGATTATCCGAAATTAGGCTGGCGGGGATTGATGTTCGATGTTGCCCGTCACTTTTTTACTAAAGATGAAGTAAAACTGTTTATTGATAATATGGTTCGTTATAAATTCAATCTTCTGCATTTTCATTTAACTGATGACGAGGGCTGGAGAATCGAAATTAAGGGATTGCCAAAATTGACTGAAGTTGGTGCCTGGAGTGTTCAAAAAACAGGTACTTTCGGCGATTTTATTCCGCCAACAGCAAACGAGCCCCGCACTTACGGCGGTTTCTATACACAAGAAGATATTAAAGAATTGGTTCAATATGCACAAGATCGATTCGTCAATATTATGCCCGAAATTGATGTTCCAGGACACAGTTTGGCTGCTATTGCATCATATCCTGAATTATCATGCACACCCGAAGCTGTAAATTATAAGGTTCGTTCGGGCGAAAAAATTATGGATTGGAGTCGTGGTGCTCCACCAACAGCTTTGGTTGATAATACCCTATGTCCTGCCAATGAGAAAGTTTATGTTTTCCTCGATTCTGTGATTACCCAGGTGGCAAAACTTTTCCCTTTTGAATATATCCACATGGGTGGCGATGAAGCTCCGCATAATTTTTGGGAGAAAAACGATCAGGTAAAAGCGTTAATGCAACGTGAGGGATTGAAAACAATTCCGCAGGTTCAGGCTTATTTTGAAAAACGCGTGGAACAAATCGTGGTTTCAAAGGGCAAAAAATTTATGGGCTGGGATGAAATTTTAGAAGGTGGTGTTTCGCCTACGGCGTCGGTAATGAGTTGGAGAGGTATAAAATATGGAATCCAAGCATCAAAGGATAAACACAATGTGGTTATGAGTCCAACAGATTTTGCGTACCTGGATTATATGCAAGCCGATCAGATTACTGAACCAAAAGTATATGCTTCGTTGAGGTTAAACAAGGCTTACCAGTTTAATCCCATTCCAGCAGGTGCCGATCCAAAATATATTATTGGCGGTCAGGCAAACCTATGGACGGAGCAGATTTTCAATTTCCGCCAGGTTCAATACATGCTTTGGCCACGTGCCTTCGCCATTTCCGAATCTGTTTGGAGTCCGATTGAAAAGAAAAACTGGACAAATTTTATCGATCGTACTGAAGCGCATTTTAAACGTTTAGATTTAGCAGAGATTAAATATTCTCCTGCGATTTACGATCCAATTTTTACAGTTAAACGTAATGCTGATAAGCAATTAATGATCGAACTGACTCCCGAAATAGAAGGATTGGATATTTACTACAGTTTTGATAATTCGAGCCCCGATCGTTTTTACCCTAAATACAATGGCGCATTAACTGCTCCAAAAGATGCCAGTATGTTGCGTGTGATTACCTATAAAGGTAAACAGCCTATGGGCAGATTAATTAGCATGCCCATTGCCGAATTGCAAAAAAGAAGCAAATAATGGGTAAAGAAATAGAACGCAAATTTCTGATCAATAAAACGCATTGGAATAATTTTGAAAAACCAATTGGGAAACTATTACGACAAGGTTATTTAGTTAGCGATCCATCGAAAACCATTCGTGTTCGTGTAGCCGATGATCAAGCCTGGTTAACCATAAAAGGCATTTCAGTTGGTGCTTCAAGATTAGAGTATGAATATGAAATCCCTTATACTGAAGGCCTTGAATTGTTGGATAGCTTTGCAGAAACTGAACTTAAGAAAATTAGATATGAAATTTTTCATGCCAATAAACTTTGGGAAATTGATGTGTTTTCTGGTGATAATGATGGGTTAATTGTTGCAGAAATAGAATTGGAATCAGAAGACGAACAATTCGAACGCCCAGATTGGATTGCAGAAGAAGTTACCCACGAAAAAAAATACTACAACTCCAACTTAACGAAGTATCCTTTTAAAGATTGGAATTAAGCTATTTAAACAATAATGCAAAGATAATAAGCCTTGGCATAAAATATCACATAAAAAAATCCGCAGCAGTAAATGTTGCGGATTTTTTTTAATTACTTTCAATAACTGCATCAGATATTAACTTTTTATCTAGCAGGTGCTACCATTGCATTTTCACTATTGGCTTTAACAATTGATTTTAATTCTATATCAAATACCAGCGGAGTAAAAGGATTAATTGATCCACCTCCGTTCTCGCCATAACCTAATTTAGATGGGATAATGATTTTAATTTTTCCACCCACACCAATCAGCTTAACGCCTTCTGCAAAACCATTAGGCAATTGATTTAATACCAACGGACGAGCAGCATATTGTGCTGATGGTGAATAGATTCCTGCATCTTTTGCAACTTTGGCATTAGAAGTATCGAACACATTAAGTTTACCATCAGCTTTTTTATTGGTGAATTGTCCGGTGTAATCTACCATAATGGTATCTGCAGCGGCAGCTCTTTCGGTATTGCCTGCTCTCTCGATTAAATAATTCAACCCTGATGGAGTGGTATTCATTTTCAATTCATTATCGGCAATATACTTTGCAATTTTCGACGCTTCATTAGCTTTGTTGCGCTTTACCAAAGTTTCATATTCAGCCTTGTAAAAATCTCTTTTTTTATCTTCAAAAGCCGAATCTGTTTCATTTGTCACCTTATGCAAAACTTTTTCAATTTTTACTGTAATGGTAGCATAATTATTTTGAGCAGCAACTGGTTTTGGTTGATCATTATATTTAGCTAAAGAATCTAAATTTAGCTTGAATGAAGCACTGTCTCCCTCACCCAAAAGTTTTAAAGCGGCAACCAAATCCCCTTTAAATTTTGATTTAGTAACAGTGAAAAATGGAGGGCGTTCATTATCATAGGTATTAACTAATGTCGAATCTCCAGATTTTGTATCAATCATTTGAATCACATTAAACTTCACCAAATCACCTTCTTCAATTTTCGGCTTGCCTTCGTTTTTGTAAATTTTATAGGTCATGTCGCCTTCGCCCTTTTCAAATTTATTACAGGCAGTAAGACCTAAAATTCCTGCAAATAAAACTAATAATCCTTTTTTCATTTGTTTATGTTATTTTGAATGGCAACAAAGTTACCTTCTCTAGCATTTGGTATTGCATTTAAACACAAAAATCTTGCCTGTTATGCTGGGCAAGATTTTTATGAAGAATAATTTATCAATTCTTATTTTACTGCAGGCATTGCTGGAGCAGAAGGTGCAGGAGCTGTACCTTTTTTAATATCAGTGATCTCAATTTCGAAAACGATTGGGCTGTAAGGCATAATACCAACCTGAGGTGCACCTTGTTCGCCATAACCTAATTTCGAAGGAATGATAGCCATAATTTTACCGCCTTTTCCAATCAATTGAATAGCTTCAGTAAAACCCGGAATCGTGGATCCAATAGCCATTTTGGTTGGACCATACGGTCTGCCAGCCTGGAATTTTCCTTCTTCCTTAGCAGTTTTTTCATCGCTAGTATCGAAAATCGGATATTTACCTTTATCATTTTTCTTAGTCACTCTACCTGTGTAGTTTAAAGTAACTGTATCGCCTAAGGCAGCTCTCTCAGCATTACCTGGTGCTTTGATAATATATTGTAAACCACTTGCAGATGTTGTAGTTTTCAAATTGTTATCAGCGATGTAAGATTTTAATTTACCTTCTTCAGCGTTTTTCTTTTTATCTGCACTTGCTTTGAAATCAGCCTGGAAAAACTCACCTGCTCTTTTGTTAAAGGTAGAATCAGCTTCACCAGCTTTCTTAGCGAATACTTTTTCGATTTTTACTGTAAAAGTGATGTATTTATCGTTTTTGAATTGCTCTGGCTTAGGCTGTTTGCTGTAAAAAGCCATAGTATCTAAATTCACTTTAAAAGTTGCGCTATCACCTTCTCCAAACAATGTTAAAACATCGTTCATATCACCAGCATACATTTTTTTCTGCACTGGAAACACCTGAGGGTTTTCCATATCGTAAGTACTGCCTAAAACAGAATCTTTATCATTTTTCTGAATAAAATTCATTTTAACGATATCGCCTTCTTTAATTTTTTCTTTTCCTTCAGAATGGTGAATTGTGTATAATAAACCACCCGCTCCCTTTTTTTCTTTGTTACAAGCTGCTAAACCTAAAGTTGCCGCTAAAAGAACAATTATTCCTTTTTTCATTTTTATAATTAAACTTGTTTTTATTTGGTTTCTTGCTTTATGCAATTAATTGATTTTTATATTCTTCTAATATTGATTTAAATTCGTTTACCACCTCATTTAATGGTTTATCTGAAGCACCGCCAGCCGCATTTCTATGACCGCCGCCATTAAAGTATTTTTTACAAATTTCATTTGCAGGGAAATCTCCTGTGGATCTAACTGATAGTTTTACTTTATCGGTTCTTTCCACAATTAAGGCTGCCAAACGAACACCATTAATCGATAATGCATAATTAACAACACCTTCAGTATCTCCGGTTTCACTTTTAAAACGAGATAATTCTTCTTTGGTAACAGAAATAATTGCTGTATTATATTCTCTGATTACTTCCAATTTGTTGGATAAGCAATAACCTAGAAAACGTAAACGATCTTCGCTGGCATTATCATATACAGCCTGGTGGATTTTCCAATGTTCGGCACCAAGATCTATTAAATCTGCAGCTATGCGATAAACATTTGAAGTTGCAGATTCAAAACGGAAAGAACCTGAATCGGTCATGATTCCTGTATACAAACACGAAGCCACCTCTTTATTGATTCCTGCTTTATCCTCCAGCTGATTCACGATAAAATCGTAAACCAATTGTGCGGCAGCACAAGCATTGATATCCCAATGGCGATAATCGTCAAAATCTTCTGGCTCTAAATGATGATCAATCATCACTTTTTTAGCGCCAGCTGCACGTACCAGTTCACCAAGTTCGTTAATGCGGCTTAAAGTATTAAAGTCTAAACAGAAAATAATTGAAGCTTCATCTACCAGTTTTGCAGCTTTTTCCCGTTCTTCGGTAAAGATAACTACATCGCTATTGTATGGCATCCAATGCAAAAAATTTGGGTAATCAGTCGGAGTTACCACTTTAACATGATGACCTTTCTGTATCAGATATCCATATAAACCTAATGATGAGCCCATTGCATCGCCGTCTGGTTTATGATGCGTAGTGATCACAATTCGTTGTGGCGTAGCCAGTAGGGATTTTAATTCTGTTAGTGTAAACATATATTTTTTGCGCTGCAAAGCTAAGTAAAAATTAATATTATTGTCAGCTTATTTAACGTTATCCTTTTAATATTCATCAATTAAAACGTAGTTTTGCAGAAAATTTCATATCAATACAATGAGCACTAACAGAACTTTTACAATGATCAAGCCTGATGCAGTTGCAAATGGCCATATCGGATCGATCATAAACGACATTACCAATGCAGGTTTCAAAATCGTTGCATTAAAATATACGAAGTTAACTGATGAAACTGCTGGTCAGTTTTATGCGGTTCACGCAGAACGTCCTTTTTACAAAGACTTGGTGAGCTTTATGTCTTCAGGACCTATCGTTGCTGCCATTTTAGAAAAAGATAACGCAATCGAAGATTTTAGAAAATTAATCGGCGCTACTAACCCAGCTGAAGCTGCTGAAGGAACTATCCGTCAGAAATACGCTAAATCAATTGACGCAAATGCTGTTCACGGATCAGATTCTGACGAGAACGCAGAAATTGAAGGTAACTTTTTCTTCAAAGCAGACGAGCGTTTCTAGTTTTTAAAAATAAAATATTATATAAAACCTCGATTTTTCGGGGTTTTATTGTTTTATGATTTTTGTATCTTTCAGGCTTTAAAAATAATCTATCCAATTCTACGTTGGAAATAATTACAACATCACACACAATGAAGAAATTTTTATTAGCGGTATGCATTTCAGGCATCGCTGTTGCAGCAAATGCGCAAAACAAAACTGCTGCTAAAAAACCAGTTGCAAAAAAAATAGTTACCACTACTACTAAAACCACTGTGGTAAGTACTGGATTAAGATCTGGATTAGACTCTACCAGCTATGCTTTCGGAAGCTCGATTGGATCAAGTTTGAAATCCACAGGTTTATCTACCATAAATTATGATGTTTTGCTTAAAGGCCTTAAAGATGCTTTTACAGGTGGTAAAGTTATTTTAACACAAGAACAAGCACAGCAATGTATAAACGAAGCAATTACAAAAGCATCAACAACAAAAAACAAAGCTGAAAATGAAGCTAACAAAATTAAATTTGCACCCATGATAAAAGAAGGACAAGAATTTTTAGAACAAAACAAAAAACGTGCTGGCGTTCAAACAACTGCAAGCGGTTTACAATATGAGGTTTTAACTGCCGGAACTGGCGTAAAACCAATAGCAACCGATTCAGTTTTGGTTCACTACAAAGGAACTTTATTGAATGGAAAACAATTCGACAGCTCTTACGATAGAGGCGAACCAATCAGTTTCCCTTTAAACCGAGTTATTCCAGGTTGGACAGAAGGTGTACAGTTAATGCCTGCGGGATCGAAATATAAGTTCTTCATTCCGTATAACTTAGCTTACGGAGAACGTGGCGCAGGTGCTGATATTCCACCTTATAGCGCATTGATTTTCGAAGTTGAGTTGTTAAAAGTTAATGGCAAATAGTCTTAATTAAAACTTTCTTTACCGTTTGATGTTAGGATATACATAATTTAACATCATATGAAAAAGATATTACCTATAGCACTAATCGCATTTTTATGCACTACCTTAAGCAGTTGTGAACTTGTTGGAGGTATATTTAAAGCCGGCATTTGGTCTGGTATCATTATAGTTGTAGTAGTGGTTGCATTACTCATCTGGATTTTAGCCAAAATATTTGGTGGAGGAAGAAGTTAGTCTCCAAATTAAAGTATGGAGTCTTTATCTATTAAAATTCAAAAAAGGCTAGTAAAATAATTTTACTAGCCTTTTTTTTGAAAATATCTTTTAAAGAAATACCATTTCAGTTATTACCTCACTCCCGGCATGTTCATTTAACTTTTGAATAATGCCTTGCCTAACCATTACCAGTTCATTTTTGATAACTGAAGATTCGATTCTGATGAAGAGTTTTTTATCGTGGATGTAAATTTGAGTTGTTCTATTGGCAATGGCAGTACCCATAATTTCGGGCCAAACGGCTAAAATAGAAGTTTCATCAAATTTACGGCGCAAGCGATACACATCAAGCATTTTGCTCACGGCATCTTTCATGGTTATATCATTCGGTTTACGCATTTTTTATTTGTCCCTCTTCTACTTCAAACAAAGTTACATCAACTTGTATTTTTTCAAAAATCGATTTCACTCTTTCTTTACCCGTATCGGTAATAAATATTTGGCCAAAATCGTGATGGGAAACCATTTGCATCAACTTCTGAACACGGCTATCATCTAATTTATCGAAAATATCATCTAGCAGAAGTAAAGGTTTGAAGCCTTTATTTTTTGCGAGATAAGCGTATTGGGCAATCTTTAAAGCAATTAAAAAGGATTTCTGTTGACCTTGCGAGCCAAATTTCTTTAGTGGCATTCCACTAATTACAAAAGCCAATTCATCTTTATGAATCCCGGTTGTGGTGCGCTCCAATACCCGATCTTTTTCTACCGATTTTTTTAGAAGATCATCAAAAGCAGTATCATTTAATTGCGACTGATAATTTAACTCGACGGTTTCTTTGTTTTCGGTAAGGTAGGTATAATATTGGTTAAACAATGGAATAAATTCATCCATAAAGGCCTTACGGGTAGCAAATATTTTATTACCTGCAAAAACCAGTTGTTCATCAAGAATCTCCAATAAAGTTGGATCATATTTCCTGGTGATGGCAATTTGTTTAAGAAGCGCATTCCTGTTTAAAAGAATTCTATTGTAAGAAATCAGCTGATCAAGATAATGTGAGTCGGTTTGAGATATTACGTTATCTATAAACTTTCTTCGCTCCTCGCTCCCTTCCATAATCAGGTTAACATCATAAGGTGAAACCATCACCACAGGAAACAGTCCGATATGATCAGCAAGTTTATCGTATTCTTTTTTATTCCGCTTAAACTGCTTTTTCTGATTACGCTTAACCCCGCATGAAATTTTTTCGTTTTTGCTGCTTCGATCAAAGTCGCCCTGAATCATAAAGATTTCCTGACCTGTTTTGATCTGCTGCCCATCAATAGGATTGAAATAGCTTTTACACAAACATAAATAATGAATGGCATCGAGCATATTGGTTTTACCAGAGCCATTATCGCCTGTAAAAACGTTTACTGTATCCGAAAATTGGATATCTGCATCGTTATAGTTCTTAAAATTTAGAAGCGTAATATTCTTTAACCACATAAATATGGCGCAATTTACCGTTTTTTACCCTCTAAATAACTAATGTTTAATTAAATACTTCAAAATAAAGATTGATTCTTTGATTGAAAAATGTATTTTTGCAATCTTAAATTTTTTAAACAAACATGTCTACAACAGATAACCAGACAATTCAACCTACTAAAAAAGGTTCATTTTTACAGGAAAACACTAAGAGCTTATTATTTATAGCAGGTGCTGTAGTTTTATTAATCTTAGTATATCTTTGGTACCAAGGTGTGTATTTAAAAGACCGTGCTGAAGAAGCTGCGAGCAAAATGTTTAAAGCAGAACAGTTTATCGGTGTAGATTCTTTATCTAACAAAGCCATTAAAGGTGAAGGTGGATACCCAGGTTTAGAGCAAATTGCTAAAGAATATGATAATACAAAATCAGCAAACTTGGCAAACTTATATTTAGGTGGAATTTATTTACGCAAAGGCGATTATAAACAAGCAATTGAATCCTTAAGTAAATATAGTGCTACAGGTAGTCCGGTTGCTGATCCATTGGCTTTGGGTTTATTAGGTGATGCTTACAGCGAGCTAAAAGATTACAAACAAGCTACTACTTATTACAAGAAAGCTTCGGATAAAGCTAGCAAATTTACTTCTCCGATGTTTCTTAAAAAATTAGGTTTGGTTGCAGAAAACCAAAAAGATTTTAAAGGTGCTGTTGAGGCTTATACAAAAATCAAAACACAATATCCAGAGAGTGCTGAAGCACAAATGGTTGATGCATATATCGCAAGAGCGCAAGAACAAGTTAAATAATCATTAACTAAAATATATTGGAAAGATCATCGAAAGATGGTCTTTTTTTTTGCTCAAAAATTCCATCATTTTGAGAATGAATGTTATCTATTTCATTGAGATTGCTTTGTACCTCGCAACGACGGCGCAAACTTATTTGTTAAAGGCAGTCATGGTATGTGCGGGGCCAATCGTTACAAAACTTTTAATTAAGTCTACACTTTTATCAATCAAAGCAGGAAGTTCCAACTGTTCGTTTTTATCAAATAAACCTAAAACAAAATCTACCTGACGGCCTTTGGGATAATCGCTACCAATACCAAAACGTAAGCGGGCATAATTTTGTCCTCCGCAAACCTCTTCGATACTTTTTAAGCCATTGTGGCCAGCGCTAGAACCTTGAAGTTTTAAGCGCAATTTACCCAATGGAAGTGCAAGATCATCAACAACAACCAAAACATTTTCAGGAGCAATCTTTAACTCCTTCATCCAGTAATTTACAGCTTTCCCACTCAAATTCATGAAAGTTGTCGGTTTTATTACATGAAGTTTTTTGCCTTTAAAACCTACTTCAGCATAATAAGCCAGACGAATGTTATCAAAACTTCCATTTAAATCTTTAACCAGCTGATCGGCAATATCAAAACCTATGTTATGGCGTGTATGTGCATAATCTGGTCCGATATTCCCTAAGCCAACGATAAGATATTTCATGGCGCAAAGGTAAAAGCTTAAAGCGGAAAGACCAAAGATAAAAGTGGAAAGCTTAAAGTAGAAAGTTCAAAGATAAAAGTAGGAAGTCTAAAGCTGAAAGAAAAAATATTTCAGAAAATGCATCGTTCTGCCGTCATCCTGAATTCATTTCAGGATCTTAATCACTAAAACCCATTAAGGAAATGCAGATCTCGATAATTCGGAAAAGCAGAATGCTTTGATATTGGAAAATTATCCAAAAAAAACCTATACAAAAAAACGGCTCGAATAAATCCGAACCGTTTTCTGTAAAATCAAGAAAGCTTGATTATTTTTTACCTTTAGCAGCTTCAGTTTCTGCTTGTTTTAATGCTCTAGACATTGCAACAGAAACGATAGTATCTTCAGGAGTGTTAGTAATTACGAATCCGTCAACTTTAAGGTCGCGAACGCGGAATAAACTACCAACTTCTAATTTCTCTAAGCTTACTTCAACGTTTTGTGGCATGTTAGCTGGTAAAGCTTTAACGCGAAGTTTACGTAATTTCTGGATTAATTTACCCCCCATTTTAACACCTGGAGAAGTTCCTGTTAATTTAACTGGAATTTCCATTACGATTTCTTTCTCGTCAAACAACTGAAGAAAATCGATGTGCATTAATACGTCGGTAAGTGGATGATATTGAGTATCTTTAACGATAGCTTTAGTTTTAGCACCGTTTACATCAATTTCCACAAAATTTACTTCCGGGGTATAAATAACATCTCTTAAATCAGCAATAACTACAGCTAAGTGTTGTTGCTCTTTTCCACCATACAATACCGCCGGAACTTTACCTTCGTAACGAAGTTCCTTGGCATCGCGTTTCCCTACGTTCTCTCTTGGAGAACCGCTAATTGCGATTGTTTTCATTTTATTTATATTTATTTATTAGTAGTAAGTATTTAGTATCAAGTATTAAGACTTTTGACCTTAAACCTTTTACTTTCAACTTCTTAAACTCTTATTTTGTTGGAGCATGGCGTTTGGCGTTATAAAACGCTAATCGCAAAACGCTTATCGCTAAACCCTAAACAAGTCACTAATCGAACCATGTTCATTTACATTAGCAATTGCTCTTGCAAATAAACTTGCTGTACTTAGCACTCTAATTTTTTCACTCTCTACCCTTAACGGAATAGTATCTGTTACGATTAATTCAGTTAAAACAGAATTTTCAACCGTTTCTACAGCCTTACCAGATAATACAGCATGTGTACAAACTGCTCTTACACTGGCCGCTCCATTTTCCATAATCAAAGCTGCAGCTTTTGATAATGTTCCGGCGGTATCACAAATATCATCTATCAACACTACATCCTGCCCGGTTACATCACCAATTATCGACATTGATTCGATTTCATTGGCACGTTTACGGCGTTTATCGCAAATAATAACTTCTGCATTAAAAAATTTCGCAAAAGTACGAGCTCTATATGAACCACCCATATCTGGTGATGCAATAGTCAAATTCGGCAGATTCAAGCTTTTGATATAAGGAACAAAAATTACCGATCCATCTAAGTGATCTACCGGAATATCAAAAAAACCTTGTATCTGTGCTGCATGTAAATCCATCGTCATGATGCGGTGGATACCTGCAGACTTTAATAAATTAGCTACCAATTTAGCACCGATTGCTACACGGGGTTTATCTTTTCTATCTTGGCGGGCTAAACCATAATATGGAACAACTGCAGTAATATAATGTGCCGATGCTCTTTTAGCAGCATCAACCATTAGCAAAAGCTCCATTAAATTATCGCTAGGCTGATAAGTAGATTGGATTAAAAAAACATCGCAGCCGCGGATCGATTCATCAAAAGAAGGTTGAAACTCACCATCACTGAATTTGTGAATGGTTACATCACCAAGTGGTTTGCCGTAACTTTCAGCAATTTTTAGTGATAGTCCTCTAGAACCTGTTCCGGAAAATAACTTTACCGGGTTAAACTGCAATGGCATGATCCGTGTAGTTTACGGTTAAAAAAAATCGGATCATGTCATTTTACAAACACGATCCGACATTAAAATTTTCGTTGTCCGACCTGGATTCGAACCAAGACAAACGGTACCAAAAACCGTTGTACTACCCTTATACTATCGGACAATCTTTTCCGAGAACAAATCCTCGAAAGGGAATGCAAATGTAGGAAGCTTATTTTAATTATGCAAGAGCGATTTTAAAATATTTTTTAATTTCTTCCTGCCTTCCTTTATTGCATTGCAAAGATAAAAAAATCATCATATCGCATGCAACATTTTATTTTTTTCTACGACTTTTTTAAGTGAGCATCACTTAAACCATTTATTATCAAAGACTAAATTTTACTATGAATTATTCAAAAATCAACACCATTGCGGGTTGGCTCTGCTTTTGCATTGCTGCACTAACGTATGTTCTAACTTTAGATCAATCGGTAAGTTTTTGGGATTGCGGCGAATTTATCGCTTCGGCTTTCCGCATGCAAGTGGTTCATCAACCAGGCGCACCCATTGTTTCTATGGTTCAACGGTTATTTTCTACCCTTGCCCTGGGCGATAAAACTTTAGTTGCTTATTTTATGAACCTATCTTCTGCGTTGGCAAGTGCGGGTACCATTCTCTTTTTATTCTGGACAATTACTGCTTTGGCCAAGAAAACCACAGTCAAAAAAGGGGAAGAAATTAGTACATCAAAAACAATTAGCATCATCGGTGCAGGCTTAGTAGGCGCTTTAGCTTACGCCTTTTCAGATAGCTTTTGGTTTTCAGCGGTAGAGGCAGAAGTTTACGCAATGTCGTCGTTATGTACGGCAATTGTATTTTGGGGCATTTTAAAATGGGAATCGCAAGCTGATGAACCAAAAGCAGATAGGTGGTTACTTTTCGTGGCTTACATAATGGGGCTCTCTATAGGTGTCCATTTGTTAAATTTATTAGCTATACCAGCATTAATCTTTGTTTATTATTTTAAAAAGTATCCAAATCCAAACTGGAAAAGCATTCTTAAAGTTTTCTTAATATCGATTGTTGCACTGGCCATCGTTCAATTTGGCATTATCCAATACCTCATTTCTTTTGCAGCAAGTTTTGATTATTTCTTTGTTAACACACTTGGTTTGGGTTTTGGTTCTGGTATATTATTTTTCGCTGTTCTGGTTATCGGAGCCATACTTTATGGACTATTGTTTTCCATCAGGAAAAATAAAAAAGCATTAAATATGCTAATGCTATTTACTACGCTGCTCATTTTTGGATATAGCTCATTTGCCATTTTAATTATAAGAGCACATGCCAAACCTAATCTAAATAATACCAATCCTGAAAATGCTTTCAACTTTTTAAGTTATGTAAACCGATCTCAATACGGTGACCGCCCATTGCTTTATGGCGAAAATTACAATTCAGAAAAAATTGATGTTAAAGAAACCGGGCAGCTTTACAGAAAAGGAAAAGATAAATATGAATCTGCTGGAACAAAATCAGAATATATTTTTGCTGATAAAACACTGGCACCCAGAATGTACAGCGATAAAGCCGAACACATCAATTTCTATAAAAACTATATGGGTTTTGATGATGCACATAAACCAACTTTGAGCGATAATTTAAGTTACATGTTTTCGTTTCAAACCGGCCAAATGTACATGCGCTATTTTATGTGGAATTTTGTGGGCAGACAGGATAATGAGGATGGACAACTGGGCGGAAGAAATGGCGCCTGGCTAAGTGGGGTAAAACCAATTGATGCCATTAGATTAGGTAATCAAACCAATCTGCCTCCATCCATCACGGAGAATAAAGCTTACAACAGGTTTTTCTTTTTACCACTGATTATTGGCTTAATCGGCGCAATCTGGCATTTTAAGCGAAACCAAAAAGATGCAGGCATTATTGGGTTGCTATTTATTTTTACTGGTGTTGCCATTGTAATTTATTTAAATTCTGTTCCGATTGAACCTAGGGAGAGAGATTATGCTTATGTGGGCTCCTTTTATGCTTTCGCTATCTGGATTGGCTTGGGTGTATTTGGCCTGAAAGATTGGGTTTTTCAAAAACTATCACCAACTAAAGCCAGTATCTTCGCATCCTTAATTGCTATTGTATCTGTTCCGGCCTTAATGGCCTCGCAAGGTTGGGATGATCATGACCGTTCTGAAAGCCATGTTGCACATGATATGGCCGTTAACTATCTAAAATCTTGCGCACCTAATGCCATCCTGTTCACTTATGGCGATAATGATACATACCCAGTTTGGTATGCTCAGGAAGTTGAAAATATTCGTCCAGATGTACGTGTGGTAAACCTAAGTTTATTTACTGCCGATTGGTATATCGATGGTATGAAACGTAAACAAAATGAATCAGCACCTTTACCGTTAACCATGAAACCTGAACAATATGTTGCCGGAACGAGGGATGTAATGTACTATCAAGATTATAAGATTGCACAATCTGTTGAGTTGAAAGATATTTTGGATGTATTGTTATCTGATAATGACGAAGATAAAGCCACAATGAGTGATGGATCAAAGTATAACATTTTACCCACCAAAAACCTTAAACTAACAGTGAACCCGAAACAGGTTTTAGATACTGGAACGGTTCCGTTAGAAGATGCTGGCAAAATTGCTGGGGCAATGGAGTGGACTTACGCTGGCAACTATGTAAGCAAAGGCACTTTGGCTTTATTTGATATTCTAACCCATAACAATTGGGAACGACCGATTTATTTCACCAGCGCTATGCCTACCGATCAGTATATAGGTTTAGATAAATACCTTTACACGGAAGGGCTAAATAAGCGATTGCTTCCACTAAAGCCAGACAGCGTAGAAGCAGACAGGATTGAGTTAATTAATCCAAAACCTATGTTTAACAATTTGATGCGTGTTTATAGCTATGGCAACATAAAAAAAGCAAATCATCTCGACAGACAATCGGCTGATGATGTAACATATGTTTCGAATATGTTTAGCGGCCTATTAACCAAATTAATTGATGAAGGAAAAATTGGTCAGGGAAAAGAACTGGTTGATAAATATTTCCAGGTGATCCCAAATAAATTTTATACAGTACGCCAGGTGATGAGTACATTTTATGTTACGGAGAGCCTTTATCGTTTAAACGATTTGAACCGAGCTAATGCGATGATTAATAAGTCTGCAGACCATATAAATAAAGAATTAACATATTTAGCAGATGTGTCTGAAAGCAAAAACCAGCTAGCATCAGAGCAAAATGTTCGCATCTACCTCACCTATCTTGCCCAAATGGTTCGACTAACAGAAACATTTAAGCAAAAGGAATTAAGTAAAAAACTGGAAAACGAATACAATAACTTCATAACCAGATTTACACCATTTGCATCGAGTTAGTAGTTAAATCATTAAAAACTTAACCCATAAACAGATTTTATAATTCAGTTTATGGGTTTTTATATTTTCATTAAATTAAAAACGGATTAAAGAACGTGTTACAAATGGTAGCAAAGCCGTTAAAATTTGTTAAATCAATCTAAAAATTTACCTGTTTTATCGACTAGAATAGTTAATTTCGGCAGCATTTTTATGTGAAAACATTTTTTAATATCATTAAATAAACCAATGAATTATTCAAAAGTCAATAATATAGTAGGCTGGATCTGCTTTTTAATTGCCACAATAACTTACGTTTTAACCCTCGAGCCATCAGCAAGTTTTTGGGATTGCGGAGAATTTATCGCGTCAGCATTTAGAATGCAGGTAGTACACCAGCCAGGGGCACCATTGTTCTTGATGATCCAACGCTTCTTCTCGGTTTTCGCCGCAGGCGATTTAACCAGAATTGCATATTGGATGAATATTGGCTCTGCCATTTCGAGTGCAGCAACTATCTTATTTTTGTTTTGGACCATTACAGCCTTAGCCAAAAAAACAATTGTTAAAGCTGGCGAACAATTAACTACCGGCAACTTAATTAGTATAATGGGTGCGGGTGCAGTTGGTGCACTGGCTTATACTTTTTCTGATAGTTTCTGGTTTTCAGCAGTTGAGTCTGAAGTTTATGCACAATCATCTTTATTTACCGCTATTGTATTCTGGGCAATATTAAAATGGGAAGCACATGCAGATGAGCCAAAAGCCGACCGTTGGTTATTGTTTATTGCCTACATAATGGGTTTATCAATTGGTATTCACTTGCTAAACTTATTAACTATCCCTGCTTTAGCATTTATTTATTATTTCAAAAGAACAGATAAAGCTACCACTTCTGGTATTATTAAAACCTTAGTTATTGGTATCTTAATTTTAGCTGTTATCCAATACGGAATTATTCAATACCTGGTTTCATTTGGTGCATATTTCGATTTATTCTTTGTGAACACATTAGGTTTAGGCTTTGGAACAGGTGTATTGTTCTTTGCCATCTTAATAATAGCAGCATTGGTTTGGGGTATCCGTTACTCCATCAAACATCAAAAGAAATTACTTAACCTAGGTTTAATCTCTACTGTATTAATTATTTTTGGTTATGCTTCCTTCTCGATGATCATCATCAGGGCTAAAGCTGATCCGAATTTAAATAACAGTGCTCCAAAAGATGCATTTTCATTTTTAAGCTACTTAAACCGTGAGCAATATGGCGACAGACCTTTAGGTTATGGACCTAACTACAACTCGGAGCGCACAGGCATTAAGGAAGGCGGAAAAACCATCTGGAGAAAAGGCAACGATAAATACGAAAAAGCAGGTGTAAAAACAGAATATGAGTATAACAACAACACTTTATTGCCTCGTATGTATAGTGATGATGCGAGACATGCTGCTTTTTACAAAGAATGGATGCGTTTGGATGATGCTAAAGTTCCAAACTTGGTAGATAACGTTGGTTTCTTGTTTAGTTACCAGATTGGCTACATGTACATGCGTTACTTTATGTGGAATTTTGCTGGTCGCCAAAATGATGAGCAAGGACAAGGAAGTGGCCATGAAGGCACATGGATTAGTGGCATTAAACCAATTGATGCACTTTTAAGAGGTGATCAAACGAACTTACCACCATCAACTGTAGATAATAATGCTTACAACCGATTCTTCTTTTTGCCATTAATAATGGGAATCATAGGTGCTTTATGGCATTTCAAACGCAATCAAAAAGATGCTGGCGTAGTTGCTTTATTATTCTTCTTTACAGGTATCGCGATTGTTTTGTATTTAAATCAAAAACCACTTGAACCACGTGAACGTGATTATGCGTATGTAGGATCATTTTATGCTTTTGCCATCTGGATTGGTCTCGGGGCATTGGCCATAAAAGAATGGTTATTTAAAAAGCTTTCGCCTACCAAAGGCGCTGTTGCTGCAACGGCTATCGGTTTATTGGCGGCACCAGTAATTATGGCGCAACAAGGATGGGATGATCATGATCGTTCTACGAAAATGGTTCCACATGATATAGCTTTAGATTATTTGCAATCCTGTGCGCCAAACGCAATTTTATTCACTTATGGGGATAATGATACTTACCCATTGTGGTATATTCAGGAAGTAGAAAATGTTCGGCCGGATATCCGCATTGTAAACCTAAGTTTGTTTGATACAGATTGGTACATCAATGGGGCTAAAAAGAAACAAAACGAATCAGAACCACTACCTATATCGATGAAACCAGAACAGTATGTTCAGGGTGAACGTGATGTAATGCCATATGATGATTATAAAATTGCTGGTGCGGTAGAGCTTAAAAACATTGTCGATCTTTTGTTGTCCAATGATGATAACGATAAAGTAGCTATGCAAGATGGTACGAAATCGAATTTCTTACCAACCAAAAACTTTAAAATCACCATCAATCCTCAACAGGTATTGAGCACCGGAACCGTTAGCGCTGCTGATGCGTCGAAAATCGTTCCTGAAATGACCTGGACATTTAACAAAGGATATGTAACTAAAGGAACTTTAGCGATGTTGGATATTCTTGCTCATAACGATTGGAAACGCCCTATTTATTTTGCTTCAACAGTTCCTTCTGAACAATATAATGGTTTGGATAAATATCTGTACAGTGAAGGTTTAGCTTTACGCTTAATGCCGTTAAAACCAGATACCACAACATCTGAAGAAAGATCAGAACAACTAAATACCCCAGTTTTGTACAATAATGTAATGACCAAATTTAAATGGGGTAACATGAAAAATGCTACCTATTTAGATCCACAATCATCAGATGATACTTTTATTTTCACTAATATTTTCAGCAACCTAACAGGAAGTTTAATTAAAGATGGTAAAACTGCTGAAGCCAAAAAAGTGGTTGAGAAGTATTACGAAGTAATGCCTCAAAAATTCTATGGCATTCGTACCGTGGTTGTTAAATTCTACATGGCAGAAAACTTGTATAAACTGGGTGAAACGGCTAGAGCTAATGAAATTTTAACGCAATCTGGAGATTACGTTAATAAAGAATTAACTTATCTGGCTGATCTTTCTGCATCGAAAGGTTTAACAGGATCGCAAAATGTTCAAACAGGCTTATACTATTTAGATCGAATGATCAGAACCGCAAAAGCCAATGGACAGGATAAAGTTGGCACCCAGTTGGAGAAAATTTTCACTGGTTTGGAAGCCAGATTCTCTCCGTATTATGCACAACAAACGCCACAATAGTTAGGCGCAATTAAAATCATAAATCAAGCAGCTGCATTAATTTGTAGCTGCTTTTTTTTTAGATTAACTTACGAAGTCTTATGAGCAAAAGCGTGGAAAGACTTCGTAAGTTTTTAATGAGCGTTTTTTCTAAAATCATGAAATTTGCAAACACATGAGCTGACCTAAACTTCTTGTGTTGATGGATGCTACCTTGCAAAATTTAGAAGGCATAAGCTAGGAAGAACTTCATAAGTTAACCTAAAATCAATTAAGACTTACGAAGTTCTGCGACGCATAACCCAACTAAACTTCGTAAGTCAAAAAACAAAAAATCCCGTTCAGCGAAGCCGAACGGGATTTAAAATTTATTTATTAATGATTTATTCGTTCACTACACCCATCTCACAGAATTTTTCAATTCTTTGCTCAATCATCTTATCAGTTTTTAGCTTACCTAAGGCGGCTAAATCTTTCACAATATAATCTTTCAAGGTTTTTCCCATTAATTCTGGATCCTGATGTGCGCCACCCAGCGGCTCTGGAATAATTCCATCAATCAGCTTGTTGCCAAACATATCGTCAGAAGTTAATTTTAAACATTCAGCAGCCTTTTCTTTAAAATCCCAGCTTCTCCATAAAATAGAAGAGCAAGATTCGGGAGAAATGACCGAATACCAGGTATGTTCCAGCATATAAACTTTATCGCCAATACCAATACCCAATGCACCGCCTGAAGCACCTTCGCCCACAACGATACAAATAATTGGCACTCGAAGAACCGACATTTCCAACAAATTACGGGCAATTGCTTCGCCTTGTCCACGCTCTTCTGCTTCCAAACCTGGGTAAGCACCCATGGTATCGATAAAAGAAACTACTGGCTTATTAAATTTTTCAGCCAAACGCATTAAACGCAAAGCTTTACGGTAACCTTCCGGGTTAGCCATACCAAAATTACGGAACTGACGCTCTTTGGTATTCTTACCTTTTTGGTGACCGATAACCATCACTGTTTGGCCATTTATTGTAGCAAAACCACCAATAATCGCCTTATCATCTTTAACGGTTCTATCGCCATGTAACTCAATAAAATCATCACAAATCATACTGATGTAATCAAGCGTTTGCGGACGATCAGGGTGGCGGCTCATCTGAACCTTGTTCCAACCTGTTAAATTTTTATATAAGTTGTTGGTGGTTTCTTCTAATTTGCCATCAAGCTCGTCTAAAGTGGCAGACATATCTACCTTGGTTTTGTCGGCAACTTGTTTAACCTTTTCTATCTGCTGAACTAAATCGGCAATAGGTTTCTCAAAATCGAATGAAGTTTTTATTTGCTGCATAATTGAACCACAAAAATAAGTAATTATTTTTAGTTTGCAGGCTTGTTATCATAAATGCTTTTTTCCAAAGGGATTTGGGAAAGCAATACCAGCACATTTCGGTCTGATTAGTCCCGCCCCTATTTCTGCCCCGATGAAGAATCTGGGGCATCCACTAAGGTCGGGTTTAGATCACACAAACCTTTACTGCTATCTCGGTATACAGCGATAAGCAGAAGTAATTTAGCCCTGATTGTAATGGAAATACTTTTTGTTGCAGCATTTCGACAAGCTCAGTGTAACAACCACAAAAAGATTGTAACGCAAAGCAGGACGAACGTAAATAGTTGAACTGCACTTGCGCTACAAATTATTTTTAAAATATTTTCCCGCAGATTTACGCAGATAAAAAACGCAGATTTAAACTGATTTAATTTTAACCTCAATCATCCTAAAATCCTCGAATCCTCAAAAATCCTGGTTAAAATTTTGCCGCCTCGCCTGCCTTTGGCAAAGCCTTTTTAATAAACTCGCGAATGTGATTATTAGAATTTTTTAAATCCTCTTTACGCAGATACATCATGTGTCCGCTGCGGTAACCTTCCCAGCTCATGCGATCTTGAAATTTACCCGCAGCATCCAACTGCCACATGCTATATTTCGCGTTGAAATAATCGCATGCGCCATCGTAATAACCAGACTGTACAAGCAAATGTAAATAAGGGTTTTGCGCCATCGCCTGGCGAAGGTTATCGCCGGTTTGGTCGCCACTCCGATCCCAAGGATATACAGAACCAAACATGTTGTATTTCAAATCGGTTTTGTAATTAAGTTCGTTGCGAATGTACATGTTGATGGCCGGAGTAAAGGAATGCAGCCATGAAGTTAATTCGGCATTATAATCTGGTCCATCGCCAGCAGCCATTTTATCAATTCCGCGGTAGCGAGAATCTAATCTTCCCACAGTAAAACCTTTGTCTCTCATCAATTCTTTCCAAAAGAAATTGGTGGGTACGTTCAGGTTATAATCTACAATTGTTTTTTCTGATAAGCCAGAATATCGAGCCATTTTGGTAGCGATGGCTTTCTTTTTATCAGCACTTAACATACTTCCCTGAGAAATTGCAGGAATTAATTCGTTAATGGTAAAAGTTTCTACTTCTGGCAACATGGCCGTTAAATCTTTTGATTGCAAATCTTGTGGCAATAATTTATGGTACCAGGCAGTTGCGGCAAAATAAGGTAAACGAAGGGCAGCCTCTACCGGACCACCACGCTCAATACCTAATTCTGTCGGAGAAACTAAAACTACGCCGTTTAAATACATCCACTGATTATTTTGTAGCTCTAAAGCCAAACCTGAAACACGGGTGGTTCCATAACTCTCGCCAATCAAAAATTTAGGTGATGCCCAGCGATTATTCCGGGTAACGAAAGTATTAATCCACTCGGCTAAATATTTAATATCAGCCCGAACGCCGAAGAACTTATTGGTTGGAATATCTTTACTTACGGCACGAGAGTAACCCGTATTAACCGGATCGATGTAAACGATATCTGCTACATCTAAAATAGAATATGGATTCTCTTTATAACCATAAGGCTGAACCGGATAACCTTCATCATCAATATTCAACACCACCGGGCCGGTATAAGCAATATGCATCCAAACTGACGCAGAGCCCGGACCACCGTTAAAAGAGATAACCAAAGGTCTTTTATCGCGATTTGAAATATCGCTTCTTTCATAATAAGTATAAAACAATCCAGCAATTGCTTTGCCGTCTTCATCCCAAACGGGAAGTGTACCTGTTGTGGCTTTATAAGGGATGGTTTTGCCTTCAACATTTACAGAGTGGTTGGTAATCACCGAACTTTCTACTTTTATAGCACGTTCACTTCCTGTAGATTTTGGTTCTTCTTTTACCGCAACCTGGGTTGAAGTAACTGTTTCTTTTGTTGGGTTTCTTTTGGGTGTTTGCTGTGCCTGCGTAAAAAAACCTGTGATAAGGAATGCGCCGAGTATCAGTTTGGATTTCATTTAGTTGAGTTTGGTGCTTAAATATCCAACTAATGTAGGTTTAATCAAAACTCGCATTAGAAATGTTACGCACAAAAAACCCAGCGTTGAATAATCAGCGCTGGGTTTATCAATGGCATTTAGATTTTATTTATCCCACCAAACTTTTCCCACAAGCTTATCGCCACCTGGAACCGCAGCTGATGCTGCCTTATAGTTTGCTGAGTTTGAAACCCCTTCAATTAGTGGATAAGGGAAACGGCGAGGAATTGATCCGCCGGTATTTGTATTTGGATAAACAATTGGCACCAAAGCTGGCAAACCTGTTCTTCTCCAATTCGACCATGTTTCATAAAAATCAAGCATGGTAATGGTATGTGCCCAATATTGAGTGGAAATCATTTCCAATCCATTTGCTGCAACATATGGATGAGCAGTCAAATAAGTTGCAGCATCGCCGGCATTTACAGCCATACTGGCATCAAACTGCGAAAGATAAGTCATTGCTGAAGTTACGCCTGCGTTGTAATGCGTTGCAGCCGAACCTCCAATGTTGAAACGTTGTGCAGCTTCTGCCCATAACAGTTCCGTTTCGGCATAAGTTAGGATAATGGTATTTCCGTCTCTCTTTAACATTCCAGGATTTGGTGATGAATAGTCGGTAAAATCAGTATAAGAAGCATCCTGACGAACATCTCTTCCGGCAATACCGCTTAAATCTTTCCCATTTGGCATGCCTTTCTGAACTGAAGCTGTAGTAATAAATGCCGGATTTTGGGCTTTAGTAACATCGGTTAAATACAGCTTTGTAACCGCAACCTTGCTCAAACGCGGATCATTATTGGTTTTCAGGTAATTGATAAAAGTACTGCTCCATCTGGTGTAATAATTCTCCTGACCGCCATCGCCTAATAAAACCTGTGCAGCTCTGTTTTGAGTTACTCTTCCACCGTTTGCATCATGTTTGAACAAAGCATTATCTGCATCGCCAGTCATGGTTTTGCCAACGGCTTTGGTGATATAAGTTTGCGCTAAAGTGGCATCAGCTTTTGTCAATCTCATCGCCATGCGCAACATTAAACTTGCCGCAAAACGCTTCCATTTGTTTACATCGCCAGCATAAACCAAATCTCCTGTAGCTACGTCGCCACCAGCAGTTAGTGCCGTACCCGCTTCATCTACCTCTTTTAAAAGATCAGCATAAATGGCCTGTTGCGCATCATATTTTGGATATAGATTTCCGGTGTAATAACCTTTTCCGGCATCAAAATATGGGATATCGCCGTATAAATCCGTCAATCGCTGGAAAATCAAAGCTTTCCAAATTCTGCCAATTTGATGCACATTATTATACTGTGCTTTTCCCTTTGTAAATTCAACTAAATCGGCCGCATATTTAACCTGATCTGGATAAGCTTTTTCCCAGTATGCTGCAGTATATCCTTCGTTTAACATGTATTTATCTCCAGCCCAATAACCAATTACTGATGACATGCCCTGCATCATGGTAGAAGCGTAAATCAAATTGCCTCGCCAGGTTTCGTAAGCGAAATCGACACTGCCAGTGTAATTTAATTGTGCTGTTGATAATAAATAGTTTGGATTATATTGTTCCTGATTAACCGATAAAGGATCGGTATTTATTTTTTCGAAGTTTTTGGTACAACCTGATATTAGTGCTAAGCCTGATAATAAAAGTGGTACGTATAATTTTATGATCGTTTTCATTTTCAATTTTATTAAAGGATTATAACTTAACACTTAAATTTAAACCATAGGTACGCACCGGCGGAACACCACCCAATTCCATACCTGGAATAGTGGCATTGTAACTCGATTCAGGATCAATATTATCCGTTTTCTTCATCAGGATAAATAAGTTACGTCCTACAAAACTTACATTTAAACCTTTAATCTTGTTATTAAACATTTTAGCCGGAAAATTATATCCTAAAATTACCTGGCGGAATTTGATGAAGCTTGCATCCTGTACGAATTGTTTTGAAACGTTGTTTGCATAGGTGCTATAATAATTTGCTGCACCAACGCCCAGTTGATCACGATTCTCGAGCGTAGCCTGATGTAAGCCAAAAACGTAACCATAATAATCAGTAGCAGAGAAAATTTTACCTCCCCATTTACCATCTATTAAAAATGATAGATTTACCCCTTTGTAATTAAATTCGTTATTCCAACCTGCAGTCCATTTGTGGTAAGCTGAACCGTAATCTTTCAAGTCTCCACGTTGTGGAACACCGTTGGTATCTCTAACAATGTTTCCGTTGGCATCATACAAGAAATCATAAGCCATAATTTGTGCAATGGGTTTTCCCTCTAGATTTTGAAGAAATCCGACATTACTTCTTGAAGTTGCCAAAGGCTGTGATGCCGTTCCTGGCGCTAAAGTGAGCACCATGTTATCATTACGAGATCCATTGATGCTTGAAGTCCAGCTGAAATCCTGATTTTTAAGAATTACACCTGAAATCAATCCTTCAAAACCACGATTCCTCAACTTTCCAATATTCAATACCGCTCCGTTGTAACCTGTGGTGGTAGAGGTTGGCACATCAATAATTTCATCTTTCGATTTTTTATTGTACCAGGTAAAATCAACATTCAATCGATCACCAAAAAATCTTAATTCTGTACCAATCTCCAATTCAGTTGCACTCGAGGCGAATAACGAAGCATTGGGAATTGCACCATTTACAATATTTCCTAATGGATTATTATTGATTGATTCGCTACGTAGGTTATAATACAATTGTGTTTGGAAAGGATTTGTAGCCTGACCAACCATAGCGTAACCTGCTCTTAATTTACCAAAACTAAGATAAGATGGTTTCCACAATTCAGAAAAAACAAATGATCCACTAACAGCCGGATATACTGAATTAAGTTTATTATCTCTTCCGGGAGTAGCTAATGTAGAGAACCAATCGCTGCGGGCGCTTCCGGTTAAATATAAAATATCTTTATAGGTAACTTCTAATGTACCATAGATAGATTGCGTTTCCTGATCTTGTTTATATGCGGAAACCGATTTTCCACCAGTATTTGCAAGTGTATAAATTCCAAATAACTGGAAAGATGCACCACCATTTGTTATGCCTTCACTTTGGGTTCTGCGGTAACTGGCCCCAATGTTTGGCGTAATGGATATATCATTAATTTTAAATGATTTACCAATTAAACCATCCACATTAATATCAGAAAATTTGCTGTTTTGTTCGGTGTATCCACCATCAGCATCGTATGCAGTGCCTGATGGGGTAACAGCAATATAGTTATCATTATATGAATCTCTTCCTGCTCTTGCCTGTAAAAACAACCCGTTATCAAAAGTATATTTCGCACTTGCCGAGCTTAATAAACGCTCTCTCTTGGTATTGTGCATAAATTCGTAAGCTGCAAACCAAGGATTGGTAGCATAAGGATTGCCAGTATTATATGAAAGTTCATTTCCATCTGGCTTTTTGCCCGGCTGCAATGTTGCGATGTTAATGCTGGTTGGCAAAAAAGCTGCATTATAATTTGCATTACCTGCTCCATCAGATAACATCGGGCGATTTTTGGCTTGCTCTAAAATATAATTGACACGAGCATCAATCACAAGATTTTTAATCGGATCGAAAGTACTTGATAAAGTGAAATTTTGTCTGTTTAATCCCGAATTTGGCACTACCGAACGGTTGGTTAAATCACTTGCTGAAAGACGAATTACACCTCCAGTAAACGACTTATTTAATGCTAAAGTGTTGGTCCAGCTGCCGCCGGTTCTGTAAAAATCTTCTATATTATCCTTTTGGGCTGAATAAGGTCGGCTAACTCCGTCAAACTGAATTACGTTTGATCCATCTAAAGGTGCTCCCCAGCTCGAGCTTCCTGTAGAGGCTGCAGCCAATTGTGTAGTTGGCTTTTGCCCGTTTACACCTTGACCGTAAACATATTGCCAGTTGGTCCTGTCCATTACCTGTTCAGCAACATAATTACTGCTAAATTCAATGCTGTTTCCTTTACCACTTTTCGTTGTAATTAAAATAACACCTGCTTTTGCCCGATTGCCATAAAGTGCAGATGCTGCAGCGCCTTTCAAAACAGAAATACTTTCAATATCATCAGGATTGATGTTACTGATCGCATCGCCTAAATCTGGTGCATTATCGTACTGACCGCCATTGTTCCCAATACCGATAGTGCTTTTATAACCTACCGGAGCGTTTTCCATTGGGATACCATTTACCACATAAAGCGGCTGACTCGATGGACCCATGCTTGATACCCCACGAATGGTAACGTTAGTAGCGGCACCTGCTCCGCCTGAAGTTCCGGCGATGTCTAAACCTGCAACTTTACCAACCAAAGAATTGGTGATGTTATTTTCACGGGCCTGGGTTAAAGTTTCACCGCCAATTTGTGTAACCGAATAGCCAAGCGCTCTTCTTTCCTTTTTTATGCCTAGTGCAGTTACTACTACATCGGTAAGTTGCTTGGTATCTTCCACGAGCACCACATCAATAGAAGTTTGACTCCCAATTGAGATTTCTTTGGTTTGAAAACCAGCGTAAGAAACTACTAAAACAGCATTTTCTGGTGCATTTAATGAAAACTTTCCGTTAATATCAGTTGATGTACCAATACCCGTTCCTTTTACGCGAACACTTGCTCCTGGAAGCGCTCCGCCTAAGGCATCTTTAATTGTACCTGTAATCGGCACTTCTTTATTTCTGCTTATAACGATTAGCCCTCCCTCCGATACAGAATATTTCAGGTTGGTTCTGTTTAAAATCGCGGCTAAAACATCAGTAACCAGTGTATTGGTAACTGTTATGCTTACATCTTTATTTACCGGAACATAAGAAGAGCTGTACACGAAGTGGTAGCTACTCTGCTGCTCAATAATTTGTAAAACCTTGCCCAACTTCGTTTTTTTTACATCGAGGGAAATTTTTTCCTGTGAAAAAACCGATGCAGAAACATTTAAGCAAGTAATGAAAACCATAATACAGGTCAATTTCATTAGCATAATGAATTTTAAAAGCCTCCGGTATTTCGGATGCCCTTGCAGTAAGTAATAATTAATCATATTTTTGTTTTTTTTGGTTGCATAAAGTTCTTGGCAGCAATCTGTTTGCGCATAAACTGCCATTAATTGATCAAAAAAGAAATTCGTAAGGGCGGTGCTCCAACACCGTCCTTTTTTTTCTTATTTTGAGATGATTACTTGGTTTCCTTTTATCTCATATTTAAAATTTTCTACATCTTTTAATGCCTTAAGGGCCTCTTCAATTGTTTCGTTGCTAAAGGTTGCCGTGAAGCGATACTTTTCAACTTGGCTACTGGTAAATTTTATTTCTACATTGTACCACTTTTCAAAAACATCTTTAATTTCATCGAAATCCTGATCGTAAATTTCGATTCGATTCTTAGTCCAGGCAGTTTCTACAATTGTACTATCCTTAATTAAAGTATAATGGTTTATTGCAATTTCCGGTCGCGATGAAGAAGCTTTGGTTAGCCTTGCTTTTTTAGGAGCGTCGATATTTTTATAAAATGTTACCTTCTGACTTGGTTTTAAGGTAATTAAACCACCATTTCCATCTACGGCTTCCATGGTAATTGAGCCATGAATTAGAGTCGCTTCTGATGTTACCTCATCTGGATACGATTTTACGTTGAAAGCTGTACCCAAAACGTTGATGTTAAAATCTGAAGTATGGACTTGAAACGGTTTGTCTTTATTATGAACTACATCAAAATAAGCTTCGCCTACAAGATTTACTTCACGTGTTTCTCGATTGAAACCATTAATAATTGATAGAGCGCTTTTTGCGTTTAAAATAACTGATGTCCCATCCTGTAATCTGATTTTTTTACGTTCGCCACTTTTAGTTGCCCATGTAAATATCTCTCGTGTTGGTTCATTCTTTTTAAAATTATAGTAGCTTAAGTAAAGTAATGCAGAACCAGCAACCACCACAATTGCTGCGGCTACTTTTAACCATAAATAACGGTTTATTCTAACAACCTTTTTTTCTTCGGGAAATAACTGATCTTTAAAATTTTCTACTTGTGTATTTAATTGACGCTTATTCCCACTTAAAATCACGTATAATTTTTTAGCTTCTGCTATCACTTCTGCCTGCTCCGGATGGGCATTTATATACTTCTCCCAATATCCAATACATAACTTGTCAGTTCCAGCGCAATATTGCTGAAAGGTGCTATCGACAAGAAAATCTTCTGCATTGAATTTACTTCTATCAACCATGCTTGTTTGCCTTTTATATATCAGTGCCCAAAAGTTTAACTTTTTCCTAAAGAAATTTTAACTTTTTTTTAATATGATGGAGAATGTGGGTTAGCGATTGTAAATTAACGATTCAACTTGCGAAGTCTCAACGGTTAAAAGTGAGGGAAGACTTAGAAAGTTTACTAGCGGAATCTTCTTGGAGACTGACGAAGTTTCCCTATTTCAAATGCGACCTAAACTTCGTAAGTCGGGTTAAGCATTAAACTCTTTCCTTAATATTTTAAGGGCATCATAAATGGTATTGTAAGCCGTTTTTATAGTTTGATTACTTTGTGCTGCAATTTGCTCATAAGTCAATCCATCAAAAAATTTTAAATGAATTAATTGTTTCTGGCGGAAAGTAAGTTTTTCCAAAGCATTTTTAAGTTGATGCTTAACCAATTCATCACTTTGTACTTTTACAATAAACTCTTCGTAACTCATTTCCATCCAATCGCCATCTGCTCCGGCATTTGAAAGTGCATCACTTATTTTACGATTGCGTTCTAAAATCCGAAGCAACTTGCGTTTTAGAAAAGTGCGAAGGTAGGCCTCTACATTATCAACACGATTGAGGGTTTCGTGTTTTTCCCAAATGGTGGTAAAAACCAAATCGGTGGCCTCGCTTGAAGTATCGCCATCGGCGCAAACACGAATGCCGAAATTTACCAATGGATAATAAAGATCACGATAAAGATCAAAAAACGCATCTCTATCACCAGAACGAAGTCGTTCCCATAATAAGTGATGCGCCAGTTTATCGTTCATTTAGGATGTTTAGTTGTTAAAACAATATTAACTAAAAACATCAAGATTATTATGAACAAAGCCGGAAGTTTGCAGATTTTGTAAATTAATCTGTAAACTTCCGGCGATGTGTAAATCTGTAGAAGAATTTTATTTCAAAGCTGTTTTGCTGAAAATGTGATATTCGCCCGGCGCTAAAGTTGCGGTATAATTATTTGAAGGTAAACTGATATTGTTTCCAACAGCATCTATCCATGTTCCGGAAGAACCAAAATCAACATTGGCAGGCTGACTAACCACATCAAAATTACCGACAACAATTACCGTATTCGAACCTTCAATAAGCTTAATATATTTCACTCCTCCAGCTAAATTATATGTAGCGCTTGTAGAATTGAAAATGGAATTATTCTTTTTCAAACGAATGAATTTTGCGTAAGCATCATATAAGGCTTTACGATTTGGATCAGCGAAATATTCCCAACGGATTGGCTTTTCGCCCGTTCTGCCATTGAAATCGATATTAACATCATAACCCAATTCGCCAAATTGCCAAACCATTTTCGGTCCTGGAATAGCGAATAAAAATGCAGCAGCTATTTCTTCACGCTTTAACGAAGTGGCCAAATTTCCTTTAATAACATAACTTCCCGAAGCATTCCCATAAGTGATATTTTTAAAATTCAAACGTTCCTCATCGTGACTTTCGCCATAGGTAACTAAATTTTCTGATTTTGAAAAACCATGATTTGCATAGAATCCCCATTGAAAATTTGAGTTTCCTAACCAACCCATTGTAGCTTCGTTCATGTTGTAATTGATATTGTTCCAAAGCATCATACCATCATCGGCCAAAACTTTCTCCTCGGTTGCATCGGCAAAATGTTCTAATATCACATAAAAATTATTAGGGTCGATACTTTTTATATAGCTGTTATACTCTTTCCAAATGGCAATTCTACTGGCGTCGTAAGCACTCATGCCCGCATCATCAGTAGAAGTTTTTTGAGTAAAACCTTTTGAAAGATCGAACCTAAAACCATCAACTTTGTATTGTTGCATCCAGAATTTAATTACATCTTTTGAGAACTTTTTAGTGGCTGCACTTTCGTGATTAAAATCGTAACCAACATTGTAAGGGTGTTTAGCATCAACATTAAACCAAGGACTATTCGACGTTGGTTTCGAACCATCAAAATATAACTGAACCATTGGCGATTGCCCGAATGAGTGGTTTAAAACCATATCCATAATCACGGCAATACCTTTTCCATGGCACTCATCAATAAAGTTTTGTAAAGCCGTTTTCGTTCCATAGTATTTATCCGCAGCAAAATAAAATGACGGATTATAACCCCAACTCAAGTTGCCCTCAAATTCATTTACCGGCATCAATTCAATAGTATTTATTCCTAAACCAATCAAATAATCAAGTTTGGCGAGTGTTGAGGCGTAAGTATGTTCTGTGGTAAAATCGCGAATTAACAATTCGTAAATCACTAAATTATTTTTATCCGGTCGGGTAAAACTATTGTTTTTCCATGCATATTGGGGCTGATTAGCTTGCATTACGCTCACAATACCAGTTGTTTTTCCTGATGGATAGGCTTTCAGATTTGAATAAACCGCGGCAGAAATATATTTATCGTTATCTGGATCTAGAATTTTTTCGCAATATGGATCAGCCACTTTTAATTTTCCATCAACATAAAATTGATAGGCATATTCTGAATTTGGATTGAGGTTATCAATCTGAATCCACCAGGTATTTCCATCGCTGGTTTTTTTCATCACTGAAGCCGATGTAGACCAATCGTTAAAGTCACCAATTATGGAAATTGATGTTTTTCCAGGCGCATAAAGCGTTACAATGGCCGATGTTCCATTATTGATAAATGCAACGCCATCTTTGGCGCCAGCAGGTAATTCAGTATTAATTGGTGGCGTTACCGGACTGATAGGTTCATCACCTGTACTTGCCTTTTTACAAGCGGTATTAAAGGCTGTGAAACACAGCAATACATAAATGATTTTTTTCATTTGGTTAGGAAATTGGGAGATATTTTACCACTGAGCACACGGAATTTTCACAGAGCACACAGAGCCAAATATTCTCTGTTACTTTGTGCTTTTCTTTGCGTTCTCTGTGGTTATAAATTAAGATTACACTATTATTACTACACTGACCTATTTTCTTCAATAGATAATTCTGAAGCTAAAACTTCATCCGTTTTTTTTGGTTCTCTGATGAACAAATAGCAAATCACAGCGGCAAGAATCATTAATCCACCACCAAGCTGAACCGCTAAAAGTCTATCATTATTTAGTACGTTGCGCATTAGCCAGCCAAAACCAAGTGATGCAATAATCTCTGGCAATACAATGAAGAAATTGAAAATCCCCATATAAATACCAATTTTATCTTTAGGTAATGAGCCACTTAACATGGCATAAGGCATTGAGAGAATACTTGCCCAGGCAATACCAACCCCTGTCATACATAAATACAGCATATTTTTATCATGCACCCACGCTACGCTGATTAATCCAATGGCACCGCATAATAAACAAATTGCATGAGTGGTTTTTCTGCCCAAAGCATCAGCAATTTTTGGTAAGACCAAAGCAAAAAGGAAAGTGATCACGCTGTAATAAGCCAGAGTTAAACTTCCAAAATCGGCACCTTGCGCATACACTGGATCGGCAGCATCTTTACCTCCGAAAACATTAACAGCTACAGCAGTTGTGTAGTAAAACCACATTAGAAACAAACCTGGCCAGGTGAAAAACTGAACCAGAGAAACAATTTGCATCCGTTTTGGCATGTTGCTTAATGCATGAAAAATTTCACGTGCACCACCGCCAAAACCTTTGTTACTTTCTCTAACTTTTTCTTTAAAATCTACATCTTGTGGTGGATATTCTTTAGTAGTGAGAACCGTCCATAATACCGCAGCAAAAAAGAAGAATGCACCAATATAAAACGAGAACTTTACGTTTTCTGGAATGTTGCCCTGAGCTGCTGTATTTTGTAAATGAAAAATATTGTTCATTACCCAAGGTAAAGCTGATGCAATACTTCCGCCCAAACCAATCATCATACTTTGCATAATGAAACCGCGGTTTACCTGACTATCAGGTAATTTATCGGTAACAAAAGCACGGAAAGGTTCCATGGCTATATTTCCAAATACATCTAAAACCCAAAGTAAACCTGCGGCCATCCATAAGGCGCTGCTATGAGGCATAAAGATTAAAGCGATACTGCTTACAATGGCACCGATCATGAAATATGGTCTTCTCCGTCCCCATTTCGGGTGCCAGGTTCTATCGCTTAAATATCCAATAATCGGCTGAACCAAAAGACCTGTTAATGGTGCTGCTAAAAACAATAATGGAACCTGATCGGGGTTTGCGCCAAGGTTTTCGTAAATGCGACCCATATTGGCACGTTGTAAATCCCAACCGAATTGGATTCCGAAGAAACCCACACTCATATTAATAATTTGTGCTAATGTTAATTTCGGGTTCTCGAATATTGTTTTTAAGCTCATTATATTTGGTTTATTTAACCGCAAAGGGCACCAAGTTAAAGCGCAAAGGGCGCAAAGCTGGGCGTTTATCCTTTGTATTTTTTGCGAAAATCTTTGCGTTCTTTGCGGTTATTTTCTTTAGTTTAAAATTCTATCACTTGCGCCGAAACCGGACCAAGTTTTACAGGGATACTCGTTCCTGCGGGTATATTTAATTTTCTATCTGTTAATAAATCAGTAACAGGAGATGAATTTTTCACTTTTAAAATGCTATCTGGAATCTCAATGTTCGCTTCCAATGTTTGATTTCTATCGAAATTTGCAATCACCAACAAACGCTGTTTACCAGAATAACGGATAAAAGCATACATGCGGTTATTCATATTTCCAGTTTGAGGAACATCATAAATTTCGCCATTAAGTACTGCATCACTTTGTGTTGTTACTTTTAAAAGCTGTTTGTAATAAGCCCTTAAATTTTGCTGTGCTGCATTTAATTTATGTCCATCAAATAAACCACCATTCATCCATTTCTGATGATTCGGAACACCCCAATAATCAAAAATCGTAGTGCGGTTATCATCTCCACCAAAACCCTCAGCTCCTTTACCAGGTTCGCCCACTTCCTGACCGAAATAAAGCATTACCGGACCCGAACCCAGCGTTGCTGAAACAACCATTGCAGGCAAAGCCAATTCAGCTTTTCCTGCAAAGCCTGCCGATGCAATTCGTTCCTCGTCATGGTTTTCTAAAAAGCGTAACATGTGTTTGCCAAAACCAGCGCTTTCTTTCTGCCATACATAACGAATGTCTTTCACATCCGCAGATGGTTCATTTCTAATTAATCGTTTCAATCCGTCGTACAATCCAACTTTATCATACAGATAGTCGAATTTTCCCTCTTCTAAATATTGTTTGTAAACCTGCGGATTATAAGCTTCGCCCAGGAAAATTAAATCGGGATTAACTTGTTTAACCTGCGGGATAACCCAATTCCAGAATGCAATCGGCACCATTTCTGCCATATCACAACGGAAACCATCAACACCTCTTTTAGTCCAGAAGATTAAAATATCTCGCATTTTAGTCCACACTGGTGGTATCGGTTCGAAATGATTTTGTCTGCCATTTTGATAATCAACCCCATAATTTAGCTTGATGGTTTCGTACCAATCATCGTACTTCGGCGATGCCGTGAATGCATCATTACCTGTAGCTTTCGCTGGATTTTCATCAAACTTGCCATCCTGTAAAATAGAAAGCGGTGTTTTTTGTCCATTGGTGGGTACTACTAAAGACTGACCGGGGATATAATAAAAATCGTTTTGTGCACTGAAAGCTTTTTTTACATCGTCTTTTACACCAAAATCGATTACATTTTTTGGTTTAGTATAAGAATGATAACTTCTGGCTACGTGATTTGGAACGAAATCGATAATGACTTTCAGACTTTTCGCATGCGTTCTTTTTACTAATGCCTCGAATTCTCTCATCCGGTTCTTCACATCAACTGCTAAATCTGGATTTACATCGTAATAATCGCGAATGGCGTATGGAGAACCTGCTCTTCCTTTAACTACATCGGCATCATCAACCTTTATTCCATAAGCAGAATAATCGGTTAAACTTGCATGTGCAATAGCTCCGGTATACCACACGTAATTCGCGTGAAGTTCTTTAATGCCATCTAAAGCTTTGTCTGTAATATCATTAAACTTCCCAGATCCATTTTGCTCAATGGTTCCATAAGGGATATTTGTAGTGTTCTTATTTCCGAATAAACGGGGCAATAATTGATATATAACGATTTGTTTATCGTTCATATTTTTACTCTTTTTTTGTGCAAATGATGATGAAGAAATTAGTAAAAGGAAAATTGCAATTATTGAAAAAATCGTTGTGAGATTGCTTTCCCGAAGCATCGGGACAAGCTGTTCTTCGCAGTGACGACCTGATGAAAGGTTGCCATTTTCCATCTTACATTTTACCTCTACAATCATACCAACTCCGCGTTATTCACTTCGATTGCTGCGTTTCCAGCCAATTTATAAACCTGGTTTCTGATACCGATTTCTAAATCAACATCGTTGTTATTTTTAATGTTGATGCCGTTTTCTGTAATGTTAATTTTTAAGGTTGCACCTCTAAAACCAATGGTAAACGAGAATGATTTCCATTGCGTAGGCAAAAAAGGACTAAACTGCAATTTACCATCACGAACACGCATACCTGCAAAACCCTCAACCACACTCATCCAGGTTCCAGCCATCGAAGTGATGTGTAAACCGTCTTCGGTATCGTTGTTGTAATCGTCTAAATCTAAGCGGGCGGTACGTAAATAGAATTCGTAAGCACGGGCTTCATCATTTAATTTAGCGGCTAAAATACTGTGTACGCAAGGCGATAAAGAACTTTCGTGAACCGTACGAGGCTCATAAAAATCGAAGTTTCTTCTGATGGTTTCCAAATCGTAATCTTCTTCAAAGAAATACAATCCTTGCAAAACATCAGCTTGCTTAATAAAAGGCGAACGCAAAATCCGATCCCAACTCCATTTCTGGTTAATTGGTCTTTCGCTTGCCGGCAAATCTTTAACTAAAGTTTGTTCTTTATCTAAATAACCATCTTGCTGTAAGAAGATACCCAGATTTTTATCTGCTGGATAATACATTTTCTCTATGATATCTGCCCAATCTGCAAATTCTTTAGCATCGAAATTTAGGCTTTTTAACAAGCTTTTATATTTTTCTAGTTGCTGTATTTTAACAATTTCGGCAGCTTCCGTTGCATATTTCATGCACCATGTGGCCAATAAATTGGTGTACCAGTTGTTGTTTACATTGTTCTCATACTCGTTCGGACCAGTAACCCCCAACATTACATATTGCTGTTTTTCGCCACTCCAGTTTACGCGTTGTTTCCAGAAACGGGCAATGCCAATTAAAACTTCTAAACCGAAATCAGATAAATAACTTTCATCGCCGGTGTAACGGATGTAATTATAAATTGCAAAAGCAATAGCGCCGTTACGATGGATTTCCTCGAAAGTAATTTCCCACTCATTGTGGCATTCTTCGCCATTCATCGTAACCATTGGATACAATGCTGCACCATCTTTGAAACCTAGTTTTGCAGCATTTTCGATGGCTTTACCCAATTGCTTGTGGCGGTAAACCAATAAGTTTTTGCTTACTTCCTGAGGAGCGGTTGCCAAATAGAAAGGCACGCAATAAGCTTCAGTATCCCAATAAGTAGAACCGCCGTATTTCTCACCAGTAAAACCTTTCGGGCCGATATTTAACCTATCATCTTTACCTGTATACGTTTGGAAAAGTTGGAAAATATTGAAACGAATTGCTTGCTGGGCAGAAACATCGCCCACAATAACAATATCGCTTTCTTCCCATTTGGTTGCCCAGGCTTCGGTTTGTTCTTTTAATAAAATATCAAAACCTTTGGCCGTTGCCTTCGTGATAACTGATTTTGCTTCTTTTAAGAGAGATTCTTTAGGATAATTTTCAGAAGATAAATTAGCCGCAATTTTAACTAAAATAATTTCTTCGTTAGCTTTTACATCAACTGAAAAAGTTTGGCCTACGAATTTTTCCTTGCGAACAGCTTCAGGATTAATACTTACTTTCTCCGAATTTTTATACAATTCAATGTTGCTTCCTGTGCAAACCTCAAACTCAGTTTTCTTTGTTCTTAGTTTGATGTATGCCTCCGAATCAGTAATTTCATCAGCAACCATATCCCAGAATTTTTCATCGTAATTGCTATCCTGATTTTTGATATCACCATCGATGAAAGGCATCAATGTGATTTTTCCATCAAAATTTAATGGTGTAATGCTGTATCGGATTGCACCAACTTCATCATCAGCTATGCTGCAAAAACGAGTAGACTTAACTTTTACGGTTTTACCACTTTTCAGTTTTGCCGTGAAAGTACGTTCTAAGATACCTGCATGCATATCCAAAACACGTTTGAAATCGCTAACTTCAGCAGTTGCCAAATCTAAAACTTCATCATCCAATTTTACTTCGATACCCACCCAGTTTGCTGCATTTAAAACTTTAGCAAAATATTCTGGATAGCCATTTTTCCACCAACCTACACGGGTTTTATCTGGATAATAAACGCCAGCAACATAATTCCCCAAAAGGGTTTCGCCACTGTAAGTTTCTTCAAAATTGGCACGCTGCCCCATACGGCCGTTACCCAAACTAAAAATACTCTCCGAAATTTTATTTAAATGTGGATCAAAGCCTTCTTCGATAATGTTCCACTCATCTGCTTTAATGTAATTCTTCATAATTAGTATCAAGTAGTTAGTATCAGGTATCAAGACCGAAAGCCCCACACCTTAAACCCTACACCTTAAACTTTTTTACAACTCTTCTAAATCTTTAACCGTTAATTTGTCCAGTCCACTTACTACCACATCGGCTTCGGTAAGTACACTTTTTTCGCCGATGCCAATGGCTTTCATTCCGCCCCGTTTTGCTGCTTCAACACCCGCAACAGCGTCTTCAAACACTACACATTCTTCAGGTTTGAAACCTAATAGCTCAGCACCTTTTAAAAAAACTTCCGGATCTGGTTTGGATTTTGTAACCATATTTCCGTCTACAATCTCATCAAAAAAGTGAGCCAGATGAGTTCTTTCTAAAATAATTCCAGAGTTTTTGCTTGCCGAACCTAGCGCTAATTTATAACCTGCTTTATGAATTTCGGTTAAAAAATCTACCGTTCCAGGTAAAACCTCGGCTGGTGTCATTTTGGTAATCATATCTACATACCAGCTGTTCTTCAAAGTGGCCAGTTCTTCTTTCTCTGTATCCGTTTTTTCTACACCGCCCCAAGCCAAAATTTTGTTCAGACTTTCTACACGACTTACACCTTTCAATTGCTCATTTTGTTCTTCAGTAAAATCGAAGCCCATTGTATTAGCTAAACGTTTCCAGGCTTGATAATGGTAAACTGCTGTATCTACTAAAACGCCATCCAAATCAAAAAGACAAGCTTTAATTAAGGTTGAAGGTTGAAGATTGAAAGTTGAAAGTTCCGGGTGTTTATTGTCTTGCATTGTTATATAGTATTTTAGTAGTGAGTATCAAGATACTTCGCTTTCTGCTTTAGTCTTTCTGCTTTTAGCTTTAATTCAACTCCAAAACCAAAGTTGTTTTTGATGGAACTTTAATTTCTTTAATGGATAGGCTTTCTCCTGTAATTACATTTTTTGCAATGGTCATTCCAGCTGTACGTTCAGCAAATCTATCTGTATTTAGGCTTTTATCTTTATCAGTATTATTGGTAATAACCATTACAGTTCCTTTTTGTTGATCATTATATCTGAAATACACGTAAACATCATCTTCAGGAACAAACTGCATTAATTTGCCGTTTTGTAATGCTGTACTATTTTTACGATAATTCGCTAACGTTTTTACAAAGTTAAATGCTTCGTTTTCTTTGTTGGTTCTGCCATCGGCGATGAATTTATCTTTTTTATCGCCATCCCAACCACCTGGAAAATCAGAACGAACCAAACCATCAGGATTAGAGTAGTTTTTCATTAAAATCTCCGTTCCATAATACATTTGTGGGATACCACGCATGGTTAATAAAATCGCCATTCCTTCCTTGTACTTATCAAAATCTTCATTTACCATCGAGTAAAAGCGACTCATATCATGGTTATCCAGAAAGATGCAATTTGTATTTGGGTTTTTATATAAGAAATCTTGAGCTAAAGTTGCATATATACGATTAATGCCGTCAGTCCAGCCTGATTTTCCGTTCAAACCTTCATAAATTGCGTCTTTTAAAACAGCATCAGTAAGACCTTGAAGATGCGTATCAAAGCCACGGTTAACCGTATTTCCTCCAGTAAAAAAGGCCTGACTAGCAACTGAAGAGACCAGTGTTTCACCAAAAACAGTTAGGTTGGGGAATTCATTATGTAAAATAATTGCCCAATCGGCCATAAAAGCAGCGTCGTTATATGGGTAGGTGTCTAAACGAAGTCCATCGATTCCAGCATACTCAATCCACCAAATATGATTTTGTGTTAGGTAATTCTGTACATAAGGATTTGTTTGATTCAAATCGGGCATTGATGGAACAAACCAACCATCAAGCATGCGTTTTTTATCGGCTGCTGATGCATGTGGGTCCATAACTGGCTGGTCGCGATAACTGGTCTGAGTATATTTAGGCCATTGATTTAACCAGCTTTTCATTGGTAGATCTTTATACAACCAATGTCCGGTTCCGATGTGGTTATGAACAATGTCTTTAATTACTTTCATGCCTTTTGCATGAACAGTTTCTACATATTTTTTATAAAGTTCGTTAGTTCCGTAACGAGGGTCAATTTTATAATGATCGGTTACGGCATAACCATGATAGGAAGCCTTCTCCATATCATTTTCGATTTCTGGAGTCATCCAAACGGTGGTAATTCCTAAATCTTTAAGATAATCCAGGTGATTGATAACACCTTGAATGTCACCGCCGTGTCGATAGTACATGCTATCGCGATTAAGTGCTGTTTCGGTCAAGCCTTTCACAACATCATTACTTTTGTCGCCATTCGAAAAACGATCAGGCATCAATAAGTAAATAAAATCTTTTTGCGTTACACCTTGAATTCTGCCAGCGGTTTTGTCGCGGTTTTTTAATTCGTAGTTGTAACTAAATATCTTTTTGCCTTTAACAGTGAAATTAATCGGGAACGTTCCCGCCTTTACTGATGAAGAAATTTCTAAATCCACAAATAAATAATTGGGATTTTCTACTTTGTTTACCTTAACCAGTTTTACACCTGGGTAAGATAATGAGATGGTACTTGCTGCAATGTTTTCACCGTGAACAAGCAATTGCAGTTTGGGATTGCGCATTCCTGCATACCAGAACATCGGTTCGATACGTTCCAGCTTTTGAGCAAAAAGGTTTGCGCCAGAAAGTATTAAAAATAATAGTGCTAAGAATTTTATGCCTGCAAAGCGCAAAGAAGATGCTTTAGTGGTAGAATGTACTGAAAGGTTTTGGGATTTGATCATGCTAAAACTTTAAGAGATTAAAAAGCCCCGCAGTAAAATACTACGGGGCAATTGTAAGAATTAGTTTTTAACAATGGTATAAGTACCACCGGTTACTTTATCTCCTGTTTTAATAACAGTAAGTGTAATGGTGTAAGTTCCGGGAACGGTTACTTTAATGTTGTCTCCACCTGTAGTCAGGTTAGCTCCACCACCTAAGTTAACATCCCAGGCATGGCCAAAACGGAATTTAAATTCTCCAACACCTAAAGTTGTTTGTAGTGAGTAAACTGTGAATTTACCATTGTTAACACCTTTCATGTCGGTATCATTGTTCCATCCGCCTAAAGTTGCATCGCCAATTAACGACCACTCGTTTGGTGTACCAAAAACGATGGTATTTTTGTTTAAGTCAACAGTAACTTGTTTAACTATCGCATCTGGTGATTTTAGGTTGTCGCCAGCGCTTGAGCTGATTTTACCGCCACCAGCATCGCCATAAGCTACATCCCATTTCTTAGCAGGTGTAATTTTAAATTCTAAATTACCAGCTGTATAAGCAATCATACCGGTGTAAATGCCGTTGCTCGATAAAGAAATTAAACTATCGGCAGTAGATGGGTTCCAGCCTTGGTAAGCTCCCGGAGCATAAACCCAAGCAGAAGCTAAATATGGAGTGGCACTTAAGGTAACGATGTTTGAATAAGTTAAATCATTTGCCGCAGCTCCTGATTTTAATCTTACCTCCACTTGTGCTGGTGCACCAACTACACCACCTAAAGCCAAAATCATGTTGTTAACTTCGGTAATTGTAGGTGCGTAAGTTTTTGTGGTAACTACAACTTCTCTAGGTGTAGCAAAATTGGTTCCTTTTAAAGCAAACTGCAAAGTGGTATTCACTGGTACCACATAACCTGTTGAAGTTGCCAAAGGATAGGTTAAAGTTACGGCTGCCAAAGTGCCATTCGATTGCACCAAATTAATTGTTGTTGTTGAAGCGGTAAGTGTACCTGCTGCCCCAATGTTAGAAACCGTTCTGGTTTCATCTTTTTTACACGACCAAAGCGATAATGCTATGAAGCAAATGGCTAAGGATTTGAAAAATAATGATTTCATATCTTATTCAGTATTAAGATTAATAGCCTGCATTTTGAACCAAATTCGGATTGGCAATTAAATCTGCCAACGGAAGTGGGTAAAGATTTCGGAAAGCTGGTAATGAAGCACCTGCTTGTGTTCCACCTTTATATGGCCACAAATATGTTGAGCCTGCGAATTTTCCGAAACGGATTAAATCAGTACGGCGGTGTCCTTCCCAATACAATTCTCTACCACGCTCATCTAAATAAAAATCAGTTGTTAAAGCTGCCGCAGATACATTACCTGATGTGTTTCCATAAGCTCTAGTACGTAAGGCATTTACATAAGTTAATGCCAATGCTGCATTACCGCCTGAACCACCACGGGCAACCGCTTCTCCATAAATTAAATATTGTTCTCCCAAACGGAATAACGCAAAATCTAATGAGCTAAATGTTCCATTTAATGATCTGCCTGGAGCACCTGTTGAGGTAACATTTTTAAATTTGGTTACACGCAAACCATCAGTAAATTCGCCAACTGCATCAACTGCTCTTTTTGTACCAAAGAAAGTTCCTCTTTTATCTAGAGTTCCATTGGCATCTGGAAATAAGTTAGGAAGATTTTGACGGGTCCTGTTACCACCCCAACCACCAGATGGAACACCGAAAGTAGTTGGATTCATATCTGCATTAATACCTGCATTAATTAAGAAAGTTGTACCTCCATAATTGGTTCCGTTTATACCATCGTAATTAATGGTTAAAATGTTCTCAGTATTATTTACTTCGTTATCTGCTTTAAACAAATCCATATAATTTGCTTTTAAAGAATAACTCGCACCAATTACTTTGCTAGAATAAGTAATGGCTTCAGTATATTTCGCTGTACCTGTATAAACCTGAGCATTTAAATATAATCTAGCTAACAAAGCCCAAGCTGCACCTTTATCAGCACGACCATATTCATTAGCACGTGGTTCTGGCAAATCAGTTTCAATAGCTTTTAATTCAGATTCAACATAGTTAAATAAAGCTGCTCTTTGAATTTGTTTCGGATTTACTTTACCAATGGCATCATCTTCAGTAATAAAAGGTGGATTACCAAATGCATCCAATAAAACCCAATATTGAAAAGCACGTAAGAAACGAGCTTCAGAACGATATTTTGTTATTGCGGTAGCATCAGCACCTGCGATATTTCTGCTTGCCAATTTTTCTGGCGTGCTCTCGCGAAGAAATTCGTTAGCAAATGTGATTTGCAAAACGCTTCTTGAATATAAACCACGTAAAAACTGGTTATCTGGTGTTGGTGTTCCGTAATCCAATTCTGGAATACCTACATCGCCCCAGGCACAAATTGCCTCATCGGTTACCAACTCTTGTGAAGTCCAGAATAAACGCAGGAAGTCTGCATAACCTGCATTTAATCCACCAACATCACTATTATCTGAACCAGAAGGACTTGTTAATGCATAAGTTGCATATAACTTAACCAAACTATTTTTATAACCAGCCGGTGTAGCATAAACTGTGGCCGATGTTACATCATTCGTTGGCGTTAAGTTAAACGATTCTTTTTTGCATGAATTTAATGACAGCAGTAATGCGCCTGATGCCAATATCATTTTAAATGAATTTTTCATTTTTATATTTTTTCTTTGATAGGTTTTGATCACTACCTCTTTGGTATTTACTTGCGCAGTACTTTGATAGATCGTGTTCATTGCTATTAGTAATTAAAAACCAACATTTAAGCCCAAAGTATAGGTTCTAGGACGAGGGTATAAGTTATAATCAATACCTGATACTGACTCAGGATCGATTCCTTTATACTTAGATACGACAAATACATTTTGGCAGTTTGCAGAAATGCGCATTGATGCAGTACCATTCTTAGATAATTTACCAACATCATATGATAAACCAGCATTATCCATTTTTAGGAATGATGCATTTCTAATATAATAATCACTTAAATATTGAACACCTGAAGCTCCAGAGAAATTAGTATTGTATAAATCTGAAGTAGAGTTGTTCAAAATACCCTGAGTACTTAATACATTGTTTCTGATACCGAAGTTCGAAGAAATGTTATCGTAAATGTAGTTACCAATATTCGCTCTTAAAACAGTGCTTGCTGTCCATCTTTTGTATGTGAAAGATGTATTGAAACCTAAAGTAATTACCGGATCTGGTGATTTATAGAAATATTGGTCGCCATCATTAACAACACCATCGCCATTTAAATCCTGGTATACACCTTCCAATGGTTTGCCATCAGCGTTATATACTTGTTTATAAACGAAGAACGAACCAGGTAATTGATTTACAGCATTATATTTTAAGTGAATACCTGTACCACCAGTAATGTCACCAGCATCAATTTTGAAACCAGAGTTAGGATTTAATGTTAAGTTGGTTACCTTTCTTTTGTTATAAGCTCCGTTTACACCGATATCCCAAGTGGTATTGTCAGTTTTAATGGCTACATAATTAATGCTTACCTCAGCACCTCTAACTTCCATATTACCAACGTTAGTGGTTAATACATTGCTAAAATTGGTACCTACCGGAATAGTAACAGTACTTAATAAATCTTTGGTTTTTTTGTAATAAGCATCAAAGCTACCATACAATCTGCCTTTCAAAAATCCGTAATCCAAACCAGCGTTATAGGTTGTGGTAGTTTCCCATCTTAAATCAGGATCGTAACCAGCCGGGCTATAATAGTTGTAAAAAGTATTACCCACCTGATACTGGCCGTTGTTGGTACTTGCGTAATATTTTGATAAGTAATCATAGTTACCAATACCATCTTTATTACCAGTTTCACCGTAGGTTAATCTCAATTTCAAATCAGAAATTACTTTGCTATCTTTCAAGAAATCTTCACCAATAATTCTCCAGGTAAAACCTGCTGATGGGAAATAACCCCAACGATTATCTTCTGCAAATTTTGAAGAAGCATCAGCTCTCATTGTTCCTGATAAGATATATTTATCAGCTAAAGTATAGTTGAAACGACCGTAGTACGAAAGTAATTTATTTTGCTCAATTGAAAATGGGAAAACAGGGGTTGTTTGAAGCACTCCAGTAGCTCGGAATGTTGGGAAATTGTAATTGGTGATGGCATCATCATAATAACCATAACCGCCAGTCACATCAAATCTGCTTTTACCTATGGTTTTCGCATAAGTTAAATAGGCTTCAGAAAATTTGTTAATTTCTTTATTTAATCTATTGGCATAAGATCCATCAGTTGAGAAACTTTGAGCCGCAAAAGCTGGCACCATAGTACGACCTCTACCTTTAGAATAATCATAACCTAAATTTACTACTGCATGCAATTCTGGTAAGAAATGGAAAGAGTAATCCAATTTTACATTACCAAAACTTCTGGCTGCATTACCATGATTATCCTGTAATCTGATTAATGCTACCGGGTTACGTGGTGCATTTGGATTTGGAACACCCGCACTTGTAATCCATTCGAAATAATTTCCAAATTTGTTTGTTGCGTTAACAGGTTGAGTTGGATCAAACTGGATAGCAGCGCCAATTGCGCCATCATTTGGATATTGAGAATCGGTTAAAGCACCTTTTAAGTTCAGTTCAATTTTTAAATGATCTTGAAATAATTTTGGTGAAATAGAAATTGCACCAGTTGCTCTTTTTAATTTACTGCTGATTACCACACCATCTTGATCTAGATAACCTGCAGATACACGATAAGGAACTCCTTTTAATGAACCTGCAATACTTAAGTTGTTATCCGTTGTAAATGCATTTTGATAAATCTCATCTTGCCAATCGGTACTTGCTGTGCCTAATAAAGCTTTCTGTGAAGCATTTCCATTAGTATTCACGAATGCACGAACCTGATCAGCAGATAGTACATCTACTTTTTTAGCAACCTGCGCAAATGAATTATTGCTGCTGAAATTAATTTGTGGCGCACCAGAGCTTCCTTTTTTAGTAGTAATTAAAACTACACCATTTGATGCTCTTGAACCATAAATTGCAGTTGCGTTCGCATCTTTTAATACGGTAAAAGTTTCAATGTCGTTAGGGTTAATTAATGAAAGCGGACTTGGTGCATTACCAATGGCGTTACCACTGAAAGGAACTCCATCTACTACAATTAAAGGATCGTTACTTGCGTTTAGTGAAGCACCCCCACGTATACGGATTGTACTTCCACCACCTGGAGCACCGCCACCAGAAATAACGTTAACACCAGCTACTTTACCTTGAATCAATTGCTCAGGCGTTGTAATGGTACCTTTTTGGAAGTCTTTTGAATTTACCGTTGTGATTGATCCTGTAAGGTTTTTCTTTTCTGCAGTACCATAACCGATTACAACAACCTCGTTAAGTTTTTGTGCATCGGGCACCAATTGAAAATTTACAGTAGCATTTGCAGAAACGGTTACAGGTTTATCAAGTGTTTGATAACCGATAAAACTTGCTGATAAAGTAACAGTGCCATTATTAAGGCCTGCCAATTTAAAAACACCGTTTACATCTGTTGATGTACTTCTTGTAGTACCTTTTACAACAATAGAAGCACCAGGTAAAGGTTGGCCAGTTTCATCAAGCACTTTTCCAGATACCGATCCGGTTTGTGCTTTTACGATTAATGCTGAAAAGACTAACAGCACTAAAAGCCCCTGTTTGAACAGGTAAAATACTTTCATATTCGAAGCTCGTTTAAGTATAAAAATTTGGTTAAATATTATAGTGATTTACACATAGGCCTAATTTACAGCACTTAATGAGATTTCAAAATTTATTTAAAAAATATATTTTCAAAGAGAAAACGATGACTTCAGAATTAACAAAATGGCAACTTTTATTTAACATAAACCATATCATATAATTATCTTAAAAAACACAATCAATTGATATACAATATTTTATGAATGTTAAATTTCAATTTTAAGTGTATTTTTTACACTAAGTCGTTTTTGAACCCTTTTTCGGGAACGTTCCCGAAAAAAACCAAGAATTTACGATTGCTTTTTCGGGAACGTTCCCGAAAATTGATAGAAATTCTGCTTATTTTACACTAAGTGAAGAAAAAAATTGAAAATTTAGGCCTTAAAAATCAGCTTGTTTTTTAAGCGTTTTTAGACTGATTTGATGTTGAATTTCTCTTGATAATTTTAGACTCTAAAACCACTTCGGCAAAGAGATTTTTATCTTGGTTATCATCCAAAATTTTGAAAAGTAACTTTGCCGCTTGCTCCCCTATTTCAGTTGCTGGCTGCGTAATAGTTGTTAATGATGGATTAAGCAATGGCGCTATTTCCAGGCTCGAAAAACTAATGACTTTTAAATCATTGGGAATATTTATTTTTAAATCGTAACAGGCATAATAAGTAGCAAATGCCAAGCGCTCTACTGATGTAAAAACGCCATCAGGCTTTAGCTGCTCCAATGCATTTTTTATAATTACACTGTTTTCCTCATAACTGTTGCTACAATCAACAATTAGGTTTTCTTCAAATGATACCTGATGCTTAGCAAGCGCATCAATATAACCCTGCATCCTGGTTTTACCAATGGAAAGACTTTTGTTAACCACCAGATAAGCAATACGTTTACATCCTTGTTCAATTAAATGCTCTGTAGCCAAAAAACTACTGTTGTAATCGTTGGTAATAACCCGTGGTGTTTCAATATCCTCGTAAATTCTATCGAAAAAAACCAAAGGCAATCGTTGTGCACCAAACTTATTCAGGTAATTATGATCGTTTGCTTCACCAGAAACCGACATTACAATGCCATCGGCCCTTCCGTTGTGCAAGTGCCGAATAAAATTTACTTCTTTCTTATAATCGTCATCGGTGACATAAATTAAAATGTGGTACCCGTTCTCTCTTGCCACACGCTCAATTCCATGTATGGCTTGCGAGAAATAATTATTGGCCAATTCGGGAACAATCACTGCGATAGTTTTACTTTTTTGCTCCCTTAAATTACTGGCATAATGGTTAGGTTGATAATTCAGCTCTTTGGCTTTTGCTAAAATACGTTCTTTGGTTGCGCCGCTAATATCGCTGTTATCCCTAAAAGCCCTAGAAATAGTCGAAGTTGATAAATTTAAAGCCTCTGCTAATTTCTTAATATTAATGCTATCCATTTGGGGGTATTAAACCTTTTTAATTTAAATTTCCGTTGTAAATATAATCTATAATATTTCGAAATAAATAGATCAAATTTCGCAATGCACTTAAATTTTTATTCTGATGAAGAATGATTATGCATTTGAGTAGCGTTTGATTGATATGTTACGCTGTAGAAAAATTATTTATAACTACATCCGTTAAAATACATGATGATAGTTTAGAGCAAAAATAAATTTCAATTTTGAAAACAAAAACCCGTAAAGCAGTATTAGTATTATACTTAAACTATCATCATTACCTTCACTTTAATAAAATCACTATAGCATATATTTACATTTAATGGGAACTAAAAAAATACTCATCGCCGATGATGATGAAGGCATTGTAGATGCAGTGACGATGATATTAGAGGTTGTTGGTTATGAAGTGGAATATACATACGACGGAGGAACCGTAATCGACGCTGTTAAAAATAAACCTGATTTAATTCTTTTGGATATTTGGATGAGTGGACATGATGGTCGCGACATTTGCAAATTGCTGAAAAGCGATCCCAGATATCAGGAAATACCAATTTTGATGATTTCAGCAAGTAGAGACATCCGCCAATCTGCTTTAGATGCTGGCGCCAATGATTTTATGGAAAAGCCTTTTGAGATGGATTCACTGTTGAACAAGGTGAATTTCTTATTGAATTAATCTATCTGTGTAATTCAACAAATGGCACTTTCCCTTTAAAAACTTCTACTTCATTTCCCCTATTTGATAGCGTATCCTTTATTGTTATAAATAATCTAAGTGTTTTTTGCTTATCGAAATGAATTTTAAAATATACTGGCTCTTTAAGATAAAACTTAAACCATTTTGTTTAATCTCTAAGATGGTATCAGTATTGAATTTAAAAGCAATATAATCGTATCCTGTAACCTCCTCTTTAATCGAGAAAATAAATTTATCTTTTGAAAAAGTAGTTTGTACAGGAATATTATCCATTACACTTAAACCATACCAGTTACCACCTAATTTATGATTTAAGTTTATGATTTTATATTTACTTTTTTCTCCACAAGAAATGGATGCTTACATAGCTAGAATTATTATAATGTAAATTTTATTTTTTTTTATAACCATAGATTCTTTTGGGGCAATTCAATTATAAGGATAATTTTGCCGAAATTTAGACATTAAATGTCTGATCAAAATCCTCCATTTTTAAGAAAAATAATTCATATTGATATGGATGCATTTTATGCTTCTGTAGAGCAACGTGATTTTCCGGAATACAGGGGTAAGCCTATTGTGGTGGGCGGAAAGCCAGATAGCCGCGGTGTTGTTGCCACTGCAAGTTACGAAGCCCGGCAATACGGAATAAAATCGGCTATGTCTTGCAGTAAAGCTTATCAGCTATGCCCTACTGCAATATTTGTTTACCCACGATTTGATGCTTATAGTGCTGTTTCAAAAGCCATTAGAGAAATTTTCAGTCGTTATACCGATATTATTGAACCCTTATCTTTGGACGAAGCATATTTGGATGTAACAGAAGATAAACTTGGCATTGGCTCTGCCATCGACATTGCAAAATCCATAAAAGATGCCATAAAAAATGAGCTAAACTTAACGGCATCTGCAGGTGTATCTGTTAATAAATTTGTGGCAAAGGTAGCTTCTGATATGAATAAACCTGATGGATTAACCTTTATCGGTCCATCAAAGATAAAGGCATTTATGGAGAAATTGCCGGTTGAGAAATTTTTTGGCGTTGGTAAAGTTACCGCAGCAAAAATGAAGGCCATGCAAATAAACAACGGTGCTGATTTAAAGAACTTAACCGAAGCGCAACTTATAGCTCAATTCGGAAAATCAGGGAAATTTTACTATAAAATAGTTCGTGGAAATGATGATCGCCCGGTTAGGGCAAACCGTGAAACAAAATCTGTTGGCGCTGAAGATACCTTATCAGAAGACACCAATGAAGATGCTGTTATGCATGATTTATTGCGCCAGATTAGCGAAACAGTTGCTAAAAGATTAGAAAAGCATCAGCTTAAAGGCAAAACCGTAACCCTTAAAATTAAGTTTGAAGATTTTAAGCTCATTACCAGAAGCAGGTCTTTTCCAGTTTCAATGTATCAAGCTGAAGCAATTTACAATGAAGCTATCAATCTGTTAAATGAGGCAAATATTGGCTTCGCTAAAGTACGGTTATTGGGCATTACCTTATCTCGCTTTTATGATGATGTAGCTGATGAAAAATTGGAGAACAATCAATTGGAATTTGATTTTTAGCTATTTGTCCGTTGCGATTCGATAATCAGGATCATCAACAATGTTTACCTCAATGATATCTCCGGCATTTTTGAGTAACCTTATACAATCTTCGCTCAAATACCTTAAATGCAGTTTCTTATTTGCGTTACGGTATCGTTCTGTGAGTTTATTTAATGCATCAATTCCCGACATATCGAAAATTCTGCTTCCTTTAAAATCGATTACTACATTTTCAGGATCATGAGAGAGCTCAAATAACTCGTTAAAGTTTGCTATTGAACCGAAAAAGAGTGGTCCATATATTTCATAATGCTTTATACCATCACCATCGATAAATTTGTTTGCCCTGATTCGTTTAGCACTTTGCCAGGCAAATACCAAAGCAGAAATGATCACACCAATTAATACCGCCAAAGCTAAATTGTGTAACCAAATGGTAATTGCAGCAACGGTAATACCTATAAAAATATCCTGTTTAGGCATTTTATTGATTACTTTAAAGCTCATCCATTCAAAGGTGCCAATAGCAACCATCATCATAACACCAACTAATGCCGCCATTGGAACACGCTCAATAACCGGCGCACCAACTAAAATAATAAGCAAAATGGTTAGGGCAGCTATAATTCCTGAAAGCCTGGCCCTTGCTCCTGCCGATAAATTCACCAATGTTTGTGCAATCATCGGGCAACCGCCCATACCTGTAAAAAAACCATTGGTAATGTTTGCAATTCCCTGGGCTATACTTTCCCTATCGCCGTTTCCTTTAGTTTCGGTAATTTCATCAACCAAATTTAAGGTGAGCAAACCCTCTGTTAAGCCTACTCCAGCCATAATTAATCCGTAAGGAAAAATAATTTTTAGCGTTTCTAAATCGAAAGGAATTTTGGGAATATGAAATGGAGGAAAGCCACCACTAACAGACGCAATGTTTTTGACCAGTTTGGTATCGATATTAAAGACCAATACGATTATAAATACAACTATAATAGCCACTAATGATGATGGAATTGCTTTAGTGAACTTCGGCAATGCAATTACAATAGTTATTGTTAACGCTACCAAACCCAACATGGTATACAGTGGCGGCCCACTTAGCCAGGTTACAGTTCCTCCTGCCATGATTTTAAACTGCTCAAGCTGCGACATAAAAATGATGACAGCCAAACCATTTACAAAACCAAACATAACAGGTTGAGGAACTAATCTAACAAATTTCCCAAGTTTAAAAAGTCCAACCAAAATCTGTATTGTGCCAGCAAAGGCAACTGCAGCAAATACATATTCAATACCGTGACTTTTCATCAAGGCAATGAGTACAATTACTGTTGCTCCGGCGCCACCCGAAACTAAACCAGGTCGTCCGCCTAAAACTGCTGTAACCAGCCCCATAATAAAGGCCGCATATAAGCCCGTTAAAGGTGGAAAACCAGCTAAAATGGCAAATGATAATGATTCTGGAATCATCGTCATGGCCACGGTTAGCCCTGCTAAAATTTCTGTTTGATAATTGATCTTTTTAGAAAAATCAAATAATTGCAGGTAAGGCTTCATTGCTGTTAGAAATTATTATGCAGCCTTCTTTGTAAATAATGAGAATAATTTCTTTAAACCCATCATTACAGGCACAGCGATTAAACCACCAACTATACCTGCCCCAAATTCTTTTATTGTTGATTGTAGATTTGGTAAAACATGATGCATAAATTCAATATTGTGCACAAAAATTCCACCAGCAACTAAAATCAAAGCTATAGTACCCACAACAGCCAAGGTTTTGATAATAATGGGTAAGGCTTTAACCAATAAGTGCCCCAAAGAAGCCCTGAAACCTTTATCATTTGAACGTTTAATCAGCTTATGTCCAGCATCATCCATCCTCACAATTAACGCTACGATGCCGTAAACACCAACCGTAGCCAATATCGCAACCACCGATACCGTTAATATTTGTATAGTTAAACTTTCTTCTAAAACTGTTCCAAGTGCAATAATTACAATTTCAATAGAAAGTATAAAATCAGTTAGCACTGCCGATTTAATTTTAGCCTTTTCAGCATCTGCACTATCTTGCCTCACTTCTGCGGCGGCTTCTTCAACAGGTTTTGAACGATGAAAAAAGTATTCAATAATTTTTTCTACACCTTCATAAGCAAGGTAAAAGCCACCTAAAACCAATATAACTTTTATAGCAACGGGGAAAAAAGCCTGAAGCAATAATGCAACCGGTACGATGATTAATTTATTTAGAAATGATCCTTTCGTAATCGCCCAAAGAACAGGTATTTCTCTGGAGGCCAAAAAGCCTGTCGCCTTTTCGGCATTAACAGCTAAATCGTCGCCCAAAATACCTGCGGTTTTACGGGTTGCCAATTTGCTTGCCATGGCCACATCATCCATTAAGGCACCTATATCATCTAAAATTGCAAAAAAACCTGAAGCCATTTGTTTCTAATAATTAAGCCGCAAAATATAAATTCGATTCGGAATTGAACGAATTATACTGCACAACATTAATCCGAATACTTAAACTATTTTATCGAGTGATAGTTTTATAATTTTTCGCAATACTTCTAAATCGATATCATCAAGTTTATTGATATAGAGGCAGCCTGCCCCAGTTTTATGTTTCCCTAGCATTTGCATTAATTCTGAATGCGCTGAGTAGTTAACTGTGAGATATAATGATAAGTTGGCCTTACGTGGAGAAAATCCTATCAGCAACCAATCTACTTCTCTACCAGTTGTTGGACTTTTAAACCTTTTATTCCCAAAACCAATAATGGCACTGCTCCATAATATGGGTTCCTCGCCTGTGGCAGCTTTCATCATATCCAAAAGCAAAAAACAATCTTTACGCTTTTGTTCATCTTCAACATTATTGATGTATTCTTCTACACTTGCTGCTGTTGGTTTAGTTTTTATTTGCGCCAATTTTGATTTCTTTTCAGCCATAATAATGTTGTAGTTTAATTAAGATTGAAGATAAAAAGTATTCGATTTAAAAAGCGTTCATAAAATTAATATTTATAACCATAAGCAAACTTAGCATACTCAGTTAAACCTGTACTTAGAATATCTGTCATAAAGTTATGCTTAAAAAAATCCCTAATATAACCTCATTTAAAACAACTTTAGTTTTGATGATCGTGTTGTTCACAGTAATTCTCAAAGTATCATCACAGGAAACTACCGATAGCAGGCTTAAGCAATGGACGGTAAATGGAGTTTTAAGAGAAGCGATGATTTATATTCCAAATACTGCTAAAACTAAACCTACTTCAGTTGTTTTTGCTTTTCATGGTCATGGAGGAACCATGATTAACTTAATGCGAAACAGAAATTTTGAGAGACTTTGGCCGGAAGCTATAATTGTTTATCCACAAGGATTAAATACTCCAGGACAGCTTACCGATCCCGCTGGTAAATTGCCTGGTTGGCAAAATAGATCCGGAGATATGGATGACCGAGATCTTAATTTCTTTGATACGATGTTAAAAAGCCTCCATCATGATTATGAAATTGATGACAGTAGAATTTATGCAACAGGCCACTCCAACGGTGGTGGATTTACCTATTTGCTTTGGGCAACCCGAGGAGAAAAATTTGCAGCATTTGCACCTTCGGCAACTGTTGCAGGTAAAAATGCAAATCTGCTTAAACCCAAGCCAGCCATGCATATTATAGGAGAAAATGATCCATTGGTAAAACCGAAATGGCAAATATTTACGTACCAACAAATCATGAAATTAAACAGCTGCGAAAAACAAGGAGAAAATTATGCGGAAAATGCTACAATTTATCAATCGAAAACAGGCAATCCGTTTGTTTTGTACCAGCATAAAGGAAATCATAAATATCCACAAGAAGCAGATGAAGTAGTGATTAAATTTTTCAAGAGCGTAGTTAAGTCTAAATGATTTTATAATAAAACAGCTTTACCCATTGGTAAAGCTGTTTTTATTATTTAAATCTGTTTTCGAAGAAATACTGATAAATAATCTTGAATCAATTAAGCTTCGATATTGAAAGCACTTAAGCTTACAAATTGTTGTATTCTGGCTGCCACTTCTTCTTCGGATAAGTTTAATAATTTTTCAGTTCCGAATTTCTCCACACAAAAAGATGCCAATGCAGAACCATAAATAATTGCATTCTTCATGTTATTGAAATTAATGGTTCCTACTTTAGCTAAATAACCTATAAAACCGCCTGCGAAAGTATCGCCGGCACCAGTTGGGTCGAAAACTTCTGCCAATGGCAAAGCTGGGGCAGAAAAAATCTGATCTTCGTGGAATAATAAGGCTCCATGTTCTCCTTTTTTGATAATCAGGTATTTAGGACCCATTTCCAAAATTTTCTTAGCTGCCTTAACCAATGAATATTCACCAGATAATTGACGGGCTTCTGCATCATTAATCGTTAACACATCAACCAATTTAATGGTTTCCAATAAATCATCCATCATAATATCCATCCAAAAATTCATGGTATCCATTACGATTAATTTCGGACGGTTTTTTAATCTTTTTATTACGGTTTGCTGAACTTGCGGTGTTAAGTTGCCCAACATTAAGTATTCGCAATCTTGATAACTTTCAGGAATGATCGGATCGAAATTTTCCAACACATTTAATTCGGTAATCAATGTATCACGGCTGTTCATATCATTATGGTATTTGCCCGACCAGAAAAAAGACTTCTCTCCTGCTTTGATTTGTAATCCTTCGGTATCAATTCCATGTTTTGTAAAAATATCTATATCCGATTGAGGAAAATCATCACCAACAACGGCTACAATTTTGGCTTTATTGTAAAAGTATGAAGCTGCTAAACTTGCATACGTTGCAGCGCCACCAACAATTTTATCTGTTTTTCCGAAAGGAGTTTCAATAGCATCAAAAGCTACAGTACCTATGATTATCAGGCTCATATATTTTATTTTGAATTTTTTTAAAAATTTTTCACTGCAAATATTGCATAAATAATTTAAAAGCCCTAATATTGCATTCCCAAAACGAACAAGGCTTAATAAGCTGCAAAGCATAAAGAACCTCGTTTTAGGAAACAACCAGCACTCCTTCTTAGCTCAGCTGGTTAGAGCATCTGACTGTTAATCAGAGGGTCGCTGGTTCGAGCCCAGCAGAGGGAGCAAAAATCCTCACAGCAATGTGGGGATTTTTTATGAAATGATTGCCAAATGATTTTGGCAAATGTATAGTAAAACCGGAATTAATACTCCTTCTTAGCTCAGCTGGTTAGAGCATCTGACTGTTAATCAGAGGGTCGCTGGTTCGAGCCCAGCAGAGGGAGCCAATATCAAGTAAAAGCCTTACCATGCCCGGTGAGGCTTTCTTGTTTAATCCATTTTTATAAAATAGATTAGCAAAGACTTCAAAATTATACTAAGCAATTTCATCGAGATCTATATTTTGTTTTATATTCAAATTGTACTTTATCATCGATTATATTTGGAACCACTTTTATAACCAATGAAAATTTTTAGAGATTTCGAATCATACAATAAATCAATAGGACTAACGCCACCTTTAGATAATAATTTAGATGTTGGTTATTATGATCCTCCAAAGATTAGAATTTTCACAGATCCTGTAATTGTCGATTTCTATAGAATTTCCATCAAAATAAAGTACAAAAAAAAATCTAGTCCTGATGTTGAACCGGTTTCTGCTATTTTTTTTAATACGCCAAATTTAATTATCGAACCAGGGTGGGATGCTGAACCTACTTACACAGGAATGTATCTTCAGCTCTCCAAAAAAATCATTGAAGAAAATAGATTTTTATTCAAAACTTATTTAGATTATGGGCAACACGAAGCGCTATATTTGACCGATGACGAGGTGGAAGAAGTGAGTGCTGTTTTCAGGTTGATGATAAAATATTACAAAAGCGAACAGCAAAATTTCAATGTACTTCTGTCTTATGTAAATGTTCTGGTTTCTCTAGTAGAAGCATTTTACAAAAGACAGTTTTCTACTGACCCTAAACAGTATAATTACATCGTTAGCGCTTTTCAACAAAGCTTGCTCGACTATTATAATCATCCAATTTCACAACTTCCGAATGTGCAATATTTTGCGGATAAGTTGGGCTTGACGGCCAATTATTTAGGCGACATTATCAAACATTTTACCCACAAATCGGCTTTGGAAAACATCCATGATTTTATCATTAAAAGAGCGAAGGAATTATTGCTCGAAAATCAGAAATAAACACAACCGAGGTGGCTTACAAACTTGGTTTTGAATATCCGAACTACTTTTCAAAATTTTTCAAAAAACAGGTAAATCTTACACCTAGAGAATTTCGATTGCAAGCCATCAACAAAAATTAAATAATTAATACTTCTTTAAAGCGGTTGTTTTTCCGTCAGCAGTAATTTGTATCCTTTTTTATAGTATTCTGTCTCCAAACATCTTTCCTATAGCTTTTATCTTTGTTTATAATAAAATATAAATCAATGCAGGCTAAAAATATTCTTCTTTTCACACTCATCTTCTTTTTCTTCGGAATAAAATTAAACGCTCAAAATTCTTCCTCAAAAGATAATATTGAACAAAAAACAGCTTTATTAATCAATGCTCATTTAACATATCCTGGCTGGTCTGAAGGTAAATTGAATGCCTCATTTTATGTTAAAGCCAAAGAATTTTTTATTTCTAAAAATTATAAAATTCTGGAAACAAAAGTGGAAGATGGCTACAATCCAGAGGAAGAAGTAGAAAAACATTTGCAGGCAGATATTGTGATTTTGCAAACGCCTGTCAATTGGGAAAATACGCCTTGGATTTACAAAAAATATGTGGATGAGGTTTTCAATAGTGCTTTAAAAAGTAAAAAGTTTCTTTCAGGCGATGGACGCTCGGTAGAAGAAGGTTCAAAACAATACGGAATGGGCGGAAAAATGCAGGGCAAAAAGTTTATGATTTCAGCAACTTGGAATGCGCCAAGAGAAAGCTTTAATAACAAAAACCAATATCTATTTAAGGGCAAAAGTGCTGATGATGCCTTGTTTAATGTTGCAGCTAACTATCTTTTCACAGGCTTCGAAGTTGTTCCCGGATATTATTGTTACGATGTTTATCACAACAAGCATATCAATGAAGATTTGGAAAATTACCCGAAATACTTGCAGAAAATATTTAATATCAAATAGAAATTACAATGAATTCAACTAAAAAAGTACTCTTAATTAATACCCATTTAAACTATCCCAATTGGAGCGAAGGCAAACTAAATGACGCATTCCATCAAAAAGCAAAAGAATTTTTCATATCAAAAGGCTTCGAGGTTTTAGAAACCAAAGTAGAAGATGGTTACGATGCAGACCAGGAAGTTGAAAAACATATCGCCGCCGATGTGATCATTTTGCAAACGCCTATCAATTGGTTTGGCGCTCCATGGATTTATAAAAAATATGTCGACGAAGTTTTCAATAGTGGATTAGCCAGTGCAAAATTTCTTTCAGGAGATGGAAGAACAAGAGAAGACTTAACCAAACAATACGGAACTGGTGGAAAAATGCAGGGCAAAAAGTTTATGGTTTGTTCAACCTGGAATGCGCCTAAAGCCAGTTTTGATGATTCTGACCAAATACTTTTTGAAGGCAGAAGCACAGCTGATGTTCTCATTCAAATTACCAGTAACTACCGTTTCTGTGGCGTTGATATTGTTCCAGATTATAACTGCTTTGATATTTTTAAAGATGGAGATATTGTCGGAACTTTGGAGAACTACCCTGCACATCTAGAAAAAGTGTTTAGTATTTAAGAAAAATCCAGACCTTATAAATTAGAACGAATAACAGAAAGATATACTTAAAACCTAAAGATACAGGCTTTATGTATACCTTTTATCTAAAGTTAAAACAGCCAACAAAAAATACTTCAACCAAGTATTTGAACTATTACTTAAACTGATACCCGTTTTTGGTATATAAATAAGCTGCAGTTTGATAATTTGCAATAGCCTCTTCCGTTAACCAATTTTCTGAAGGAACAGGTTTTGCATTTCCAGTTATAAAATTTGGGATAGATGTAGCTACCTTTTTATTGGGATCTAAAATTACAAGCTTATTATTTTTGATATACCCAAGACTTTGATATGTACTTATAAACGCCCTTTGCTGCTCATCTTTCATCTTAAAAACATCTTGCCCAAAAAATTTACTTTGATAATTAAAATTTAACAACCCAAGAATAGATGGACCAATATCTATTTGAGCAACCAGTTTATCAAATTTTCCAGGCTTAATATATGCCGGAGAATAGATAATCATTGGAATATGATATTTATCTACAGGTAGCTCAACTTTACCAGCACTCGATGCACAATGATCTGCCACTATCAGAAATAAAGTATTTTTAAACCAGGGTTTTAATTTAGCCTCATTTATAAACTTACCAATGGCATAATCGGTGTATTTAACGGCTCCCTCCCTTCCGGTATGAGATGGAATATCAATTCTTCCCTCCGGATAAGTGTATGGCCGATGATTAGAAACCGTCATAATATGCGCAAAAAATGGTTTACCAATATTGTAATCCTGATCCAATTTGGTTAATGAAAGTGTAAAAAGATCTTCATCCGCAACGCCCCAGGTGTTTTCATAGTGGATGTCCTTTTTATTCAACGCATTCCTATCCGTATCTTCATAACCATCTTGCGAAAAAAACTCATTCATATTATCAAAATAGCCATAACCACCATAAATAAACCTGCTATTGTAACCTTTTGATCTGAATACATTTCCTAAAGTAAATAGGTTTTTATTGTTTGGCCGTTTTACTATAGATTGCCCTGGCGTTGGTGGAATGCATAACGACAAGGCCTCTAAACCACGAACGGTCCTTGTTCCAGAAGCATATAAATTGGTAAACAGGAGCCCTTTCTTGGCGAGTGAATCTAAATTTGGCGTTATGCCTTGCGTATTCCCAAAACTGCCCAGAAATTCTGCACTTAAACTCTCCACACTAATTAAAATCACATTCATTTTTTTTTCTGGCGAAGCAGCTTTAATATTTCTAAGTGTGCTATAACCATTTAAATTGATGGGCTCAAAAAATAAATTTTTACTGATGATTTTTATTGCCTTTTTAAGGGAAATCGTTTTATAAAAGGTATTGTAATCTAACTGGTTATGCCAAAAAGCAAAACCAAAATCATACATTCCATTACCAGAAAGTTCATTTACGAATTGGTTTCGGCTTTGATTTTTCCAATTATGGCTGACCAAAAAATAACTGGCCAATGGCGCTAAAAGAAATAACAATAATAATTTCGATCGTTTAGCAAAACGCATGGGAACTGTTGCAGATGCCAATATCTTCTCTTTTAATAAATAGGTAATTAATGCTGATACAATAAAGAGTATTATTAGGATCGTATTAATTGGATAGGATTGCCGAATATTTCCGATTACTTCGGTGGTGTAAACCAAATAATCAACAGCAATAAAGTTATAGCGTACAGAGAATTCTTCCCAAAAAAACCATTCTGAAATTGCGTTAAAAATAAGTGTAAATACCACTATGAAAAAATAGGCTATTAGTAATATTTTATTTAGTTTCTTGCTGTACCATTTTGACGGGAACACCCATAAATAAATTAAAAGGGGAATAATAGCATACGATGCTGCAGCTAAATCATAGAGCGAGCCTACAAGAAATACTTTTAAAATGTTAATTATATTCCATTCAAAAGAGGATGCAGAAAAAGCTAAAAGCAAAATTCTTGTTAGTAGTGATATAGCACAGAGCAATAGCACCAAGATCAATAAAGGCCCAAATCTATATTGAAAAAATGTATTAGTTTTTTTTAGAATATTCATTATTCTTGCCATTTATTTTGGCAAGTTGCCAAAGCTAACTTTGAATTCTGAAGAAAACCTGAACTTTTAAAAAGCTCCGCTTATCACATTTATTTAAATGCTATTAATGTTTTAAAATGGCGAAGCAACTATCATATTTTTCTAAATGAAAATTTTTAAAGTTTATAGGAAATTCTATAGCCTAATTGGTGCTGTTCGAAGGTTGGCATAACAGTCAAGTTTTGCTTTTCTCCACGTCCATTAATTAATTTTTTTATTTGAGGATAAACGAGATAGCCTAGTTTTGTTGATGCAATTCCAAAACCAGCACCTGCCACAACGTCGCTAAACCAGTGTTTGTTATTGTACATTCTTAAGGTTCCTGTAGCTGTAGCCACAAAATAACCTGCATATCCAATCCATGGAGATTTATATTTAAATTCCTGATATAAAAATTCTGCAGCGGCAAAGGCAGAAGCTGTATGTCCGGATGGAAAAGAGTTATATCCAGATCCATCTGGCCGTAAACGGTGAACACCTTGTTTTACAAAGTGCGTAGATATTCCCATAATTGCCGCTGATGTAAAATATAACATGGAGGCATCAAATAAATTATGTCTTCCTTTTATTCCTGTTAGATTTAGGGCATAAACTGCCACCATGGGAGCAAATTGAGCATAATCATCAACATGGTAGGCAAACCGTGGATGGTCTTCCTGCAATTCGGCTCTAGTGCTAAAATCAAGTTGTTGTAATGCTCCATGATCATAAACCGTTGCAAAACCATATCCGATTAAAACCACGGGGGCAATAAAATGTGTTACCTTAAATTTTTCGGGTTTAATTTCTTCATTTATACTTTTAAGCTCAACTGGATTAAGCCCCAAGTTTTTCGTTGTATCCACTTGTTGCGCTACAGAAACATTTCCCGTTAAAAACAATAAAAAACAAATAAATCCACATCTTATTGCTCCAACCAATCTTATCATTGCTTTAATTTTTTATAAAACTAGATGTAGATTATGTAGCAATTCTGTAGCCTTTAAAATTTCACTTTAAATTGATGTGCATTTTCAAAATAGTGGTAGCTTATCTCAAACCCATAAAGGTTACAAATTTGTTTGCTGATGGCAAGACCTAATCCTGTGCCCTCCGAACCAGCAGATTTCGAGAATCTTTCAAATAACTTATAATTTAATTGGTCGGTTTTACCCGTATTTTCTACCAGCAGCATATTGGAGTTAAGAATAATTGATATACTGCCCCTATAAATATTATGTCTTATCGCGTTAGCAAATAGGTTATTTAACAATATATCAGCCAAGTATTTACTCATGTTTACCTTACACGGTTCGAGTTGCTGTTTTAAGATTAATTCGTTTTTTTCAAAAAGCTCTTGAAACTGTATCATCTTTTCCTTTATTAATTCTTGAAAATCAATAGTTTGAATATCCGAAATCAGTTTATTCTCAATTTTTGATAATAAAAGTAAAGATTGATTTAATTTGATTAACCTACCTATGGCAGTATAAATATCTTCTATAATGGCACCTTGAGCAACAGAAAAAGTATCTGTTTGCAATAAAGAATCTAATTTGGAATTTATAATGGCCAAAGGTGTCATCATTTCATGCGAAGCATTATCGGTAAAATTTTTAAGCTCATGATAATCTTTCCTCACCCTAATGGCCATTGCATGGGCAGATTCGTTCAGTTCATTAAATTCGTCTATAGTGGTATTATTGGGTTTAATCTCATCTTTTTGCGTAATATTAAAAGCTTTCATCATCCCCAGGGTAGAATAAAAAGGACTCCAGATCCGTTGTAGCAAAAACCTATTAATAAGCAGTAATGAAATCAATAACAAAACGGTAACGGCTAATGTAATGGCAAAAATCAGTTGGACCAAATCTTCAGATTCTACTCTTGATTTGCTTATCGTTACCTGATAGCCGGCACCTTTTAAACTTACCATTGTAGTTAAGCTTCTTCCTGGCTCATTTTTCTTTTCATCTTCGTTATAAAAATGATCATAAGAGAAATTGCGTTCTACTGTTTGGCTTGATGTAAGTTTCTTATAAGTTACCTTTTGATGTAAAAAATCGCCAGGAGCAGGCAAAATTCCGTAATTTTTAACATAAGCCTCAATCTCTCTTTCTTCAATTACCAGATCCTTATCTAAATTACTGGTAAGGATAAAATGAATGGCAATGTAGTAAATGACTCCTGTTATGGCTAGAATGATAAATGAAGTGATTAAGTTTGCCCTATTGTATCGCTGTGCTAGCTTCATATATTCCCTAATTTATACCCAACCCCATACATAGATTTGATGTAGTCTTTAGCACCGGCTTCAATCAATTTTTTTCTTAGATTTTTGATATGGGTGTAAATAAAATCAAAATCATCAGACATGTCTATCTCATCTCCCCATAAATGTTCGGCAATGGCATTTTTGGTAATTACCTTGCCTTGGTTAGATATAAAATAGATTAAAAGATCATATTCCTTTTTTGTTAAAATGATCGATTTATCGTTCACCTTAACATCCATGGCTAATAAATTTACGCTAATTTCATTAAAAGACATCACATTGCTCCCACTGAAACTCTTTCTTCTTACTATCGCCGTAATCCTTGCTTTCAGTTCCGATAAATGAAAAGGTTTTACCAGGTAATCGTCGGCCCCCATTTCCAAACCATTTAACTTATCATCAAGTGAATGTCGGGCAGAAATTATGAGAACGCCCTCCTGCTTGTTCATTTTCTTTAATTCGCTCAAAATTTTTAACCCATCTCCACCAGGAAGCGTCAGGTCAAGTAAGATACAATCGTAACTGTAGAGGTTAATTTTTTCAAGTGCATTCCAATAACTATTTACCATCTCGCAAATATTGCCCTCACCTTTTAGGTAAGATACAATGCTTTGCATAAGCGATTCTTCATCTTCTATAACCAATATTTTCATTACTGTAAAATAACATTTTAATTCTGTAGTAAATCTATATCTATGGCATCATTGCCTGAAATATTTAATGCAAAGCAATTCTGATACTTAACTTCTAATTTCCAACAGATTTAAGCCTTAATTATGTATAAAACTTGATATCAATTCAGGCTATCATGTAAATACATTTAAATCAGCTTACCATGTTCAACAAGATTTTATTCCTGCTCCTATTGATGATTATTTCTGCACATGCTACAAAAGCGCAAAACACAAAAACAACACTATCTGGTATAGTTAAGGATGCAAAAAATAGGAAAGCCGTTGAATATACAAACATTGTGGTGAGACAAAAAAGTGATCAGAAATTTATTACCGGTACAATTACCGACTCTACAGGTAGATTCAAATTAGTAGAACTTTCTACGGGAAATTATATTGTAGAATTTTCCATTGTTGGTTATCATGATAAAAAACAAGATGTTACCGTTGGCTCGCTTAATACTTTTTTAGATTTAGGTGAAATCACTTTAATGGAAGATGCGCAAACCTTAAATATGGTAAATATTGTTGGCCAAAGCAATGTTGATGGCTTATCTACCAAAATGGATAAAAAAACCTTTACGCTTGCTAATAATATTACCCAATCTGGCGGGTCGGTTTTACAGGCCATGCAAAACCTACCGGGAGTAACCCTACAGGATGGTAAAATTCAACTTCGTGGTAACAATAAAATTGCAGTTTTGGTAGATGGAAAACAAAATGCAATGACTGGCTTCGGTACCCAAACCGGGCTTGATAATATTCCAGCTTCTGCGATTGAAAAAATAGAAATCATTAATAACCCTTCCTCAAAATATGATGCAAATGGTAATGCGGGTATCATTAACATCATCTATAAAAAAAACAGACAAGAGGGCTTTAATGGAAAAATCAGTTTAATTAGCGGACTTGGTTCACTTTGGAAAAGAAGAGATAACCTACCTACAATTCGCCCTCAGTTTCAGGCTACGCCAAAAATTAATCCTTCACTTTCGCTAAATTACAAAAAGAACAAACTCAACACTTTTTTACAGAGTGATTATCTTTACACACAAACCTTAAATAGAAATGAATTCGCTACAAGAGCTTACAGCGATGGAACCATTATTAATCAACAGGTAAAAAGAAATAGAACTACAGATTACACTACAGTTAAAACTGGAATAGATTGGAATCCAAATGATCGCAATGCGTTAACTATTTCGGGCCATTTTAATCGGGAGAAAATTATCGATAACGGGGATATCCCATATTTTAACGAAAACTTATTGCAAAGACTACGTTTATGGCAATTTGTAGAGGACGAAGTAAAATATACTGCTACAGGATCAGCAAGTTATCAGCATAAATTCGATGAGCCAGGGCACTTGCTCAACATTGGTTTTAACTACACCTGGCATAGGGAAAATGAAAAATATTTCTTCACGAATATAATGCCCACATTCACCGGCAACGATTCTTTTGCATTGTTATCAGATGAGCATGTTGCAGATTTGAGCACTGATTACATTAAACCGCTAAAACAAGGTAGATTAGAATTGGGAATGAAATTTAGGAGAAGAACGATTCCAACCAATATGCAGTTTTTCCCTGGTTTAAATTCGCCCATAGATGTAAATGCTGGTGGTTGGGCAGATTATAAAGAAACAATACCTGCAGCATATGCCAATTACATTTTAGAAACCAATAGTTTTGAAGTTGAGGCAGGATTAAGATTTGAATATGTAAAAGTACAATATGATGTGAATCCCAACCATAATACCTACCAAAGCGATGGGTACGATTATGCCCGCCCTTTTCCTAATCTCCGGTTTGCATATAAACTTAGCGAAAATAGCAAACTTTCGCTATTTTACAATAAAAGAGTAGATAGACCAAATGAAGTTGATATCCGCATATTTCCCAAATACGATGAACCAGAATTGCTAAAAGTTGGCAACCCAACTTTGCGCCCACAGTTTACGAACACCATTGAATTGGGCTATCGTTTAAACTGGAAAAATGGAAATGTTAATGCTTCATTGTATCATAAAATAATTGATGCCACAATAACCAGAATTGCAACCCAAGTTGCAGGAAGCACCATTCTTTACAATATTTTTCAAAATGCTGGAAAAAGCTATCAAACAGGTAGCGAAATTGCAATACAACAGGAGTTAGCACCATGGTTCTCATTTAATGCAAGTGCTGCCATATATCAAAACAAGATTAATGCATTTTCTATTACCAATAAATATCCTGTACCAACAATTTATACGATGGCAGAAGAAAGCATTACTTCTGGAAATTTTAAATTAAACAATATGTTCAAACTAAAAGGGCAAATGCAAATCCAACTTTCGGGGGTTTATCTTGCCAAAGATATTATTCCACAGGGAACAATAGGATCTAGATTTTCAGTAGATATGGGCATTAAAAAACAATTGCAAAAAGGAAAAGGAGAACTCTTTTTAAATGGAACAGATATTTTAGGCGCATTAAATACCAAAAGAAGTATTAGCGGAAACGGCTTCACTAATATCAGTACAGATTACCTGGAAACACAGGTTTTTAGGTTAGGTTACAGTTACAAATTCTAATGGTGTATACGTCGTCAAATAATTTTTCCAATAGGTATAAATTTTTCAAAAACGGTTTCTGTGTGTGGCGCATCGGGTAATTCATCTGTTAAATCTTGACCGGCCCAATGCTCATAATGCTTGCCATTGCGCCATAATCGGCTATCGGTCATGTCGTAAATCAAACCCTTATATGCTACCCAAATTTGCGGTTTATCTTGTCCGTTTCGTAGAGCGAGCTGTTGTTTGGTATAAACCGGTAAATCCATTGTTATTTTTATTTATGCGCAAAAGGGCTAGTTTGCAAAGGTGTATTTAATTTGAACGGTTTGCAGGGTGCTGAAACATGGTTAATAAAACCTGATTGTAATGGAAAGCCCGCAAGCGAGGTATGAGTGCGGACTTGCAATGAAAAGCAGGACTGCATTGGCCAAGTGTTACTGCCTGTTCATTTCCAAACTATTAAAATCATTATGCTTTTTAATCGCCCTATTTTTAAAAAACTCGTATAAATATATATTCATCAACAACAATCCCATTAAATAAAAGTGATCTTCAAAAGGGATAGTTCCAACTCTAAAATTTAGGTTTTCGTTATTGTTATAAATGACTACCGGAATTGCCGTTAAGAATCCATTTACAATATAAAACGGAATTAGCGCCACTAAATATGCCCTGTAAAATTTATACATGAATCTATAAGTATGGTTCAAATATTCTACGGCGAAGAGCAAAATAAATAAGAAACCGAAATTGATTAAGGTATACCATTTACTGTAGCCGAAAAATAAAATCGCGAAACATACACCAAGCAAAGCATGGCTAAGCGCCAAACTATATTTTTGTAAATCGTTTTTAGGGAAATAGGCATTTAAACATTCGTAAATGAAAACGCATGCATAAGGAACCGTTAAAAAAAAGAGCATTTCTTCCAATGGCAACCCCCATAAATATATTCCAACCAAATAATCGGGATTAAATGACCACACATTTAGTTTTACGAATAACAAATCCCATATTAAAAAAACAATACCTGTTATTAGAATGGCTGGAATAACGAATTTCCATTTGCTATAAAAGTGAACCTTCTTATCAAACGATAATACAAGTGGAAAAAAAATTACTGCGATATTGATGAGTAGGTAGATATAATTCATTTAAATAAACTTCTTTAAAATTTTTATTTCTTCGGCGGTACAACGTTTGCTATCGATCATAAATTTTGCTACATTTTTAATCAACGCTTCATCAGCAATACCAAAGTTTCGGTTTTGGTAATGTTTTATAATTTCTTTTCGGTCTACATCTAAATCTTTACTAAAGCCTAAAAAACTTGGCGTGTAATGCTCAATTGAAAAACGCATAAAACGAATCTCCAGGTTCTCTTTATCCATGTTAATTGCATTTTGCATGGTTTTTAATGAAACTTTTACATACTTGATTTTATTGTATGGGTTCCAGGAATGTTTGGCTTTAAGTGCTTCTAAGGTTCCAATGTAAGCGGTAATCAGCCCTGTTTTATTGGGTAATTTGCTTAATTTGTTATGAAGGGAATCAGTAAGCTTAACGCTTTCCACGGCTTTAACCAAATCGGTTTTTAAAACTGTAATTTCTTTTGGCGATAGCTGCGCTTTACAAATGGATATTGATGCAAAAAGCAGAAAAACTATAATTCGTTGTTTAATCATGTATTTTGTAAAGATAATAAAAGGGAATTGGTTTCTGGATACAGGTTCTTAATCGGCAATTCGGCTAAAGTGCAGAAATCCATTAACTCCACATCTTTTTCAATCTGTCTTCTTCTGTTTGGCGTTTAATATTGTTTGTTTATAGTACCATTGATATTTATTAGGTCAAAATTCCATCAAACAAAATCGCATAAAAATCGCTTTCTTTATGCAATGGATAAAAAACCAAAAGTTACGGTTATTGGGGCAGGTTTTGCAGGATTATCTGCCGCAGCTTTATTGGCAAAAGAGGGTTGTGAAGTAACTGTTATAGAAAAAAATGAGATGGCCGGTGGAAGAGCCAGAACTTGGGCTAAAGATGGTTTTGTATTTGATATGGGGCCAAGTTGGTATTGGATGCCAGATGTTTTCGAGAATTTTTATCAATTGTTTGGCAAAACCACATCCAATTTTTATGAACTTAAAAGGTTAAATCCTTCCTACCGTATTTATTTTGGTGAGCAAGAAACGCTTGATGTTCCATCTACTTTAGAAAAGCTATATGAGTTATTTGAAGAACTGGAACCAGGAAGCAGCAAAAATCTTGATTCATTTTTAGCACAAGCAAAATATAAATATGATGTAGGGATGAATGAATATGTTTTCAAGCCTTCGCACAGCGTAATGGAATATTTTGATCCACGCCTAGCCATAAGCGGAATAAAACTGCAGCTTTTAGGCAATATGCGGAAACATGTGCATCAACTTTTTAAGAATGAAAAATTAAGAAAATTGCTTGAGTTTCCGGTTTTGTTTTTGGGGGCAACACCACAGAATACACCTGCACTTTATAGTTTAATGAACTATGCTGATTTGGTTTTGGGCACCTGGTATCCATTAGGAGGCATGCATAAAATTGTTTCGGCGATGCAGCAAATAGCTGAAGAACATGGCGTAAAATTTCAATTCAATACTGAAGTTTCAAAAATTGTAGTTAAGCAGAATGTTGCAACGGAATTAGCTACCAATAAAGGAACTATTAAAACTGATTTTATAATCGGTAATGCAGACTATCATCATATTGAACAGAAACTATTAGAGAAGGAAAATCGCAACTATGATGAAAAATATTGGGAAAGCAGAACTATGGCTCCCTCCTGTTTACTATTTTACATTGGTTTAAACAAAAAATTAGAGAATATTTTGCACCATAATTTATTCTTTGATGAGGATTTTGACCAGCATGCAGAAGAAATTTATACAGATGCAAAATGGCCGGCGAAGCCACTTTTTTATGCTTGCTGCCCATCAGTAACCGATGATAGCGTTGCTCCGGATGGCTGTGAGAATCTTTTCTTTTTGATTCCCATTGCTCCAGGTCTGGTAGATAGCGAAGCCAAGCGTGAGGAATATTTTAATTTGTTAGTGAAGCGATTTAAAGATTTAACCGGAAACGATATTAGCAACAACATTTTATTTAAACGCAGCTATGCCATGAATGATTTTGTTGAAGATTATCATGCCTATAAAGGAAACGCTTACGGTTTAGCAAACACTTTGAAACAGACTGCTTTTTTGAAACCAAAAATGAAAAACAGCAAAGTAACGAATATGTTATATTCCGGACAATTAACTGTTCCGGGGCCTGGAGTGCCACCCGCAATCATATCTGGCCAAGTGGCAGCAAAAGAAATAATAAAAAAGTTAAAAAAAGCTTGACAAACTTAAAATTTCCCTTATCTTTATATCCACAAAACAAAAACACTGCAAATAACCTTTTAAACGCAATATTGTTTGAGGTTTGCATTTGTTTCGAATATAGAGAGAAGGCAAATTGTTGAAAGTAAACATAAGAATCAACTAACCAAATATATGATAAGCAAATAAGGCCTGGATATTTTCCGGGCCTTTTGCTTTTAAAAAATTTAGCTTTTGACAGAAATATTCTTTTACAGCAGGTGTTTCCTCAAGTTAGTAAATCCCTGAATGCGCATGCAAAGTGATTGAAAAGGTGATTCGAATTGTTTTGCAGCTTGTGAACAAAAGCGGAAACCAATTAACTATTGTATCTCCTCATCAATCTTCTAGAAAACAATTCAAAAAAAAAGTCTCAACTTGCGCTGAGACTCTTCGTTTTCCATTTGATGTGTTTTAAACCATTTCTGAAATTGCAATATCTTTAGAATAAGTTTTAAGGTATTTTTTCAAAATTCCTCTTGCTACGTGAATACGTGTTTTAACGGTTCCAATAGGAATAGCCAACATATCTGCAATTTCGTGGTATTTGTAACCTTCGAAATAACGGATGAAAGGCACATAATATTCTTCTGGTAATTGCGCTAATGCTTTGTCGATATCACCAAGTACGAATTTACTTTCAGCTTGATTTTTTGTTGCACTGTATGATAGATTAGCTGAAGAAATATCTTCGCTTTGTGTAATTAAGGTATTTGTTTTTACTAAACGACGGTAGTTGTTAATGAAAGTATTTTTCATGATGGTAAACAACCAACCTTTTAAATTTGTTCCTTCTTTAAACTTGTTGTAATAAGTAATGGCTTTGAGCATGGTATCTTGAACAAGATCATTTGCGTCTTCGGCATCTTTTGTAAAATTTAAAGCATAAGATCTTAAAGAAACTGAGTGATGGTTAACTAGATGATTAAATTCAAATTTTGTCATGATATTTAGCTTTAGGTAAGATTATAAAAACAAATGAATTGATGTTCATTCGCTATATCCTAAACAAACTTAATACCAACTTTTTTTGGCACAGCGCTAAAAGTCCTGAACCCATTTAATACGCACTTTGGTCACAGAATATTTACTTCACGCTCCAAAGTGACTCCAAAAGTAGACTTCACACTGTCTATTATTTGTGCAGAAAAATTATACACCTCTTTACCTGTAGCATTTCCATGGTTTACCAAAACCAATGCTTGGTTTTTCCATGTTCCTGTTTGGCCAACTACTTTGCCCTTCCAGCCACATTGTTCAATTAACCAACCGGCAGCGAGTTTGATTCTATCATCAGGTGTTGGGTAATGCACCACATCTGGATGTTTGGCCACAACATCTGCAAATTCATATTTTTCTATAACAGGATTTTTAAAGAAACTGCCTGCATTGCCAATAGTTGATGGGTCTGGAAGTTTACTTACCCTAATATGCGATACAGCTGCCGAAACATCGGCAATATTTGGCTTTTCGATTCCCCTATTTTGAAGTTCAGTTTCGATTGCACCATATGATGTATTGATATTTGGTTGCGAAGCTAAACGAAAAGTGACTGTTGTGATAATGTATTGTCCTTTTAGTTCGCCCTTGAAAGTACTTTCACGATAACCAAAATGGCAATCGCTGAAGTTAAACGTTCTAATTTTTCCTGTTTTGATTTCAAAGGCCGTACAACTTTCAAATACATCTTTAAGTTCTACTCCGTAAGCGCCAATGTTCTGAATGGGCGACGCACCTACAGTTCCTGGAATTAAACTTAAATTTTCTACCCCGGCAAAGCCATGTTCCACACAATAGTTTACAAAGTCGTTCCAAACTTCCCCTGCCCCTGCTGTTACCAGAATATTTTCACCGTTAGCAATTGATTCAATTCCTTTAATGCTGATTTTGATTACCAATCCCTCATAATCCTGCGTGAAAAGCACGTTGCTTCCCCCGCCGATGATTAAAAGTTTTTGCAATTGAGTGATCTCGTTTTCAAATAAAGTTTGTAAATCTGCTTCAGAAAAAATCTCGGCAAAATAATTTGCCTTAACATCTATACCAAATGAATTGTAGGCCTTAAGTGAAATGTTTTCCTGAATGTGAAGCATATTGATTTTGTGTTAACGCACAAAAGTAAAATAAAATGGGATGATATTTTAAAACGTATTCAAAAGGCGCCTTTATCACTCCACAATTTCAGTTATTTCCTTATCGAAATTAAAACTTATTGTTTCTCTTTTTACGCCTTCAATTTTTACACCCGATAATTTCCAGCCCAAAAATTGAGGCTTCGTTTTTGCAAGTTCAAGCAGCTGATACCTACGTTTTGTTAAGGCAGCACTTACCAAACCCACACTATCCGATTCCTGCTGTGGCAAATGTTCTATCTCACTTTCTAAAACTGCCAAAGTTGAATCTAACTCAAAACCTCTTTTTGCACTATCTGCATATGCCTTTGGAGAGATGTTATAAAGACTATCCAGGTTTGCTGCCTCAAAATTGAGCTTCTGGTCCGAACTTTCATATTTTGATTTAACCAGATCAATTGCCCGATCTTTATTTGTCTTTTTTGTACAAGAAACAATCAATAAAGTGATGGCAAATAAGTATGTAATATTTTTCATATAGATGTTTATTTGTTGAGCACAGGCAATGCCAAATTACAGTTTATTTTAAAACATCCTTCCGAACAAACAACAAGCCAAATGCCCTGCTTTTATCTTTGCCCTGATTTTTATGATGGATTTTGTGGGCCTTTCGAACAGCTCTTAAATAAGTATTGTTGCTTTTAAAAGTTTTGAACCTTCTGTGTACAAACCAGTCGTGTATTACAAAATAAATTAATCCGTAAAGAGAAATACCTAGCCCAATAAAAAACCGATAGCCAAAATCATTTCGATCAATATACATTAGATAAAGAGAAAGACCGGCAAAAAGCAAGGCAAATAAATCATTCCATTCAAAAAATGAATGTGATTTTTGATGGTGGCTTTTGTGCATAAACCACAATGGACCATGAAATAGATATTTATGGATAAACCACGATAAACATTCCATAATTATAATGGTGAGCAATAAGATTAGAACATTTATCAAATAATTCATTTAGAAGGGATGTTAATTACACTTATCAATAACCAATATAAAAAGCTTTTATCTGTCATCAAAATGTAACTTATAATTCATTTTTTAATCAGTTGATTAACAATTGAAAATATTGATCTATTTTTGACTAAAATATTAAAAAAGTCAGAAAGTAGAAAAGTAAAATGATTGTAGCCGACAAAAAGAGAGAGCAGATTATTGAGGGCGCTATAAAAAGATTTAGCCATTTCGGTATTGGTAAAACCACCATGAACGATATTGCTGATGACCTTTCCGTTTCCAAACCATCTCTTTATTATTATTTTCCCGATAAAAAAAGTTTAATCGTTGGAGTAATTGAAAAAGTTTTTAACGAGTATTTTGATTTACTTAAAAAGAAATATAATCCAGATGCTTCTCTTGAAGCAGTTTTGTACCAAACGATAGATATCAGAAATTCATTTTTTATGAAATATTTTATGTTGAGGATTTCTGAAGGCATGCCCGATATTTTTAGCGACGGCGGCATGAAGGAAAAATTAACAGGTTTAAAAAATTCGGAAAAAGAATTTTACGCTCAAATATTTGAAAGTGCCCAGGAAAAAGGCGAAATAAAACATGAAAACATGGGCCACGTAGCCGAACTCTATTTAGAAAGCTTATTAGGACTAACCAATATGTGTATCGTAGAATTAGGAAAAGACTTGTTGCCGGATAAAAAAGCAGTAAATAGAATGACCCTTAAGCAAAAAGACCTTTCAACAATTTTTACCAAAGGATTGAAGTGCTAGGGAAAAAGTAAGGAACAAAGATTAAGATATAAATAACAAAGATCAGAATAACAAACAAATCAGATGGAGTTGGCATCACGTTTCGATACTAACTACTTTCTACTACACAAGAACCCAAAAACAAAAAACAATACATTATGCTTAGAGTAAAAATGGTAAAATTAATGCTCATCCTGTTTATAGGCATGGCTTTACCGCAATTGGTGGCTGCACAACAGCAGGTGACCCTTAAAGATGCGCTAACTTATGCGCTTCAAAACAATGCTCGCGTTCGCAAAGCGAAACTCGACATTGAAGGTGGCCGATATAAAGTAGAAGAGATAAGGGCACAGGCCTTACCTCAAATAACAGGAACAGCCGGATTAACTTACAATCCAATTATCGGACAACAGGTTGTTGATTTCGGCGGACAGCTACAAACTTTAAAATTTGGTCAAAAATGGAATTCTAATGCTGGTGTTCAGCTTTCGCAGCAAATTTTTAACCAGCAGGTTTTTACAGGTTTGCAGGCAGCAAGATCAAGTGAAGAATATTATAATTTAACTTCTCAATTAACAGAAGAGCAAATTATTGAATTGGTAGCGAATAATTACTATCAAGTGTTAGTGAACAGGCAGCAATTAAATGTAATTGACACCAACATTAAAAATGTAAAAACTGTTGAAAAAGTTATTACCAACCAATTTAAAAATGGATTGGCCAGAAAAATCGATGTTGACCGGATCAGTGTAAATTTAACTAACCTAAATACGCAAAGGGAGCAGGTTATTAATGCGATTGTTCAATTGGAAAACCAATTAAAGTTTTCTATGGGCATGCCCGTTTCTACACCAATCGTTCTGCCTTTTACTGAGTTAACTGAAGTAAGTCAATTGCCGGTTTTTACAGATTCGATCGATTTAGCGAATAGAACTGAAGTGAAGTTATTGGATAATCAGGATAAGCTTTTATCGCTTCAGCGAAAGGCGTATGTTGCAGAATATTATCCAACATTATCATTATCAGGAAATTACACCTACTCAAGTCAAAGTAACGGATTCGATTTTCTAAGCTCAAACGCAAGCGCCATCGGTTTTGGATCATCAGCTATTGGTGTAACATTGCGGGTTCCAATTTTCAATGGTTTTTTAACACGGTCTAAAATCCGCCAGGCCGATGTAGATATTAAAAAAGCCAAAGTAGATAGACTCGAATCAACAAACTCGTTAAATCTTGCATACGAAAACGCTAAAATTCAGCTTCGTAATAATTTAAATACGATTAAAGCGCAAAAGAAAAATGCCGATTTAGCACAAGAAATTTATAGAAGTACCCAAAACAACTACAATAATGGTTTGGCTAACCTAACTGATTTGCTGGAAACAGAAAACTCCTTAACAGAAGCTCAAAATAGCTACACTCAGGCTTTGCTTAATTACAAAGTAGCCGAAATACAATTAATAAAATCAAACGGAAATATTAAATCGCTAGTAAAATAAAAATGAAAAGAGTAATTATAATCATTGTTGTAGTTATTGTTGCCCTGGGCGCAATTGCTTATGTTTTAACAAACAACAAGAAGAAGGCAGAAGAAACAACAGCATTTATTGCCAAAGGTAGTGGCGCTGTTGCCGTTAAAACCGCTGCAGTTGAACGTAAAGAAATTAATTTGGATTTTACAGTGAATGGAACCTTTGCTGCTAATCAAGAATTAAACTTTATGGCAGAAAATGCTGGCCGTGTGAGCAAAATTTTTGTAGAAGAAGGTAGCCGTGTAAGCAAAGGAACAATTTTGGCAAGAATTGATGCTGAAATTTTAAATACAGATAGAGAAACGGCAGAAGCTACTTATCAAAACGCTCAAAAAGATTTGCAACGTTACGAAAGTTCTTATAAAACTGGTGGGGTAACCCAACAACAGGTAGATCAGGCTCGTTTAAACAGCCAAAACGCTAAACTTCGTTTACAATCACAACAACGTAAATTAAACGATGCAAATATCAGATCATCAATAAATGGTATCGTGAACAAAAAAATGATTGAGGTAGGCGCTGTTGTAGCTCCGGGTACGCAATTGTTTGAATTGGTTGATGTTTCTAAATTGAAGTTGAAAGTAAATGTTAATGAAACGCAAGTTGCTAATTTAAGAATTGGTGATGCCGTTCAGATCCAGTCTTCTGTTTTTCCACAGGATAAGTTTACTGGTAGAGTAACATTTATTGCTGCAAAAGCTGATGAAACTTTAAATTTTCCTATCGAGGTTGAAGTAACCAACAATATTAAAAATAGCTTAAGAGCAGGTATGTACGGTTCGGCAGTTTTTAAATTCCCGAAACAAGCACCAGCAATTTTGGTTCCTCGTACTGCTTTTGTGGGTAGTGTGAGCAGTAACGAAGTATATATTTTAGATAAAGCTAAAAATACAGCTCAAACCCGTAAGGTAGTATCAGGACGTATTTTAGGTGAAAATGTAGAAGTGATTGATGGCTTGAAAGAAGGTGAAACGGTTATTACCAGCGGTCAGATTAACCTGAACGAAGGCACTGCAGTTACTGTAATTAAGTAAAAAGTCGAAAGTAAAAAGTAAAAAGCTCCAGACTTAAAAAGCTGGAGGCTAGAACCGGTCAGCGCTAATCGCTGTACGCCAAACGCAATACTAAGAAAAATGAAACCAATCCGATAAAATCGGAATAGCTTCATTACAATTAAAAAACCATAAGTAATACGATGAAAATCACTGACATATCAATAAAAAGACCATCGTTGGTTATTGTGGTATTTACCGCATTAACATTGATGGGGCTGTTGAGTTATTTCTCGTTGGGATATGAACTTTTACCAAAGTTCTCTTCCAATGTTGTATCTATCTCAACCATTTACCCGGGTGCTTCGCCTAACGAGGTAGAAAGTACAGTAACCAAAAAAATTGAGGATGCGGTTTCCTCAATGGAGAATATCAAAAAAATCAATGCGAATTCTTACGAAAGTTTATCAGTAGTAATTATTACGTTAACCGATAAAGCAGAGATCGATATTGCCCTAAATGATGCGCAAAGAAAAGTTAACGCTATTCTGGCAGATTTACCTGATGATGTTAAACAACCATCATTAAGTAAGTTCTCATTAGATGATTTTCCAGTAATTACCATGTCTGCATCAGGCAATATGGACGATATTTCGTTCTACGATTTGATGGACAAACGTATTGCACCAATCATTTCGCGTGTCCCAGGTGTGGCTCAAGTAAATTTAATTGGTGGCTCGGAACGAGAAATTAAAGTGGCATTGGATGCTAAAAAATTACAAGGTTACGGCTTATCAGTACCTGCAATTCAACAGGCTATTTTATCTTCTAACTTGGATTTTCCTACAGGAAGTGTAAAAACAAGAGCGCAAGATATCTTGGTGCGTTTATCTGGTAAATACGCCAGTGTTGATGATATGCGTAAACTTGTGGTGAGCACAAGTAAAGATGGTGCACAAATTCGTTTAGGAGATATCGCTGATGTTCAGGATACTCAAAAAGAAACAGAAAAAATTGCCCGTATTAACAGGGCAAACTCAATTGCCATCCAAATTATTAAACAAAGTGATGCCAACGCGGTAACCGTTAGTGAGGGTACGCAAAAAACCATCGAACAGTTAAAAGCCGACTATAAAAATGTTGGTTTGGATATTAAAATTGTAAACGATAGCTCGGTTTATACATTAGAATCAGCCGATGCGGTAATCCACGATTTAATGCTTGCCGTTGTTTTGGTAGCAATCGTGATGCTTTTCTTCTTACACAGTTTACGTAATGCGGTAATCGTAATGATTTCGATTCCGGCATCGTTAATTGCAACGTTTATCGGTATTGCTTTATTTGGTTATACCTTAAACTTGATGTCGTTACTGGGTTTATCCCTCGTGGTAGGTATCCTGGTGGATGATGCAATTGTGGTTTTGGAAAACATTCAACGCCACATGGAAATGGGCAAAAACAGGGTTCGGGCAGCTTCTGATGCAACCCGCGAAATTGGGTTTACCGTTGTTTCAATCACATTTGTAATTGTGGTGGTGTTCTTCCCTATTGCCGTAAGTACAGGTATGGTGGCGAACATTTTACGTCAGTTTTGTGTGGTGGTAATTATTTCAACTTTGTTATCGTTGGTGGCTTCGTTTACCATTGTACCATTAATATTCTCCCGTTTCGGTAAATTGGAACGTATTGAAGGCAAAAACATTTTTGGTAAATTCATCCTATGGTTTGAAAAACAATTACGCAAGTTTACTCAATGGATCACCAATCTTTTAGAATGGACGTTGGCGCATAAAGCGATCACATTAGTCATGATGGTGGTTTTATTCTTCTCATCATGTGGTTTATTGGCCGGTGGATATATTGGATTTGAGTTTTTCCCTAAATCGGATAAAGGTGAGTTCTTACTACAAATCGAAATGCCGAAAGATGTTTCGTTGGAACAAACCAACTTTTATACTCAAAAAGCTGAAGATTACTTAAGCAAACAAAAAGATGTAATTCAAACCATCGCTACAGTTGGTCAATCGAGTGAAGGTATGGGCGCTAGTCAGTCTACTGCTTATAAATCGGAGATCAACGTAAAGTTGAAAGAGAAAAAAGAGCGAGGAAATGTTTCTTCTGATATCATTTCCACTACCTATACCCGTGAGTTGGAAAAAGTATTGGTTGGTGCAAAAATCAAAACTGTTCCAATTGGTATTTTGGGTACTGCAGATGATGCGCCTATTCAATTGGTGGTAATGGGACCTGAATTAGACAGCGTTTTAACTTTTGCAGAAAAAGCACAAAGCATATTGGCAAAAGTACCAGGTGCTACGCAAACTAAACTATCGGTAGAAAAAGGTACACCAGAGATTAATGTAAAGGTTGATCGCGATAAAATGTCGGCTTTGGGCTTAACATTACAAACAGTTGGTGCAACCATGCAAACTGCTTTCGCAGGTAATACTGATGGAAAATTCCGTCAGGGTGAATATGAATACGACATCAATATTCAATATCAGGATTTCGACAGAAAAGATATAGATGATGTACGTAACCTGATTTTCACCAACCAGGCTGGTCAACAAATTAAGCTTTCCCAATTTGCCGATATCAAAGAAGGTTCAGGACCAAGTTTATTGGAGCGATTAAATAAATCGACTTCGGTAACGGTTAAAGCACAAACGGTTGGTGTACCAACTGGTACAGTAGTAACCAACTTCCAAACCGAGTTAGATAAATTGAAGAAACCAGCGGGAATCAGTTTCTATTGGGCTGGTGATCAAGAGAACCAAAGCGAAGGTTTTGGTACTTTGGGTATCGCTTTACTTGCGGCCATTGTATTGGTTTATTTAATTATGGTTGCTTTATACGATAGTTTCGTTTATCCTTTAGTGGTAATGTTCTCTTTACCGCTAGCATTAATTGGTGCCTTGCTTGCCCTGGCCTTAACTAACAATGCATTGGGTATCTTCACTATTTTAGGTTTCATTATGCTAATGGGTTTGGTGGCGAAAAATGCGATTATCTTGGTCGATTTTACCAACCAGATGAAAGCACAAGGTAAAACCACTCATGAGGCATTAATTTTAGCTAACCATGCCCGTTTACGCCCAATTTTAATGACAACCATTGCCATGGTAATTGGTATGTTGCCTATTGCATTGGCGAGTGGTGCCGGTGCCGATTGGAAAAATGGTTTGGCTTGGGTTATTATTGGAGGTTTAACAAGTTCGTTATTCCTGACTTTGGTAGTTGTACCCGTGATGTACCAGATTTTCGACAACATGTTGCATAAATTTGGTTACGATAAAAAAGGTCAAACTATCGATGATTTAATGGTTGAACCTTACGATCATAAAGATGTAAATGAATACGATTTAGATCACGGACATTAAAATATAATACATCCAGATTAACAATCAATTAGGTCGCCTCCCAAAGGCGGCCTTTTTTTTTCTTATAATTTTTAGAAAAGGTGCTATGGCTTTTCATAAGCTGGTGCAGCCGGGCTGTTCGTTTAATCTTTTAATGATAATTTACTAACGCTATTAAGTGATGTGGTTATTAGCATTAGTAACCTTTTAACCATTAGAATGATATCACTTTCCATCCCGTTTAAATATAAAATGAAGTGCAAAAATTAACTTCTCAAACAAAATAATAGCCATCGTTGTATATTAGTGATATGTTTAAAGTTGCCTTATCCCTCATTTTAATCATCGCTTCACTGTCTGCAAAGGCACAACACCCTCCAATTTTCGCAGCGATGACAACAGATTCATCATTTATTAAAATTGCCAACCTCAATATTAACCTGGTAAAATATTCATACAAGCCTAATGGGGTAAAATTTTTAGTGGTTCATGATAATGAAGATACTGGCGTAAAAGCTGGTTTCGATTATATTAGATGGAGTGGCGGTGAAATTATTGATAGTCAGTATGGTGGGGTCCGTGATTATGTTTTCAATCACATGGATGATCAATATCGAATTGATCCAAATGCAATTTATACCCAACGTGGCGTAAGTAGCAGACTTAAAAAAGATTATTTCAGTTCAAACGAAGTTGAAAAATTAATTCTGGATGCAGGAAAACAAATTGTTGATTTCTATGACCCAAAATCTACAGGATATATTTTAACCCTTCACAATAATGGCGATGGTGGTTTTGGCATTTCATCTTATTTACCAGGGTATGATTTATCTAGCACAGCTGATTCTGTATTTATCAACTTTGAAATGGATGGCGATGATTTGATGTACGTAACCGAGCCACGATTATTTACCAGCTTAAAAAAGGCGAATGTGAATGTAATTTTGCAGTCGAAATTTGCTGAAAATGATGGCTCACTATCAGTTTATGCCATGCAACAAAATATCCCATACATCAACGTAGAAGTGCAACATGGACACCAACAGGAAAACTTGAGGTTAATTGAGTTGGCAATTGCAACATTAAGGGAACATGGTTTGATTAAGAAAGAAAATCCAATTGTTCAAAAAGACAGTTTAGGCAAAACCCCTACTCAATAGCTTTTATCTTTGTTACCAAAAAGCTAACCAATAATCCAAATATTCCAATTACAGCATACGAATATTGCAAACTAGACAAAGCAGAAATATACCCAATTAGCGGCGGCCCCATTAAAAAACCCAGATAACTTACACTCGAAACCATTGCGATGGCCATACCAGCCGAAATTTTTCCGTTCTTACCTGCAACACTGTAAACCGTTGGCACAATACTCGAAACCCCTACTCCAACCAGCATAAAACCAATAGTTGCTGGAACAATATAAGGTAGAAAAACTGAAAGAAACATTCCTGTTGAAATAATTAAACCACTAATTTGGATGGTTTTCTTTCTGCCCAACCTGGCAATAATTTTATCTCCCACAAACCTTCCTGTAGCCATCATTACCATAAATGAGGCATAACCTAAAATCACTAAAGAAGATGGGGCTTTCACAATTTCCTTAAAATAAACTCCGCTCCAATCAAACATTGCACCTTCGGTTGCCATACTACAAAAACCGATTATGCCCAGCTGTAACAATATCCCTTCAGGCTTTACAAACAGCTTTCCTTTTCGTTCTTCCCGATTACCCTTACCAGGAACAAGGTGTTTATAATTAAAAAATACATTTATAAAAATCAATGCCACAACGATCCAAAAATGATGATAAGGAACAATATGAAGATTAACCATTAACAAACCTACTAAAGCACCTGTAAAACCTGCAATACTCCACGCACCATGAAAGGAAGTCATAATTGGTCGGCCGAATAACTTTTCTGCTTCAGAGCCTTGTGTGTTAACAGCAATATTGCACATATTTCCAATTACCCCAAATAAAAACAGGAATGCAGCCAAGTGCCACGATGCGGTAGCCAAACCTAAATTACTTAAGGCCAAAACATACAAAGGTGCTGTAATGGTAAGAATGGCTTTACTGCCATATTTAGTTACCAATCCGCCAGAAATGGGCATAGTAACCAATTGACCTAATGGAAGTGCTAACAAAATGCTACCCAGTTGGCCGTCAGATAGATTTAAACTGTGTTTAATATCGGGAATTCGACTGGCCCAGGATGCAAATGCAATTCCTTGCCCAAAATAAAATAAAGAAACAGCTAAGCGGATTCTGTTTGGAGAACTTTGGGCTATTTCAGGTTTAACTTCCGACTGATTTTCTATTTCCTGATATGCGCTATTATCTTCCAAAATTTAATTTTATTATATGAACGGGATTACGCCGCAAAGTTCCTCAAATCAAATGGCAAATGAAAGATGTATTTATCATTTTACGCTAATAAAACAGAGTGAGATAATTATTGATGTTTTACGAAAACTGCTAAACAAAAAAACCGCCCAAAGGCGGTTTTTAATCTTCAATATTAAAATTGCTTATATTCTATTAGGCTGGAAAAATTTAACCACTCCATCGCCTTCACTGGCAACAATTAATAAACTTCTACCATTCGGACTATCTTTCGGCTTTACAAATAACAATCCTTCCGGAGCATCTCCTGTAGCGAATAACTGGACGAATTTCGGAGATGCCGGCGTACTTACATCGTAAACAGCGATCATATCTACACGCTCCATACCAATAAAAGCCAACGTTTTACCATTTACCTCCTCAACTGTTACCCCCTCAACTTCTACACCTTTGTTATCGGAACGGGTATCATCATATTTACCTGCATCAATAACGCGTTGTTCCAAATCTTTGCCCACATTTGCTATCAAAGCGCCTGTATTTGCATTTATAATGCTCATGCTTCTGCCACCTGTAGCATAAAGTTCATCATAATCGCCATCGCCGTCGATATCGCCAAATGCTTTGGTTACCGTTAGTCTGCCCAAGTTGGCATCTAATTGTAAAGTTGCAGCAGTAGGAAATTTGGTAGGATCTAATTTCAAACTTTTCACTCTTGCTTCTTCATCATAACCTTTCCAAGCTCTGGTATCGCCTTCATTTGCCAAAGCTAAATATGATGTACCACCAGTGCTGAAATACGAAATGGCATCAGGTAAATAGAAAGCCTTAATGGGCCAGGTTTCCAATTGAATCTTCTTCCCACTCTTTTCGTCGTCGCTAACATCCCAAGCATTTTCGGCCAAACTGATATCCCTTGTGCCTAAAGGATTAATTTTGGTAATTGTTCCGGCAACAATATCAACCTCTGCAACACCGTTGTTTTCTTGCAGGGTTACATAAGCTTTTTTCGAATCGGAGCTTACCGCTATATATTCTGGCTCGATATCTTGAGCAAAGCTTGCTTTCGGACCATAAATCCTGAAACCTCCGGCTACCAAAGTAGCCTTCTGCGATTCGAAAGCAGAAAAATCGAGCGTTTTAACTGAATAATTATCCTTTATATTGATGATGGATACCGTTCCGATTGGATCTATGGTATATTCATCATTTGGCTCGCCTTCATTCGCAGAAAGAATGTAATTTCCATCCGGACTAAAAGTAACCATATCGGGCATAGCACCAACGGTAATTTTTTTAACTTCTGATAAATCTGATGTTTTTAAAACCACCACATCACCATTACCTTGTTTACTAGCTCCATCTAATGCAATAGCCAATAAACCATTGCTAACTGCAACACTATTTATCCCTGCATTATTTACAAAAGTTAATGTTTTTAATTTTGTTACTGTTGGATAACTGGAAAGATCCAGCACTTCGACTTTTGCGCCACCATCATTACTTACTACAAAAAGTTTTTTGGTTGAAGGATCGTAAGCAGTAATTTCTGCTGCAGTTTCTCCACCTAAATCTATTGATGCTGTTTCTTTGAAACTCGCAATATCTTCGGCAACGATTTGTGCTGGCTCTTCAATAGGTGCTGTTGTTTTTTTACAAGCAGTTAAAGCGATCGAAGCCATCATGAAGGCAACGAAAAGTTTTTTACAGTTCATGGTTTATTTAATATCTGAACCGCAAAAATAAATTCGCAAAACATTGTTTTTTAGCCTGTTATTGTTATCATTTTGTTAAGGAATTGTAGGAAAGGCAGGAAGTTACAAGAGGAAAGCTTAAAAGTGGATGAGTTAAACTAAGGAGATTTTGGTTTCGGTTTTGCATGAGGGATAGTAGTGGAAATTCTTTTTTGATTTTTCTTCAAAAAAGATTGTAATGAATAGCCCGACCCTTGCGTAGCTTGGGGCATGCCCAAATTTTAAAAACAGCTTATTAAAAGATTTCTCCGCTGCGGTTGAAATGACGATGTGTCTTAAAATTCTTTTACAAAAAAAGCCGATAATCTCTTATCGGCTTTTGTTATCGATCTGTAAAACAGACCATCGATTTAAATATGGATTGCTCTGTTATCTGTTGCAGCTAAAGCAGCTTCTTTTAACGCTTCAGTATAAGTTGGGTGAGCATGACAGGTACGGGCTATATCTTCTGCAGATGCACGGAATTCCATTGCAATTACCGCTTCGGCAATCATATCCGCAGCACGAGGACCAATCATGTGTACTCCTAAAACTTCATCTGTTGCGGCATCGGCCAAAACTTTAATGAAACCATCGGTATCCATACTTGCCTTTGCACGTCCACTTGCTTTGAACGGGAATGAACCCGCTTTATATTTTGTGCCTTTTTCTTTTAATTGCTCTTCAGTTAAACCTACAGATGCAACTTCAGGCCAGGTATAAACTACTCCAGGAATTAAATTATAATTGATATGTGGTTTTTGTCCTGCGATGGTTTCTGCAACATAAGTACCTTCATCTTCTGCCTTGTGAGCCAACATTGCACCTGTAATTACATCACCAATAGCATAAACACCAGGAACTGAAGTTTCTAAATGCTCATTTACCGGAATTTTTTTCCCTCTTTCTTCTACTGTGATTCCAATTTTATCCAATCCTAAACCTTCAGAATAAGCGGTACGACCAACAGCCACGATACAATAATCAGCATCTAAAGAAATGGTTTCACCTTTTGGAGTTTCGGCAGTTACGGTTACGGTTTTACCTTTTGTGGTAGCGCCAGTAACTTTATGGCCCATGTAAAATTCCATGCCTAGGTTTTTCTTCAATACACGTTGAAGTTCTTTACCCAAACCTGCATCCATTGTTGCAATAATTGATGGCAAAAACTCAACTACAGAAACTTTTGTACCCAAACGGGCGTAAACAGATCCTAACTCTAAACCGATTACACCACCACCGATAACCACCATAGATTTTGGAACTTCTTTAATGTTTAAAGCTTCTGTAGAAGTAATAATCCGTTTTTTATCTATTGGTAAAAATGGCAAAGCCGTTGGTTTAGAACCTGTAGCAATGATTACATTTTTAGCGGTTAAAGTTTCAGTAGAACCATCAGATTTAGTTACTAATACGGTATTTTTATCTACGAAAGAACCAACTCCCTCGTAAGAATCAATTTTATTTTTCTTGAATAGATAAGTGATACCGGCAGTATTTTGAGCCACAACATCGTCTTTACGGGCGATCATTTGTGGCATGTTTACTTTAAGATTTTTTAAGTCGATACCATGAGTAGTAAATGTGTGAGCAGCGTTGTGGAAGTGCTCTGATGAATCTAATAAAGCTTTCGATGGGATACAACCTACATTTAAGCAAGTACCTCCAAAAGTTTTATATTTTTCGATAACGGCAGTTTTTAAACCTAACTGGGCACAACGGATTGCGCCAACATAACCGCCCGGCCCTGAACCGATAACAACGACATCGTATTGCATAATTTCTTGAGAATTTTGATTAGCCAAATGTAGGGAAAAAAGGCCGAAAGCTGAAAGTCAAATGCTTTATGCTTAAGTATAAAAAGCACAATTTTACAATGAAAAAGTATTGAACCTGATATTATCTAACCTTGTTTTAATATTGGTGATTAAAAGTTGACTCCACGATATAATTCTCCTACGCCGTTTTTAAAATGCTAAAGTATTCCTTGATCTAGGATGTAAGATTTTGCGTGAGAAAAATTCAGAAATAACTGATCAGCCATTTTTAATTTCTGGTGCGCCCTGATATTATTTTGAATTGCATAGGTAGTTATTCCTGCAGCCATAGCCGATTTAACTCCGTTTACGGTATCTTCAAACACAATGCATTCGTTTTTTTGCAAGCCGAGTTTTTCAACGCAAATGTTATAACTTTCAGGATCAGGTTTGCTTTTGCTTACATCAGTTCTGGTGATGAATAGGCTGAAATATTTGGCCAGTCCGTTTCTTTCAAATACGGCCTCAACATCTATCCTCGGACTTGCAGTAACCACCGCAAGAGTTAATCCTTTATCATAGAAATATTCAATAAAATCTAACGCAAAGGGCATAAGTGCAATATCTTTTGTCCTAAATCCATCGTAGGTAAGCTGCTCTCTTTTTTCGATAAATTCTTCTAAGTTCTCCTCAATTTTAAATTTACCAATAATTGTTTTTGCATTTTGTGGCAAAGGGATACCTGCATAATTACTTAGCCAATCTTTAAAATCAAGCGCAACATGGTATTGCGAAAGGAACTCATTCCAACAATCGAAATGAAATTTTTCCGAATCAATTAAGGTTCCATCCAAATCAAACAATAATGCTTTTATATTACTCATTTTTCCTTATACAGATTATTGGCTTACACTGATTAGTTTTTTCCCGACTTCCAAACTTCAGACCTCCGACGATTAAGGCATCACCTCAAACAGAAAAAATTGTTGAACTTGGGCTTTTCCAAAATTATTATCAACACAAAAAACCAAAGTATTATTTCCGTTTGGCAATTTTGGTCCAAAAGTTATTCCTTCAATGTTATCGATGTGCATGTTCAGGCTATCGAAATTAAAAAGTAATTTTTTAATCAATGGCTTTGGTGGATTTTTTATAAAAGATGGATTGTTGATCACGTTTTCAGCATCATTCAAATCAACCAAATACAGTTTAACAAATGAATGATCTTCTCGCCCTTTTGCCCAGGCTCTTTCCATTACCAACAAAGTATGATTGTTTATGGTCAAAATCTCTGAAATCCCATTTATATTCCAATCGCTTTCAGCTGTAGGGTTGATGGGCAAAGCATCCAAATTGTAAGCATATTGAGCAACATTTTTTTTGCTTTTTACATCAAACTTTAAAATTCTAGTGAGTGCTTTATCAAATTGAAAATGCGACTGCTCGCCATCCTGGTAGAGTGGTTCCTCCAAACTAGCATACAAGGTTTTATAATCATCCGCATAACTTAATCCTTCGAAAAAAGCATTTTTACGAACTCCATATTTTTGCTTTGTGATTTGAAAACCTGCAGGCAGCGGAACGGTATCTAAATATTTTCCTGTTGAGCTAATGAAAGTTAAAGTGGGCTGAACAATGGTTGTATCGGTTTTACGAAACAATCTCTCGCCTTCGTTGCTCCAAACAAAAGTTTGGTTTAATGGATTATAACGCACCGATTCTCCATCGGCCTTTGAGTTTTTGCCGTATTGATATTTCGGATATTGTGATCCATCCTCCTGTAAAATAAATGTAACGTCGGTAATTTTTATGGTATCAATTTTATTTTCTTTAAGATCGATTTTAGCGGTATAAATTCTCGCCGGACTAAACTGCGATGGATCATCACTTATTAAATAATATTGATTTTTTTTCGCATCATAATCAATACCAGATAACCCTCCAACTAAGGTGTTTTGAAAAGTACCATTAAGTGGCATAATGTATTCGCTCAAAAATTTTACTGATGAAATAGAAGTTTCCCTACTGCTACCAGCAATATTTTTGGTAGTGGAACATGAAGAAAGTACTACTATAGCGGCAAAATAAAAAAGGGAAATTTTTGAGAATATTTTTGTCAAATCGAAATGGTTTGATGGCAAAAGTATAGAATTTGATTAAATAAATTAGCCGTTCCAATTTAATATTGAAACGGCTAATTTTAATTTTTTGGTCAATCATTTAAAACAACTTACCAATAACACGATACGAAACTTTATTTCCATCAACTACTTCTTCATAGTAAACATCATTGGGAGATACGAAATATTTCTCATTTTTAATGGTTACTTCTCTGCAACCTTCTGGCAACTGTGTAATAATCTCTCCTATTTGATGCGTATCAATCGGGCCATCAGTAGTATTTAATACGCCATCTTTGCCGGCAACAATATAAACAGTTGCACCATCTGCATTTTGGCCTTGCGTGTAATAAACACCTTTATACTCGTAATAATCAACGCCATCAATGGTAACCAAATTCGCATCTTGTGGTAAGTTCGGAACCTCTGCACCAACAGGTGGAACCACAACCTCATATTGATTATTATTTTGTTGATAGAACAACCCGCCAGAATAATAAAACTGATTTGGGCCATAATTAAATGGATAATAGCCGTATGGCAACACGCCAATTCTGAAACCTAAAAATGGCCTGTAAAAATTATAATAGCTATAATAAGGACGGTAATATGGCCTTCCAAATCCCGAACGATAGCCAAAACCTGGCCTGTAATTAGTACCTGGGCGATACCCTGGCCTGTTGTAACCTGGTCTATTGTAACTGTATCCCGGACGTTCTGGTCTACCCGGAGTTTGGCGACTAAACCCTTGGTCTACCGGCCTGCCTGAACCTCTATTCGGTGCTTGCGAAATTCTATTGTTTGATGGAGCTTGCATAGATGGTTGTCTTGATGAACCACCCCTTGAAGGCGCAACAGAACTGGGCCTGCCACCTCCGCCACTTGATGAGCCACTGCCTCCACCCCGACTTGGACGTTGTGCCGAAACGCTTTCAATACTTAAGGTTGTGATCATTGCTGTTGCAGCTAAAACAACCAATCCTTTGCTTAATAACCTTTTCATTTGTGTGTTTAATTTAATTATAAATATGACGATGAAAAATTCTGAAAGATTAGCCCTTAACATTATTTAACTAAATTTTGATATAGCAATGACGATTACATTTAGCACAACTAACAAACCTTTTACGGGATGTTTTTTCTAATCAATTTCTAATCGCCTATATTTAAATTTTATTACTAAAAACCAAGCTTAAATGAACTTTTCAAGATTCTTCAGCCTCTTATTTTGTTTGTTTATTTCTAATGAATTATTGGCCCAACAAACCGATTTGGCCTATGTTAGAGAAAACTATACTAAAATAGAACGTCAAATTCCGATGCGTGATGGAGTTAAACTCTTCACTTCCATTTACATACCCAAAAATCAATCCAAAAAATATCCCTTTTTGATTAACAGAACGCCTTATACCGTTGCGCCTTATGGAGCCGATAAGTATAAATTAAGCTTAGGGAATTTTCCTGCTATGATGCGAGAAGGATTTATCTTTGTATATCAGGATGTTCGCGGCCGTTGGATGAGTGAAGGCACTTTTGAAGATATCCGCCCGCAAACTACCAAAAAGGGAAAAACTGCTATTGATGAAAGTACTGACACTTATGATACCATCGATTGGTTAGTTAAAAATGTAAAAGACAATAATGGCAAAGCTGGAATTTATGGAATTTCTTACCCAGGATTTTATTCTACAACTTCACTTCCAAATGCACACCCTGCATTAAAAGCTGTTTCTCCGCAAGCGCCGGTAACCGATTGGTTTATGGGCGATGATTTCCATCACCGTGGAACTTTATTTTTAATGGATGCTTTTAGTTTTATGAGCAGCTTTGGCGTTCCCCGTCCAAAACCCATTACACCAGATAAAGGCCCGAAAGGTTTCCAGTTCCCTATTCAGGATAATTATCGCTTTTACCTGGAATCAGGATCAGTCAAGAATTTAAAGGATAAATATTTTGCCGACAGCATTAAGTTTTGGAATGATTTATTTAAACATCCAAATTTAGATACTTTTTGGAAAGCGAGATTAATTACACCGCATTTGAAAAATGTAAAACCTGCCGTTATGGTTGTAGGTGGCTTTTTCGATGCTGAGGATGCTTATGGAACTTTTGATACTTACAAAGCAATTGAAAAACAAAATCCGGGTGCAAACAACATTTTAGTTGCCGGACCTTGGTTTCATGGTGGTTGGGTTCGTGGCGATGGTTCTTTCTTCGGCGATATTCAATTCGGAACTAAAACGAGTGTAGATTACCAGCAACAATTTGAATTGCCCTTTTTTAAATACTACTTAAAGGGCGAAGGTGATTTTAATGCCGCCGAAGCAAACATTTTTGTAACAGGTTCAAACCAATGGAAAAAGTTTAGCAACTGGCCGCCGCAGGAAGTAGAAAATAAAAATCTTTATTTACAACCTAACGGAAAATTGAGCTTCGAAAAAGTGGGCAGAACCGACAGCTGGGATGAGTATGTGAGCGACCCTAATAACCCTGTTCCTTACCAGGATGGCATTCAAACAAGAAGAACACGCGAATACATGATTGATGATCAACGGTTCGCAGCCCGCAGGCCTGATGTAAAAACTTACCAAAGTGATGCGCTAACAGAAGATATTACCTTAACCGGGCCAGTGTTGGCAAACCTTGTGGTTTCAACCACCGGAACAGATGCCGATTATGTAGTGAAGCTGATTGATGTTTTTCCAGAGGATGCGCCAAACCCAAATCCAAATCCTAAAAACTTAATAATGGGTGGATATGAAATGCTGGTTCGTGGTGAAATTATGCGTGGAAAATACCGCAATAGTTTTGAAAAACCCGAAGCATTTACGCCAGGCGCCATCACCAAAGTAAACTATCCATTGCCAGATGTGGCCCATACTTTCAAAAAAGGACACAAAATTATGATTCAAATTCAAAATTCATGGTTTCCTTTAGCTGATCGTAATCCACAAAAATTCATGGATATTTATCAGGCCAAACCAAGTGATTTCCAAAAAGCTACACACAGAATTTATCACGACGTAAATAACAGTTCATTTATTACGGTTTCTGTGCTGAAGTAAAATAATAATTAATGTCCATTAGGCGGTCGTCATTGCGAGGCACGAAGCAATCTCAATTCCGATCGTCATAGCATTTACATTGTGAGATTGCTTCGTGCCTCGCAATGACGAAAAATAAAAATGAAAAAACTATTCACCATTCTCTCTTTAGCATTAAGCATTGCAAGTGCAAATGCCCAAATGCTTGGTAAAAACCAAGTAAACTCCAGAGCCGATAGCTTACGTGGAACGCTTACGCCATTGCGTACTTGTTATAATATTAATTATTACCATTTAGATGTTAAAATCGATATCGATCAAAAATCAGTAGCAGGAAGTAATGAATTTGCCTTTACCGCCACTCAGGATTTTTCTAAGCTGCAATTTGATCTTTTCGATAATTTAAAAATCGAAAAGATAGTTTATAAGGATTCTGAACTGAAATTTACAAGGGAATACAATGCCGTATTTGTAAGCTTCCCAAAAACGATTAAAAAAGGAACTAAAGATAAATTCACCGTTTTTTATTCTGGCAACCCTAGAGTAGCAAAAAATGCCCCATGGGATGGTGGTTTTATCTTTAAGAAAGATTCAACAGGAAATCCATTCGTTTCTGTTGCCTGTCAGGGATTGGGCGCAAGCGTTTGGTGGCCAAATAAAGATCATCAAAGCGATGAGGTTGACAGCATGCTAATCAGCATAAGTGTGCCTAATACGCTGCAAGAAATATCTAACGGGAGATTAAGAAATACGGTAGATAAACCTGATGGCTACAAACAATACAATTGGTTTGTTAGCAATCCCATCAATAACTATGATGTAAGCTTTTACATTGGAAAATACGCACACTGGACAGATAGTTTCGATGGTGAGAATGGTAAATTATCAATTGATTATTGGGCATTACAGGTTGATAGTGCAAAGGCTCGTCCGCATTGGGATGCCGATGTTAAACCCATGTTAAAATGTTTCGAGTATTGGTTTGGCCCTTATCCGTGGTATAAAGATGGTTATAAATTGGTACAGGCTCCACACCTGGGCATGGAACACCAGAGCGCTGTTGCTTATGGAAATCAATTTAAAAAAGGTTATCTGGGTAGAGACTTAAGCGGAACCGGACATGGTTTAAAATGGGATTTTATCACCGTTCATGAAAGTGGCCATGAGTGGTTCGGAAACAACATTACAACCAAGGATATTGCTGATATGTGGGTACATGAAGGTTTTACTAATTATTCGGAAACACTATTTACTGAATGCACTGATAGCAAAGCTTCAGGCAGCGAATATTTAATTGGAATTAGAAGAGGCATCAGCAACGATATTCCAATTATTGGCCCCTATGGCGTAAATAAAGAAGGTTCAGGTGATATGTATCCAAAGGGCGCAAATCTTATTCATAACATTCGCCAGTTGATTAATAATGATGAAAAGTTCAAACAGATTTTGCGAGGTTTGAATAAAACTTTCTACCATAAAACAGTAACCACAGCAGAAATTGAAAATTACATTGCCAAGCAAAGTGGTTTAAAACTTGATAAAGTTTTCGATCAATATCTTCGTTATACCAAAATTCCTGTATTGGAATATAAAGTTAACAACGGAACATTATCTTATCGTTGGATTACTGATGTAAAAGGTTTCGATATGCCTGTACGTGTAACGTTAAAAGATGGAATTTTCAGCCTGATTAAGCCGACTAATGATTGGAAATCAATTAAAGTTGATGCCAGCATTACTACCGAAAATTTTAAAAATGATCCTGCATTTTACATCAACTTAAAAAAAGGATAAATAAATACGGCTGTGTTGATAATAATTGACACCATTTTAAATGGCTACAAAGAAGAAAAAGTAGATAAGATTACAAGCAATGCAACTTTTTAACAAAATGATCGTCTTATAAGAAAAACGTATTCATCAGCCATTTAAAGAAATTTTAAATGGCATAAAATTCTACAATAATGAAAAAAATATTCGCCCTGTTATTTGCAGCATTTACTTTAACAACAACTATTAGTGCAGTTGCGGAAGAACAAATTAACATCAACTCATCAAAACTGAATAACGATGATAGAGATGTAAGAAATTTTAACGGAATCGCTTCTGCCGGACCGATAAATGTTGTGGTTACTTTGGGCACTAAAGAAAGTTGCCGTTTGGAAGGCGATGAAGAAGCGCTATCAACAATTATTACCGAAGTAAAAGGCAATGTGTTAATTATCCGTCCACAAACCAGCATTACCAGCTGGTCTAGAAAATATGATGGAAAAAAAATTACAGCTTATGTAACTGCAAGAGAGTTAGCAAGTTTAACCATGAGTGGCTCTGGCAATATGGTGGTAAACGGTAAAATTAGCACTGGCGATTTAACCACCACGATAAGTGGATCAGGAAGTATAAAAGCAGTAGCAGATGTAGATCATTACAATGGCGTAATCAGCGGTTCGGGTTCATTGAATATAACAGGAACTGCCGACCGTGCTAAAGTTGTTATCAGTAGTTCTGGTTCTTTTGAAGGCAAAAGTCTTTCTGTAAATGATTTAACCACAACTATCAGTGGTTCGGGAATAATTAATATCAAGGCAGAGCAATCAATAAAAGCAGTAATCAGCGGATCAGGAAGTGTAAATTATTCAGGTAATCCAACGGTTGAAAAAACAGTTATAGGCTCTGGAAGAGTTAGAAAGATATAAGGAAATACAAAATTTATTTGGAACGTCTCGGAGAAATTCGAGACGTTTTTTATTTAATAACAGATCTAATATTCCTTTAAGGGATTAATCTGATATTTGATTATACATTAAACAAACTGAAAAATAAATGAGTAAGTTGAGTTCAAGTGATGATTATTAAAACTGAAATCCAATCACTGTTAAATTTTCAATGTAATTTATTTTCTGACTAGCCTTATCATATTCATCCCAGCCAGTGGTATGAACCTGTGTTAAGTTGGTCGCTCCAAATTTGGTGCTGTTTTGTAAATAAATGTGCTTCCAAACATAAAATTTTAAGCCAATTTTAGCTGAAACACCATAGCCGGAAATACTGAAGTGGTTGTTTCTACCTAAACCAAAAAGATGAACTTCAGATCGTGGCACCATCAAACCAGCACCTAAACCGGTTTCTAAAGTTAATGAGGTATTTCCGCCCGGGGCTACCCAAATATCGTCATATCGTTCTACTTCAACATTTGCATAGTTAAATCCATCAGTATGTTCGTAAGTTAACATACTTTCTTTCACGTTGATGGTTTGTCCGTTGTAAGTTCCGGCCAAAGCACCTGTAGAAATGTTTTCTGGAGTAATATTGGGGCCAATTGTACCAGTAATAGCTACGCTTTGAGGAATATCCATTACATACTTCATATGATCCCAACCGATGGAAATACTGTAATTATCCTTTATAAAATAACCAACACGAATATTGTATTGAGGAACAGTAATCAAACCCGGATTTAGCCAATCCCAATCTAGTTTCGACTGCCTATCATGCGCAGCCACATCATGTAATGTAAAATCATAATTCGGACCTTCGAACCTGATGTCGCTTTTACCATACCAAGAGCTATTGTATCCCCAATGAAAATAAAAATCGCCCTTACGCGAGAAATTCCTTTTATGTTCAGGATTAAATAAACTTTTTGAGCTTGGTGTATTATTTGTAGACGAAGTTTTTAACTCTTGTGCTTGCATCCGCTTGCCAAACAAGAATACTAAAAATAAGATCGAGAATTTTTTCACGAGGCAAATTGAACAAAAAGCAAGAACTATTACAAATGCTTTAACACTTTGTAATTGCAGTAGATGGAAAAATGACTTTAAATCATTAAAGCGAAATTAGAATCTGGTATAAACCGCCAATTGAACAATACTATTATTGGTGTGATTTGAAGTATTTTTAATGGCCTGATTCATGTATCCAATTTCCAAATCTACCTTTTTCGAAAATCGATAACCTCCAGCCAAGTATAATCTATTTTGATCAAAAACACTATTATTGATTTTCTCGTTATTTTGAAAATTTAAAAACACTTCATTTTGCAGGGCTACAAAGGCGCCCTTATCAAAACTTGCTGCTGTTTTTTGTAAAGGCTGAATTAACCGGAAAAAATAACGGAAACGTTGCGAAAAGACATCTTCATTACTTCGTTCGATAAAACGCTGTTCTACTCTAACCCTATGACTTGCAAATACGGAGCTTAATTTATGGTTGAAAATATATTGCTCAAATATCCGGTGCTCATGCAAAAAACTATTACCAGAAACAACGAATTGATTTTGTGTGGTATTCCACAAATAACCTAACGCAACGTTATGATTTTTATTAAAAAAATATTGCAATGCTGGCCGCACTAAAGTATTTCTTACATAACCCCAATTATCTGAAGAGCGCACTTGAGCATCAAATTGTAACCCCCACTTTTCGTTTAATTTTGTGTTATTCACGAGCATAAACCAACCTGAATTTTGATACGTGGTTTGGGCAGATAACTTTCCAAATGCTGCGATGGAAATCACGGCCAGTAATAATATTTTTCTCATAAAAAAGATAATCCGGTTATACCTGCCCGCGGCAAGATGATGTTTTGCTGCTAAATTAACAGAAAATTAATAGCGAGCCTACTTTAATTTAACAATCAATATTTCGGTGATGTAGGTTGTGCCCCCTGCAACCTTAAATAATTGTACCATTTTGCCACTTAAACGGGATAGCAGCGATATCCTTTTATTGATTAAATGTTACTTACTTTAATATGTACATCGGCTGTTAGCGTGAGTTAGTTTATCAATAAAAGATTTAGCGGATAGCCCGAACAAATGCAAATAATGATGCTATAATTGCTTTTCTGATTACCTTCTCATGCTCCTGAATCTGCTTTATTAAAAATTCATTTAGCGTTAAGGAATTAAAAATTTATCTTCGTTTAAGATTTGGCTTTGAATAGGAACCATTTCAACATTACAAAACGTAAAATAAGAACGAAATGATTATTGAACCGAGAATGAGGGGCTTTATTTGTTTAACAGCACATCCAGATGGTTGCGCTCAAAACGTAAAGAACCAAATTGAATATGTAAAATCAAAAGGTGCTATAAACGGACCTAAAAAAGTATTGGTAATTGGTGCTTCAACAGGCTTTGGCTTAGCATCCAGAATTACTGCAGCCTTCGGTTCGGATGCTGCTACCATTGGTGTTTTTTTTGAAAAAGCACCATCTGCTGGCAAAACGGCATCTCCGGGTTGGTACAACAGTGCTGCTTTTGAAAAAGAAGCACATGCAGCAGGTTTATATGCAAAAAGTATTAATGGCGATGCTTTCTCAAAAGAAATCAAAGCAAAAACACTTGAATTGATTAAAGCTGATTTAGGTCAGGTAGATTTAGTGATTTACAGCTTAGCTTCGCCGGTTAGAAAGCATCCTGATACAGAAGTGTTACACCGTTCTACTTTAAAACCGATTGGTGGTACTTATACCAATAAAACGGTTGATTTTCATACCGGCAACGTAACTGAAATTTCAATTGAACCCGCAACTGAAGAAGATATTGAAAATACAGTTGCAGTAATGGGCGGCGAAGATTGGGCCATGTGGATTGATGCTTTAAAAGCTGAAAACCTATTGGCTGACGGCGCTACAACAGTTGCTTACTCTTACATCGGCCCTAAATTAACAGAGCCAGTTTACCGTAAAGGAACAATTGGCCGTGCTAAAGATGATTTGGAAGCAACAGCATTTACCATTGCCGATAAGTTAAAAGATATTAACGGCAAGGCTTATGTTTCGGTAAATAAAGCTTTGGTTACACAGGCAAGTTCTGCCATTCCGGTAATTCCTCTGTATATTTCTTTGTTGTACAAAATTATGAAGGAGGACGGTATTCACGAAGGTACTATCGAACAAATTCAACGTTTATATGCCGAGAGATTATATACAGGCAATGAAGTTCCGGTTGATGAAAAGGGAAGAATTAGAATTGATGATTGGGAAATGCGTGATGATGTGCAAGACAAAGTAGCAAAACTTTGGGAAGAAGCCACAACTGAAACTTTACCTGCAATTGGCGATTTACCTGGCTACCGTTCAGATTTTTTAAGTTTATTTGGTTTTGAAATTGATAAAGTTGATTATCAAAAAGAGGCAAATGAGGTTGTAGAGATCGAGGGATTAGTTGAGTAGAAAGTGATTGCAAATCTTATCATTTATAATGTAGTTCAACAGCAGATTATTTTTAGTGATTTTATTCATTTCTAACAACTGCTTTAAGGAAAACAATTATATCATTAAAAATTTAACGGCTGGCTTTTTGCCGGCCGTTTTTAATAAAAGACAATATGAACTTCGATTTGCAACCTACATTAGAAAACGAACTGATTACTATCGTTCCATTGAAAGCAGATGATTTTGAAAAACTTTATGCCGTAGCATCCGACCCTCTTATTTGGGAACAACATCCAAATAAGGATCGCTATAAACGAGAAGTTTTTGAAAACTTTTTCAAAGGCGCAATGGAATCGAACGGGGCATTTATTGTTTTCTATAAAGCAACTGGAAGTGTTATAGGCAGTTCTAGATACTACGAATTGAACGAAGAAAATAACACTGTGGCCGTGGGTTACACTTTTATTGGAAGAGATTTTTGGGGTAAAGGGCATAATGCCGCTTTAAAAAAATTAATGCTCAACTATGCATTTCAATTTGTGAACAAGGTAATATTGCACATTGGCGCTACAAATTTTCGTTCTCAAAAAGCAACAGAGAAACTTGGTGCTGTAAAAACTGGCGAAATTGAAATAGCATATTATGGAGAGCCCATAAAATGGAACTTCGAATATCAAATTGATAAAGCAAAATGGGAAAATAAATAATTTTGCATGAAATTTTAATAAAATAAGTTATAACTGAAGAAACGCCAACACTTTAACTCACAACGCTTAATGGAATAAAATCGTGTTTTCATTTTACTATTGTTATATTTGTATAATTCCCACGCACTCATCAAATACAAAACAAAACAATTAAATAAAATATGGCTAAATCTCAAGCAACTTACAGTAAAAAAGAGAACGAAAAAAAACGATTAAAAAAACAAAAAGATAAACAAGAGAAAAAAGAAGAGCGTCAATCTAATGCAAAAAAAGGCTTAGCGCTTGAAGAAATGTTTGCATACGTTGATGAAAACGGTAACATTTCCTCTACTCCACCAGATCCAAAAAAGAAGAAAGTATTTAACATTGAAGATGTTCAAATTGGTATTACCAGACAGGAAGACATCATTGATGAAAATCCGGTTAAAAAAGGTACAGTAACATTCTTTAATGATAGCAAAGGTTACGGTTTTATTAAAAATACCGAAACTCAAGATAGTATTTTTGTTCACGCAAATGGTTGCGTAACGCAAATTAAAGAAGGCGACAAAGTTACTTTTGAAGTAGAAATGGGCCAAAAAGGACCAACTGCTGTTAAAGTTTCAAAAGTTTAGTTCTCTTTCAAAGCCCTACTACTAGGGCATCGTAAAAATTCTGCAGAAATTTCTGCTGCGCAAGGTTTTATAACCTATATAATTCCGTCTATTAAAGCATAAAACCTAGCGCAAATTTTTCCTTTTAATTTTTTATAACAATCAGTTTTTAGCATTTAATCGGCTAACGATTTTTGCTGTCTGAAATTTTCAGCGATGATAAAATATAACTGCAAGTAACAACACACAATAAATGGATAGTTGTTGTTATTTTTGTCGTGATATTAATGTTTGAACTGTTTGGATAGGTACCAATTAACAAAAATAGATTCTTAAGCCCAAAACATGAACTTTAAAGATTTAACAAACAAAACACTAATAAGTGATACTGATTTAGAATGGGAAATTCTGGGCGGTGGGGTAAAGCGTAAGGTGATGCCTTTTGATAACAACCTCATGTTGGTAAAAGTCAATTTCGAGAAAGATGCTATAGGCACCATTCACAATCATCCGCATTTGCAATTGAGTTATGTGGCGAAGGGAAGTTTCGAAGTGACCATGGGCGACGAAAAAAAGGTATTAAACGAGGGAGATGTTTTCTTTGCACCATCAAACGTTTTTCATGGTGTGGTTTGCCTGGAGGCAGGTTTATTAATCGATATTTTCAATCCACATCGTGAAGATTTTTTAAAATAAGATTAAGTTTTAAAACAATAAATTAGGAGTTACTGAGTCTCAGCACTCAAAGTAACCCATACTTATTTAAATATTAACCTCACATTTTTGTAGCCTAAACCTTCAATTATTGGTTTAAGAACATTGGAAGCGTTGGTTTTGGTTTGAGATAAAATATCCGATTTTTTTACCTCAGCAGAAACCTGTTTCTCTGCGGCTTTATAAGCTTCATCTACTAAGCCAGCTTCACGAAAGAAAGCCATTTTCGTATCGTAAACTCTGGAATTTTTGTGGTCGATTTTTACATAACAAATTTCTGGCTGTGGCAAATTTACTACAGCTGTATCAGCAGTTACCTCTATATCTTCACGTGTAATTTTAGTGAGATCAATACAGCCAACAGCTTCTGCTTTTACAATAAGCAAAACGCTTGCTTCAGGTAAAAAATCAGTTTTATTTTTATGCTCCAATACATCGCTAATTTGGTAACGCACAAGCTCCAATTTACCAATGGCCTCAATTTTTTCTACCAAAAGCTGATGTTTACTTTCCACCGACGTGCTAATACTAAACTTTTTCGAAATGAAAAAGTAACCAGCAACCAATAAAATTATCCAGGGTAAAACTCTAAAAAACAGTCTCATTATTTAAATAAATTAATTCAATTTCCATTGTTGTGTTCTTCATTGTAAACAATTATCAATCCACATTGTGTTATTCAGAATTTTTGGCAGTTGTTTTGTATTAGGCTTAACACACACAAATAAAAACTAATCAAAATGAAAAAATTTACTATCCTAATGCTTTGCATTGTCACACTAGGTTTGGCATCATGCAAGAAAGAAACTCTGGTTCAAACTCCAAATACAATTTTAACAGTTGTGAGGGATGTACCAACAAGTGCATGGGCGCTTAGCAATGATGGAAAAACTTATACAGCCGAAATTTCCGTTGCTGACATTGATCAATATCATATCGATAACGAAGGAACACTAGTATACATTTCTTACAATAATGGAGCAAGTTATATTGCATTACCATTCGTTTACAACATAGATGCTTTCAGCTATGAGGTATATAGAGGTGGAGTTGCAATTGATGTTCAGAGCGCTGACTTCCAACTTCAACCACGAAGACCTACATCAAGCGTAAGAGTAAAGATAGTATTGGTTGGAAACGATTTTTAATTAATACTTTTAAAATTCTAAAAAACGACTAATGTTCAATTGAACATGGTCGTTTTTTTTATGCTCTCCCCTGTTCAATTGCAAAGCCCGAACGGTAACGCCATTTCTTTCCAATAGCAGTTCATCGTAAAAACCCTTGTAGTAAACATCTTTAACTTCATAACGCCTGCTGCTCCAATTGCTATTAATTTCTGCCCATTCGGGATAAAAAACCACATTTCCGGAAAAGGTTTTTAAGCCTATTTTTTCTGCATCGCCACGAGACAAAACCACTGCATTACCTAAAATCTGAGCTGTATATATGTGCTTGGGTTGCTGATAAATTTCTGAAGGCTTACCGGTTTGTAGCAATTCACCATTGCGCAAGATTAGCAGCTGGTCGGCCAGGAATAATCCATCAGCCGGATCGTGAGAAACCAATATCACAGTTACACCTGTTTCTGCCGCCACACGCTTAATATCGGCCCGCAATTGGTTTTTTAGCAAAGCATCTACCTGACTAAATGGTTCATCCAATAGCAAAACTTTGGTATCAGCAACCATAGCCTTTGCAATAGCCACTCGTTGTTGTTCGCCACCGCTAAGCTCTATAATTTTTTTATTTTGCAATGGAAGAATACGAAGATGCTCCATAATGGCCAGGGTTTTTTCAGCCTTGGTTTTTAAATTGGTATTGGATAATTGTGAGGCAATATTATCGTAAACTTTAGCATAAATGTTCAACGAGAAATCCTGCGTTACCATTTTCATTTGCTTATGCCCGGGTATCAGTTGCTCATCCGGACCTTTAACCTTTTGTTCTTCAAAAAAGATTTCACCTTCATCAGTTTTTAGCAAACCGTAAATCGATTTCAACAAAGTAGATTTACCACTCCCACTTTCGCCAATAATCGCTACAACATCGCCTGCCTTGATATCAAAACTAATATTTTTAATGCCACCAGCCTGTTCTGCCTGATATTGTTTTGTTAAATTTTTAACACTGATTATATTGTTGCTCACGAGGTAAAGATAATAAAGGTAGAGGGTTTTTAAGGTAAAAGGTTTAGGGTAAAGTAGAGATAAAAAAAAATCCTGTTTCGCCTAACCGAAACAGGATTTAACATTTGTGTGTATTATATATTTTAGTTCAAACCGAAAGTTATTCCGAAACTCATATTTTTTAAGCCGGCTTGTGCAGGGGTATCAAACATATCGTTGAAATAATATTTAGTAAACAAACCCAATCCACCGTAACCAAACCTAAACGAACCTCCGTAACGAACCGATTGAAAGTGGTAGTTATCATATTGCTTTTGCTTGCCAAATTCATCACTAATCTGCTTAACCTTTCCGCCCAACAAGAAACTAACCTCCGGACCTAAAATAAAGTAGAATCTTTTGCCTTTATCATTCTCTTTTGTACGAATTTCGAAATTTAAAGGAATGTGAACATAGCTGCTTGAGAAACGATTTTTAGAAAACTGAACATTCTCTGGAAGCGCTGTTAAAGTTGGCAAGTTCTTTTGAATGGTAACATTATCTCTTAATCTAATTAATGTCCAATCAAACCCACCAGCCACATAAACTTTAAAGTTTGAATTAAAACGGTATCCAAATTGCAAAACATCGAAAGAGAATGTACTGGTTTTACCACCTCTGTAATCTAAGAACTCGTTTGTTGGAGAAAGATTAAAACTTCCATTATCAATTAACCGAGAGAAACCCAGATCTACTCTTGTAAAAGTAACACCACCAACAAAATGGCCTTTTTTCGCGTTTTCAGTCGAATCGGAATTTTTAGTTATTAAGTTTCCGCCACCTATTGTGAGTGTATATTTGCTTTTCTTTTTGATAACAGTATCTCTAACTACCGTATCTTGTTGTGCAAAAGCACTTTGACCCATAACACCAGCAAGCCCGCTTACCAAAAGTGTTGTAAAAATTAGACGTTTCATATTTGTGTGTGTTTATTTTATAAATTTTGAATGTGAGATTGAATGAGTGAATATTAGGCACTTAAATCCATTAATCCTTACTAATCCTGGTTTATTTTTTGTTTTTCTTCCCAAACTTAAAGGGGCCAATATTTATCGAGGAGATTGACGAATCATCATCATCTGTACGGAACTGGATAAACTTATCTTTTCTTTTATCCACTTTGTTTACAATCAGGTTCACCACGTCGCCAACATTACGGATGCCCTTATTATCAGACTGATTATCTTCTCCGCTTACCACATCAGCTTTAATAGCAGCTGGGTTTGAAGCTAGAATTGGGTTGTCCTGTTCCAAAATCGCAGCATCAATCTTTTCCTTAATATCTTGATTAGTCGGCTCAACTTTAGCTATCATAACTTCCTGTTTCTGCATTTCAGGAGCAGTGATTATTTTCAGATTTTCAACAGGCTTAACAATTTTATTATTTTTTGTTTTTGCTATTGATTCAACAGGTTTCGAAGGAGTTGGAATTTGATTAACCTCTTCTGGTATTGCTTTCACCATTTTAGTCGAATCTTGAACAGGTTGAGTTTCAACAATTGGTTTTGGGCTTTGCTCGATATTATTTGCAAATTGTTTAGGCTGAACATCTTGTTGTTGATAAACTAAGAAACCAACTGTAGCGATTAATAAAACTGCCGCTGCAGCTAACCAATAAATCGAAAAAATTCTTTTTTTCTTTGGTTCAATTTCACTTTCTATGTTGCTCCACAAATCTCTCGATGGTGTAATTTCGGCATCTTCGAAAGCGTTTTTAAATAGCTTATCAAAATCCTTATCCTGTATAGGTTGCATAACCAAATCCCTCCATTTTTATAATTTCTTCTTTTAATATTGCTCTCGCTCTCGATAACTGAGATTTACTAGCGCCTTCTGAGATCCCTAGAGTTTCTCCAATTTCTTTGTGTGAATAACCTTCAATTACGTACATATTGAAAACCATTCGGTAACCATCTGCCAGTTTTTGAATTACTTTCATTAAATCCTGCATGCCTAGAGTACCAAAATCAAACCCTGTTGATGGTTGTTCGTAAGCCTCATCTATTTCAACCACATTTAAGCTGCGTAAATTTTTTCGGTAACTTTCAATTGCAGTGTTCACCATCACTCTTCTAATCCAGCCTTCAAAAGAGCCGTCACCTCTATATTCTTTAATCTTTTGGAAAACCTTGATGTACCCCACCTGTAATACATCTTCAGCCTCCATTCTATCTTTGGCGTAGCGCATACATACAGCCAACATCTTCGATGCAGTTTGCTTGTAAAGCAGCTCCTGCATCTTCCGGTCGCCAGCTTTGCAGCCCTCCATCAAATCGTTTATCGTATAGCTTCGCGTCAATTTCATTGTGTGTTTGTATATAGAAGATGGCAGATTACAAACATTGGTTGCATCGGAGGTAAAAAATAGTTAAATAAAAGTTAAAATTTAACTTTATCAATTGATTATCAATAAGATAATTGTCAAAATAAATTTCAGAAAGATATAATTTTTTGATTTGGAAAGCAATGGCAGAAGATTTTTTTGAGGTGTTAGTCCTCCTCAACACGGTTGGGGATTACAATCTTTTTGCGATTGTCCGAGCTTGTCGAAGACCTATATCAAAAAGTATTTCCACTCCTATCGGGTTTAATTTTCAGCCGTCAATGCAAGGCACGAGTCAATCTTAAAACTACAGGTTAGTATCTTTTGCTTTAAGATTGCTTAGTACCTCGCAATGACGGTTTTGTTGTAGGTTTTTTATTGAGCTGAGAGTCTAATACAATTAATTCTTTCGCTTTAGCCTTTTAGCTTTTACCTTTCTGCTTTCTTAACCCTAAACAATCTAAAATCCTGCTTATAAGTCAAGAAAAAAGAATGATTAAACTGCAACTGCTTATCAGTATTGTCTAAATCAATATGCGGTTCAAAACGAACATCAAGATACAAATGCGGAATCAATTCTTTCTGATAAGCATAGCGCAACGAAACAATGTTTCTACCGCTTTGCTTTAAACCATTGGTGTACAAATTATTTGAAACCGATTCATACAATGGCATACCTTTAATCGAAATAAAGTTATTTCCTTTCCAGTAAGAAGCAACCAGACTACCCCATTTACTTTCTACACCAGCATTTAACCAGATCCCAAAACCACCTTCGTATGCTCTTCTTTTATCGGGCGACATATCTTTATAAACGGCAATGTAATTATCAGTATAAACCTGCTTAATATTGGTGTTAATTTCTTTGTGCAATTTTAATCCGGCGGCACCATTTAAAACAGTGCTAATCGGAATTTCTTTTAACACATCAATTTGTCCACCTTGGTGAAAGGCTAAAAACTGTGCTGGGAAACTAAATTTCCAGCCATTGTTTTCTGCAATTGTAGTTTCGGTAGATAAACCACCAACAATTTCTTCCTTTGCAGCCTCACCTTTTTCAATCATTTTTTGCCATGCAATCCATGCATCTAGATTAAATTTATTACGTTCGATTAATAATTGTGTACCGTATTCAATTGGATTGGTAATGGTTCGCTCAAAATTATAAAGTGGCTCAATGTATTTATGCTGAATTCCACCCTCTAAACTTCCAAAAATTAAGGTTAAATTCCTTTTATGGTATTTTAAACTAAATAAAGGTTTTGCATCTGTAATTCCATTTCTACCGAAATCTTTCCGAATAAAAGCACCAGCCGTTATCGCCAAATTTGGATGTGCGTAATACACAATTTGTGGTTGTAATTGCGTTCCGTACAATGTATAACCATCATGAAAATCGTTGGTATATTCGTAATTACGAACATAATTGAAATTATAGAAGTTAAAGTGGACCTCGTTGGTCAAGCTGCTATCCGGACGGACTCTGTTTTCTAAAGCCAATTGGTTGAACTGTGCCGAAGCAAAATAAGAAGTAAAAAGAAATGTTATGATGAGGAAGGTTTTTTGAATACCCGTATTTGTAAACATGCGCTTGGTTTTATCGGCCAAATTTAGGATAGTTTTTTGGTAAAGTATAAAGTAGCGGGTATCAAGTATAAATAACAGATTACAAGTTTACGAAAAGCTAACAATAGGTTTATTAGGTACCTCTTTCAAAAAGCTTTTGTCTTTCAGCTTTATGCTTGAAGCTTACTTTTTCAACCGATAATTTTTATACAGTTTAACTGCAATCATGATCGCCATCGCCACGCCCATTATGCCTATTAAACCATAAACCCAATTAATGGCACTTTTTAAAATCACGATAAAAACAATGGCAATCATAAAAATGGTAGCCAACTCACGCCACAAACGTAATTGAAAGCCTGTCATTTTAAATTGACCATTTTTAAGCTGCTTTACGATGTTTTGGCAAATGAAATGATAGATTAACAATCCAACTACGAAACCAAGTTTAACATGCATCCAATCGGCCTGTAATAAACCTGGGTGTAAAGTAAGCATAGAAATTCCTGCTAATACGGAAATGATCATTGCAGGAGTGGCAATGATTTTCCATAAGGTTGCCTCCATTTTTGTAAACTGATTTACAAGAATACTTTTTTCAGGTTCAAGTTTTTCGTTGGCTTCTGTATGGTAAATGAAAAGACTTAAGATATAAAACAACCCAGCCATCCAGCTAATTACGAATACGATGTGCACCGCAAGGAAATAGTAGTAATATGGCTGTAGGGTTTCTATCATTATATGAGAAATAAATTTTTTGAATTAAAATAAGTCGGAATGAGTACCTAACCTTAGTAAAATAATCTCATTTTCTTCAGTTATTTCAAACCAAATAATTAACAAATCAGGTTTAATGTGTGCCTCCCAATTATCTTTATAATTTCCAGTGAGTTTATGTGGAAGATGTTTCTTTTCTATACCAATTGCCCCCCGACTTTAAGTTTTTCCAGAAAATCTTCTAGTAAAAATAAATTTTTAGACGCTCTTTTGATTACACGTTTTGCCTCCTTTTTAAACTGATTGGTAGGCTTTAAAGAAAACATTATAAAGAACCCAAAAATGATTTCACATCCTTAATAGGTTCTCCAACTCCAATTCCTTTATGCGCATCTTCAATTGTTTTACGGGTAAGTTCATTTGGAACTCGAACTTTCTTTACATTTTTTTTGTGAATAGTAACACCAAGTTCCTTCAATAGGCTTTTTACCAATGAACTTTTGTTTTCAGGAATATCGATAGTTAATGTTTCCATATTCAAATATAATCAATATTAAATGGCGTTCAAAGTCTCCTTTAGGGGATTTAGGGGTTAATACCTAAACTCCTTCACCACATCAATCGCATACTTCACATTATCAAAGGGAATATCTGGCATTATACCATGGCCTAAATTGAAAATAAAACCTTCGGTGCCACGCATACGCTCGAATAATTTATGAATTTGTGCCTTAATTACCGATTGATCTGCATATAATATATGTGGGTCTAAATTTCCCTGAACCGCAATACCTTTTGGTAAAGCATTTTTGATGTTCAACAAATCAGCATTCCAATCAACCGAAATTACATCTGGTTTAGCTTCTGCCATAATTGGTGCAAAAACCGAACTTCCTTTACAGAAAGAAATTACAGGAATATCTTTTCTGTTTAAGTTTGCAATGATTTCCTGAATATAACGGTGTGAAAACTCCTGATAATCGTTCCAGGATAAAGCCAAAGCCCAGCTGTCAAAAATCTGAACGGCATTAACGCCAGCAGCAATCTGTAAGTTCAAATAATCAGCAGTTACTTTAGCAATTTTAGCTAAAAGTTTGTGTGCTATTTCTGGTTGATTATGTATAAAAAGTTTGGTTAACTTAAAATCTTTAGATGAACCTCCTTCAATTAAGTAACTCATTACTGTAAAAGGCGCACCAGCGAAACCAATTAATGGAATGCGTCCGTTTAAACGTTGTTGAATCACTTTAATCGCATCAGCAACATATTGCAATTCATCTAAACAATCAACATTTAAGTTTTCAATATCTTGGGCATTACGTACCGGGTTTGCAAACTTCGGACCAACACCTTGAGTGAAACTCAAATCGCCACCCATCGCCTCGCCAGTTACTAAAATATCACAGAATAAAATGGCCGCATCAATATCCAACAAATCAACAGGAAGCATCGTTACGTCAGCAGCAATTTCTGGAGTTTTACACATTTCTAAGAAAGAGTATTTGTTTTTAATCTCCCAATATTGTGGCATAAAACGACCTGCCTGACGCATCATCCAAACTGGTGGACGTTCTGTTTGTTTTGAAAATGCCGCGTCTAAAAATAAATTATTCTTCATGATTTGTTTTGTGTTTCCATGTCGTCACCCTGAATTTATTTCAGGGTCTTAATTGCAAAAAGATGCTGAATTAAATTCAGCATGACGATTGAGCAAAATTTTAATTCCGCAAAGGTATAAATAAAAAAAAAACGAAGTGCCTTTTTATTCCTAAACGGGCGCTTCGTTTTTCAAAATGACAATACTAATATTATAATTTGCTTATTTCTTTTTCAATTTTAAGGATAATATCTTTCGAGCGTGTCGTTTCTGCCAGTTCTTTGGCTTTATTTACATAAACTTCTGCCCGCTCCTTGTCTTTTTTCCGCAAGGCGAGATTAGCCAAATGAATCAATACATAACCTTTCTGCGTTTTGCCGCCTACCGGAAAGCGACTCGCCAACTGAAAATGGTATTCAGCTTTCTCAAAGTCTTCTTCTTTTAAAGCGATGTTCCCCTGCATAAACTCGTAATAGCCCCTGCGGCTTTTCGATAATCTTTCAGGATTCGGCACTTCAGCCAGCATCAGCTTTGCTTTTGCAAATTCGTTGTTTTTAAAATATTTAGATGCCATTAAAACAGACCCGTGTCTGAAATGACTCCAAATAACAAATAGGAATAAAAAGCCTGCAACTGCGGCCAATTCGTATTGAATGAAGTAAACACATACTAATGCGGCCAGTAAAAAAACGGCCATCAAGACATACCTGCCGAGACTATTGTACATTAATGAATATCGGTGAATTTATAACCTACACCACGAATAGAGTGGAAATAAACCGGATTTTTCTGATCTGGTTCGAAATACTTACGGAACGTTAGAATAAAATTATCAATCGTTCTTGTCGATGGATAAACGTCATAATTCCAAACCGTTTCTAAAATCTGCTCACGAGAAACCGCATCATTTTTACGCTCAATTAAAAGCTTCAATAACATCGTTTCTTTTTTCGTTAATGGCGTAATGGTACCATCATCATGTTTCAATTCGAAAGAGTTAAAATAAATAGTTTTATCGCCGATTTTGTAAGAGTTTAGCTCTTTTAAATCGTCAGATTTTAAACTACGTTTAACTAAAATTCCAACACGAAGAATTAATTCCTCTAGGTTGAAAGGTTTAACTAAATAATCATCAGCTCCTTTTTTCAAACCTAAAACACGGTCTTCTGAAGTGTTTTTTGCTGTTAAAAACATAATCGGAACTTCTGCATTCTCCAAACGAATCGTTTCACAAACTTGGAAACCATCCATTTCAGGCAACATTACATCCAGAATAATTAGATTAAAGCGTTCTTCTTTAAATATTTTAAGAGCGGTTTTGCCATCTTTAACGGCGTGAACTTTATAACCCTCAAGTTCGAGGTTTAATTTGATAGCATCTAACAAGTGATCCTCGTCTTCTACCAATAGAATTCTTAATTTTTGTGACATAATTGAGATTAACTAAATGTTACTTCAAAAATACTTCCTTGAGGCATATTGTCTTTTACTGTAATATCTGCATCATGGTATTGTAAAACCTCTTTCACAATAAACAAGCCTAAACCTGTTCCTTTCGCTTTCCTGACATTCTCATTACCAACGCGGTAAAACTTATCAAATATCAACATTTTTTCGGCATCTGAAATACCTGGACCTTTATCTGAAACACTTAACCTTAAATGCCCATCAACTTGGTCTAAAGCCACATTTATCTCATCACAAGGACTAGAATATTTAACCGCATTTTCTATCAAATTCGTAACAACTGACGATAAGGCAAACTTGTCACCCATTAACTGCAAATTTGGCTGAATTTGTGCATTGATCAATTGCTCATTACCACAAGAGTGCACCTGTAACCTATCCGTAATCTTGTAAACCAATTCCGAAAAATTAAATTCCTCTTTAGGAAATGTATAAGAACGGTTTTCAATTTTGGTAGCTAATAGCATGTTCTCAACCAAATCATCCAAGCGCTCAATATCTTTTAGAGAATTATTCAATAACGAAACCTGACGAGCCTTATCTAAATCTCTTTTAACAATGGTTTGAATAGAAAGTTTGATTGCTGCCAATGGCGATTTCAACTCGTGTGTAATCGACATCAGGAAATTCTGCTGTTGCTCTCTTAATTTATCCTCACGTTTTAACGATTGATGCAGAAAATAACCGCCAATACACAACAAAAATAAAAATACCGAACCCTCTCCCATAATCATTGTCATGCGGCTTGGCTGCAAACGCACCACCAAAGTACCCCACGAAATAAGCTGGATTAAAGCATAAAGCAGTAATGCGTAAAATATGATAATCGATTTTTTCATCTGTCTTTACCAGGATTTTTATGATTTAAGGATTTTAAGATATTTCCTCAGTCACTAAATAATATTTTTTTAAAAGCAATGTTCTGTTCATTTTGGTTAATCAGTCCCGCTTTCCATTACAATCTTTTTTTGTGATTGTCAGTCTGAGCTTGTCGAAGACCTACATCAAAAGTATTTCCACTTCAATCGGGTTTAGAGAACTTAAGCTTTTGCAAGAAACATAAAAACCACCCCCAACCCCTCCTTGAAAATAAGGAGGGGAGTTCCCCCTCAATTTTTATAACCATGAGCTTATATTTTCTTATATGCCTATATGGTTCAAAAATCTCTCTGGTTAAAAACCCTATTTCTTAAACACCAAATCCAACGCTTCAAAAATTGCTCGCTTTGCTTTCTCTAACTCGATCTTCGTATGAGCAGCAGATACAAAACCAACCTCATACCCTGATGGACCCAAATAAATACCTCTGTTCAACAATTCGCGATGCATCACTTTGAATTTCTCCATGCTCCTCGCATCAATATCATCAGCCGATTGAATTTTATCTTTTTCGGTAAACGCAAACCAAAAAATAGAACCAACCGTAAATACTTTAAACTTATAATTTCTCGCTGTAGCAAAGCGCTGAATGCTAGCTACAAAATCCTGAGTTTTATTGTTTAAATCCTTATAAAAGCTAGATTTATTCAGTTCGGTTAAAGTTGCAATCCCTGCAGCCATTGCCACTGGGTTTCCAGATAAAGTTCCTGCCTGGTAAACACCACCATCAGGCGAAATATGCGCCATAATTTCAGCTCTTGCACCATACATACCAACAGGCAAACCACCACCGATGATTTTTCCGTAAGTTACAATATCAGGCGTGATGCCATAATACGCAGCAGCACCTTCAAAACCAACACGGAAACCAGTAATCACTTCATCAAAAATTAAAAGCGAATTATTCTCTGTACAGATTTTACGCAAGAAATGAATATATTCTTCATCCTGTAAAATTAATCCATTGTTAGCAGGAATACCCTCAATAATTACCGCAGCAATCTGGTCTTTAAACTGAGCAAAAGCCTGTTCAATAGCCTTTTTATCATTTAAAGGAATTACAATCGTTTCTTCAGCGAAAGATTTTGGCACACCAGCCGAAGAAGTTTCGCCGAATGTAACCAAACCAGAACCTGCCTTAACCAAAAGCGAATCGCTATGACCGTGGTAACAACCTTCGAATTTTAAAATTTTATCTCTGCCTGTAAAACCCCTTGCCAAACGAATTGCCGACATTACAGCCTCTGTGCCAGAACTTGTGAAACGGATTTTCTCTACAAAACGATTGTTTTTAATAATCAATTCTGCCAGTTCATTTTCCAAAGCTGTTGGTGCACCGAAACTCATTCCGTTTTGCATCACTTCAGTTACTTTCTCACGGATTTTCGGATTATTATGTCCTAAAATCAGCGGACCCCAACTTCCACAGAAATCAATAAACTGGTTTCCATCAGCATCCCAGATATAGCAGCCATCACCTTTTTCGATGAAAAGTGGTGTACCATATACCGATTTGAAAGCCCTAACAGGCGAGTTTACCCCACCAGGGAAATACGTTTTTGATTTCTCATACAATTCCGCAGATTTTACCCTCGAAATATCAGGTTTGCTTCCTGTATTCACTGGAATATCGGCCTCGTTGCCTGAAAACATTTTCTTTAATGAATCTAACATTTTTATTAAGCTTAAAGCTGAAAGACTAAGGCTCAAAGCAAAAAGTAAAGCGTTTATAAAGTGGCTTTGGTCTTTCTGCTTTAAGCTTTCAGCTCAAATTACATCCAGTCGTTATTTAATATATCTTTAATATGGTAAGTGGTAATAATACTTGCGCCTGCTCTGGCAAAGGCATGCATGGTTTCCATAACCACTTTTTGTTCGTCAATCCAACCACGTTGCGCCGCAGCTTTAACCATCGAGTATTCGCCCGAAACATTATATACCGCAATAGGCAAATTAGTATCTTGCTTTAAGCGTTGAATAATATCCAAATAAGCCAAACCAGGCTTAACCATTAGTACATCTGCACCTTCTTGTTCGTCTAACTGTGCTTCACGCAAAGCTTCCAATGGGTTTCTAAAATCCATTTGATAAGCCTTTCTATCGCCTTTGCTAGGCGCACAATCGGCAGCTTCCCTAAACGGACCATAATAAGAAGACGCAAACTTCGTAGCATGACTCATAATCGCCGCATTTACGAAACCATTTTCATCTAAAAGATTACGCATCGCTTCAATTCTGCCATCCATCATATCAGATGGTGCAAACATATCGGCACCAGCCTGTGCATGTGTTAAAGCCATTTTTGCAATCACATCAACGGTTTTATCATTTTGAACATAATCGTTCTCCATAATACCGCAATGTCCGTGGTTGGTGTAAGAACAAACGCAAACATCAGTAACTACATACAAATCTTCACCAAATTGTTTCTTCAACTCACGAACCGCAGTTGGTACTAACGAATGGTCGTGATAAGCAGATTTTGCATCAGCAGATTTTTCATCGCCCACACCAAAAAGCATGATTTTATTCAAGCCTTTTTTCATCCCAGCCTCCACATCCTTAACCAAAGTATCAACCGAATAATGGTTTACACCAGGCATGGCATCAATTGCATGCGTAACATTCGTTCCTGGTACCACAAAATATGGGTACACAAACATATCTTTCGATAGTCGGGTTTCGGCTACCATCTCTCTAACCAACGGGTTCTTCCTTAATCTTCTCGGACGATGTAACATTTTTTAGTATCAAGTATTTAGTATCAAGTAATCAAGACTTGATTATTGTATTATTTTTTGTTGCGCCATGGTTCGTATCTTTACGAAACATTAACTAATATTTTTTTGAAAAGCAATTTCAGTATTGCTTCGGTTAATGTAGTCCCGCTTTTCGTTACAATCTTTTTGCGATTGTCAGTCTGAGCTTGTCGAAGACCTGCAACAAAAAGTATTTCCACTTCAATCGGGTTTAGATAACTCCTGCTTGTGCAATAAACTCAAAAAACTGCCTTCCAATCTCCCGATAAAATCAGGATTCAAACTTGCCTTTTTTGCTTTTAAGATTGCTTCTTACCTCGCAATGACGATGTGGTCTTGCTTTTTGCTTTAGTCTTTTGTCTTTCAGCTTTAGTCTTTCTGCTCCCAAACCCTACACCTTAAACCCTATCCCTCTCAACCTCTATCTTATTTCTATTCCAAAAACCGCTTCTGATAACCCGATTTCATCAGGAGAATATGGCAACGCATACTTCACGCCCATTTCGTCGAATTTCTTACCTGTAGAATTGCCAATTGCAATTACTTGCTGACCAGGTTCTAATAAGTTATCAGCGAAATATGCATCAACGTTTGATGGACTGGTAAAAATCAGTACATCGGCATAACTTTGGTCGATGTTTTCTTCGATTACTGTTTCGTAAATTGGTAAATCTATAATCTTCGCATCTGTTGGCAGTGATTTTTGGATCGATTGTAAAGAATCTTGCGCTCTTGGGAATAAAACATTTTTCCCGGAAACCAACTTTGCAAAATCTTCGGCCACTTCTGCAATATCGCCACTTGTACCAACAAAATCGGCGAAATGACCAAACTTACGCAAAGCATCTTCCGAACCTCTACCCACTACGCCAAATTGTGTTTTCTTTGGTAATTGTGGTTTCAAATTGAAAAAATATTCAACACTATTACGGCTACTAAAGAAAATCCAATCGATATTTTTTAATATAAACTGGTCTAAAACAGTAACAATAGGAAACGTACGAATTAACGAACGACCTTCAATTTCTATATTATTGTTTTCTAAAGCTTTTCGGAAATAACTGTGCTCACCAATTTCACGGGAAATAAAAACTTTTGCAGGTTTCTTCCTTTCTTTAGAAAATTTAGCTACGATTTTTTCTGCTAAACCTTGGGTAGTTTCAGCTCGTAAAAATAAACGTTCAGGAAAATCATCTGCAGTTTCGGCTTTAGAAGTCCATACTTCGAAAGCACCGTCTTCTTTTTTGCAGTAACAGCCCAAAGGCATATGGCAACCGCCCTCAAAAATATTCAGCACTTTACGTTCTACACCAACTTCTTCAGCTGTTGCTGGGTCGTGAAGTTTTTGTAGAGCATCAAACAGTTCGGTATCATTTTCTCTAATTTGAATGGCCAAAGCACCCTGAGCCGGAGCTGGAACAAATTCTGTTGGCTCCAATTCTTCAACATGAAATTCACTTACATCTAAACCCAAACGCTTAATACCTGCTTTTGCCAGCATAATTGCATCATAATCCTCATCACGCAATTTTTGAATACGGGTTGGAACATTTCCACGTAAATCCTCAATTTCCAAATCAGAACGTAAACCCAATAATTGCGCTTTTCTTCTGTTTGATGAAGTTCCTACCATTGCTCCTTTTTTTAAAGAAAGCTTTTGCGAAACATCAACACAATCTTTTAAAATTAAAAGATATTCTGTTGCTTCTTCGCGTGGTGGAATTGCAGCAATGGTTAATCCTGCAGGATGAGTGGTTGGTAAATCTTTAAGGCAGTGTACAGCCAAATCGATTGTTCCGCCCAAAAGCTCTTCTTCCAGTTCTTTGGTAAAAAAACCCTTTCCCTCTAATTTATCCAAACGTAAATTCAGGATTTTATCGCCCTGCGTTTTAATAATTTTAATTTCTGCCTCAATGCCGATTACCGCTAATTCATCTTTAATGTGATTAGCTTGCCACAAAGCAAGTTCGCTACCGCGTGTTCCGATGGTTAATTTCTTCACTGTTTTATTAAATGATTTGCAAATCTAACTAAATACGGCTTTATCCAGTAAAATGTTTAAAAATGAGACAGTGCCGTTACAGTGCAAGAATATTGTGTGGTTTTGCTGACAAATTTTAACTGAAATGGCTCATATCATTTAGATCTTTTTTAACGAATCCATCCTGGCTGCAAACAATTATGAAAAGTAAACCTCAAGTTATACTGAACATTAACAGCAATGAATGTTAGAGTATATTTAGCCGGTGATTACCAACGCTCATTTTAAAAAAAAAATAAAATTTTAAAAATTTCGGTGTGGAATTTGTATATCCCGAACATCATTACAGCACACACAAAGAAAATAGAATTATGAAAAAGTTAATTGCAATTGCACTCGTTGCATTTTTAGGCCTTTCATCGGCAGTGGCTCAACAAACAGATTTACGCAGAAAAATTTCCGTAAGCGGAACAGCCGAAACAGAAGTTACTCCTGATATTATTTACATCAGTATTTCGCTAAAGGAATACTTAAACGGAAAGAAAAAAGTAGAAATTACTGAATTAGAGAAACAACTTTATGCGGCTGTACAAAAAGCAGGAATTGCAAAAGAAAATTTAACCATTAGCAATTTAAGCAGTTGGAATTACGCTACAGAAAAAAAGAAAAACCCTGATTTTTTAGCGAGCAAACAGTATCGTTTAAAAGTGAACGACTTAAACAAGTTTAATTCAATTTTAGAAGAAATTGATGCAAAAGGAATTGCTAGTACTAACATTGAAAGTTACGACTACTCAAAAATTGAAAGCCTTAAAAAGGATTTAAAAATCAAAGCGCTTTTAGCTGCAAAAGAGAAGGCAAAATATATGGTAGAGTCGCTTAATGGAAAATTGGGTGAGGTACTTGAAATTCAGGATGGCGGAGACAATATTATACAGCCTGTTTACAGAAACTACATGATGAAATCAGCAATGGCTGAATCAGCAGATACAGCTCCAGAAATCGATTTCAAAAAAATCAAACTTAATTTTACAGTAAATGTGGTTTTTCAAATCTTATAGTAATTCCGCTCTGTAAATCGATTATTTAAAACCTACCAGAAACATTTTGGTAGGTTTTTTGTTAGGTAGACATCAAAACACTAAAAATTAAAATATTATGAAAAAATTCGTTTACACTCTAGCACTTATCTTCTCTTTAGGCATTAGTTTTAATTCGGTACAAGCAGCTAATAAGCCTGCTAAAAACCCTACAGAATTAACGGCTGAACAATCTGCACAGTTAGAAAGAATTAAAACCCGTGTGGAAGAAATTAGAGACATGGATAAATCTAATTTAACAAGATCAGAACGTAAGGCATTACGTAGCGAATTAAGAGAGCTAAAAGGCCAAGCACGTGCAGTTTCTGGCGGTGTTTACCTTTCAGTGGGAGCAATTATCATTATCATTTTATTATTGATCTTGATTTTATAATCCGATAACACTTACTTCTACCTAAAAAACAAAAAGCTTTGCATCGCTGCAAAGCTTTTTTTGTGCTTGTTATTTTCATCATTGTGAAAAACCATAATAAATTTCTGGCTACCGCTTTAAGATTGCTTCGTGACTCGCAATGACGACTTAGCGAAATTAATCAATCATATCAAAGCCCGTGTATTTCACTAAAACTTCTGGAATTTTAATCCCACTTTCAGTTTGATAATTTTCTAATATTGAAGCTACAATTCTTGGTAAAGCCAATGCACTTCCATTTAATGTGTGTGCCAGTTGCGCTTTTCCTTCTTTGCCTTTGAAGCGAAGTTTTAAACGATTAGCCTGATAAGTTTCGAAATTTGAAACTGACGATACTTCTAACCAACGCTCCTGTGCTGCACTCCAAACTTCCATATCGTAAGTCATTGCAGAAGTAAAACCCATATCACCACCACATAAACGCAATACCCGGTAATGCAAACCTAATTCTTGCAGTAACGATTGCACATATTTACTCATATCCTCTAATGTTTCATAAGACTTATCAGGATGTGTAATTTGAACAACTTCAACTTTATCAAATTGATGTAAACGGTTTAAACCACGTACATGTGCACCGTATGAGCCTGCTTCTCTACGGAAACAAGGTGTGTATGCTGTATTTTTTATGGGTAAATCTTCTTCCTTAACAATAACATCGCGGTATAAATTAGTCACAGGAACTTCAGCTGTTGGAATCAAATACAAATCATCAACAGTTGAATGGTACATTTGTCCTTCTTTATCAGGTAACTGACCAGTACCAAATCCTGATGCGGCATTTACCAAATGTGGCACCTGCATTTCTTTGTAACCCGCAGCAGTAGCATGGTCTAAAAAGAAATTAATTAAAGCACGCTGTAACCTGGCACCTTTTCCTTTATAAACTGGAAAACCTGCGCCAGTTATTTTAACACCAAGTTCGAAATCAATGATATCATATTTGGCAGCCAATTCCCAATGCGGTAAGGCTTTGGTTGGCAATTCTGCAGGTGCGCCATGTAAATAAACCACTTCATTTTCTTCGGCGGTAGAGCCTGTTGGCACCAAATTGTACGGCAAATTTGGCAACTGAACAACTGCATTAAATTGAGCAGTTTCCAACTCATTCAATTTTTCAGTCAGGATTTTAATATTTTCTTTATGAGAAGCTGTTTGAGCCTTAATAGCTTCAGCCTCATCTTTTTTGCCAGTACGCATTAAATCGCCAATTTGTTTGGCAGCTGCATTTGCCTCAGCAGAAATATTATCTAACGAAGTTTGAGTAGAGCGGCGATCTTCATCAATTTTAATAATTTCATCTACCAACTCTGGTTGTTTAAAGTTACGCACACTTAAACGTTCTAAAACTTTCTCTCTATTTTCGCGGATATAATTAACTTGCAGCATTATTTAATTTTTTCACAAAGATAAGATTGAATTACGAATTACGAGTTACGATTTTAGATTTTTATGCCCCATGTTCAATCCGATCAGCAAATCGAAATCGCAAAATTTAGTTACACGTATGGCAATCGTAATTCGGAAATCTAAAATCTAAAATCGAATGGGCAAACTATTTCTCGTACCTACGCCAATAGGAAATTTGGAAGATATGACCTTTAGGGCGATCCGCGTATTAAAAGAATGCGATTTAATTCTGGCTGAAGATACCAGAACAAGTGCACCCATGTTGAAACATTTTGGCATAGATAAACGAGTGTTTTCACACCATCAGCATAATGAGCATAAGGCTACTTCCGAAATTATTAAGTTTTTGCAAGAAGGACAGAAAATTGCCTTGATATCGGACGCAGGAACACCTGCTATTTCAGATCCCGGTTTTTTTCTGGTCCGCGAAGCGATAAAAAATGAAATTGATGTAGAGTGTTTACCTGGTGCAACTGCTTTTGTTCCGGCTCTGGTAAACTCCGGACTGCCAGCTGACGCTTTTTGCTTTGAAGGATTTCTTCCTGTTAAAAAAGGTCGACAAACTAAATTCAAAAAACTAGCAGAAGAAGATCGAACCATTATACTTTATGAAAGTCCACATCGTTTATTAAAAACTTTAGACGAATTTGCGCAATATTTAGGTGAAGATAGACAAGCATCTGTAAGTAGAGAACTCACCAAAATGTTTGAAGAAACTGTTAGAGGCACTTTGCTTGAAATAAAATCACATTTCGAGAACAATACTTTAAAAGGAGAATTTGTAATTTGCATTGCCGGGAAAGATATGAGTAAAGATAAAAAAGCAAAGTACAAAGATAAATACGATGATGCCGAAGAAGATTAGTATGTGTATAGATTAACAAAATCAATTTTATATAGAAATTATGATTAGCATAGATAGATTTTTAAGTGACGAACAAGACCCAAAAGCAGTTGAAAAAGTTATTGGAAAACTTAATGACCTTTTAACCACTGGCGAAGAAATATTATACCTCGCTGTTCAGAAAAAGCCTGCTGTAAACTTGCTTCCAGATAGCATTGCCATTACCAATAAGCGCATTTTTTATTGTGAACCCGGTAATTTAGGCTTAACCATGAACTTCAAAGATATTTCATTAAAGAATATTAAAGAGGTTTCATTTAAAGAAGAATTATTTGGTTCTAAATTTATTTGTGTGCCACAAACTGGCGAAAACATTGTTACCGATTTTATCCCCAAAACACAGGCGAGAAAATTATATCAAGCGGCAAACGATCAGTTAGAAATCTACAAAGAATCGATTAAACAACAACAAAACGAAGAAAATAAAGCTGCTGCAAGTTACACTGCACCACAAAGTTTTGCAGAATTTGTTGAACCTGAAAAGGTAGAGTTACCCGAACCAGAACTCATCCAGATTGCTGAAGTGGTAGAAGAGCCAGAAGACGAAACCACATTAAAACTGCGTAAACTAAAAACTTTGTATGATAAACACCTAATTACGCAAGAGGAATATGAAGCTAAAAAATCAGCTATTTTAGATAGTTTATAAATATTTTATGGGGATTCGTCACCCTGAATTTATTTCAGGGTCTTAATTGCTGATTTTAAAATGGAACAAGGCGGTTGTGTTTATATCCTAAGTAATTTTAAACATACTGTACTTTATATTGGTGTAACTTCAGATTTATATTTTAGAATAAAAGAACATAAGGAAAAATACTATCCAAATTCTTTTTCAGCCAAATACAATTGCAACCTATTGGTATTCTTTGAACAATTTAGCTCAATTGAAGAAGCTATTATCAAAGAAAAACAATTAAAGAACTGGAAACGTATTTGGAAAATTAACCTAATAAATGAAACTAACCCTAATTGGGAAGATTTATTTGAAACTTTGGAATAATATTAGATATGTTGAAACAGCATTTAAGATGCTGAAATAAATTCAGCATGACGGAAATGTTTCAATACACAATTCCTTAAATGAGCAAAAAACAAAATTATACCCTCGCATTAATCAGTGCATTTTTACTTTGGCTTGCCTGGCCTCCAATGCCTTTTACAACACCTTTGTTGCTGATTGCTTTGGTTCCATTATTTATGGCATTAAACTCGATCTTTAATGCTGAAGTTAAAAAGAAAGGTCGCCTGGTTTTTTTAACTGCCGGCCTAACTTTTTTAATCTGGAATACAGCCTCAACATATTGGGTATACAATGCAATAAAGGCCTATAATGGAACTGCCGTTGCCATTCCCGTTTCGTTAATTCCATATGGTTTAGGTGCTTTTTTAATGACTACTGCATTTTGGTTGTTTTATAGATTAAGCAGGTATGCTAATAAAAAAATAGCCTATTTAGGATTAATTTCATTCTATATCGCTTTAGAATATTTGCAGCAAACCTGGGATTTAGCTTTTCCATGGATGACTTTAGGAAATGGCTTGGCCGGAATGCATCAATTGGCGCAATGGTACGATTATACAGGTGTTTATGGCGGCTCACTTTGGATTTTAGTAAGCAATATTTTAGCTTTCGAAGCCTATCAAAAATTTAAATCTCAAACAGGTTATTTAAAGTTTAGGGCTGTAGGAATTTGGGCGTTAGTTGTGCTTATTCCTATATCAATATCACTTATAAAATACAATTCTGCTGAACAAAAAGGCACACCTAGTAACGTTGTGGTTGTTCAGCCCAATATTGATCCTTATAAAAAACTTGTTGATATTCCACCTGCAGAACAAATCAAAATCTTAACCCATCTTACTGATTCATTGGCGCAACCCAATACCGAATATTTTATCTGGCCGGAAACTGCATTACCCATTTATGCTGACGAGGCTAACATACGAAACTACCCAGAAATCACCGACCTCCAAAACTTTTTAAGTAAATACAAAAACGGAACGCTGATTACGGGTATCGAAACCATTAAAATTTATCCAGATAAACGCACTGTTTCTGCTAAATTTGATGAGCGAAGTGGTCAATATTTTGACAACTTTAATTCGGCCATGCAAATTGAAAATTCTGCGAACGTACAGTTTTATCATAAGTCGAAACTGGTTCCCGGAGCAGAAAAAATGCCTTTTCCAAAAGTATTTTCTTTTATGGATGCAATTTTTTCTGAACTGGGCGGAAGCGTTAGCGGCTGGGGCTGGCAAGAAAAGCCGAGTGTTTTATATGCACAAAGTGGCATCGGCGCAGCACCTGTTGTATGTTACGAAAGCTTATGGGGCGATTGGATTGGGCAACAGGTTAAAGATGGCGCACAGTTTATCGCCATTATAACAAACGATGGTTGGTGGGGAAATACTTCAGGTAAAGATCAGCACGAAATGTATGCAAAACTTAGGGCAATTGAAACCCATAGAGATGTTGCCCGATCGGCTAATACTGGTATTTCTTGTTTTATTAACCAGCGTGGAGACATTACGCAAAGCACCGAATGGTGGACCAGAACTGCCTTAAAAGGCAATATTAATCTGAATGATGAAATTACCTTTTATGTAAAAAGTGGTGATGTAATTGCAAAACTTTTGTGTGCCTTGGCGGTAATTTTAGCATTAATTATTCCTTACAAAAAATGGGTGAAAAAATAAATTACCACAAAAACTACACTTGGTATTTCCTTCTAATCATTTTGATTTTAAACATAGCTTTAGATCAAATATCGAAATACATTGTTCGGATTGAAATTTCTGATTATGAACATATTGTATTAATTAAGGATTTTTTCACTTTAACTAAAGTAGAGAATAGCGGTGCATTCTTAAGTTTAGGTGATAACATGCCGTATATATTTCGACTGATTATTTTAACTGGCCTTCCCTTGTTATTTTTAGCTTATGGCCTATTTTATCTGTTTTCAAAACCTAACCTCCCTGGTAGTATGCAAATCGCCCTCTGCTTTTTAATAGGCGGTGGACTTGGCAATCTTTACGATCGAATTGTTCATGGATCAGTAACTGATTTCATGCATATGGATTTTCATATATTTCAAACTGGTGTTTTTAACATTGCTGATATATCAATCATGATTGGCGTTGGAATTTTATTAATCCAATCTTTCTTTCGACCAATTAAAAAAACAGAACCAACTACAGAAATTCCGGAACCAAAAACAGAAAATGAAAAAGTTCATTAAATGGTAATGAAATAATTGCATTGGCTAAACAAACATTAGGTTATATTTATGGTTAGAAATCTAATCTCAATCATAAAATAATTTAACATGAAAAGAAATGCAACAGCCGTATGGCAAGGTTCTATTAAAGAAGGTGCAGGTAAATTAACCACTCAAAGTACCACGTTAAACGATACACAATATTCCTTTAATTCGCGTTTTGCCGAGGGTGTTGGCACTAACCCCGAAGAGTTAATTGCTGCAGCACACGCAGGCTGTTTCACCATGAAACTTTCTGCTAATTTAGCTGAAGCGGGTTATACGGCAACAAAATTGGAAACCAAATGCGAAATCAATTTAGACCCCTCGAAAGGTGAAATTGTAGAATCACATTTAACTTTAAATGCAGAAGTACCTGAATTATCACAAGAAAAATTTGATGAATTGGTAGCAGATGCAGAGAAGAACTGCCCAATATCTAAGTTATTGAACACTACAATCACTGTTGATGCCACATTAGCCTAAAATCAATATCATAATAAAAAAGAGTGTTTGCTATTATAAAAGCAGGCACTCTTTTTTATTTAAAATTGGCAAAATAGATCGAAAGCCTTTACATAGTTTGGAGTTTTCAAAAAAACAATCAACTTGACCCCAAACTATAATTGATTAAGGAAATAAAATAAGCTACATTATTTATTACTTAAACCATATGTTTGCCAACAATTGGCATTCTTCTTCCCATACCAAATGCTTTAGGAGAAACCCGAAGGATTGGTGGTGTTTGATACCGTTTAAATTCTGCGATATTTACCATTTTCAAAATCCTGGTTACAAGCGCCTCATCAAAACCCTGCGCATTGATTGCTTTCGATCCTTGTTTCTTTTCGATATGCTGATACAAGATTTTATCCAAAACATCATATTCCGGTAATGAGTCAGAATCTTTCTGATCTGGCCGTAATTCTGCCGAAGGTGGTTTAACAATCGTATTTAATGGTATAATTTCTTTTTCTTTATTGATGTATTTAGCCAATTCGAAAACCTGGGTTTTGTAAACATCGCCAATTACTCCTATCGCACCACACATATCGCCATATAAAGTACCATAACCCACAGCGCATTCACTTTTGTTTGATGTATTAAGAAGAATATAGCCAAACTTGTTGCTCATTGCCATATTGATGATACCACGAATACGGGCCTGAATGTTTTCTTCTGCTAAATTGAAAGGCAAACCTTTAAAAGCAGGCGCCAAAATATTGTCGAAAGCTTCGGCAACTTCTTTTATTGGGATGATTTCATGCATGCATCCAATATTATTTACAAGATCCATTGCATCCTGCACAGAGTGATCTGAAGAAAATTTTGACGGCATTAAAACCGCCATCACATTTTCGGCTCCCAAAGCGCTACAAGCCAATGCACAAACTACTGCCGAATCAATACCTCCCGATAAGCCCAAAACAGCTTTTTTAAAGCCTGATTTGATGAAATAATCCTTAATTCCTAATATTAAAGCATCGTGTATTTGCTCAATATCTGTTAATCGTTCTGGCTGTGGATATTTGTTACGCACATTCTCCACCTCAGCCAAATCAAATACTTGCAAATCTTCCTCGAAATATTTCATTTCAGCTTTCATAGTACCATCAGCATCAAAAACCAATGAGCCACCATCAAAGATGATTTCTGTTTGCGCACCCACCTGGTTTACATAAAAAACAGGTAAATTGTATTTCTTTGCATTATCAGCCAAAACCTGAATGCGCTCATCATCATGGGTATAAGAAAAAGGCGAAGCCGCAATATTGATCATTACATCAGGTTGCTCCTTAATCAATTCATCCATCGGATTGGAAACATACAATGGATTATCGTTAATGTTCCAAAGATCTTCACAAATGGTTAATGCAATCCTTTTTCCTTTAAAATCGATACAATTAAAACTTGTTGCTGGTTCAAAGTAACGGTACTCATCAAAAACATCATAAGTAGGTAGCAAAGCCTTTTTCACTATTGCTTTTACCTGGCCTCCTTCAATAAAATATGCTGCATTAAATAAATCCTTTCCTTGAAGAATATCATTTTTTATAGGCAAACCAATAATACAGGCAATATCAATACAGTGCTTGGCAATTTCATGTGCCGCAGCTTCGCAAAGCGATATAAATTCATCAAACTCCAAATAATCTCTTGGTGGATAGCCACAAACTGCGAGCTCGGCAAACACAACCAAATCGGCATTTTTGTCTTTTGCCAACTGAATATGATCGATTATTTTTTTTGTATTCGCCTCAAAGTTGCCAATGTGATAATTGAGTTGTGCAAGCGCTATTTTCATTTTTCGAATAGAAAGTTAAAAGCTTCAAAATTAAAAAAACACTCCAAAATTAAGTGCTAAATAGTGGTTTCTTACATCACGACTTTTGTCTGTTGTAATATTTGTAAAGCCGTTATTGTAAGTTAAGCCGGCCAAAATACTGGCGTTGCCAGAAATGTCAAATTCTCCTCCACCTCCAATAATCAACCCTGCACGATAGAATTTCGTGTAATCAGTTATTTTAAGGTTATCACCAAGCGTTGAAGATCCGTTTTTTGCATCTTGTTTGGCACTGATGTTAAATCCATTCGATAAACCAAATTGTCCATACCAACGCTTTCCATCGGCTTTGAGCGTTTTGAGCTTTACTGTTAACGGAACTTCTATGTATTGTAATTTATATTTTAAATCGTAAGCTATCGGTATCGAACCACTATGGTATGGTGCTACATTGGCCTCAGTACTTTTTCCATTTATAGAAGTTATGGTTAGGCCTGTAGAAAAGCTATAATTGGGTGCAAAATTAAAGTCGCCAATTAATCCATAAGAAAAACCCGAAGCTATGCTGTTGGTTTTCCCTTGTTCTGGTTTTATCCACCCAAAAGTTGGTGTTGCCGTTAAACCTAAGCGAAAACCGTAATTAATTGCCGGAAAATTTTGCGCCCAAACACCGAAACTTAAAAAAGATAAAATTAAAATAGTCGATATTTTTTTCATGCTTTATGTGATTATATTTGTTGTACATGATGTATAACGTAAAACACAGGCAAATCTATCTAATTTTTCTTTTTGCCGTCGCATTTTTTTCCTGTAAACAAAATAACCGCCCCGATGTAAGCAACATCAAGCTTGATGTAAAGATCGAACGCTTTGATAAAGAGTTCTTTGCTGCAAGAGATAAAAATCCAACAGAAACCAATAAACAATTACTGAATAAATACGGCTTTTTTTATGAGGATTACCTTCATAAAATGATTGGCTCTCCATCCTATTCTGATGATCAAATACTAAGCACCTTATTTGCCGATCAGGCTTATAAAGATTTAACAAAGGAGGTTGATAGCGTTTATCCAAATATGAAAGTGCAAGAGGAAGGCCTGACAGAAACTTTTAAATACATTAAACATTACTATCCAAAAGCAAAAGTTCCAAAAATAATCGCCTTTGTTTCTGGCTTTGCTTACCAGATGCCGGTTGGCGATAATTATTTAGGAATAGGTTTAGATATGTTTTTAGGGAAAGACAGCAAGTTTTACGGTGCCATAGTGCAAAGTGTTCCCTTATATTTATCAAGAAGATTTGCACCTGAATATATTGTTCCCCGCGTAGCGGAAACCTATGCACATGAGGAATTATTTGCAGAACCAGATGAAAATAGAACGTTGTTATCAAAAATGATTTTTCAGGGTAAAATTCTTTATTTTCTTGATCAGGTTTTGCCTGAAAACATAGCTGACTCTACTAAAATTGGTTATACTTCTGAACAGCTGCAATGGACACAAAATTTTGAAGGTGATATTTGGGCATACTTTTTAGAAAACAATTTTCTGTACGAAACAGATTATCAAAAAATTCAGGTCTTCCTTTCTGAAGGACCATTTACACCTGGGTTAGGAGAAAATCGGGAATCGGCACCTAAACTAGGTGTTTGGGTGGGATGGCAGATTGTAAAAAAATACATGGCCGAGCATCCAAAAGTAACGCTTCAACAATTAATGGCCGATAACGATGCCCAAAAAATTCTCAATCAATCTAAATACAAACCAAAGCAAAAATAAGTCGGCAAATTAGTTTACCGTAAACAATTTTACAGATTATCAGTTTAAACTATTAACCATTTTGTAGATGAAAGTTGGCATTGTATTATCAGGCGGAGGAATTAGGGGAATAGCACACCTGGGTGTACTCAAGGCATTCAGCAATTTAGGCATTACCTTTAGTCACATCAGTGGAACCAGCGCTGGAGCAATTGCAGGCGCATTTTTTGCAGCTGGTATTGATCCTGAGGAAGGATTAAGTATTTTTTTAAAAACCAAATTATGGCGTTTTGTTCGTCCGGCTGTTGGCTCATTAGGATTGATCAACATTGAAAATACTTCCCAAATATTGAAAGAATATTTTCCTGAAGATTCGATTGAAAAACTGAAGATTCCTTTAACCATTGCTGCAGTAAATTTTAGTGAAGGTAGATTGGTGTACTTTACGAAAGGACCGCTCATACGTGCTATACATGCATCTAGTTGTATTCCCGGCATTTTTAAACCGATTATGATTGATGGCCAGATGTATGTGGATGGTGGAATTTTGAACAACTTCCCGGTAGAACCTTTAATGGATGAATGCGATTTTATTATTGGCTCTTCTTGTAACCATTTAAAACCTGTAGATAAGATTACTGGCATCACCAATTTAATGGGGCGGGCAGGCGTTATGTCCATTAACCATGATATGGAACGTAAAGCTAAGTTTTGCAATGTGATGATTGAGCCAAAAGGCTTAGGCGCAATTAGTACTTTTGATATGAAACGGGCCGAAGATATTTATTGGCTGGCCCATGAAGAAGCCTTAATTACGATTAAAAATACACCAGCAATTAGAGAGCTTATAACGTCCAACCCCTTAAAAGGGACTTTGCCTATAAAAAGGTAAGGCTGGTTCAAATTTTTTTTATTATTTCTATATCCGTAAAGGTTTATTAGTCCCTTAAGGTGGTTTGGAGTTTAAGCTTGAAGTTTAACCAACCGTTCTCCATCTAAAACCGGAATAGCTGTGCAGGTATTCAACTGCAAACAAAACACCACATCATCTTCAATATTTAACTGTTGTAAACGGTGGCTGTGTGATGATTTGTGTAGATATTTTCTTAAATCATCTTTTGCTATAGCATATAAATCTTCTGCAGCAACGCTAGAATCATCAAAATGCTCGAAGTTTTTACGCAACTTATTTACAATTGCTCCGGCAAATAAAGTATCTTCTAAGTTAAATTGATCTTTCCAGCCTGCACAAAGTAAGAGCACATTTTTATCCTGACTTGCCAGATACTCGCACAATGAATCGAGATTTAAGAATGACCCAATAACTACCTGATAAGCCCTTCTATTGGCTAAATGTAGCGCTTTAGTTCCGTTTGTTGTGGTTAATACGATTGTTTTACCAGCAACTTTTTCTTTGGTGTAAGAAAATGGAGAATTTCCAAAGTCGTAGCCTGCAACCACTTCTCCGTTACGTTCTGCAGCTAATAAATATCCTTTATCACTATAATTTAAACAATCTTCTACGTTAGCAACGGGTATAATGGCTTCGGCGCCATTTTCAATGCCATAAGTAATGGATGAAGTGGCTCTTAAAATATCAATAACCACAACAATACTTTGTTCGATATCATACAAATCGATTAAAGCAGGGGTTAAACAAACTTCTATTTTTTTTGGCATCTTGAAAGTTATACGTTTTAAGTTATAGGTTATAAGTCTTAAAACGTACAACCTATAACTTACTACTTATCTATTTATAAAATGGAAATTTAACTACTTTAGCCTTAATAGGAGTATTGCGAATCAGAATGAAAACTTCAGTTCCCTCTTTCGAAAAATCTTTGGCTACGTAACCCATACCAATTGCTTTCTGCAATGATGGTGCTTGTGTTCCTGAGGTTACTTTACCAATAATATTTCCTTCAGCATCAGCAATTTCGTAGTCATGACGAGGAATTCCTCTATCAATCATTTCAAAACCAACCAGTTTCTTTTGGATACCTGCGTCTTTCTGGGCCAATAGGTTTTCAGAATTTGTAAATGGTTTGGAGAATTTGGTAATCCAGCCTAAGCCAGCTTCAATTGGCGAAGTAGTATCGTCAATATCGTTACCGTAAAGGCAAAAACCCATTTCTAAACGTAAAGTATCGCGAGCACCTAAACCAATCGGTTTAATATTTTGTGCTACCCCAGCTTCAAAAATTGCATTCCAAATTTGATCAGCATATTGATTTTCGAAATAAATTTCAAAACCACCAGCACCAGTATAACCCGTAGCAGAAATAACCACGTTATCTACACCAGCAAATGTTGCTTTAACGAAGGTATAATACTCCATCGATGCTAAATCAACATCAGTTAAACTTTGTAAAGCATCTGCAGCTTTTGGTCCCTGAATGGCCAATAGAGAAGTTTTATCAGAAATATTATGCATTTCTACATCCCTATCGTTAAACTGCTGAATCCAGTTCCAATCCTTCTCAATGTTCGATGCATTAACAACTAGCATATAGCTTTTTTCATCAATACGATAAACCAAAAGATCATCTACAATACCGCCATCCTTGTTTGGCAAGCATGAATATTGAACCTTGCCATCGTATAATTTCGAAGCATCGTTACTGGTTACACGCTGAATTAAATCTAAAGCATTTTCGCCCTTTAAAATAAATTCACCCATGTGGCTCACATCAAAAACACCAACACTATTGCGTACGGTTGCATGTTCTGCATTTATGCCTTCGTAAGTAACAGGCATATTGTAACCTGCAAATGGAACCATTTTAGCGCCTAAAGCGATGTGTTTTTCTGTTAAAGCGGTATTTTTCATGCTTAATATTTAGTTGCGCAAAAGTAGTAAGAAAAAGATAATGTTTTAAGGTAAATTTTAGAAAGGTATTTGCATTCTCTGTGAGAACTAGGCACTGATTAAACCCTTGTAAATCTCTAGCATTTTGCCAGCGATGAGCTTGATTCCGTGATCATTTTCTACCGTTTTTCTTGCATTCTCTCCTATTTCCATCCAACGTTTCGGGTTGATGATGCATTGCAAAATGTAGCGGTAAAACTCATCGGCAGAATCAGCAATTAAAATATCATGTCCGTGCCTACAATTAATGCCTTCTGCGGCGGTAGTGGTAGCAATGATACATTTTTTCATTGCCATACCTTCGATTATTTTTACACGCATTCCGGTGCCAGAAATAAGCGGTACAATCATAATCGCTTTCGAATTCATGAATTCAATGGCATCAAATACTTCGCCCTCTACAATAAGATTATCAGAATCGTATTCAAAAAAATGCTTCTGCATGTTTTTTCCTGCAATATAAAATCGAAGGTCTTTATTAAGCTTTTCAATATCTGGCCAAATATCATCCAGAAACCATTCCAAACCTTCCTGATTTGGACGCCAATCCATTGCGCCTAAATGAAATAGCGTGGGAAAACTCGTTTTCGATTTATCGATCTTATACTTTTCCAAATCAATTGCTACAGGAAAAACCGACATCGGAACTTCGCAGCCAAAGCGAATAATACTTTGTCTATCGGGCTCGCTAATGGCAAATATTTGATGAAAACGATTAATCTGATCTGTTTCGTAAGCTTTTAAACGTTGAGCCAAAAAGGCAAGGTATTTTCTGCGAACCAGAAAACTTTCTGAGTGAGAGAGCCGTTCCCACAGGGTAAACTCGATGTTGTGCGCCCGGTAAATGAGCTTGGCATTGCTATTCGCTTTTACAACATCTAAATAGGGAACAACAAATAATCCCTCAAACTGAATCACATCAAATACATTTTCCCGAAGAATATTTTCAAGCTGACGTGCTGCATCTTCACTAAAATACCTGGATACATTGTAAGATTGATTGGTGAAAATATTAAAAAAAGCAGACCATACATTTACTTCTGTATCCAAATCGGCGGTATGCAATTTAATCTGATCAAAAATTGGATCATTTAGATCTTCAATATCAATACTGCCTTTTGTAGGGTTCAAACTAAAAAAAGTGAGATCTGCACCAAGTTGTAGCAAACCTTTCATGGTATTATAAACCACAATTGGATAACCACTATTTGGCGGAAAGGGAATCCGTTTAGTTATTAATAGAATTTTCACAATGTTGTGAAAATACGAAAATTAGACTGCTTTTGAAAACAAGTCGAGCTGAGGATCGCTCACATTAAAAGTTTTACGATGAAATGGAGATAAGCCAATTTCGATAACCGCTTTACGGTGCGCAATGGTTGGATAACCTTTGTTTTGCTGCCAATTGTAATGCGGAAAATCATTATGCAGATTTGCCATATATTCATCACGATGTGTTTTAGCCAAAATGGAAGCTGCTGCAATATTCAGATATTTCCCATCGCCTTTTATAATGCAACTGTGCGGAATTTGAGGATAAGTTTTAAAACGATTACCATCTATAACCAAATATTGCGGTTGACATTGTAATTTTTCTATCGCCCTATGCATGGCCAAAAAAGATGCATTAAGAATATTTATCTGATCGATTTCTTCATGATCGCAGGAGGCAACTGCCCAAGCCAGTGCTTCCTTCTCAATAATCGGACGAAGCAAATCTCTTTGAGCATATGTAAGTTGTTTTGAATCATTCAATCCTTCCAAAACAAAACCTTTAGGCAAAATTACGGCAGCGGCGAAAACCGGCCCAGCTAAACAACCTCTCCCTGCTTCGTCGCAACCCGCCTCTAAAAATTCCTCTTGGTAACAGTTCAATAACATAATGCAAATTTAAAGAATAAAGGCTAAACTTTGTGAATTGGATATTAAAGCTTTAAATTAGTTTTAAACAACTAGCAATGAAAATACTCATATTAAGCATCATCCTTTCTATATGCGGCACCATTACTATAGCACAAACGAAAAATAAGGCAAAAATATATCCACCAACTGAAGAAGAAGGCGATGTTCTTGAAAAAAGGTGGGATTGCATGTTAAGAAACACATATTCAGTGAGTGACAGGTTAAAAATTTTTCCATTTAGCAAGTATAAAAAAGTTGTGTTGGTTTCTTTCGAACCACAAGAAATAATCCCAGATGATTTAGTTGATGTGAATGGAAGTCCGGCTTTAAGTCCGCAGAATTATCTGAAAGATTCTATTGGTTATTTCCCTGTTAAGAATAAGAGATTTTATAAAATCAAAGCGCTTGAAACTAAAGTATTGTCAAAAAAAGAGATCGAAAAGTTGACCAATATTCTATATAACATTGGAGTTAAATCTAATAAAAGTTATCATGGCCTCAAAAATTTTGAGATGGGCGCTAATTGTTATGAACCAAGGAATGCGATTTTATTCTTTGATAAGAAAGGAAATGTGCCCGAATACATTGAGTTTTGTTTTGAATGCAGAAGGCGAAAAGTAAGCTCCGAAAAAATCAAATTAAATGTATTTTGCCACCAAAAATATGATATTCTAAAAACGTTCTTTAAATCTACTGGAATAAAATATGTAGAGGAAAACAATAATTTTAATTAGCTAATGAGATACAATGAGACTCTTGCTAATCGCATTGCGGAAAAGTTAATGCACTTGCCAGATGTAGAAGAGAAAGAAATGTTTGGTGGATTGATCTTTATGGTTGATAACAAAATGTGCATTGGTGTAATGAAAGATAAAGTGATGCTTAGGCTCGCTCCCGAAAGCTTGGTAGCTTTAGAAAATGTGGATGGCTGGGAACTAATGGTTATGAGTAACACTGTAATGAAAGGTTATATATTAGTTTCGCAAGATGTACTAAACAGGAAGGAAGATTTAGATTTTTGGATCAATTTGGCGCTGGAGTTTAATCCGCTTGCCAAAGCTTCGAAGAAAAAGAAAATTTAGACAGTTGTATTCTGCCCTTTTACATCAAAAGCATCACGCAGGCCTATAGCCAAAACATTAAAAGCATAAACCGTAAACATAATGGCCAAACCTGGTAAAACAGCTAAATAAGCAGCATCCATGATTATATATCCATAATGTTCTTTAATCATACTTCCCCAACTTGGCATTGGAGGCTGTGCCCCGAAGCCCAAGAAACTCAAGCCCGTTTCCAATAATATTGCTGATGCAAAATTTGAAGATGCCACTACTAAAATCGGTCCTGCAATATTTGGGAGTATGTGCTTTATAATAGTTCGCGAAGTGCTAAACCCCAATGCTCTGGCAGCTTCCACAAATTCTACTTCTTTAAGCGCCATTACCTGCCCACGCACTAAACGAGCAACATCTACCCATGTTGATAAACCAACCGCAATAAATATTTGCCAAAAGCCTTTACCTAAAGCAAATGAAATGGCAATAACCAGCAATAACGAAGGCAACGACCAAACTACATTCATAAACCAACTGATTGCCGCATCAACTTTGCCTCCAAAATAACCTGCTATCGCACCTAAACTTACTCCTATAAAAAGCGAGATCAACACCGCCATCAAACCAACAGATAGTGAGACGCGAATGCCAAGAATCATGCGGCTTAGCAAATCACGACCATAAATGTCTGTCCCTAACCAATATGTTTTTTCATACACATTATATTGCTCAAACAAAGTTGCTGGTGTTCCAAGTTTAGAATAAGGTGTACATCTAGGGCATAACTCTCTTAAACTGTATTTAGTTTCCTTAACTTTTTCCTCATCACCGATGTAAGGCGTTATAAAAACATCATCATTAACGATTCGATATGAAGTAATTGGAATACTCGTAACAGCTGACTTTTGCCCTTCCAGCATCCGCTCGAAAAACCCAATCTCTTTTACATTAGGGTTTTTGCCAAGAATGATAAATTTAAAAGTTCGGCTAGGCTTTTTTTTGTTTAGCTGCAAAACCTGCGTATTGGCAAAAGGCGTATGATCTGGAGTGATTAAATAACCCAAAATCCCCATCAAAACCAATAGTAAAATAAAAATAAGTCCACCAAAAGCGAGCTTATTTCTTTTAAACTTTAACCATACTTTTTTTGATGGGCTATTATCCATTACTTAACCATTCTCCCTTTCCAATTGTATTTCCCACTGTTTCCAGCAATACCAATGTAAACGATGTAAAGTATATGTAAAACATTTAAAATAGGGATTAATACGAGCAGTCGACGTTTTTTTGCGAAGCCAGTCACATCCCATAAAAATAATGTTTCTAAAATCATTTTAACTATCAATTGATAGATTGTTATGGTTAAAAACGCTGGAATAAATAATCCTGTAATGAAGTTTGATAAAATACTAAGATTAAAAACCCAAACAAAAACACCTAAAACGATGATTGCTTTATTTTTATATCGCGTACTTTTAGATGCCCACCTTTTACGCTGTTGAATAAATGACTTTAAATTCTCTTTTGCATGCGTATATACAATCGCAAATCTATCTTTGAGGAAACCTATTTTATCAGGATATTTTGCAGCTATTTTATGCAGCAAAAGCTCATCATCGCCAGAGGCCAAATCATCTATTCCTTGAAAACCACCAACCTCATAAAATGTAGCCTTTTCGTATGCTAAGTTTGCACCATTGCAAGTGGAAGGCTTTTTATTGCCGATAGTTGACGCCCCTAAGCCAATTAAATATAGAAATTCCAATGACTGCAATCTTTCGAAAAAACTCTTTTCTTCGAAGTAGGCTACCGGCGAAGATATCATTTTATAACCCTTATCCTGATAAAAATTTACAACTGACGAGAGCCATTTTTCGCCCATTACACAATCGGCATCAGTAGTGATAATTAAATCGCCACTGCACGATCCAATTGCTGTTTGTATTGCCTTCTTCTTGTAAGAGTTAAGTGCCTGGTTTTCGTTTAATTTAATTAGTTTAATTCCACTGGCAGCGTAAGAGGCTACAATTTCCGCCGTGTTATCAGTAGAATGATCATCAATGAAAATAATTTCTGTTAAGTTTTTTGGATAATCCTGTGCAATTAAAGCATCAATGGTTCGGCCAATATTTAAGGCCTCATCACGTGCGGCAACAATAACCGAAACCTTGGTAACAGGTGTAAAAATACCTTTTTTAAATAGGTTTAAGCTGTACCAACCTTTAATAAAAGTGAGTACCAATAAACCATAAACTAAAGTTAAAGCGGCGGATGTAAGACTAATCAGTTTTAGGAGTTCCAAAAAAATTGAGTTTAAAAACGAAATAAGTGCCTAAGATAGCAGGAATAATAATATTTATGAGCCAAATACTTGCTGTACATGCAATAACTGCCACATGCTGATCGGTTATGTGCTTAAATAACTCAACTGCTGTTACACTTCTAATCCCAACATCGAAAAGATCCAATGATGGCAATGCCGACTGAATTAAAAACAATAAACAGGTCATCATGATGATATCCATATAATGCAATCCTGGAATGAGCCACATAAATAAAATGAAATATTGAGAACTGAAAACGATGTATCTTGCCAGGCAAAACAGCATAATTTTAAAGAGTTCTTCTTTTCGATATCTCCCTAGAATACTGTAAAATTTCTTATACTTCCGTGTGAATTTGAATGATAACAAGATGCCATTTAACCACTGAATATTAAAATAGAAGACAATAAAAAACAGGCAGAAAGCCATAGCCAACATCACAACTGCTAAAAAAACGGAGTTATCGATCGGTACAAATCTGTAAATAAAAAAGCAAGCGGCAATTGCTCCGAAAACATTTGTCAACACTAATTGCCCAATGTTTCCCACTGTCATCGCCACTATACCTACTATCCTACGCTTGGGCGATAGAAAAAATACCCTCCCACCATACTCGCCTAATCTATTTGGTGTAAAGATGGCTAGGGTTAAGCCACAAAAAACCGATTCAATGGCTCGGTAAAAAGTAATCCTTTCAATATGGCTCATCAATCTTTTCCACTTGGCTGCTTCTAAAAACCAATTAACGAACATTAGCAAAACAACAAAACCGATTACAGCAAAAATTTCAATCTGCGAAATATCTTTTAGTAAGGCACTAAAATTTTCGAGGTTTTTATTGGCCACAAGCTTGTGGTAGATAAACCAAAAGGCAAGGATTACGATTGCGGTTTTAATCAGTATTGATAATATTTTTTTGTTGTTGCCTGTCAAGATTATCTTTTTAGTTTGCAAATATGCTTAATATTGCTGTAATGTTGAACGAAAAAAAGGAACGGATCATTATGGGCATCGACCCCGGAACTGCGGTAATGGGTTATGGCGTAATTTTAGAAAAGGGAAACAAAACAGAACTCATTAGTTTAGGCGTAGTTAAGATGACGCATCTTGATGATCCATTTTTAAAACTTCAACGCATTTTCGAAAAAACAGTTGTATTGATTGACCAATACAAACCTGATGTTTTAGCAATAGAAGCACCTTTTTACGGCAAAAACATTCAGGTTCTTTTGAAATTGGGCAGAGCGCAAGGAATAGCAATAGCAGCTGCACTTTCCAGAAATATTTCGGTTACAGAATATTCGCCGCGTAAAATAAAGCAATCTATTACAGGAAATGGAAATGCTACTAAAGAACAAGTGGCAGCCATGCTTCAAAGGTTACTGAACTTTAAAGAAACCCCGGAGTTTTTGGATGCAACGGATGGTTTAGCGGTTGCTGTTTGCCATTCATTCCAAAAAATTACTTCTGGCGGAAAATCGAAAACTTATTCAGGTTGGGAATCTTTTGTAAGCGATAACAAAACGAAGGTGAAAGGTTTGGCTGTGAAAGTTAAGAAATAAGTCGGTCGGTGAGACACCGACCGATAGGATTAAAACGAAATCGTCATTGCGAGTACCGATTTTCATCGGGACGTGGCAATCTCATTCGGAAAAATGAAACACTATTGCCTATTTGCCATTAAATTTTTTGCTGCCAATTCCATCGCCACTTTGTTTTTCCTTACAAAGTATCTGACAGTAAAAAACACTACTATTCCAGCTAAAACCAACATCCAAAGGTTTGCTAAAGCAAGAATAATTTCTTTAAAAATGGTCCAACCGTTTACAATGTTTAACCAAAGCCTGCTGGCAAAATTAGGGCGGTAATCGTACAAATTATCATTCGCAACGGTCATTGTGGTAACAGTGTTATCCTGATAAAAATTAAGTGTAATTGTACTGTATTTTACTCGAGCATCAATACTCATATTATCAATTTTCCTGTCTACATATTCATCTTTTAAAGCTAAAGATGTTTCTATGTTATCAGCTTTTTTACTGGGGATATTACCAATTTGTTTAGAAGCACTTACCCTATTTTGAGCTTTAAGTTTATTGGCTAAATAGTTAATGCTCTGATCATCTAATTTCATTGATGCGCTATTTACAAACACAGCCATTTTTGAAATCGTGTTGGTAAACTCATCCAATTTTTCTGAGGGTACTTTTGCTACAAGATAACCTTCTGTACGATAAGACGTAATTTCCTTTAATGAATCGGTAGATTGTTTAACTTTTTCAGTTTCCTGAATGTTGCTTTGAATGGAAAATTCGGCAACAGTGCCGCCTTCTGCTTTGATGGTTTTACTTAGTTGCTCTTTAGTATTTTGAACATCTTTAACACGAAAACGCATGTCGGCTGTTTTGATGATTTTTTCTACAGCGGTGTCGTCAGCGATTTTCATTTCCTGAGCAATGGATGCATCAGCGCTGGCAGATTCCTTTTTGTTAGATTGGCAGCCAAAAATTGTTAAAATTATGGCAATAGCAATTATATTCCTTTTCATGATTTTGTGGTTCTGATAAATTAATCATTTTAATAATTTGCTTTAAATGGCCATTTAAAGTTCCCGACGTTTTTGGTTAGTTTACTTGTCGTTTTTCTCTTTATACTGAAAATCGATATAGGTAACCCAAAACCAAAAGCGTTTAAAAGTTGATGATTTTTTAAACCACATTCCATAAAAAATAATTAGTAAAGCAATTGCAGTAGGTTGTGGGTTATGGCAGTCCCGCCATTCGCTGTAGCCCTCGTAAAAAACTCGGGGCTGTCGCTATTGTCGGGTTTAAAATAGGAAGGTTTACCTAAGTAACATAAACCTGACAGCAGCGGGCACGAACCCCGATTTTTATTCGGGTGAGTAAAGCGGATGGCAGGGCTTTCGGTACCAAAAAGAACAGGAACCTGCTTTTCAAAAGAAAAGGAAAATAAAAAAGCCAATTACGTGATCAACATAATTGGCTTCTGTATGTGTAGAGAGAAATATTTTATGCGTCTAATATTTTGAATACGCCTTTAATGCTAATGATTGCGCCAATAAATAATACAATCCAAGACACCAAAGATAATACCCAAGAATCGAAAGCGAAACGAGCATAGGTACCAACCATACAAATTAATACACCAAAGATCATTAATTTATATATTCCTGGCTGATTAGCCGTTTTCATACTTTCAGTATTGTGCTTTAATTCGCTGTTCTCCATAATAATTATTTTTATGATGCAGCAAAAGTAATACTTATTGCTGAATATTTATAAAGTTTAGTAACTTTTTAATCGTTCTAAACGATGTTTTCCTTTATCCTTATCACTTAACTTTTCTCCCTTGTACAAAGGTTTTTCCCAGTCGCCATACATGGGGTTAGGTAATACAATATATTTAATGCCAAAAAGGTTTTGATTTTGATTTACCTGCTCAAATGTATTTTTCTCTTCACGATAGAAAATATTACTAAAATCACTTAAGTTATCGCCGCAGAACATTAAAATATGATGCGTTTCGGCAATTTTCTGTCGGCGAGGTTCTTTGTTTGAAGTTCCTTTTGAAACTACTAGATGTGCATCATCAGCATATGGAAATCCAAAAGCCTGCAGATTTTTTAAAGTCGCGGCATAATCCTTTTCATCGCGATTACTCACGTAAAAAGTTTCGATGTTTTTTGAGGATGCAAATTTTAAAAATGCCAAGGATCCAGGAACGGTATCAGCCTTTGCTAAGCTTGTCCACTCTGTCCAATCGGCTGGATTATAACTTAGTCCTTTCCTAATTTCATGGCCCTGGAAAGGTGAATTATCTAAAATGGTTTCATCAATATCTACAATAACACAATTTGGTTTTTTACTTGTATCGGCCCACAAGGCTTCCTTTAAAGATAATCTGGCAAAGTTATACGCTTGAAAACATAGGGCTCTGTACTCGCCGCTTGTTTGTTGCCACAGTACTGCATTGGTATAATCTCTGGCTGGAGATTGGGCAAGGGCAAAAATTGGAGCAAGTAATAATGTGATGAAGATGTATCTTTTCATAATTTGAAATTATTGTGCAAATATAACAGTTGAATTCGACATCACTTTCTTTACGCTTACTCAACTTAACATTTATGTAATTACTCAATTATTAAGTTCTTAGTTATAGAATTTTATTAGTTTTGGGCACACACAAATAAAATCTTTAACATGAAAATCAAAAATTTACTAGCAGGGCTTGCTATTGCTTCAATAAGCATGGTTGCCTGTAAAAAGGAACCTTATCGAATTCCTGAAATCAGTACTACTGAATTTAAAGTAGAAAACAAATCGATTTATTTAGCACAATCTGTGGTTTTGACCGCTAATGATGCTACAGGTGCCGACAATTACATTTGGAATTACGGAGATGGCTCAGTTGAGGTTAAGGGAAGTAAAGCGGAGCACAGATATAAAAAATCAGGTATTTTTGAGATTTCATTATCAGTGGCCGGAAGTACTTCCAAAACAAAAATAAGAGTATTTCCGGGAGACATAAGTTACCAAATAAAAAACAACAGTAGTTTTGATATGGATTTGAATTCTTACGTTAACCTTTCGGAAAACACTGTTAAATCTGTATTAAAACCAAATGCGATTTCTGATACTATTTTTGTGAAGCTGCAAGCCACAGGAAACCTTTTGCAGCTTACAAATATCAGTGGTATCGCAAAGGGCAAGGCATTTCGTTTTGATGATATGTTTTGGCAAAAAGATTCCGAACATAATGTTCTTATCGTAGATAATAATAGCAAAATTCAGCTTGGAGCTCGTGGAGAACTTGGAATTAGCTCGACTTTAGAGAAGCTGTAGCGAAAGTAAAATATCTAATTTTAAGTTTAAATTAGTTGGAGCATAAGAAAACCCATTTCTATTAAGAAATGGGTTTTGTATTTTAATCCTTCGACAAGCGCAGGATGAGAATTTTGATTATCCATTTAATGCTGCTGCACCACTTACAATCTCTGTTAACTCAGTTGTAATTGCTGCCTGACGGGCTTGATTATAAGAAAGTTTTAAGGCTTTTAATAACTCACCAGCGTTTTCAGTTGCTTTATCCATCGATGTCATACGTGCGCCATGCTCAGATGCGTGAGAATCCAACACCGCTTTGTATAACTGAATTTTAATTGATTTTGGAATTAATTGTTCAACAATTTCCTCCTGAGATGGCTCTAAAATATAATCAACGTTTGCTGCTTTTTTATCGGCTTTAGTTAATTCTACTTCCTCAACCTTTGGTAAAGGCAACAATTGTTCAGTAGTAATAAATTGAACAGCCGCATTTCTGAAACGGTTATAAACCACTTCTACTTTATCAAATTCGCCTTTTAAAAAGCCAGCCATTATCGCATCAGTGATCTTGGTTACGTTTTCGAAAGTTAAAGCAGCGTATACTTCATTATTGTTTCCAATAACATTGTATTTACGTTTTTCGTAAAAATCTTGTGTTTTTTTACCGATAGAAATAATGCTCACATTTCCGTTTTTGAATTGTTCGCTATATTTCTCAGCAATTAAATTATTAGTGGCTTTAATTACGTTCATGTTAAAAGCACCAGCCAAACCACGGTTTGATGATACCGTTACAATTAAAACCTTATTAGGTTCACGCTCTTGAATAAAAGGCGATGAAGACCCTTCTAAACTGGCTGAAAGATTTCCTAAAATCTCTTTCAATTTCGTTGCATAAGGACGTAAAGCGATAATTGCGTTAGTAGCACGTTTCAACTTCGCAGCCGAAACCATTTTCATAGCTTTGGTAATCTGTTGGGTTGATTGTACTGATGCAATCCGGTTTCTTACTTCTTTTAAATTAGCCATTCTTAATAAGTGTAAAGTAAAAAGTTAAAAGTAAAAAGCTTTAAACTTTCTACTTTTAACTTTCAACTCTATTAGTATTTACTTGAAATCTCTTTTGCTACTGTATCTAAAACACCTGTAATGGTATCATCAAATTTACCCGCTTTTAATGCTGATAAAGTTTCTGGATGACGCATTTCCAGTTGAGTTAAATACTCAGTTTCGAATTCTTTAACCTTGTTAACCGGAACATTACGCATTAGGTTTTTAGTACCAGCATAAACAATAGCAACTTGTTTCTCAACAGAGAATGGAGAGAATTGCGCTTGTTTTAACATTTCTACGTTACGTGCACCTTTATCTAAAACCGATTTCGTTGCAGCATCTAAGTCAGATCCGAATTTAGAGAATGCCTCTAATTCACGGTATTGAGCCTGATCTAACTTTAAAGTACCTGCTACTTTTTTCATCGATTTAATTTGAGCGTTACCACCCACACGTGATACTGAAATACCTACGTTAATAGCCGGACGAATACCAGAGTTGAATAAATTCGATTCTAAGAAGATCTGACCATCAGTAATCGAAATTACGTTAGTTGGAATATAAGCAGAAACGTCTCCAGCTTGCGTTTCGATAATTGGTAAAGCTGTTAATGAACCACCACCTTTAACGATATGTCTAATCGATTCTGGTAAATCATTCATGTCTTTAGCGATATCATCATTCGCATTAATTTTCGCAGCTCTTTCTAACAAACGACTGTGTAAGTAGAAAACGTCACCTGGATAAGCCTCACGGCCCGGTGGACGACGAAGTAATAACGATACCTCACGGTAAGCTACAGCTTGTTTAGATAAATCATCATAAACAATTAAAGCTGGTCTACCTGTATCACGGAAAAACTCACCAATTGCAGCACCAGCAAACGGAGCATAAAACTGCATTGGAGCAGGATCAGCAGCCGAAGCAGCAACAACAACTGTATATGGTAAAGCGCCGTTCTCCTCTAGTGTACGTACAATGTTGGCAACGGTAGAATTTTTCTGACCAATAGCTACATAAATACAGAACACAGGTTGGCCTGCTTCATAAAATTCTTTTTGGTTGATAATGGTATCAATACAAACAGCTGTTTTACCAATCTGACGATCGCCAATAACCAACTCACGCTGACCACGACCGATTGGAATCATCGCATCAATTGCTTTAATACCTGTTTGTAAAGGCTCATTTACCGGCTGACGATAAATTACACCTGGTGCTTTACGCTCTAGAGGCATCTCGTAAGTTTCACCTAAGATTGGTCCTTTACCATCTAAAGGCTCACCTAAAGTGTTCACTACGCGGCCAAGCATACCTTCACCAACTTTAATAGAGGCAATTTTTTTGGTACGTTTAATTGTATCACCTTCTTTAATCTCGTCAGATGCACCTAAAAGTACCACACCAACGTTATCTTCTTCAAGGTTTAATACAATGCCTTGCAGGCCGTTTGCAAATTCAACCAACTCACCCGATTGAACTTTAGTTAAACCGTAAACACGGGCAATACCGTCGCCCACTTGCAACACGGTACCAACTTCTTCCAGTTCGGTTTCTGATTTGAAGCCCGCCAATTGCTGTCTGATAATTGCCGATACTTCGTCTGGTCTTACCTCTACCATAATTTTAATTATATCTTTTTGTAAATGTATAGTGCTTGGCGCATGGCGCTTGGCGTTTTTCGGCCATACGTTTAGCGCAATATTATTTTTATTCGGCTCCTTGCGTTTAGTGCTTTATCGCTACACGCTTATCACCTAGCGCTTACTGCGCAAATTCTTTTCTTAGTTTATTTAATCCGCTGGCAATGCTTGCATCGAATTGTTTATCACCTACCTTAAGAATGAAACCACCAATTAGCTTCTCGTCAATTTTCTCATTAACGATAACCTCATTAGCGCCTAATTCTTTTTTAACAGTTTCAATAATCTGTGCCTTGGCAGTATCGCTTAAAGTTGTTGCTGTAGTTACATCAGCAGTAACAATTCCTTTAATTTGGTTATATTGTTTGATAAACTGTTTTGCTGTAGAAAATAAGATTGCCGAACGGCCTTTATTTACTACTATTTTAAAAAAAGTAAGGCTTAGTTTACCTACTTTGTCAGCAAAAATTCCATTCAAAATACCAACCTTTTTATCTAAAGGCACAATTGGATTTTTTAATATCGCTTCTAGTTCGGGCGTTTCATCAACCACCTTTTCAAACAAAACCATATCATTGTACGATTCAGCTAAACCGTTGTTTTCAACAGCTAGGTCGATTAATGATTTGGCGTATCTGCCTGCAACTTTAATTTCTGACATATTTTTTGAGTTGAAAGTTGAAAGTTAAAAGTTGAAAGCCGAAAGTCGAAGCTGAAAATTGAATATCAAATCGTTCAATTTAAACTTTAAACTCTAAACCCTGAACTTTCTACTTTAAACTTTATACTTTAAAACTTAATTTAATTCAACGTCTTTTAACAAATTAGCTACTAAAGCTTCTTGCTTTGTTTTATCATCCAATTGGCCACGTAAAACACGTTCTGCAATTTCCAATGATAAAGTAGAAACCTGATCTTTCACTTCAGCCAAAGCAACTTTCTTTTGGTTTTCGATTTCGATTTTTGCTTTCTCAATCAATTTCGAACCTTCAACTTGTGCTTGTTTTTTAGCTTCGTTTAAGATACTATCCTTTAAAGTTTTAGCTTCTTTCAAAATTTCATCGCGTTCAGCACGTGCCTGTTGCATCAAATCTTGATTTTGAGCAGTTAAACGAGCCATTTCTTGTTTAGCCAATTCAGCTTTATTCAAAGCTTCATCAATACTTTGCTCACGCTCGTGGATAGCTCCTAAAATTGGCTTCCAGGCAAGTTTTCTAAGTAAAAGTAATAAGAAGATAAAAGCTAATGCCGTCCAGAAAACCAATCCAATACTCGGGGTAACTAATTCCATTTTTTATATTTTTTTTATTGATTTTTTCGTTAAAATCGGGAAAACAACCAATCGTTGAATTCCCGATTAATAATTCTAAATTGCTATTAAACGCCTAAGCCTAATAATGCAACTACCACACCGAATAATGCAGCACCCTCAATAAGGGCAGCAGCAATAATCATTGCAGTTTGAATTTTTGATGCAGCCTCAGGCTGACGAGCAATACCTTCCATTGCTTTACCACCTACATGACCGATACCGATACCGGCACCAATTACTGCTAAACCGGCACCAATTGCCGCGATTGAACCTACCATAACTAATTTAATTATATAATTTGTAAAAAATAGTTTTCTGTTAATGATGCTCCTCTACCGCCATACCGATAAATAGGGCAGACAATAATGTAAAAATAAATGCTTGTAAAAATGCCACCAACAATTCCAAAACATCCATAAACAAAACGAATGCTACTGAAACCGGAGCGATAGCCAATGTTTTAAAAATAAATATCAGCGATATTAAACTCAATACGATAATGTGACCAGCAGTAATGTTTGCAAACAAACGAACCATTAAAGCGAATGGCTTCGAAATGATACCAATAAGTTCTACCGGAATCATAATTGGATATAACCACCAAGGAACATCAGGCGTAAGAATATGTTTCCAATAGTATTTGTTACCATTTAAATTAACCACTAACATGGTGGCTGTTGCCATAACAAACGTTAAAGCGATGTTACCTGTAACGTTTGCACTACCTGGAAAAATTGGAAATAAGCCTAATAAATTGTTGAACAATATAAAGAAGAATATCGTTAACAAATAAGGCATGAATTTAGCATACTTATGTCCAATATTTGGTTTTGCAATATCATCTCTAACGAAAATAATTACCGGCTCTAAGAAAGATTGCAAACCCTTTGGCGCTTTACCTACACGTTTTTTGTAACTAGCTGCTATTGACGCGAAAATAATAACAATTAAAATAATAGCAATAAACATTGCCGCTACATTTTTAGTAATCGAAAAATCAATCACCGTATCGGAAGCAGCTTCATCGATTTGGCCATCGGCGCCTACAACTTTGATGTTCTTGTTGAACATATCTTTAGTCATGCTTTGCTTTAAGCCTGTTACTAAACGATATTTATTGTATTTACCTTGATAATCGTGCTCACCGTGATGGAAGTGAGCAGAAGAAAAAACCTCCAAACCTCCAGAAGTATATAAAATTACTGGGAGAGGAATTGAAGTATGTCCCCACAAATGCCATACATGTGAATCGGCAATGTGCTCCATAATTACTTTCGTAGGCTCGAATTTTTCTTCTCCGTGTTCTGTAGCTCCATGTTCACCAGAAACTGCGTGAGCAGATTCAGCTACAACACTATCAGGAGAAACAATAGTACTATCAACCTGGGCGAAAGTATTATTTCTGATAGATAAAAACGCGATTAAAAGCGTAAAAACAAAGATTACCTTCTTAACTTTCGACACAAAAACTTGGTTACAATCCATTTATTGGCAGTTTTTTACTTTAAATTTTGGTGGCGCAAGTTACGCAACAAACAGTATATTTCAAAGGCTGTAAACAATAAATACACAGAAAAAAAATTTAGTGTAAAAAGTAGCCCGTTTCCCTTTGCTTTTATACTGTAAACCAGCACAAAAGCCATACAAAAAATCATCTTCACTGCAATTGATCCCATGATGGCCATTACACCTACCTCCGGATCGCGTTTTATTCCGATATCAACAAGCATATATGCGATGTAGGTGATACCAGCCATAAAGCCAAAAATCACCCAAAAGTTTTTAACCAAAATTTGCTTCTCAGGAAAAATGTTGGGTAAAACCGCAATAATAGCGATCAATATTCCAACAAAAATAAAGTAGATGCTTGTAAACTTGGTTAGCGTCAAGGGAATAATTTCTTTGCAATTAAAAACTTTGGCAAAGATAGGATTTAAGGATGAAATATTGCTAAATAGTTTGATTTCTAAAGAGTTTAAATCGTTAAACCCATTCAGAAAATAATTCATCACTTCATACAACAAGCTATCTGGTAGCTTGCTTTATGGCTTGATAAAGTGCTATGCCAACGCCAGCCAACGCAAATGCGGCAGTAATTATTTTGGTTTTGCTATTCCTGTTCTCATCTATCTTGTAACCGATAAAAGTTAAAAGTCCGATGGTGGCAATCATTTGGAAGCCTATAGCTGAATATTTTGCAGCTGTATTAACTTTTTTTGTTGTCTCTTCTTCTTTAGGATTTTCCATTTATAAATGCAATAATTAAGTTAACTTTGAATAATTGAAATTTGGCCCCAAATAAAATATTTTTGTTAAAATTTTGTTTATTATATATCCACTAACGCGATTTATCATACTTGAAAAAATACTCAAACCAAACTATAAATCCCTTCATTTTTCTTATCAGCCTACTTTTTATTTTTGGCTGCGTAGCAAATAAAGATACTGCTATCGATCGTAAGTTTCAAAATCTTACGGCCAGGTATAACTATATCTATAACTCAAATGTTTTACTTACCGAATACAACGAGGGCTTATTGCAAACTTACCCTGACAATTACGAAAAAATACTGCCCGTTTATCTCGATCCAGAACCACAAAGAAATTTAATACTTACTCCTGGTGCGCCAAACAAGCAATTGGATGATGTAATTACAAAAGGACAAACCATCATCAATGATAAAAGTTTCAGTAATTATATTGATGATGCCTATATGCTTTTGGGTAGGGCGAACTATTTAAAAGGCAACTATTTCATCGCTTCAGAATATTTTGATTACGTAGCTAAGGCATACAATAATGATTTGAAAACCTTTATTATGGCTATGAATTGGAAAGCCCGTAGCCAAATGGAGTTGAATAACATGGTTGTTGCTGATAAGATTCTAGATACCATGCTGCGTGCTGCCGACAATCTAAAAAAAGATATCGCCGAGCCTCTGGCAACTACAGCCCAGATGAGGATCTATCAAAAAAGGAATAAAGAGGCCATTATGTTACTCGAAAATGCTGTTAGATTAGGCGATGATAAACAACTTCGCATCCGTTGGCGGTATATTTTGGCACAATTGCAGGAACAGGATAATGATCTACAAAATGCATTTATCAATTATACCAAAGTTGAAAATAGTAATGCACCATTTGAAATGTATTTCCATGCAAATTTGCAACGCATTAAAGTTAGAGCCCTTATTAGTGGTTACAAAGTTGATGAAGACAAAGCTTTATTGGCTTTATTAAAAGATGATAAAAATTTCGACTATACGGATCAGATATATTATCAGGTTGGAGAATTGTTCTCGAAAGATAGTAAGTTTGCCAAGGCTGAAGAAAACTATTTAAAATCTGTTCAAAAGAGTACGAAGAATCAAACTCAAAAAGCATTATCTTATTTAAGAATTGCCGACTTAAATTTTAAGGAATTCAATAACTACATCAAGGCAAAACTATATTACGATAGTACAGTTTTGATCATGCCTAAAAATTTTGCAGATTATGATAACATTGTAAAAAAGGCAAGTAACCTTCAATATTTAACAGATCGGTATACGATAATTTCGAAAGAAGATACTGCTCAAATGATCGCGAAATTGCCATTAACAGAGCGTGAGGCAAAAGTTAAAGCCTATTTAACTCCAAAGGTTGAGGTAGCAAATGTTAAGATTTCAAATAATCAGTCACTCGATAATCCCGATTTTCCCAATCAAACTCTGAATGCTCCTCAAGCTGGCTCGGGCAATACTTTTTATTTTAACAATAATGCAGCAATAAGTAATGGATTTGCAGATTTTAAGAAACGTTGGGGCAACAGGCAACTGGAAGATAACTGGCGCCAAAGCCAAAGGTCATCAGCTCAAGAAAATGCGCAAGTGATGTCTGGTGGCAATGTTGCCAACACCATCACACCTGCAAACGGAACAAATAACCAAACTTCCACTGATCAAACTTCAATAGAAAAACAATATTTAGATGCCCTGCCCCTCACACCAGAATTACTTTTAGCGTCTGATCAGAAAATTATTGATGCCTATTTTGAGATAGCCAGTTTTTATCAGCAGGAATTAAATGATAAAAATGAGGCTAACAAAATTTATGCTGAATTATTAATAAGATACCCTAACAATAATCACCTTGATGCCATTTATTACAGCTTATATTTAAACAATAAGGGTGTTGATGAAAACAAATCGAATGAGTTTAGGCAATTGGTTTTGACGAAATATCCGGAATCGAATTACGCCAAAACGATTTTAGACCCATCATTTTCGGCTAAACAAAGCGCAATGGAAAATATTGCAAACAACAACTACAATGTTGCTTTCGAAGCTTATGCTAAAAAAGATTATCCAAGCGTAATTAAACAGGCCAATGATAATGTAAGTGCATTTCCTGGCAATGATTTAGCCCCGCAGTATGCCTATTTAAAAGCAATTGCAGTTGGCCGTACAGCGAAACTTGATCCATTATTGGCTGAATTTAATTCAATTACCGCATTATATCCAAACGATTTAATTGTTACACCGCTAGTACGCGATCATTTAAAATATATTGATGCAAACCTGGCAGAGTTTAAACAACGCCCAGTTGCATTAATCGATTTTGATTCCAACGAGCCTCGTTTTGTTAGTCAGGCAAAACCAATAGCTGTGCCCGCAAAGCCCCTTAACACAGACATTAATGCAGCGGCAGAAGTTAAACCAGTAGAAATTGTAACAAAACCTGCTGAGAAAACAGATGAGGTTAAACCAATTGATGTAGTAAAACCAGCCAGCATTTTTAGTTCAGCGACTTCAAATGAATATTATTATGTTATCGATGTAGCAGATGCGACTTTAACATTGAGTTCATCGCGGTTTGGTATTGGCCAGTTTAATCGTGGAAATTATCCGGATAATGATTTGGCGCACAAATTGGTCGAGTTAGATAATAACCAATTGATTTATGTAACCAGTTTTATTGATTTGGAAGACGCCAAAATTTATGAATCTAGTATTGCTGGACAATTGAAGAATATAATGAAAGTCCCTGCAAATCTATACCGAGGTTTTATCATCAGTAAAGAAAATTTCGAGAAGTTGAACAGTAGAGATCGCATTAATGAGTACCTAGAGTTTTTGAAAGACAATTATAAGTAGTGCTTAAACTCTCGTAGAGGGTTAAAAAATGAGTTCATCAAAATTTTAATAAATTTGATGCCAATTGGCTTTCAATTTGCTAAGCTTTTGAATTAATAACAACACAAAATGAATAAATCCCTTTCTGCACAAGAAACAAAAAGATATAGTTTAATCATCTGGAAAATATTGATAGGTGGAATAGCACTCTTCGCCATTTTCATTTCCATGATCGGGCTGGGTCTATTTGGCGAATTACCATCTTTCAGAGATATTGAGCACCCGAAAAGTAATCAGGCATCAGAAATTATTGCAGAAGATGGTCGCCCGTTAGGTACCTATTTTGTTCAGAACAGATCGAACGTTAGCTATAAGGATATATCAGAAAATGTGATCAATGGCTTAATTGCAACAGAAGATACCCGTTTCAAAGATCATTCAGGAATTGATTTTAAGCGTACTTTCACCATAATTGGTTACAATTTAATTGGCAAAAAACAAGGCGCAAGTACGATAACGCAACAATTGGCCAAAAATCTTTTCCCACGTGAATCTAACCTCAACTTTTTTTCTTTGGTATTAACCAAGTTTAAAGAATGGATTGTTGCCGTAAAACTAGAGCGTAATTATACAAAAGAAGAAATTATCACCATGTATTTAAATACTGTCGATTTCGGTAATCAGGCATACGGTATAAAATCAGCAGCCAGAGTATATTTCAATACAACACCAGATAAATTAACCCTAACCCAAGCAGCTACATTGGTAGGTATGCAAAAGGGAATTACAATGTATTCGCCTACTCGCCATCCAGAGCGATCAAGAACAAGGAGAAATACAGTAATAGCCATGATGGTGAAATCGGAGCTACTTACTCAACAAGATTTTAATGAGGAAAAAGAGAAACCATTAGGCTTAAAATTCAATGCTGCAACTGTAAATGATGGTATTGCACCATACTTCAGATCAGTTTTAAAAAACGATATCAAAACCATTTTTCAAGAGCAGGGTATTGTAAAACCAGATGGTACCCCATATGATTTGGACCGTGATGGTTTAAAAATTTACACCACCTTAAATTATGATATGCAGCAATATGCAGAAGCTGCACAAAAAGAATACATGAAGGTTTTACAAGCGCAATTTATCAGCAGCTGGAAAGGGAGAAATCCATTTAAAGGCAAAGAGCTACAAATTGAACAAGGTGTAAAAAGATCAGATCGTTATAAATCTCTAAAATTAGAAGGAAAATCTGATGAGGAGATAAAGGAAGATTTCAACACAAAAACTGAGATGACAATTTTTACCTGGAAAGGTGATATTGATACCGTAATGAAACCTATTGATTCAGTACGGTATTACAAAATGCTGTTGCGTAATGCCATGATGACGATGGACCCAACAAACGGACACGTTAAAGCCTGGGTAGGTGGAATTGATTATGAGCATTTTAAATACGATCAGGTAAAAATGGGAACCAGGCAAGTCGGCTCGACAGCGAAACCATTTACTTATGCAGTGGCAATTGAAAACGGGTACTCACCTTGTTATACCGTTTCTAATACACCTGTAACTATTGAAGGTTATGGCGAAAATTGGACACCAAGAAACTCTGGAAAGCCATTGGCAGGAAGTATTACGTTACAAAAAGCTTTGGCATATTCGCAAAACTATGTTACTGCTTATTTAATGAAACAGGTAGGTCCGGTAGCAGTTTCCAATCTGGCTACCAAAATGGGCATTCCAAATGTGCCGGCATATCCGTCCATTTGTTTAGGAACATTCGATTCTTCTATTTATAATATGGTTGGTGCTTATGGTGCGTTTGCAAATAAAGGTGTTTATACCAAGCCAGTTTATTTATTAAGGATTGAAGATAAAAACGGTGTGTTGCTTTTCTCACAAAAAGAAATCCCTAAACCTATTATGAGTGAAGAAGTAGCTTATGTGATGACGAGAATGCTAAAAGGCGTAGTATCGAACGGAACAGGGTCTAGATTAAATTATAAGTATAAAGTTAATGCACCAATTGGAGCAAAAACAGGTACCACTCAAAACAACTCTGATGGTTGGTTTATGGCCATAACTCCACAGTTGGTTACGGGAATATGGACAGGTTGTGAGGACAGGGCATTTCACTTTATTAGTACCAATCAAGGTGAAGGTGCGAATACGGCACTTCCTATCTTTGCTGGTTTTATAAAGCGTGTTTATGCCAACCCGGCTTTAAAAATAAGTCATGCCGATTTTGAAGCACCGAAATCTGGTGTATCAATCACTTATGATTGTAACCAATATCAGCAACAGGAAGAAGAAACCAATCCTGAACTTGATGAAAAATTGGGTTTCTAAATCTATTCTTTTGAAAGAAAGTATTGGAAATTTTTTATTGGCTGCCGGATTGTTGGAATTGACTGATCCGTTATCAATGAAGAATTAGGAACGAATAAAGTTCAGTTTATTTCCATCAATATAGGTTTTAATAAGAATTTACCCTACTGAATGCTATTTTTGTAATTGATGAGCACTTTTGACCATAAGACAGCATTAACAGCTATTCCGCATAAACCAGGCGTTTACCAATATTGGGATGTGGATGGAAAGTTGATGTATATTGGAAAAGCAAAGGATCTTCGAAATCGGGTTGGCTCCTATTTTAACAGTGATAAACAGCAATTTAATGGCAAAACGAGGGTGCTGGTTTCCAAAATCAGGAAGATCACATTCACCATTGTTGATACCGAAATTGATGCGTGGCTGCTTGAAAATAGCCTGATCAAAAAGCATCAGCCAAAATTTAACATCAATTTAAAGGATGATAAAACCTACCCTTGGATTATTGTTAAAAATGAACAATACCCACGAATTTACTGGACAAGGAAAGTAATAAAAGATGGATCAACATATTTTGGTCCGTATGGTTCTATTGGCATGATGCATACCATTTTGGATTTGATCAAAGAGACATATCCATTAAGAACATGCACTTTGCCTTTAAACGATAAAAATATTGCCGAAGGGAAATTTAAAGTTTGCTTGGAATATCAAATTGGTAATTGCAAAGGGCCATGCCAGGCTTATCAATCTGAAAGTGATTACAACCAGAATATTGTTGAAATTAAAGAGATTTTAAATGGTAAAATCGGTAATGTAATCCGCGATGTTAAGAGTATTATCAAAACAGCTTCAGAAGAATTAAATTTTGAATTAGCGCACCAATACTCGCGGAAACTTCAGGTTTTAGAGAAATATCAAAGTAAATCTACAGTGGTGAACAGCGCCATTACTAATGTGGATGTGGTAAGCATTGCTTCTGATGAACGTTATGCATTTGTTAATTACCTAAAAGTGATGAATGGAACCATCATTCAAACACAAACCATAGAGATTAAGAAACAGCTTGATGAAAGTGATGATGAACTTTTGATTACGGCAATGTTAGAATTTAGAACGAAATTCAACAGCACTTCGAAAGAGATTATAGTTCCTTTTGAGCTTTCGTTAGAAGATGAAACGCTTAAGTTTACCGTTCCAAAACTTGGTGAAAAAAAGAAACTTTTAGAGTTATCACAAAAAAATGTACTGTTTTTCAAAAAGGAAAAACTTAACCAATACGAGAAACTAAATCCCGATTTAAGAACAGACCGCATTTTAACCACAATGCAAAATGATTTGCGCTTAACCCAATTGCCGAAGCATATTGAATGTTTTGATAACTCCAACTTTCAGGGAAAATATCCTGTGTCAGCTATTGTAGTTTTTAAGGATGCAAAACCATCTAAAAAAGATTACCGACATTTTAACGTGAAAACCGTTGAAGGGCCAAACGATTTTGCTACCATGGAAGAAGCTGTTTTCCGTCGCTACAGGCGCATGCTGGAAGAAAATCAGCCTCTGCCTCAATTGATCATTATTGATGGTGGTAAAGGGCAGCTCTCGTCGGCTATGAAAAGTTTAAAATTACTGGGTATAGAAAACCGTGTAACAGTGATCGGGATAGCCAAAAGATTAGAAGAATTGTTTTATCCTGGCGATTCATTTCCATTGTACTTAGATAAAAAATCAGAAACGTTAAAAGTAATTCAACAGTTACGTGATGAAGCCCACAGGTTTGGCATTACTTTTCACCGTAAAAAACGTGATCAAGGAACTTTAAAAACTGAACTCGAACAAATTGAAGGCATTGGTAAAACTACGGCTGATAAATTGTTAAAACATTTCAAATCGGTAAAGAAGATTCGCGAAGCCACCGAGAAAGAATTGAGCGAAGTGTTGAACAAAAAACAAATGCTTACTTTACAGGATTATTTTACCCCACAATCTCATGAAAGGGACGCTGAAAATCTATCCTAATATTTAGTTTCATGAGCATCTTTAATAAGAGAAATTAGTCAGATTGCTTAGGGCTTAGAAATAACGATGTACTAAAAAAGAAAAGCTTCGATTTTCATCGAAGCTTTTCTTTTTAATATTCCCAAAGTCCTTGTTCGTAATCAAGAACAGATTTTTTAATTCTTTCTGATTCATATAATCGCTGTCTTGGATCAGCAATAATATCTCTCAGCTTATTATCTCCTGGATTCGATTCTTTAACGATATAACTGCTAAATAAACGACGGATGAAGAAATCGTCGAAACTCAGTGATGAAGCATCATTATTGGTATTGACTAAACGTTTTTTGGTTAAGATCTCTCTAGCTTCAGGATAATATACCCAAAATACAGGTTGCCATTGTTTCGAAACCTCATTGTATTTCATTGGCGCAATACCGACAATACGAGGCTCAAAAATAGAGCGCTTCACATCAAAAATCCAATCTTCTTTTATTCTGAACTTTAAAAATGATTCTGGATTAAGGTCATTAGCAACTGTTTTTACCGTACCAGCTTTCGCGTCTGTAACTTCCACTGTACCTGCAGCTGCCATCCTTGCAGAATCTGCAGTCATTGGTGTATTAAAAGCATCATCCTCATTCAAAACACTATCAATTGGTGCATAAGCAGTTAATTCTTCCGATTTAATTGCAGATAATAATACATCAATTAATCTTGATTTTGGGGATTTCAATGCAGAATTCACCGTATCTCTTAAATCAATTTCTCTCCAGATACGTTTTGCATAAAATACATCTTCCTCACGTACATCAGCCAAAGGAACCATTTCCGTACTATCAATATCTTTACGGGCATAAAAACCATCCTTTGGTGGAACCTTGAGTTTTTTCTTGGCCACTTTTACTGGCGCTGCAACGGTATCAGCAACTGGTGCTGTTGCAACTGCAGCTTTTTTTGGAGCCAATTTAGTTGGTTTTTTCTGTGCGAAAGCCAACGTAGTAAATAAAGCCAAGGCAATGATGCTTACAATCCTTTTCATCTTCTTCTTATTTAACACTGAATGCTAATGAAGGTAATACGTTCTGGCGACCATCAGGACCAACAGAAACAATATCTTCAAAAAATACTCTGGTACCTGGAGTTACAGAATTGATTGCCGCTTTCACAGCGCCAGCAAAACTTCCACCACTACCAGAAATAGTAACCGCGTCTGAACGTGGTTTTATAATCGTTAATTTATAACGTTGAATTTTAAACTTTACATCGAAAGGAAAATCATCTAAATCTGCTTCAATCTCTGATTCACTTTTCAATTGAACTGATGCAATGTCACCTCCAGCTCTTCCACCAACTTTAGCAACTGGTTTTGGAATAGCTTTAACCCTGAATTTCTGTGCGCCTAAACTTACTGTTTTGCCAGCATTGGTAGCACTTACGTTAATAGAAACTTCACTTCCAACCTGACCGCCAGAAACGTTTACATTATAGTTTCCGTTTGAACCAGACATCGATCCTGCTGAAATAGAAGCACGAACACTTTCTAATGGAAAACCTGCGGCTGATACCGTAAATGGATTAGGAATACCAGCATAAATCACATTCATTTTTGTTGATGAAACCGTTGCCGATGGTTTTGCCACCTGATATTTTTGAGGCTGTGTTTTGTATTCTTTTACCTGTCCATCAGTTTGACGCACACGAATAGTACCTACCCAGGTAAATTCTCCTACACTGCTTGTACCGCCGGTATAAGTTCCTTTACCCTCTTTAATGGATAACTTGTTTCCATTAACCGTAATATCAGGAGTTGATCTTGAGTCACTAGCTGTTAAAAATACTTCAGCAGTATAAGGCTGCCCTTGGATTACATAAGATGTTGGCGCAACCGCAACCGCAGCAAACTGATCTAAGTTTACCTGTGCCTTATCCATATTTCCGAACAACTTTTTAACAACCTCTGCTTCAGCATTTTTAGTATCTGTTTGCAGTTTAGTTAAAATAGTCATCGCAGCTGTAAGTGGCGTTCCCTCACCAAAGTAAGTTTCTTGCCAATTGCCTTTTCTTTTTCTAACCGGATCTTTTGCCTCTAATGAAAAAGCAACAGTTGCTCTATCGGCAGGATCCAGTAAAGAAATCAGTTTCTCACGAGTAGCGTTGATTCTTTTCTTTAATTCATCAGCCTTTTTTTGGTTGATCATGATATTTTGGGCAATATCCTGGTTAGATCTATTTACCAAATCATCAGTTTCCGGATCAATACCATCGCCAGCTGTTGTAAATTCCTTTTTTAAACTTTCAATGTAATTGTTCAGTTCATCAGCCGCAGCCTGCGCTTGTTTAGCCTTTTCGTAAATAGGTTGGGCACGAGCCGGTTCTTCTTTCAGCTTCGAGTTTTCGAAAGCAGAAAATAACTGATTAATACTGGTGTTTACATTGTTTTTAGATGTATCCAAACTATCGTTGATATTTTTGAATGCATCTAAAATTGTATCTGATACGTTTAAGGCAAGCATAGCCAACAATACCAAATACATGATATTGATCATCCGCTGCCTTGTTGTTTCTTTTCCGCCTGCCATGTGTTATGTAGCTTTTTTATTAAAAATTAAAAACTAGATAATTATACACGTGGGCCATTCATAGCAGATAACATATTGCCATAAATTGAGTTAAGTGAAGCCAAATTCTTAGCCAACTTATTCACCTCTTCTTTAAACTGTTTCGAATCTTCCATCGATTCGTTGAAGTTTTGCATAGTTAATGATAAGTTAGAATAGAATTTATTCATCGATTTTAAGTGAGCGCTAGAATCTTGTAATTCTAATTCATACACCGCATTTAATGCCGATAAATTTTTAGCTAAATTATTAACCTGATCGTGATAAGCTTGAGAATCTACATTGCTATCGCCCATTGCTTTTAAATTAGCTGTAGCTTTTTCAAAAGATGCACTTAAATTATCAAAACCAGCAGAAGCTGTTTTTACTTTGCTTGTGAATTCGTTTGTAGCGGTTGACGCATCAGCAACATTTGAGATGGTAGCTACCTTATCGCCGAAAGTACGTAAACCTGTACCTAAACTTTCAATTAAATCTGGTCCAATTTTAGCATCAGATAACATTTTATCTAAAGCTGCTGTGTTTCCAGCAGAAACCGGAGCAGCAACTGGTCTTGCAGAAACTGTTGGCAATTCGCCCTTGTAATCTTCTTTTAATTCTGGATAAACTCTTTCCCACGCTGGTTCAGGTTCTGGCGGAAAAAATCCTGTCAAGAAGAATAATATTGCTTCTACGCCTAGACCTATACCAATCATATAGTTACCCACAATACCACCAATGTGAAGAATTTTAAATAATGCTCCTACAATTACGATACTTGCTCCCCATGAAATTGCTACGTGTAACCAGCCTGGTTGTTTCTTTGCTGCCATAAAATTTTGATGTTTTTCTTAGTTTTTAGTTGTTTTGGTTTGATTTTAATTTCTTAAATCGGTTCCTGGGTATGAGGAAACGCATCTAAAGCCGATATACGATCTTTGTGTATCTTGGTATTCGTAAGTAGAAACTGCATTTTGAAGGAAATATCCTGTATCCTTCCATGAGCCACCTTTTATGATTTTACGTTTTTTGTATTTGCTATCTCCAGCATTTGCATCATAAGTAAAGTTTGGACTCAAATCATGTAGCAATGGAGCTGCGCCTTTATTGTAAGCAGTGATGGTCCATTCAGATACGTTACCAGCCATATTATACAAGCCGTAATCATTTGGGAAATAGGATCTTACTCCAACAGTATAAATACCACCATCACTAGAATAATCTCCACGTCCTGGTTTAAAGTTAGCTTGTAAGCATCCTTTTGTATTTCTGATATATGGGCCTCCCCAAGGATATTTCGTTTTGGTATTTCCACCTCTTGCTGCATATTCGAATTCAGTTTCTGCTGGCAATCGGTAATCAGATCTTGAACCTACTGGCATTCTTCTTGCCTGCGCTACGCCATCATACAATCTTGTTCTCCACTGTCCGAATGCTTTTGCCTGCTCCCAGCTTACTCCAACAACTGGATAGTCATCATAAGAAGGGTGGCTATAATAAGCACGAACCATTGGATCGTTCATTGAGTATGAATAATCTGTTTTCCATACCATTGTATCTGGATAAATAGCAATATTATAGCGATCTATATAATCCTGACGTTTACTGTTCGGATTTTTATGCCCCAATGCTGCTTTATCCATATTTAATTCTGCATATGAATATTCCAACTTACGAACATCAATTTCTTTCTTGCCAGGAAGGGCATCCAAGCCAGAATAATACATGCCATCTAATTGGCTGGCCTGGGCACCATTTGCACCTTTACCTTTATTGCGCCAAATATTAACGCCGTTTGTACCAACTTTTTTCCAATCTATATACTTTTCACCTCCTAATGCAGTAGCAGCATTTCCTTTCGGAGTGATCATAAACTGTTGTGGATTGCCCATCATTGCAATTGCAATAGAATCGCGAACCCAATTGGTGAATTGGCGGTACTCAGCATTTGAAATTTCCGTTTGATCCATGAAAAAGGCAGGAATGGTAGTCATCCTGCTCGGTCCATTTTGCGAAAAGGTAATATCTTCATCAGAACCACCGAGTGGTGTATGCCCTGGCGGGATGTAAACCATGCCCAAAGGGATTCTGTTATTTTTAAATTTCCGGTTATAAGCGCCCACTAGCTCGCCCTGACCCCCATGGCCACAACTTGCTAGCAAAACAGTTATACCCGCAATAGCTAGAAGGTAGATTTTCTTCATATTTCTTACAGTGTGCAAAGCACGATTAGGAGCAATTTTATCAAAAATCATTGAAATAATCAACAATTGCAAATATTTTACGTTAAATCGTTTGTTTAATGCAAATACGGTTAGTTAAACCGCATTTTGATCTAATATTCTTGTTACAACAAAAGCGTAACCCTGTTATAACAGTAAAGTTACGCTTTTATTGTGTTGACTAAAAATAAATTATTGATTGTATTATTTATTAGATATTTTGATATAGTTTTCAATGGCCATTGTCATTGATGGAACACCCGGGGTTGGTGCAGCAATATCAACTATCAAATCCATATCCGCACATGCTTTACTGGTATTTACACCAAATGCGGCAATACGGGTATTATTTTGCTTAAAATTAGGGAAGTTTTTGAAAAGCGATTGAATACTTGAAGGACTGAAGAAGGCAATAACATCATAAAAAACCTCTGCAAGATCGGATAAATCACTTACCACTGTTCTAAAAAGCACAGCTGGAGTAAAATCATAACCACTTTTTTCCAAAAACTTCATGGTATCTTCTGTTGCTACATCAGAACAAGGATATAAAAATTTCTCATTAGCGTGCTTTTTTAACACTTCGGCTAAGTCTGCAGCAGTTTGTTTACCAAAGAAAATCTTACGCTTTCTATATTGAATATATTTCTGCAGATACAGAGCAATAGTTTCAGACAGACAAAAATATTTTAATTCAGCAGGAACATCATATCGCATTTCTTCACAGATTCTAAAAAAATGATCGGCAGCGTTGCGACTGGTAAAAATAACAGCCGTAAAATCGGCTAGGTTGATTTTGTCTTTCCTAAAGTCCCTTGCTGGCACTCCTTCAACATGAATGAACGACCTAAAGTCAACTTTTAAATTGTGCTTTTTGGCCAAGTCGTAGTAAGGAGATTTTTCTGTTTCAGGTTTTGGTAAAGTAACCAAAATACTTTTCACTTTGCGAATTCTAGAGTCGTTCTTTTCTTGCATTTTCCTTTTTCCTGCTACAATCCTATCGTTTTAATTAGTATCAAAATAGGACATATTTCGAGGGCGCAAAAGTACAAAATTAAATGCATTTTCGAAAACTTATTATTAGAAAGTATAGTCACTCCAGCTCTAAGCAATTGAAAAGCGAAAATAACCCCTAACAATAAGACCGCCAATACGATATAAACTTCGCCATATTTTAGCGGCGATAATGCGAAAGAAACCACCAAGGGTATAAAAAGCAGCGACGCATTGAAATAACTTAGGTATAATATGGAGATGTATTCGCCAACTGGTTTTTGAACATTAAATAAGAATCCCAGAAACCTTAAAACAACCAATTTTAGCGCATAAAATAAAATAATGGTTATTGAAATGGTGAAGAAAAACTTAAATCCATCTTTCGCCTGATACATATCCCGCCACTGCGCAACGAGAAAGAAAAACATTCCAAATACAAAACCAAATTGCACAAACAGCAATAAAAATGGCCAGGAACTGAATAGGTTATCTTCTTTATTAATGTTATTTAAAATCCGATTGCTGAAGAATGATTGCACAATTGCTGACAACTGTTTCGCAAATGCATTTTTCAAAATGGCAAAAATGACCAACATGGCAAAAATAAATCCCAGTAAGCCTACATTGCCTTTAGGAATTTGCGAACCCAATTGATATGGATTTGCTTTTCTTTTTAGATGCTCATATTTTTTTTGCCAGGAAATAATATCAAGTGATGGAAAGAGAAATTCCTTTTCAACGCTATCCAGCAAAATGGTTTTATTTAACAAGCTATCGGGCAAGGCCCACGTATGCTTAACAATAGAATCAGTAACAAATTTTTGCCTGGCGAGTGCTGCCGAATCCAATCGATATCTTCTAAATTGAGTTTTAACAACCGATGCAGAATCAGTATTATTCGAAATTTCTTGTGCAAACAAAAAATTGGCCGACAATAAAATTGCGAATAAAATGATAATAAACTTCGGCATGTAGTGAATTCAAAATTAAGGAAGCAAAAGTAATTGATTAATCATTGTTTACCTAAAGAAAATAAATGGATATGGAATATGCTGTATCTTTGGCGCAAATGTCCGGTATTTACATCCATATTCCTTTTTGCAAAAAGGCTTGCCATTATTGCGATTTCCATTTCAGCACTTCGTTAAAATATGCCGATGAAATGGTTGATGCCATTTGCAAAGAAATCAGAATGAAAAAAGACAGGATTTCAGGGCATGTTGGAAGCATTTATTTCGGTGGAGGAACACCATCTATATTATCGCAGGAAGCATTACAAAAGATTTTTGATACCATAAATCATACCTTTTCTGTAGATGCTGGCGCTGAAATTACTATCGAAACTAACCCTGACGATTTAACTTCTCAAAAGTTAAAAGAGCTTAAACAACTGCCGGTAAATAGGTTTAGTGTAGGGATCCAATCTTTCTACAACGAAGATTTAATCTGGATGAATAGGGCACACAATGCTGATGAGGCCGAAAATTGTATTAAAAGAAGTCAGGATGCTGGCTTTGAAAATCTGACGATTGATCTTATTTATGGCTATCCACTTTTAACGGATGCGAAATGGTTAAGCAACATTAATAAGGCAATCGAACTAGAAGTACCACATATTTCTGCCTATGCATTAACCGTTGAACCAAGAACAGCTTTGGCTCATGCCATTAAAAATAAAAAACAAACCCAGGTTAGCGATACTCAAAGTGCAGAACAGTTTGTTATTTTAATGGGGAAATTAATGGCTTCTGGTTTCGAACATTATGAAATATCAAACTTCGCAAAGCCAGACCGCTACGCCATTCATAATACAAATTATTGGAAAGGTATAAACTATATTGGTATCGGGCCATCGGCACACGGATTTGATGGACAAAACAGATATATGAATCCAGCGAATAATGCAAGCTATATGGAAAAACTGGAGAGCAATAAGCTAGCAGAAACCGTAGAGGAGCTGAGTTTGAATGATCGATTTAATGAGTATATCATGACATCATTAAGAACTATGTGGGGAACGGATTTGAATAAAATATCAAACCATTTCGGAAAAGAGTTTTTTGAAGAAACCAAAAAAAATCTTCGCAGTTTTGAAGATAAGGATTGGTTGATTTTTGAAGAAGAAAAGATTAAATTAAGCCAGAGCGGAAAACTATTTGCAGATCATATTGCATCAGAAATGTTTATTATTAATGATTGAATGATTTTTAAATAGAGAATAGCAAGCAGCATTGTTAATCACATTTTAATTTCTCAATAATTTAAATATGTCACAAATTGTTTGGATAACAGGCGCATCTTCAGGAATAGGAGAAGCTTTAGTTTACGAATATTTTAAAGCTGGAGATAAACTCATTATTTCGGGTCGCAATCGCGATGAATTATTTCGGGTAAAGGGGAATTGTCAAAATTCTTTTAACGTACATGTATTGCCTTTCGATTTGAGCGAAACCTCATTATTGGAAAGTAAAGCAGAAGATGCAATTAAAATCTTCGGCAAAATTGATCTGCTGATTAACAGCGGCGGGGTAAGTCAGCGAGGTCTGGCTTTGGAAACTGATTTAAAAACCGAGCAGCAAATTATGGACACCAATTTCTGGGGAACAGTTTCGTTAAGCAAATCTGTTTTACCCTCAATGATAAAAAATGGCGGAGGACAAATCGTAATTGTGAGCAGCTTGGTCGGGAAATTCGGCACCAAACTAAGATCAGCATATTCAGCTTCCAAACATGCTTTACATGGGTATTTCGATTCGCTCCGATCAGAAGTTTTTGATAAAAACATCGACATTACCATTGTTTGCCCAGGATTTATCAAAACAAATGTAACCTATAATGCACTAACTGGCGATGGGAAACCTCTGAACATTATGGGTGATGCGCATGAAAAAGCGATGTCTCCTGCAGAATGCGCTAAACAAATGGTCAAGGCTATTCAAGCAAAGAAAGAAGAAGTTTATATTGGTGGAAAAGAAATCAAAGCCATTTGGTTGAAACGTTTTTTCCCAAAAATTTTCTCTAAAAAGGTTCGCGAAGCAAAGGTAATTTAACTAATAACATCTTATAGATAGTAATCTTCAGCATATTTAAGTATAAACCTTTCAGTTTTTACGCGAAAAAGTACCTGATATCGAATGATTGTATGAAAATATTTGATTTAAATTTAAATTAGATCTGGCAATTAAGCCGGGAAAAGTTATGGATGACACTTTTTCCCCCTCGGATGAGTGGATAATAAACCAAACAAATGATATTCCCCATTAATTGATAAATTACTGGGGAATTTTTGTTTTAGCGGGAATCTAATTAACCATTTATCATAAAATCCTATTATAATTCAAATTGTTATCTGTATACGATTTAATCGTTATAGGATTTTTATGTCAGCGGTATTTCACGTTTTGAGCTTTATAAGTTTTGCAATCAATAACTGATTAATTTTGGTCTTGTAATAAAAATTATTCAGTACATAGATTTAAAATCGAACATGCATCCCAACATTTTAAAAATCCAGAACAACATCGAGTCTTTGAGGCAGCAAATCATAAATCATAAAGTTTATTCTGCTATAAGCGAGCTAGAAGATCTTCAGGTTTTTATGGAACACCATGTTTATGCCGTTTGGGATTTTATGTCGTTGCTTAAAGCTTTACAAATAAAACTTACCTGTACCATTTTACCTTGGTTTCCGGTTGGCGATGCTGTTACCAGGCAACTGATTAATGAAATTGTTGCCGGTGAAGAAAGTGATGTAGACGCCGATGGTAACATTAAAAGCCACTTCGAATTATACTTAGATGCAATGGCTCAATGTGGGGCCAATGTTTCACCAATAAAAAATTTCCTGGCTTCATTACAAAAAGGTAGAGATTTCGATATGGCGTTTGAACTTGCACAAGTTCCGCCTTCGGCGAGGGATTTCGTTCGTTCTACTTTCGAAACCATCAATAGCGATAAAGCACATTTACAGGCAGCAAGTTTTACTTTCGGTCGCGAAGATTTAATTCCGAATATGTTTTTTAGCATGGTTAACGACTTAAATAGTACGCAACCTGATAAGGTTTCTATTTTTAAATATTATCTGGAACGTCATATTGAAGTAGATGGAGATCACCACAGTCATTTGGCCTTATCAATGACAGAAAAACTTTGCGAAAAAGATGAAGGTTATTGGGCAGAAGCTGAAGAAACAACTAAGCAGGCTTTGCAAAAACGCATCGATTTATGGGATGCAGCTTACGCCGAAATTGCAGGCAGAAAAGTATTGGCTTAGCGTTAACAGAACATCAATATAATGCTAATTCAGAATTAAGTAAATTGCGTCACATTTGATTAGAGATATATTATTTGTAAAATAAAATTTACACATTTGTTGTTCGGCAACAAATAACCGATTTAAAACGCATGAGTTTCATATTAAAACCTGTAGATATCGTCGAGAATATTACTCCCGAAGACTTCAAAAAAAAATATTTGAAAACCAAAAAGCCGCTAGTAATCAGAGGCCTCACCAAAGATTGGCCGGCAAGAGAAAAATGGACTACCGAATATTTAAAAGAAATTGGTGGCGATTTAGAAGTTCCTTTATATGATAATTCTAAAGCAGATCCTTCAAAACCAATCAACGCCGCTACAGCACACATGAAATTCGGCGATTATCTGGATTTAATTAAGCGTGAACCAACTGAATTGAGAATCTTTTTCTTCAATTTATTTAAAAAAGTACCAAGTTTGATTAATGATGTAAAAATCCCTAAAGATTTGATGGGTGGTTTTATCGAAAGTATGCCTGCTATGTTTTTTGGCGGTTCTAATTCGGTAACATTCTTACATTATGATATCGATTTACCGCATATTTTCCACACCCATTTTGGCGGAAGAAAACACATTGTTCTTTTTGATAACAAATGGAAAGACAGGTTATACTGTTTACCAAATGCCACTTATGCTTTAGAAGATTACGATGTTGCAAACCCTGACTTCGAAAAATTCCCTGCTTTAAAAGGTGTAGAAGGTTACGAAGTTTTCTTGGAGCATGGCGATACCTTATTTATGCCAACAGGCATGTGGCACTGGATGAAATATCTAGATGGATCGTTCTCTTTAAGTTTACGTGCCTGGGATCAATCAATAAGCCGCAAAGTGGCCAGCGTTTGGAGTTTATTTACCCATGGAGCTATCGACAGTTTAATAAAAATGACTTTCAAAGAAAAGTATGCGAACTGGAGAGAAAAGAAAGCAGTTAAAATAGCTGAAAAAGCACTCGCTAAAGGTAGACCTTAAAAAAATATATCCTAAAATTCGTTAAAGAGTTTTACAGGAAAGCAATTTCAGCGGAGCATTCATAAACGATGCTCCGTTTTTTTTTGCTGTTATCTAAATAACTTCGCTATTGTCTAATGAGATATTTAATTCTTTTTTAAATTAGCATTACAAAAATTGATAAATGGAAACTAATATATTAAGCGAAAAACAAAAAATGCTTGCCGGTAAAGCTTATCAGGCTGGCGATGCAGAATTATCAAAAGAAAGATTAAAAGCCCGTGAGATCGTTTACGAGTTTAATCATCTTGCACCAAAATTTATCAAGCAACGCAAAGAGTTATTAAAAAAATTGTTCGGCAAAACAAAAAAGATGTTTTATGTAGAACCACCTTTCCGTTGTGATTACGGTTACAATATTGAAATCGGTGATAATTTTTACGCCAATTTCAATTTGGTGATTTTAGATTGTGCCAAGGTAAGCATTGGCAATAGTGTTTTTATTGCGCCAAATGTAGCCATATATACAGCAGGGCATCCAATGCATGCACATTTACGCGATCAGGAATGGGAATGGGCACAGGAAGTAACAATTGGGAACAGTGTGTGGATTGGCGGAAATGTAGTAATTAATCCAGGGGTAAAAATCGGATCAAATGTAGTTATTGGGTCGGGCAGTATTGTTACCAGGGACATTCCCGATAATGTTTTTGCAGCAGGAAATCCTTGCAGGGTAATTCGCCAGATAACCGATGCCGATAAAGATTTCTATTACAAAGATTTTAAGCTTGGCGAATAGCTTTTCTATCAATCATTTTGCAACAATAAACTAATTTATCATTCGTTAAAGGGTAAAGTAAATGTAGATGAAAAAGCTGTTTCATATTTTGATTTTACTCTTTATTTTCAGCTGTTCTAAGCATAAAGATAGTCCTGAAAATCAGCCTAATCTGCCTGAAGCCTCAAATACTTCTTTTGTAATCCCCATTTTCCCTGATACGCAAGAAGCGGTAACGGGTAAAATGGCCATGTTTGTTAGTCAATGCGATTGGATAGCCAACAAAAGAGATTCCCTGAATATACCTTTAGCACTTCATGTGGGCGATTTGGTAAATTTTGATACCATTCCTCAATACCAAAATGCAAGCAATATCATGAAACGCCTGGATGATCGCAATGTTCCCTATGTAATTGCTATCGGAAATCATGATACAGGTGCGGTTCTACCCAATAGCGGAAGCGCTGCTCCAGGCAATGTAAATGCCAATTTACGCAATACAACCAAATTTAATTCCTTTTTTCCAATCAGCCGTTTTAAACTTCAAAAAGGTGTTTTTGAGGCTGGTAAAAGCGATAATGCTTTCCATCAGTTTACTGCAGGAGCTAAGAAATGGATGGTTATTAATTTGGAATTCTGTGCCAGAGAAAATGCTGTAAAGTGGGCAGATAGTGTAATTTCCGTTTATCCAGATTATAATACAATCGTGCTAACGCATTATCATTTAACCCCTACAGGAGAAATAAATACAACTAATGCAGGTTACGGGAACATGAAATGTTCGGATATTTTCAATAAATATTTAAAAAACCATAAAAACCTATTGTTGGTTTTGAGCGGCCATGTTTGTTATGCCGCACAGCGCACTGATGTAGGCACTCAAGGAAACACCATTTATTCCATCCTGCAAAATTATCAATGCGAAGATAGTGGTGGAGGATATTTGCGATTACTCCAAATTGATACCAAGAACGGAACCATTTCAGGCAAAATGTTTTCTCCATATTACAATAAAACCAAAACAGATGCTTCCACGCAATTTGTATTCAGCGATGTGAAATTTGTAGGGAATTAATTACATCATTATATATCTCAACTTTAACTGTTATATTTCCAAAGCAAAACATTTGGAAAACGCCGATGGCAAACAGCTTTAAGTTTAATAGTCAGATTAAAACAGGGTTATACGCCGCAGTCGTTGTTTTTCTCGCCTATACCATGATTTTTGGTTTTCGAAAATCATTTACTGTTGCCACTTTCGAAGGCATAACCATTGCCGGTTATAGTTACAAAACCATATTGGTAATTTGCCAGATGCTGGGCTATTTGATGGCAAAATTTTATGGGATCAAGTATATTTCAGAGTTGAAACGTACAGGTCGCGGTAAGATTATTATTGTTCTCACAGCAATAGCATGGTTAAGTTGGTTATTTTTCGCCATTACACCTGTACCTTATAATATCGTTTTTCTCTTCATTAATGGTTTTCCTCTTGGTATGCTTTGGGGTGTGGTTTTCTCTTATGTAGAAGGTAGAAGAAGTACTGACTTTATTGGCGCCACATTAGCTGTAAGTTTCATTTTCGCATCGGGTTTTGTAAAATCTGTTGGATCCTGGCTGAGCATCACTTTTCATTTATCCGAGTTTTGGATCCCTTTTAGTACCGGTTTGGTATTTGCCTTGCCCCTGTTAATATTTGTTTACCTAATGGAAAAAATACCTCCTCCAGATGAGGATGACATAAAACATAGGGCCGATCGGATTCCAATGATTGAAAAGGACAGAAAATTCTTCCTCAAAGAATTCTTCGGAGGTTTGGTAGCCTGTGTTATTATCTATTGTTTTGCTACCATTTTTAGAGATATAAGAGATAATTTTAGCGCAGAAATGTGGAACGAAATGGGATTTGCAAATCAGCCAGCCATATTTGCTAAAACTGAAACGCCAATTACTTTAATTGTACTGGTACTGGTTGGGAGTATGGTGTTAATTAAAAATAATTTTACAGCACTTAAAACTGCACACTATTTTATCATTGCCGGATTTATTATGGCTGGTGCTTGTTCGTTACTCTTTAAGGCAAATTTAATTCAGCCCATTTGGTGGATGACTTGTGTTGGACTAGGGCTTTACATGGTTTACATTCCCTTCAATGCCGTATTTTTCGATCGGTTGATCTCTTCATTTCAATATGCCGGCAATGTAGGTTTCCTTATTTATATTGCCGATTCATTTGGTTATGTGGGCAGTATTGGCGTATTATTAAGCAAAGAAATATTTAAAGTAAAGTTAAATTGGGTAACATTTTTCTCTAACAGCGTGATTATTTTATCAGTAATTGGTTGCCTGCTAACAGTTTATTCTTTATACTACTTCTCAAGGAAATTTATTTCAAATGCAAAGATTTAATCACAGAATCTACTACGCTACAGTTTTCTTTTTTGTCTTTAACATTAACACTGGATATAAATGAGAAGGTTTTGCCATTCAAATTAAATAAGGTAAAACTTCCTTTATTTCGGTTGTTAATCACCCTTGTTTCGAAATCAGCTCTTAAGGCATTTTGCCTTCCAATTACAATTTCCTTTGGCTCATTTAGCATCCCAAATTCAATCTTTCTTTTATTATAACTTGTCCTGGATTGTGCAATCAGATTTTGCATGGTTTCTTCTACACTTACCGAATCAATCGCAGTGATTATGAGGTATGAATCCTTCGAAAATGGTTCTTCATCACTAATGGAAATAAATCTGCTATCTGGAATTCCATCAATGGGGCGGTCTTTTTTAACTTTCCAATACTTTGGCAAATTAAAACTCAATCCATCCTTATGGTAAATAACGGCTTCTTGTTTTTTATGAGATGAATAATTACAGGAAGAAATTGATACGATTAAAATAGATAGATAAACAATGCTTTTTTTCATCCTCAAGAGCTGTGATCTACAATTATTTTCCAAACGCCATCTATCTTCTTGAATAATAATGTATAATAACCTTGTGGCTCATCTTTCTCACGTTTTAAATGCCAGCTTCCTAAAACGAAGGCCACATCTTTATTTAAAAAATCTACTTTTTTGATACCGAAAGTTAACTGACCCATTCCGGCTTTACCAGCATAAGTTTTTTTATAATTATCCAAGGTTTTTTGCCAGCCATAAGTTGGTCCGCTACTGCCAACAAAAAGTAAACTATCACTTTTAACATAACCTTGCATAAAAGTTTCCAAATCTCCTTTGTTCCAGGCCAGTCGTTGGTTTTCAAGCACATTCAGTATAGCTTGTTTATCTTTCGGGGTTTGAGCCTTTGCATAAAAACTGATCACACAGATTAGAAGTGTAAAAATTGATTTTGTCATATTATTTTTAATTTATTGAGATAATTATTTTCTATTATCCATAAATGTAGAAATACATCCTCACCTAAAATAGCAAAAAGCTTTAAAATTTAATTAATATCGTATTTTAATGATGGAATAAGATTTGTGAACTATTTTCAATGAAACTATAATACCAAAAACCGTAACTCATGAACGAATTTTACGAAAAATTTCGCAACAGAACTTTCTTTGATAACCATCCGGAAGCCATCGCAAATCATTTAGATAAGTTTTATCAATCAAGCGAAATCACTGTTTTTCATGAAATGTTAATGCCTGATTTTCATTTGGATGTTTACTTTATTAATTCATCAGAAGATGATTTCAATATCCTTTTAACCTCTGGAATGAGTTTATTGGAAATGACCGTTCGCGAAGGATTAGAAAATCCAGAATTGCATAAATTTGCAGAACTGATGATTCTATTGCCAAAAGAAATCGAGTTTGGAAAGATTTTTCCGAGTGGAAATGAAAATGATTGGATTATTGGAATGCTCAAAGAAACTGCTCGTTTCCCACACCATTACGATACCTGGTTAACGATTGGGCATACCTTACAAGCTACCGCCGATATGGAACCTTATAGTGAAAAAACCGATTATGTAGGTTTGGTTATTTTGCCATCGGTAACTTTTGATGAAGAATTTACAGAGATAAAAATTAATGATGAAGTAATAAACATTTATACGATTTTCCCTTTGTATAAGAATGAGTTGGAGTATAAAATTAGCAATGGCTATAATGCCTTGCTAGATAAATTAATTGAAAAAGATGGTAAAGAAGTTTTTGATAAGCAAAGAGAAAATTTATTAGTTTAACAAATTCTTAATGAAAATTATATTTAAAATTTTATTGGGAGGATTTGTACTCTTTATCATTATTAATTGGGCAACAGCTAGCCTAAGTTACGATGCTGATGGTGCCGACCAATATGGTTTTCCCTTGAACTTCTATACCAAAGTAACTGGCTATCACATAGAAACCAAGCAGGGAAGTACAAGTATTAATTTTAGTCTGATAGCACTTTTAGCAGATGTAGTTTTTGCCTTTGCAGGCAGCTGGCTTATTTTTAAATTGATAGATATGTTTAAAAACAATAATTGAACATCAGTTTTTAATCATGAATTTCCATTTAATGGCATCGAAAAGATTGTGGTTAGAGATACTAAACGGATTATTAGGTTACACCAGTTCAATCATCTGTACAAGAAATAGTGACCATACCATCTCCAAAAGTTTTATCACACAGCTTTTATCTAGTTTGGAAAAGAGCCTAACGCATTGATAGAAGGAAACATTTCAGAGTAACAATTCTTAAAATTGCTACCTTGCGATACATAAATTTATTATGAAAAAAACAGTTGTTGCCATTGGCGAAATATTATGGGATGTTTTTCCCGAAGGAAAAAAGGCAGGCGGCTCAAGCATGAATGTTGCCCTTAATCTACACAAACAAGGTATAAATAGCCAATTTATAAGTGCCATTGGCGACGATGAAAATGGCAAAGAATTAATCAAGTTTCTGGCATCAAAATCATATCCTGCTAATCTAATTCAAACCGGGAATAACCTTCCAACAAGCACTGTTGAAGTAAAATTAGATGAACAACATCACGCCACCTATACAATTGTTGAACCAGTTGCCTGGGATGCCATTGAACTTAAAGAAGAAGCTATTTTGGCGGTAACCAATGCCGATGCTTTGGTTTATTGTAGCTTAACCTGTAGAAACGAGAAAAGTAAAAAAACCATTTTAGCTTTGTTGAAACAAGCAAAACTTAAAATTTTCGATATTAATCTGCGTCCGCCATTTTATACGATAGATACATTGAAAGAACTATTAAATCAAGCCGACATTCTGAAAGTTAACGAACATGAATTGGTTTACTTAAGAGATGAACTTTCGCTAAGTGGAAATACTGATGAGCAGGTTTTAAAACAACTTAGCAATAATTTTACCATCAAAATTATTTGTTTAACTGTCGGGGAAAAAGGAGCTTATGTTTTAAATGACGGCAGGCTTTACCACCATAAAGGTTATGAGGTAAAAGTTGCAGATACCGTTGGTGCTGGCGATTCTTTTTTGGCTACGTTTATTGCCAGCTACCTTCATGGTTTCCCTATGGATACTGTTTTAGACAGAGCTTGCAAAGTTGGCGCCTTTGTGGCCTCGCAACCAGGTGCAAATCCTGATTACGGCGATGAAGTTTTTAATTAAATAGTTTTCAATTGGCAGTTTAAATGATAGTCGTCGGATGAATATAGGGATGATGTTTATATTCATCCGATGACTGATTTTGCATTTTACAGTTCAGCAAACAATCCTATCAACTATTTAAAAACCACTTCAGTTGCACCGTAGCCAAACTTCTCTTTGCGGGCATCCATGTAAGTTTTTATATGCGGGTTTTTACTAATCAGCTTGTGAATTTTATCGCGTAAAGTCCCATTGCCCGAGCCGTGAATAAATACCATTCTATCAAAATGATGAACCACCGCGGCATCCAAAGCATTTTGGAAATAATTCAATTGAATTTGTAAAATCTCATCGGCTTCTAAAAAGTGATGATCATCCCTTAACTTTTCTATATGAAGATCAATTTCCTTTGCGGGCGCATCAACAGTTCTTTTTTCTGCAGGCGACTTAAAAAAACTTTCTTTTAATTTTTGCGCATCAATCGTAACCGGAACTAAATCATCCAATCGGATTAACCAACCTTTGTTTTTCGATTGCGGTAATTCTTTTTGTTCAGTAGAAAAATCTTTAGCCCTAAACTTTTTACGGATTACCAAAGGATCAACTGGTTTTATATCAGCTTTGCTAAAAACTAAAATCTGAAAGGTAAACTCTGGCCAGATTTCTAGATCGGCCAACGATGCCGAATAAATTAAGCTCGATTGATAAGCTTCTACAACGCCGTGAAATAAACCTGAATATTTTTCTTTCTTCTCTGAAGTTAAACTAACCAAAAGCACATTTGGCGACTGGTTTTGAAGATTAAAATGAATCACGTTGCCAGCCTTATTGTTGGTAGCAACTGCGACATAAATCCCATTTTCTATTTTACTGATGGATGGAACATTCACTTGAATAGGCTTTGGCGTTTCAATTTCTTCCGCAACCACACCATGACCGTGCACCGAAGTTAAGTTGCTAACTGCCACCGGAATTTCAAAACCATCTTCATCTGTAACGCCCAAAGTTTGTGCATCAATAATCTTGGTTACATATCCCTCACGTTTTTCATCAACAAAACGAACAAAATCTCCTAGTTTGAATTTCATAACCCCTAAATCCCCTAAAGGGAACTTCTCCTTTCTATAGTTAAGCAACATGCCTAAACAACTTATTATTTACAATGTTTGTGTTTTTCCACCCAGCTTTTCAGCTCTCCTTTTAGGGGGTTGGGGGGTTAATGCCTTGTATCGTTGCCATGGTAAATACTTAGGTAACTTTCATATCTCGAAACGGCAATTTCGCCAGTATTTACGGCTTCAATCACCGCACAACCAGGCTCATTTACGTGCCTGCAATTATTAAATCGACAGTTGTGCGAAGTTTTGAAAATCTCTCTAAAAAAATGGCTTAGCTCCTCTTTCTCAATATCAATTACACCTAATTCTCTAATTCCTGGCGTATCTACTATAAAACCACCTTGTGGCAATTCGAACATTTCGGCAAACGTTGTAGTATGCTGGCCTTTATCGCTCCAATCAGAAACTTCGCCTGTGCGCAAATCTCTATCGGGCAATAACGCATTAATTAAACTCGATTTACCAACACCCGAATGACCGGAAATCAAAGTAATCTTATCTGCAATTAGCTCTTGAATAATCGGGATATTAATGCCTTTCAAAGCCGACACTTCGTAACAAGGATAGCCGATTGCCTGGTATATTTCTTTAAAATCCTGCAGAATTTCCAAACCTTCTTTACTAAACAAATCGAGTTTATTGAAAACTAGAACTGCAGGCACATCATACGCTTCGGCGGTAACCAGAAATCGGTCTATAAAACCTAAAGATGTTCTTGGCGATGCCAGTGTAACCAGCAAAATCGCCATATCAAGGTTTGCAGCAAGTATTTGTGCCTGCTTACTTAAGTTAATCGATTTGCGTATAATGTAATTTTTTCGCGGCAGCAATTCATTTATCAAACCTTGATTACTGTCTTTCTCCAAATCGAATTTTACGCGGTCGCCAACAGCAATCGGGTTAGTGGTTTTAATTCCTTTAATCCTGAATTTTCCTACTATACGGCAATCGTACCGTTCGCCATTATCGGCCAAAACGATATACCAACTCCCCGTAGATTTAATAACTAAGCCCTGCATATTTTGCAACAAAGGTATGAAAAGGATGGAAGATGTTTGCGGGAAATGTGGAAAGCTTGATTGATAATGATTTGGAAAGCAAAACCTGTATTCCTGTTTAATGTTATTCCTGCTGTCCGCTTTATCCCGAAGAAATATCGGGATGCCCGCTCCCATCAGGTTTAAAAAAGAAAAATTGTGCAATGAAACTCAGTTTCCATGCAAGGTTTTATATCTATTTGTTATCCTGAGCTTGTCGAAGGACTAAAGCAAAAGGTCTTCGACAGGCTCAGACTGACAATATTAATATAGATTCTCCTATCTTCGCTTAAAATCACACCTTATGGAAAACTTCAAAATCATCGGCATATCTACAGAAACTTCGAATCAGAATAATCAGGCTGCTTCCGATTTAGGAGCACTTTGGCAAAGATTTTATGCTGAAGAAATTTTCAATAAAATTCCGAATAAAGAAAGTGATGATATTTATGCCGTTTACACCGATTATGAAAATAATTATACAGGCAAATACACTGCTATCATCGGGCAGCGGGTAACCTCACTAAATAATATACCTGACGGTTTAATAGGTAGAGAAATTAATAACGAGAAGCTTTTGAGATATAAAGCAAAAGGTGAAATGCCAAATGCCATACTTGAAACCTGGAAAGATATTTGGGACAATGATATCGCACTATACAGAACTTACAATGCAGATTTTGAAGTATACGGCGAAAAATCTCAACAGGGAGCAGATTCGGAAGTGGAGATTTATATTGGGGTGAGGAGTAAGTTTAGCTCAACTCCAAAAGAACCCCAACCCCAATTTAATTAAACCAGAAGCGGAAATACTTTCTGTTGCATTAATCTAAATAGATTGCAACGTCGTTCCTCCTCGCAATGACGATAATAAGAAAGGAAACGGCAGCCAAAAAGATTGCAGCAAATGGCAGGGCTGCAGCATCCGAAGAACTACTGCAGTACCTTTTCTAATTAATGTTTTAGTCATCGGATGACTATGGTATAATTTTTATATTCATCCGATGAAGATTTTGATAGAAACCACCACGCCCTGCGGGCACCCTTCCTTAAAAAGTAGGGGAATTAAACTCATCGAATAAGATTGCCTCATCACTCTTCCTCCAAACGACAATTTTCCATTATAGTTTTCGGTTCAAATAATGTATTCATTTCATCTCATTAAACGTTTTATTAAAATATTTTCAAATAAAATTTAAAATTGTTTGCAATTAAGAAAAATAATCTGCTACTTTACGGTGTACAAAATACACCAACAGTATGACTTTTAATACTTCAATTATTACAACGATTATTATTACCACCGGGATAAACCAGCGGGGCTAATTTGTTGTAAATTGAATTAACATAAAAAACACAGAAAGCGTCCCGACACAAATCGGGGCGCTTTTTTTTTAAACCAAAACTAAATGAACACGGGCAACAGACCACAAAAATTTACACGCCAGGGTAATTATTTAGTTAAAACCAATATAAACTAATGAAAATATTAAAATTCGGCGGCACATCCGTAGGTTCGGCCGAGAACATTAAAACGCTGCTAAACATAGTAGCCAAAGAAAAATTAGAGAGCAATCCGGTAGTTGTATTATCGGCAATGAGTGGCGTAACCAATTTACTAACCGACATGGCCGAAAGTGCCGAACGGGGTGAAGATTACGACACAGGTTTAAAAGAAATTGAAGCAAAACATTTCGCGGTAATCCGCTCGCTTTTACCGGCGGCAGCACAAAACCCGGTGTTTACCCGTTTAAAAATCTTCTTTAACGAGCTGGAAGATTTATTGCAGGCGGTAACCAACCTTCGCGAATTGAGTTTGCAAACCAAAGATCAGATTTTGAGCTACGGAGAACGTTGTTCATCTTTTATGATTGCACATATCGCATCGCAGCAATTGGCCGAAGCACTATATGTAAATGGTTCGGAATTGATAAAGACCGATAGTAATTTCGGACAGGCAAAGGTAGATACCGAGCTCACTGAAATATTGATTAACGATTTTTACCAATCGAATAAAAGCAAGGTTTTATTTGTTACAGGTTTCATTGCCAGTAATTCAGTTGGCCGTGTAACCACTTTGGGCCGTGGCGGCTCTGATTATACCGCAGCAGTTTGGGGCGCAGCCTTAAATGCAGAGGAAATTGAAATCTGGACGGACGTAAACGGAATGATGACTGCCGACCCGCGTATCGTAAAAAAGGCTTTTTCTTTACCAGAGTTAAGTTATACCGAGGCAATGGAGTTGAGTTATTTCGGGGCGAAAGTAATTTATCCGCCAACGATGATTCCGGCTTTCATGAAGAAAATTCCAATTGTAATTAAAAATACTTTTGAACCCGATTTTTCAGGAACTTATATAAAAAGTGATGTTAAAGCATCAAGCTTGCCAATAAAAGGGATTTCTTCCATTGATCACATCAGCATCATCAATCTTACCGGAAGCGGCATGGTGGGCAAGGCAGGTTTTAGCGGAAGATTGTTTTCTTTGCTTTCCCGCGAACAGATAAATGTGGTTCTGATTACCCAATCTTCATCAGAACACAGCATTACATTTGCAGTTAAACCAACTGATGCTGGTCAGGCAATTTCTTTAATTAAAAAGGAATTTGAATTGGAACTTGATGCCAATAAACTGGCTCTACCGGAAGTAGAAAACAACTTAGCGGTGTTAGCAATTGTTGGCGAGAACATGAAGCGTACACCTGGCATGAGCGGCAGATTATTTAACGCTCTGGGCAGAAACGGTATCAATGTTCGTGCTATTGCACAAGGTTCTTCAGAATATAATATCTCGGTAATTATCAGTGCGGGCGATTTATCGAAAGCGGTAAATGCCGTTCATGATGCTTTCTTTACTGATTTAAAACGTACGCTGAATATTTTCTGTTTGGGTACTGGAAATATCGGTAAAACTTTATTCAACCAATTGAAAGAGCAAATGCCCTTTCTTGCTGCCAACAACGATTTACAGGTTAAAGTTGCTGGAATTAGCAATACGCGTAAAATGATTTTTAAAGCAGAAGGCTTATCGCTCGAAGATTGGGAAAACAATTTAGATACAAACGGTGAACAAGCAGACTTAGCGGGTTTTGTTGAACGTATGAAATCGATGAACCTACCCAATTGCGTTTTTGTTGATAATACTGCCGCAGAATCGCCAATTGAATTTTATCAGGGAGTTTTCGAAAGTAGTATTTCGGTGGTTACCTGTAACAAAAAAGGAAACTCTGCCGATTTCGCTCAATACAAATCATTTAAAGATACTGCCCGCAAATTTGGCGTAGATTTTTATTATGAAACCAATGTTGGCGCAGGTTTGCCAATTATCCGCACATTGAGAGAATTAATGATGAGCGGCGACAAAGTAGCCCGCATCGAAGCCATTTTATCAGGAACAATTTCATACATTTTCAATAATTTTAAAGGCGAAGCAGGATTTTACGAAACCGTTAAAGAAGCGCAGGAATTAGGTTATACTGAACCAGACCCACGCGATGATTTAAACGGAAAAGATTTTATGCGTAAAATGCTAATTCTTGCCCGTGATGCGGGTTATCCATTGGAAGCTGCTGATGTAAAAATCGATAACATTCTGCCTGAAGCCTGCTTAAATGCTACTTCTGTTGAAGATTTCTATTCAGAGTTACAAAAGAATGCCGCTTATTTTGAGGATTTAAAAAATAAAGCTGCAAACGATAAAAAAGTTCTACGCTATATTGGTAAACTAGAAGATGGAAACGTAGAAATCAGTCTGCAAATGGTTGATGATAGCCATCCATTTTACATGCTCTCGGGAAGTGATAACATCATTTCGTTTACAACGGATCGGTACAAATCACGCCCATTGGTGGTAAAGGGTCCGGGTGCGGGTGCAGAAGTTACCGCAGCAGGTGTGTTTGCTGATATTATAAATGTTGGTTCTTTGAGTTAAACAAAATATTTTTCTGTCATGCTGAGTTTGTTTAAGCACTTTTATTAGGTCTTCGATAAACTCAGACTGACAACTCTTATAAACTTAAACAATCACCAAACATCCAGAAACAAAAGATAAATATAAATGAGTTGGCTTAAGGTTTTTAATCCTTGCTCCAACATCATTATTAAAATTATGAAAGAAATAAAAGTTTTCGCCCCTGCAACCGTTGCCAATGTGGTTTGTGGCTTCGATGTGTTGGGTTTTGCTGTTAACGAGCCAGGTGATGAAGTAGAAATGCGTTTAACGGAAACTCCCGGGGTAGTTATTAAAAGAATTACTGGCGATGATGGCCGATTGCCTTCAGATGCTGCAAAAAATACCGTGAGTGCCAGCGTTCAGCATTATTTGCAACACGTTAACCGATTGGATGTTGGTGTTGAAATTGAGCTGCACAAGAAAATGCCAATTGGCAGTGGTTTAGGCTCGAGTTCGGCCAGTACAGTTGCCGGTTTATTTGCCATCAACAAACTTATGGGCGATTTATTAACGCCTAAAGAATTGGTTCCTTTTGCCATGAAAGGCGAAGAACTGGCTTGTGGCTACGGACATGCAGATAATGTAGCCCCAGCGATTTTGGGCGGCTTTGTTTTAGTGCGAAGTTACGAACCACTTGATGTAATTTCTTTACCTACACCTGCGGGGATGTATGCTGCAATAGTTTATCCGGAAGTTGATGTACCTACAAAAGATGCCCGCCAAATGATTCGCAGCAAGGTGCTTTTAAAAGATGCAGTTACCCAATGGGGAAATGTTGCCGGCTTGGTTAGCGGATTATTCATGAATGATTTTGATTTAATTGGTCGCAGTATGCAAGATGTTTTGGTAGAACCAACAAGATCAATATTAATTCCCGGCTTCGAAGAAATGCGAACCATTGCAATGGAAAATGGCGCCATCGGTTTCGGAATATCAGGCTCGGGCCCATCGGTTTTCGCGTTGACAAAAAATGAGGAAATAGCCAAAAAAATAACCAAAGCACAACAATTATATCTTCAAAAAATTAATATTAACAGCAAAGCTTACGTTTCTTCAGTTAACGCTGAAGGGCCGAGAGTATTGTAATTATGTAAAATGGCAGATGGAAAATGGATGATGTGAAAATACATGATCCATCATCCATCTCACCTATTCCATTCTAAAATGAAACTATATTCAACCAACAATAAAGATTTACGCGTTTCCTTTAAAGAAGCCGTTTTTAACAGCATGCCTCAGGATAAAGGCTTGTATATGCCTGTGGAAATCCCTCAATTGGATGCAGAATTCATAGCGAATATTGAAAAATATTCTTTGCAGGAAATTGCATTTAAGGTCGCATCTACTTTGTTGAAAGATGAAATAACAACTGAAGATTTAAAAGCTTTAATTGATGATGCCATTAACTTTGAGGCACCGGCGGTAAAGCTTGATGATAAGACATTTGTGCTGGAACTTTTCCACGGACCATCATTAGCTTTCAAAGATTTTGGCGCTCGCTTTATGAGCCGTATAATGGCATATTTCCTGAAGGATGGCGAACAATTATTAGATGTTCTAGTTGCAACTTCGGGCGATACTGGTGGTGCTGTTGCCTTAGGTTTCTTAGGTGTACCCAATACAAGAGTTACCATTCTTTATCCGGAGGGAAAAGTGAGTCCGATACAGGAATTGCAATTAACAACCAACGGACAAAACATAAGAGCAATTGAAGTTAAAGGTACTTTTGATGACTGCCAGGCTTTAGTTAAACAAGCATTTGCTGATGATGAACTGAATGCGAAATTCCGCCTAACTTCGGCAAACTCCATTAACATTTCGAGGTTAATTCCGCAAACATTTTATTATTTCAACACTTATGCTCAACTGAAAAAACAGGGCTTAAACAATGTAATTTTTTCTGTTCCAAGTGGAAACTTTGGAAACATCGGAGCGGGTTTATTGGCTTATAAATTGGGATTACCTGTTAAACAATTTATTGCTGCAACAAATATAAATGATACCGTTCCACGTTTCCTGGAAAGCGGCATTTACGAAACCAAACCATCAACCCAAACCTATTCGAATGCGATGGATGTGGGTGCGCCAAGCAACTGGGTTCGTATTATGAATTTATTTGGTGATGATGTTGAATCCTTAAAGAAGGTGGTAACTTCCTATCGTTTTAATGATGAAGAAACACTGGTCGGGATTAAAGAAATCGACTCGAGATTTAATTATGTAGCTTGTCCGCATACAGCGATTGCTTACTTGGCTATTGAGAAATTTAGAACCGAAAATCCGAAAGATGATAGTGCGGCAGTGTTTTTATCAACCGCACATGCCTGTAAATTCCCTGATATCTTCCCTGTAGATATTGCTTCTAAAATCGAGATCCCAGAGCAAGTGACAGCATTAGAAAGTTTACCCCAACATGCAGATAATTTAGGTGTAGATTTTGAAGGGTTTAAAAGTTACTTACTGAATAAAGCCTAAAATGTGGATTTCAAATCCACGGTATTGTGGTTGAGATTGCAAATCTCGACCACAATACCGTATGTGCTAGTCGGGATTTGAAATCCCTACCGATGAACTAAGGATTTTTAATCCTTTACAAAACCTGCTCAATTTTGATTTCACTTTCGTTCCCGGTTCTGTCAATTGCTGTAACGGCTATACTCTGTAAATTCTGTTTGATTAATTTTGCTGCATCAGCAAATAAAACTTTCGGTATTTGCAAAAATCTGCTTTTATAATTTAAAATGGTGTAACTCCATTTCCCACCATAATTGGTATAAACAATATACTTGAAGTCATCTTTCTTATTAGCAGGCTTCCATTTGATGTACAAATCGGCCTCTCTATTTTTAGTTTCTACCACGGGCGATAACGGTTTATCATCACCCAACCAAGGCGAAGCAGGTACCAGGGCTTCGTTTTTGTACGGACCTTTTAATAAATCTCTACGCAAACTTTCGTGTGTCAACAGTGCAGCAATGCTCCAATGGGCAGCACCAGGTGATTTTGGCAAAATCCCTCTGGTAATCATAATTTGATTGATAATCTCGTCGCTGTTTTTATCTCCGCCTCCAATTCCACTGTTCATTCCAGGCCACAGGTGACGTTGCTTGGTATTTTCCGATTGCCACCAACCCAACAACACTGGAAAACTTTGAGGGATGTTATTTATCTGCCAATACAACTGAGGCATGAAATAGTCAACCCAACCTTCATTTAACCATAGCTTGGCATCAGCATATAATTTATCATACTGATCAAAACCTTTGATGGATTCAGGGAAGCCTGGTCGCCAGATACCAAATGGACTAATGCCAAATTTGACATATTTTTTTTCACTTTTAATAATTTTGTATACCCTCTTAATAAAAGTATTCACATGATCTCTTCTCCAATCGCCGACAGCCAGCTTACCTCCGTTTTGTTGATATTCAGCATAACTTGCCGAATCGGGAAAATCTGCCCCGCCGTTATATTCGGCATAAGGATAAAAGTAATCGTCGAAATGCACGCCATCAATGTCATAACGTTTTACGATATCCTTGACAACGTCGGCAGATAAGTCCTGGGTACCTTTTTTTGACGGATCGAGCCACCAATAACCCTGTTTAAGTTTATATACCAAATCCGGATGTTTTTTCACAACTGATAATTCTGAAGGTTGACCACCTGAAACATGGTGTGCCCGATAGGGGTTTAACCAAACATGCAATTCCAATCCACGTTCATGTGCTGCATCAATCCAAAATTCCAAAGGATCGTAATATGGTTTCGGGGCCTGCCCTTGAACGCCTGTTAAAAAATACGACCAGGGTTCTAAATTGCTCCTGTATAAAGCATCAGCCTGTGGACGAATCTGAAAGATAACTGCATTAAAATTATTTTTCTTCAAAATGTCTAATAATGCTATGGCTTCATCTTGTTGCTGCTGCGTGGTTAAACTTGGCTTACTAGGCCAATTGATATTCGCTACCGAAGCAACCCATGCTGCCCGAAACTCCCGCTCAGGTGTTGGAATTGGCGGCGCGGAAACCTGAGCCTGTGTGCGTAAAAAACCGGCCGAGAAAGTCAGTAATAACATTAAAAATTTATTGAACATAAATTAAAATTGAATGATAAACATAAAGGATTTATAATGATGAGCCTAAAATTATCTGGAATATTTTACACCATTAAGATTTCATCTCAAAAAAAAAGGCTGGAATTAAATAACTCCAACCTTTCAACTATAAAACTAAACCTAAACTATTTCGATGCTTGAGATTTTAACGAACGAAGCTCACGCTTCAACTCATCAATTTGTTGTTGTTGCTCTTTAATACTTCCAACTAATAATGGAATTAAGTTTTCGTAATCAACCTTGGTTATGGTAGCAGAATTATAGGCGTTTTTACCTGCCTGATACTGCTTTGCTTGTACAGCTACTACCGATGGCACTGCATTTTTAACATCAGCGCCAACAAATCCATACTGTGATGTTGAAGGAAGTTTCAATTTTTCAGCCCAGGTTTTATCGTAATTAAAACTTACGGGTTGAAGTTTAGAAACCATTTCTAAAGAATTATCAACAGGTTTAACATTTTTTTGTGTCACTTCTTGTGCACTGATTTTTAGGGATGCGGTTATTAAAAACACCGCAAAACCCAATGAAATTGCTCGTTTCATATGATTATAAATTTGAATTTAAAAAATGGATTGATATTCTTTCCTAGTTTGGGAAAGACAAATGAACATAAACCGTATTATAAGGAAGGAGGAGGTGTAAGAACCTCGGGAAAGAAAGTTAACTTATTGAAAGAGGCTGGAGCGATTAATTTCTCCTGCTCTTTCTCAGCCCATATAGTATTTTCGATAAAGTTAAAGTGCTGAGTAAAAAATTCAGTTTCTACTTTTTTTTCTTCCTTTTCTGTTGCATCATCATTTGATGAAACATTTTCTATATCAACTGAGGCATAGCTTAAATACGACATTACATTACCAACCTTTAAAAACAAGGCAATGGTAAGGCAAAGGATTAGAGCATATGTACAGTTGCTGAACTTCATTCTTACAAATATAAGTTGTATGAATTAATTAACAAACATTCACTGTTAAAGTTCTGTAACAAAAATAAAATCCATTAAATTAAATAATAAAATGAGTTAATGTTTTAGCGATTAAAAAATCGCTCTTGCAATTTTTTTAGTTTGTTCTGGCCTGCCCATGGTATAAAAATGAAGTACTGGTGCACCGAAATCAATTAATTCCTTGCATTGTTTTATCATGGCTTCTGTTCCAATTTCTTTGGCTTCGGCATTGCTTTTGGCGTAAGATAAAGCATCTGTCAATTCATCTGGTAAATCAATATGGAAAATTTTAGGTAATACATTAAGCTGCGTAAGGGTACTAATCGGTTTCAAACCCGGAATAATTGGAACATTAATATCGTTCTCCCTACATTTCTTAACAAAGTCGAAGTACTTCTGGTTATCGAAAAACATTTGAGTTACGATAAATTCAGCTCCCATATCTACCTTCCTTTTCAAGAATTTAAAGTCTGCATTTAAATTAGGTGCTTCAAAATGCTTCTCCGGATATCCGGCAACGCCGATACAAAAATCACTTTTAAAAGTTTCTATATCTTCATGCAAAAATTTACCATTGTTATGGTTTTTAATGTGCTCGATTAAATCGGTAGCATAACAATGGCCGCCTTTTGTTGGAATAAAAGCCGTATCCGCAGAACGGGCATCACCACGTAAAGCTAACACGTTATCAATACCCAAAAACTGTAAATCAATTAATGCATTTTCAGTTTCCTCTTTTGTAAAGCCACCACAAATCAAATGTGGAACAGCATCAATTTTATATTTATGAATAATGGCGGCACAAATGGCAATTGTACCGGGGCGTTTACGATAGGAAACTTTTTGCAATAAACCATTTTCCTGCTCTTTATAAATGTAATCTTCCCTTAACGAGGTTACATCAATAAACGGCGGATTAAACTCCAATAAAGGATCTATTGCATCATAAATCCACTGAATGCTCTGACCCTTAATCGGTGGTAAAAGTTCAAAAGAGAATAAGGTTTTATCCTTTGCGTTTTTTATATGGTCTGTAATTTTCATTATTGAGTTAAAGGTTGTGAGTTAAAGGTTAAAAGTCTGGATGCCTATTTAACCAGCGTTTGATAATATTTTATAAATCCATTAAGCAATTTTCTTGTTGTTTCAAGTTTTTCTAATAACGCCATCAAGTCTATTTCAGAAATAAAATCTAAATCAAATGCCAGGTATAATTGTGTTTCAACCTCATAAATAGATCCTCTGGCGATATAAAAACTGAATACTGTCTTTCGGATAATTTCTCCCGCATCCTTCAGCGATATTAGATGGAATTGATACTGCAGCTGCTCTCCTTATCTGGCTTGTTAAACCAAATTTTTCTTCACTTGGAAATTGAGAGGATGCTAAGTATACTTCTTTTGAAAGTGCTCTTGCTCCTTTCCAAACATCCAAATCAATATAATTTTTCTTTTCTCTCTCCATATAAGCATTTCGGAATGGCTTACGTTTATTTATACTCACAAACCTATAACTTTCAACTTATAACCTACAACTCTAATATGCCAAATTCGGGCTAAGCCATCTTTCAGCTTCTTCAATGCTCATGCCTTTTCTGCTTGAATAATCTTCTATCTGATCTTTTGTTATTTTTCCTAGGCCAAAATATCTTGATTCGGGATGTGCAAAATAAAATCCGCTTACCGCTGCCGTTGGATACATGGCATAACTTTCGGTTAGATGCAAATCGATTTCTTTTTCGGCATTTAATAACTGAAACAACGTACCTTTTTCGGTATGCTCCGGACAAGCAGGGTAACCTGGCGCCGGACGAATGCCTGCGTATTCTTCTTTAATTAATTCTTGATTGCTTAGGTTTTCATCTTTAGCATAACCCCAATATTCTTTACGTACACGCTCATGCATGCGTTCGGCAAATGCTTCAGCCAAACGATCAGCCAATGCTTTTGCCATGATACTGTTGTAATCATCATGATTTGATTCAAATTCCTCAACCAAAGCATCTATTCCAATACCTGCGGTTAAAGCGAAGCCACCAAAATAATCTTGAATACCACTTTCTTTTGGTGCGATAAAATCTGATAAAGCATAATAAGGTTGCCCATCTACTTTTTCTGACTGTTGGCGCAAAGTGTGAATTACGACAGATGATGGAAGATGTGAAGTGGAAGATGCATTTTCAATTCCATTTTCCATTTTACTTTTTACATCCAGCACAATGTCATCTTCAATTGCATTAGCAGGCCAAAAACCAATTACTGCTCTAGCCGTTAATAATTTGCCATCTAAAATGCGTTTCAGCAAAGTCTGCGCATCATCAAAAAGCTTTTTCGCTTCAACACCAACATTTTTATCATCAAATATTTTAGGATAACTTCCGCGAAGTTCCCAAGTATGGAAAAATGGTGTCCAATCGATGTAAGGAACCAGTTCTTCCAAAGGATAATTATCAAAAACCCTTGTTCCGGTAAATTCAGGTACAGGAAGATTCTCTTTGAAATCTATTTTGAATTTGTTAGCTCTTGCCTCGTCCAATGTTTTGAAACGTTTATCAGAACGTTTATTCAAATGCGCCTCTCTGGCTTTTTCATATTCAGCTTTGATTCCAGCAACATAATCTCCTTTTGTTTCAGGATTCATCAAAGTGCTGCAAACTGTAACACTACGCGAAGCATCTAAAACATGAATGGCCGGACCTGAATAATTAGGCGCAACTTTAACAGCCGCATGAATACGCGATGTTGTTGCCCCACCAATAATCAATGGAATGGTAAAACCCTCCCGCTCCATTTCTTTGGCAAAATGCACCATTTCATCTAATGATGGTGTGATTAAACCACTTAAACCAATTATATCGGCATTTATTTCCCTGGCCTTTTTGATGATCTCCTGTGCAGGAACCATCACGCCCATATCTACTATTTCGAAGTTATTGCAGGCTAAAACTACGCCCACAATATTTTTTCCAATATCGTGAACATCACCTTTAACAGTTGCCATTAATACTCTTCCGGCTGATGAATTTTGATCTTGATCGGGATTATCCAATTTCTCCTGCTCGATAAAAGGGAGCAAGTAAGCCACTGCCTTTTTCATTACCCGTGCCGATTTTACTACCTGTGGTAGAAACATTTTACCAGCACCAAATAAATCACCAACAATATTCATCCCGTCCATTAATGGGCCTTCGATTACCTGAATAGGTCGGGCATATTTCTGACGAGCCTCTTCAACATCGTCATCAAGATATTCTACAATACCTTTTACCAAAGAATGAGATAGTCGTTCTTCAACAGCGCCTTTTCTCCATTCTTCATCCTTAACAATTTCTTTTCCTTTTGATTTTACCGTATCTGCGTATTCCACCAATCGCTCTGTGGCATCATCTCTACGGTTTAAAAGTACATCCTCCACACGTTCTAAAAGTTCTGGTGGAATTTCCTGGTAAACCTCGAGCATACCTGCATTTACAATACCCATATCCAAACCAGCCTGAATGGCGTGATAAAGAAAAGCAGAGTGCATCGCTTCGCGGACTGTGTTATTTCCTCTAAAAGAGAATGAAATATTAGAAACCCCACCACTTACTTTTGCATGGGGAAGGTTTTCTTTAATCCAGCGGGTTGCGTTAATAAAATCTACCGCATAATTATTGTGTTCTTCTAATCCGGTTGCAACGGTTAATATATTCGGGTCGAAAATAATATCTTCTGCAGGGAAACCAATTTCGTGAACCAGTATATCATAACTCCTCTTACAAATTTCTTTTCTGCGCTCGTAATTATCTGCCTGCCCTTGTTCATCGAATGCCATTACAACAACGGCAGCGCCATATTGCATAATTTTGCGAGCACTTTCCCTAAATTTGTCTTCTCCCTCTTTTAAGGAAATTGAATTCACAATTCCTTTACCCTGCAAGCATTTTAAGCCGTTTTCAATAACCGACCATTTAGAGGAGTCGACCATGATCGGCAGTTTCGCGATATCGGGTTCGGAAGCAATAAGGTTTAAGAATTTCGTCATTGCTGCTTCCGAATCGAGCATTCCCTCGTCCATGTTCACATCAATAACCTGGGCGCCACCCTCAACCTGTTGCAGCGCAACAGCAAGTGCAGCTTCGTAATCGCCGCCTAAAATAAGCTTCGAGAATTTTGGAGAACCAGTAATATTGGTTCTTTCACCAACATTTACAAAAATGCTTTCAGGTGTAATGGTTACGGGCTCCAAACCACTTAAGCGCATATAAGGCTCAATTTTTGGAATTTTTCTTGGTGATGACTTTCGGGCGTTTTTAGCAATACACCCAATATGGTCAGGCGTGGTTCCGCAACAACCGCCAACAATATTTACAAAACCCGATTCGATAAAATCATCTACCAAATGAGCGGTTTCGTGTGGTTGTTCATCATAAGCACCAAATTCATTCGGCAAGCCTGCATTTGGATAAGCCGAAACATAGCAACCTGCTTTTGCAGCTAATTCTTCAATATGCGGACGCATTTCTTTAGCACCTAAAGCGCAGTTAAAACCTATACTTAACGGTTTTGCATGCATCACCGAATTTAAAAAAGCCTCTGCAGTTTGTCCCGAAAGTGTTCTTCCCGAAGCATCGGTAATGGTACCCGAAATCATGATTTCGAGTTTACGACCAATTACTTCCTCATATTTTTTAATGGCTACAATAGCCACTTTAGCATTTAAAGTATCGAAAATGGTTTCAATTAAAAGCACATCTGAACCGCCATCTACCAAACCCCGAACCTGCTCATAGTAAGCTTCTTCTAACTCATCAAAGTAAACAGCCCTAAAACCCGGGTCGTTTACATTAGGCGACATAGAAAGCGTACGGTTTGTAGGGCCTATTGCCCCCGCAACGAAACATTGCCTATCAGGATTTGCAGACATAAATTCGTTTACGGCTTCTTTGGCAACACGTGCACCTTCAAAACTTAACTCGTAAGAAAGGTCTTCCATTTGATAATCGGCCATGGAAATGCGCTGTGTACTGAAAGTATTGGTTTCTATAATATCAGCACCCGAATTCAGGTATTCTAAATGTATAGCTTTGATAATATCCGGACGTGTAATGTTCAGCAAATCGTTGTTGCCTTTTACATCACAAGGATGATTTTTAAAACGCTCCCCTCTAAAATCTTCTTCTGTTAATGTATAACGCTGAATCATGGTACCCATCGCACCATCAATTACCAAAATGCGCTTTTCTAATTCTTCTCTTATACCCATTTGTTTATAGCAGCAAGTAGTTAGTAGCAAGTATTAAGATTTAATGGCATGCAACCTAACTGCAGATAATGAGCACAGCATCAGAGAATTTTATCTCGATAACTGATACTTTATACCTGATACTTAAATAGCTTATTTTAAAAGTTGGCACGAGAATCGTAATCCTAAACTTATCTGTTTCCGCTATTTGCAGAATAGAATTTAGCACCTTGTGTGGTTACAGGTTGCTAAGACTTCGTTGGGTCTAATCCCTCCGTCTTTCTTAATAAGCATACAAAAATGCAACAAAGCAACATCAATTCCAAAAATTATCGCGTTGCAACCAAATAAAATTACAAAGGCCATGCAAAATTGCACGGCCTTAAGAATATTGTTTTGTTTTGATGATTATTTCCTACTTCCGAAAATACGTAATAAGAAAAGGAAGATATTGATAAAATCAAGGTATAATGAAAGCGCAGCCATTATCGCTAACTTTTTAGTATCAGCAGATGGGATTGACTCTCCACTTTCTTCGATACCCATTCCAATTCTTTTAATTTTTTGGACATCGTAAGCTGTAAGTGCTGTAAAAACGGCGATACCAACAAAAGCCATAATCAAACTGAATTGCTCACTTTTAATAAACATGTTGGCAATACTTGCGATAAATAATCCTGCAACACCAACCATTAAAATTGGTCCAAATTTACTTAAATCAATATTAGTAGTATAACCCATTACAGCCATAATACCGAAAATACCAGCGGCTGCGGCAAAGCAGGTTATAATTGAAGTACCGGTATAAATCAATAATATAAAACTCAAGCTTACCCCTAACAATACTGAAAATAGCACAAATACGCCAAGCAAAGCACCGTAAGATAATCTTGAAAATCCAGCACCCATCACCAGAACTAAACCTAGGGGAGCAAACATTGCCACATAACCTAGAGCAGTTCTTTTGCCTGTTTCAAAATCGATTAATGCTCTTAATGCTGATTCAGTATTTGATATGTAAAAAGCTGAAAGTGTTGATAGCGCTAAAGCAACAAACATCCATAAAAAGACATTGGCGAAGAATTTTTTTGACACAGAACTTTCCTGTACAAAAACACTATTGGTTTGATAATTATAATTTTGTTGTTCCATTTTTGTTTTTTTTTAAATATTATTTGGTAAATGATGTGAAGCCTTCAAAACTCAAATCTTCATCTAATTTTTCCCAGTGTATTCCAAAAGGAGATATCTGGTATTCATTTCTTTCTTCATCGCTTGCATTTAAAAGTTTTGGAAACCAACTTAAAGGATGGCTTTTATTTTCTCCTGTTACAGTCTTGACAAAAATTCGGTTACTATCAAACCATACTTTAACTTTATTTTCCATGATACTCAATCCATTTCGCGATAATAATTTCTTTATTCTCCTCTATCAAAGATTGTGCAAGATTTATATCCTTATTCTTTAGTCCCTTATTGCTGACAAGCTTAACATCTTCAACTTCGAATTTGGCTTCTCCATCTGCATTTCTGACATGTATATGAACAGGAAGGTGCTCATTGGAGTAAAAGAAAAAGCGAAGTCCGAAAATGATAAATAACGTGGGCATCTGCTAAAAATAACAATTTAGTTCAATCTTTTTGTCAATAGTTCTTCAACTTTCTTAAAGAACTGTAACGGCTTCAAGGTTCTCCATGGCAAATTATCAAAAGCTCCTCCAAAATTAATATAGTAATCAATATTATTATCCCGAAACTCTGAAATTACATGTTCCTGAAAATTAACACCCACGATCCAGCCATCTTCTACTTCCTGAAACCATTCTTCGTAATAACTATCGTCTGATGCGTGAAAATTTAAAACGTTTTCCCCAATCAGAATAAATTTATTGATGCCCTCATCCATCATCAGCTCCAAAATATCACGTTTTAACAACATAATATCATTGTTAATTGCATCATTCCATTCGCCAATAAATTCAATAATTGCATAGCTTCGATCATAATCGGCATACAAAACTTTCATATAAAGCGTATTCGATCCAAATTCATCCCATTGAGGATGTAATAAAAAATTGTAAATCTGTTTATCGAAGTAAATTTCTGAATATTCAGTATTGTAAAATGGTGAGCGCTCATCTTCTGCTGAAACATAATCATCTCTCCACTGGTAATAAGGCTCAATTTCGTGCATCTTAAATTAAAAGTTGTAGGTTATAAGTTAAACGTGTATTTATCCAAACTTTAGTATTGCGAAGGTTTATGAATACCCAGACTTAAAACGTGTAACTTTTAACTTTTAACCCCATGCTGTCCTGCTTCAACTGCTTTACGCACACTTCCGTGCTGATTTAGCAAATCTGCAGCCTCCTCATAAGCAATATTCAATTCATCGGCCACCATTTGAGTGCCACGATCAACCAATTTGTTATTGGTTAACTGCATATCCACCATTTTGTTTCCAACAACTCTCCCCAACTGAACCATCACGGTGGTACTCAACATGTTTAATACCAATTTTTGAGCAGTACCTGATTTCATACGAGTAGAACCAGTAATAAACTCGGGTCCAACAACTACTTCTACAGGAAAATCTGATTCTGCAGCGATTGGTCCGCCAGTATTACACACAATGCAACCAGTTAATATACCATGCTTGCGAGCAGTATTTAAGCCTCCGATTACATACGGAGTTGTGCCCGATGCAGCTAAACCAACTAAACAATCTTTTTCATTAATGTTAAATTCTTTAAGATCTTTCCAGGCTTGCTCAGCGTCATCTTCTGCAAATTCGACAGCCCTTCTGATTGCGGTATCTCCACCGGCAATAATACCCACCACCCAATCGAAAGGCACGCCGTAAGTTGGCGGACATTCGGAGGCATCGACAACGCCTAGTCTACCGCTTGTACCAGCTCCGATGTAAAACAAACGACCGCCTTTTTTCATCCTATCGGCAACTGCCGAAGTTAATTTTTCTATTTGAGGCAAAGATTTTTCTACTGCATAAGCAACAGTTTTATCTTCGTTATTAATGCCCTGCAAAACCTCCAATACCGACATTTTGTCGATATGATCATAGCTAGATTCCTGCTCGGTAACTCTGTTCATATATTTAATTTTGATAAAATTCGGTAAATTCTTTCTAAAAAGTGGCGTAAAATTCTAAAAATATCTCTGCTTTCCTTTATAAGAACAATTACATGAGTTAATTTATGTTAAATATTAGAAACAAAAGACATGAAAATGCAGTTAAAAAATATAGTAAACCGCTAAATTTCATAAATTTGCACAACGCTGATGAAAAAAAATACCCGAAATAACCTACTGATTGCAATAAGCTATTCTGTGATTTTAATAGTGGGTATGATTTTAGGTATAAAATTCATTAAAGATCAAGGTTTCGGTGTCCACAGAGGCCCGCAACTGGCAGTTAATAGTGATGGTAAGTTGGAAGAAATCCTTCATATTATTAACAAAAACTACGTTGATGATATCAATACCGATTCTTTTCAAAACCTTCCGATTGATAGCGTTTTACATCAGTTAGATCCACATAGCGTTTATTTGCCTCCAACCGATGCACAAGATATGACCGACAATTTGGAAGGTAATTTTGAAGGGGTTGGAATTGAATATTACATGCTCAACGATACCATGATGGTAACAGGTGTTGTAAAAGATGGTCCGGCATATCAAGCTGGGATTAAATTGGGAGATAAAATTTTAAGTATTGATACGGCCATTGTAAGTGGCAGAAACTTACCAAAAGATCAATTAACTGGCCGCTTTCGTGGTAGAGCCGGGAGTGGTGTGAGTGTAATCTTGTTGCATAGTGGCACGCAAGTGCAGAGCAAACTGATGGTTACCCGTGGCAAAGTAAATATTAGCAGTATTGATGCTGCTTATATGATTAACCCAGAAACGGGCTATGTTAGAATAAGCAAGTTTGGCGCAAATACCGATAACGATTTTGCCATTGCCGCAAATAATTTAAAAGCCAAAGGGATGAAAAAACTTATCCTGGATCTTCGGGATAATGGTGGCGGATACTTTTCTGCGGCAACAGGTTTGGCCGATCAGTTTTTACCTGAAAATAAGCTCATTGTTTACACGCAAGGCAAGCATGAACCACGAACCGACTATTTTTCTACAGGTTCAGGTGCTTTTCAAAATGGAAAATTAGCAGTACTCATTAATGAAAACACAGCTTCGGCAAGTGAAATTGTTGCCGGTGCCATTCAGGATTTAGGAAGAGGAATAATTGTTGGCCGCCGCTCTTTTGGTAAGGGCCTTGTGCAAGAGCAGTTTTCTTTCGGCGATGGATCAGCATTAAATTTAACAATCGCAAGGTATTATACTCCATCCGGACGTAGCATTCAAAAATCTTACAAAAAAGGTTACGACGCTTACAAACATGAATTGGATGAACGGATGATGGACGGAGAACTAACTGGCGACCGCACATCCTTTCAAGATTCTATAGAGAAAGTGGAAGGGGTAACCATCCAAAACAGTAAAAAACCAAAACCAAGTGGAGGTATACAGCCCGATGTTTTTGTTAAACTTGATACAGCTGGTTACAATAAATTCTATGCCACGCTGGTAAGTAAAAAAATATTATCAGATTATGTTTTTAATGTATTAACGAATAAATACAATGCTGGCTTTATAGAGCAAAATATAAATTCATTCACCTTAGGAGATAATGATTTTAAAGATTTTATCGGTTACATACAGCGTAAAAATGTACAAATCGATCGTTTTCAATTGTATAATTCTAAGTCAGTTATTTTGAGCGATTTAAAAGCCTTGTTGTGCCGATATTATCTTGGTGATGTTGGTTATTATCGTTCAGCTAATCAAACTGATAATGCGGTTAAGCAAGCTTTAATTAATTTGCAATAATTACCGCCAATCCCAAACCACTACATTCCATTCCGTATCTGTTTGATCTGTATAAGTATTAATCGTGCTGAAGCCAATTCTTTCATGGGCTTTCATCGATCTTAAATTAATCGATGCGATTTCGGTAATGGCGAATTCATACCTATCTTTAAAATATTCTTTGTAGGCCTGATAGCATCTATCAAACAAACCTTGCCCACGGTAATTTTTATCTACGCATACTTGTCCAACCACAACATATTGATAGTTTGAAACTGGCCTTCCCTTATATTGAATGTGATCAAAACTTTCATACATTTCCACCAATCGTGGTATATCATTTTTAGACTGCTCAGTCATTCCCAGCACATAAGCTATTACATCATCACCATTTTTAGCAATAATATTTGGTTCATGATGGTGCATCTTCTGTAAATCATCCAATGTATGAGAAACAGTTACAAACCCTTGTTCTTTGATTTCATTAATAGATAAATCTGACCTTAAATTTTTTTTCTGAAGTAATATAATTCCTTCTAAATCTTTTATTGATTTGGATATTAAAATATCAATCATGTGCCCGTTTTAATGATAATTGCCGAATATAAGAAATTCAACAACTCATCCTATATTTTACATCGACACATTTATTACCTTTGTAACATGCTTTTATACAACGTAACCTTAATTTTAGATGATGCCGCAGCCGAAGAATGGTTGCAGTGGATGCAAGAAATTCATATTCCAGAAGTGATGGCAACAGGAATGTTTGTTTCCAATCGTTTACTAAAAGTTCTTGATTCGCCAAATGAAGGTGTAACTTATTGTGCGCAGTACGTTGCTGAAACTATGGAAAATTATAATGAATATTTAGCTGCTTATGCTCCAGCTTTACAAGCAGATTTAAATGAAAAATTTAAAAATCGCTTTGTGGCTTACGGAACTTTAATGGAGTTTGTGAGTTAAAATCCTGACTAAATATTTCAGACCTATTTCAACTTCTCATTATTTTTATGTCTATCCGCATCGCGGATGGTTTTCTTTTCGAGGTTTTTTTCGAGCGCTTCTGTTAAGTTGATACCAGTTTGATTGGCCAAACAAATCAGCACGAACATTACATCGGCCATCTCATCGGCAAGATTTACATCTTCATCACTTTTTTTGAAAGACTGCTCACCGTATTTTCGGGCCATAATTCTGGCAACTTCGCCAACTTCCTCCATTAAAATCGCGGTATTGGTTAGTTCATTAAAATACCTGATACCGGTGGTTTTGATCCAATGATCTACTGTTTCCTGTGCTTCATTTATGGTCATGTTTTATTCCTTGTTTTTTGTATCAATTAAAATAGTTGTTGGTCCATCGTTTACCAAGGCAATTTTCATATCAGCTCCAAAAATTCCTACTTGTATTTTCTTTCCCGTTAAAAGGGATAATTTCTCCATCATTTTATCGTATAACGGAATCGCAACGTCTGGTCTTGCCGCTCTAGTAAATCCTGGTCTATTTCCTTTTTTCGTGGAGGCAAATAGGGTAAATTGACTAATCAGCAAAATATCACCGTTAACATCTGCCAGTGATTTATTCATTAATCCATTTTCATCACCAAAAACCCTCATGTTTACAATTTTTGAGGCAAGCCAATCCAAATCATCGGCCGTATCGGCATCTTCAATGCCCAACAGCACCAAAAATCCATCTTTAATTTGGCCTGTTATATTTCCATCAACAGTGCAACTTGCTTGTGTAACTCTTTGTAAAACTGCTCGCATTTTATATTACTTTTGATCGATAAAATTGATATGCGCAAGATAAGTATTTTAGTGATTTTTGTATTTTTCTTATTTGCTTGTAAGCAGAAATCAATTGTTCACACGACATTTTATTTTTGGAGAACCGATTATAAAAACAACAAATCAGAAACGGAATATCTCCATCAATTTAAATCAAAATCGCTTTATGTGCGCATTATGGATGTAGATTTCAATCCTGATTTTCAACAAGACATTCCGGTTTCACCAATAAAATTTTCTGATCCTTTACCGCAACAGGTTAACATCATTCCAGTTGTATTTTTGGTTAATCGGATTTTTAATCAGATAGATTCGAACAGGATAAAGTTACTTGCTGATCACATTGCAGTTTTTGTTGAGGCCAAAGTAAAACAAGCTGGGAAATCAAATTATTCGGAACTTCAAATCGATTGCGATTGGACCAAAACTACCCGAGACCACTATTTCAATTTCCTTAACCATCTAAAAATCCATCCACTTTTAAAAGGCAAAAATATTTCGGTTACGCTGCGCCTTCATCAGGTAAAAAACGTTGCCACAAGTGGTATTCCACCGGTTGAAAAGGCCATGCTAATGTGTTACAATATGGGTAATCTCCGCAAATATGGAGAGCAAAATTCTATCATTGATCAAAAGGAAATGGATATATATTTGAAAGATTATCTGGAAAATTATCCTTTAAAACTAGATGTGGCACTTCCCATATTTGAATGGGCAGTTGTTTTTAGAAATTTGAAATATGCTGGAATTTCCAAGCGGATTAGCAAAGCTCAATTACGTGATAAAAAATTATTTAAACAAAGAGGCAACACCATTTTATACGATCTTTTAATAGATTACCCTGCCGCTGGTTTGAGACATGGTGATGTGATTCGTTGGGAAGAAATTTCTCCCGAAGATTTACTTGCGTCATCCAAATTTTTATCACGATATTTAAAACCAGAAGAACGAAACCTCGTTTTCTATCATCTCGATATCGACCTTTTAAAACATTTTACGAATGAAGACTTTCAAAAAGTTATCGCTAATTTTTAGCGTTTTCTTGCTTACATTTTTCGGCGAAATTGCTGTAAATATTGCATGTGGTGGCGAAATAGATCCTTACGATTATTACATTACCTATTTCCATAATAATATTGAGGGAGATGAATACACACCATTTGCCTTCAATCAAATGGCCTATTTAAACAGCGAAGAAGATGTAGCGAGTGAATCGGAAATTAATAGTCGTGAATGGGCGAAATATTTGGGCGTTAAAGAACACGATGTACATAAGATTATGTATGAGGTTGATAGCGCAACGAATAAAAAACTTGTTGATTACGATGGGAAACTTTCTGAATTGCCAGACAGTTTGCAACAAAATACCTTTATACAAGGATTGAGCAAAAACAACGCAGTATTGAAATATTACGCCTTCGCCAAAGAATGTGAGCCTTATGCCAATGCAAGCTTTAATCTTTGGGATCCACAACCCCGCGATAGCACAACGATGAACATTTTGGCAAAAGATGCCTTGGAATTAACGAAATTGGAAAAGGATAATTTCCTGAAATTGCGTTACGCTTATCAAGCAGAAAGAATGTTTCATTACGCAGGCCTTCACGCTGAAAGTAAAAATGTTTACGATAAATTTATTAAAACTAATAAATTAAATAGTGCAGTAAAAGGTTGGGCTTTGGCACTTTATGCAGGTTCTATCCGTAGGCTTGGAAATCCAGAAGAATCTGCTTTTTTATTTTCGAAGGTTTTCGCAAGTAATCCCGAAAGAAGAATACAAGCTTACAAGAATTATTATTACAATAGCGCTCCGGTAAATGGTGCATTAAAATATGCCAAAACTAATAACGAAAAAGCTAATATTTGGGCAATAAATGGTTTTGGCAATCCAGATTTTAATATCGAAAGCTTAAATAAAGTTTATCAATATGAACCAAAAAGCGAGTTGAATGGAGCGCTATTGGTTAGAGAAGTAAATAAATTAGAGCAAGCGTTAATTGAATCGAGCGATATTGCGAAAATATCTTACAGTTATTATTTTTCTGCAAACGATAATCAGAAGCAAAAAGATAGTGTGAAGGCAATTAATTTGAAACAATTGAATAACGTTAGGAATTTTGCTGTAAAACTGGCTACAGAAAGGAAATATCCGCAGCCAGAACTCGGGACTTTAACTGCCGCATATTTATCTTGGATGGAGAATAAAGATTTCCTGGCATCGAATTATTTAGCCATTTTAAATCCAGATAAACTTCCTGAAAAATTACGTGACCAATATCGAATTACTGATTTATTGATCAAAGCTAAAAACATCAAAAAAGGAAACCCTTTTAACGAAAACGATTTGTTACCTACCCTGAAATGGCTTGATGGAAAGCGCTTCGCAGAAAATGAAACTCAGGTTAACGATTGGGGAAATGAGGATAAAAGATTTAGCAGAACCACCAGAAATTTTTACCAGCAAATATTAGCACCAGCCTATTTAAAACTGGGCGATACATCAAAAGCTGCGTTGGCTATGGTTAAAGGAGATTTGGAATCTAAAACGTTAAAAGAAAACTCGTTATTTAGAAACATAAGTTACCAGAGTACAACTTTCTGGCAGCAGTATTTAAGTCCGAAAAGTATGCAGGGTTTAGCAGTATATAAAACCAAAGCCGCCGGAAAAGATTTAACTGCCTTATTGGCTAAAGCTTTAAATCAACTTAAAAACGACGATTTTTATGAGCTTTATGGTACTACTTATTTAAGAACGCACCAATACGACAAGGCACTTCAAATGTTTGCAAAGGTATCGCCTAACTATAATTATTTCAATCCTGAAAATTATTATGCGGACGATGCAAACTCGAAGCTTTATTCAAATCCTTTCGTTCAAACGATAAATGATTATCCAAAAAAATTCGTAGCAGCAAAGGCATCAGTTACTAAAAAAGCTTTTGCAACAGAAATGCTTCGCTTGCAAAAACTGACTGTTAGCGATAAAAAGAATGCGGCGCTTTATTATTACAAAATGGCCAACGCTGTTTATCAAACGGGTTATTATGGAAATAGTTGGTTTTTAATCAGCTATGATTGGTCTACGTATGACAACAGCAGTCCGGCGAAATATGGTTATGATGTAGATTACAAAAAAGCCCAAACTGCGAAAGCATGGTACTTAAAGGCTAGAACCTTAAGCACAGATCCTGATTTTAAGGCTAAATGCACTTTTATGTTGGCTAAATGTGCACAAAAGCAAATTATTTTAAATTCGCAATTAAACTCTTTCAGTTATTGGGATAAAGATGATCTGAAGTATAAGAACTTTATCAAAGCAAATTATAATAATCCATACTTTAAAGAATTAAAGTTAAGCTATAGCAAAACACCTTTTTACCAAATTGCCGCTGGAGAATGTAGTTATTTGGGAGATTTTATTTCTAAAAGGTAAAAGATTAAAGACCAAAGAATAACTCGACCGTTACGATGAAAATATCGCTATTTCAGCTTTAGTCTTTGGTCTTTAACCTTTTAGCTCCAACTACCACCTAATCAACGCACTTGCCCAGGTAAAGCCAGATCCAAATGCTGCAAGGCAAACTAAATCGCCATCTTTAATTTTACCAGCTTCCCAGGCTTCGCATAATGCGATAGGAACAGATGCTGCGGTAGTATTTCCGTATTTTTGAATGTTATTAAAAACCTGATCATCACTTAACCCCAATAGGTTTTGTACATACTGGCTGATACGCAAATTCGCCTGATGAGGAACCAGCATATCGATATCTTTTTCGGTTAAATCATTGGCTGCCAAAGCCTCTTTTATTACCTCTGGAAATTTAACAACCGCTTTTTTAAATACAGCTGGGCCATCCATATAAGGCAATGCCGCACCACTTTCCAAAATCTCTGGCGTCATAAATAATCCGCCCAACTCTTGATCAGGAAAAGCAGGTTTATCTTTCATCCATTTATTGGCATGAGAACCTGGATAATACATGGCCAAAATTTCGGCATCTGCACCATCGCTATGTAAATGAGTACTTAAAATCCCCTTACCTTTTTCGTCTGTAGGCTGAAGTACAACCGCTCCTGCCCCATCGCCAAAAATAACCGACACGTTACGGCTGCGGGTTTCAAAATCCATTGCAAAAGAATGTTTCTCGCTACCCACTACTAAAACATTTTTATACATACCCGTTTTAACAAACTGATCAGCAACCGAAAGCGCATAAACAAATCCTGAACATTGATTACGAATATCTAAAGCACCTATTTCGCCCATTCCCATTTCACGCTGCAATAAAACACCGCAGCCAGGAAAGTAATAATCAGGACTTAATGTAGCAAAAACAATAAAATCTACATCCTTTGCTGTAATACCGGCACGTTCTATGGCAATTTTAGCTGCTTCGATACCCATGGTTGTGGTCGTTTCTTCATTACGATCGGCAAAACGACGTTCTTTAATTCCGGTACGCTCTTGAATCCACTCATCGTTGGTATCCATAAAGCGACTTAAATCATTGTTGGTATAAACGTTTTTTGGTACGTAATAACCTATCCCTGCTATTTTAGATTGATGCATGCTCATATTTTAATTTGGTTAACAAATGTATTAAATCAGATGAAAGATAGAAGAGGTAAGATGGAAAATGTAATTTAAAGGCTATTAACATACAAAATAATCATAACCATCTTCCATTTAACATATTACATCTTCCGTAAAAATAGTTATTTTTGCACCCATGTCTACAGAAACCAAAGAAGAGACCTTTACGCTCGAAGAAATTTTAACTTCCCTAAAAACTGTACATCGCCTTATTTTGTGGAATGATGATGTAAATACTTTCGATCATGTGATTTACTGTATGATGAAATATTTAGATTATAACGAATCTCAAGCAGAGAAAATTGCATGGAAGGTACATAATGACGGAAAATGTCCGGTATTAGAAGGCTCATTTACAGAGATGGAAGTTTACCGCAAAATTTTACAGCAAGAAGGATTAACGGTTTCGGTTGATTAATTTGATTCTTTCATTCTTCAAATAACAAATGAAAAATATCGACAAAAGAAGTTTAGAAAATGCTTTCCGTTTATTTGATAGTGGAGATATTACAAAAATCGAAATAGGCTCAACTAAAGGATTACAAGAAATACATCTATCCCTGTTCGATAATTTATCTGACTTCGCTGGCAAAATACGAACATTAAATATTTCAAAAGGTGGCTTTAGGTTCGCAACTGCGCTTTACCTTAACGAAATTTTAGCAAAGGTGGAATTAATGCCAGAAACTACTTTTGAAGAAATTGTTGCAAAATATGTAGAAATGAACATTGCACATCCATTTATGGAAGGAAATGGTAGGACAATGCGAATTTGGTTGGATATGATCTTAAAAAAACAACTTCAAAGATTAGTAAATTGGCAATATATTGATAAAACACTTTACTTACAGGCTATGGAGCGTAGCCCAATTAACGACCTAGAATTAAGAACTTTGCTTTTGGCTAATCTAACCGATGATGTGGACAATAGGGAAGTTATTTTTAAAGGTATAGAACAATCTTATTATTATGAAGGCTATGAAAAAGATAGCGACGATAATTAACTATGATTCTCTAACCCCTTCAAAAGATCATTAAGTTCTATTTGTGTACTTTGTGTTTTATCTTTAGCATACCAACCATGAAGCTTCTCGGCTAAAATTGGCATTTCAGAAGTTTCTTTTCGCCATTCTTTTAGCAATTCTTGCAAAACCTGCGGCCTTGGCGCCCAAGTTGCTAAAACATGATCTGCAATTTCATTAAGCACAATTAAAACCGGAATGGCTCTACCGCCATTAGTTAAGTGCGCATCAATTAAGGGTAGATTTTTATCACGAAGTACAAATTTCAAATCAATTTTTCCTAATGATGCCGTGGCAATTTTATTAAATACAGGAACAATTTGTGCAGCATCTCCGCACCAACCTTCCGTAATTACCAAAAATTTATAGTGCGCTTTTAATCCACTTATGGTTGAGGTTAATTCATCAGTTAAAGTTGCTGTTTTATCCACGCGAGTCATACGTTGCACATTCATTTTAGTGTAGTGCAAATCGTAAGTTACATCACCCGTAGCCTTTCCCTCTAACAAAAGTTGGTCTACCAATGCACGATAGGTTTGATAATCCATTCCCTGATCACTGAAAATTTCGCTGTAATTAACCATAATGTTTCAAATTATGTCGCAAAGGAAAGCAGAAATCACATAAAATTGATCATTGATTTGCAATTTGATTTGCAAATACTAAAAATCTAAAAGTAGATAATTATTTAATTGCAGAAACGTCAGAAACAACCATAGCTTTATGATTATACACGCTAACAATAGGTTTGATATTCTTTTTGGAAAGATTTAGAATTTCAACATTATTTCCAGGTAAAACCGATAAGGTAATCTTACCATCAACAACAGTTTGATCTTTATTGGCATTTTTTACAGTAATCACACTTTTCGTAGGGTTCTGTATATCTACATCAAATGCAGATTTATCAGCCAAATTAACTGTTAATTTTTTATTTGGTTCCAAAGAGATCAGCAGCGTCCACGATTTTGGATCAGTTTTTAATGTTGCACAAGAAGAAATTAATAAGGCAAACAGCAATACTGAAGCAACGGCAAAAACTTTATTTTTCATATTGTATGGTTTAATACTAATCAGATGAAAAATTTTAAACTTTAGTTGCATCACCTTTAACTTTTAAACTCACTTGTTTTATGGAAGTCGATATCAGGATAATCCTGTTTAGTTAAATTAATCATGTAATCACTATCTGATAAATAAACCGGATTTGCTTCCTTATCGAAACCGATATGTTGTTGTTTACGCTTCACAAATTCATCCAATTTCTTCCTGTCAGATGAAGTTACCCAACTTGAACGGGTGTAACTCAAGGTACGAAAACGACATTTAGCGCCATATTCATGCTCCAAACGGAAGTTGATTACCTCGAACTGAAGTTCACCTACTGCACCAATTACTTTTCTATTTCCAGGTTGCATCACAAATAATTGTGCAACACCTTCGTCGGTTAATTGCTCAATGCCTTTTTCCAGCTGTTTAGTACGCATTGGGTCCATGTTTTCTACTTCTTTAAAAATAGATGGAGAGAAACTTGGAATACCTTTAAACTGCAATTTTTCACCTTCGGTTAACGTATCGCCAATTTTAAAGTTACCGCTATCATACAAACCAACCACATCACCTGGCCAAGCTTCTTCAACAATACTTTTTTCGTTCGCCATAAAATCCATCGGATTTGAGAATTTCAGTTTCTTATCCTGACGGGTATGGTAGTAAAACTTATTTCGCTCAAATTTACCCGAACAAATACGCAAGAAAGCAATTCTATCGCGGTGTTTTGGGTCTAAATTGGCATGGATTTTAAACACGAAACCACTAAAGTTTTTCTCTTCCACCAAAACATCACGTTCTTCGGCTTCACGGTGGCGTGGACTTGGAGCAATATCAATAAACGTATCTAAAAGCTCCTTAATTCCGAAGTTATTAATTGCACTACCAAAAAATACGGGTGCAACCAAACCCTCAGTGTATAAATCCTTATCAATTTTGCCGTAAATACCATCAACCAATTCAACATCATCTTTCAGGTTGTTTATCTCATTCTCTTTCAAATAATTCAAAAGTGATGGGTCATTCAAATCATTCGCCGCCACAACCGAATCGGTAACTTTGGTCTTATCAGAGTTGAATAAATTTAAATGTTTATTGTAAATGCTATAAACCCCTTTAAATGTGTGTCCTTGCCCAATTGGCCAGGAAAGCGGACATAAACTGATGTTTAGTTTTTCCTCAATTTCATCCAATAAATCGTAAGCTTCCTTACCCTCACGATCCATTTTATTAACGAAAATAATTACAGGCGTATTCCGCATTCGGCAAACCGACATTAATTTTTCCGTCTGTTCCTCCACACCTTTCACACAGTCGACCACTAAAATTACGCTATCCACAGCCGATAGAGTTCGGTAAGTATCTTCAGCAAAATCCTTGTGCCCAGGCGTATCCAAGATGTTGATGCGCTTGCCGCTGTACTCAAAACCCATCACCGAAGTCGCCACCGAGATACCACGCTGTTTCTCAATTTCCATAAAATCAGACGTATTGCTTTGGTTTGCTTTGTTCCGTTTTACGGCCCCAGCTGTGTTAATGGCACCACCAAAAAGCAGAAATTTCTCGGTTAAAGTGGTTTTGCCCGCATCGGGGTGACTAATAATGGCAAAGGTTTTACGTTTTTCTATTTCAGGGTTAAGCATAATAATTTTGGGTAAAAAATGGCGATGAAACCTGGTTAAAGGAATTTAACTGCGATAAGATTTGAATAATTTTGTTTCATCAGGCTGCAAAGATAAGAAAATTGGTTAACTGTTTGAGCTGGTTAATTGTTTAATCTTTAATAGCGTTATGCTGCTATCCTGTTAATCCTAAAATTTTATAAATCATATTGAGAAAAGCATTTACAGTAATTCTTCGGCAATGGCAGTCCCGCCATTCATTACAATCTTTTTCAAACTTCTGTCATTCTCACACTTTCTGTCATTGCAAGGAGAAACGACGTGGCAATCTTTTTCATCAGTACACAAAAAGTATCCATGTATTAATAAGAGCCTTAGTTCGAGAAGTAGTCAAACTTGCTACAATAAAAAGATAATTTTATACTCAAAACTAAGGCTTATGTCAAATATACGTGAAATTGTAGATTTTTCAG
>NZ_CAKLBU010000008.1 GCF_920984735.1 Pedobacter sp. Leaf250 | reverse complement strand
TAAAAGTGTGTTCCAGGCAAGAAATTGCGTTTGAGACATAGAGCTCGCAGAGGAAATTCTTATTTATGATTGCCCGCTAAGTGTGGGTAGGTAATTCTTATTGCATATTATTTATAGAGGAAATATACATTATAAATATCACATAAATGGGAAAAACAAGAGCAGTTAACAATGTAATAATCACAGGAAGTACTGGAATGGTTGGTGAGGGTGTTTTAATTCAATGCTTAAACAGCCCGGAAATTGATTCGGTTTTGGTAATTAATCGCAGACCATGCGGTTATGTTCATGCAAAGCTGAAGGAAATTATTCATTCAGATTTTTTTAATCTTTCTGCCATCGAAGATCAGTTGAAAGGTTATAATGCTTGCTTCTTCTGCCTTGGCGTATCATCTGTTGGAGTTGATAATGATACTTATTACCGAATGACTTATGTACTTACACTTCATGTAGCAGAAACATTAAGCAGATTAAATAATGACATCACTTTTTGTTATGTCTCTGGAAATGGAACAGATGAAAACGGACGGTTAAATTGGCAAAAAGTTAAAGGTAAAACAGAAAATGATTTAACGAAATTACCTTTTGAGCAAGTTTATCATTTCCGACCGGGATTTATAAAACCAATTGAAGGGCAAAAATATGCGCACAAATTCTATAAATACATCAATTGGATGTTGCCAATTGGACGAAAATTTTTCCCCAATGGCTTTTGTACGATGACTGAAATTGGTAACGCGATGATTAATACTTTAAGCCATAATAATGAACGAAAGATTTTAGAAGGAAAAGATATTATTAAATTGGCTAATGAACCAGCCTAGAAATGGAAGATGGATGATATAAAATGGATAAGAGCAGGCTTAAAGCTTTAATAAAGTAAAATGGAAGATGGATTTTGAGGTGATCAAACCTCACTCATCTTCCATTTTACACCATTAGTTATTTCTTATTATCGTATTTACGCTGATTGTCTTTATTTGATGTTTGATCGGAACGCTGACCTCCACCATTAGTTATTCCCTGAATTTTTTTATCAACTTTCACATCGTGATTTGCTCTGTCTGCAATAGAACTTCCTTGTGTAGTGGGATTGTTCTTAGGTGTATTTACATTTTTCATGGTTATAAAATTTAGTTAAAAATTTATTTCAGAGCGCTTATTATATTAACCGATGATACATGAATATGTTTTATTTTTTTGATGATGAGCATGCTTGAGCACTAATTTTCATGCATCTTTACGATAGCTTTTATATTCTTTTATCCAATTCCATAATGCAAAGGCAGCTATAATGGTAAAAATGATGTATTCCACACCGAAAAACATGGCACCTTTTAAAAAGTATAAATAAGTTGCCACAACATCAATCATAAGCCAAATAATCCAGCATTCTATTCGCTTTTGAATCATTAAAAAAGTGGTGATTACACTCATCACTAAAATAAAAGAATCTACAAATGGATAAGCACTTGGCAAATTAAATAGCAATGGAAACCAATGGTGTAGCTGCCCAGCCAAAGTACCAATGCAAATTGTTCCAACAATACCGCCTACTAAGAATGTTAAAAACTGTTTTCTAGGCATAAAGCTAACTTTCAATTCTTTATTTTTATCTTCTTCACCCGCCTTTGGATTTGCCCATCGCCACCATCCTAAAATATTGGTAATGAAAAAGAAACCCATTAAAAACATATCTGGATAGAGCTGAATTTGGTAATAAAAAAAGGCTGATAAAAATACGTTTACAATTCCTGCTGGCCAACTCCAAATATTAGCCTTGGCAGAAAGTATTACTGATAGAACACCGGCGATTACAGCAAAAAATTCAAGGTAACTCATTGGGTAACCCAAAACGGTAAAAAATATACTTTTGGTGCTGAAAAAATCCATGGTAGAATTTTGAATAAAAAACAAAGTCCTAATGTATAATTTATTAAGTTACTTCGCTACAAGCCACAAACAAAAATCAAAAGCGCAATGTTTATCAAATAAAATCATCATTAGCTTCTAACCGAAATATTAGATTGTAGCACCAGTTAGATCGATAAAATTGCTTTCTTGCTACTATAATTACTAGCAATTTTAGCTAAGTTTGTACATATTACATGGGAAAACAGAAATTTTATGATACTGCGATTAAGCAGGAAAGAGCCGTTTTGGTTGGGGTGGTAACTCCCGGCGAAAAGGAAGAGCAAACAAAAGAATATTTAGATGAATTGGCTTTTCTTGTTGATACAGCAGGAGGAAAAGTAGAAAAAGTATTTACTCAAAAAATGCTTAAACCCGAACGTGCTACATTTGTGGGTACGGGTAAATTAGAAGAAATTAAAGCTTACGTAAAATCGGAAGAGATTGACACCGTTGTTTTTGATGATGAACTTTCACCATCGCAATTGCGGAATATAGATCGCGAATTAGGCGTAAAAGTATTAGATCGGAGCAACCTGATTTTGGATATTTTTGCCAGCAGAGCACAAACTGCCCAAGCGAAAACACAAGTGGAATTGGCTCAACTTCAATATGTTTTGCCACGTTTAACTGGTATGTGGACTCACTTAGAGCGCCAAAAAGGTGGTATTGGTATGCGTGGGCCAGGTGAAACGCAAATTGAAAGTGATAGACGAATCATTTTAAATAAAATCTCTCTGCTTAAAGAACGTTTAAGGAATATTGATAGACAAAACGAAACGCAGCGCAAAAATAGAGGTCAGCTTATTCGGGTAGCATTGGTTGGATATACCAACGTTGGTAAATCAACCATTATGAATATGCTTTCCAAATCGGAAGTTTTTGCAGAAAATAAACTTTTTGCAACATTGGATACTACAGTGCGGAAAGTGGTGATTGAAAACTTACCTTTTTTACTATCTGATACCGTTGGCTTTATCAGGAAATTACCTCACCATTTGGTAGAATGTTTTAAATCAACTCTAGACGAAGTTCGGGAAGCCGATTTATTAATTCATGTTGTAGATGTATCGCATCCAAATTTTGAAGATCAAATTAATACCGTTAACGAAACATTGAAAGATATCGGTGCCATCGACAAGGATATGATTTTGGTTTTTAATAAAATTGATGCTTATGTTTCGCCAGAAGTTGAAGGTGATGATGATGATGGCAAATTAAGTATTGATGAATTTAAGAAAAGCTGGATGAGCCATGGCAAAGTGCCGGTTTTATTCATTTCAGCAACAGAAAAAGAGAATATCGAAGAATTTAAAACTTTATTGTATGATAAGGTAAAGGAAGCTCATATTGCGAGATATCCTTACGATAGTAATTTGTTATATTAGTTAAATAAACCGTGGTTGCTAGGCGTGAATTAATCTTATTTTTATGTGAGATTGCTTTATACCTTGCAATGACGAAAAAATAAAATTTATGGAAAGTAAACGTCAGCAAAAATTTGCAGGAGTACTACAGGAAGAGTTAGCACAGGTTTTTCAGCGTGAGGGTGGTGCATTTTTACCAAACACTTTGGTAACGATTACACGTGTGCGTGTATCTCCAGATTTAGCAGTAGCAAAGATATATTTAAGCTTTTTTAACACTACCAATACTACACTTTCTATCAATACGGTAAATGCACATGCTGGAGAGATTAGATATAAATTGGGTGCCAGAATTCGTCATCAGGTGAGAGTAGTGCCAGAGCTTACTTTCTTTGTTGATGATACGAACGAATATGTGGAGCGCATGGATCATCTTTTCGATAAAATTGCTAAAGAACCTCGACAAAAAGAAGAAGGCGAAGATTAATTATCGAAGAAATTTAAGAAAGCCTATCAACTCTTACTCATTTTATACCCGCATTGGTAACTGTACCTGCGGGTTATTTTTTTTGCCATTTATATTCTTTAAATCCCAATTATTAATGAAAACTTTCGAACAATTGATCAGTTCAAAGGCCACTTCTTTTCATAGAGTTGTAAATTTTGATATTGAAAAAGATAAAATTTTAAGTCTGGATTTTACTGCTGAAAATACAGAACTTACGAATGAGATTTTAGATGAAACCGATTCTTTTTCCAAATGGGTAAATAATAAATTGTTATCTGCAAATGCCCGTTATGGTATTGGCGGCTATAATGAACATCGAACCATTTATTCCAGGAGCGCCCATTTTAATACATTAGAAGAACCCAGAAGATTACATTTAGGCGTAGATATTTGGGGCGAAGCTGGAACGCCAATTTACAATTTCTACAATGCTACCGTTCACAGTTTTGCCAACAATAATACTTTTGGCGATTATGGAGCTACAATCATTTTAACGTATAATATTGATGACCTTAAGTTCAATGTACTTTATGGTCATTTAAGTGCCGAATCGCTAAATGGCTTGGAAAAGGACTTGCTCATTCCAAAGGGAAAGAAATTTGCTAATCTTGGCGTTAAAGAAGAAAATGGTTTTTGGCCTCCGCACCTACATTTTCAGGTTATTTACGATATGAATGGATTAGATGGCGATTATCCGGGAGTTTGCAAATTTAGCGAAAGAGACCAATATTTAACCAATTGCCCTGATCCATACCCAATACTGGTGTCAACCTTTGGAAAGCATTTATAGCGCTTGGTTTTAAACGTATTTGCTCCCATCTTTTTTTAGTAAATTAGTACAATGAAAAAGTTACTAACCATTTGCTTAATTTTTTGCTGTTCGATTGCGATGGCACAATTGCAGTTTAAAACTGGTAAAGATGGTTTTACAAATTTCTTAAGAGAAAAAACGATTTATCCTTCTTTCTCAAAAAACAATTGCATTCAAGGTACGGTAAATATTAGTTTCAAGTTAGATGAAAAAGGAAATGTATATTCTTCGAGAGTTACCAAAAGCATACTAAGCGAATTGGATGAAGAAGCTTTACGGCTTGTTCGGCTGAGCAGTGGCAAATGGAAATTACCTGCAGGTTATGATACGACCACTGCGGTTGTTGTTCCGGTAAATTTTAAACTTTCAGGTTTCAATTGCGAAGGTAAATCCAGTAGAGATATGCAAGATGCAATCCGCAGCTATCAGGCTGAAGAAGGTTTAACCAATTCTGTAATTAATTTCTACAAAAATATCGATCAGGCTAAGCCAGGACAGGAAGTACAAATTATTGCCATTAAAAACCAGTTGGGTATTGATGATGAGTATCTTCAAGAGCGGATTAATAATGGATTAAAGAAATTTAAACAGGGTGATAAACAAGGCGCCTGTGAAGATTTTTTGTTTGTTAAAAATATGGGTAGTAGTTTAGCAGATCAGTATCTAGCCAAATACTGCAAATAAATGAAACTAACCGCAAAGTTTTTTGCCCTATTGGATATCATCAGCATTATATTGCTTGCTAAACAGTTTTGGGGCATTGTTACCCACATAAATGAAATACCAGATCAGGTACTTTCTCAAGTAAGGGTGGTTTTAACATTACCGCTCTTTTTATCTTTATTTATCTCGGCTACTGGTTTAATCCTATTCAAAAAATTTGGATTCATTACTTACTTTATTCAATTTCCATTCAGGTTAATCGTATGGATATTCTCGATCGGCTTCATCACTTTCTTGCCAGAAGTTTTAAACTTGGGTGAGCGTTGGTTTGATATTCTATTCAAAATATGTTTTATTGCTGAGTTTTTCAGGCTGTATTTTACGATACAGATTTATAGGAAAGAACTAAACTAAACCACTACTGTAATCGCAGCAGGTAAAATTTTTGCATCTACAGTATTCACTTTACCAATATATTCTCCATCCACTTGGAAATGTGCTTTATGTTTAGAGGAAATTTTAACTGCTGATGTTTGGAAAACTTCAATCTTTTTAGGGTTGAAAGGAAGCTTGGTGATCCAAATTTTAAGGATCTCTAAATATGAATAATCTTTAACCAAAACGATTTCGAAAAGCCCGTCATCCAATTTCCCATCAGGATTGATTTTTAAACCAGAACCATACATTGTAGCGTTTGCTATGGCTACCATAGCAGCCTTCGATTTTATAATTTCGCCATCAATATTCAATTCTACATCCATTCTTTTATGGTTCCACAGTGCATGCCATGTTGCTTTTGCATAACCCCACATACCACGTTGCGGCAGGGTATCAAATTTTTTTACCAGGTATGCGTTAAAACCTAAATCAGATAAATGAATGCAAATTTCATCATTAAGCTGTACTACATGAATCTTTTGAGGATTGCCTGCTTCTACTAAATCCAAAGCTTCTTCCAATTCTTGCGGTATACCCAATTCCTTAGCCATTCCATTAGCAGAACCTGCCGGGATAATGCCAATCGGCGTATCCGTATTTAATAAACACTCTGCAACTAATTTTAATGTGCCATCACCTCCCACTGCCACAACGCGATCGGCTTTAGATTGATCAATTTTAGCTTTTATTTTATCTAAAGAACAATCATCAGGTAATTCGAAGAGATCTATAGTTGTATTCTTCTGTTCGAAATGTGTAGAAATTACTTCCTTTAAATTAATATCGTGACTACCAGAGCCAGGGTTGATAATGAACAATAATTTCATGTTTTTGCTTTAAATGCGTTACATCACAAACAACTTTTAATTCACTCTGTTTTAACTGCAATGAATAAATCTGTAAGTGTAAAAATTTATCATGGCTATGGCCACAAACATAACTTAGTGGTATATGGCCATGTTTTTAAACGTAAGGCCAGAACATCGCAGATTTACAGCAATAATATTTTCGTAAATATCATCCACCTTTTCAAACTCTTTATCATCAAACCCTACCCTCAAGTAAGGGTTCGTCTACAATTTTTCGATCAAACTATAGAAAACAAAACCGAACTGGATGGTTTTTTTAAGTTTGAGTGGGAAGCATTACAAGATCTTGAAGCTGGTTGGCATTTTGTAAAAGTTGAAGCCATTGATGAAAATGATAAAGTTTTAAGCTCAAGCGAGGGTAAGGTTTATGTGCCTCACATTACCCAATATGCATTTATTTCAGATATTGACGATACAGTAATGGTTTCCCATTCGGCTACCATTGGCCGAAGGTTAAGAGAATTATTCATCAAAAATCCACATACCAGAAAAACATTTCCAGATGCGGCAAGTCACTACCAGCAACTTGCTTTGTCGCATACCGAAAAAGGCCAGCCTAATCCTTTTTTTTACGTAAGCAGTAGCGAATGGAATCTTTATGATTATTTAATTGAAACCTTTAGGTTTAACAAATTACCAGATGGTGCCTTTTTACTTAACACCTTAAAACGCTGGAGAGATTTGATTAAAACCGGCAAAACCGGTCACGAAGGGAAATTACTAAGGGTGATGCGAATTTTAGATGCATTTCCAAATCAGAAGTTTATCTTCTTCGGCGATAACTCTCAACAGGATCCTACCATTTATGCTTCAATTGTAGAGAAATATCCTAAAAATATCGAAGCAGTTTACATTCGCAACATCCGACCAGAAAAAGAGGAAGAAACCAAAACTTTACTTCAAAAAATTGAAGCGAAAAATGTTTGTGCCTGCCTTTTTAAAGATAGCGCCGAAGCCATCGAACATTCTAAAAAAATTGGATTGATTAAATAGATTTTGGAGCGCAATTGCTCGTTTTCTTAGGTTACCTTCTTCCCGCTTTTCATTTCAACCTTCGCTACGCTGCAGTTTCCATTACAATCGGGGCTAATTAACACCTACCTATGCCTTGAATAAGCAAGTTGAGCGCCTTAAGTTTTACGATATTGATTTTCCAAAAGGTGTGAAAGCCAGGTTCATCAATTTAAAATGCTGGCGACCAAATGGAATACCTATAATGGTTATGCAAAACAAAATTCCGAAGAATAAATGTGTTAGGGCAATCCAAAAGCCACCACAAACTAACCAAAGCAAATTCATTACTGTTGATAAGCAGCCGGTATTTGATGAAGTATCAGTAATTTTAACCCCAAAAGGTGCTAAGCCAACAATGGCGAATTTAAAACACTGGATACCGAACGGAATGCCCACAATAGTTAGGCAGAGTATCAAGCCACCGATGATGTATTCGAAGAAGATAAATATCCCACCGAAAATTACCCAAATGATGTTGCCTAAAAAGTTCATCTATTTTTTTTAGGGTTAAGATATAATTTGGCTACAAATGTTACAATCCTCCATATGATTTCTGTTTTTTCATTGCCCAAAAATTTTTAATTTACAGGCACACACAAAAGAAACACATCATGAAAAAATTATTAATTGCTGCGGCACTTGCTGCCTGCTTTGCCACAAGTATTTCAAAAGCTCAAACGGTAAACGGAATAAGGTTAAGCGAAATAAAAGCAGATTACATTCAGTTTAAAGGGATTAGAAGAACATTTTCAGATAAATACCTTATCTCTTTAGAATATGGACAAAACATAACTAATTTTGAAAATAGTTACGTTAAAGACGATAACGGGAAAAAAATGGAGTTTGATTCAACCTTTGATTTTTTAAATAAAGTGAAAGGTTACGGTTATGAACTTTTTCAAATTTTTCCTGAAACTACAGGAACCGATAGTAACAGGCCAATGTATGTACTTAAGAGAAAATAGCGCCGATACTAAATTTATCTAATGGAGAATTTCTTATAATAAACAACGTTAAAGGCCAGTCTAAATTTGTTGGCCTTTAACGTTTAGTAAATAAATCTGTTGTACTTCCAGGTTATGTTTTAAGTGAATTCCGGATATACTTTCTGAAACCTAGATAAAATCTAAGGTGTTAAATTTCTTATTTAAAATATCGGCATTGTTTACATCCAGCCATTTATCTAAAATGGTTCCGTAAACTTGTCTAAAATCGAGCTGATATTTTAAATCTCCGGTATCTAAATCACTTAAGTTTGGAGCAGCATTAAATATGCCTTGTTTTTTCAATCTTCCACCAAAAACAAACATGTTGTTCGCCGTTCCATGGTCGGTTCCATTACTTGCATTTTGTTCTACACGGCGGCCAAATTCAGAAAAAGTGACCACTAAAGTATCATCGAGTTTGTTGTTCGACTTTAAATCTTTTAAAAAAGCAGACATACCTTCGCTATATTGTTTAAGCAAATTGCCCTGCTGATTCAATTGGTTAACATGCGTATCGAAACCACTTAAGGACACATAATACACCCGTGTTTTTAAACCTGAAGAAATAAATTTTGATACCGTTTTAAGCTGATTTGAAAAGCCACTTTGAGGATATACAGCCTGAGATTTATATATTTTTGATGTGTTTTGAATATAACTTGCTGATGATTGCGTTTCAATCATTGTTTTATATAAATAGCCTAAATTATCTTCATCTAAATGCTCTTTGTCGTTTTGCAACATGGATTTGAAAAATGGATCATTCGTATTGCGGAACAAGGCTGCAGGATCTTTCAGCGCAATTCCTTTTTTAGTTTGCCCTTTCATGGCCAAAGAAAGTGAATCATCAACTTCAATAGCTGTATAGGGGAACTTGCAGGTTTGGCAATTGCTATCTAAATAGCGGCCAATCCAACCAGTAGAAAGAAACTGATTACTATCGCTTCCAGTTTGCCAAATATCCATTGAACGGAAATGTGACCTATCCGGATTTGGATAGCCAACATCGTTTATAATGGTCATCCAACCCTGATCATAAATCTCTTGGAGTGCCTGCATATTTGGATTTAAGCTCTGCATATCATTAAGCTTAATCACTTCCTCTGGTTTAATGGCAATGTTTTTACGCTTTTGGTAATAAATATCATTTCCAAACGGAACTACGGTATTCAATCCATCGTTTCCACCTGATAGCTGTACCACAACCAAATTTTTATACAAGCTTAGCTCATCAAGCGCCATTGCTTCCAGCGGTTTCATAAATGCAGGTACAAATAATGAACCGGCGGCAACGAAACCTGTATTTCTTAAAAAATTTCTTCTGTTCATTTTTTCAGGTTTTAAACTTAGCAAAGTTGATATTCTGGCATGCTTGTAATTTCTACCGCAGTACTTCTTAATCCTTTATTATCACTAACCATTTTGGTTATTTTATCGTTCAGCTTTGGCTGAAGAAGGAATTCTGTTAACGCTAAAGGACTTAAGCCCTTAGGCAAAGTATCTAAAAATTTCGGCCAATCGGCTTGTGCATTAACGTATGATTTTGGTTTGTTGTTGCTGTTTGCATTGGTAGTTGCAATTCTACTCAAGGCAATTACCGCCTCGTCTTCCGGATCAGCTTTGCCACTAAAATCGATTTCTCCATCGTTTAAAACCAACGAAGGAATACGCATTCTTAACATTAACGAAGAGCTGTCTATCCAGTTTTGCCCTCCCGGCCAACCAGCCACATTTGGTGGATTAAACAGGTACTGACCCAAACTACTTTGCAGCTGAATAAGTACTTGTGGTTTATTGTAGGTAACAAAAAACTCGCGACTTAACCCGATCAGAAACTCCGCTGGTGATTTTATTTTAGTACCGACATTTTCAGGATTGTAAAACCATTCTGAAGTAAACAGTTTACGCATGAGTTCACTAATATTATATTTTGAGTTGTAAAAATGATCGGCCAACTCCTTTATATGTGCATCATTTGGATTATCATTTACAAAGAATTTATATACCTTTTTACTGATGAAAGTGGCCGTTTCAGGTTTTTCTAAAATGATATCGATGATGTTTTCACCTTCAAAATTTCCAATTTTACCAAAAAAAGTTTTTGTGCCATCATCATGCTGGGTTTTTCTAAATATAAAAGCCCCATCCTTATCGTAGCTCCAACCTGTAAATGACCTAGCCGATTCCTTAATGTCATTTTCAGTATAGTTCCCTCTGCCTAAAGTGAAAAGTTCCATTAACTCACGGGCAAAATTCTCGTTAGGTTTTCCTTTTTTATTTTGCTGATTGTTAAGGTATTGCAGCATTGCCGGAGATTTAGATACTTCGACAAGAAGTGTTCGGAAGCTCCCCAAACCATGCTGACGCTGGATATTATTCAGCTGTTGCGCATACATAGGGTTATTGTTCCGGCAGGCAAAGTGACCATGCCAAAAAAGAGTCATTTTTTCTCGCAAAGGGCTTTCTGTATTGATCATTTTGCTTACCCAAGCGATATTTAAATCGCGACTAACTTTATTTTGCATTTGAACAATTTCACGGCGCATTTTCTTTTCATCATCCGTTAAATCTTTTTTTGCATACAATCCCGATTGAACCAGCATTTGTCGCCGCGATTCGGTATCATTAACCAAAGTTATAGCATAGTCCTTTTTGGGCTCTTCAAGTAATCCATCAACAACTTTACTAATATTTTTTTTGCTTAATTTATTCAGTTCAGGATAAGAAATACCGAAGCCTGCACGGTTGTAAAGATGCTTTACTTTGCTGAAATTATCTTTTGCGCTCATAATGGACAATTTAACAGTATGACATAAATTAAACGCCAGGGTTTAATGTTTGTTTTCTTTCTTATTTTCGCACATGTTTTTTCAACTGCTTGAAGATGACTATAGTTTCCCGGATCCATCACTGGCAGAAGCCGATGGTTTGCTAGCCATTGGAGGGGATTTAAGCGTGGATAGGTTGCTTAGTGCGTATTCTAACGGAATATTTCCATGGTTTAGTGAAGGTGATCCTATTTTATGGTACGCACCCCATGAGCGCTATGTAATCTATCCTGATAAAATAAAAGTAAGCAAAAGCATGAAAAAAATTCTATCAGCCAACACTTTTGAAATTACTGTTGATAAAGCTTTTGAAGATGTAATAATAAACTGTGCGAACACTCCAAGAAAAGATCAGGATGGCACTTGGATTACAAATGATATGCAACAAGCTTACACCAATTTACATCAGCAAGGTTATGCGCATAGCGTAGAAGTTTGGCTCGATGGAACATTGGTAGGTGGATTATATGGGCTGAAAATGAATCGCGTTTTTTGTGGCGAAAGCATGTTTAGCCATGTAAGCAACGCATCAAAAGCTGCATTAATTTATTTAAGCAAACTGAATATCGATTTGATTGATTGTCAATTGCCTAATGATCATTTAATAAGCTTAGGTGCTGAAATGATTGATATGGATAAATACTTAGATATTTTAAGAAAGGATTAGTCTATAACTTAAGTCATTACATTTTCCATCCGTTTCTCAGTAGAGCCAAATGTTTAACCAGCGTATGCATAATTGCGCTAAGAAATGAATTAACGAAATACAATGCCATTGGATAGTGATAATTTTGAATACATGATAACAAATAGGTGAATAAACAAAAAACCTGCAAATGTTTATTTTGCAGGATTTCAAAACAGGTGATTATAATTCTCTCACCCAAATATTTCTAAAACTTATCGGAGGACTTGGATCGCCGTGGTCTTGTAATTTGATAGTTGATGCACCATGTTTTTTGTATTCTGGAGCACCGATATATCTGGTTTCTCCCTTTAAAACAAAGTTATTCTGCAATAATACACCATTTAATATCACCGTTACACTAGCTGGTTTTTTAACTGAACCATCCTCGTTAAAACGTGGAGCATTCCAAATGATATCGTAATATTGCCATTCTCCTGGTTTTTTATTGGCATTAGCTAATGGAACGGCTTGTTTATAAACACTTCCTGTTTGTCCGTTAACATAGGTTTTGTTATTATAAGCATCCATTATCTGAATTTCATAACCATCATCGCCACCACCTGTTGAAGCTAGAAAAACACCACTATTGCCTCTTGCCTGTCCTTCACCAGTAATATTTGCAGGAATTTTCCATTCCATGTGCAATTGGTAGTCAGTAAATTTTTTATTGGTTTCGATATTTCCTGTACCTTTTTTAACCGTAAAAAATCCATCATCAATTGTCCATGCGGCAGGTTTCGTAGGATCTTTTACAGAATGCCAGGCATCTAGATTTCTACCATCAAATAAAATGATGGCATCAGATGGTGCATTTTGTGGCAGTTGCCCTGGTGAAACAGTTTTCGGTACTGGCTCCCAAACTTCAGTCGTTTTCGGATCTTTAGCCGGATCAGTTTTGTTTTCCTGTGCCATTGCCGACATGCCAAGTAATGTTGGAATAAAAAATAATGCGTACTTGCTCATAATTATGAATTAACTTTTTAAAGTTAATCAGTTTGTTGAGAAATGGAAATTTCGTATTGAATTTATTACTACAGCTCAGTGGAAATGATTGTTTCTTTGATGATGATATCATCTTCCAAATCCAATTCTCTACGTTGTTCTGCCAAATCGCGGGCAGGGCAATAACCTGTTATGCCACGGTACAATAAACCAGCACCCACAGCTGCTCCTGTTGCACCAATAACCGGATGCGAAAAGATACTAGTTAATCCTTTAAATAATAGATAAGAACCCACCACTCCTGATAAAATACGCTCGGAGCGTGAGGTGTTTTGAAATAATTCAGGATATTTCCAAGCCTCTTTAACATTGTTTAGGGCTGTATTTAAATTTTCATTTGTCATGATCGTAGATTTAATGTTCTTCGATATAACAAATTGCTAATGATACAGTTTTAGTATTATCTCAATAAATCTTTAATATCATCTTTACTTAACGATTTAAAGAAACTCTCTTCCGTGGTGATTAATGAATTGGCTAATGATTTCTTTCGATTTTGCAAGGCAAGGATTTTTTCTTCAACCGTATCTTTTGCAATAAACTTATAGATAAAAACCTTTTTATCTTGCCCAATGCGGTGTGTTCTATCGATTGCTTGTTGCTCTACAGCAGGGTTCCACCATGGATCGAGGATGAAAACATAATCGGCCTGCGTTAAATTTAAGCCAACACCACCAGCTTTTATCGAAATTAAGAATACTTTTAAATCAGTGTTTTGTTGGAATTCTGATACAATTTCGCCTCTATTTCTGGTGGCACCATCCAAATAGGCGAAAGGAATATTTTCTGCCTGAAAGTGTTTTTTAAAAATATCGAGGTGTTTTACAAATTGAGAGAACACCAATACTTTATGCCCGCCCTTCAGCACATTATCCAATGTATGAATTACATTTTCAAACTTACCCGAATCAGATTCGTAATCTGCATCAATCATCATTGGATGATTGGCCAATTGACGTAGCGCCGTTAAACCTTGTAAAAGCTGAACCTGCTTTTGCGCAAAAGTACCATTGTCCATACTTTCCAATAAATCATTGCGATAGGCCGACTTGGTTTTTTCATAATATGCAGCCTGGTCTTCACTCATATCGCAATAAATTACCTGTTCGGTTTTGGGCGGCAATTCGGCAGCTACCTGCTCTTTTGTTCTACGAAGTACGAATGGTTTTATAATGGATTGTAGCTTGCGGGCTTTTTCTTCATCCTTTTTCTTCTCAATAGCCTGAACATATTCATCGTAAAAAAAAGCCTGTGTACCCAATAAACCTGGATTTAAAAACGTAAGCTGCGACCATAAATCGCCTACTGAGTTTTCGACAGGTGTACCACTCAAAATTAACCTGTGCTTCGATTTTAAACTACGAACAGATTTAAATGATTTCGATGCCGGATTCTTGATATTTTGACTTTCATCTAGAATCACATAATTGAAATAAAAGTTTTTTAGCTCTTCAATATCTACTCGTGTAACGCCATAGGTGGTAATTACGATATCATAATTTGCAAAATTGGCTACATCTTTATTCCTGTTGCTACCCGTATGCGCATAAATTTTAAGTTTTGGGGTGAATTTTTTTGCTTCAGTTAGCCAATTATAAATTAACGAAGTGGGCATAATAATCAGCGAGGTAGTTTGCAAACCGCCTTCCTGATCATCTTCCTTTACTTTTTGCAACATAGCCAAAGTTTGGATGGTTTTACCCAAACCCATATCATCAGCCAAACATCCCCCAAAATTATATTCTCTTAAAAAGCTGAACCAATTGTATCCAGCTTTCTGATAATCGCGTAAGCTACCCTTGAAATGGATAGGCATCTGTGTATCAGCAATATCTTCAAAATCAACCAATCTTTGCAGTTTTCTTTCCAGCGTTACATTCGCTAAACTATCTTCTGCCAAATCGTTTATTAAACCAATGTGGTGTTTCTTTAATTTGATGCCCCCAGATGTTTCCGCCAAACTGAACAAACTACCATATTGGGTAAACCATTTTTCAGGAATAATGGCTACTTCACCATCAGGAAGCAAAAACTCCCTTCTTTTATGGAGGATGTGTTGTTTTAAAGAAAGAAAAGGAATTTGATATTTACCAAACCAAACCACTGCATTGATATCGAACCAATCGTTGCCTTCCTTAACTTCTAAATCTATTTTATTGGCACCAAAAACAAATCGTTTCTGCCCTGTGGCTTGCTCAATTTCGAATCCAGCTGCACTTAAAATTTCAATATGCTCATTAACCCAATTTATGGCAGCATAACTTGGGTTTTCCTCTTCAATAGCAACCTCTAAATTGCTAAAGAGCGAACTTGTTTTTTTTAGGCCGAGTGAAAGAAGTAAATTGAATTGTTTTTTTTCCCAATCTGCCGATCGCTTGATGCGGTGAAAAATATAATTATCGGCAGTTTTCTCTAAACGCACCGTTACTTTATGGGCATTCTCGACAGGGAAAGTATATTCACCATATTTAAAGTACAGTTGAATTTGCGATAATCCGCCATCAACATATAAAACTTTAATAACAGGTGTAGCCTCAAATTGCTCCGTTCTAATTTCAAAACCTTCTGCATAAACATGGTGCTTTTCAATCAGCGGCGCTACAAATTTTTCAAAATAGGTTGCTTCGGTAGATTTTGGAATTGCAATGTACCGTTTGGCCAAAAATGGTTGTAATTTCTTTCCTTCAATATCCTGATCAAAAAAGTAAAGCACATCATTTAACAATAACCAAGCAGGTTTATTGCTGATAATTTGTGCCTCTTTGAACATAAACTCAATGCGAAGATTCTGATATTTTATGGTTGGAAAATACCTGGTTTCGATCTCGTTTCTACGAAAATGAAAAAGTATAGAAGCAGGTTCGGCTGCAAGTTCAATTTTACGCTCAACCGGCCAGCCATCTTTATCCATAACATAAAGTTCGTTTTTGACCTTTAAAATTTCGAGCGCTTCTGCAAGCTTCTTTTCAATTTTTGGCCGAACGCTGTCGTAGAATTTAACATCAAAAATTTTCGTGAAAAACTCCGTTGGTCTTATTAGCTTTTTATAATATTTTTTTATAACAGAATCTTGCTCAATATCATCTAAAATTTTAATGAGCTTATAGTCAATTTCTGATAAGCAAGCGGCAAATTCTTCGGCGGTATGGGTAAATATCCGTTGATAGGTAAACGAAAAATCGCCTTGTGGATTTAATTGAACAATATGGGGTTCAATTAAATAGCCTAAATACTCATGTTTGCACAAGGAGTACACGATTTTACAAGGCTTAGAACTATCGACGCGTAACATTGATAAGGGATAAAATTTTTATAAGCTACTCGCTTAAAAAACTCTAAACTTACAATATTTTAGGTTTACATCAAAAGATGTGTAACATTTTAGAGAAGAATTATTTCTTAATTTATTGAAGGCTACATTTTAGCTATTGACTAATCACAATATCATATTTTGTTAATAGGCCGGCCAATCCAGATTGAGAGAATTTGGCCTTTTTAATACGATTCTGATCTGGATCGATAATATAATTATATGCTGTTTTAAAATCGGCCTTCTCTAAAATAGTTCTATCGAAAGTAGCACTTAACAAATCGCAATTATCGAGACTAGCGTTTGTTAAATCGCATTCCGAAAAATCGACTTCATGTAGTTGCGAGTTTTTGAAAGTGGTTTTCTTCAGTTTTAGTTTATAGAAAGAAGAATGATCGAGTTTGCAATTATTAAAACTGAAAGTTAAACCGAAATCATTACAAGATTCAAAGCGTAAACCAAGCATTTTGCAATCGTTAAAGCTTATTTCATTAAAAGTTGTTTTCGTTAAGCTCGCTAAGCTTAAGTTACACGAAACAAATTCGCAATCGAGAAATTTCACACCACTTAAATCAGCATTGGATAAATTGCAGCCTATAAATTTACAGTTTTCGTATTCTGCTTTTGGTAAGGCTCGTAAAGTAAAATCTTCTTTTGTAAATGTTTTTTCGGCGATGTAATTTTCAGACATGAATGCAGTTTTTATCGGTACGAAGATAAAAATTATACTTGCGGATGGGAAAAATGAATGCGAGAAAATGTTGAAATCAAAAAGATTTTAAAACAGTAGTCATCCGATGAATACCAAAATCATGTTGATATTCATCGGATAACTAATTTCTAATTATAATCCATCACCAAATTTATAGTTAGGCAAAATACTTACGGGCAATTTACCTTTAGCAACCAAGCGGTTATTAATTACAGCCGCAGCAGAAATTTGCATGTAATCTTCTTTTTGATAAGCTACAACTAAACCTTTGCTATTTTCCAAACCTGGCAAAGCCGATAAATTGTAAGGATTGGCAAATAATGAAAATACCGTATTTTTAGTGGAAAGTTCCTTTATAAAATTCTTTACTCCTGCATTTAAAGGAATATTGTTACCTGGCCTTGAGCGACTATCGTGAATACCTACGATTACCTGATCAAAAGCGCCAATTTCCCGGGCAACATTCGAAATTTGGGTAGCAGTTGCATCCTTATCCAAAACATAATATACCGAGTTATAAAAGCCCTTTGAAATCTCTTTCTGAAACCTGGTAACCGATGGAACACCAATACTAATAATGGCCGTTCTTCTTATCGGCACCATATTTTTTATAAAATCCTTACCTCTTAGTAATGTTACTGATGCATTAGCCAATTCTTGCACCAAGGCATTGCTTGCATTTCGGTTAACACCTGCAATTATACCTTGTGTAACTACTGTATCACGCTTTGCTAACCCAGCCCAATACTTAGCAGTTAGAATTTTTCGCACACTTTCATCAATGGTTTTCATATCAATTCGATCATGTCTTACTGCTTTACGCACCAAACTGATCGCTCTCTCACTGTTTTCAGAAAGCTCCAGAATATCATTTCCAGCAATAATTCCCATTAAATCTGCCTCTCCGTTTTTGAAATATTTTACCACACCTTTCATGTCCATCGCATCAGAAATAATCAAGCCCTTAAATCCCAAACGTTGTTTCAAAATACCGGTAACAATCGGTTTCGAAAGTGTTGATGGCAGATTTGGTGTATTATCTAGTGATGGAATATTCATGTGCGCAATCATTACGCCCGAAGCACCTTGTTTAATCAGCTCTTTGAAAGGATACATTTCCAAACTATCCAAACGTGCTGCAGTAAAATTAAGTTGGGGCAAATCGTAATGTGAATCGACATCAGTATCTCCGTGACCAGGAAAATGTTTCAATGTGGTCAATAAACCGCCATCCTGCATTCCCATCATATATGCTCCTGTTTTGGTAGCAACATTAAATTTATTTTCACCAAATGAGCGATAATTGATTACAGGATTTTTAGGATTATTATTGATATCGGCATCAGGAGCTAGGTTCATTTGCATGCCCATACGTTTAAAATCTTTTGCCACCTCTTGTCCCATTTTATAAATCAGATCTTTATTTTGTATGGCACCAAGTGTCATTTGATAAGGAAAAGAAATGGTGCTATCCAAGCGCATACCTAAACCCCATTCGCCATCGTTGGCAATAATCAATGGTACATGGCTAACTTTTTGGTAAGCATTTGTAGCACGGGCTTGTCTTACTGGTCCGCCCTGAAAGAAGATTACACCGCCCAATTGTTCTTTTTTAATTACCAAACCTACCGAATCGGTATATTTTTGACCAAGATTGGTATGTGCTCGAACGAAAAACATTTGAGCGATTTTTTCTCTACGGTTTAGCTTTTTAAAAACTGAATCAACCCATTTTGGCTGATTGGCCAGCATCTCTAAATAGGTAGGTTTTTGAGCATTAGCCGAAAAAACAGTAATGCATAGTAGTACAATGAGTATGATATTCTTTTTCACGTTGTTTTGTTGTAGCGGCTAAATTAATAAGTAATAACCGAATTAAACAAAAACCAAACCAAGTAATCGATTTAATACAATAGGTTGTAGAACATGTTAAAGGGAAAATACTAGGAATTTGGAAATGAAAGGACAGCCATTTTTCGGTAACATAAGTCCCACTGTTCGCTGTAGCCGCTCCCGATGAAAATATCGGAGCGGGCTGACGCTACCATTGGGTTTATTAGCAAAAGTAATTGCTTCTTCGCTTATCAAAACAAGTCGAGATTAAATCCCAACAATATCTTTCTTCTTCTTTTGCTTCATGGTTTTTGGTATAATGGCCAAAATTTCATCTTTTAATGCGTTCAGCATTCTCCTTTTAATAAAGTTTTTGTGTGTAACCAAACTGATTTCACGAACAGGTTCCGGAGATTTAAAATGGCGAATTTTATTCGATTGCTTCGTATTCAGTTCTGCTATTGCCAACTCTGGCAGTAGCGTTGCCCCACCATTTAAGTCAACCATTCTCACCAAAGTTTCAACACTACCAGTGTTATATTCCAAACCCTGTAACCTATTGTTTTTTGTTGATCGACAAATGTTCAATACTTGGTTTCGCATGCAATGTCCTTCATTTAGCAACCAAATATTTTCATCGTTCAAATCTTCAGCATCTACAGCTTTCTTTTTATAAAGCCTACTGTTTTTGCTAATGTAGCTTACAAAATTTTCATAATACAAAGGCGTTTCCATAATGTTCGAATCCGTTAACGGAGTAGCCAAAATACCGCAATCCAACACGCCGGTTTTTAGATGATGAATAATATCTTCAGTGGTGTATTCCCAAATGAGGAGTTTTAATTCCGGGTATTTTGCTAGCATTGCCGAAATTACTTGAGGAAGCAAATATGGCGCAACCGTAGGAATTACGCCAATGCGTAACTCACCCAAAACATCTTGTTGCTGACTGTTAATCAACTCCTTAACCTTGCCACTTTCTTGTAATATGATTCTGGCTTGAGCAACTATTTGAGCACCAATTTCAGTAGGCGAAACAGGCTGCTTGCTTCTATCAAAAATTTTAACGCTTAATAATTCTTCCAACTTCTGCACTTGCATACTAAGTGTAGGTTGGGTTACAAAACACTTTTCTGCAGCGGTAACAAAACTTCTATAAGTATCTACCGCAACAATATATTCTAGCTGAACTAAGGTCATATAGTTAAAATTGATTTATCTTTTCAAATATATCAATTTTAACTATGAATAATTTAATACCTACTTTGAAAATCCTGGTAAGCCAATTCAATACCTTCCCTTAATTCAATTTTATGTTTCCAACCAAGGTTATGAAGTTTGGTTACATCCATTAATTTTCGAGGTGTTCCATCTGGCTTACTGCTATCAAATTCCAGTTCACCATCAAATCCGAGTACATCTTTTATTAATAGCGCTAAATCTTTAATGGTTAAATCGTGCCCGGTTCCTATATTAATCAAATTGGGTTCATTAAAGTTTTGCATTAAGAAATAGCAAGCATCGGCCAAATCATCAGCAAATAAAAATTCACGCAATGGTGTTCCAGAACCCCATACGGTTACATACTTTTCATCATTAACTTTAGCTTCATGTATTTTTCTGATCAAAGCAGGTAAAACATGTGAGTTTTGCGGATGATAATTATCGTTATATCCATACAGGTTGGTTGGCATCACAGAAATAAAATTACAACCGTATTGATCGCGATAAGCATCGCACATTTTAATACCGGCAATTTTAGCAATTGCATAAGGCTCATTGCTATCCTCTAACAATCCCGTTAACAAATAATCTTCTTTAAGTGGTTGTGGAGCTAATTTTGGATAAATGCAACTCGAACCTAAAAACATCAGCTTTTTAACTCCCGTTATATAAGATTGATGAATCACATTATTCTGAATGGCCAAATTTTCATAAATAAAATCAGCTCTATAAGTATTGTTTGCCACAATGCCGCCCACTTTTGCCGCAGCTAAAAATACATATTCTGGTTTTTCTTCTGCAAAAAAATCGGCCACAGCCTGTTGGTTTCTTAAATCTAATTCATCAGAAGTTTTGGTTATTAAATTTTCGAAACCTTCTTTTTCCAGCTTACGATAAATTGCTGAGCCAACCATACCTCGATGACCTGCAATATAAATTTTAGCGCTTTTTTCCAATGTGTTGTTTTTAATAGTCTGCAAAAATACAATTGATAAACTAAAAAGACATGATTTCTGCGCTCAAAAAGAAGTGTTGATAAATGATTTAATTGTAAATTTGCCAAAAAAAACTTTTGGGTAAAGATAAACTTAGACGTTTTGCCGAGATAGAAACCTTTGCAAACGTATATCAATTAGATCAGGGAAAAGATTTAAAAGGCAAATGGGCAGAAACGCATTTTAAAAACAGTAATCCTATTGTATTAGAACTAGCCTGTGGAAAAGGTGAATACACAGTAAATTTAGCCACATTATTTCCTGATAAAAATTTTATTGGCGTTGATTATAAAGGCAACCGCATTTGGCGAGGTGCAAAAACCGCAATTGAAGAAGGAATTAATAACGTTGCTTTTCTAAGAATTCAGATTGAAAATTTACTGGATTATTTTGCCGATGGAGAAATTGATGAAATTTGGATCACTTTCCCTGATCCTCAACCGCAAGACAGCAGGGAAAAAAAGCGACTAACATTTCCTGCATTTTTAAATCGTTATAAAGCAGTTTTAAAGCCTGGCGGAAAGGTAAATCTTAAAACCGATAACGATCAGCTTTATGCCTACACCTGCGAAAAGGTTAAAGAACTTGGTTTGGTGGTACATAAAAATACTGATCATTTATACACATCTGATTTAGCAGATCATGTTTTATCGATCAAAACATACTACGAAAAGAAATATTTGCTTCACGACAAAAACATCAATTACATTCAATTTTCATTTGAATAATGGATACTAACTTTTACGAACAGGTTTATGAAATTGCCCGTTTAATTCCTAGTGGAAGGGTTACTTCTTATGGTGCCATCGCTAAAAGTTTGGGAGCGGCAAAATCATCAAGAATAGTTGGGCATGCCATGAGCTACGCCGGAACAGCACATCCAAAAGTACCTGCCCATCGGGTAGTAAACAGCAGCGGCTTGCTCACCGGGAAATTTCATTTCGAAACACCAGAAATGATGGAAGAACTGTTGCTAAAGGAAGGAATTGAAGTAAAGAATGACAAGGTTGTCAACTTTAAAAAGGTATTCTGGAATCCAATGGAAGACATTAACGTTGAAGGTTAAGATTATAAAATTTACAGGGTTAACGCCAACTCATTCAAGATCCACTCAGTCAATAATTAATTAATATGGGAAAATTAGTAGAAGAATTTAATGGCTATCGTGAAAAAATGAACGATAGAATCATGGAAACCGCCAACACAAATATCAAAAGATTTTTTGCGCTTGATACGACATCTTATGCTGATGGAGCACTAGATGTGAAAACAAAAGAAATGCTTGGACTTGTGGCATCGATGGTTTTGCGTTGTGATGATTGTATAAAATATCACTTAGGCAAATGCCATGACGCTGGCGTAAACAGTGATGAAATGAATGAGATTTTTATGATTGCAAACTTAGTTGGCGGCAGCATTGTAATTCCGCACTATAGAAGAGCGGTAGAATATTGGGATGAGCTTTTGGCTGGTTAGTAATTTTATTGGTAGTTTTTAAAGGCTTTAAAGAGTATCGAAATAAGTCTATAACTTAATTAATTATTCGCGATGCGTAGTTTCTTAAATTAATTACAGCAGGGCTGATGATAGCCGGATTATATCTTCAAAATTCACAATCATTTAATGCTCTGCTACTTTAACTTTGCACTCAACAAATCGATCTTATAATCCTTTAATCACATCAATTCTAATCTATTTTTTTGCAGCATTATACTCTTTAATCAACTCAATTACCTCACGGCTATTAAGCGCTGTACTACTTTCAACCTTCGATTTTAAACTTAAATTATCTCCTAATTTTTGTAGAAGAATTGTTTTTACATTGGCCGTTTTATCTTCATCAGTTATGGCTTTCATGGGTACTTCCTGCAAAGGTCCACTTCCTGGCTTTTCGATAAAATAGCGAATAGCCGGTGCGCCAGCTGGTCGTTCAGGTGCTGCATTTCTATTGTCCAATCCAACGCCTATACCACCACCCATTCCCATGCCACCGAAGTTGCCAGTTCCTGTTCCAATACCAATAGAAGGCCTAAACTTCACCTTCTTTTCTTTCACTGCGGGCACCAGAGTTCCACCACCAAAAGAATAAAGATTTACTGCTCCCAACTCAATTAATTTCACAAAGCGGTATTCAAAATTTTTGCCATTGGCGAAGCCTTTACTTAAGAAACTATTTCCATTCCAGAAGAAATTTTTAACATCTTTTGCAGGAAGAATTACGTCAGCTTCATCATTTGCGCTAATATAAACCGAGTAATAATCTGTGCCTTTAATGGTACCACGAATCACATCGTCATTATTTTTAACGATGAAATCTTGTGCAGAAATGGTATTAGCAGTAAATAACAGGAAAAGTATGGTAGATAAAAATTTCATAATTGTTGTGCTCAATCACAAATAACGGAACAAATTATTAAATCTTGCAATTTCCCACGATTTTAATACTGATCAAATATTAATCACTTTCAAATTTTTAAATATTAGCTTTTAAAAATCATTTTTTTTGTTGAAAAAGCATTTTACTGATATGGCTAACTTTGGTTACTTTTATAACATGAATAAAAAACTTTTTCTTCTGGATGGTATGGCGCTGATGTATAGAGCACATTTTGCGTTAAGTAAAAACCCTCGTTTTACTTCATCAGGCATCAATACATCGGCAGTTATGGGTTTCACTAACACCTTGCTCGATGTTTTGAAGAAAGAAAAACCAACACATATTGCCGTTGTTTTTGATACCGAAGCACCAACTGAAAGACACACATCTTTCGAAGCTTACAAAGCACACAGACAAGCTATGCCCGAAGATTTAGCGGCGGCTATGCCTTATGTTATCAAATTAATAACCGGTTTTAATATCCCAGTAATTACATCCGATGGGTATGAGGCTGACGACATTATTGGCACATTGGCCAAGAAAGCAGAACTAAAAGGTTATCAGGTTTTTTGTATGACTCCCGATAAAGATTTCGCACAACTCGTTTCTGAAAATATTTTCATTTACAAGCCTGCTCGCATGGGTAATGGAATGGAAATTTTGGGAGTGCAAGAAATTTTAGCTAAATGGGAAATTGAAAACGTTCTTCAAGTTATTGATATTTTAGGCCTGTGGGGCGATGCAGTGGATAACATTCCCGGCATCCCGGGTATTGGAGAGAAAACTGCGAAATTGTTGATTAAGCAATATGGCTCCATGGAAAATATTATTGCCAATTCGCATGAACTTAAAGGCAAGCAACGTGAAAATGTAGAAAATTTTGCCGAGCAGGGATTGATTTCAAAAAAACTGGCAACTATTCAATTGGATGTACCGGTAGAATTGGATGAAGAAAGTTTGGAACTGTGCGATCCAAGTAAGGATTTACTCGAGCCGTTATTTACTGAACTCGAATTTAGAACCTTAGGTCGCCGTGTTTTTGGTGATGAATTTTCTGTAACCACAGCAAAATTTGGCGAAGGAACACAAACTGATCTTTTTAGAAATCAATCGGGCGAAACCATCCAATATACCAATACTTTAGAAGAGGAGCCAGTAGAAAAACTTCCTGCAAGAACAATAGAAAACACAGAACATGACTATGTGCTGGTAGAAACTGCCGAACAGCGTGCAGATTTAATTAAATTATTACTAAGTCAAGGTAGCGTTTCTTTTGACACAGAAACTACCGGTACCGATGCAAATATGGCTGATTTAGTAGGCCTTTCATTTTCAATAAAGCCAGGCTCTGGTTATTACATACCTGTTTCTGCGAATAGAGAAGAAGCGCAAGCGATAGTAGATGAATTCCGCGTAGTGCTGGAAAATGAAAAAATTAAGAAGATAGGGCAGAATACCAAGTATGATATTTTAGTACTGAAATGGTATGATGTTCAAGTTAAAGGAAAACTTTTTGATACCATGCTTGCCCATTATCTGATTGATCCGGATACCCGCCACGGAATGGACGTTCTTTCAGAAAACTATCTGGGTTATTCTCCTATATCCATCACTAAACTAATTGGCGCAAAGGGCAAAAATCAATTAACCATGCGTGATGTTCCGGTAATTGATGTGGTAGATTATGCCGCAGAAGATGCTGATGTTACACTGCAGTTGGCCCAGGTGTTTGAGCCGAAATTAAAGGAATTAAATGCCGCTAAACTGGCAGATGAAATTGAAAATCCGCTGGTTTATGTTTTGGCTGATATCGAAAAAGAAGGTGTACGAATAGATATTGAAACACTGATTGCTTATTCAAAAGAGTTAGAGACTGATATTATTAAGTTTGAGCAAAATGTTTATGATAAAGCTGGAATCAAATTTAATTTAGCATCGCCGAAGCAATTGGGCGAAGTTTTATTTGATAAACTTCAGTTAGATCCAAAGGCGAAGAAAACCAAAACTGGGCAGTATCAAACAGGTGAAGATGTGCTTATGGCATTGGCCAGCAAAAGCGATATCGTAAAAGATATCTTAGATTTCCGTCAGTTACAAAAACTGAAATCTACATATGTTGATGCTTTGCCATTGATGGTAAATCCTAAAACAGGAAGGGTGCATACTTCGTACAATCAAGCTGTTGCCGCAACAGGCCGGCTAAGTTCTAACAACCCAAATTTACAGAATATTCCAATCCGTACGGAAAGAGGGCGTGAAGTACGTAAAGCGTTTATCGCTCGTGATGAAAACCACATTTTATTATCGGCCGATTATTCGCAGATAGAATTAAGGATTATTGCAGAGATCAGCAAGGAAGAAAATATGTTGGATGCATTCAGTAAAAATATCGATATCCATACTGCAACGGCTGCAAAAGTATATGGTATAGCGATTGAAGATGTAGATAGTACACAACGTAGAAATGCTAAAGCCGTAAACTTCGGTATTATATATGGACAGTCTGCATTTGGATTATCGCAGAATTTGGGGATTCCACGTAAAGAAGCAGCAGATATTATCGAACAATATTTTGCTCAATATCCAGGTATAAAACGATACATGAGCGATACTATGAATTTCGCCCGCGAAAATGGATTTGTGGAAACCATTATGGGCAGAAGACGCTATTTAAGAGATATTAATTCGGCTAACCAAACCGTTCGAGGTTTTGCTGAACGGAATGCTATAAATGCGCCAATTCAAGGATCAGCGGCAGATATGATTAAAATTGCGATGATTAATATCCACAAGGAAATTAAAGCGCAAAACCTTCAATCAACCATGACTATGCAGGTGCATGATGAACTGGTTTTTGATGTATTGAAGTCAGAGAAGGAAATGATGAAATCAATTATTCAAGATAAAATGGCCAATGCGATAAAATTAACCGTTCCAATTGTAGTAGAAATTGGCGAGGGAGAAAATTGGTTGGCAGCACATTAGAGATGAAAATATTATTATTATTTTTCCTTTGCGCTTTTTCAATTGGTGCGATTGCACAGAAAAGTGATACGCTTGTGGTATATGCCATAAATGGAACTGCAACGAATAAAATCAGTAAAGCAAATTCTGTCTACAAAATCTATAAAAAAGATAGTACGAGCTGGGTAAGGTTAAAATTTGGGATAAATCTTGAACCAATTTCAAAAGAAACATTTTCCGATTCTGCCTTAACAACCTTACATGGAAATTATACCCAATATAGAAATGGCAAAATTTCTTTAAAAGGAAGTTTTTATGATAATGAAAAGACAGGATCATGGATTGATTATGATTCAACAGGAAAAGCTACAGCTACCAAGATATATATTCGTGGAAAATTAAACGGCGCATCCGCTAGATACTGGACTAATGGAAAAATGCAGGAAGAAGGAAGTTATTCGGATGGCAGGAAAAAAGGTGAATGGAAAGTTTATTACCCATCTGGAAAACTTGCTGTAAAAGAAATTTACAACGAAAGCAATAAATTAATTGATAGTACTTATTTAGATAGTAGTGGTATAGCAACTCACAAAGACAGTATAATTACTGCTCCAAATTTCCCGGGTGGTTTAAACCTGTTTTACAAATCCCTTAGTAAGGCAGTAAGATATCCAGATTATGATGTTCACAATCGCATTCAAGGCAAGGTTTATCTCTCTTTCATAATTAGCGAAAGTGGTTATGTTGAAGATATTACTATAATTTCTGCGCCAAGCAGAACACTGGCCGATGAAGTAATCAGAGTACTTCAGAATATGCCAAGGTGGACACCTGGAAAACTACTCAAACAACCTATTCCTCTTATCTATAAAATTAATGTTGGTTTTAGCTTAAACTAATTTTTTCCTATCTTCATTAAAACTTCATCCCGATTAATCAATTTTATATCAACAAATAAACGAGTAAAACAAAAAATTAAAGAGTATGAAAAAGTTATTGAGTTTAATCGCAATCGCAGCATTTGGTTTAACTACAGCATTTGCACAAACACCAGCAGCCACAACACAAGCGAAAAAAGCTGTTAAAAAAGAAGTAAAAACAACTGTTGCTCCAGTAAAAGCAGGCGTAAAATCAGATGCTAAGAAAGTAGAAACTAAAACCACAACAACGGCTGCTAAAGTAAAAGCAGATGGTACGCCAGATATGCGTTTTAAAGAAAACAAAACAAAGGTAGTAACCAAGGTTGCTGGTCCTACAAAAAAAGATGGAACAGCCGATATGCGTTACAAAGCAAACAAAGCCGCTGTTAAAAAGAATTAGGTTTAGGTTTATAATTTGAAAAGGGGACTGATTAACATCATCCCCTTTTTTGTTTTATAAATCTATCGTTTCTCCAATTTGAGGCAATAGTAAGGTTTTGCCTTCACGTTTGAATTTCGATAAAGCGTCTTCAGTATCAATACTAATTGGCGGGAAAGTGTTGTAGTGAACCCCAATAATTTGATCGCAATCAATATATTTTGCTGCGATTATGGCATCATCCACATCCATTGTATAGTGACCGCCAATCGGCAATATTGCAAAATCCAAATTGTATAGTTCAGATAATAATTTCATTTCGACCGTTAAAGCTGTATCGCCGGCAAAGTAAATCTGCTTTCCTTCTAATTCTAATACAAAACCAGCTGGATTGCCACCGTAACTTCCATCTGGATTGGAGCTGCTGTGTACAGCCCAAACCGTACGAAGCTTCCCGAATGATAACCTTTGTGTTCCAAAATTAATATCAGTAACCTTTTCTACCCCTTGTTCTTTAATCCATTTGGCAACTTCTACCATTGCTATAACTTCAGCATTGGTTTGTTTTGCCAATTCCGCCAAATCGGCAACATGGTCGCCATGCCCGTGGCTAACTAAAATATAATCGGCTTCGATTTTAGTTGTATCAATATCTTTGGCTAATGGATTTGATTTTATAAAAGGATCAAAAAGAAATTTTTTGCCATCTGCTTCAATTAAAAAACATGATTGGCCATAATAAGTATATTTCATAGTTATAGTATCGAGATGAAAATATTAAGTATTTAAGGATGGAGACAAACTGAAAATTATTGACCAAACATTCCACCTAAACCGCCAAGCATATCTTTGGCAGAAGCTTGCATTTCTGTCGAGCTTACTTCTTCTGCATTCGCTAAAGCCTTATTTATTGCAGTTAAAAGTAATTCTTCCAGTTCTTCTTTATCAGCGTTTTTTAAAAAAGCCTCATCAATTGAAACTCCTGTTATCGCTTTATTGGCTGTAGCTGTTATTTTAATGGCGCCGTTTTCTACTTCGCCGAATACCGAAATGGTATCTAAACGTTTTTTAATCTCTTCGGCTTTTTGCTGTGCTGCGAATAATTTATCGAACATAATTTGTTGTTTATTATAAAAAGGAAAATTTTGCGTTTTGGTTTTATATTTTTTTTTGAAAAGCAATAGCAGTAGAAATATTGATGTCAGTCCCGCTTTTGTTTCAATCTTTTGTGAATGTTTGCTCCAAAAATCTAACAACCTGCAACAAAAGTATTTTCACGACAATACGGGTTTAGTTAACTTAAAACTGTACGCTAAACTTAAGCCTGTTGCCTGCAAATTCCTAATTTATACGCCTAAAACAATCCCTTGTTCATAAACCAGACAGCAGCAAAATATCCTTTTTTGTTTCCTAATATAGACATCCGATGAATAAAGCATTTGGTCTAAATTCATCGGATGGCTAAAATATTGTACAAAAAAGATATTGCGTATGGCGGGACTGCATTTGCCATAAATGGCAGAACCGTTCATTTTCAAATGTTAAAAATGCTTTGAAACAATGTTAATCTTCGTCGCTTCCTGGTAAACTACCATTTCCATGGTAAGCACCTTTACGAATAATCGGCATATTTAAATGCTTGTATAAGTCATCCAAATGCATTAAACTTCCGTTGGTTAAGTTGCCTAAGAAAATTACAATAATATTTTTATCGAGATCGCGGACGTAAATGTGACGGAAACCATGCCACCATCCAGTATGATAAACTACTTTGTCCATTTTTTCGCCATCAAACATCCTCCATCCATATCCATAATTAAAATGCCCATTTACAGGTTTGTTTCGGCCAACATACGAAGAATCGGTACTATTTTTACTTAATAGTCTGCCATTTTTTAAATACTTATCATAAAGCACCAGATCATGAACGGTACTGTATATTCCCTTATCTCCAACTGGCCCATCCAAAAAGTTTTGGGCAACTGAATATCTAAAGCTATTGCGATCATGCCCAACTACATCAACAGGAATTTTTTCGTATTCAGTTGTACTGTAAACGTGAGTATGTTTCATGCCTGCTGGCTTAAAAATATGTTCCATCATGTATTGGGAGAAACGTTGACCTGTAACTTTCTCAATAATTGCCCCTAATACCATAAAGTTGGAGTTATTGTAATGAAAGCGATCATCAGGTTTTACATAACGATTTGGCTTGCGTTCTGCAATAACATTCATTACTTCCTGGTTGCTTACGCCTTTTTTCATGTTGCGTTTCTCTTTCCGCCAGATATCATCAATGAAATAAACATAGTTCATCATTCCGCTGCGGTGAGTTAACAATAGCTTAACTGTAATTCCATCATAAGGAAAATTTGGAAAAAACTTTTTTACGTTATCATTTAATGAAAGCTTACCCGCCTCTACCAATTGCATAATTGCGGTACCCGTAAAAGTTTTAGTGATGGAAGCCAGTTCAAATTCTGAAGAAATTTTTAAGCTATCGCGATGCAGATAATCTGCCCAGCCAATTGCTTTTTCATAAAGAATTTTGCCATCCTTTGCAACCAGCATATTTCCATTAAAACCGTATTTTTTATGTAGATTTTGAACAAAATCAGCAATCCATTTATCGCCTTTTGCAGGATCGTAAGCAATTGAAAGGCTGTCGGCTTTATCATCTTCTTTTACGCGTATTTTGGCATCAGCAGCTTTTTTCTCTTCCGATTTTTTGCTATTACAGGCGGTTATTAATGTTACAGAAAGTGCTAGTGCTGAAAATATAAATCTAAAATTCATTAATATGTAGGGTAGTGTATTTAAAACCCGAAAATTAAAGAATTTTAGACTGGTAAATAGAAAGAGTTTTAAACATTTGCGCAATTTTGCTTATACCAGCACTCAAATAAATGACCTTTACTGCCATAAACAGGATCACTTTCTGGATTTTTTACTTTTGCAATATCTCCATCGGCCTCAGGTCTTTCTTCTGGCCTACCATATTTTATGTTATAATCTGATCCATTCGGATAAGCACCAACAACTGTGAAGTCTTCGCTAGAATTTAATTTCATGTGTGCCACTCCTGCCGGGATCACCACAACATCACCCTTATCAAGCTCGATGCATACGCCATGATCACCCCCAAACTGAACATCCGCTTTGCCGCAAAATACACCCATTACCTCATGTGTATTGCTGTGGTAATGCTGATAATCAAAAATTCCGTCTACCCATGCATTGGTGTATCCATTTTGAGCAAAAACTTTTTTAATTGCCTCTTCGGTTTCATCAGGATGAATTAATAATGCGCCTTTATAAATCATTAGAGGCAAATTGGGGTTGTTAGGAAAGTTTCCGTTTTCTTCTATTTTATGTGAAACAAGATAGGCCTCTTGAATTAATTTTTCTTTGTTCATGATTGTGGTAGATTTTAATAATTAACAAAGTATATGAGAAAGGGTTTAGGATTTGTTTGTTTCTACAAAATCTTGCAAACACAAATATGATGCTGAAATAAATTCAGCATGACGGAGCGGCCATAGCGATAGGCAAATGCTATGCTAAGAAGATATCTGCGGAAATCCCCGAAATCTGCGGGAAATCTTTTAACCAAAAAGCCACTCCTTTTTAGGAATGGCTTTAATATTAGTATTATCCTTCGACAAGCTCAGGATGACAAACGATTATGCTAATAATCTAATTGGTTCTTCCAATAAACCTTTTAACGTTTGTAAGAACTGTGCTCCGGTTGCACCATCAACCACACGGTGATCACAACCTAAAGTTAATTTCATTACATTACCAGGAACAACAGCGCCATTTTTAACAACAGGAACCGCTTGAATAGCGCCTACTGATAAAATTGCACCATCTGGAGAGTTGATGATTGATGTAAATTCATCAATACCAAACATACCTAAATTAGAAACTGTGAAAGTAGAACCTTCCCAATCTGCTGGCTGCAATTTTTTAGCTTTTGCCTTACCACCAAAATCTTTTACTTCAGCAGAAATGTGTGATAATGATTTACCATCAGCAAAACGCACAACAGGCACTAATAAGCCATCTTCAACAGCCATAGCAACACCAATGTTTGTGTGCTCGTTGAAACGGATTTTATCGCCACCCCATGATGAGTTAACAGCCGGGTGTTTTTTCAATGCAACAGCAACTGCTTTAATTACTAAATCGTTGAAAGATACTTTAACCGGAGCAACTGCATTGATTGCAGTACGTGCAGCCATTGCATTATCCATATCAATACTTACGGTTAAGTAGAAATGTGGAGCTGTAAATAAGCTTTCTGCCAAACGTTTTGCAATTACTTTACGCATTTGCGAAACAGGCTGTTCTGTAAATTTAACTTCGCCAACAAAAGTTGGAATTACCGGAGCAGCAGCAGCGCTAGCTTTCTCAGCAGCAGGTGCCGATTCTGATTTCGCTGGAGCAGCGGCTGGTTTAAAGTTTTCGATATCTTTTTTAATGATACGACCACCTTCTGCACTACCTGCAACTTGCGATAAATCAATTCCCTTATCTTTCGCAATTTTTTTAGCCAAAGGAGATGCTTTAACACGGCTATCAGATGATGAAGAACTCTCTGCAACAGGAGCAGATGAACCTGCATCAGCAGTTGTAGCTTGTTTTTCCTCTTTCGGAGCTTCCTCCTTGCTTTCAGCTTTTGCAGCTGGAGCAGAGCCACCTGCTAAAATACCGCTAACATCAGTTCCTTCCGGACCAACAATAGCAATAATGCCATTTACTTTAGCTGCTTCACCTTTTTCTACACCAATGTGTAATAATGTTCCGGTTGCATAACCCATCACTTCCATAGTGGCCTTATCGGTTTCTACATCAGCTAAAACATCATCATCCTTAACCTGGTCGCCAACTTTTTTATGCCATTCAGCAATAACGCCTTCAGTCATGGTATCGCTTAACAAAGGCATACGAATTACCGTAACACCTTTAGCTGCTAATTCTTCTTCGCTTAAACCACCACCTTGAGCCGGGGCAGTTTCTTCTTTTTTATCTTCAGCTTTTGGAGCTTCAGTGCTTTCGGTTTTTGGAGCCTCGCCACCTTTTTCAGCATCTAAAGCTGCTTGAAAATCTTCACCCTCTTTACCGATAACGGCCATTACAGCATCAACCGGAACAGCTTCACCTTCTTTTACACCAATGTATAAAAGTGTACCATCCCAATAAGATTCCATATCCATTGTTGCTTTGTCAGTTTCTACTTCTGCCAAAACATCGCCGCTTTTTACTTTATCACCCACTTTTTTATGCCACTTCGCCAAAACCCCTTCGGTCATGGTGTCGCTCATTTTGGGCATTTTAATTACATCAGCCATTATATCTAATTAATTGAAATCTTTTTAAAAATTAGTCCATTACGTAAGGGTAGTTCTCAGTCATGTAAACATCTTTGTATAACTCAGATGCTTCTGGCCATGGAGATTCTTCTGCAAATTTCACAGCCTGATCTACCGTAGCTTTAACTTTAGCTTCCACTTCTTCGATCCAAGCCTGATCTGCATACTTTTCTTTCAGAATAGTTTCTCTTGCATGCTCAACCGGATCTTTTGCTTTATAATCTTCTAATTCTTCTTTAGTACGATATTTTGCAGGGTCAGACATTGAATGACCACGGTAACGGTAAGTTCTCATTTCTAAGAAAGTTGGCCCTTCACCTTTACGGGCACGTTGAATGGCTTCGTCCATTGCATTGTGTACCGCAACTGGGTCCATACCATCAACCGGAGCACACGGCATATCAAAACCTAAACCAATTTTATAAATATCAGTCATGTTTGTAGTACGTTGTACCGAAGTACCCATTGCGTAACCATTGTTTTCACAAACAAAAATTACTGGCAATTTCCACAACATAGCCATGTTAAAGGTTTCGTTTAATGCACCCTGGCGCACTGCACCATCGCCCATATAACAAATATTAACGTTGTCTGTTCCTTTATATTTTTCTGCAAAAGCAACACCAGCACCTAGTGGAATCTGACCTCCAACAATGGCGTGGCCACCATAAAAATTGTGTTCTTTGCTAAACATGTGCATCGAACCACCTTTACCTTTAGAGCAACCAGTAGCTTTACCATACATTTCTGCCATAATGCTATCGGCACTAACACCTAAAGCCAAAGCATGAGCATGATCACGGTAAGTAGTAATCATCGAATCGCCTTTTTGCATTGCAGATATTGCTCCTGCAACTACAGCCTCTTGTCCAATGTATAAATGACAAAAGCCACGAATTTTTTGTTGTCCGTATAATTGGCCAGTTTTCTCTTCGAATTTGCGCATCAGCAACATCGATTCGAACCATTTTAACCAAGTATCTTTATTTATTTCTACTGCACTCATTTTAGGATATTTGTTTTTTTGCGACAGCAAATCTAATTTTTTTATTGTAATTTTTGGCACTTTTAAGTGTAAAAACATCATGCACTTTCATACAATCGTATATTTAACAGTTGTTTTACATTTGAAACTTCATCATCACGCCTATTTCCTTCCAAACATCGATTTTATATATTTTAAACTTAGCAAGTTATCGCATCAGCAGTTCTAATTTATTGTAAAATTTAATTCTGTAAAATTGCATTTAACCGTAATTTATAAAATTTTATTTGAAAGGCTGTTTCAGAAGCATTTGGGTTACTGCAGCCCCGCCATACGCATTATCTTTTTTGATAAAATATTATAGTCATCCGATAAATTTAATCAAATGCTTTATTCATCGGATGAATTTTTCATGAAACAAAAAAGTATAATTGCTGCTGTCGGGCTTAAAACAGATAGGCAAATGCTATAAATTTAAGCCTGCTTAGAAACCACCACTTACCCCTCGTTGGAAATTTAGGAAGGGAATTTGTCTGTGCTAAAAGCTAATGTAAGCTTTACGTGGATTTCTAGCACCGACATCTAACTCATAAGAGTTTTGCACACACATTTCATAGTCCCCATTTAATTTAAGTGAGGCAGGATGGTAAATTATCCCAAGTACACAAACACAATTATTTTAAACCTGATAGAACGAAAATACTTTTATTGCTTTTGAAAGTTACTAACTATATATATACCTGGTTGTTTAGAGTTAGTAACTTTGCAATAAAAGATTGTAGGGATAGCAGGGCTTTCTAAACCGATGAAATACAGAACCCTGCTTTTCAGAAAGTTATTGATCTTTTTATTATTTTTCAACAGGCAGAAATCGTTGAAATGTTAATAACTTTCATTTTTTAACAGTTAACATTTGGATAACATTTGTATAATTAATACTTTTGGCAACCAACAATAAGCCCATGTGGTTTACGTTACTGTGTAAGTGAATACCCAAACATAACTGTATAACATGATTAAAAAATTTTTGTTTTCATCCCTAATCGCTATTTGCACGTTCTCAGCCGCATTTGCGCAAACAAAAACAAAAGAATCTGGTAAAGACTTAAATGATCCCGACAACTTAGCCTCTCAGTACTTCTCGCAAGTAATGGGTGTTGCAGTTGATGCAACTTCGAACTTAAAGTTATATAAGTTTGTATATGAATGGATCGGAACACCTTATAGCTACGGTGGATCGAGCAAAAAAGGGATTGATTGTTCGGCTTTTACCAAAGCGATTTACGATAAAGTTTTCAACACTACAATCAGAAGAAATTCCCGCGATATTTTTAGCATGGTAGATCCATTATCTAAAGATGATTTAAAAGAGGGCGATTTAGTTTTCTTCAAGATAAAAAGCAGAAGTATTTCTCATATTGGTATTTACTTAGGCGACAATAGATTTGCCCATGCTTCTAGCTCTCGCGGCGTGGTGATTAGTAATTTAAATGAACCATATTACAGTCGCTATTTTTACAAGGGCGGAAGAATTTTAGAATCGTTTAAGAAAGAGTTTACCGTAGAATAAGGTAATTTGCGATTGTAGAAATACGATTTTAGATTGAACATATATAATCCTCCTGAAGAAATTTTGGAGGATTTTTTTTTATAGCACCAGATTTTCATACTATCGTCATCCGGAATTTATTTCAAGGATCTTCAAGCGATGGCTTTTGATTTGGATGCGCTAGATTTTAATAGATCGCTTTTATGAAGTTTATTACAAATATAATTTTCTCATTTCTTGTTGTTATTTTATTTTTAAGCTGTACCAGTAATAGTGCACAAATCAATGTCCCTGTAGTAAAACAGGATACTGCAATTAGAAAGCTGAAAGATACCATTTCGATTACTGCAGTTGGCGACATTATGCTGGGTTCGGCTTTTCCATCAAAAACAAACTTGCCACCAGATGATGCCGTAAATAGTTTTAAGGCTGTAGATAGCTTGCTAAAAGGTGATATTGTTTTTGGAAATTTGGAAGGTTGCTTTTTAAATTCCGGAAATTCCAATAAATGTAATGGCATTAACCCCAACAATTGTTATGCTTTTAGAATGCCCGAACGTTATGCTGGAATTTATAAAAAAGCAGGCTTTAATGTTTTAAGCATTGCCAATAACCACGTTGGCGATTTCGACACCCGAGGCAGAAAAAATACTGCCCATATTTTGGATTCATTACAAATCCATTATGCTGGCCAACTTAATAAACCATTCGAGATTTTTGAAAAAGATAGTGTTAAGTATGCTTTCTGTGCGTTTGCACCAAACGAAAATACGGTTTCTATAAATAAAATAGATAGTGCCAAAGCATTGGTTTCTCGTTTAAAAAAACAAGTTGATATTGTAATTGTATCATTCCATGGCGGAGGTGAAGGCGCCAGATTTGAGCATGTGCCACGTAAAAACGAAATCTTTTATAACGAAAATCGAGGAAATGTATATGCATTTGCACACGCCGTAATTGATGCAGGCGCCGATGTGGTTTTAGGACATGGTCCGCATGTTACCCGAGCGGTTGAAGTTTATAAGAATAAATTTATTGCTTACAGCCTTGGTAATTTTTGTACTTATGGCATGTTTAGCTTAAAAGGCAATAACGGCATTGCGCCACTGCTTCAACTTAAAATTAATAGTAAAGGCGATTTTCTTTTTGCCGATGTAATTTCCATTCAGCAAGATAAAATTAATCGTTTAACCATTGATGATAATAATAGGGCCTTTAAGCGAATAAAAGAATTAACAGACATTGATTTTATTGGACACCAGTTTAAGTTTGAGGATAACAGAATATCAATGATAGAAAAATTAAATCTGAAACCTCAACCTTAGTTCATTATTAGCTATACAATCATGAAAAAAGGATTAATTCTACATTATATCATTGCAATAGCAGCAGCAATTTTAGTTTTAGTTGCAGCTTACTATATCAATGAAAATCCAAAAAATCTATTATCAGCTGGAATAATAATATTGGCTGGCTGCTTGGTCGCTTTCAGCCAATATCAAATTATAAAGAATAAGAAGAAACAGTAATTGCTTACTAACTTTCGTCTTTAGTATTTTTTACCAGGCCAATTCCCGATACAAAGAAAATCAAGCCTATAATCCCATATACCATTAAACCTCTGGTTTCCTGGCTATGATTTACAAAACCCCAGCCGGCATAAATTAATCCGATTATTCCTAATATGGTTAGTACCGTTCCAAAAGTGCGTTTTACATTCATAATTTAGTTTTTAGTAACATATAGACAAAAAATAAATCCTTTTGTTTTATGGCTGGTTTTAAAGGTTTGATGTTTATATTTTATTTTTTATAACTTCAAAAAAAAATCTAATTATGCAATACACAATTTACATTCTCGCATTCATCGGAATCATTATCTTGTTAAGCTCTTTTGTTACGGTTAAACAAGGAACCATAGCTGTGGTAACGGTTTTTGGTAAATATCGAAGGCAGCTTCGCCCTGGATTAAATTTTAAAATCCCTTTGATTGAACAAATCTATTCCCGGATATCTATTCAGAATCGCTCAGTTGAACTATCGTTCCAGGCGGTAACACAAGATCAGGCAAATGTTTATTTTAAGGCAATGCTCTTATATTCTGTGGTAAATCAAGATGAGGAAACGATTAAAAATGTAGCTTTTAAATTTGTTGATGCAACCAACTTGATGCAGGCATTAATCAGAACCATTGAAGGCTCTATTCGTGCTTATGTAGCCACTCAAAAACAAGCAAACGTATTGGCGCAGCGTAATGAAATTGTGTTACATGTAAAAGAACAGATTGATCAGGTTTTAGATGGTTGGGGTTATCACCTACAAGATCTTCAATTAAATGATATTACTTTTGATGAAGAAATTATGCGTTCTATGAGCCGCGTGGTGGCATCAAATAACTTAAAAGCTGCTGCAGAAAATGAAGGTCAGGCTTTATTAATTACCAAAACCAAAGGTGCTGAAGCTGATGGTAACGCCATTAAAATTGCGGCAACGGCAGAACGTGAAGCTGCCCAACTTCGCGGACAAGGTATTGCTTTATTTAGAGAAGAGGTTGCAAAAGGTATGACCAACGCGGCGCATGAAATGCAACAGGCAAACCTTGATACATCGGTAATTCTATTTACCATGTGGACAGAAGCCATTAAACAATTTGCCGAATATGGTGAAGGAAATATTATTTTCTTGGATGGCAGTACCGAAGGGATGAATAAAACAATGAAAGAAATGATGGCCATGCAATTGAGCCAAAATCCAATTAAACCTTCTTAAAAAATACTGTTTTTAAAAAAGAAGCCCGATCAAAATTTGATCGGGCTTCTTTTTTGCTTTATTTTTATTATAGTTTAGGAGCTGTAGCAACACCTAAATTCATTACGTAATTACCAGATTGTTGCATGAAATCGCCCATTACCCTTAGCGATTCATCTTCAATAAAATCAAATGAATCTTGCTTGGTAACCTTCTCACCTTTTTTAATTGCAGGCAAACCTCGTAATGCTCTCAATTCATTTTGTCTAGCTAAAGATTTTGCTTCTTGTGCCTCACGTTCAGCTTTCAATTTATTTTCATTTAGCGTCACCGAAACTTCAGCATCTCTCTTTTTCAAGTCTGCAATATCTTGCTTAATAAATTTAAAGTCTAATGAATTTGCAATTCGTTGTTCGCTATTTTTTATTAAACCCGCTTTCACTGCTGTTAGATTTGCAACGGCTTTAAAGTTCGAGCTTGGAATTACATCCCATGGCAATGCCGATGGTTCTGTATCTTCGCCAATCTTATCCATTGGATAAAGAGAAGGGAAAACCACATCAGGTGTTACCCCTTTATGCTGGGTACTGCTACCTGCAACACGGTAAAACTTAGCCATCGTTAAATTAATTTGACCCAAGTTAATATCCGCTGGGTTGGCACCAGTTGGAGATGTACCAATGGTTTTATCTCTGGTTACTAAACCAGCAATTTTTTGAAGCATGCCAGGGTTTACCAATTTATTTAAATCAATAGACGACTGTACAGTTCCTTTACCATAACTCTGGCTACCCATTACAATACCTCTTCCATAATCCTGAATCGCACCGGCAAAAATTTCAGAAGCAGAAGCACTTAAACGATCTATCATTACACCGAAAGGGCCATCCCAGGCTACTCCTGAAGTTTGATCTTCATCAACTTCAATTTTACCTCTTAGATCTTTTACTTGCACAACAGGACCTTTATCAATAAATAAGCCTGTTAATGAAATTGCTTCTACAAGTGAACCACCACCATTTCCACGTAAATCCATAACAATTGCATCGACTTTGTCGATATTTTTTAATGAATCAACCAATTTTCTAACATCACGGGTTGTACTCTTATAGTTTTTATCTCCTGCATTTGCTGCTTTAAAATCTGCATAAAAGGCTGGTAAAGAAATAATTCCGATTTTATAATCTTTACCGTTTGTATTGATGGTTTTAACTTTTTTCTTTGCGGATTGATCTTCAAGAATGATTTTCTCCCTAACCAATTCAATAATGACTGGTTTAGATGACATTTCCTTTCCTACCGGAATTACTTTCAAGCGCACCTTAGTTCCTTTAGGGCCTTTGATTTTGGTTACTGTAACGTCTAATCTCCAACCAACTACATCAACAAATTCACCATCGCCTTGGGCAACAGCAATAATTCTATCGCCAGCAGTTAATTGTTTACCTTTAAATGCCGGACCACCTGGAATAATTTCAGAGATTTTAACCACTTCATTTTCCAGCTGTAATCTTGCGCCAATACCTTCGAATGAACGCGACATTTCCTCGTTAAATTCGGTTGCTCTTGTAGGCACGAAATAATTGGTATGCGGATCTACAGATTCGGTGAAAGCATCCATCAAGATCTGAAACACATCTTGATTATTAGTTTTTGACGTTTGAGATTGAAGATTTTGATAACGCTTTGTTAACGTTTCTACGTTTTTATCTTGGGCGGTACCTGCTAAATTCAAATTAATTAATTCATATTTAATTCTTTTTTTCCAGGTTTCGTTTAGTGCTGTTGAAGAAGCAGCCCAAGGCATTTTTTCTCGATCATAAACATAGGTATCGTTTTGATTGAAGTCGTACTTGCTTTTGATTTGCGCTAAAGAATATTTAAAATATTCATTTAATCTTTTTGCATAAACGTTGTAGATATAAAAAGGCCCGCTTAAATCACCGTTTTTAAAATCGTCATCAAGGGTTGTTCTGTATTTTTCAAATTCTTTGATATCGGATGCTAAAAAATAATTTTTTCCTTGATCCAAAGATTTGATGTATCTATCCAAAATTAAGGAAGAAATAGAATCATTGATCTGAATCTTTTTGTAATTGTAACTCTCGATAAGATTTACGACCTCCTTAATTACTAATTTCTGCTGCTCATCAGGCATCACATTTGCAATCCCTTCCACAATTGGCTGAGGCTTAGGTTCAGCATGGCAAGCAAGTACTGCTGCTGTAAAAATTACAAAAAATATTCTCTTCAACATCTCTTTAAACGATTTAAAATCCATTTTCAATTCTATATAGCCAATATGATACCATTTTAACGAAAAAACAAAAAAGAGACAGCATTATTACCGTCTCTTGTTAAAATTTTATCAAATCTAGCTAAAAGCTTTTTATTTAACAATTATTGAAATTTAACGAAATATTGTGGCTTTTGTTTTAAAAACAGCCATGTAAGGTATTCTGAAAGAGAATATTACAATTGCGTTATGGACGCCAAAAAATCAAATGGATTTTATTATGATTTTTTTAGTGTGGTTTTATTTGCGATAACTTCTCTAGCATCGCTAATTTGACCTTTGTATTGTGTAGTTTTAATTGAACTGGCCAACCATTCTGCAGTTTTTAAATCTCTCAGTGCCAAGGTAAAATCTTTCTTTCTAATTTTAACCTGAACAATACCCAATACTGATTCGATATAGGAGTTATTGCTTTTTAGCTGTTTAGCTAATATGCCTTGCTGAGTGTAAAACCACATGGATTGGGTGTATTTACTATTGGCTAAGTAAACTTTACCCAAAAGCTGATAAGTGTTCATTAAACCACTTCTGCTACCCATTTTGGAATAATTTTTAATAGCAACATTTAGGAGAATCTGTTCTGCATCGCCAAAGCGCCCCAATTGATAATGCATGTTGCTCATTTTGATGATCGCCTGACCGTATTTGGTAAAATTTTTAACTGCATTGTATTCAAATGCAGCCTTACCAAATAAAGTGAGTGCCTCATTAAAATCACCTTTTTTCTCCAAATCTTCAGCGTCCTCAAAAAAAGAGTTTCCCTCTTCCAAATCGTATTTTGAAACTGCAATTGTAATAGCGCTACCTCCATTAGGTTCTTGGAAATCAGCCTTATCGATATTTTGAGCTTGTAAATGTAATGACGCGAAGAGGCTTACCAAAGCCAATACATATTTGGACATGCAACAAAAATAATACTTTATATTTAATATTAGTTAAATACCTGTAAATTAACGTCGAATGATGCCCAAACCATGTACGGATGTGAATCGCAGTGATAAATTTCGCCTGAAGATGTAATTCCAATTACACCTGCAAAGCCATCAAATGCTTTTAGTTCTGCAAAAGATTTATCGCAAGCATCTTTTAATGAAAAACCATCTGTAACACGGGTTACAATTTTCGCAGCTGTTGCATTGCTTACAATATCTTCCCCAACTCCCGTACATGAAATGCCTGCATGCTGATTGGCATAATTACCGGCGACTGTAGCAGAATCGCTTACTCTGCAAGGTATTTCGAAACCTTTACCACCAGTGGATGTAGCTGCTGCTAAATTACCTTCAGCATCTAATGCTACACAGCCAACTGTTCCCAGATTATTATTTTGATTTAATTTTGCCTCATACTCTGATTGTCGTTGAGCCGTAATCGGATTAAAAAACTCATGGCCGTTTTTGCGGGCAAAGTTTTGCGCCCCATCGCCACTTAAAACGCGATCATCATAAGTGATTAAATCTTTAGCTACTTCAATTGGATTTTTAACATCCTCTACATTGATAACTCCACTAAATTTTTCAGTGTTCCCATCCATTAAGGATGCGCTTAAACGCACTTTTCCATCACTTTGAATTTGCGAACCTATTCCTGCGTTGAACAGTTCATTATCCTCCAACAAAGCTACCGTATAAACAACCGTTTCTAAAGCCGTATGGGTTTTTAAATAATCGTGACCAAGCACAACAATTTCAGATAAAGCATCTTGCTTTGCCTTTTTAGTTTCCTGGTTGGTTGATGACTCACTGAAAAAGCCACCGTGTATGATTAATTTCATTTTAATAGTATCAAGACTTTAGTATCTAGTATCAAGACTGAAACTCTCAACTAGAAATCACATTATCCTATCGGAACAACTTTCGGGTGGTGAATAACCAAACTGTGATCGGTTAAATCATAAACATCTCCATCGCACATTACATGTACAACCATGTTTTTAATTGAAACTGGTTGCCCCATTTCAACATCAGTTAGGTTTGTATCGGCCATTTGGCGTCCATCTACTAATATAACCATTCCTGATCCAATAGCTTCCATTACATGCCCATCCGAAATAAATAGACCTGTATCCTCGCCTAAACCAATACCTAAAATACCAGGATTACTTGCCGCAGCATACAGTAATCGGCCAATTCTTCCACGCTGAACAAAGTGGGTATCAACAATTACATCATCAATAAAGCCTAATCCACCGGTAATTTTCACTTCACCTTTAAGTAAAGCATCTTTACTGCTGCCTTGATAAATCATGTTTTTTGAACTTGCCGCCGCTCCTGCTGATGTACCAGCAATTACCACAGGTTCATTTTTATACTTTTCTAAAAGAATTTGATGAATCTTTGTTCCACCAAAAATAGACGATAAGCGTAATTGATCTCCACCAGTAAATATAATTACTTCTGCAGCTTCAATTCTAGCAGCATTTTCTTCCGAATTAGCTTCCTCACGATTGGTAATATTTAAAACACCAACATTATGAACATCTAATTGCGCATAAGCCTTGATATATTCTTCGCCAACTTTTTCTGGCATTAATGAAGCCGTAGTGATAATTTCGAAACGCGATTCGATATCTTTTACTGATTCGGTAGTGATTCTTTTCAAAATCCCACGCTCAAAAAAATTCATGTTTTCAGGTAATCCGAACTGTGTTTCTGCAAAGCTGCCTGTGTTTATTGCTCCACCAATGATGATAAGTTTGCCCTTTGGAACCATTCTTTGTGTATTAATATTGTATCAAAAAGCTCAAATATATCAGCTTAAGATAAAAAACACGACTTTTTTTGTCAATAATTACTCAATTATTAACAATCGTTGAAATAATTATGAAGAGAATAGGCATTTCTTGGAGCGGTAAACAAAACAAATTCCGATTTATTTTGATTTAGCTATTTGAGATGCCAATTTTCAAAATAAATGTATAATTTACAATCATCAATTTCATTCTAAAAATATTGATTAAAAGGCCATCCCAACGCTTGTTTAACAAAAAAAACGACAAAATATTACATGAAGATATCAAACATACAAGTACTGAGAGGGCCAAATATCTGGTCGATAAGTAGAAAAAAGCTGATCCAAATGCGCTTGGATTTGGAAGATTTAGAACAAAGACCAACCAATACCATTGAAGGTTTTAGTGAACGCATTGAAAAACTATTGCCAAGTATGTTTACACACCGTTGCTCAAAAGGTGTAGAAGGTGGTTTCTTTACCCGTGTTAAAGAAGGCACTTGGATGGGTCACGTGATTGAGCACATTGCACTTGAAATTCAAACCATTGCAGGTATGGAAACGGGTTTCGGCCGCACCCGTCAAACTAAAACTGAAGGAATTTATAACGTTGTATTCAGTTATTTGGAAGAAAAAGTTGGTGTTTATGCTGCAGAAGCTGCTGTAAAAATAGCCGAAGCATTAATCAATAACGAAGAATACGATTTAGACCACGATATCAGGCGAATGAAAGAAATTCGCGAATTGGAAGCCTTAGGACCAAGTACCGGTTCAATTGTTCAGGAAGCGGTGAGCAGAAATATTCCCTGGATTAGGCTAAATAAAAGCTCGTTGGTTCAATTAGGATATGGTAAAAACCAAGTTCGTTTTAGAGCCACCATGACCGAAAAAACGAGTAGCATTGCCGTTGATATTGCCAGCAATAAAGAAGAAACAAAACGTTTACTTACCGAAGCTGCAATTCCTGTTGCTTCTGGAGTTACGATTTCCAATCCAGAGGATTTAGAATCATCGGTAAATAAAGTGGGTTTTCCTTTGGTTTTTAAACCATTAGACGGTAATCATGGAAAAGGTGCAACCATCAATGTAAAAACAATGGAAGCCGCAAAAGCAGCTTTTGAATATGCCAAGACTTATTCCCGACGTGTAATTATTGAGAAATTTATCACTGGATACGATTTTCGCGTTTTAGTGATTGATCATAAAGTTGTTGCTGCCGCACAACGCGACCCTGCCCATGTGATGGGCAATGGGATTCATACAATTCAAGAGTTAATTGATAAGGAAAATGAAGATCCCCGCCGTGGTTATGGTCATGAAAACGTATTAACAGAAATCTCTGTTGATCGTGATACTTTGGATTTATTGGCAAAAAAGGAATATACATTAGAAACTATTCCCGAAAAAGGAGAGATTGTTTATTTAAAATCTACCGCTAACTTAAGTACCGGCGGAACGTCAATTGATGTAACTGATATTGTTCACCCACAAAACATTTTTATTTGCGAACGTATTTCAAGGGTTATTGGTTTAGACATTTGTGGCATTGATATTATGGCGCAAAACCTTACCCAACCACTTACGGAGAATGGTGGAGTGGTTTTAGAGGTGAATGCGGCTCCAGGTTTCAGAATGCACTTGGCCCCAAGCGAAGGTTTGCCACGAAATGTAGCTGCATCAGTAGTAGATATGCTATATCCGCAAGGAAGATTATCGCAAATTCCAATTATTGCGGTAACAGGAACGAACGGAAAAACGACCACAACACGTTTAATTGCACACATTATTAGAAGCAATGGCAAGCGTGTTGGTTTTACTACCAGCGATGGTGTATACGTTCATAATACCATGCTAATGAAAGGTGACACCACTGGCCCAGTGAGTGCAGAGTTTATCCTCAAAGATCCGACGGTTGAGTTTGCAGTTTTAGAAACAGCTCGTGGTGGCATTTTAAGGGCTGGTTTAGGCTTTAATGCTTGTGATATCGGGGTAGTGACTAACATTCAGGAAGATCACCTGGGTATTTCTGATATCCATAATCTGGATGATTTAACTCGGGTTAAAGCGGTAGTAATTGGAGCTGTGCGTAGAAAAGGATGGGCTGTTTTAAATGCTGATAACGGCTATTGCGTAAAAATTGCAAGAGATGCCCGTTGTAATGTGGCCTACTTTAGCATGGACGAAAATAATCCTGTTATTAAAGATCATTGCAAAAAAGGTGGTATTGCTGCTATTTATGAAAACGGATACATCACGATTAAAACCGGAGATTGGAAACTAAGGGTTGACAAGGCTACTCATATTCCATTAACCTTTGGCGGATCTGTAAATTTCATGATTCAGAACGTGTTGGCTGCAACATTAGCAGCATATTTATGGGGTTATAAGCCAGAAGATATTCGTTTATCGTTAGAAACTTTTATTCCATCAGCGGCACATACCCCTGGAAGAATGAATGTTTTTAGGTTTAAAGATTTTAAAGTTTTAGTAGATTTTGCACATAATCCTGATGGATTTAATGGTGTGAAAGCTTATTTGCAGAGTGTTGAATCTACAGAACAGGTTGGCATTATTTCTGGTACAGGCGATAGAAGAGACGAAGATATTATTGAGACTGCTCGCATTTCGGCACAGATGTTTGATAAAATTTATATCTGTCAGGAAAAATATTTGCGTGGAAGACAACAGCAAGAGTTGATTGATTTGCTGGTAAGAGGAATTAAAGAGATAGATCCGAACAAGGAAATTATTATTAACAACAAAAGTGCTGAATGCTTGCAAATAGCGATTTATAATGCCAAAAAGGGTTCATACTTAACCATTCTAAGCAATACAATTGATAATACTATTCAACGCGTTACTGAACATTTGGATAAAGAACTGGAATCTTAAATTACCGGCCTAATAAAAAAAGCTCCTGATAAATTTAGAGGGCACTGAAAAAGTCCTTGTCTAAAATGTCTTATTAAATATCGAGAAAAAACGGCAGATAAGGACTCTTAGAATCGTCTAATTGCAAAATAAAACTCAAGCGACTGCGAATATCACAAAGAAAAGGGCTTATGGAATAAAAAATTCATAAGCCCTTTTTCAACTGGTAGTTTTTCAGTGCCCTCTAAATTTATCAGGAGCTTTTTTTATTAACATAAATTAGTGTTATGCTTGAGAATCACGTAATCTTTTAATTTCATCATGCGATACTCGCAAGGCTGTTTTTTGATCAGCAATTAATTCTCTAATATTCGCTGGTAGATCTTCTACTTCTAAAGCTAATTTGTATGCATTTTGAGCAGCATCTTCACCAAATTCGCAATTGTTTAAAACTGTTTTACGATCGTGACCAGTAAATAATGCTTTCACGTCCATCCAACCTCTGTAAATTTTACCTGATGTAGTTGTTCCGGTTTCAATATCTTCTCCTGATGCTGCAACTTCTGTAGCCAAAGCCATTTTATATTTTTGGCTTTCAGAAATCATATTTAAGAATAAAGTTTTTAAATCTGCATCACCATCTTTTAATTCTTGACGAGCTTTTTCGTAACCTTCAATACGATCGTTATTAATTTGAACCAGGTCGTTTAAAACCTCTGCTGTTGCTGTTGTAGTTTTCATGTTTTTTATAGATTTTGATGTTATTATTTGAACATGACAGGCAGGAAAAGGTTTGTCATTTTTCCTAAAACTTATCCTAATCAGCTATAGATCAATTATATTAAATTATTTTTTGGTTAAATAGGTGTGAAAATAAAATTAATGGCAAGTCGCAATTTTTTTACTTAAAAACTCAGCAAGTTTTCATTGTATTTGGTTTTATAAATGCAGATTGCAAATTAACCAATACTAGCTATGATCACCCTTTTTCAAAACCCTCCTGATGGAGGAACCATATACACTGAAACGAACTTAAACAACTTATTTCCTGAACCATTAAATACAATTACAAGTTGTTTCTTCTTGGGTATTGCCATTTACTGGACCATTAAATTGTGGGGAAATTTCAAACAACATACATTTTTAAGTATTGCTTTAATATTGCTATACATCGGGGGTATTGGAGGAACAACCTATCATGGTTTACGAAGATGGCCAATTTTCATAATGATGGACTGGATGCCGATTATGCTGCTTTGTTTATCGGCAGGGGTTTATTTCCTAGCCAAACTTACCCAATGGTACTACGCTGTATTAATAGTTGTGGTTTATGCATTTTTTCAATTTTATGTAAGGCAACTGTTTGCAAGTGGCGATTTTCAAATCTTCATTAATATAAATTATGCCTTTATGGCTGCGTTGGTATTATTTCCAGTATTTGGATATTTGCTCAAAACAAATTGGAGAAATGGTAAATGGGTCGGCTTTGCACTATTGGCTTTTATATTTGCGCTAACCTTTCGAATTGCCGATAAATGGGAAATATTAGAAATCGGCACACACTTTTTATGGCACACCTTTGGCGCTGTGGCGGCATTTTGTATGCTGAATTATATTTTCCTCGTAAACTATAGAAATAAAAATGAGTTATAATTCTTAAAAGGAGTAAAACGCTTATCTTCGTAATTAACAATTATCAATTATTGAAATGAGGAAAATATTTATATTATCTGCATTGGCAGTCGGTTTAAACTTATCATCCAACGCACAAAGTATTATAAGTAAAGTAGGTTCTGCCGCAGCTACATCTAGTTTTGATGTAAGCAGTTTATCTTCCGGTATTTTAGGAAAGCTTACTCCAGCATTGAATTTAACACCAGCACAACAGCCGACCGTTACCTCAATGGTAAAAGACTTTTTAGTTCAGAAAGCAACAGCAATGGCTACCTCAAAAACAAACCCAACTGCCACAAAAACAAAAGTTGGAAAATTAATTTCTGGTTTAAAATCAAATTTGGGTACCGTTTTAACAGTTGCTCAACTATCGAAGTTTACTGCTTTAAAACCTGCTGAACCTTCAGCAACAAATGTGCTTTCGCAGTTATTTTATTAACTATAAGATTATCATCAATATTAAAAGCCGCAGACTAGCACAAATTATTAATCTGCTCGTCTGCGGCCTTCTCCATTGTACTATTATTTCCTATCAATGGCATATAAAATGCCGCCATACAGGTGTATCAGAAACAATTTATCTGTCCAGGTTTCTTTGGTATGCCCCATCGATGTGTAAAATGCCCTACCTCCATCAAAATTATGGTACCAACTAAATGGGTGAAACTTTCCATTCTTTCCTCCCGTATATGAATTTTCATCAATGGTTAACAATACATTGATATCCGGGTTAATATCTTTAAAATTATAAAGTTCATCCTTGTGTATCCAAACCGAATCTTTAAGGAAACTTGTAGCCGGATGTTTTCGATTTTTTACGATAAATTTTGCTTCTTGAACCGCAGGATGGCTCATGAAATATGCACCTGCTAATTTGCCATACCAAGGCCAATCGTATTCTGTATCTGTTGCGGCATGAATACCTACATATCCTCCCCCTGCTTGAATATATTGTTCAAAAGCTTTCTGTTGCTGATCATCCAGAACATCTCCGGTGGTGTTTAAAAAAATAACTGCGGCGTATTTCTTTAAGTTGTTCTCTGTAAATAATGCCGCATTTTCAGTAGTATCTACCAAAAAACGATGTGCTTTACCCAATTTTGCAATTGCAGTTTTTCCATCATTTATTGAATTATGTCTAAAGCCTTTGGTTTTCGAAAAAACTAAAATGCTTATGGTTTTTTTATGAGTGGAAAAACTTTGGAATAAAATTAATAAAGCAACAACTACAAAAAAAGGAATAATCTTCTTCATTACACTGGTTTGGTTAGGATTGGTTACAGCTGTAAAATTAAGAAAGTTGTTTGATAATTTCTTTACACCTTTCTTCAACCTGATTACAAACTGGGGCAAAAAGAGCATTATCCCAGTAGGGATCAATAACATCATTCTCCGATAAGAAAAGTTTAACCTTTTGCCGCTCGCTATCTGTTTGGGCTAATTGTTGTAAATCAGATAGATTATTACTGTCCATTACCAAAATCAAATCATATTGAGCAAACATACTATGATTAAATTGTTGCGCCCTTTGCTTGCTGATATCATAACCTAAGGCTTTTGCCGCAGCAATACTTCTCTTATCTGGCGCTTTTCCAATGTGCCAATTACCAGTTCCTGCTGATGCAATTTCCCAATTTAAATGTTGTTGCTTTGCAAGGTGCCTCATAATGCCTTCTGCCAATGGAGACCTGCAGATATTGCCAAGACATACCATTAAGATTTTAAAATTATTTGGAGCTATATACATATTCGAAAGTGTAAACTGTTCCGCCAGATGCAACACTTGTTTTGGTTTGTGTTAGCTTATTACCAGATAATGTATAAGGAAACTGTGGGGCTGAAGAAATTAAAATTTGATTTCCTTCTCTAGTCCAGGTTACAGGCTTACTATTTGGAAGTTGAAATAAATCGCATAAGGCACCATTGGCACTTTGAGTGAAGATTCCATCTGCCGAAAAAATTAAGGTAGTAGTGGCTTCGCAACTTGAAGGACCCGATAAATCTAAGTAGTTCGTGCTAATTTTTGATCCGATTGTCATTGCAGGAGTGACTGTAATGGATTCAATACGCCAATTTTTACTTGAAAGTTTTTTGTCTAAATCCTTTTTGCAAGAGAACGATAAACAAATAATGAGGATGAGTAATATTCTATTCATAAATTGGGTTTTAATAAGAACGGTTTAAATCAGGATTATGCTACATTTGAAATATATATTTAGAAAATCCTTAAATACAAGAGCCTCATATTGATGATATGAGGCTCTTAAAATTTAATACGTTTCGCTATCAGGCGGGATTCCGTAATCAATAAATTTTTTAGCTTTTTGTTCCTTCTTTTTTCCAAACCAGCCTTTCACTGAATTAACTATCGCCGATAAATGTTCTGCATCTAAAGATTTTCCTACTTTACCAGACACAAAACCAACTGCTGCTTTTGTTAAAAATCCGGCACCTCTAAAAATCGTTTTGTTCATAAACATTGGCAGAAGAAGCGACATTGCTGTTCCGCTAATATTCAGTTTCTCATCAGCCTTAAATAAATTACTTGGCGTTGCAAACTTTTTAATCAAAGCACCCAAAGTGAACTGCTTTAAAAATTTTTGGCCATCGGTTTTAAGCATATTTTGCTTAAGAGTGTATTCTACTTTAAGCTCTAATTTTGCCGCTTGAAGATCTTCTAAAGTTCTGATGTTATACTTTCTCATCTTCTTCCTCCTTATCTGCAAGTTTGTCGAAATATTTTCTAATGGCTACATTGATAATCGCCTTTTCAATATATTTATCTTTGGTTAAGTATACGATAACGGCTAATAAAAGATAAATTCCTGAAACACATCCAAAACCTCTGGTATAACTTCCTAAAACATCTGATAAGAAAAGTGCCAATGTTAAGCTACCGAACAAAAATGCAAGCACAAAACAAACTATTACGGTTGTATTTGTAACTAAATCGGCAAATATTTTTGATACCTTTTCTACAAGGTAAAGTCTTGTATATTCAACTCTTGCCTCCAGAAATCCTTTGGCATCTTCAACAAGGTCTTCAATACTTTTTTCTTTATTTTCTTGCATAGTTTAGATGGAGTTTAACTGGGCGCTATAAAAGCGCCCAATTTTAAATTTATTTTAAGCGTGCTCTACGTCGTCGCTATATTCTTCTTCAACGCTTCTTAATTTCGTTTTGATAGAGCTAACAACTTTATCTTTTAAGCTTGATAAGTTATTGATTTCATCAGCAGCTTTATCTTTTATCGAATCGCCTAAATCCTTTAAAGACTGACTTAATTTATCACGTGTTTCATCACCTTTATCTGGTGCAAATAGGATACCTAAAGCGGCACCAGCAGCTAATCCTGCTAAAAGAGCAACTACTACTTTTGAGTTATCATTCATAATTATTTATTTTAAGGGTTTAACATTCACAATATAAGCACTACTATATTACTTTATTGTTAAGCTATAAATTATAACTCATTAAGCTCATTATTTGTTTTAATTCTTTCCAATCTTTCTGAAGCCAAGGTACTGGTTTCATAAATTTTAACGAGCAATATAAAGTAAGATAAAAGTAGTGGACCAAAAACAAGGCCTAATATTCCAAATAAAGGAATACCAATAATTACGCCAATTACTGTAATAATGGGATGAATATTTCCAACTTTTTTCGCAATAATGAATCGAAGTACATTATCAATGTTTATGATAACTACAAAACCAAAAATAAGCATTGCCCAACCCGCAAAATTATTTCCATTTGCAATTTGTAAAATAGCCGCAGGTACAAAAACAACCGGTGGACCTAAAATAGGCACAAAAGATATGAAGGTAGTAATCACGCCCCAGAAAACGGGATCTTTATACCCTAATATGTAAAATGATAAGCTTACCAACGACCCTTGTACTAAGCAGATTAATCCTTGTCCAATTACATTTGCATAAGTGGTATTGCGCATCTCATTACCAAAGCGTAATGCATTTTGCTCTCTAAGCGGCGCATACTTTATTAACGAACGCTCAAATGTTTTGCGCTCAATTAACATAAAGTATAGTAAAAAGTACATCACCAAAAGGCTTAGTATAATATTTACAGCACTCGAAATTAATGAAGGAAATAAATCTGTAGCCCAATTACCTAAGCGATTTAATCCATCCTGAATAACATCTTGATTGATGTTAAAAGGAACTAAATGTTGTAGTTTAACCAATAGGTTTTTAAAAAAAATCTCGTTGTTTTTTAGTTCGGATATTTTACTGATAACCATGCTACTTAGCGCATAAAAAGGCAACACGATTAATAATATGCTAATTACAATAAGGAAAATGGCAACAAATCTTTTATTCCAACCTTTTACTTCGGCTAAGTGAACATAAGCTGGACGCATGATGGTATAAAGCACTAATGTGCTAAGAATAGCACTAAAAATTGCTTGTAAAGAATACGCTATCAAAAGCCCAAGAGCAATGATGATAACGAGGTTAATGTTATTGCGCTGTTTAAATGAGAATACCGACATATTATTGATGTTTGGTATTCTGTTAATATCAAAAACTGGGGTTTTGTTTTGGCTAATAAAAGATTATTGCTGGTCTTCGATTTTTATCACCTTGATTTTATTGTAGAGCGTTTTCCTATCGATATTTAAAATTTTAGCAGCCTTAGTTTTATTAAAATTTACTTCTTTTAAAACGCTAAGGATGGTGTCATATTCAGCCTCTTGCGCTGCATTTTTTAAATCTTTAGGTTTATCACTGGATTTCGATTTTATCTGCTTCAAGGCTTGCTCGCGATCGAAATCCTTTGCATAGTTTGAAAGCTCTAAAGGCAAAACGTCTACCTGAATTTCATTTCCATCGGTTAGTAAAGAAACACGTCTAATTACATTTTTTAATTCCCGAACATTTCCTGGCCAGCCATAGTTTAAAAAACAATTTTTCACCCCTTCGCTAAAACCTTTAATATTTTTATTGAGTTCTTGATTAGCAACCGCTAAAAATTTATCAGCAAAAATTAAGATATCGTTTCCACGCCTTTTTAAAGATGGTAAATGAATGGAAAATTCGTTGAAGCGATGGTATAAATCTTCTCTAAAAGTACCTTTGCCAATATTATCGACAAGATTTTCGTTTGTTGCTACAATGATACGTACATCCAAATCAATTTCTTTTGTGCTCCCAATACGTTTGACCTTTCTTTCCTGCACGGTTCTAAGTAAAGTGGCTTGGATTTCATAAGAAAGATTACCAATCTCATCCAAGAATAAAGTTCCGCCATTTGCTTGCTCGAAATGGCCGATTTTTGTATAAAGTGCACCTGTAAATGAACCTTTTTCATGCCCAAAAAACTCGCTTCTGGAAAGTTCTTTAGTTAATGAACCACAATCCATAGCTACGAAAGGCTTATCTCTTCTTAAACTATTTAAATGGATCGTTTTAGCCACACATTCTTTTCCAGTTCCGCTTTTACCGGTTAAAATAATACTGTAAGATGTAGGTGCAATTAATTGAATTTGTTTAAGCAAGGTAGCCGATACATCACTTTTTCCGTCAATATATTCGGTATAATTTACATATTCCGACTCTGTTTCATTTTTTTTGCCAGATCCACCTTTATTCTCGTTCAGCGCTCTTTGGGTTTCCAGCGCCTTATTAATTGTATTTAAACTTTCATCAGGATATAGTGGCTTGGTGATGTAATCGTAAGCTCCAAGTTTAATGAGTTCTACTGCTAATTTAATATCTGAATATCCAGTGATGATAATTACACCTGTTGTTGGGTAATTTTCTTTGATTTTGATTAAAATTTCCCTGCCATCAGTATCATCCAAACGGTAATCGCACAAAACCAAATCAAAGGCTTCATTTGCCATCATATCCAGAGCAGAAGTTCCGGTTATTGCATTTGCAACTTCGAAACCATTTCTAACGAGAAATTTTGATAACAGTAAACCGATGTTTACTTCGTCATCAACTATAAGAATTTTTTTTTCATGAGACCATCTGTTTGTACACTACAGATTTTATAACCTTCACAAAAAGGTGATTATAAAGCGTGATAATAGATGGCACATAATTACTCAAAATAAATTGATTTGGGAAATTTTTTCTACACTTGTTTTATTTCCACATCGAACTAATAATACAATTGTACTACTTTCCGATAAACACTGCTTTTCTTTTTTCAACAAAAGCATTAACGCCTTCTTTAAAATCAGCTGTTTCAAAACATTTTCCAAACTCTTCTATTTCAACATCATAACCGCCAATACCATCTACTGAAGCATTTACTGATTTTATTGCTGCGGCAATTGCGAGCGGAGCCCGTTGCTTTATAAGGTCTAAAATTTCTTTTGCTTTGCTAATTAAGTCAGATTGTGGAACCGCATAATTTACTAACCCAATTTTTTCGGCATCAACAGCGTTAATCATATTTGCCGAAGTAATTAATTCAATCGCTTTTCCTTTGCCAACCAATTGCGTTAAACGTTGTGTGCCACCATAACCCGGAATTAAGCCTAATGTAACTTCTGGCAAACCTAACTTTGCCGTATCAGCAGCTATACGCATGTGGCAAGCCATCGCTAATTCCAAACCGCCGCCCAATGCAAAACCGTTAATGGCCGCAATAAAAGGTTTTGGTGAATTTTCAATAGCATTGAAAACATTTTCTTGTCCTTGCCTCGCCAATTCTTCTCCCTGCTTTCCACTATAATCAGAAAACTCCTTAATATCTGCACCAGCAACAAAAGCCTTTTCTCCAGCGCCTGTTAAAATTATAGCCCTTACATCTTCAGTTTTCCCAGCAAACGCAATCACATCAGCCAGTTCGGCAAGTGTATCTTTATTTATCGCATTTAATGCCTTTTCGCGATTTATGGTAACATATAAAATGTTTTCTTTTACCTCTGATATTAAATTTTGATATGCCATATTTAAAAATTTCTGTTTTCTGTAACCCAATTTTGTATATATTCTACAATGCTCGCCATCGTTGTTCCCGGCGGAAATAATTCTCCGACGCCTAATTCAGCAAGTTTTTTCCGATCTGCATCAGGTATAATTCCTCCGCCAGTTAACAACACATCATCAAGCTGCTTTTCTTTCATAAAATGAATAATTTTTGGGAAAACCGTCATGTGTGCGCCTGATAGAATGGAAATTCCAATGGCATCAACATCTTCCTGAAGGGCTGTATTCACAACCATTTCCGGCGTTTGGCGCAAGCCGGTATAAATGACTTCCATACCTGCATCACGAAGTGAAGTGGCAATAACTTTTGCGCCCCGATCATGACCATCAAGGCCAACTTTTGCCACTAAAACACGTATCGGCCGGTTTAATACTTTGCTCATAATGAATATTAAGTTGATGTAAATGTATTGAATTTTCTTTTAGGGAAATAGATTTGAATAATGGGAGATAAGAAATGGGAAATAGATCGTAAGTGTTTCAAATGTTACTATATATTGATAAAACAAATTGAATAACAGAAATAAGCGCCTAATCTGTTTTCTATTTCAACTACCTACTCTCTAACTCACACTTAATACATATCAATTCTCTATTTCCTCCTTTCTATTTTCTAATCGTTACCTAATTACGATCAATATTTTTACATTTGCATTCCTAATTTACAGGTTTTTATGAGTGAAGAGAAGTCATTGAACTTTATTGAAGAAATTGTTGAGAACGACTTAAATAGTGGCAAGTATGAAACTTTGGTTACGCGTTTCCCGCCAGAACCTAATGGTTACCTACACATTGGCCACGCCAAAGCGATATGCTTAAACTTCGGACTAACACAAAAATACGGCGGTTATACCAATCTGCGTTTTGATGATACCAATCCGGTTACGGAAAAAACTGAGTATGTAAACAGCCAGCAAGAAGATATTAAATGGTTAGGTTTTAATTGGAAAAACGAATTATATGCATCAGATTATTTTGATGAACTGTATTCTTTTGCCATTAAACTAATCGAAAAAGGTTTGGCTTATGTTGATGAGAGTTCTGCTGATGAAATTGCAGCTTTAAAAGGTTCACCAACAGAACCTGGCCAGGATAGTCCATATCGTAACCGCAGTGTTAAAGAGAATTTAGACATTTTCACTAAGATGAAAAATGGCGATTTCCCTGACGGAGCATACATTTTACGTGCTAAAATCGATATGGCAAGTCCGAATATGCTAATGCGTGATCCGATTATTTATCGCATTAAACATGCCGAACATCACCGTACAGGTAACAAATGGTGCATTTATCCGATGTACGATTTCGCTCATGGTCAAAGCGACAGTATTGAAAACATCACCCATTCCATTTGTACTTTAGAATATGTTTCGCACCGTGAATTGTACGACTGGTTTATCGAACAATTAGAGATTTTTCCCTCAAAACAATATGAATTTGCCCGTTTAAACCTTACTTCAACAGTAATGAGTAAGCGTAAACTATTGCAACTGGTAAATGAGAATCTGGTAAACGGTTGGGATGACCCACGCATGCCAACAATTTCAGGATTACGCAGAAGAGGTTTTACACCAAAAAGTGTTCGCGAATTTTGTGAACGTATCGGTATTGCCAAACGTGAAAACTTAATCGAATTGAGTTTATTGGAATTCTGTATTCGTGAGGATTTAAATAAATCGGCTAATCGTGTGATGGCAGTTTTAGACCCAATTAAATTAATTATTACCAATTACGATAAAGGTACTGAAGATTTAATTGGCGAAAATAATCCAGAAGCCGAGGACCATGGCGGCACACGCGTAATTCCTTTCAGCAATGAACTTTGGATTGAGCGTGAAGATTTTATGGAAGTTCCGGCGAAGAAATGGTTCCGTTTGGCTCCAGGCGCAATGGTTCGCTTAAAATTCGCTTATATTGTAAAATGCGAAGATTTTGTGAAAGATGAAAACGGAAACGTGACAGAAATTCACTGTACTTATATTCCTGAATCGAAAAGCGGAAACGATACCAGCGGCATTAATGTTAAAGGAACCATCCATTGGGTGAGTGCTCAACATGCAAAAACTGCTGAAATCCGTTTATACGAACGTTTATTTACATCAGAAACTCCTGATGCTGAAGAAGGTGATTTCAAAGATTATTTAAATACCGAAAGCTTAACGGTTTTGCCTAATGCCTACATTGAACCTGCTTTGGCAGATGCTGATTTAGATAGCCGTTACCAATTTATTCGTAAAGGATATTTCTGTTTGGATAAAGATTCTACACCTGATAAATTGGTTTTCAATAGAACGGTAACATTAAAAGATACATTTAAGAAACCTAATTAATCAACACTTTTTAACCACAAAAAACACGGATGAACATAAATTCTTCCGTGTTTTTTTATGTCTTATTGTGCAGGATTTGTCATGGAATCAAAACAAAATTCAATACGATAGTATATCTTTTGATCGGTTTAATACTTCAAATAAACATTGTACAATACCAAAACATCAACTGGTGTTAGCGTTTTGGTAATATCTGATTGTATAAAATGGATTTTAAAGGCCTCAATGGCAGCAGGTAGGTTAGCTGTATTATAACCAATATATTTCAGCGCCTTTTCCGTATCAAAATCGGCTGGTGGATTTTTCAATATATCATCATACCAAAATCCAAATCCTTTCTCCGCTAATTTTTTCCAGGGAAAATTTTTAGGATCATTTTTACGCCCAGGCGCAATGTCTGCGTGGCCGATAAAATTAGCCGTTGGAATATTGTAGGTTTTTTTTAATGTGGCCAATAACTTGATTAAACTGTTAATTTGAGCATCTTTCCATACATCACCAATACCATTATTATCCAGTTCTATTCCTATTGATGACGAATTCAGATCCGTATCCTTGCCCCACTTACTTATGCCCGCATGATTTGCACGAAGATAATCGTTAACCATGTGTACTACTTTTCCATCGCGGCTGATTACATAATGTGCGCTGGTGCCTGCTCTGGTAGAATGGAATGTTTTAACAGTTTGCGCCAAGCTATCTTGCGCAGTATGATGAATAACTACAAAATTAGGCTTCCGTATCCCAAAATTTACAGAACCAATCCATTGCTGGTTTGTTGCATTTAAACTATCATAAAGCTGTCCTTGTGGTGGCACGGAGGTTATAATCTTTGCAAATTCTTTAGTTTTATCTTTATAGATTTTTTCTGTTGCTGCATACTTGGTTGAGCTACAAGAAGAAATTATAATGGCAGATCCTAACAAGAATGTAGCTTTAAAAGTTAAAGATTTTACTGAAATCATGTTTTTATTTTTGTTGATGATTGCTTACAAAGTTAGGTTAAAATCATTCATTACATCAAACTTTATACAAAGCCTTCAAATTTTACTAATTTAGTCGCGATATACTTTAATAATGAAGAAATTATACAAACCCATCTCATATTTAACGGTCCTGGCTATTTCAGCAAGTTTATTATCAGCCTGCACCAATACTGATAAAGCTGAAAATAAAAATAGTGAAGCGGTACAAACCGACAGTTTGATCGATTATGTGGCACAACGTTTACCTATTTACGAAAGGGTTAAACTGACAACAAACCTGAATCAATTAAGTGTTAATGACCGCAAAATTTTACCATTGCTTATTCAGGCTGCCGAGATTATGGATGAATTGTATTGGAAGCAGGCATATCCGCAACGAGATAGCTTGTTGGCAACCATTAAAGATGAGAAAACCCGCGATTTTGTAAATATAAATTACGGCCCTTGGGATAGATTAAATAATGAAAAACCTTTTGTTGCCGGCGTTGGACCAAAGCCAGAAGGAGCTTCATTTTATCCTTACGGGATCACTAAGGAAGAAATTGAGAAGTCTACTTTAGCGGATAAATTTGGCGCCTATTCAGTTATCCAAAAAGATAGTACAGGTAAACTAAGTACTGTTCCTTACCATATTTTATTTGCGGGAGAATTACAAAGAGCAAGCTCGTTGCTAAAACAAGCTGCATTAATTGCTGAAGATGCAGGCTTAAAAAAATACCTGAATTTAAGGGCTGATGCGTTAGTTACCGATAATTTTACAGCAAGTGATTACGCCTGGCTGGATATGAAAACCAATGGTTTGGATATTATTATCGGGCCGATTGAAAATTACGAAGACAAACTTTTTAATGCCCGCACCAGTTACGAGGCTTATGTTTTAATAAAGGATAAGGAGTGGAGCAAACGCTTAGCGAAGTATGTAAAAATGCTTCCTGAATTACAAAAAAACTTACCTGTTGCCGCTAAATATAAAACTGAAACGCCTGGAACAGATTCTGAATTAAATGCCTATGATGTGGTTTATTATGCCGGCGATTGCAATGCCGGATCGAAAACCATCGCTGTAAACTTGCCGAATGATGAAAAAATTCAACAGGAAAAAGGAACGCGTAGATCACAATTAAAAAATGCGATGCAGGCCAAATTTGATAAAATTTTAGTTCCAATCTCAAAAGAATTAATTGATGCCGATCAGCAGCAGTACATTAAATTCGATGCTTTTTTTGCCAATGTGATGTTTCATGAGGTAGCACATGGTTTAGGGATCAAGAAAACCATCACTGGAAAAGGTTTTGTTCGTGAAGCCTTAAAAGAACAATACAGCTGGTTAGAAGAAGGTAAGGCTGATGTTTTAGGCTTATATATGGTTACAGGTTTGCTTAAAAAAGGCGAATTAACTGGTGATATTAAAGATTACTATACCACTTTTATGGCGGGCATTTTAAGATCTGTTCGCTTTGGTGTTTCTGAAGCACATGGCAAAGCCAATATGCAATGTTTCAACTATTTTCAGGAAAAAGGTGCTTTCGAACGTACCAACAAAGGAACTTACAAGGTTAATTTTGAAAAGTTTGCGATAGCGATGAATGAGTTAAGTGCATTCATTATTACTTTGCAGGGTAGCGGAGATAAAGTAGCTGTTGAAAAAGCACAAAAAGAAAAAGCTGTTATTTCTGCTGAACTTCAAAAAGATTTAGACCGATTAACCAGAAAAAACATCCCTGTTGATGTTGTTTTTGAACAAGGAGTAGATGTTTTGGGTGTTAAATAGAAAAATTATTTTATCTAGTTTGAAACCGCAGATCCACAGATTATTACCTGTTGATTTGCGGTTTTTTTGTGCTGTTCTTAGTTAAATAAGCCTGACAAGAGCGAAAATCCTTTTAAAAAATTTTGCTGACAATCATTAATTCTCTGACAATCAATTTAAAAGATTGTAGCAAATGGCAGGGCATAATTTGCCATAAACCACTGCCTTAAACTTTCTAAAAAATTAAGAAATTCGATATTCAGAATAAGCCATTTTTACTTTTTCACTTCTCCATGTAACCTTTTTCAAGAACCATCGTCTTATTCATAACTAAACAATGGAGACCGTTCGTTTCCAAACTAAACTTTAAAATGAGTAGGCAAAATTCACAAAAGCGCCATATGGCTGCTATGGGATTGTTTTGCCAAAATTTTAAAATTATTATACCAAGAAATTATGAAGACGTTTTACAAATTAACCCTTATCATATTAACTGCACTTACACCTTTTTATGTGCAGGCACAAACTACACCTAAAGTAAATGTTACCGGAGTAATTCTGGATGAAAATAAAAAACCAGCCGATTATGTAACGGTGGTCCTTTTTAAGTCTTCAGATTCAAGCATTATTAAAACTGCATTTACAGATCAATCAGGTGTTTTTGGCTTTTCAATTGCAACAAAAGGCAACTACTTTTACAAAGCCAGCAGCATGGGCTACAAAACATTTAAAAGCAAAACCGAAGCATTAGGAGATGATCAGAAAATTGATTTTGGAACAGCCCAATTGGCCTCTTCCGCTCAAAATTTGAAAGAAGTTACCGTTGCTGCAAATGTACCTTTGGTAGAGCGAAAAATGGATAGAACTGTAATGAATGTGGCCAATAGTTCCATCGCATCGGGCTCAACAGCTTTGGAATTATTACAGAAGGCACCTGGCGTAAACGTAGATCAAAATGATAATATTTCTATGCAAGGCAAGCAAGGGGTATTGATTCAAATTGATGGAAAACAGACCTACATGAGTAGTGGAGATGTGGCTAACTTACTTAGGGGCATGCAAAGTTCGGAGATTGAAACCATCGAGTTAATTACCAACCCATCTGCAAAATATGATGCTGCAGGTAACTCCGGAATCATCAATATTAAAACCAAAAAAAGTAAAGGTGGTGGTACAAATGGGAGTTTAACAGGTGCTTTTGGTCGTGGTACTAAATTTAGATCGAGCGCTGGTGGAAGCATTAATCATAGAACAAAATCGCTGAATTTCTTTGGTAACTACAACTATTACCAACGAGATAGGGAAACCTACATGGAAATTGACAGGATCGCGAATGTATCACCTAGCAATCGTTATTTTTCTCAAAGAAGTGATTTTACCAAAAGAAATCACGGACAAAATTTTAAAGCTGGTGTAGATTATTTCATTAATAAAAACAATACACTTGGAGTTTTAGTAACCGGTTACGATGGAAGTAACAGTGAAACATCAGTAAATGCTACCCGAATTGGTGGTTCCTTTACTCAACAGGATTCTTCTGTTTTAGCGAACAATGTGATTAGGAACAAATACAATAATATATCCTATAACTTAAATTATAAATCTGTTTTGGATACCGCAGGACAGGAAATTACTGTTGATTTGGATTACGGCAGATATAAAGGAAATGATGATGCAGACTACGTTAGCGATTATTTTTTTAATAATGGAACGTTGATAAGGCCAACGGTGATTACGAGAAACATTACACCATCGATTATTAATATTAAAGCTTTCAAAGTTGATTATGCGCTTCCGTTGAAAAAGCAAATGAAATTAGAAGCCGGACTAAAAAGCAGCTGGGTTACCACAGATAACAACCTTATTGCCGAGCAATTTTTAAATAATAATTGGCAGAACAACAAACTGCTAAGCAACCAATTTGTGTATGATGAAAATGTAAATGCTGCTTATGTAAATTTTAACAAACAGTTTAAAAAAACAAGTGTTCAATTGGGTTTGCGAGCCGAACAAACTACATCAAAAGGAAATTCTATAACCACTAATAAAATAATTGAAAGGGAATATCTTAATTTTTTCCCAAGTGTATTTGTGAACCAAACGTTGGATAAGAACAATGATATCAGTCTTTCTTACAGTCGCAGGATTGACAGACCAAGTTATGATGCATTGAATCCGTTCGTTTATTTTTTAGATCAATATACTTATAGTCAAGGTAATCCGTTTTTGAATCCACAATACACCAATAATTTTGAGTTTACTTATTTACTAAAAAAGAAATATTCGGTAACATTAAATTATAGTAGAACTATTGATGTGATTACCGAAGTGATTTTGCCAGATAATGAGAAGCAGGCCTTGTACCAAACCAACCAAAATATTGCAACACAAAATGCCTACTCCATGGTAATTAATGCTCCTGTAAGTTTTACAAAGTGGTGGAGCAGCAACAACAATCTGAATTTATTTCATATTCGTTTTAAAGCACCAGATATTGCCGGACAAAAATTGGATAATAAAAGCACATCGTTTCAATTTAAATCGCAGCATAGCTTTAAAATTCAACCAGGTTTATCGGCAGAATTAAATTTTAGTTATGATAGCCCGGTAACCTTCGGTGTAATGGAGATTAGAACGCGTTATGGTTTCGATGCAGGGATAAGTAAATCATTGCTTAATAAAAAAGCGAGTTTAAAACTGGCTGCGAACGATATTTTTAATACGCAAATCAACAACATCAACAGTGCATTCCCGGGACTTTATTATACCCTTTACGGAGTAAATGATAGACAATCGGTGAGTTTAACTTTTACATATCGCTTTGGTAAAAACGAAATTAAACCAGCCCGTAACAGAAGCACTGGCCTGGAAGCCGAGCAGGGTAGAATGAAAAATTAGACTAATCCAATCAAAGGCCATCAATTAACCATTGGTGGTTTTTTTGTGGAATATAATGAATGGTTTCATCTTAAATTTGAAAACAAAATACAAAGCATTAACTTCATGCCATGGGAACCGATTTAATTATTTCTAAGATAGATACATTTCATAAACAGGCGGATCTAGCTTTTATTGCGAAGAACGCAGACCACTATTTTTCAATCTTCGATCCTTCCTTTAAGTTTACTGGTGCTAATGCGATAACGCTTAACTTAAGGGATTATAAAGCAGATATTCAAAGTCTTTTCAGAAGAGCGAAAAGCATTGAAACCAGTCATTACCGGATAAAATCATCTTTCGAAGACGAGGTTTTTACTGAAAAAATTGCCCGAAAATCGATCATCATTAAACCCAACTTATTGATCTTCTCTAAAAAGCAAACCATCCAAACGGAAGAAATCTATCAATGGAAAAATATTGGTGGCGAATGGAAGGTACTAGCTATTGAGGTAGTTTTGGAAGAAAAGTATTAAATTCCAAATCTCTTAGACCGGCCATCATTGCGAAAATATTAGCGATTTTTCATTGGTAATAATTGTGGCAATCTCCTTTGATTTGTGATCTTAAAAAGGCCAAATGTAATTGCTTTCAATGGCATCTATAAATTCTGAATGATTTAACCAGCTCAAAATTTCATTAAATCTTCTTTTAAAAACTTTAAAACAAATTCGGTATTTTTGCCGCTTAATTTAGATTACAATATATGTTAAGAACAGTAACTTGTGGTGCACTTACCCTCAATAACTTAGGCGAAAGTGTAACCCTGTGTGGTTGGGTACAGAAATCGAGAGATTTGGGCGGTATGACTTTCATCGATATTCGTGATCGTTATGGCATTACACAACTGGTTTTTAACATGGATGATAACCGTGAACTTTGCGAAGCAGCACGTTCATTAGGTCGCGAGTTTGTGATTAAAACGACTGGTACCGTTGTAGAGCGCAGCAACAAAAATCCAAAAATGTCAACTGGCGATGTGGAGATTAAAGTTTCTGCTTTAGAAATTTTAAATGCTGCAAAATTACCTCCATTCATGATCGATGATGAAACAGATGGTGGTGATGAGTTGCGCATGAAATACCGTTACCTGGATCTACGCCGTAACCCGGTTCGTAATAATCTGGTTTTACGCCATAAAATGGCACAATCGGTTCGCCGCTATTTAGATGCACTGGATTTTATCGAAGTTGAAACGCCGGTTTTAATTAAATCTACACCAGAAGGTGCGAGAGATTTCGTGGTTCCTAGCCGCATGAATGAAGGCGAATTTTACGCTTTACCTCAATCGCCACAAACCTTTAAGCAATTGTTAATGGTTTCTGGTTTTGATAGATACTTCCAGATTGTGAAATGTTTCAGAGATGAAGATTTAAGAGCCGATCGCCAGCCTGAATTTACCCAGATTGATTGTGAGATGTCATTCATCGAACAAGAAGATATTTTAAATACTTTTGAAGGCTTAATCCGTACTTTATTTAAGGAAGTTCGCAATTACGATTTGCCTGAAGTGCCTCGTATGCAATATGCTGATGCGATGCGTTTGTATGGATCTGATAAGCCAGATACACGTTTTGCCATGCAGTTTGTAGAACTGAATGATTTGGTAAAAGGCAAAGGCTTCCCAGTTTTTGATAATGCTGAATTGGTAGTAGGTATCAATGCAAAAGGAGCAGCAAGTTACACCCGTAAACAATTAGATGAATTAACCGATTTTATCAAACGTCCGCAAATTGGTGCTACAGGTTTAATTTATGCTCGCCACAATGAAGATGGTACAATCAAATCTTCAGTAGATAAATTCTTTAATGAGGATGATTTAAAACAATGGAGTGAAGCTTTTGCAACAGAAAAAGGCGATTTGCTTTTAATCCTTGCAGGATCAACAGATAAAGTGCGCAAGCAGTTAAACGAACTTCGTTTAGAAATGGGTAACCGTTTAGGTTTACGCGATAAAAATACTTTCTCGGCACTTTGGGTGCTGGATTTCCCGCTGTTGGAATGGGACGAAGAAACAGAACGTTACCACGCCATGCACCATCCGTTCACTTCACCAAAGCCAGAAGATATTGCTTTGTTAGATACCGATCCAAAAAATGTACGTGCCAATGCTTACGATATGGTAATTAACGGAACTGAAGTTGGTGGTGGTTCTATCCGTATTCACGATAGGGCATTGCAAGCTTTGATGTTTAAACATTTAGGTTTCAGTGCCGAAGAAGCGCAGAAACAATTTGGTTTCTTAATGGATGCCTTCGAATTTGGTGCACCTCCACACGGTGGTATTGCATTCGGTTTCGATCGTCTAACTTCAATTTTTGCTGGCTTGGATTCGATCAGAGATGTAATTGCATTCCCTAAAAATAACTCAGGAAGAGATGTAATGATTGATAGTCCGAGTACGATTGATGATAAACAACTGAAAGAATTAAAGATCAAAACTGATTTGTAAATCAGTAAATCATTACCTAAAATTTATTTCAGGATAAAAAAAATGCGCTGATGATTGTCAGCGCATTTTTTTTTGGCTTGGAATTTTTATCCGTAGATATCATTCAGCATTTTTGCTAAACGAACACCACCTTTTAACAATTGCTGATTAAGCGTTTCAGCCCAATCAAAATTATAGCGGTAACTTAATTTCGAATCAGGCTTAGTGCCTTCGTAAATTTTGCTACAAACCGTGTAAGAATCGTAAACACAATCCTTTAAGCTTGTATTTTGCCAGTTATAAAGCTGTATGGCCGATGGATGGTTAATCGCTTTGGCAAATTCAGCGTAGCTTAATTGCTGGTATTCGATCAATTGCTCATCCCAAACACGGTGCAGGTTCGATTTTTCGTTGAACCACAATACCGAAACCCGGTTTCCACCTAAATCTTCTTTATGCGCCACATGCATTGGTTGAGATAAATCGCCTGCCATATGCACCAACATGCGTAAGGCCAATTTTTTCTCATCAGCTGTGCTGCTAGATTTTTTTAATACCGCGGTTAAATCGATGATTTTATTATAAAGATTTGGCGCTTTCTCCGTTTCCAAAATGTTGTAAACGCCCTGCTTATCTAAACCACCAGGAAGGTTAACAAAATGCCAGTTATACATATAGTTATAAGTAGAATCTGATTTAATAAAGTCGCCCCAATTGGCCGACATGGCCAAAGTTTCTGCCCCTAAAATGGCTTGAATGGCTTTACGTGTTTTTGCTTTTAAATAGCTGTCGGCAATCTCGCCTACTACGCGATGGCCAATCATGCCCCATGCATTAACCTGCATAGGTAAGTAAGCCAACAAAACAATAAGTAAGGCCGAAGCCAATTTCTTTTTTATTGAAGTAAATTTCATTTTATAATTCTTTTTGTACGCAGGTAACTTTTTCTTTTAATGATAATATAATTTCTCTCTGATCGCTCATGCTTTCTAAAACGAGCGCATCTGCAGATTTATTCTTGATCAAAAAATTTCTTTCATATCGGCCAATTCGGTAACAACCTGATATTTTTTGCTTGTAATTGGCGTGAGTAAAGGTGGCCCCAACAATTAAGGTATCACCCTTTACGGCATAAATTCCTTTTGCATATTCTTTCCAAACACCATTGTTGTAGCAAGAATCTTCGTAAAAATTCACTTTGCTGTGCGTTTCAAAATCAATGTAAACAGAATCGCAGGTAAATTTGAGATGGTGTTTGGTATAGTTACTTAATTTATTGCTAAAGGCAACAGAATCCTGATTCCAAACGCCTTGTAAAAATTCCTCGCCCTTTCCTTGAATATTTGGTAAGCGGGTACATGCAGAATGGAAAATGGAAAATGTAAGAAGGGTAAGGGTAAATATAACTCGATTTGAAACCGAATTGATAACTTTCAATTGTCTAAATTTCCTATTGTTAAGCATATTATTTGAACTCATTCGGCGGGAATTGATGTGGAAAGCTTTTATTCGCGTTTACCGTATTGTTGATTAAGATAAACAAACCAACTGCAAAGCAGATCCCAGAGAAAAAACTAATGATGCCCGCTATGGTATAATAACTTGTAGTTTCAGTTACAGAAAGACCACGAGATTGCATAAAGTAAGGCATCAAAAAGCTGTAAAATCCTGTTAGCAATAACGACATGCCCGAACCGATTAACATTAAAATAGAATCGGCCTTTACCTGTTTGGAGACATAATAAGCACAAGCGATAAACACAATCAATGGTGAAATAATCGAACCTAAACTATATAATGTTGTCATGATTGAATCTCCCATATTTTTAAGTTTTGTGTTTTAATTTGGACCATGCAAATTGAGTTCTAATTGCTATATTTTGTTAAATAAACCCGATTGACGCGAAAAGCTTTTTTGTATTTAAAAGTTACTAACTCTACTATGCAATTGGCCCATTAGAGTTAGTAACGTTACAAAAAACTTGTAGCAAAAAGCGGGGCTATCGAATCCGAAGCACGAATAGCCTTGCTTTTCTAATGTTATTTCAAACTTCCAACCATATCTTCCGGACGAACCCATTCATCGAATTGTTCGTTCGTTAATAAGCCCAATTCAACAGCCGCAGCTTTTAAAGTTTTATTCTCTTTGTGTGCTTTCTTTGCAATTTTAGCCGCGTTTTCATATCCAACATGTGGGTTTAAAGCCGTTACTAACATTAACGAATTTTGCAAATGTTTTTCAATTTCTGGCAGGTTAGCGGTAATGCCTTCCGCACATTTTACAGTGAATGAAACGCAGGCATCTCCAATTAAACGAGCCGATTGTAAAACGTTAGCCGCGATTAAAGGTTTGAAAACGTTCAGTTCAAAATGACCCGACATGCCGCCAACTGAAACCGCAACATCGTTACCAATTACCTGAGCGCAAACCATAGTCAGCGCTTCTGGTTGAGTTGGATTAACTTTTCCTGGCATAATTGAAGAACCTGGCTCGTTATCAGGAATTACGATTTCGCCAATACCACAACGCGGACCAGAACTTAACATACGTACATCGTTCGCAACTTTCATTAAGGCAACTGCCGTACGTTTTAAGGCGCCAGAAAGTTCAACCATTGCATCGTGAGCAGCTAAAGCTTCGAATTTATTTGGAGCAGTTACAAAAGGTAAACCTGTTAAATCGGCAATTTTTTGTGCCACTAAAACATCGTAACCTTTTGGTGTATTTAGGCCTGTACCCACAGCTGTACCGCCTAAAGCCAATTCGGCAACCATTACCAAAGCATTTTTAATTGCTCTGATGCTGTTGTCGATTTGCTGAACATAACCAGAAAATTCTTGTCCCAAGGTTAATGGCGTAGCATCCATAAAGTGGGTGCGACCAGTTTTAACAATATCGCTAAACTCTTCTACTTTTGCAGCCAAAGCATTGCGCAATTTTTCTAAACCCGGAATGGTATTTTCTACCGTTAATTTATAGGCTGCAATATGCATTGCAGTTGGATAAGTATCGTTGGATGACTGTGATTTATTCACATCATCATTCGGGTGAAGTACTTTTTTATCGTCAGCCAAGGCACCACCGTTAATCACGTGGCCACGGTTTGCAATCACTTCGTTTCCGTTCATGTTACTTTGCGTACCCGAACCGGTTTGCCAAATAACCAATGGAAATTGGTCGTCTAAATCTCCTGCAATAATTTCATCGCAAGCTTTAGCAATTAATTCTGCTTTTTCTGCAGATAATACACCAAGCTCGGTGTTAGCCAAAGCTGCAGCTTTTTTCAAATAGCCAAAAGCATGAATAATTTCTTTAGGCATCGAACCTTCAGGACCGATTTTGAAGTTATTGCGTGAGCGTTCGGTTTGTGCACCCCAGTATTTTTCGGCAGGCACCTGAACCTCGCCCATGGTATCGTGTTCTATTCTGAAACTCATTACATTTTGATTTTTGTTGTCGCAAATTTAAGTTTTTTGCCTATAAAGCAAGGTATTATATTCGATATTTACTAAGGCATGATTTGAGATTTTTTTAGCTAACTATTTTTTGTTTTGAAAAGGTGCTGAAGTAATACTTTGGAATAGTTCGGCCCCGCTGATTCGCTACAATCTTTTTGTGATTGTCCGTCTGAGCCTGTCGAAGACCTGCAAACAAAAAGTATTTCCGCTGCCATCGGGTTTAGTTGGCTTTGAAACTGTTACGATCAAAATTTGCCAAGCGAAGATTTTGGTTAAAGCCCTAATGCTTATTTTAAAACCGTAGGTTGAAACCAACGGACAAAGTCAAGGAGTGTGTTAAGTATGTTTTAGGAAGGTGAGATTAACTCGTGTTTGGTTTTATTCACTATATTTAATTCATGAAAATGCTAAAATCGCTCTATTTAACTTTCAGTTTAGTTTGCTTAATCAGCTTTGCTCATGCCGCAATGCTCGGAACTCCGGAAATCATCATACTTCTTGTTGTTTGCATCTTATTAATGGTTCCAATAGGATTGATCGTTTGGTTAATTGTTTATCTTGTTAAGAGGAACAATCGTTAAAATACCGCTTGACTTTTCTATTTCTTTTTGGCTAATATCTCTGTTGTCATTTCGATCGAAGTGGAGAAATATTTATAATTAGCCTCCAAAGGATTTCTGTATTCAAAAATTTAAATCACGTTACAGTAGACTGCAATATCGCAACCACTTGCAGATATAAATAGTAGTAACCAGAACAAACCTCGCAGGTTTTGAAAACCTGCGAGGTTTAAACATTACATTTTTGTACTTTTGCGGCTATGTCAGTTATTAAACCCTCATTAGCAAAAGGTACACGCGATTTTACGCCCATTGAAATGGTAAAACGCAACTTTATTTACGATACCATTAAATCGGTTTTCAAAAAATATGGTTACGCAGAAATTCAAACCCCAAGTTTTGAAAACCTCTCTACACTAACAGGAAAGTACGGCGATGAAGGCGATAAATTGATCTTTAAAATTCTGAATAGTGGGGAGTACTTAAAAGATGCGAAGAAGAAATCGTTCAACTTTTCAGAAGAAGAAATCAGCAATAAACTAATTCCATTAATCTCCGAAAAAGCACTTCGATACGATCTAACCGTTCCTTTCGCTCGTTACGTGGTGATGCATCAACATGAAATTACCTTACCATTCAAGCGCTTTCAAGTTCAACCAGTTTGGCGAGCCGACAGGCCGCAAAAAGGTAGATATCGTGAATTTTACCAATGCGATGTTGACGTTGTTGGCTCGGAAAGTTTATTAAACGAAGCAGAATTTATCCTGATTTACAATGAGGCTTTAGCCAAACTTGGCTTAAAAGATTTCACCATAAAAATAAATAATAGAAAAATTCTATCAGGCATTGCTGAGATTATAGGTAAACCTGATTTAATTATCGACATGACTGTCGCTATCGATAAACTCGATAAAATTGGTTTGGATGGAGTGAGTAAAGAATTACTAGAGCGTGGTTTTACAGAAGATGATTTAGAAAAACTTCGCCCTGTTATTTTGCTGGAGGGAAATAACGAAGAGAAACTTACGAGCTTGAAACAAGTTTTGGCATTATCAGAAACTGGATTAAAAGGCGTTTCCGAAATTGAGCAGGTTTTTGATTATGTAGAAAGCTTGATTTCTTACGGCTTACCCTTAACGGCTAAATTAGAATTAGATATTACTTTGGCTCGTGGGTTAAACTATTACACAGGTTGCATTTTCGAAGTTAAAACTAATGAGGTTGCAATGGGAAGCATCGGCGGCGGCGGTCGTTATGATGATTTAACTGGAATGTTTGGCTTAAAAGATTTAACAGGAGTCGGCGTTTCATTCGGAGCTGATAGAATTTACGATGTATTGGAAGAACTGAATCTTTTCCCTGCATCAGCAGAAATTGGAACTAAAGTTTTAATCAGTAATTTCGATGCCGAAGCAGAAAAATATGCATTACCAATTTTGCAGCAACTTAGAAATGCAGGTATTGCCGCAGAGCTTTACCCATCATCAGCGAAGCTAAAAAAACAAATGGCTTATGCCGATGCCAAGAACATTCCGTATGTAATTTTAATTGGTGGCGATGAAATTGCGAGTGGCGAATTAACACTAAAAGATATGCAAAGTGGTGAGCAGAAAAAACTAACGGTTCTGGGCATTTTGGATTTGTTGAAATAAGTCACAATTTTTTCGGAATTCAAATACTTAAAACAATTCTTTGGTCTAAATCATTATCTATCAATAAAACTTAAAGTTATGATAGACCCAAAAGACGAAGATTATTCGAACGATCCGAACGATGCTTTACGTAGAGAGGACGATACAGAAAACATCAATGAATTAGATGGCGACGATACCAACATAGAACACGATAAAGATTTGTTGGAACAAGCTGATGAAGCATCAAGAGCATCATACGAACTTAATGTGGATGATCTGAAAGATGATGAAGAAGATTTAGATGATTAAAAAAGAAAGCCGTTGATTCGCAGATTAATATCTGAAAATCAACGGCTTTTTATTTTGACTTTTGGGTTGCCTTCCGCCCTATACCTTTGTACCCCAACCTTACTTGGCTTTCGGCTTATAAGTTTCAGGATTTATTGCCGCAACAGTCCATCCTTTTAAAAACGAGTTGATTTTTTTTACATCATGCCCAACTTTCTTTTTACCATTTCCACCGATTTCATCAGTTTCTAAATAGGCGGAATTTTCGATGTGCAATACTTTTCCTTTTCCATCCAGAACCACAAAAACAGGGTAACCAAAACGGTTAGGAAAACCTAAATATTTCATGGCTTCATCGTTATGATGATCTTTATCCCAATTCACCAAAACGTATTCGTAATTATCATTGATGGTTTGCTTCAATACTGCAGTTGTGTCAACCAAGTTATGAAATGCAATACACCAACTGCACCAGTTTCCACCTACCTGTACTAAAACATGTTTATTTGCCTTTGCAGCCTTATCAGTTGCAGCCTTAATGTCGGCAATAGCATTTGCTTCTGGATTATAAATGTGAACGCCATCGGTTTTAGCCTGGCTAAATGAAGCTGTAGATATAAATATCACAGCTAATATTGTGAATAATTTTTTCATGCCTTTTAGAATGTTAAAGCAAAAATAATAAAGTCGACTAACTTAATAGATTTTTAGCAAATTCTTTACAGAAGAAATACATTCTGCAAAAACATATCTTTGCGTATTAATGGATTTTTTAGATATACATACGCATCAAACGGCACAACAAAAAGGTGTAGCAAGCATCCAAAGCTTATCGTTAACGAGCGATATTTTTCTGGCTATGCCAAAAACAAAAGCCATTTCAATTGGCCTTCATCCCTGGTACGCTACACTTGATAAATTGGACTTGCAGATGAAATATATGAGCGTTTTGGCTAATCAAGCAAATGTTAAATTAATTGGTGAATGTGGATTAGATAAACTCATAGGTGAAAATATCGAGAATCAGATTACCATTTTGGAAAAGCAAATTGCATTAGCAGAAAAGCTAGGCAAACCGTTGATTTTACATTGTGTTAAATCTTTCTCAGAATTAATTGGTGTTAAAGATCGATTGAAAGTTAAAGTGCCAATGATTATTCATGGTTTTAACAAAAATGAAGCTCTTGGGAAACAACTTTTGAGTAAAGGTTTCTTGCTTTCCTTCGGAATATCAATTTTAAAAGAGAATTCTGGTGCAGCAAAATTAATTCAGCATTATGATAATTTCTTTCTAGAAACTGATGATTCGGAAACATCGATTGAGGAAATTTATCAAACCGCAGCAAATTTAAAAAAATGTTCGGTTGATGAATTGAAAGCCCTTATTTTTGCAAACTGGAAAAAATTGAATTTAATTAGATAATTGCCACGGAAACACAGAAATGACGGAAAACTTTGAGAAATTTATTCTGTGTAAATCCGTGTTTCCGTGGCAGAGAAAAATAATATCTTGATAGCACTTAATTTTTGCGAAGTGGATAAATTGAATTTGCTATAACCGTTTTACCTTCAGTTTTTTACTTTTTACTTTACACTTTTTACTTAAAAAATGTCTGATACAAACTGGCTTTCACGCTCCGCCCTTTTAGTTGGGAATGATGGAATTGACAAACTCCAATCTAAACACGTTTTAGTTATTGGTTTAGGAGGCGTTGGTTCTTTTGCAGCCGAATTTATTTGTCGCTCGGGTATTGGCGAAATGACTATTGTTGATGGCGATGTAGTTGATCCGACCAATCGGAACAGGCAGTTGCCGGCTTTGGCAACAAATCATGGCGTAAGTAAAGCTGCAATTATGCAAGAGCGCTTGCTAGCCATTAATCCCGAATTAAAACTTCATGTGGTAAATACCTTCCTCACGCCAGAGAAATGTAGAGAAATTTTAGAATCCAACTTTGATTATATAATGGATTGTATTGATAGTGTAATGCCAAAAATTACCCTATTAGGAACCGCGTTGGAAAAAAATATTCCAATTGTAAGCTCTATGGGTGCAGGTGGTAAAATGGACCCAACCAGATTAAGAATTGCCATGTTACCCGATACCTATCAATGTGTTTTTGCCAGTTATGTACGCAAAAGATTAAATAAACTCCAAAATGCATCTAAAATAAAAGCTGTTTTTTCAACTGAGCAAATGGACAAAAACTCGATGATTATGACCGATGGAAGTAATTTCAAACGTTCGGCTTATGGAACAGTTTCTTATTTACCCGCAGCTTTTGGAGGTGCTTGCGCATCAGTAGTAATCCGCGATTTACTGGGTTTAAAAATTGAAATGGCCGAAAGACCATTAAGAATCAGCCATAAAACTTTAGCAAAAAGAAAAACCAAAAAGAAATAGTTTTTGATCAATTGTTAATATCCTGATTTCGTACAAATTTTAAATTGTTGTAAGTTTAAAATTCTGAAAACGAAATCATTTTATGCCCCAACCACTTAAAATTCTTCAAGCCTCCGCAGGTTCTGGTAAAACATTCAGTCTTACCGCACACTACCTAACTCTGCTTTTTTCTGGCGATAATAAATATCGAGAAATTTTGGCTGTAACCTTTACCAACAAGGCTACAGAAGAAATGAAAACCAGAATTCTGGAAGTTCTACATGGCTTGGCTAAAGGCGATCCTTCGAAAAAAATTGAAGATTATCGGAAATTAATTTTAGATGCTTATCCCACTTTAAGCACTCAAGAACTCCAGGTTAAAGCCGATAAAATTTATCGTAAAATCCTCCATGATTATAGTCGCTTTTCGGTTAGCACGATTGATGGTTTTGTGCAAAAAGTAATTCGTGGTTTCGCTTTCGAGCTGGGTTTAAATGCTGATTATAATTTAGAAATGAATTATGATAAGGTAAAAGATGACCTGGTAAACAAGTTGGATGAAGCTTTAGATACCAATAAACAGCTTTTACAGTGGATTATCGATTTAGCGATTGAACGCATCAGCGATAATAAAAGCTGGAATTATAAATTCGAACTCTATAATTTAATTGGTGAAATATTTTCAGAGCGTTTTCAGATTTTTGAAGATGCAGTTAGCGAACTTGGCTTAGAAAATATAGATGAACTGTTTAAGAGATACATCAGTGTTACTAAAGATGAAATCAAAAATTTCGAGAGCGAAATTATTCAACTTGCCAAAGATGCACACGAAGCACTTGAAGTTTTAGGTGTAGAAAATGACCAGCTTAAAGGAAAATCAAGAAGTCCATTAACCAAATTAATTTTGGTTGCCCGTGGCGATTTCTCTAAAATAGAACCGATTTTTAATATCATTGATGAGCCAGAAGAATGGTTTCAGAAAAATGCAAGCATAGCTGAAGCGTACGATACAATAAATCCCATTTTAAAAAAGATAGAGGCTCATTATTTAACACATCTACCAAATTATCAGCTTGCAATTGCTTTCAATAAAAACCTCTATTATTTAAGGTTAATGCAAGAAATTGCTGTTCTATTAAAAGAATATCGGGCAGAAAACGATAACCTTTTAATAAGTGATGCACAGAAATTAATCTCAGGAATTACAGAAGACGCGGGCGATAATCCTTCTTTTATCTGGGAAAAAGTTGGCAATCGTTATCGGAACTTCCTGTTTGATGAATTTCAAGATACCTCGACCAGTCAATGGGGAAGTTTTAAATCTTTGCTTACCAATGCAATGGCAACACCAAGTGAGGATTTGATCGACCATTTAATTGTCGGCGATACGAAGCAATCTATTTACCGTTGGCGAAATGGCGATTGGAACATCCTGCATAAACATGCCAAAAACGATGTTGGAATAAATAATATATTGGAGGATAGCTTAGCAGAAAATTATCGCAGCACAGAGAATATCATTACGTTTAATAATGTTCTTTATCGTTCCATTCCAATTACTTTACAAAACGAATTGAATACAAGTTTAGCCACTAAACCCGATGGAATTTCCAATTGGTGGACAGGTGAACATTACGACCAAATTATAACAGATATTTACGCAGGTTCTACACAAAAATTTGCAGCAAACACACTTAAAGGCGGAACAATAAAAATTAAAAAATTCGGCAAAGAACATGTTCCTGATGAAACTCGTTTCACCGAAACCACTTTTAGAGATATTGCTTTAGATGATGTTATCAATGAAATTAAAATCTTAAAAGACGAGCAAAATTATGCTTTGAAAGACATTGCGATTTTGGTGCGTTCAAATAGCGAAGCTTTGCTTACTGTTCGCAAGTTAATGGAGCAAAATCTTCCTGTGTTATCGGGCGATGCTTTATTAATTTCAAACAATTCGGCGATACAATTAATCATCAACACCTTAAAGGTATTAATTAGCCTGGAATCGCAAAGCGCACTTTATAAAGCAAACTGTATTGCGCTCTATCATTCGTTGCATGAGAAAGAAGCTGATGCAAATCACTATATTAATCTCACAGTTAAACCCTTAAATCAACTTTCGGCAGTATTACCACCTGCCTTGTGCGAAAACTGGCAAAGCTGGTTACAATTGCCTTTACCCGAGTTAGTCGAAATTTTAATAGAAAGTTATGGTTTAAAACCCTTGACAGCTCACTTGCCTTATCTTTTGGCTTTTAGAGATTTAACTGCATCAGCAGGTAAACTAGGAGAAAAAGGAATTATTGCATTTTTAACCTGGTGGGATGAGGATGGCGTTAAAAAATCACTTCCATCTCCAGAAGGCGCAGATGCAATTCAAATTATTACCATCCATAAATCAAAAGGATTGGCTTTCAGGGCAGTTTTCGTTCCATTCTGCAATTGGGAAGTGAAAGGAAAAACAAATTCAACTTTTTGGGTATCATCAGAAGAAACAGTTTACAAAGAATTGAAAGGCATTCCATTAAAATATAACGAAGCGCTAGCCGATTCGGCAATTGCCAAAGCTTATTATGAAGAACTGTTGTATAATAATATGGATGCTTTAAATATGCTTTATGTTGCCACAACCCGGTCTAAAGATTACTTATACATCGCCACAATGGCGAAAAAAGAATTAAAATTATCGAATATGGGCGATGTAATTAATTTTACTTTTGATGGCCAATTTGATGAAAATGGGGTTTATGAGATTGTAGATTATATATCAGTAGAAAGCAAAAATGAAGAAACTGATTTTATCGCCTTAAAACATTATCCAACGACTACCAGATTATCTGAATTATATATTTCATCCGAAGAAAAACATTTGAAGCATTTGGTAAACATCGAAAAATCGGGTAGGAAAGGTTCTTTATTGCATGATATTCTGGCAAATGCAAGTGCAGAAAAAGAGGTTGATGATTATTTAACAAATTTAATTTTAGAAGGAATTGTACCGGAAGATGAAAAAGATACCTTAAAATTAAAAGCTTTAGAAGTATTAGAAAATTCGGATTTAAAAGCAGTGCTAAGCAAAGCAACTGGCAGTATTACCGAAAAAAATATTATAGATGCGAAAGGTAAACTTCACCGCCCAGATCGTATTTTATTCAATAACGATGAAGTAATTATCCTCGATTATAAATTTACGCTTACCGAAAGCGACAGGCACATTGAGCAAGTAGAAAATTATAAAAACCTACTTTTAGATATGGGCCACAGCAATGTTAAAACCTATTTGTTTTACGCCGTTAGCGGTAAATTAAAGTTAGTGTAAATGATTAAGCCATTTTTAAAAGAAGTTGCCGAAGATTTAATTGAAAAATTTGGAGCCAATCTCCAACATTGTGCCATTGTTTTTAATAATAAGCGGCCATCTGCTTATCTGCAAAAATACTTAGCCGATATCATTAAAAAACCGTTTTTCAGCCCTTCTTTTTATACCATACAAGAGTTTTTTGCCAGTGCAACAAAATATAAAATTGCTGATTTTTACTTGCAGTTTTTTACACTTCATAAAATATATAATCAGCTATTGGCTGAAGAAAACTTAGAACCCATTTCGAGTCATAAATTCTTTCCTTTAGCGAAGATAATTTTAAGCGATTTTACCCAAATTGATAATGATTTAGTTGATGCTGAAAAACTATATCGCGATTTAGAAGACATTTCAGTTATCAATAAAGATTTCGATTATTTAAGTCCTGAACAATACCAGTTTTTAGCACAATTCTGGACTTCCTATTCTGAAGGAAAACACAAGAAACAGCAAGAACTTTTTATTAAAATGTGGCGGAGAATGCCAAAGCTGTATTATAAATTCCACACTACCTTAAAAGAACAGGATTATTTAACCAATGGTTATGTTTATCGTCATTTGGCAGAGGAAATAGAAAACCAAAAAAACTTGCCTGTAAACTTCGAAAAGGGTAAAATTATTTTTATTGGATTTAATGCTTTAACCAGCGCCGAGGTCAAAATATTCACACAATTACAAGAGGCTGATAAAGCCTTGTTTTACTTCGATGCCGATGAGTATTATTTAAACGATCCTTTACAGGAGGCGGGATTATTTTTAAGAAAAAACCTGAATCTCTTAGGTTTAAAAAATGTATTCGAACATAAGCCAAGCTTGATGAAAACCGAAGAACATCGGGTTAATGTTTTTAAAGTTCAGGGACAATCGGCGCAAGCCAAAATTCTTAATAATATTTTAGAAGATGATTATTCGTTAAGCAATGAGGTAGGTTCTACCGTCGTGGTTTTAGCCGATGAAAGTTTACTATTACCAGCCTTACAAACCATCCCTGCAATTTATAATGGCCAGGCAATCGACCTGAATGTAACCATGGGTTTTGCTTTATCTACATCAAGTATTTTTGGTTTAGCCGATTTATGGTTTTCATCTCAACTGGAAATTATACATACTGGAAAGGTTTCTTACAAAAACGTAGAAGCTTTTTTAACGCATCCATTAACAGGATTAACGCAAAAAATGCGTGATAAAATTTTAACAGCATTATTAACGGAAAACGAAGTAGAAATTGCCCATACAAGACTTTTAAGGCAAAGCGGCTTATTCGAAGTTTTCTACAAACAAATCGATAGTCCGAAAAATGTTGTTCCATACCTGTTAGCAGTTTTAGATTTTATTTTAACCCGATTATCGAATGCAAAAACGTTAAAGAAAATCGACGCTGAACTTTTTGTTAAAACCATACAAGAACTAAACCGCTTACACGATACTTTTGGCAAACATATTGGCGATGAAGAAATTCAGTTTGTAATCTACCTGGTTCAAAAATCGTTGCAAGCTGTTGCTGTACCACTATCTGGCGATCCACTGAATGGAATTCAGTTAATGGGTTTATTAGAAACCAGAAATTTGAATTTTGATAAAGTTGTTATCTTAGGTTTTAACGAAGGAATTATACCTAAATCATCCATCGGAAATAGCTTTATTCCAGATAGTATTCGTAGGGTTTACGGCTTACCAGTGCTGGAGAATCTCGATGCCATTTCATCTTACATGGTTTACCGTTTAATGCAAAGGGCGAAAAACATCAACTTTGTTTACAACAGTTTAACTGATGAAAGTACTTCAGGCGAAGCCAGTAGAATTTTAAAACAACTGGAATATGAAAGTGGATTTGATTTCACCTATAACGAACTTAATTTAGATGTTAAAACGGAGCCTTTTAAAGAGGTTCGTATGGAGAAAACTAATAATATTTTTATTCAGGAAACGCTTCAAAAATATCTTGATAAAAAGAAGATAATTTCTCCATCGGCTTTAACACAATACATTTCAAATCCGATAGATTTTTTCTTTAACTACATCGCTGGCATAAAAGAACCAAAAGAGGTAAGTGCGGTGGTAGAAGCAAACGAAATTGGTTCGATTTTGCACAAGGTGATGGAATATTTTTATCAGGATTTGATGAAAGCAGAAATTACCGCCGACCTGATTAAAGAGAAAAGGAAACAGATTCCATCGTTAATCGAAAAAGCTTTTAACTCGGTCATGTTCAACCATCCTGATAAAGTGATGGAGTATAAAGGCATGCAAAAGGTTATTCTATCTATTGTAGATGCTTATGTTAATATTATTGTAAATCAGGATATTTCTCAAACACCTTTCAATATTATTAGCTTGGAACAAAAGGTTGAAGCAGAAATTAGTTTTCCATTAAATGGAAAAGATGCCAGTGTTAAAATTTTCGGATATATCGACAGGGTTGATGTTAAAGATGGGATAACCAAAATAATCGATTACAAAACCGGAAGTGACAAACTTACTTTTAAAGATGTTACTGAACTTTTTAATTCGGATGGAAAAAACATCAATAAAGCATTAGTACAAACTTTACTATATACTTACGCTTATGAGCAGTTTTCGGGCAAAACTTGCGTAGAGCCTAACTTGTACGTTGTAAAAACTATGAATGATCCAATACTTGGTGGTGTTTGGTTTAAATCAAATCGTCAGGTTTTGAAAGGCGATTTTCTTGAAGAAATTAAGCCCGAATTTTTAGCAGAACTCAGAAAAAAATTAACGGAGTTATTTGAAGCACCATATTTTGTAACAAGCGCAATTGAAGATAATTACAAGTATTCAATTTATAAAACGCTGTTTGGGAAGTAGATTTTTAACCGCAAAAGAACACTAATTTAAGGGCAAAATTAACCACAGAGTACATAAAGAATACACTAAGCACACAGAGCTAGCTAGCAAAAACTAAAATCTCATTTTTTCTCTGTGAAAACCTTTGTATGCTCTGTGGTAAAAATGTTTTTCTTACCGAAGAAAGAAAAGAAAATGAGCAAAGAACGCTACTTTAAGGGTAAAATTAACCACAGAGTACACAAAGAACACACAGAGGTAGTTTACTAAAGCTAAAACCTCATCATCTTCTCTGTGAAAACCTCTGTGCGCTCTGTGGTAAAAAAATCCTCTGACCGTAAAGAAAAAAAATTCGAAGAATAAAGCGAAACCCTATAGCCTCATCGTCATTGCGAGGTACGAAGCAATCTAAAAACTTTCTCTAATAAACCCATAGCCTTAGGATTGCTTCGTGCCTCGCAATGACGACCACCTAAAAGAAAAAATTTTGCGCCCTTTGCAGTTAATCTCTTAAATTTAAAAATGCTTACCCTCAACTTCACCAAATTTCCAAACCTCGAAACCGAACGATTGATTCTTCGCGAGCATGCACTTTCTGATGCAGAAACATTATTCGCCATGCGCACCAACGAAACGGTAATGAAATACATCGACCGGGAAAGGCCTAAAGATTTACTAGAAATCAAATCATTCATCACCACCTTTAACGATGGTTTCGAAAATGGCGATAATCTAGCCTGGGTAATTGCATTGAAGGAGAACCCGAACCTGATGATTGGATCCATTGGTTATTGGAGAACTGATTTCGCCAACCACAGAGCAGAAATCGGTTACATGCTTAACCCCGAATATTGGCGCAAGGGCTTTATCTCTGAAGCACTTAAAAGAACAATCGACTTCGGTTTTGAAGATATGAACTTGCACACCATCAAAGCAAATATTAATGTAGAAAACGATGCGTCAAGACAAATGCTTATCAAACACGGTTTCGTTAAAGAAGCTCATTTTAAACAGGATTTTTATTTTAGAGGTCAATTTTTAGATAGCGAGATTTATGGATTGTTGAATCCTAATCATTAAATCAAACCATAATATTTTTATAATTGACCATGTATCGTTTAAACAGAACAGCATTTAAAGCACAAACTGCAGTAGAAGCCTCAAAATCTTATGCCGAATATTATCGTACTTTAACTTGGCAATAACGTTTGCGAATTATTTAAACAATATTGCTTACAATTTCCCTGAAGGTAAGCCAACACGCTTGGATTGAACAAAGTTTAGTGTTAGAGCAAGGAATAAGTAATGGGAAATATTTTCAATGAATATTGCAGTATTTTCAATCTACATATTTCGGAAAAAACAAAAAATCTGATACAAAAACAAGTTTCAATAAAGCAATACGAAATAATATTTCAGACCCTTCATAATAACAGAAAATCCAAAGGCTAAAAAGCTGTGAAAAACTTCATTATCAACCATAATTATTACAAAATAGAGGCTTAATTCCCTTTGGTTTGGTAACGATTAATAATTATATTTGCCACCGTTATTAAAATTTACAATGAGAGAAATCCAATTTAGAGAAGCACTACGCGAAGCCATGCAAGAAGAAATGCGTAAAGATGACCGCGTTTTTTTATTAGGTGAAGAAGTAGCAGAATATAACGGAGCGTACAAAGTAAGTCAGGGCATGCTTGATGAATTTGGTGCGAAACGCATTATCGATACCCCGATTGCCGAGTTAGGTTTCGCAGGTATTGCAACTGGTGCTGCAACAGCAGGCCTTATTCCAATTGTGGAGTTCATGACTTTCAACTTCTCATTAGTAGCAATCGACCAAATTATTAACGGTGCTGCTAAAATTTTATCAATGAGTGGTGGTCAGTTCTCATGCCCTATGGTTTTCCGCGGTCCAACAGGTAACGCTGGTCAATTAGGTGCACAACACTCTCAAAACTTCGAAAACTGGTTTGCTAACACACCAGGTTTAAAAGTAGTTGTTCCATCAACTCCTTATGATGCAAAAGGATTACTTAAACAAGCAATCATTGATCCAGATCCAGTTATTTTCATGGAATCTGAAGTAATGTATGGCGATAAAGGCGATGTACCAGCAGAAGAATATTACATCGAATTTGGTAAAGCAAATGTAACCAAACAAGGTACAGATGTAACCATTGTAACTTTCGGTAAAATGTTAACCCGCGTGGTTAACCCAGCTGTTGAGGAATTAACTAAAGAAGGAATTAATGTAGAGGTTATCGATTTACGTACTGTTCGTCCGATCGATTATGATACCATTATCGAATCTGTTAAGAAAACCAACCGCTTAGTGGTAGTTGAAGAAGCTTGGCCATTGGCATCTCTTTCAGGTGAAATTGCTTTCATGGTTCAGAAAAAAGCTTTCGATTACTTGGATGCACCAGTTTTACGTATCACTTGTGCCGATGTGCCACTTCCATATTCACCAACTTTAATTGCTGCCAGCTTACCGAATGCTGATAGAGTAGTTAAAGCGGTTAAAGAAGTTATGTACGCAACAAAATAAGAAGACACTTTCAGTCTCATAGAATATTTGAAATCCTCCAAAGCAATTTGGGGGATTTTTTCTTTTTAAGAAAGTTCAATCTCTATTTTCCCACTCGCAACAAGATCGTAAAATGCACATCTTTTACCGCATCATCTCCCCAAGCTTCTTTCAATTCAGTGAACATATATTCTAACGGATTTCTCTCGTTTGCTTTTTTATAATGCTGTAAAGATGACCAGGTATTTAAATAGCCAATCATTTGGTTAAAGTTCCATTTGGTTTTAATTTGAAAATGAGGTGCAATAATTTCTTCAAAGGGGAAAGGAATTGTCTTATATCCTTCTTCGATATATCTGCGTTCGCTATCCCAATATTTCCCCAAAATATCTTCGTATAGCTTATAAATGGCTTTATCTAACTTTTTATCAATAAACATTAACCCATATCCAATTACTGCAAGCAATCCGTTGGGTTTAAGTGTTCTTTTTACTTCAGAATAAAAGGCTTCAAAATTAAACCAATGAATGGCTTGTGCCACCGTTATCAAATCAAAACTTTGGTCAGGAACATTTATTTTTTCGGCAGGCTCAACATTATAAACAATGTTTGGCATTTTCAGCGCCTGACTAAGCTGTTTCTCGCTGATATCTGTAGCATAAACTGCATTAAAATGTTGTGCCAAAACTCTTGCCACTTGGCCGTTTCCAGTTGCACAATCCCATGCGGCATCTTTATCTGTTACCAATGTAAAAAGATAATCATATAATTCCTGAGGATAAGTTGGACGATATATCGCGTATTCTGCAGATTGAGTAGAGAAGTTATCTTTCATGATAAATGTGAATGAGTTTATGAGTGATTTTTTGAATACGTTCTTGCAAATCAATTATTCTAAAACTATCTTACAAAATAAACAAAACTTATCAATTAGTGTTTAACCTTCCCATTCATAAATCCATCTCCACCCGATAACATGAATAAAAATTCAACCAATTTTCCAGCTCAAGAAATGAATGATGTTAAATATAGGCTAAAATCTATTTTCGGTGGCTCGGTAGGGAATTTGGTGGAGTGGTACGATTGGTACACCTATTCTGCTTTTGCTTTATATTTTTCTCCCGTATTTTTCCCAAATAGTAATCCAACAGCTCAACTCCTAAACACAGCTGGCATATTTGCTGTTGGCTTTTTAATGCGACCAATTGGTGGATGGTTATTTGGCAGTATCGCCGATAAAAAAGGCAGAAAAACCTCAATGGCGCTATCTGTTTTCATTATGGCGATAGGCTCATTAATTATCGGAATAACGCCGGGATATAAGCAAATTGGCATTTTCGCTCCTCTACTTTTGGTTTTCGCCAGATTAATACAAGGATTAAGTACCGGTGGAGAATATGGAACATCGGCAACTTACCTAAGCGAAATGGCTTCCAAAAAGCATCGTGGATTTTATTCAAGCTTTCAATATGTAACTTTAATCGGCGGGCAATTATTGGCATTGGGTATTCAATTAATTTTACAAAACTGGTTGCTTACATCCGAGCAACTTCACAACTGGGGATGGCGTATTCCATTTTTTGTCGGAGCCATACTTTCCTTTATTGCGCTATACCTAAGGAGGCATATTGCCGAAACGGCTGCATTTAAAAATAAAGATAAAGAAGAAAAAAAAGGCGGTGTTGCAGTATTAATGAAATACCCGAAAGAAGTTTTTACCGTGGTTGGATTAACCCTCGGCGGAACAATTGCCTTTTATACCTTTAGCACTTATATGCAAAAATTCCTTGTTAACACTGTTAATTTGAGTAAGGAAACATCAACTACCCTATCTTTTATTTCCCTTTTGGTATTCGCTATTTTACAACCTGTATTTGGTTTGTTATCCGATAAAATCGGGAGAAAACCGCTATTAATTGGTTTTGGTGTTTTAGGTACGCTTTGCACTGTTCCAATTTTAACCGGATTAGCCAATGCCACTAATACTATAATCATTTTCTTATTGATGATTGCCGCCTTAATTATAGTGAGTGGTTACACCAGCATCAATGCAGTGGTTAAAGCCGAGCTTTTTCCTGCCGAAATAAGGGCTTTGGGTGTGGGATTACCTTATGCTTTAACTGTTGCCATTTTTGGTGGAACAGCAGAATATTTTGCATTATGGTTTAAAGAAATCGGTCACGAAAGTTATTTTTATTGGTATGTAACAGGCTGTATTTTAATTTCATTGATTTTATACACCACCATGAAAGACACAAAACATCATTCAAAAATAGAGGACTAACCAAGATGCCTTACATTACCAAAAATTAGGTTAAGGTATATTTTGCAAAAAGATATGAAATTGAATCTGATAGCGAATACACCAACAGAATAACCATTTTTCTTATATTTACCATTATGCAAAACCTAGCCCCATTAGCTGAAAGAATGCGCCCTCAAAACCTTGATGAATATGTGGGGCAAAAACATTTGGTTGGGGAAGGTGCAGTTTTGCGCAAGGCGATAGAAAGCAGTCAGCTGCCATCGATGATTTTCTGGGGACCTCCAGGAGTGGGTAAAACCACCTTAGCCTATATTATCTCTCAGGCTTTAGATCGACCGTTTTTTAATTTGAGTGCTATCAATAGCGGAGTGAAAGATATTCGAGATGTAATCGATAAAGCCGCAGCATTAAAAGATAGTTTCTTAGGCTTGCCAATTTTATTTATTGATGAGATTCATCGTTTCAGTAAATCGCAACAAGATAGTTTGCTTGGTGCGGTAGAGCGTGGTTTGGTTACGTTAATTGGTGCCACAACAGAAAATCCATCGTTCGAAGTCATTTCGGCTTTACTTTCTCGGTGCCAGGTTTACATTTTAAAATCTTTATCAGAAGAAGAACTTGCAGGTTTGCTGCAAACAGCAATAAAAAAAGATACGATTCTTGCTGAAAAAAACATCACCATAAAAGAACACGAAGCTTTAATTCGATTGAGTGGCGGCGATGCGAGGAAACTTTTGAATGTTTTGGAGATTGCCATTAATGGTATTGGAGGCAATAAAATAACCTTAACAAATGAAAATGTTTTGGCACATGCACAGCAAAATCTGGCATTGTACGATAAGGCAGGCGAACAACATTACGATATTATCTCTGCATTTATCAAATCCATCCGCGGTAGCGATCCAAATGCGGCTGTTTATTGGCTTGCCCGAATGATTGAAGGTGGAGAAGATCCCTTGTTTATCGCCAGAAGGTTATTAATCCTTTCTTCTGAAGATATTGGCAATGCTAATCCGAACGCTCTGCTTTTAGCCAACAATTGTTTTACCGCTGTAAATGTTATTGGCTATCCCGAAGCGAGAATTATTTTATCGCAGTGCGTTACCTATCTGGCCAGTTCGGCAAAAAGTAATGCCTCTTACGAAGCCATTAACCATGCACAGGCCCTGGTAAAACAAACCGGAAATTTGCCTGTACCGCTTCACATTCGCAATGCTCCAACCAAATTGATGAAAAATATTGGTTATGGAAAAGACTATAAATATTCGCATGGTTATGAAGGAAACTTTGAACCGCAAGAATATTTTCCTGATGAGTTGAGCGGAACCAAGCTTTATGATCCAGGGAAAAACCCCGCCGAAGAAAAGTTGCGTGAAAAGCTGCGTCAAAATTGGAAGGATAAATACAATTATTAGTGTAACATTTAACCGTAAATGGCTACTAACAAATAAACTAATACTAAACTGATATATGCTGAGTACTTTTTTAAGCCATCAAAGGAAATCCTTCTGGCGATCCCGAAATCGAGGTGGTAGTATTGCCACACAAGTATTAATGGGTTTTTTCATGCTGTATTTTCTTGCTGTTGCGGTTGGTGTAGGCCTAGGAATGACTGTTTTTTTGCCAAAAATCTTTAAGGGAGTAGATATTATAACCAGTTTTAACGGAATCATTCTTTACTACTTTGCTTTGGATTTTGTAATGCGTTTACAATTGCAGGAACTTCCAACATTAAGCATTATTCCCTACTTACACTTAAAAGTACCAAAAAGTAAAATCATAGGGTTTTTAAATATTAAGGCTCTTTTTTCGGCTTTTAATCTTTGGCCTATCCTGCTATTCTTCCCGTTTATTTTTATGGAAATTGCTGATGAATATGGAGCATTTGCCGTGCTGATGTACATTATATCCATTCTTTCCATAACCTTATTTAACAACTACCTTATTCTGTACATCAAAAGAAAATCAATCACAAATGTATATTACACATTAGTTGGGTTTGTTATAATTGCCATTTTTGCTGCCTTCGAATATTTTAAACTGATATCTTTAATCAGTACTTCAGATTTTGTTTTTAGAGGCATCGGCGAAAAGCCATATTTAGGTTTCGGATTCACTATTGCTGCCTTAGCCATTTTTAAACTCAATTCTACATTCTTATACAATAACCTATATGTAGAAGAACTCGGTGCTAAACAAGAGAAAAAAGTAAGTACCGATTATGCTTTTCTTAATCGCTTCGGCAAAGTTGGAGAGTTGGCCGCTTTAGAACTAAAATTAATTTTACGCCATAAACGTTCTCGTTCTTCTATAATATTGGGATTTTTCTTTCTACTTTATGGATTTATGTTTTATAGAGAGAAACTAATCAACTCTGACTCTTTTGGAACAATGATGTTTGCCGGAATATTCATGACAGGCGTTAGCATCATTATATATGGTCAATTTATGTTTGCATGGCAAAGCGCCCATTTTGATGGTTTATTAAGCAATAAAATCAATTTTAAAAATTTCATTAAAGCCAAATTCTTACTGTTTACCATTGCATCAACCATTATTAGTTTACTTTCTACATTTTACGGTTTTTTAAGCTGGAAATTAGTGCTCATGCACTTTGTTTGTTACCTGTACAACATCGGTTTCGGAACTGTAATTGTACTTTATTTAGCCACATACAATTATAAAAGAATAGATATTACCAAGGCAGCTAGTTTCAATTATCAAGGCACAGGCGCAACGCAATGGTTACTGATGTTTCCTTATGCATTAACGCCAATATTAATATACTTGCCATTTAGCCTTTTGCATATTCCTTATTGGGGCCTATTCACCGTAGGTATTTTTGGAATAGTAATGCTTTTAATGCGTGGTTTTTGGGTAAACCTCATCACTGCAAAATTTGAAAAACAACGTTATAAAATAGCCGAAGGCTTTAGAGAATAATTATGATACTAGAAGTTAATAAATTGAAAAAAGTTTATGGCGATAAAACAGTTGTAAACATAGATCACATACAAATTCAGCAAGGAGAAACCATTGGTTTAGTCGGCAATAATGGTGCTGGTAAAACAACATTTTTCAGAATGCTTTTAGATTTAATTCGCCCTAGCGAGGGTGAGGTTTTATCGAAAGGTAAAAATGTTGCCGATGGTGATGAATGGAAAAATTACACTGCCTCGTTTTTGGATGAAGGTTTTTTAATTGACTATTTAACTCCTGAGGAATATTTTACTTTTATCGGAAGCTTAAATAATTTGAGCGTAGCTGATGTTGGATCTTATTTAACTCAATATGCGGAATTTTTTAATGGTGAAATTTTAAATAGTTGGAAATACATCCGCGATTTTAGTAAAGGAAACCAAAACAAAGTGGGTATTGCTGCTGCATTAATGCAAAAACCTGAACTTTTAATTTTGGATGAGCCTTTTGCCAATCTCGACCCTACAACCCAAATCAGGCTGAAAAAGATATTAAAAGAATATCCCGGAAACATGACTACTTTTATTTCCAGTCACGATTTAAATCATGTTACAGATGTTTGTAGCAGAATCATTCTGGTAGAAAAAGGTAAAGTGATTAAAGATTTCAAAACTGATGAGAATACCCTGAAAGAATTGGAAAACTACTTCTCTACATAGATTTTGTACTAAGAATGATACATTTTAGAAGAGCTGTGATAAATCATAGCTCTTTTTTTATATATAATAATATTACGACAGATGATAAAACATTAAAATTTAATTAAAATGCAGTAGCCGTATATTTTGGCATCGTGTTTGAATACGAGTGTTAGAATTATAAATCTAGATTATTATGAGTATTTCAAAAGTAAAAATAGCAACATTAAGTATAGGATTAGCGGTAGGTTCAATGGCATTCCAAAGTTGTGATAGTTTAACTAAAACACAAAAAGGTGCTGGTATTGGTGCTGCAGCAGGTGGTGTAGTTGGTGCATTAATTGGTAAAAAAGCTGGTAACACTGCAGTAGGTGCATTAATTGGTGGTGCTATTGGTGGTACAGCTGGTGCCTTTATCGGTCGTAGAATGGATAGACAGGCGGCAGAAATTCAGAAAGCAATTCCAAACGCAGAAGTTATTCGTGAAGGCGAGGGTATTATTGTAAAATTTGATAGTGGTATTTTATTCGATTTCGATAAAACTGCTTTAAAGGATGCAGCAAAAACAAATGTACAGAGCCTAGCTGCTTCATTAAACCAATATCCTGATACTGATATCAAAGTAATTGGCCATACAGATAGCCGTGGTACTGAACAATATAATATGGGTCTATCTGAAAGAAGAGCAGCAGCTGTTAAAGCTTATGCAGTTTCTCAAGGTGTTCCAGCTTCAAGATTAGTAACTATTGGTAAAGGTTTTGCAGAGCCAATTGCTGATAATGAAACTGACGCAGGCCGTGCAGCAAATCGTCGTGTTGAAATTGTAATCGTAGCAAACGATGCTTTAAAAAACACAGCTAAATCGCAAGGTTAATCATTGCATATTCCCTCTACCTATGAGGTCATTATATATCCAACCCTGGTGCTAAAACACCGGGGTTTTTTGTTATTCATTATCGCGAAGTACGAAGCAATTTCAATCGAATGCAGATTGCTTTGTTCCTTTAAATGACGGTATTTTATTAAGAATAAATATCGTCGAAGTAACCAATCACTAACGATTTCATGAGCATTTCTTGCTCTAGCATGGTGTATGGTGGAATGGCTTTGATCAACTTCCAGTGTGGCCATCCGTCTTGATCAACACCTTCCAGCTCATAAAAATCCATCTCGCTTAAAAGGCGGCAGGTAGCAATATGCATGAGTTCTTCCTTTTGACGTTTACTATACTTTTTCGGACCTTTTCCTAATTCCTGTACACCAATTAAAAAAAGCATCACCTTCAAATCAGGAAAATCCGAATCAAATTCCTGCGAAATCCGCTCTTGCAAAACTTTCCATTTGGCATTAATTTCCGATGGTTTCATAGCTGCAAAGATAGATTTAAATGAATCAGCTGAAAGCGGAAATTTGATGATGAAAAGTAAAACTTTAAATCTAAACTGTATCAAGTTCCTCATCAAAACTTATTTTAATTACATTTATAATCTATGAGTACAGATTCGAATAAAATAATTACAGCAGGTTTATTGGCTTACGGAATGTCGGGCAAAGTATTTCACGCACCCTTTTTAAATGAGCACAAAGGTTTTAATTTGAAAGCAATTGTGGAGCGAAGCAAAAAAAATGCGGAAAATGATTATCCAAATATTATCAGCTATAACAGTATTGATGAATTGTTAAATGATGAAGAAATTGAATTGGTAGTGGTGAATACGCCGAACAATCTTCATTACGAACATTCAAAAGCAGCACTTCAAAAAGGCAAGCATATCTTAGTCGAAAAGCCGTTTACGGCTACATCTGCACAAGCTAAAGAACTGTTTCAATTGGCAGATGAAGTTGGCAGGCAGATTATATTTTATCAAAATCGCCGATGGGATAGCGACTTTTCATCAGTAAAAAGAGTTTTAGCCGGTGGCAAACTCGGCAAATTAAATGAGATGCACCTTCGGTACGATCGCTACAGAAACGTTATCGGCCCTAAAGCATTTAAGGAACAGGCAATAGAGGCGAGTGGCTTAATTTACGACCTTGGTCCACACCTTTTAGATCAGGTAATCAGCCTATTTGGTAAACCAGATCAATACCATAAAATTTTAGGAAAAAACAGAGTTGATACCGCTGTTGATGACTATTTCAGTATTCAGCTTAGCTACCCGGACAGTGTATTCATATTTATTACTTCAAGCATGTTGGTGGTCGATCCGCAAGCGGCATTTGTTTTACATGGGGTAAATGGGAGCTTTATAAAACAACGTGCAGATATTCAAGAAGAACAACTTCTAGCAGGCATGAAACTTACAGATGATGGCTATGGAATTGAGCCCAAAGGAAAAGAAGGTCTGCTTACCACAATTGACGCCGATGGAAAAAAAACCGAAGAAATTATTCCATCAGAATTAGGAAGTTATTTACCTCTTTTCGAATCTGCATATCTTTCCCTAACCAATCAAAAACCTTATCCTGTTACAAGGGAAGACGTTTTAATCCAGTTGGAAATATTAGAAAGCTAAATAAAACCCAGCAACAACCCAAATATGAACTCATTGCCTTTTGCCTATCTAATCCCTATATTTTTAATTGCTGCATACCTCGTCCTTAAAAAGAAAAAGCCAAAAATTGATCCGCTAACTGATACAGATAAAAAAATATTAGACGATTATGTAGGCTACTACCATAAGTTGGATTCTACAGATAAGTTGAGATTTGAACAAAAGATTGCAGAATTTTTTGCTACTGTTAAAATTGAGCCAGTAGGCTTAGAAATGACCACTTTAGATGAGCTTTTAATCGCATCAAGTGCAGTAATCCCAATTTTCGGTTTTGCAGATTGGCAATATAAAAACCTAAGCACTGTGTTGTTATATCCCGATACTTTTGATAAAGATTTTCAATTTGAAGGTGGTGAAAGGCAAATTATGGGCATGGTGGGCAGTGGTTACATGAACGGGCAAATGATTTTATCGCGGTCGGCACTTCGCCACGGTTTTTCAAAAAGTGCTGGAAAAGAAAATACAGCTATTCATGAATTTGTACATCTCTTGGATAAATCTGATGGTGCAACAGATGGTGTACCAGAAAATTTAATGTCGCATGAATATACATTACCATGGATTAAAATGATGCACGAGGAAATGGCAAGAATAGAAGATAATCAATCGGATATTAACCCTTACGCCATTACAAACGAAGCAGAATTTTTTGCAGTGGTATCAGAATACTTTTTTGAAAAGCCCGAATTGTTAAAAGAAAAACATCCAGACTTATACCAGCAATTGAGTAGAATATTTGCGCAACATCCTGCTGATTAGTTAATGGTAACTCATAAGCAAAAAACATAATCAAATTAACAATGAAATCAGTCAAGATATTTACCATTTTTTTTTGCTTATCATTAAGCGCTTTCGCCCAAAAAACCTTTGTGTTGAAACAAAATTTACCAATTGGTAAAAAATATACCTTTTCAATGGTTTCTGACCAAATTATTAATCAGGAAATTGCCGGGCAAAAAATAAACCTCAATCAAAGTATTGGTACAGATTATACTTTTGATATCCGCAATGGAGATAACCTAAGCAAGGATATTGATGTAGTTTACAACCGAATCTTTATGAAGTCATCGGCGATGGGAAATACGATGACAATGGATTCAAACGATCCTGATACCACCAAACAAAATCCCTTTAGAGGAATCAAGGGCGCATCTTTCAGAATGGTAATGGAGCCCAATGGCACTATAAAATCATTGACCGGAATAGATGCTATGTTGACGAGCATGACATCAAAAATGTCGAAAGATTCTGCTGTGATAAGCACTTTGAAAGCTTCATTAGCCAAACAATTCAATTCCGAAGGCATGAAACAAACAATGGAATCATCATTAAAAATTTATCCGGATAAGCCAGTTAAAATTGGCGACAGCTGGACAGTTGATACCAAAATGCAGATGACAATGCCAATTGAAACCATTACAAAATATACCTTGAAAGATGTTAAAAACGGTATTGCTTTTCTAAGCATTTCTGGAACATTGATCTCGAAAGGAAATTTTGAAACCATGGGAAACAAAATGCAAACCGACTTAACAGGCACAAACAATGGTGATGCAGAATTAGAAATCAAAAGTGGCTTAATCCTTAATAGCCATTTACGCATGGAAATGGCCGGAACCATGACAGCCATGGAGCAAAAAATTAATTTCGAGCTCCAAGGAATCAATAAAATTGTAGGTAAAGAGATTCAATAAAGCCATATAAAACCTCACATTTTAAAATTGTGAGGTTTTAAGGTTTCCTAATTAAAGACTTCCGGTTAGCGCTACCAAAAATTCAGTTGGTATTTCGATGTGAGGAATATGCCCGCAAGCTTCGAATTCAATTAGTTTTGCACCAGGAATTTTTGCGGCTGTTTGCTTTCCTAAAAACTTATATTGTCCATGCAAAACTTGTTGATCGGGAGTTAAAAGCCCTTTACCAACGATTGTTTTATCTTCCTTACCAATAAACAATACAGTGGGCACCTTTAAATTTTGAAATTCGTAAACCACAGGCTGTTCGTAAATCATAGTAAAAGTCATCGCTGCAACCTTCGCCCAGCGTGGGTAATCGGCACTAAAAGTTACTCCTCCAGCAATGCTCACCAAGTACTCATATTCGGGTTTCCAAAGGGTAAAATATGAACTTTGATAATATTTACGTATACTTTCTGCGCTAGATTTTAATTCCGTTTGGTACTGTTGAGCAGTATTTACATAAGGCACAAAAGTTTTATAATCTTCAAGGCCGATAGGATTTTCGAGTAATAATTTTTCAGTTTTATCGGGATAAAGCAGCGCAAATCTTGTGGCAAGCATTCCGCCCATGCTATGGCCGAGTACAACGGTTTTCTGGATACCCAAAGTATCTAACAGTTTTTTATTCCAAGCGGCCATTTGATGAAAACTGTAATGAATATATGGTTTTGATGATTTCCCAAAACCAATCTGATCAGGAACAATTACACGATAACCAATATCAGTTAATGCCTTAATCACATTAGTCCAGTAATAACCACCAAAGTTTTTTCCATGAAACAGAATAGCAGTTTTGCCATTTGCAGCTTTGCTTGGTGCCACATCCATGTAGGCCATTTTTATATCCTGGCCTTCAATTGAAATAGGTAAAAATTTTACTGGGTAAGGGTATTTTACATTTTCTAAGGTGATGGAAAGTGTATCAATTTTTTGCGCTCTTAATGATGTTATCACGAACAGGGAAATAGCAATTAGAAAGAAATATTTCTTCATTTTTTAATTTTTTTTTGACTATTGTGAATTGGGTATCTGCCTAATTTAATACTTATTTATACTTTTGAACAACCAAATAGATTAAAAACCATGCCCATTTTTTACATCAGCGAAAAGCCCTTAAGCTTAAATGTTTTAAAAGAAATCATTGCCAGCCAACAATTAATAGCTTTAAGTGATGATGCTATTATTCTAATTGAGAAATGCAGAAACTACCTTGATGATAAGTTACAGCAGCATAAAGATCCAATTTATGGAATTAATACGGGTTTTGGCTACTTGCAAAATGTAAAGGTTGAGGAGGAAAACTTAACTAAACTACAACATAACTTATTGCTTTCTCACGCTTGTGGTACAGGCGATGAGGTACCTGCAGCAATTGTAAAGTTAATGTTGCTATTAAAAATTCAATCGCTAAGCTTTGGATATTCTGCTATTGCGCTCTCCACAGTACAGCGGTTAGTAGATTTTTATAATCATGATATTCTTCCGATAGTTTACACTCAAGGTTCGTTAGGTGCATCAGGAGATTTGGCTCCTTTAGCCCATTTGGCTTTACCTTTAATCGGCGAAGGTGAGGTTTTTTATAAAGGTAATAAGCTTAAAACAACTGAACTTTATGCTCAATTAAACTGGAAACCACTATCCTTAAAGCCGAAAGAAGGATTGGCATTGATTAATGGAACACAATTTATGAGTGCTTATGGTATCCATATTTTATTGAAAACTGAACGTTTAAGCGATTGGGCTGATCAAATTGCAGCAATATCGATTGATGCTTTCGATTGTAGAATTGATCCTTTTGATGCTTTAAGTCATGAGATTAGACCACATAAAGGTCAGCTGGAAACAGCAAAAAAAATTAAGGCTTTATTAAATGGAAGTGAACTGATTGCCAAGGAAGGGAAGCAAACTCAAGATCCATATTCTTTTCGATGTGTACCGCAAGTTCATGGAGCCAGTAAGGATGCGATTGGCTATGTTCAATCAGTATTTGAAACGGAAATTAATGCGGTAACCGATAATCCAAATGTTTTTCCGAATGAAGATAGAATTATATCTGCAGGCAACTTTCATGGTCAGCCATTAGCTTTAAGTTTAGATTTTCTCTGCATCGCCTTGGCCGAATTAGGGTCTATTTCTGAAAGGAGGGTTTTTCAACTGATATCTGGACAGCGAAATTTGCCACCATTTTTAATTAAAGATGCCGGTTTAAATTCTGGGTTGATGATTGCACAGTACACGGCGGCATCAATTGTGAGCGAAAACAAACAACTTTGTACACCGTCATCCGTAGATAGCATTGTAAGCAGTAATGGCCAGGAAGATCATGTAAGCATGGGAGCGAACGGCGCTACTAAATGCTTGCGTATAGTGAAAAATCTTGAAAATATTCTAGCTATCGAATTGCTTACTGCTGCCCAGGCATTAGACTTAAGAAAGCCATTAAAATCATCAGAAGCTATTAAAAAAATTGTTTCCGAATTTAGGAAAGTGGTAAGCTTTAACAGTGCCGACAGGATTTTGTCTGATGATATTAAGAAATCAGTTTATTTTATGCAAGATAACTAAACATCACAGCCTCCAATTTTGGAGGCTGTGATCGGTTACTTCGATAAAAAATCAATCAGTTCCTTTTTATCATATTTGCGGGCATAATCAAGAGCAGTTCGGCCCTCTTTATTTTTCAAATCGATTTTAGCACCAGCATTTATCAATAATTTGGCTGCTTCAAGCTCACCATATTTTGCCGCATACATTAAAGGACTTTTATCATCGCAAATTTTATTTACATCTGCTTTTACTGAAATTAGATGTTGCAGAATTTTGATCGATTTAGTTTTAATGCTGATTGCAAATAGAGAATAAGGCTTTGCTTCAACTTGTAAACAGGAATCTAAAACAATTTTATCTTGCTTAAGTACACCTTTAAATAATTCTATATCGTCCGTTTTGAAGGCCTCTTTTAAATTATTAGATAATTCCTGAGCATTAGAAGAAAAAAATAGTAGGGTAATAAAGGCACTAAAAAGTAGTTTTTTCATATTAATTAAATTGCTTAAAGATTTCCACTCAAATTGGGAGCGACGATCATCGCCACCAACCGGTAGGCCAATGAATAGATTAAAAAATACCATCCTCATCATTAATTTGCAAATATCCGTTTTAAGATTGATGCAGGTATCTGCAATTGTGTATCATCAGAGAAATTGCCACTTATCTTTGTCGCATTAACATTTTGCATCTTTACCAACGATGAATCTTTTGCTACAATTGAAAAGTTTTGGTAGGAAGCTATTCTAGATTTATCATCAGACCCGATGTTAACTGTTGATTTTAGCGCCTTAATATTTAATTCTTTGATCAGTGATGAATAACCATTGAATTCAACATTTTTTAACGATAAGTTGAGATTATTTATATCCGTCGGATTTAATACTTTGGCAACTTTGCTTATGTTATCATTAACGGTAAAAGCTCCAGTAAAAAATAATGATTCCGAATTTTCTACATCGACATTTAATGTATCTGCAACAGCTGCTATTTCAGCTATATATGCATTTTTAATTTTTATGTTTTCAACTATCGGACAGTAAACCACCACAATTAATTTATTCACACCTATGTTTCCAGATGGATCTTTGATAGAAATATGCAAATAACCATCTTGATCTACTTTTGATGTTATCATATCTTTATAAAATGTCTGAACTTTTATTCCATACCGATTATCTTTTTTCACATAAACCTGGATTGAAAATCTTTTAGCATCATCAACTTGTATACCTTTAAATGGAGTAGAAATTGGAATAGCAATTCTACCAACAGATGGGTGATCAAATGCTTCATCATTGATAATTGTAGTTCCCAGATAGGTGTTTTCGCCTTCCGATTTTACATAATTCAACTTCACATTTATTGCAATCACCAAAATGGGCCCGATAATCAGCAATAATGCCAGCGCTATTAATAATTTATTACTTGTTTTCATGTTTTAAGCGTTAAAATTTTCTTTAACAAATGTTTCATATTTAGCTTTCAATTCATCAAAGCCAATGTTTAATAAATAGATATTCCTAAATACTACGGGCAACTCATCATCTATAAACTGAACTTTACGGTAATTTTTAACCTGATCTGTTGCATTTTCATCAACAAAAAAGCCGATTCCCCTTTTATTATTGATGATGTTTTTATTTTGTAGCAATTCGTAAGTACGCATCACGGTATTTGGATTCACTTCCATTTCTACTGCAAGTTCCCTTACTGAGGGTATTTTTTCTTCGGCTTTCCATTTTCCCAACAAAATATGTTCGCAAACATAATCTGCTATTTGAAGGTATATCGCCTTGTTATCTCTAAATTCCATATCTATACCTATTAAAATTAAACCTCTTTTTCTTTAAGGCGGACGTAGGTAATTAGCCAAAAAATTAGGGTGAGCACAGTTCCTGTCAAAAAAATCGACAATAGTATTTCATTATCAATATTTCCCACAGGATCTTTTCGAGTCATATTTCTAGTTAACAAATCACCTACATTATAAATGACATAAATACAAATCGCAGAAAATAGCATTGTTGATACAGTGGTTTTGATGTAATGAAAGTTTTTAAAATAAACCGAGCCAAGTAAGAATATGCTAGTTATTAGAAATGGAAGGCCAAAAAAGGCAGCACAATATTCTCGGTATTTTTTATCGCTTAATATTTGATCAAAAAAGCCATCAACCGTTAGGGTGCTGCTAGCTTTTGAGGTATTTTTAAATTCACCCAAATGCATATTCAAATATTTTACAAAGGAGAGATCAATCAAATAGAAAAGAATAATGTAACTCGCAAAACTGACTAAAGTAGTATAAAAAACACCAGATAGAAATTTTTCGAAAGTTGATGCTGGTGTCATTAACTCCAATATTGCTCTAGATTTTTGTCCTAAAAGAGAGAAATAACTACTGGCTACAATACTGATGAAAAGAAAACCCAGTATCAGATAAATTGGATACCTAAAACGCATATCCAAATTGCCATCATAATCGAAATTATTTTCTTTAAATGGCGATGGAATGTAATAGAAGTAGAAGCCAACAAGAGCACCTACTACTACCAATAAACTAATCAGGTAAACTTTCCCAAAATCTAACCATTGTCTTTTAAGCAATAGGCCAAATCGGTTTATATTAAATGTATTGTTCATCGCTTAATCGAATAATGGTTTAAATTTTGTTTTTTCTGTTAGGATGGCGTTGAACAAAAGTTCGATATCCAATTTGCTATCTTCCTGATGATAATTTGGCATTACGGCATTGTAACCAGATAGCGATTGCTCGGCATAAATAATACTTGCATCAATTTCTTTCACTCGCTTAAAAGTTAGCTTCTCTGTAATTTCTTCTACAGATGCTTTTAGCGCAATGTCATTTTCATCCAACATGATTACCGTATCAATCAAATTATCTAAATCTCTCACCTGGTGGGTTGAAATAATAATGCAGCGATCATCCGTTAAGGCCGAAGCCATAATTTTTCTGAACTGGGCTTTAGACGGAATATCCAAGCCATTTGTAGGCTCATCCATAATAATCAGCTTTGCCTGCGTAGCTAAACCAAAAGCAATAATCACTTTCTTCTTTTGTCCATAACTCATATCAATCAGTTTTTGCGAAACAGGAATATCAAATTCCTTTAACAAACTTGAGAAATAATCATGATCGAAATTTTTGTAAAAAGGTGCATTGGCTTTTACGTATCCATCAATTTTAACCGCAGGCAAGTAAAATTCTTCTGGGATGAAACAGATTTGTTCCAAAAGCGCAGGCTTTCTGTCTTTCGGATTGTAGCCCAGCACATTTAATGTACCGCTATGCGCATAAACAAGCCCTGCCAAATTTTTAAGTAAAGTAGATTTACCAGCTCCATTTTTGCCAAGCAAACCATAAATATGGCCAGCAGTTAATTGCAAGCTCAAATTTTTGAATAGCGGCTCCTGTTTGCTGTAACTAAAATTAAGATTGTTAATTTGAATCATAATTACTGTATTAGTTAAATAATACACTAAAGTATGGTTAATTTTTTCATTTGCAAATTTTTAGCAAAAAAATATTTTTATAACGTCTTTGTAAAAACTAGGTTTAATATCCGTTGCATTAAAACTTCCTTAACATTTGGATTGTATGTTTGTGATATACACGATAACAATGGATAAAAATTGGGCTTACTTATTGAGTCGGTTAGCGATTGGCTTAAGTTTTTTCGGGCATGGTTTGGTGCGTTTGCCCAAGCTTGCGGGTTTCAGCAATTGGATGCTTGGTCAGTTTTCTAAATCCATCCTTCCCGATGCACTGGTAATTCCATTCAGCTATATTTTACCTTTTGCCGAATTTATTGCAGGAATATTAATCATTTTAGGCTTATTTACCAGATTTGGGCTATTGCTTGCAGGTGTAGTTTCACTAGCCTTAATATTTGGTACAACACTAATTGAAAACTGGGATGCTTTACCTTCGCAATTGATTCATGTTTCATTTTTATCCATTCTATTGGCATACTTACAGCATAATACCTATGCGGTTGATAAAATAATTAAGAAATAATATGGAGTACAGAAAAATAGGAAATTCAGATTTAGAGCTATCAGTAATTACTTTTGGCGCATGGGCTGCGGGCGGTTGGATGTGGGGCAGCACAGATAGAAACGATGCCATAAAAGCCATTAGAGCCGGTTATGATTTAGGTGTTACTTCAATTGATACTGCTCCAATTTATGGACAAGGCGCTAGTGAAGAAATTGTTGGCGAAGCTGTTAAAGACATTTCGAGAGATAAAATTCAGTTGGTTACCAAATTCGGAATGCGTTGGGATTTGGATAAAGGCAAGTTAGCCATGCAATCGAAAAACAATGATGGCAAAGACATCAACATTTATAAATATGCAGGTAAAGAAAGCGTGATTTACGAATGCGAGCAATCATTAAAACGTTTGGGAACTGATTATATTGACTTGTATCAAATTCATTGGCATGATGAAACTACGCCAATAAATGAAACTTTTGAAGCCGTTAGCCGACTAATTGAGCAAGGTAAAGTACGTTTTGCAGGTGTTTGCAATTACGATGTAGCGAAACTTAAAGAGGCAGATGAAACCTTGAAAATTATTTCCAACCAGGTTCCTTTTAGTATGGTTAATCGCGGCATTGAAAACGAAGTTGTACCTTATTGCATCGAAAACAATAAAAGCATTTTAGCTTATAGTCCGATGGAAAGAGGTTTGCTAACAGGCAAAATGACTGCTGATTATAAATTTGAAGACGGCGATCATCGTAAAGGAAATAAATTTTTCACAGCAGAAAGCATTGAAAAAACCAATGCATTTTTAGCAAAAATCAAGCCTTTGGCCGATGAAAAAAATGCAACATTATCTCAATTGGTTTTACGTTGGACCGTAGAAAGACCAGGCATAACAATCGCCTTAGCGGGTGCAAGAAATGAAAAACAATCTATCCAAAATGCTGAAGCAATTAACGTAAAACTTAGTGCCGACGAAATTCAATTCATTAATACAGAATTACAAATCGCAGGTTTTTAAATTAATAATAAACACAAAGCGCATGAACAATAACAAATGTTAATGAGGCCTAATGCTTTGCTAACTTTGCGAAAGACTTTGCTCCCTTTGCGGTTAAACATAACTTAATCATGTCAAAATTATTCTCTCCTTTAAATTTAAAGGATGTTGCCTTAAAAAATAGAATCGTTATCTCTCCTATGTGCCAGTATTCTGCTATTGATGGCTTTGCCAACGATTGGCATTTGGTTCATTTAGGCAGCCGGGCAGTGGGTGGCGCTGGTTTAATTATTCAAGAAGCTACAGCCGTAGTTCCTGAAGGTAGAATTACCCATGCCGATTTAGGGATTTGGAAAGATGAACACTTAGAGAAATTGAAACAGATTGTTTCTTTCATTCACGAGAACGGTGCTATTGCCGGTATTCAATTGGCGCATGCCGGCAGAAAAGCAAGCTGCGATTTGCCCTGGAATGGCGGCGAACAACTTGCAGATGGCGAAAACAGCTGGACACCAGTTGGCCCTTCTCCTATCCCATTTAAAACAGATCAGGTTACGCCCCACGAATTGACTATTTCTGAAATTCAGGATATTGTTTTTGCATTCAGAGCCGCTGCAAAAAGAGCTTTAGATGCAGGTTACAAAGTAGTAGAAATTCATGCCGCACATGGTTATTTATTACATCAATTTTTTAGTCCGTTAAGTAATAACCGTACAGATGTTTACGGTGGAAGTTTTGAAAACCGCATTCGCTTGGTTATTGATGTGGTGGAAGCTGTGCAATCAGTTTGGCCTGAAACTTTACCGATATTTGTGCGGATTTCTGCAACGGATTGGACTGAGAACGGATGGAATGAAAACGACTCGCTTCAATTGGCTGCAGTTTTAAAAGATAGAGGCGTGGATTTAATTGATACCTCTTCTGGCGGAAATGTACCTGATGCTTTTATTCCTGCAGGGCCAAACTACCAGGTTCCGTTTGCAGATAAAATTAGAAATGAAATTGGTATTTACACTGGAGCAGTTGGTGTAATTGTTGATCCGCAGCAGGCAGAAGATATTCTTCAGGAAGATAAAGCTGATTTAATTTTCATCGCCCGAGAATCACTTCGTGATGCTTATTTCCCTACCCATGCGGCGCAGGTTTTAGGCGATGAAACAGAGTGGCCAAATCAATATGTTAGGGCAAAGAGAGAAACTTTTAAAAAGCCTTAAATTATTTTGAACGTTTGTAAGCAGATTTACAGATAACAGAATAGCCGCAGATTAGCATAAACAATCTGCGGCTATTTTAAATCTATTATATTTTAGCTTATTTCACTAAACTAAAAGGTACATACAAACCAAAAGTGATATTTCTGCCTACATTATAAATTCCAAAGTTCGGATTTTCATAATCTAAACGCCCAGGTTTGTAACGACTCAAAGCATCGTAGTATTTCTGGTTTAACACATTATTTGCTGAAACAGATAACTTAACAGGCTGTTTGCCTAAGTTAAATGTGGCTCCCAAACCTGCATTAAGCAATGTATATCCACTTGTAGGTGTTTCAAAAACATCATCAACACGAGTTTGCTTAAATGCTGAATTAATTCCTACCGATAAATATGCATCATTAGTTCCCTTAATTTTTGGTTCGAAACGCAATTCGTTACGTAAAGTTCCGGCAGGAATGAAAGCCAACGGTTTATTTAACGAAGTATTTTGTGCATGAACATATCCAAAAGTATTTTCAAAGTGAATAAATGGAACTGGATGAATAGTTAATGTAGCTTCTGCACCATAAAGGTTTGCATTTACCTGGCCGTAACGATAAACCGGATAATCATCGCCTTCAGCGTTTATAATTTCGCCATTGTTCGATGCATAAATGAAATTATGAACATAATTATTGTAGATGCTCGCACTGGCGCTTACAATTTTCCCTTCATACTCTAAAGCAGCATCAACCTGGTAACTACGTTCCGGACTTAATTCTGCATTTCCAATTTCATACCGGAAAGTTCCTTCATGCACACCATTCGAAGCCAATTCAGCTGGATTTGGAGCCCGAAATGCAGAACCTGCATTTGCTTTAAAATTCCATTCTTCGTTAAACTGATGTGTAAATCCTAAAGCACCACTCACATTCGAAAATTTATTCTGGAAAGGCGCAAAAATTTCTTCGCCATCTTTAAATAATTGTTTTCCATTATTTTTACGAAAATCGTATCGGGCACCTACGCTAAAAGTATTGTTTTCCCAATTCTTCTTCGCAAAAGCAAAAACACCAATTCCATACGTGTTATAGTTAGGAATCAGAAACTCATCATCAGCTTTGTTTAAACTTTTTCCGGCATCAGCACTTAAGCCAAAAACCGGTTGCCATCCATTGGTTTCATGTAGGTAATATTTTAGATCGGCGGTGTAAGTTTTAAGATCAAAAAATAATGCTGGTTCTATACTTTCCTCTAATTCGCGACGCTGGTTTTGTTGATAACCGAAATCAGCTTTTAAATTGCCATTACCTAAGATAAAGTTGTTATTTAAAGCAATTTTAAAATGGCGAATATCCTGACGAGGAAAATCCAAATCACGGTTTTTAAAATCCTGATTGATAAACGCGTCACCATTTTCATTAACAAAATTTCCGTTATCGTCCAGCGCAGGCTCATAAAAGCCAATGTTGTTGCGGAAACTCGAAATATTTAAATGCGTATAACCCCAGCTTTTGTTTAAACCAACCATCCCACTTAAATCTGTTTCATTGAAACCAGAGTTTGGGAAATAACCAGTTGGTGTTTTAAATGAATAAGCATTTTTATATGTTCCACGGGCTCTCCAAACAAAACCATTTTCATTGCCATTGAGCATTAATGAGTTGGCAGTTAAACCGTTATTTGTTGAATAATTGGTAATGAATTCACCTTTAACCTGTCCTTCTGGAGCGGTGCTTGGTTCTAAAATATTAATTACACCACCCAATGCATCAGAGCCATACATTAAAGATGCGGCGCCACGTAAAACCTCGATACGATCTGATTTAAACTGATCGATTTCAATTCCATGTTCATCGCCCCATTGTTGCCCTTGTTGTTTAATTCCATCATCTAAAGTTACAATGCGATTATAACCTAAACCGCGAATAACCGGTTTTGAAATTGATGGTCCGGTGGTTATTTGCGAAACGCCGGGAACTCTTGTTAAAGCATCAATTAAATTGGTTGAAGGAGCCAAAAGCTGATCTTTACCCACCACAGCAGATGAAGCGCTATTTCGTTTGCTTGTACTGCTGATGATGCTACCAGTAATTACAATTTCCTTTGTTTCAATTGCTGTTGGCTGCAGGGCAAATTCCAAAGTTGGCGCATTGGCAAAGTTTACAATTTTAGTAGCTGTTTTATAACCAATGTAATGCACTTCTACTAAATAACTCCCTTTATTGGGTAAGTTGTTTAAAGTAAATTCCCCATCATTATTGGTAATAGCAGTAACTTTTAAATCAGGAATATAGATGGTTGCACCAGGCAAAGTTTGGTTAGTGCCAGCATCGGTAACTTTACCTTTAATATCTTTTAAAGCAGTTGCGAAGGCAGTATTACCTATTAATGCACATAGAATTACTAAGCCTATAAGCTGTAATCTTTTCATATTTTTTTATATAAAATGAGATGGGTCAAAACACTAAAGCAAAGTTCATATTGAACTTCATCTAGTTTTTCGACGAATAATAAATTGATTAATCCGTTAGATGGATTTAAGATTTTATGAAAGATTAAGCAACCGGAGGACCGCGTAAATCAGCACTGATTAGCGCTATATACGAGCTTTTTAAAATTGGCTGTATAGAACTTAAAAGTTTTGCTGAAAGAAATATCCTGTAAATGTGATGCGTTTGAACGTAATCTTTTTCAAAACTTGCATTACAGATTAAACAGGTATCGCCATGCGATTGAACATGCGTAACATGATGGCAATTAATTTCCTTTTGTGGAATAGGAACTTCCTGATGGTGATGTAAAACACTCCAAGGTGTTAGGGCAATAGCAAAAACAATCAGCATAAATGCAGATAAATACTTCCTTATGTTTTGCTTATGCTTTTTCAATGTGCCAAAAGTAGCAAATGTTGTTCAATTCTATATCTTTGGAAAGTAACATTGCTTTTATCTATGAGCCAAAATCTAACCAATGGTTTAAACTTAAGCCAAAAACAAACCCCAAATGGAATCGAATTAACTTGTAAAGGATGGATTCAGGAAGCAGCTTTACGCATGCTTTTAAATAATCTCGATCCTGAAGTTGCCGAACGGCCCGAAGATTTGATTGTTTATGGTGGAAGAGGAAAGGCAGCCCGAAACAAGGAATCTTTAAGCCTAATCATCAAAGCTTTGAGGGATTTAGAAAATGATGAAACGCTTCTCATCCAATCGGGAAAGCCAGTAGCCATATTCCCTACCCATGCTGATGCTCCTAGAGTTTTAATTTCAAATTCGCAACTGGTTCCAAAATGGGCAACACAAAAGCATTTTGATGAACTGGAAGACAAAGGTTTGATGATGTATGGCCAAATGACGGCTGGTTCGTGGATTTACATTGGTTCACAAGGCATTGTACAAGGTACTTACGAAACTTATTCTGCCCTTGCGAAGAAGCATTTTGGTGCAAGTTTAAAAGGCAAACTGAATGTTACCGCAGGTTTAGGTGGAATGGGTGGCGCACAACCTTTGGCCATAACCATGAATGAAGGCGTTTGCCTGGCTGCTGAAGTAGAAGAATGGCGTATTCAAAAACGTTTGGAAACCCGATATATTGATGAAATAAGTTACAAAATTGATGAAGCCATTGACAAAGCTTTAATATATAAAAAAGAAAATAAGGCGATATCTATTGGTGTGGTTTGCAATGCCGTTGAATTATTGCAGCGATTAATCGATCGAAATATTACTCCCGATACTTTAACTGATCAAACATCGGCACATGATCCACTGATTGGTTATTTCCCCGAAGGTTTAACAGTAAACGAAGCTGCAGATTTAAGAAAAAGCAATCCAGAAGAATATGTTGAACAATCGTACGCAACCATGGCGAAGCATGTAAAACAGATGCTGGAATTACAAAAACGAGGTGCAATCACTTTTGATTATGGAAACAATTTACGGGGCAGGGCATTAGAGGTTGCCGTAGAAAATGCCTTTGATTTTCCAGGATTTGTGCCAGCATATATTCGTCCGTTATTTTGTGAAGGCAAAGGACCATTTAGATGGGCTGCTTTAAGTGGCGATCCACAGGATATTTTTGAAACTGATAAACTGATATTAGAATTGTTCCCTGAAAATAAAAGCCTGCACCGTTGGATAAAAATGGCGCAAGAGCGAATCGCTTTCCAGGGTTTGCCAGCCCGCATATGCTGGTTGGGCCAGGGAGAACGTGAAAAAGCAGGACTGGCATTTAATAAGTTGGTTGCCGAAGGCAAGGTAAAAGCACCAATTGTAATTGGCCGCGATCATTTGGATACAGGCTCGGTAGCTTCGCCTAACAGAGAAACCGAGGCAATGCTGGATGGTTCTGATGCCGTTGCCGATTGGCCGGTTTTAAATGCGCTAATGAATACCGCTGGTGGCGCAAGCTGGGTGTCATTACATCATGGTGGCGGTGTTGGCATTGGTTACTCCATCCACGCAGGTATGGTGATTGTTGCCGATGGAACTCCGGAAGCCGAAGCCCGACTGAAAAGAGTTTTGCACAACGATCCGGCATTAGGAGTAATCCGCCATGCAGATGCTGGATATGATATTGCAAAAGATACGGCAAGAAAATTTAGGTTGGGATTGAAGGATTAGACGACGCCAAAGCATAAAATTTAAAATGAAATTCATCAAGAAAAATATAGTCAACAGTTTTTTCATTGCGCTGCTTTTAGTTATTGTTTTTGTACCTGATGCCAAAGCCCTGTTAATTCGTGGTTTGATGGAGATTGGTCTTTATTCGCCTTCTATTAATCAGCACACCAAAACAGCAATGGATTTAAGAGGAATTAAGTTTCAGGATGCAAAAGGGAATACTATTGATTTGGGAGATTTAAAAGGTAAAGTGATTTTCCTGAATTTTTGGGCAACCTGGTGCCCACCATGTAGAGCTGAAATGCCTTCTATCAATAAATTACATGCTCAATTTAAAGATGATAAAAATGTAGTTTTCATTTTTGCCGATGCCGATGGCGATTTAGAGAAGTCGGTAAAATTTATGACCAACCGAAAATATGAAATGCCAGTGTTTAAGGTAACGAGTAGCATTCCAGATCAGGTTTTTTCAGGTGCTTTACCTACAACCGTAATTTTTGATAAGCAGGGAAGATTATCATTTAGGCATGAAGGAATTGCCAATTATGCAGATAAAAAGATTGTAGATTTTTTAAACAAACTAAAGGCTAGCGAGTAGGTTTTTGCTTGTAGAGCTTGAAACCAGAAGTTTTTAAATCAAAACCATAAGCGCCATTGATCTGATCAGGCAAAACATCAAAATCATCTTTCATTTTGTATAGGATAATGTGATCTCGCTTTCTTTTTCGAACGGTTGTATCCTTAACATCTGGCAAAAACACCAACTTTTGTGTGTTTTTATCTTGAATTTCTCGGGGAAGATATTTAATTTTTTTATTGGTCAAAAGATCTGTTTTAAAAATTTCACTTCCTAAGATGTAGCTACTTGCCAGCGATAATTTGATCTCGAAATTTTTTGTTTTGCCATAATAATATTCAAACTCAAATGCTTTTTGAGCAAAAGAATGCGCACAAAAAATGATAAATATAAAAGTGAAGAAAGTTTTCATTCGTAGGGTTTTGATGTTTTAAGTTATGCAATTTGTATGGTTTTTCATAGTTGCACAATCTGAAGTTAATAAACCTGATGGACGCGGCAGCCTCCGATTTTTCTATCGGAGCTATAGCAAACAGCAGGACTGATTTAAGCTATTGATGCCAACATTTGCTTTTCAAAAGATATATTTAACTATACATCGCTAAATATTTAATTACTTTTGCCGCCATGATTTCATTTTTCGAGGCTAACTTAAAACAACTTTCTATACACCACACGGGCAATAAACTGGTAGAGGAATATTATAAACTATCTGATGCTCCATTGCATATCGATGATGAGGTTTTGAGTAATTTGTTAATGCAATACTTTTTAAAACCTTTTGAGAAAGTGAATGAAGTTTATCGATTTTTTCATCCCAACGATAATCTAAATTTAAATGAGGTTTATCATTTTGCACATGAAATTTTCGAGAATACCGAACTGTTTCATGAAGATTCGCAGCAACTGGCCAAATATTTATACGATGTAGCGAACCATCCGAAAATAAAATCGGGGGAGTTGTACGTGGCTTATTTTGAAAAGGTTCAGATCGAGGGCGAGCAAATGGATGTAATCGGCATTTTTAAATCTGAAACGAAAGATACGTATTTAAAGGTTTTTCCTAAAGATGATGGCTTTAACATGAGCTATGAGCAAGATGCCATTAGCATTAATAAGCTGGATAAAGGTTGTTTGATTTTTAATACCGACCAAACTGAAGGCTACAAAGTAGTGGTTTTGGATCAGGCAAAAAGCAGCAACGAATCGGCAGTTTATTGGAAAGATGAGTTTTTGAAATTGAAAATCAGAAATGATAGTTACAACCAAACAAACAACGTTTTAGGCGTTTACAAAAATTTTGTAACCCAGAAACTGGATGATGATTACGAGATTAGCAAGGCTGATAAAATTGATCTTTTGAACCGTTCGATGAAATATTTTAAGGAGAAAGAAACCTTCGATATTGAAGAATTTGGAAATGAAGTAATTGGCAATGCCGAGGGAATTGAATCTTTTAAGAACTATAAAAAGAATTACGAAGAAGAGTACGAGAGCCCGATAGCAGATAACTTTGAAATTGCAGAATCGGCAGTAAAAAAGCAGGCCAGAGCGTACAAAAGCGTTTTAAAGTTGGATAAGAATTTCCATATCTACATTCATGGCAATAAAGACATGATTGAAAAAGGTTATGATGATGATAAATCGATGAACTTTTATAAAGTGTATTTTAGGGAGGAAGAATAGGTTTAAGTTTTCAATTAACGATTAACCAGTTAAACAATTTGACGCTTAACCAAACAACTAAAAACTAACCAACCAAAAAACCAATCAAATCCGCTGTTGTGCTTTAAGTGCTAAATATCTGTTAATCACATTAATGGTTAACTTTTGAGGCGGCGTTAGGATAGACAAAATCCCATGTTTACTCAATTCCTTAACCATTAGTTTTTTCTCGTAAATGAACTTTTCGGCAATGGTTTTATGATAAATTCCTTCTACATCTTTCGCAGGATCGGTACTTAACGATTTTAATTCGGTATTTTCAAAGAATACCACCACAAGTAAATGATATTTCGATAACTTTTTGAGGTAAGGCAATTGCCTTTGCAAAGCCGAAAGACTTTCAAAATTAGTAAAAAACACCAACAAGCCACGTTGTTTTATCACTGCCCGAACACTGCTATACAAAGCTTCCAGGTTGCTTTCCAAATACCTGGTTTTCTCTTTGTAAAGCACATTCATAATATTTCCAAGCTGGGCAGATTTTCGATCGGCTGGAACAATAGACCCAACTTGCTCGGAGATTGTAATTAAGCCTGCTTTATCTTCTTTAAGCATAGCCACTTTTGAAAGTGCAACTGTTGCATTAATGGCATAATCGAGCAAACTTAAACCTTCAAAAGGCATTCGCATTACCCTCGATTTATCGATAACACAATAAATATTTTGTGAGCGTTCGTCGGTATAGGTATTTACCATCAAACCACCTTTTCTCGCAGTAGCCTTCCAATTGATGGTTCGAATATCATCACCTCCAACATAGTTTTTAATTTGATTAAATTCGGCACTGTTGCCAACCTTTCGGATTTTTTTGATGCCTAATTCTGTTAAATGACGCGAAACTGCCATCAATTCGTACTGACCGAGATTGATAAACGAGGGATAAACGGGTAGCACTTTTGCACCATCGAAATTATACCGGCGACTAACTAATCCCAACGGTGAACTGATGTAAGTCCTAATAAATCCAAATTCATATTCTCCACGTTTTGTAGGCCTCAAGTTGTAATGGATCGATTTTATATCTGCAGGTTTCAGGTTTAGCTTAAAATCTTTATCCCGCAATTGAAACTGAAAAGGAACTTCATCAATTACCCTTGCCTTTACCTTAAAACCATAGCGATTTCTGATTTCAATCTGGATAGGGTTTTCATCACCATTGCTCAATCGTTTCGAAGTAAACCTCTGTGCTTCTATTCCTTGCTCAATTCTATAAAGTATAAAAACATCGACCAAAATTAATATAAGCAATACTCCAGTAACAATTTCGGGGACATCGCCCAGCCAGGCAAAGAAAAATTTAAGCAAAAAGAGCATCACGCAAAAACCCAAAGCCGCAAATAAACGATCGTTAAGAAAAAGATTGATGTAATATTGCTGAAAGAGTTTTTTCAATGTTGTTTTTGGGTTAATGGTTTGAATTTTTTAATTGATCAGTTGTAATCTGTCAATTAAATTAGTAACTATCTATCTCGGAACTTCTATTTTCTTGATAATTTGATGAACGATATCGCTAGTTGTTAATCCTTCCATTTCTTTTTCTGGTGAGAGTAAAATACGGTGCGCTAAAACAGGAACGGCCACAGTAATAATATCTTCAGGGGTTACAAAATCGCGATTTTGAATCGCTGCCAATGCTTTTGCACTATGAACAATAGCCAATGATGCTCTGGGCGAAGCACCCAGATAAAGTGATGAATTATTTCGGGTTTCATTCACAATTTTGGCAATAAATTCTAAAAGCTTTGGCTCTACAAAAAGGCTTCTTATTACAGCCCTTGCCGCCTGAATTTGCTGCACCGATAAAACAGGTTTAACATCACTCGCCAACGTTTTATTAACCAGAGAATGTTGTGCCATTAAAATTTCTGTCTCTTCCTCTAATGATGGATATTTGACTTCAATTTTGAATAAAAATCGATCAAGCTGTGCTTCTGGCAAACGATAAGTACCTTCCTGTTCAATTGGGTTCTGGGTAGCCAAAACCATAAAAGGTTCATCCATAATATAGGTTTGTCCATCAATGGTTACCTGGCGTTCTTCCATTACCTCAAACAAGGCAGATTGAGCTTTGGCCGGCGCCCGGTTAATTTCATCAACCAAAATAATGTTGCCAAAAATTGGACCTTTTCTAAACTCAAAATCTCCGGTTTTGGTATTAAAAATTGGCGTTCCCAAAACATCCGAAGGCATTAAATCTGGCGTAAACTGAACCCTCGAAAATTGGGCATCAATTGATTTGGCCAACAATTTAGCACTTAACGTTTTGGCCACCCCCGGAACGCCTTCAATCAGGATGTGCCCATCAGCAAGTAAGCCAACAATTAAAAAATCGATGACCTGCTTTTGTCCGACGATAATATTTCCAAGTACATTTCTAATTTGCGCTACCGCTTCGTTTAAAGCGCTTAAATCTGTACGTTGGTTAAATTGTTCCTGCTCCATGGCTTTGCGTATTTTGATGAAAAAATTCTATGCTTTGATTTAAATTGATGAGTTCATGATCACTCAAAGTACTCATTGTTGGTATTTGTAAAAAATATCGGGTAAGTGTTTTTGCTGAAGGCTCGTTAATGCCCGTTTTTTCCATTAACAAAGTGGCAAAGTCGGCACCAATTTCATTCGTTTTCATGTAATACCTACTTCGTAAATATTCTAAAAAATAATTGATTTTCTTTTTAGCAATATCTACGTTATTTCTTTCGTGATAATAAACGCTTCCAACAACATGCGCATATTCTACCGATGAATTTTTTAGCGGATCGGCGATTGGGATAATCCGCTGGCGGCGTTTAATTTCATAAAGCACAAACATAATTAAACTAAAAATGGCTAGATAATATGCCCACTTAAGTTCTGGATGTTTAAAAAATACCCGTAAAATATCTGTTGTTTCATTCTTTTGTGCCGAAAAATAATCATCGAAAATGATTTGATTACTTGCCTGAAAATAACTTAAAGTTTTTGCTGCGTACTCTGCACCATATCTATCCAACATATTAAAGTTGGTGTAAAAACCTGGCTCTGATATTAAGTAAAGCGAACCTTTGCCAAAATTAATTTTGATAAAATTGGGCTGCTGATTATTATTTATTCCCAGGACAATACTTTTTTTATAATCAATTTTACTAAAAAACTGTGTTCCTATCCCTCTTTCGAAACCGTAATTAGCATCAGTCTTTAGATTTGGGTTGGTAAAATTTAATGAAGGCCGATCTGCCGACATAATTGTCGAAGTTTGAATCTTCAATTCTTTTTCAAGTTTTCCGAAATCGTAACTGGCAATAAATACCGAATTGCCCGCTTGCATAAATTTTTTCATCTGATCGAAATCAGTTTTAGAAATATCTATTTTCTGAGCGACTAAAAAGTATGTGGCATTATTAAATGTTTGATTTTTTAAAGTATTGTACACCGGTCTTTTTGATTCCTGTATTTTTGCCTTTGGCAGAATATCCCGAATTCGATCTCTTATAATAAAAGTTCCGTAAGGGATTTTATCTGTTGACAAATATGTTGGCGCCCAATTGGTTGGCGTTGGTTTATTGTATTGGGCCACCAGATAAACCAAAATAAATATCACACCAATGCTAAAATAAATTTTGTAGCCTTTCATTTAATTTGGTTGTTAAACTGGTTAAATGATTGGTTTATTGGCTCAAATTTATGCTCATCCACAGGAAAATCGCCGTACCAGATATAATCAAACTGATGGGTAAGCTTACTAAAATCAGCCTTTATTTCGGGCTTACTAATTTCCATAAGGTAATTGTAATTCGTTTTATCAGGTTGCCATTGAATAATTTCGGCATCGCTTAGTTTTTTTAATGCCTTTAAATAAAGTAAGCGTACGGCCAATCGGTATTTTTTCTCGTTTATTAGCCTTTGCAATTCCTGATCAAAATCTATTTCATGGATGTTTTCGGTAATAACATCATAAGGTAAAATGGTTTCTTTCGATTTTTTGCTGAAAATATTCTCGGCACCAATGGCTTTAAATATAACGTACAATAGCAAAGCGATACCTAAGCCAATAAAAAAATATCGGGAAACAGGATTTGATGCAGCGCCAGAAAATAACCTGCCAACCATATTCCAAAACCACATCCAAAATCTATCCCAAAGAGAAAGTTGCCCAACCTGAAGTTCGTCGTATTGAAATTCTTTTTGGTCTTTGTAATTGCTAATGGCTTCCTTATCAAATTTTGCAGGTGTAATTTTACTGCTGTCTATTTGCATAACAGGTTTTGCCTGCTTAGGCTTAACAACAATTTGTGCATCACAATTGGTTGCTAAGAAAAACAGTAAAAACGAAAGAAAATATTTGATAAGGGCTTTCGGCATTTTAATATTCTTCTGGTCGCGTATCAATTGGTTTTTCTGTGCTGCCGAAGTTCGTAATGCGCTCCATTAGCCCTGTATTTTCTTTTTGCTCCAACAAGCTGAAATAAGAAAGTGAGATGGTAATAATCGGAATGATGGTGAAAACCTGGCAAAGCGATTGCAAAACCGTTGTCGCCATACTTAAAGACAAAGACATTTGAGGGTTTTTACTAGTAAACATACCAATCATACTGAACAGAGTTGTAGGCAAAACAACCATGCTCATACAGGCGTATACAATAATCCAAACGATAATTAAAGTTCCAAAAGTTACCCAGAAATTATCCTTAATCATTTGAAAACTTCTGCTAAAAGAATATCCTAAAGTTCCATTTTCGATAACCATAATTGGAAACATCATGGCTACAAATGGAAATAAATAAAGGCCCGGAACCAAGCAAAAAACAAGTCCGACAAAAACCATTAGAATCAAAACGATAGAACTCCCGAAAATCCGAAAGAAATAATATTTAAAATACCCCCAAACTTCTTCTGTGCTAGGTGCCTGGTTTCCTTTTTGAACATACAACGCAATGAATGATAAAATGGCAACCGTCATACTGGCATAAGTTGCTAATGAAAAAAGCAGTGATAAAAAGTATTCAAGCCCATAAATGTTTCCTAAACCCAAACCTCTGGAGCTTCTGCCATTGCCCACAGTATTGATAATATTTACCATTTTATATTGATAAACAAGCATAGACGACATGCTGGCCAAAACGAACAATCCGCAAAAAGTGAAATAGGTTTTTAGCAAGGGTTTAAAATTTTGGCGCATAAACGTGAATGTATCGTTGATCACCTGCCCGAAATCTCTACGTTTTTTAAATTCAATTTTTCCTATCATTTCAAACTAAGCTTCTTAATAATTTTTACGGGATAAATAAATACATACCAAATGATAAATGCGGCAGATATTGCCAAGATAAATACGCTTAAATATATGGGCATTTCAGTATGGCGAGTAACAAAACTTTCGAAAAAAGCTGCAACAATGAATATAGGCACCAAACCCAAAACAATTTTTAAACCATCTTTTGCTCCTTTAATTACCGATTCCATTCGGGTGTATGTTTTAGGAAATAAAAAACTGTTACCCAATACCAAACCTGCTGCCCCAGCTAAAACAATGGCCGAAATTTCTAAAGTTCCATGAATCCAGATCACTAAAACGGATTGCAAACCCAAACCTTTACTAAAAAAGAAATATTGAAAAGAGCCCAACATTACTCCGTTTCTAAATAGCGAAACAATTGATCCGAAGGAAAATATGATGCCCAACACGAAAGTATATAAGGCTACATAAATATTGTTTAATCCGATTTGTGTGAACATCAAAAACTCATTTGATTGTTTATAAACACCAAACGGGTCGCCTTTAGCTATGTTTTCGTTGGTCATGTTCACATACTCATCGCCCATAATCAATCGCACAAATGTATCATCGTACTTTGCAGATAATGCACCAATTGCACAGGATACTAAAAAGAAAATTAGTGCATAATAAATTTGCTTCTTGTGCTCAAAAAATAAAACAGGAAGTTCTGTTTTCCAGAAATGGATAAAACGGTTTGACTTTTCTTTTTTGTTTTTATAAACCGATTGATGCAGTTTGGAGGCCAGGCCATTTAGGTAGGCTGTAGTTTTCGAATTTGGATAAAAAGTTTTGGCATAAGCCAGATCATTGGTGATTTCGATAAACTGATTTGCAACATCGTCGGGATTTGCCTGCTGCATACTGTCGTAATGCTGCCACTTTTCCGAATTTTGTTTAACAAATAAAGCTTCTCTCATGTAAAGGCGTTACCAAATAGTGGCTTAAAATAGTTAAATTTTTATGGATATAAAAAAGGATTAATAATTAACCGGTAGCATGCTCATATAATCGTTTAAAGGCATGTGGTTGGTTTTACAGAATGGCTTATCGAGGATATGCAAACAAACAATCCGGGTTAAGCTAAAATCGCGATATTGGTTTCTAACATGACACCAGGCAATTAAATGCCAACTAAAGGCGTAAAAAATCAAGCCAATAGGCTCCACTTCTCTCTTACTCGTTTCCTCTTTTATATTGGTATAGTTCAGTGCAACCATTCGTTTTTCGGAAATAGCCGTTTGAATAAGCGAAAGGTATTCATAATTGAATTTCATCCGCTCCGGAACCTGCAGTTTGATGTGCGCATTCATCATTTCTAATTTCTCTTTCTGACTATTTTTCAAAACTGCCTTCACTTTTGTAAGCGCAGCAGAATAATGCATACGGATGGAATTGTCGGCAAAACCATTCACCAAACTTTCTACCAAAAGCAAGGCATTGGCTTCATCCATATTAAAAGAAACTGGGGGCAAAAAGTAACCCTGAACCAGGAAATAGCCTTTTGGCTGTTCGAAACCCACAGGAATTCCCTGCTCTTGCAAAGCTTTTACATCGCGGTAAACCGTACGGGTACTGATGCCAAACCGCTCTGAAATTTTATCGGCAGTGATGTATTTCCTCGATTGAAGTAAAGTTAAAATCCCGAAAAGACGATCGATGCGGTTCATTGTTTTGGCTTTGCTAAAATTAAAAAATTAACCGCAGATAAAAAGGATGCACATGGATAATTATTAATGCTGCATGCAGTGTAAAATGAAATAATTCCACTTCACAACCTTTACTATGTATAAATTTAAAAACTTCATTGGTATGTTAATTGTATTACTTAGTTGTTATGTCTTTTCAGCGGAAATTTCGTTAAAGAATTAACATAAAATTGAAATAAAATTAATGGCAGCCGTAATACAGAAACGTTTCTTCAGGGCAATTAAAAGTAAAGTCATCATTGGGTTCTTGTTTGCCTGTTTTGCGTTGCTTTTAGCTTGGGGTATCAGCAAGTTTGCTTTTACCCGGATGCTGAATACCGTTGAAGAAATTTCTGCTCCGAATGATCGGTTGAGAATCGTAAATGATTTATCGCATAAAATTGCAAGGCTTGATCAGTTACAGCGAGATGAAGCTTTTAACAAACAAGGCAATTATAATTTCCTTCGGGAATCAAGAAAATTAAGATCCAGCTTAGATTCATTGCGTAAACTGTATGTTAATGATTCAGCCCAATTGGCTCGAATAAAATCCATTAAAAATCTACTTACGCAACGCGATAAACAATTCCTTTCCTATTTACAGGTTCGCGAAACTTTGGTAAATACCAAATCGTTTTCAAACGAAGTGCAAAAACTGAATGAACTTGTGGCATCAAGAGCATTGCAAACCGATAGCGCCGTTTTAACCACCGAAACCACTACATCTACCACTACTGTTGCACCCGAAGAGGAAGAAAAATCTAGAGGTTTTTTGAGTAAACTTTTTGGCAAAAAAAAATCTGATGTTTATAAAATCATCAATGAAGAATTTAAGGTTCGACGTGATACATTAAACGCGAAAGCGGAAGATAGTATTATGAAAAGCATGACGGGGTCTCTTAAAAACATTGAGCAGGAACAACGCCAGAAAAGTCAGAAATTTCTAAAGCGTGAAGCCGAATTATCAACAGCCAGTAACGCTTTAACCAATCAAATGCTTCAAATTTTAAGGGAGGTAGAAGGGCAAGCGGTAGCACAAATCGATTTAAACGGAATCCAGGCTAAAGAGGTAGTAAACGATGGAATTACACAAATAACAGTGATCATCATCATATTTTTTCTACTTACCGTTATCCTGCTTTATTTAATTTTAACTGATATTACAAAAAGTAACAGGTATAGAAAAGAATTGGAATTAGCTAAAGATGAAGCTGAATATCATGGAAAAGCAAAGCAGCGTTTTCTATCCAATATGAGCCATGAAATTAGAACCCCTTTACAATCTATTTTAGGTTATGCTGAATTGATTTCTCAGGAAGATCATCCAAAGAAAAAAGATATAGATGCCATTTATCAATCGTCAATTCATCTGCTTCAAATTGTAAACGAAGTACTTGATTATAACCGAATTATCTCTGGTGAATTTAGCTTTAACAACCAGACATTTAATGTTAAACAGATTCTTGATGAGGTAACTTCAGTGGTTCGCCCTTTGGCAGAAAAGAAATCACTTAAATTAATTACAAACTTAAATTTAGGAGAGGTAGAATTTGTAAAAGGTGATGCATTCAGACTAAAGCAAATCCTTTTTAACTTACTCGGAAATGCTGTAAAATTTACATTAAAGGGTGAGATAAATCTTCAAATATCCTGCAAAAAACAATTTGATAATCTACATTTTCATTTTACTATAACAGATACCGGCATTGGCTTCAAAGAAAAAGACATCGACAGAATTTTTAACGAATTTGAGCAGATTGAATCTCCAGAACAGTACATATTAAATCAAACCGGCACAGGACTTGGATTGCCAATTGTAAAATCACTGATCGAGGCTCAAGGCGGCAGAATCCATGTAAAAAGTAAACCCGGAGTTGGCACAACTTTTAATATTTATCTAACTTATCAGGAAACTACTGAAAGAACTATCAATGTGGATTTGGAACACTATGCTATAGTAAACCCTGGTACGGTATGGATTATTGATGATGATCACCTTATACTCGATCTATGCGGGCTGATTTTTGAAAAAAATCATATCCCATTTGAAAGATTTAATCATGTAGCCGATATTTTGCATGCAGACCCACCTAACGATTTAAAATATGTTTTGGTAGATATGCGCTTACCAGAGATGACAGGTATAGAACTATGTCATATTTTAAAGAAAAAATTGCCAGAAACCGTAAGATTTTATGCCATTACCGCTCAAGTTTTACCCGAAGAAAGAGAAATGGTGTTATGCGAAGGTTTTGATGGATTAATTATGAAACCGTTCCGAGCCGTTGATTTGCTTTCGATATTTGATAAAACCAAAATAATGGAAGAACAGCCTGAATTTGATTTTTCTTCTCTTGAAAAAATGACTTTTGGCGACCAGCAAATGCTTGAAAAAATCCTGAATAGATTTAAGCATGATTGTATTGAAGATACTGAATCGCTAAAAAAGCACCTGCTAGAAAATGATCAGGATAAAAGCAGGTTAATTGTACACCGCTTGGCCGGAAGAACCGCACAAATGGGATCAAGAACTTTAGCGCATAGCTTTAGAACATTGGAAATTGAAATCGCCGATATAGGTTTGGTACCGGCAATTAAAACAGATGTCTTAAGTCAACTTAAAAAATTAGATGCTTTGATAAAGGTGATGGAAGAGATGGAACCTATTGGGGAGAATTAAATACCTCACCCTTTCATCTCTTCTTCTTGAAGATAAAGGTTTGGGTATTTAAAGCCAAACCCTTATCTCATTTTAAAAATATCTTGCAAGAACCGCAAAGAAATCTGGGTTCAAACCAACTTCCACTAAATCCCTCTCTTCAAGGAGAGGGATTCGCTGAAATAACAAATACCACTAACTTTCATCGGGTAAGGCTCCTTTACTCAATCCCATACTTCTCCATTTTTGCGTAGAGCGTTTTCCGGTCTATATTGAGCATTTTTGCAGCTTTAGATTTATTATGTTTCGCCTTAATCAAAGTTTCGGCAATGAGCGTTTTTTCATTTTGCTCATTTACTGCTTTTAAATCGGATGAGCTTCCGGGTAACGTTTGCTGATTAACAGCTAACATCATTTCATCGGGCAAGGCCGAAACCTGGGCAACATCACCAGGTGTTAATAAAACCATTCGCTTAATTACATTACTCAATTCACGCAGGTTTCCTGGCCAGTCGTAATTCAATAATAATGATTTTGCTTCAGCAGAAATGCTTTTCACATTTCTATCCAAATCACGATTTGACAGGCCAATAAAATGATTGATGAACAATTCTAAATCGCCGCCGCGATCTCTCAAAGCGGGTAGCTGAATTTTAAATTCGTTTAACCGGTGATATAAATCTTCCCTGAATTCTCCACCCGAAATGCTGTTCAGCAAATCATCGTTGGTTGCAGTAACGATCCGAACATCCACAGCAATTTGTTTGGTACTGCCCAAAGGCTGGATAACACGTTCCTGCAAAGCACGAAGCAATTTAATTTGTACTTCGTAGCTTAGATTTCCAACTTCATCCAGAAATAAAGTACCACCATTTGCGGTTTCAAATTGCCCTTTTTTATCATTCAAGGCACCTGTAAAAGCACCTTTTACATGACCAAATAATTCGCTTGCAGCTAAATCTTTCGATAGAGCGCCACAATCAATCGCAACGAAAGGTTTATCAGTACGCTTACTTTGTTGGTGCAACGTTCGGGCAGCAAATTCCTTTCCCGTTCCGCTTTCGCCCTGAATAATTACCGACATATCTGTAGGTGCAACTAAGGCGATATGTTCGTAAAGTCTATCAGCGGTAGCGCTTTTGCCTTTTATAAAATCAGAATCTGTGGCTTCAATTTTAATCTCTTTCGAATCTTTTTTAGTAAGTGAATTTTTTATCACCATTAAAAGTTCATCAGGATTAACAGGCTTCGTAATGTAATCGAAAGCGCCCATTTGCATGGATTTTACCGCTGTACGAACATCGTTAAAACTGGTCATGATAACGATGGGAGTTAATAAACCCAGGTTTCTGCAATGTGTAATCACATCGAAACCAATTCCATCGGGCAAGCGATAATCAATTAAAAATAAATCGAATACCTGATTTTCTATAAATTTAAAAGATTGTTTGATATGGGTTACGAGCGTAACCTCATGGTTGTTTTTCGTTAAAAAACCTTCAAGTAATTGAGCAAATGTTGTATCGTCTTCTAAAATCAGGATTTTCGCCATACAACAAAAATAAGAAAAGCCAGACAAAGTCTGGCCTTTCTTGTACTAGGTAGATGTAATATTTGGGATTTATTGAACCGGTTTACCGTCTTTGTCAATTTTCACAGAACCAGTTTCTGCTTCTTTTTTAACATTGATCAGGTAATATTCTTTTGTTCCTTCCTTAACCGACCAAGCTTCGGTTGCGGTCCAGCCTTTATAAGCATCAGATTTTAATGCTGTTGTAACTGGCTCAGGTAACTCTTCTAATTTAACTGGCGTTTTTACTGCGCTATCTTGAACTGCAACAATTGCAGCATTTTTAATTGTATTTACTTCACTCGCTTGTACTGCTGAGAATCCTGCAAATGCTAAGAACGCAGCTGATAATATTAACTTTTTCATCTTGTTTTCAATTTAAATGTATGAAACTATCGGAATAGCTTCGTGGTTCTAATTTAATTTTGCGCAGCCATTACGCTACGCTTTGGTTAATTATGCCTTTTTACAAAAGACAATTACTATTGAACTGGTTTACCGTCTTTATCGATTTTTACAGAACCAGTTTCTGCTTCTTTTTTAACATTTATTAAATAGTACTCTTTCGCACCTTCTTTAACCGACCATGCTTCAGTTGCTGTCCAACCTTTGTAAGCATCAGATTTTAAAGCGGTTGTTACTGGCTCAGGTAATTCTTCCAATTTAACCGGAGTCTTTACTGCGCTATCTTGAACTGCAACAATTGCAGTATTTTTAATTGTATTTATTTCATTTGCTTGTACTGCTGAGAACCCTGCGAACGCTAAGAATGTAGCTGATAAAATGAACTTTTTCATAGTATATGATTTTTAAAATTTAATGTTTGTAACAATACTTGCTAATGTTTCATAATGGTGCCAAAGCTGGCACAAACACATAAAACATTATTTATCAAATAATTAGCGCTGTGCCAATAAATAAATGTTGAGGAATTTCTCCACACATTGGGGGGATTAACTACAAATTCTTTAGAGATTCCCACTAATAGAAGCACATCAATCGATTCTTTTAATTAGAAAAGCAAGGACAGGTGGTAATTTTAATGTGTTGTCCCGCTAATGCTTCAAGCACCGAAGAAGAATCGGTGGCTTTTCGCGTATATCGGGTTTATTTAACTGCTGTAGTTGCAAAAGAATGAGAACCATCCCCGTTCCCCTCCTTGAAAATAAGTAGGGGAGTTAGATAGTTCACGATTAAGATTATTACTTCTATTCAAGGCGTTTGGTTTGTTGCTCACACAACACTAAGCAAAGAAAATTTTTCTCTTGCATTCGCCACTCCCCTCCTAATTTAGGAGGGGCAAGGGGTGGTTAATTTCTTCATTCAACAAAATTTTCAAAAACTTTTTATCAAAAGAATATTTTTTTCTATAATTGCAGCCCGATAAAAAGCCTCCTTAGCTCAGCTGGTAGAGCAACTGACTTGTAATCAGTAGGTCATTGGTTCGATTCCGATAGGAGGCTCTTTTTAATTGACGATTGTAGAATTACGATATAAGATTTTGGTCAAAATCTAAACGACTTCCTAAACTGTTTACTTTATAATACATTGCACATCGAGAATATAATCTACTTGAAGTAATTCGTAAAGCAAAAATCCTAAATTCGCTGTATGTTAAAATATTTTTCTGCCGATTGGATTTTTCCGGTAAGCACTCCGCCAATAAAAAATGGAGTAATTGCAGTTAACCACGATGGCGAAATAAAAGAAATCTTAACCGCAGCTGCCGCCCAAAATCTTAATTTAGAGGTAAAGAAGAATAAAGGCGCAATTGTTCCAGGCTTTATTAATACACATTGCCACTTAGAACTTTCGCACATGTTAGGCCAAATTCCGGAGCATATGGGCTTGGTAAAATTTGTGCAAACGATTATTAAAAGCAGGCAAGCCAATGCGGAACAAGTTAACATTGCGATGCAAAACGCAGACGCAAAAATGTTCGAAAATGGCATTGTTGCCGTTGGCGATATTTCCAATCAAATCGCTTCAAAGGATATTAAACAAAACAGCAAAATCTATTACCACACTTTTGTAGAGGCAATGGGTTTTAATCCGGAAAGGGCAAATGCAATAATGGATTATGCAACAGGAATAAGAAATGAATTCTCACCATTGCCTGCCTCTGTAGTTCCACATGCGCCATATTCGGTTTCGCCAGCACTTTTTGGTTTAATAAACGAAGCGGCAGAAAAAGAAGAAACTTTTATCAGCGTTCATAACCAGGAAACTACCAATGAAAATGATTTCTTTAAAAACAAAACTGGAGGTTTTTTAGAACTGTATAAATTCCTCGGATTAAACATTAATTTTTTTGAGCCATCAAACAAAACATCATTACAAACCTGGTTGCCTTATATCAAAAAGCAAAAAACACTTTTAGTTCATAATACCTTTTCAAGTAAAGCAGATATTGAATTTGCAAAACAAAACCATCAAGATTTATATTGGTGTCTTTGTCCGCAGGCTAACTTATATATCGAAAATACTTTGCCAAACGTTGATTTACTTCTATCAGAAAATATTAAAATCACCTTAGGTACCGATAGTTTAGCCAGCAACCACCAACTGAATATTTTATCAGAAATGAAGATTTTACAACAGTACAAAAATGTTGCTTTTGAAACACTTCTGCTTTGGGCAACGCTTAATGGTGCCGGGTTTTTAGGCTTAAGTAATCAATACGGTAGTATAGAGGCCGGAAAAAAACCAGGATTAAATCTTGTTCAATTATCTGATGATTTCGTGATTGAAAGCGATAAAGTGATTAAATTGATTTAAAGTATGAACCCAATCTGCAATCTATTTAACATTAAATACCCAATCATCCAGGCCGGAATGGTATGGTGCAGCGGTTGGAAACTGGCATCAGCTGTTTCAAACGCAGGCGGTTTGGGCATTATCGGTGCAGGCTCTATGTATCCTGCGGTATTGCGGGAGCATATCCAGAAATGCAAACTTGCAACAGAAAAACCATTTGGCATTAACATTCCTTTATTGTATCCAAACATCCAAGAGATTATTGATGTAGTAATTGAAGAAGGTGTAAAAATCGTTTTCACATCGGCAGGCAATCCTGCTACCTGGACAAGCCTTTTAAAAGAAAATGGAATTACAGTTGTTCATGTTATAGCAAATACAAAGTTCGCACTAAAAGCACAAGAAGCTGGTGTAGATGCCATCGTTGCTGAAGGCTTTGAAGCTGGCGGACATAATGGTCGCGAGGAAACCACCACCATGTGTTTAATACCAATGATTAAAGCTGCAGTGAATATTCCCGTAATTGCTGCTGGTGGAATAGGTAGCGGAAAATCGATGTTGGCCGCTTTCGCTTTAGGAGCAGATGCTGTTCAAATCGGTTCGGCTTTTGCCATTGCTGAAGAGTCATCTGCACATCCGGAATTCAAAAATAAAATAATCTCATCAGCAGAGGGCGACACCAAACTCGCCATGAAAAAACTCGTTCCCGTGAGGTTATTAAAAAATGAATTTGCCGATGCCATTGCACAGGCAGAAGCAGAAGGCGCTGATCGAAACACATTAATGGAATTGTTGGGTAGAGCCAGAGCAAAGTTGGGCATGTTTGAAGGCGATATGGATAATGGCGAACTCGAAATCGGGCAAATATCAGCTATGCTGAATGAAATTAAACCTGCCAAACAGATTTTGGAAGATATTTGGGCAGAATATCTTTCGGGATTAAAATCGTTCAGGGATTTGTATGATGAAACAGTTTAATGCGCAATCGTTTATTAACTTTGCAACGTTAAAACATTTCAATTTCCCATACCAATGAAACACATTAATATAAAAGTAACGGGTAAAGTGCAGGGCGTTTTCTTCAGGGCAAGCACCAAAGCTGTTGCCGATCAAATGGGCATTAAAGGCTTTGTGAAAAATGAAAAAGATGGCTCGGTAAGTATTGAAGCAGAGGCGGAACAATTTATTTTAGAGCCATTTATTGACTGGTGCAAAGAGGGACCTGATAAATCGGTGGTTGAGAATGTAGAAATAAGCGATGGCGACCTGAAAAATTTTCGCAATTTCGAAGTGGTTAAAAAGAATCTTCTTTGGTAAATATAATTACGATTTTAGTTTGAAGAGTTACAATTTCAAAGCCTAAAATCAATAATGATATAGTTTAAAATAAATTAATAACAGGTTAGGATTATAAATTGGCAATGCTAATCTAAAATCGTAAATCTAAAATCTTAAATTCTTTTGTCGGTATATAAAAAATTTCTGGGGCAAACAATGGTTTATGGTATTAGTACCATTCTCTCACGCTTGTTTAATTTTATTTTAACACCCATTTACACCACAGTTTTTGCTCCGGGGGTGTACGGCGTTTTTACCAAAATGTTCAGTTACGTTTCCATCATTAATCCCATTTTGGCATTTGGGATGGAGACCACGTTTTTTAGATACTTAAATAAACATGAAGACAAAAAACAAGAAGTTTACAACAACAGTTTCTTGGTTATTGCTTTCATCTCTTCACTGTTTTTAATAACAGCACTAGTTTTTACTGATTTTCTGGCAAAATACACTCTGAACGGGAACATTTCTGGCTTTGCTGATCAAAAATCTTACATACAATTTTTCGCATGGATCCTATTTGTAGATGCCATTAGTGTAATTCCATTTGCAAAATTAAGAGCAGACGGTAAACCTTTTAAATATAGTTTAATCAAATTTATAAATATTGGCACATTCATCGGTTTCAATTTGATATTCATTTTCGTTATTCCGCTGCTTATTAAACACGATATTTTAGCTGATTGGTGGTCTAGCTGGTACAAGGGTAGATGGGTAGGCTACGTTTTTGTAGCAAACTTAATTGCAAGTGTAGTTACTTTGATAATGCTTGTACCACAGTTTTTAGAACTTCGATTAAAATTCAACAAAGACCTGTTTTACAATATGTTTGGCTATAGTTGGCCAGTTTTAATTGCAAATTTATCCTTTATCATTAACGAAAATCTCGATAAAATCTTATTAGGTAAATATCTGCCAAATAACATTGCCAACCATGATGTTGGTATCTATGGCGCAGTATGTAAGTTAGCCATTTTCATAAGCATTTTTAATACCGCTTTCAGATTGGGAGCCGAACCTTTCTTTTTCAGTCATGCTAAAAACGAAAATGCAAAACAAACTTATGCTACCATTTTATATTACTTCGTTTTAGCTTTATCTATTTTATTTCTTGGATTAACAGCCAACATCGAAATCATTAAACATTTTATCAATTCGAGATATTGGGAAGGACTAAATGCCGTTCCAGTATTGCTTTTTGGCTATGTTTGCCTCGGCATCTATATGAATTTGTCGGTATGGTACCGCCTTTCCGATCAAACCAGATATGGTTTATATATCTCTTTGGTTGGTGCAGTTTTTACTATTGTGATGAATATTATTCTCATTCCAAAATATAGTTACATGGGCTCTGCATGGGTGTCGATGTTTGCCTACTTTATTATTATGGTTATTTCGTATTGGTTAGGTCAGAAACACTATCCAATACCTTATAAACTCAAATCAATGAGTGCGTACATCATCATTTCTATCATTTTTGTTGGCTTATCTTTCTGGGTATTTCACCGCAACATTTACATTGGCAACGCCATTTTAATTTTATTTTTAATAGGGATATTTTATTTTGAGAAGGATAACGTAAAGAAACTTTTAAAAAAAGGATCTTGATATTATAGATTTGACATACGCAGGAGTCATTTATGATAAGTAATATATGAACATAAAAATCATCAATAAATCCGAACATCCATTACCACAATACGAAACAGCACATGCTGCCGGAATGGATTTAAGAGCATCGATTACTGAAGAAATTATGCTCAAACCTTTACAGCGTCAATTAATCCCGACAGGTTTATATATTGAACTACCAACGGGTTTTGAAGCGCAGATTCGCCCGAGAAGCGGATTGGCATATAAGCACGGGATTAGTATTGTAAATTCTCCAGGCACAATTGATGCCGATTACCGAGGAGAATTAAAAGTTTTATTGGTTAATTTATCAGATACCGAATTCAAAATCGTTAATGGAGATAGAATTGCGCAAATGGTTGTGGCTAAACATGAAACAGTTGAATGGCAGGCCGTTGAAGAATTAGGAGAAACTTTGAGGGGTGAAGGTGGTTACGGGCATACGGGAAAAGGTTAATGAGAGAATTTGAGAATGATTGATTGAAAGAATAAGGAAATAGCTGAATATTCACTCATTCAAAATTTAATTTATGAATAGAACATACGTTTTTCTTGCAGCAATAATTTTAAACCTAAATGCCTTTGGGCAAATGCCCGTTGTATCCAACGCCACTAGAGATAGCAACATGGTTAAGCAATTGTTTTTTGCCGGTTTGCGAGAAAAAATGTCTGATAATTACATGCTTGCCGCTACAAACTTTAACAAAGTTATTGGGTTAGATGCCAGCAACCATGCCGCTTATTTCGAATTGGCAAATGCCAATCTCCGCTTAGATAAATTAGCCGAGGCTGAAATAAACATCAAACAAGCCATCAAATTAAATAATAACAACCCCTGGTATTATCGCATTCTGGGTGAAGTATATAAACGCAGCAATAAAATGCCAGAATTGGTAGAGGTATTTTCACAATTGATACGCCTTGATCCAGAAAATGATGCCTATTATTTTGATAAAGCTAATGCACTTTATTTATCCAATAAAGTTGAGGAAGCCAAAAAGGTTTACGATCAGATAGAAATAAAATTTGGAGAATCAAGAGATTTGATTACAGCCCGAAGAAGAGTCCAATCAAATGGAAATGCTTCTGAAAGTGATATTGTCAAACTATTGGAAGGCAACCAAGCAGATGTAAAAAACTATCTCTATGCAGCCGGCTTGCTATTACAAAAAGGCAACGACCCAGAAGCATTAAAGGTACTTTTAAAAGCACAACAAATAGAGCCTCAAAATTTTGAAGTTAATTTAGCCCTTGCTGATATCTATCGCAAACAAAAAAATGATGATGCCGCATTTTCATCACTAAAATTAGCATTTGGCAGTATCGACATGCCACTAACTGAAAAGGTAAAGATTGTGGCTGCACTTTTTTCTAAAATAAGTGAGCCCGTTGTAGCTAAAAACCTTACTGATTTAAGCAAAATTGTAGCTGAACAGAATCCAAAAGATGCAAAAGCTTTAGCGCTTTATGGCGATGTGCTGTATCAGCAAAATAAACTGAGAGAAGCGCTGGTTCAATATCAGGAAGCATTAAAATTGAATGAGCAAGTTTATGTAGTTTGGGAGCAGGTAATCAACATCCAAAGCCTGATCGGGCATTATGCCGAGGCGGTGAAAATAGGCGATGAAGCACTTACCATTTATCCCAATCAAGCCAGTTTATATTATTACATGGCTTATGCATTGTACAAAACCAGCAAATTTGATCTTGCTTTAAATAATCTGAAAACTGCATTACAGCTTGATGTGGATAATAAAAGTATGCAAGCCCAGGTTTACGCACTTCAGGGTGATATTTACATCAGCCAAAATAATTTCAATCAGGCAAAAAATGCTTTCGAAAAAGCAATTGCAACAGAACCCGATAATTACCTCATCATGAATAATTATGCTTATTATCTGGCTCTGAAAAATGATGATTTAACCAAGGCTGCAAAATATGCCGAAACCGCTGCCAATGCAATGCCTTTTAATTCTTCGGTTGCAGATACTTATGCCTTCATTTTATTTAAGCAACAAAAGTATGATTTGGCAAAAACCTGGATCGAAAAAGCACTTCAAAACAATACCAATAAGAATGGTGTTTATTTGGAGCATTACGGAGATATTCTGTATATGAAAGGCGAAAAAGATGATGCTTTGTTGCAATGGCAAAAGGCAAAAGAAGCCGGAAATGGAACCGAAATTTTAAATAAGAAAATTAATGAAAAGAAATATTTTAAATAGCGCAATTATTATCAGTACAATTTGCTTTGCAACAGCCTGTAAGCCGAAAAAAGAGATTGTTACAGTTCCTACCAAGCCTACAGAAATTCCTACCGACAATACAAAAGCGCAAGCCCTATCAGCATTAAACGATAAGCAATTAAAATTCAACACGCTCTCATTAAAAGCAAAAGCTACATTAAATATTTCTGGCGATGCAAATGATGTGACCATGAACTTCAAAATGAAAGATAAGGAAACCATTTGGGTAAGCATTACGGCATTGGGCGGCCTGGCCGAAGTAGCCAGAGCTTTAATTACGCCAGATAGTATTAAAATTATGAACAGGCTTAAAAGCGAATACATTAAAAAACCTTTCAGTTACATTTATACATTCACCAACAAACAAGTTAACTTTAATACGCTTCAAAGTATTTTAACCGGAAATGCCATGGGCGAATTTTTAACCCAGCAATCTGATGTTAAGCAAGAAAATGGGGTTTGGGTAGTTTCGGGCAGAAAACAAGAACTTGATTATCGTTTGCTTTTCAACACGCTTTTAAAAGTATCGGAAACTAATTTAAATGATTCTAAAAATGGTCAGGCTTTAAAAGTTAACTATACCGATTATCAGAAACTAAATGAGTCGCTGTTTCCAAGTGCACTTCAAATCAATACATTATCTGGAGCTAAAAAAATTAATATCGATTTACAATATGTAAAAATTGATGGCAATGTTCCTGTAGATTTTCCGTTTAGTGTTCCAAAGAGATACACGCTTATTAAATAGGATTTAACTTTTTACTTAAAATTTTCTTATTTTTTTTGATTCAATGACAATTAATGAAACTCTATTATCTGATTCATTAAGTAGAAATTGTTTACGCATATGCCGAATGATTTTGATTGTATTGTTAAATTAAAATTTGATGAAGAATAAGTGAAGATCGTTAAACACACCATTTTAATGATTTAAGTATCTCAATTTTAATGTATTTTCCTATAAAATTTTTATACTTTTGGCTCAATGAAGCTACACAAACTCGTATTTATTCTGTTTTTAAGCGGTTTTGCCTTTTCAGCCCTAGCGCAAACTGAAAGTCAATTAAGAAGAAAGAAGGAAGCTATACAACGTGAAATTGAGCAGCTTCAAAAGAATTTAAGTAAAACAGCTAGTGGTAAAAAGCTAACACTGCAGCAAATTAACGGCATCAATGCGCAGATTAGATTGCGTCAGGAAAAAATTGGAACCATCAACTCTGAAATTAAAAACCTTGATAGCCAAATCTCTCAGAACACGAATACCGTACATACATTACAAGGCCAGTTAGGCGACCTTAAAAAGGAATATGCGGGCATGATTCGCTTTGCACAGCGAAACAGAAACTCATACGATAAAATGATGTTTATTTTTGCTGCAAAAGATTTTAACCAAGCTTACAAACGAATAAAATACTTACAACAGTTTAGTCAGTACCGCAAAAAACAAGCAGGTTATATAGAAAATACGCAGCAAGATCTTAATGGAAAAATTAAGGTTCTGGATAAAACCCTTCGTGAAAAAAGTGAGCTTTTAAGAGAGCAGGAAAAGGAGAGGGAACGTTTAGGTAAAGATAAAAACCAGCAATCTGCTGTACTTGGTAAATTAAGTAAACAGGAAAGGCAGTTTACGCAAGATATTGCTTCGCGAAGAAGACAGCAAAAGCAGATTGATGCCGCTATTGATGCCGCCATTAAACGGGCAATTGAAGCAGCCAGAAGAAAAGCAGCAGAAGAAGCAAGAATAGCCGCAGCAAAACGTGCTGCTGAAGAAAAAGCAGCTGCAGATAGAGCAAGAGCAGAAAACAGACCTGCACCTGCACCAAGCAAAGCGCCGGTGGTGAAAGAAAAAACCACAAGCGAAGCGCTAACTGCAACGCCAGAGGCCGCCCGGTTATCAGCAGGTTTTGAAGGGAACAGAGGAAGGTTGCCTTGGCCGGTTTCAACGGGTACAGTTACCGAACGATTTGGCTTGCACAAGGTAGATCAAGCATCATACACAAATGATGGTATTGATATTACTACCGCTGATGGAGCTGCAGTAAGGGCTGTTTTTGCTGGTAAGGTTTTACTTGTTCAATATATTCAGGGTCGTGGGGTAGTTATCATTATGCATGGTGAATACATTACGGTTTACCAAAACCTGAGAAATGTATCGGTAAGCACAGGTAGTGATGTAGATACGAAACAAACCATCGGAGTGGTGGCAAACACTGGCGATGATGCTATCCTAAAATTCCAGGTTAGAAGAGGAAATAATGTTTTAAACCCCGAGGCTTGGATTAGTAAATAAAGAAGACAGTATAAATTGTTTATATTTGTATAAAATAGATTAGTGATGTATCAAGGCACGTTATTAGAATTTTTAAACATGGGTGGATCAGAGATCATACTCATTTTAGTGGTGGTTCTTTTGTTATTTGGAGGTAAAAAATTACCCGAACTGGCAAGAGGATTAGGAAAGGGAATCAGAGAGTTTAAAGATGCATCTGATGGTGTTAAGCGTGAAATCCATAGAAATATTAATGCTATGGACTTAGACAAAGAAGAAGCAGAAGAAACGGTTGCAAATAATAATAATCAACGTCATCATCCAACTGATGAAACACCAGTTGATGAAAAAGTAGAGCCGAATTTAACCAAAACTCATCCCTCAGTTAATCCCATCGATGAAACAGTAACTGATAATCAAAAAGTTTAAACAAAAAAGTTATGTTAAATACAACAATAGCAGCAATGCTTGGAACACCAGAAATTATCATTATCGCTGTAGTGGTTTTGTTATTGTTTGGTGGTAAGAAAATTCCTGAACTGATGAGAGGATTAGGAAAAGGTGTTAAAGAATTTAAAGATGGTAAAGATGGTGTTGATGGAGAACAAGTAGATCCATCTAACCGTGATAAAACTGTTTAATTGCAAATAAATTAGTTTTGAAGAAATACAGTTCTCTTAAGGAGATACAAGCGCTCATTTCGCAAAAGCAATTAACTTTAACCGATTTATTGGCTTATTATTTTAAGCAAATTAAAAATAACGAACACCTCAATGCATTCAACGAGGTGTTTTTTTATTCGGCAGAAGTTCAGGCTAAAGCGGTACAGGAAAAAATAGATAATGGCACAGCAGGAAAACTTGCTGGGATGGTTATTGGTATAAAAGATAATATCTGTTATAAAGACCACATCGTTACAGCATCTTCAAAAATGCTCGATGGTTTTGTTTCTCCATATTCTGCCACTGTAGTGCAAAGATTATTACAAGAAGATGCGATCATTATTGGCCGCTTAAATTGTGATGAATTTGCCATGGGCGGCTCTAACGAAACTTCTTATTTTGGACCGGCTAAAAATGCAGCCAACCCTGAGCTCGTTCCGGGCGGCTCATCTGGTGGTTCGGCAGTAGCTGTTCAAGCCGATATGTGTTTGGCAACTCTAGGCACTGATACCGGCGGCTCCGTTAGGCAGCCAGCTGCTTTCTGCGGTCAAATCGGCTTAAAACCTACTTACGGACGAATTTCCAGATATGGCGTAATCGCATATGCTTCGTCATTTGATCAGGTTGGACCAATTACTTCTTCTATCGATGATGCAGCTTTGCTTTTACAAGTTTTAGCTGGCGCAGATGAAAACGATTCGACAGTTTCCCCCTTAGAAGTGCCTAATTATTCAGCGCATTTAGCAGAAATTAAAAAACAAAAAATAGCCGTTTTAAAAGAAACGATTGAGAGCGATGCCCTTGATCCGGAAATTAAAGCAGCCATATTAAAATCGATAGAAGATTTGAAGGCTAAAGGTCATACCGTTGAGTATGTATCTTTTGATCTTTTGGATTACCTTGTTCCTGCTTACTATATTTTAACTACCGCAGAAGCTTCCTCAAACCTTTCCCGTTACGATGGCGTACATTATGGCCACCGCAATACCGAAGCAAAATCATTAACCGAACTCTACAAATTATCTCGGGCTGAAGGTTTTGGTGAAGAAGTAAAAAAGCGGATATTACTTGGAACCTTCGTTTTAAGCGCTGGTTACTACGATGCTTATTATCAAAAAGCACAACAAGTACGCAGATTAATTAGAGAAAAGTTAGATAATCTTTTTGTAGAATACGATTTGATTTTGTCGCCGGTGGCACCAACAGCAGCATTTAAAATTGGCGATAATGTACAAAATGCACTTGTAATGTACATGGCCGATATATTTACCGTTTTACCATCATTAAGTGGTAATCCAGCCATTGCTTTGCCATTAGGCAATAATTTAGCCGGCTTGCCGTTAAGTATTCAATTTATAGCCAAACATTTCGAGGAAGATAAGCTACTTGCTTTCTCTAAGGCATTTTTATTAAGCTAGTCCGGAGTCCAAAATCTGGGATCCGAAATTATCATTGAAATAGCCCATGATTAGAAAACTACTTTTTACCTCTATTTGTGCTTTATTTTTTAGCGTTACCGTTTCCAGCGCACAGCAAATTTTAAAATTAGATAGTATTTCTAAAAAGCAGAATAACATATTCGTTAATACCGATACTGTTGCTGTTCCTTTAATATACGAAAACCCATTACTGATGGGCCAGAATTATATTTACAAGTTAAGGCTGGATTCTATTGTTAAAACTGTTCCACTTCCTTATAACGAATACGTTCAGCAGTACATCGATATCTATGCAAAACGCAAGGATATGTTTGGTAAAATGATGGGGCTTTCTAATTATTACTTCCCCATTTTTGAAAAGGCATTAAAAGATTTTGAGATTCCACAAGAAATCAAATATTTAACCATTGTAGAGTCACAGATGAATCCACACGCCATTTCACGAGTTGGTGCAACAGGCATTTGGCAGTTCATGTTTGGCACAGGCAAAGCTTATGGCTTGAAAATGGATAATTTTGTTGATGAGCGAAAAGATCCCATTCAGGCAAGTTATGCGGCAGCGCAATATTTTAGAGATGCTTACGAAGAACTTGGCGACTGGCTTTTGGCCATTGCAGCTTATAATTGTGGCAAAGGAAATGTTACCAGGGCTATGATTAAAGCCAACTCCAGAGATTTTTGGGAAATCAGACAATTCCTCCCGAAGGAAACACGTAATTATGTTCCCGCTTTTATTGCAGCGGTTTATGTAATGAATTATTCCAAACACCATCAAATTAATGCCCAAGCCTGCAATATGTTTTTGAAAACCGATACGGTTCAAACCAGTCGTTTTGTTTCATTGACAAGTTTAGCCCAAGCACTAAATGTAGATGAAGCTTCGCTATTTGCTTTAAATCCATCATACAAAAAGAAAATTGTAAACGGCACAGAAGAAGCGCCAAAACGTATCGTGATGCCAAAACTTAAAGACATTGATTATGCCAATGTTTACGAAGTTTTATATAATACCGATCTCGATGTAAACATGCAAGTGGTTCAGGCCAGTACGGATGATGTTAGGGATTTGCGCAAAAAGGAGGTGAAACCATTTTCATCAAATACAGTGGTTTATCATAAAGTTTCATCCGGACAAAACCTTACTACGGTAGCCAATAAATATGGCGTTGAAGTTCAAGATTTAAGGGTGTGGAATGGCTTAAAAAGTAAAACCATTGTACCAGGTCAAAAGCTTAAAATATTTGCCAAAAATCGTGTTCAGCCAAAAGCACCTGCCTCATATTTGAGTTACAAAGTTAAAACTGGTGATACCTTATCAGAAATTGCAGAAAAGTTTAACGGAGCAACCGTACAGAGCATTAAACGAGATAATAAACTGAGCAAAGCAGGTTTACAGACCGGTATGGTATTGAAAATTAGCAAAGGGTAACGACTATAGTAGGGTAAGTTGAAAAAAATTAGCAATATCTATTTTTACGATTGGAAATCAATTTTTCAGGTTTCTGGATTCATTCTAGCCTTTTTCTTGATACTATTTATTTGTTTCAATCTTTCTTTTGTAGGCATGCTTTGGCATAGCATTGACAAATCAGGTAAAACTACTGGCGAAATCACAGCAAGAAAAGAGTTCTCTGCCAATATCCAAAGTGGCGCACAAGGAAATAACACAGTGACTGATAAAATCGAATTTATTTATGTTTTTACCGTTAATGGAGTAACTTACAGTAATTCCTGTGTTTTAGGACATTCGATTATGAACTCAAGATCATTGTCAAGAATCAGGAACAGCCCGTTGCCAGTTAAAGTAGAGGTTAAATATAATGCATTAAGAAAGCGAGAAAATATACTTTGGCTAATCGACTGATAGCTACTTTCCTTCTTTAAAAGGCGTCCTCCAATTTTTTCGAAGTGCAATTGACTGCTCTTTGTCTGTAACATTATCATCGATTAACATACAATTAACTTTCGCTTTATTTAATAGCTGTTAAAATAACTTTAATTTGCTTTAAAATTATTTTATCAAACATGGATACCAGAAGAGAATTTCTCCGTAAATCTTTACTGCTTTCAGGCGCAACAGGTTTAGCATCTGCGGTACCTTCATCAATTCAAAAAGCTTTTGCAATCGATCCTGCACCAGGTAGTTCGTTTTTAGACGCAGAACATGTGGTAATTCTTATGCAGGAAAATCGATCCTTCGACCATGCTTTTGGTAGCTTACAGGGCGTTCGCGGTTTTAACGACCCGCGAGTGGTAACACTTCCCAATCAAAAACCAGCTTGGTTTCAAACGGATGCCACGGGAAACACTTATGCTCCATTTCGGTTAAATATTAAAGATACAAAGGTAACTTGGATGGGTTCATTGCCACATTCCAGAGCAAGCCAGGTTGATGCATACAACCAGGGAAAATATGATAAATGGTTAATTGCCAAAAAGCCTGGCAACAAAAATTATGCGCACATGCCACTAACGTTAGGTCATTATGTACGCGAAGATTTACCTTTTAACTATGCCTTGGCTGATGCTTTTACCATTTGCGATCAAAACTTTTGTTCAGGAATGACGAGCACTACGCCAAACAGATCTTTCTTCTGGACGGGCAAAATTACCCATGAGGAAAATGGTATTTTAAAGGCGAACATCAGAAATGATGATTTCGCTTATGGAAAACATGTTTGGAAAACTTTTCCTGAGTTATTGGAAGAAAATAAAATTGCCTGGAAGTTTTATCAAAATGAAACCAGTTGCGGTGGCGGTTTCAAAGGAGAAGAACGTGCCTGGCTTGCCAATTTTGGCTGCAACTTATTGGAATTTTTCAAGGCATATAATGTAAAGTTTAAAGATAGATTTGTAGAGAATTTACAAAAGCTGGTAGATACCTTACCAGCAGAAATTAATAAACTGCAAGAGGAAAGTCCTTCTAGCGATGCTGCAGCCAAAAAAATCCAAAGTGATTTAAAAAATAAAATAAAAGCTTTGGATGATGCTACTGCCGACCTCGAAAAATGGAATGAAACCAACTTCGCCAAATTAACGGATGAGCAGAAAAGCTTGTTTTACCGTGCTTTTGTAGTAAATAAAAACGATCCTGATTACCGGAGTATTTCTGCCATTAAATATGAAGATAACGGCAAAGAAAGAGAAGTAACCGTACCAAAAGGTGATGTTCTGCATCAATTCAGAACTGATGTAAATACTGGCAAGCTACCTACAGTTTCCTGGCTGGCTGGTCCACAGAATTTTTCCGATCACCCGAGTGCCCCTTGGTATGGTGCATGGTTGGTTTCTGAAGTGATGGACATTTTAACCAAAAATCCCGAAGTATGGAAGAAAACCATTTTCATTGTAACCTATGATGAAAATGATGGTTACTACGATCACGTGGTACCGTTTTCTATTCCCGATAATAATAAACCCGAAACTGGTAAAGTTTCTAAAGGTATTGATACCGAAGTGGAGCATGTGCGCCTGGTAAATGAACTTAAACAAGGTGTACCAGAGAAAGGTGCCAGAGAAGCGCCAATTGGTTTGGGTTTTAGGGTACCAATGCTGATTGCTTCGCCCTGGAGTAGAGGTGGGAAAGTGAATTCGCAGGTTTTTGATCACACTTCTACCCTTCAGTTTTTAGAAGAATTTGTAAACCGCAAATACAATAAAAACATTCGCTTGGATAACATCAGCGAATGGAGAAGAACAATTTGTGGCAACCTGACTTCTGCTTTTACACCATTTGATGCCGCTTCAGAAAAATTGCCGTTTTTACAACGTGATGCTTTTGTAGAAACCATTTTCAATGCAAAATTTAAAGAGGAGCCGAAAATTTCTAATGCTTTAACAGATCGTGATTTAAATAATATAACGTCGCAAACCAATTTTGCTAATGTGATGTCTCAGCAAGAGAAAGGAATCCGTAAAGCTTGCGCATTACCCTATCAATTGGAAAGTGAAGGTTCACTTCTGGCAGATAAACAGAGTTTTCAGATCAAAATGTCTGCTGGCACAAAACTGTTTGGCAAAAAATCTGCTGGTGCGCCATTTACCGTTTATGCTCCTGCTAAATTTAAAGATGATCAGCAGGAAGAAAGTTGCAGAAATTGGTCGTTCGCAGTGAAAGCTGATGACGAGTTGACTTATCAATGGCCATTAAATGCGTTTGAAGATGGGAAATACCACCTTCGGTTAAATGGACCGAATGGATTTTTTCGTGAATTCGAAGGCACATCAAGCGACCCATTATTAACCATTTCTGCTGTTCCCGAATTAAATCGAATTACAAAAGTGCCTACTGGAAATGTTAAGGTGCTAATAAAAAATAGTGGAGAAAATGCAATAGGATTTCAGCTGAATGATTTGGCCTATAAAAAAAGTGCAATTAAAAAATATGTCGCTGCAAAAGCAGAAGAAATAATTGTTTTGGATTTGAAATCAAGTTACGGCTGGTACGATTTTGAAATTACAACAAATCCGAATGGGTTATTTGCACAGCGATTTGCAGGAAGAATTGAAACTGGAAAGGAAACCTATACCGATCCACTGATGGGAAGGGTTTAGCCAATTCAAAGCACCTAGGTTTTTTCTAAACCTAAGCACTTTGGCATTCACGAATGAATTGCAGAAATATTATCTCATAAATCATTTACCTGTGATTATCATCCAAACGGTAAGAATTTTAGCGCACAGAGAATTAATTTTTTGCTAGGATATTTATTTTCTGCCTAATAAAAGAATTGTACCTTTGCGGCGTCACTAATAAGTTACGTAATGAGTAAAACCACTAGAAAGCAAGATGCGCTTGATTACCACTCGCAAGGCCGTCCGGGAAAGATACAAGTAGTACCTACAAAACCTACAAATTCGCAAAGAGATTTAACTCTAGCCTATTCTCCAGGCGTTGCAGAGCCATGTTTAAAAATTGCTGAAAACACAGAAGATGTTTATAAATATACTGCAAAAGGAAACCTTGTTGCAGTTATTAGTAACGGTACTGCCGTATTAGGTTTAGGCGATATTGGTCCTGAAGCTGGTAAACCGGTAATGGAAGGTAAAGGTTTATTATTTAAAATTTTTGCTGATATTGATGTATTTGATTTAGAGTTAGATACCAAAAATGTTGATGATTTCGTAAAAATCGTTAAAGCTTTAGAGCCAACTTTTGGTGGTGTAAACTTAGAAGACATTAAAGCGCCAGAATGTTTCGAAATTGAGCGTCGCTTGAAAGAGGAAATGAATATTCCGGTAATGCATGATGACCAACATGGTACAGCAATTATTTCGGCTGCTGCGTTGTTAAATGCTTGCGAAATCATTAAGAAAAAAATGGACAAGATTAAAATTGTGGTAAACGGTGCTGGCGCCGCTGCAATTTCTTGTACCAAACTATATGTTTCTTTAGGGGCTAAAAAAGAGAACATCGTTATGTGCGATCGTTCCGGCGTAATTCGTAAAGACCGCGAGGTTTTAGATGCAATTAAGGCTGAATTTGCTACGGATAGAAAAATCAACACTTTGGCCGAAGCCATGAAAGATTCTGATGTTTTCATCGGATTATCTTCTGCTGATTGTGTTACTGTCGAAATGTTAAACTCGATGGCCAAGAATCCAATCGTGTTTGCAATGGCAAATCCGAATCCGGAAATTGCATACGAATTGGCTATCAAAACACGTAAAGATATCATTATGGCTACTGGCCGTTCTGATTATCCTAACCAGGTGAACAATGTTTTAGGATTTCCATATATTTTTCGCGGTGCGCTTGATGTTCGTGCAACAAGTATTAACGAGCCAATGAAAATTGCGGCCGTTAAAGCCATTGCTGAATTGGCAAAAAAATCTGTACCTGAGGCTGTAAACTTAGCCTATAATGCCCGCAACCTTAAGTTTGGCAAGGAATACATCATTCCAAAACCTGTTGATTTTAGGTTGATTACGGAGGTTTCTACAGCGGTTGCAAAAGCAGCTATTGAAAGTGGTGTTGCCCGTAAAATTATTACAGACTGGGATGCTTACAACGAAGAGTTAAGAAAACGTTTAGGTTTAGATGATGCGATTATGCGTTCTATTACCACTAAAGCTAAAATGGATCCTAAACGTGTTGTTTTTGCTGAAGCAGATAACTATAAAATTTTAAAAGCAGCTCAAATTATTAAGGATGAAAACATTGCAATTCCTATTTTATTAGGAAATAAAGAGAAAATCCAATCGATTATTGATGAGCATGCACTGGAATTGGAAGGCGTAGAGATCATTGATCAGATGCAAAACCCTGAAAAAACCAAACAATACGCGGCTTCTTTATACAAAAAACGTCAGCGTAAGGGAATTTCATTAAATGATGCTACAAAATTATTGAGAGACCGTAATTATTATGGTGCATCGATGGTAGAATTTGGCGAAGCTGATGCGATGATTTCAGGTTTAACAAAAGACTACGGATCTACCATTAAACCAGCTTTACGTGTTATTGGTGTAGACCCAAGCGTTAAACGCGTTGCGGGTATGTACATGATGATGACCAAAAAAGGCCCGGTTTTCTTTGGCGATACTACCGTAAATGTAGATCCAACAGCAGAAGAATTGGTTGATATCACTTTATTATTGGATAAATCGGTAAAGCAGTTTAACATTAAACCACGTATTGCATTATTATCTTACTCAAACTTTGGCTCGAACGATGGTGTTACGCCAAACAAGGTTAGAGAAACTGCCCGTTTGTTGCATAAAAACCATCCAGAAGTAATTGTTGATGGAGAAATGCAAGGCAACTTTGCCATTAACAACGAATTGTTAAAAGAGAATTTTCCATTCAGTACACTTGCCAAAGAGCCTGCAAATACATTGGTTTTCCCAAATTTAGAATCAGGTAACATTGCCTACAAACTATTGCAGGAACTTGGTGGTGCCGAAGCTGTTGGTCCGATTTTATTAGGATTAAATAAACCTGTTCATATTGTTCAGTTAGGAAGTTCGGTAAGAGAGATCGTAAATATGGTTACTATTGCAGTAGTGGATGTTCAGGCAAAAGAAGAAATTGCAGATTCATCGAAACGAAAAGGTATATTTACAAAAACAAACAAAAAATAATCGATTTCAGGTTTGACTCACAAACCTGAAATCGCAAATCTAAAATCGTAATCAGGAAATGTACGCCTATATTGATGGTAAATTGACGTTCAAAAACCCAGCTTTTGTTGTGGTTGAAGCTGGAGGTGTAGGCTATCACATTAACATTTCTTTGAATACTTATAGCGCATTGGGAGATACAGAAAGGTGTAAATTATACACCTGGCTACACGTAAAAGAAGATGCACATACATTATACGGCTTCGCCGATGAGGGCGAACGCCGTTTATTTTTACACCTTATATCCGTATCCGGAATAGGGCCAAATACCGGCAGGATGATCTTATCATCCATTACTCCAACGGAAATTCAAACGGCGATTGTAAAGGCTGATTATCCTCTTATACAACGCATTAAAGGTTTAGGTGCTAAAACAGCGCAACGTTTGGTTTTAGAGTTACAAGACAAGCTAAAAAAAGAAGGTGCAGATTCATTAATTTCTATGCCTCAACACAATACAGTTAAAGATGAAGCGTTATCTGCATTGGTAATGCTCGGATTCGCCAAACAAACAGCCGAAAAAACTATTGATCAGATTTTAAAGGGAACAGAAGGGACGCTTTCGGTAGAGCAACTAATTAAACAAGCTTTAAAAAATTTATAGATATAACGGCCTTTGAAGAGAATTTCTACACTCCTATTTCTCATCCCACTTTTCTTATTTGCTACAAAAAACGCCTTCTCTCAAGCTGTTCCGAGCAAAGCTGATACCGCTACGCTTAAAAATAACTTTGGTCTTCGCGAAAAACAACTCCTTGGTTTAGGCTCATCAAGCAATCCTTTTTATCCACTACCAAATAATGTGAAAAGGGTGGTAGAATACGATGCCAAAAATAAACGTTATATCGTAAAGGAGTTAATTGGCGACAAATATGTTACGCAAACGCAGTATTTAACTATTGATGAATATTCCCGTTTAGTTAATAGCGAAATTAAACGAGGCAACTGGAGAAGCATTTCCAATGCAGAAGTTAGCGATTATCGAAATACAGGTATTATTCCTAAAATTCAAGTTAACAGCAAGGCTTTTGAGAAACTTTTTGGCGGTACTACTATTGATATTCAACCACGTGGAGAGGCCGAACTAACTTTTCTTGGGCGAATAAATAAAAACGAAAATCCGCTTTTTAATGAGCGCCAGCGTGTTCAAACCAATTTTGATTTTAATCAAAGGATTCAAATGGATTTGGTCGGCAACATTGGTACCAAGCTTAAAATAAGAAGTAATTACAATACCGAAGCTCAATTCGATTTCGAAAATCAAATTAAACTTGATTATACAGGCGGTGCTGATGATATCATTAAAAAAATAGAAGCGGGTAACGTAAGTTTACCTTTAAATACCTCGTTAATTACAGGTACGCAGGCACTTTTTGGTATCAAAACCCAATTGCAGTTTGGCAAGCTGAACGTTACAAGTGTTTACACCCAACAAAAATCCGAATCGCGTGAGTTACGGATTACCAATGGTGCGCAACAAAACGAATTTAGGGTAAGTGCCGATAGTTATGAGGCCAACAAACACTTTTTTTTAGCGCAATATTTCCGTAACAATTACAACAAGCATTTAGCCAATGCGCCAATTATTACATCGCCTTTTCAGATTACTAAAATAGAGGTTTGGATTACCAATAAAGCAGGTACAACAACCGATTCGAGAGATATTTTGGGTTTGTTGGATTTGGGTGAAAACCAACCTTATAACAATACTTTACTAACCGGTGGAACTTCGGCTTTGCCAGCCGGATCAACTGCAACGGGATTTGGACAGCAATCAAACAACTTAATTGCACAGTTAAATACCTTCCAAGGTGGAGCAGCACGATTAACAAATTCGAACGCGGTAATTTCCTTTTTTCAATCAACCGGTGTTACCGATAACTTTGCCAAGTTAACCTACGCTAGAAAATTAACCGAGCGTGAGTTTACTTTCCAGCCTCAGTTGGGTTATATTTCCTTAAATAATCCACTAAATGGCGATGAAGTTTTAGCGGTTGCTTATCGTTATACCTACAACGGAGTCGAATATCAGGTAGGTGAGTTTTCTACCGATGTAAGTTTTGATGCGGCAAATCCAAAGGTGCTTTACGCTAAAATGCTGAAGAATGATATCAACAAGATTAATTTGCCAACCTGGGATTTAATGATGAAAAACATCTATTCAATTGGTGGATATCAAATTAGTCCGGTAAACTTTAAATTGGATATTTTTAGGATTGATAACGAAACCGGTGTTGAAAAACCAATCATGACTGAAGGCCAGAATACAGCCAACAAACAGTGGATTGCGCTGACCGAATTTGATAGGCTTAATCAACAGAATGAGCGGAAACCCGATGGAATTTTCGATTTCGTGGCCGCCAATAATGCATTTGGCTCTTACTTTTCATCCAGCAGCCAAAACCTGAATAGCCCGTTTGGGTCCAATCTTTCGAACACGGGATTAGCGGCGTTAACCAATAATACCAATACTGGCTACATCACCATTGATCCGGCAAATGGAAGAATTATTTTCCCTTTAATAGAACCATTCGGTCAGGATTTAGCTTCGAAGTTTTTACCGAGCGAGCAAGCGTTAATTGATAAATACACATTTACAGCGCTTTACGATTCGACACAAACTATTGCCAAACAGCTTTTCCAAAACCAGAACAGATACATTTTAAAAGGAAATTATCAATCGGAAATTTCTTCGGAATTTAGCTTAAACGCGATAAATGTTCCAGAAGGATCGGTAAAGGTATTTGCCGGAACAATGCCTTTAACAGAAGGAGTAGATTTCACTGTCGACTATCAGGGCGGAAGAGTAAGTATCATTAATCAAGCTTTGCTTACTTCTGGCCAGCCAATTAGAATTACAACAGAAAATAACGAACTGTTTGGTCTTCAACAACGGTCGCTTTTTGGAACACGTTTAGATTATCGTGTAAATAATAAGCTTAATTTGGGTGGTACCATCATGAACTTGACCGAAAAGCCACTTACCCAAAAAGTTAATTTAGGCGAAGAACCAATTTCCAACACCATTTGGGGCGCTGATATCAATTATAGTTCACCATCAAGATTTCTAACCAAACTAGTAGATAAATTACCATTTCTTTCTACCAAAGCACCATCGAGTGTAAATTTTTACGGTGAATACGCACAATTAATTCCCGGACATCCAAGAGCATTAAACTTTGCTGGCACTAAAAACGGTGTAAGTTATCTGGATGATTTCGAGGCTTCGAGATCAATCATCGATTTAAAAAGCGCCATTTCGTGGCAACTTTCCGGTACGCCTCAAGATTTTCCCGAATCACAATTGGTTGATAATTTAGAATATGGCTACAACAGAGCGAGAATTGCATTTTACAATATCGACCCAACTTTTTACAATTCTGCAGCTTCTACAACGCCAACGAATATTCGTAATAACAGGAATGAGCTTTCTAACCACTATGTAAGAGAAGTAATTGAGCAAGAAGTTTTCCCATTTAAAGAAACTGCAACCGGACAGGCATTTAATATAACCACTTTAGATGTGGCTTACTATCCTACTGTTCGTGGTCCTTACAATTATGTAACAACAGGTTTCCAGCCCGATGGTCAATTTATTACCCCAAGAACTAAATGGGGAGGCTTTCAACGTAAAATCGAAACCAATGATTTTGAGGCTTTAAATGTGGGTTTTATTGAGTTTTGGGTACTCGATCCATTCATTTATAACAAATCGAATACAGCAGGTGGAGATCTTTACTTCAATCTTGGTAATATTTCAGAAGATATTTTAAAAGATGGCAGAAAATCTTTGGAAAATGGTTTGCCAGCCGGAGAAGATCCATCAAAATATGATGAAACAAATTGGGGAAGAGTGCCAAAACTGCAACCAGTAATTCAGGCTTTTGATAACGATCCGGATGCCCGTAGAGCACAGGATGTAGGTTTAGATGGTTTATCGGATGCAAATGAAAGAACAAAATTTGCTACGGCCATCAACCAAATTAAAGCACAGCTGAACGGAACTGCAGCCGCAGCCATTGATGCGGATCCATCATCAGATAATTATACTTATTTCAGAGGCCCACAATTAGATGCCATAAATGCTGGTATTTTAAAGCGATACGAGAAATACAATGGTCCAGAAGGAAACTCGAAAACTTCGCAACAATCACAAGCAGAGTTGGGGATCGAAAATTCTGCATCAACAGCTTTACCTGATGGTGAAGACATTAATCGCGACAACAACATGACGCAGAGCGATGAATATTTCCAGTACAAGGTTTCTATGCGTCAAAATGATTTAGTTGTAGGGCAGAACTTTGTTACGGATAAAGTTACGTCGCAGGTTAAATTGGCCAATGGAAATACGCAGGCTGCAACATGGTATCAGTTCCGTGTTCCTATTTCACAATATCAAAAGAAAGTAGGTAACATTCAGGATTTTAAATCTATTCGTTTTTTCAGATTGTTTATGACAAACTTTGCTGATACCACTATTTTGCGCTTTGCTAAATTGCAGTTAATTCGTGGCGAATGGAGAGAATACAACGTTAAGAATGAGGCCAATCAGGTAATTGTTGATCCATCTTTACCTGCGCTAACGCCAGATAATTCTACAGTTGAAGTATCAACAGTAAATATTGAGGAAAATGGAAAACGTTCTCCAATTCCTTATGTAACGCCTCCAGGCATTCTTCGCGAGCGTGACTACTCAAACTACAGAGGCGACACCCGGTTGAATGAGCAATCGCTTTCGGTAACGGTTAAAAACCTACGCGATGGTTACGGCAGATCAGCCTTTAAAACGGCTTACAGTGATTTTAGATCTTATAAACATTTAGAAATGTTTGTTCATGCCGAAGCGGTAAACAATCAAATATTAAATGATAGAGATGTAGCGGCTTTTTTAAGAATTGGAACAGATAACCAGGATAACTATTACGAGTATGTGATGCCGCTAAAGGTAACGCTGCCAGGAACAAGTGATCCTGATGCGATTTGGCCAGAAGCAAACCGCATGGATATCGATTTAACTTTGTTTCAGAATGCTAAGCTTGCCCGTAATGTTGCAAAGCAAAGTAGTGGGCAGCCTTGGCCAATTAATGTACCATTTACCTATACCGATGGCGACAGAACGGTTGTGGTAAAAGGCCAGCCAGATATGAGTAAAGTAAGGGTTTACATGTTGGGGATTAAAAATCCACTTCGCGGTTTATCCAATGCAGAGGCTGATGATGGCTTGGATAAGGATGCTTTGGTGTGGTTTAACGAATTACGTTTAACTGAGTTTGATGAACGCGGTGGATGGGCTGCTACAGCAAGATTGAATTTAAAATTGGCAGACTTTGCTGATGTTAACATATCTGGAAGTAAATCAACTATCGGTTTCGGAACAATTGATTCGAAAGTGAGCGAACGTAACCGGGCAGATAATGTGCTCTTGGATGTATCTTCTGCTGTAGAATTGGGTAAGTTTTTACCACAAAAATCGGGTGTTAAAATACCAATGTTTGTAAATTATTCGAAACAGGTTTCAACCCCGCAGTTTAATCCCCGCACTCCAGATATCGAATTGAAAAATGCATTGGATCAATCTACAAAAGCAGAAAAAGATTCAATATTAAATTTCTCTCAGGATTACACTGTTCGGAGAGGAATTAATTTTACCAATGTGCGCAAAGAGCGTACAAATAACGCCAAACCTGTTCGTTTATGGGATATTGAAAACTTCGCCGTTAGTTATGCATTCACGGAATACAATCACCGCGATTTCATTAATCAAAGCAGCATTCAAAATACCTATCGAGGATCATTGCAATATAGTTATGCCAAAGAAGCTAAAACGTATGCACCATTCGAAAAAATTATCAAATCGAATATGCTGGCACTTGTGCGTGATTTTAACTTCAGTATTTTCCCAAGCGCCATCAACTTTAGGATTGATGTAGATCGTTTATACTCAGAAAATACTTTGAGAAATAATGATCCAAATAACAGCATTCCAATTTATCAGAATGGATTTGGCACAACCTTTAACAAGAACTTTAGAATGAGCAGGATTTATGGCATTGCCTGGAACCTCACCCGCTCTTTACAGCTTGATTTTAACGCGACAAATTATTCGATTATTGATGAACCTGATGGTAGATTAGAAGGCTTAAAACGCGATACCGTTTGGCAAAATTTAAAACGCCTAGGCCGTACAACGGATTATAACCACAATTTAAATGTAACCTATAATCTTCCGATTGATAAAATCCCGGGCATGAATTGGGTTACCGTTAAAACCCGTTACGGAACCAATTTCAACTGGCAAACGGAACCATTATCGACTTTGTTAGATCCAAATATTAACCTGGGCAACACCATTCAAAATAGCAGAAACATACAGGTTAACCCAAGTTTGAATCTCGTTACTTTATACAACAAATTTGGTTTTATCAGAAATGCCAGCAACAATCAAGATGGTGCAAAAGTTAAAAATTTCTTCATCAACTTAATAACGAGTGTTAAAAATTTAAATGCCAATTACGTTCAAACAAAAGGGATATTTTTACCTGGCTATTTGCCAACTACGAGATACTTTGGTATTGATAATGCCACAGGTGCACCGGGTGTAGGTTTCGCATTTGGTAGTCAACGTGATATTCGTGATATGGCCTTAAACAACGGATGGTTAACTACTGATACTTTGCAAACGCAACTTTATGTAAATACTTTAAGAGAGGATTTACAATTCACTGGGCAAATTGAGCCATTTAAAGATTTACGAATTACCTTACGTGCTAACAAAGCGCAAACCCGAAATTTTTCTACCAACTTCAGGTACGAAGCCAGTGTAGGTTCATTTGAAAATTTAAGCGCTATTACCACTGGCGATTACAGTATTTCTTACATCGCTTTAGGAACCGCATTCAAGGAGAAAAATTCAAGCATTATCTCTACACTGTTCAATCAATTTATGGCCAACAGAATTATCGTTTCCAGAAGGTTGGGCGCACAAAACCCTAACTCTGGCGGACAAACAGCTGGTTTTGCAGATGGTTACAGCAAAGAAAGTCAGGATGTAATTATTTCGGCTTTTATGGCGGCGTATGCAGGTAAAGATCCAGGTAAAATGAAGCTAAATGCATTCCCTCGTATTCCTTTACCAAACTGGAGTTTAACCTACAATGGCTTAACAAGAATTCCTTTCATTGCCGATAAATTTTCTTCGGTCGATATTCGCCATGGTTATCGCTCAGCCTATAACATTAATGGATTTAATTCATTGTTGAGGTATCAGGAAACTAATGGTTTTTCTGTTAACAGAGATGCAAATAATAATTTCTTACCAGAATACCAATTTGCTCAAGTTACCATTTCAGAATATTTCTCTCCTTTGGTTGGTGTAGATACCAAGTTTAAAAATAACCTAACTGCTACTTTTGAGCTAAACCGATCGAGATTATTAGGACTAAGCTTGGCAAATAGTCAATTGGCTCAACTATCAGAGAACAATATGGTTTTAGGTCTGGGTTACAGAACCAACAAATTCCGTTTCCCATTCGGTTGGTTTAAAAGTTTAAAAATGGATAACAACATGGACTTTAAACTGGATGTTGCCATTCGTGATAATAAAACGGTAATTTACCGTGCTGATGTTACCGAAGCTGAAATATCATCCGGAGCAAAAAACATCACACTCAGACCAAGTGTTGATTATGTTTTAAATCAGAAATTCAACATCAAATTATTTTACGATTCCAATATTACAAAGCCTTATACTTCGCAAACGTTTAATACGGCATTTAGCAATTTCGGGTTTAGTTTAAGATTTACGCTAAACTAAAACATGATTTTACCCGATATTACTAAACACAAAAATGCTCTTTTGTTATAATTTGAGTTTAAATCTCAAATCTAGAATTCATAAAGTTTAGATTTTGTAGTTGTAAAAAGGCTAGGTCAAAACATTTTGGCTACATTCTTGTTCATTTCATTCACTATGGAAAGCAATAATGTGGCCATCCCAAAACTGATGGGAATTGATGATCAGGAGATTAAGACGATTGAACTGATAGCAGAAGGTCTTACTTATAGTCAGATAAGCCAAAGATTAAACCTTAATGAAAACAAAATTGAAGCGATAAGAAAAACCTTATTCGCTAAAACCAAAACAAAAAATAGTGCATCTTTGGTATCATTTGCTTATAAATACGGCTTACTTAAGGTATAATAAAAGCCTTCCAAAATTGGAAGGCTTTTAAATATTTGGTTAGAAAAAAACGCTTTGCTATTTAACAAGCAAAGCGTTTACTATTTAATCTATCGTCCCGAATAAATTAACAATGCAAAATTAGGTCGTTTCTAGCATTCATAAAATAGCCATTTAGGGTCAGTAAAAACTTTAAATAATTATTTTGACAAGCCAAAATTATATCTGAATCCCGCTACTAAGCTTGTATTATTATTTGCATTTGATCCTCGGGTATAAAATTCGATGTTATCTCCCTTTTAGTATAATAGCTTGAAAGTATTTTAAGTAATTAGATAAAATGCGATGAATATCCAAAACTTATTTAGCAGTCTTTGCTAATGGCTAAACTAAATTGTATTTTTGAGGCCTTGGCATGCTTGAACTGTTGGCAATTAAATTAATGTTTGCAAAAAAGCACTGCTATACCAAAAACGAAACTAACACAAGGCATTCATAGTAAACAAGTTAAATCATAATGAATTTTCCATCAGAATTAAAATACACAAAAGACCACGAATGGGTTAAGGTTGAAGGTAATGAAGCTTTTATCGGTATTACTGATTTTGCACAACGCGAATTGGGCGATATCGTTTACGTAGATATCAACAGCGTAGGCTCTGAAGTGGCTAAAGAAGAAGTTTTTGGCACTGTTGAAGCGGTTAAAACAGTTTCAGATTTATATATGCCAGTAACTGGAACCGTTTTAGAAATCAATGCTGAATTAAATGATAACCCAGAATTGGTAAATTCAGATCCTTATGGTAAAGGTTGGATGGTTAAAGTTTCATTATCAGAATTAGCTGAAGTTGAAGAATTACTAACCGCAGAAGCTTACCAGGCTTTAGTTGGCGCTTAATTTTACCATATTTTGTACGAAGCACTAAAACGACAAAAATGGGCCATATTCTGGACAATTGTTGTCTTGGTGCTTTGTAATATTAAAATGCCAGATTCTGATGGAGATGGTTTTTTCTTTAAAGGCTTTGATAAAATGGCCCACTTGGGCTTTTTCTTTGTCCTTTCTGTATTATTATTTTATGGCAAAATAAAATATCAAAATAATTACGGCTTTAGAACGTTAACCATTTTTAAAATCATCCTGATTAATGCCATTATTGGTGGTACAATCGAAATATTACAGTGGAAAGTTTTTACTTACCGTTCGGCAGAATGGTGGGATTTTGGCTGCGATATGTTAGGTGCTTTTATGGCTGTATTTAGTTACATACTACTTCACAAATTAAACCTCGATGAAAAAAATACTTAGTTTACTGATTGTTGGCGCATGTTTAAGCTTAAGTAGCTGCGGTATTTTTAAAAAAGGCTGTAATTGCCCAAAGGTTTATTATAAAAGTTATCCATCAACTAATAAATAGATTAATTTTAACGCTCAATCTTCCCAATACGGCTTCATCCTAAATGCTGTATTTAAAATGTTACCTTTCATTTAACACATCTTAACCAAACCTTTTAAACTTCGCTTAGTCTGATAGCTTAGTTTTGTATTAATATCTAATTTTTTCTAATGAAGAAGAACGTTCAAAGAGCAGTTTTCATTGTTCTTATTTTTTGCGGTTATTTCGCTCAAGCTCAAAATACCGGATCGATTACTGGAAAGGTGATCAGTGCTAAAGATAAAAAACCTGTTGATTATGCAACCATAGCTGTAAGAAGTTTAAAAGATTCTGCAGTGGTAGCTTCGGGCCAAAGTGACCCCGATGGAACATTTAGCTTTAAGGCCATTGCTCCTGGAAAATATAGAATATATGCTGCCTTTCTAGGTTTGAAAACAACAACAAAAGATATTGAAGTGGCCAAAGCCGCAGTGAATGCCGGAGAAATTGCCATGAGTGATGATGGTCTCGACCTGAAAGATGTAAACGTAACGGCAAGTATTCCTGTTGTTGTTAAAACAGATACATTAGAATTTGATGCAAAATCAATTAAAGTGCGTGAAAATGCGGTTGTAGAAGATGTTTTAAAGAAACTTCCTGGTGTAGAAGTGGCAAAAGATGGAAGTATAAAAGCACAAGGCGAAACCGTTACCAAAGTTAAGGTAGATGGAAAAGAATTCTTTGGAAGCGATCCTCTTTTGGCTACAAAAAATCTTCCAGCCGATATGGTTGATAAAATTCAGGTAATTGATGAAATGTCGGAGCAATCACAATTTTCTGGAGTTGATGATGGTACACGTAGCAAGATATTAAACATCACAACGAAAGCTGGTATGAAGAAAGGTTATTTCGGGAATAGCACTGTTGGTTATGGTACTGATGATAGATATGATGCCAGTATTAACGTAAACAAATTTGATAACGATCAGCAATTTAGCGTAATCGGGCAGTTTAACAACGTAAATAAACAAAGTTTTGGCCAGGGTAATGGCGTTGGAAATGGATTTGGTGGCGGTGGCCGTGGTAACTTTGGTGGTGGCGGAAGTGGCGCAGGTAGCGGTGGTATTACCAATACAAATGCTGGCGGTTTAAACTTTGCCGATACTTACAAAGATGGAACTCAAATCCAAGGAAGTTACTTTTTTAACCGATCGGATGTTTCTAATCAGCAAACCAGTTTTACACAAAACTTATTGGGAAATTCGATTACCACCGTGAACAACACTGCAGATAACAACACAGATCGAATTAACCACAGGTTAAATTTTATGATTGATACCAAGCTGGATTCATCTACAACCATAAAAATTCAACCAAATGTTTCATTTACAGAATCGGATGCAACAAATTTAAGCACTTACAATAGAAACCTAATCGCTACATCAACTATTGGAGATCAGCGGTATATCAGTAATTCTTCTACACCTAACATTACCAACAACTTATTGGTTCGCAAAAAATTTAAGAGACGTGGCAGAACGATTTCATTAAATGTAAATACCAGCATTAATAATAACGATGCAGATACATACAATTACATTTCTGAAAGCAATACAGTAAACAATGTAACTACACCTTCACTAATAGATCAATTGAATAAAGTTAATAGCAATTCGATTAACAATACATCTAGGGTAGTTTATACTGAACCACTTTCTAAAACAACAAGTTTAGAGTTAAATTATCAGAATGGATATTCCCATGATAATCAGGGCAGACAGGTTTTAGATTTTAATTCTGCAAGTGGGCAATATGATTTAGTAAATTTAGATTATACCAACATTTACGAAAATCAAACTTTAACAAATGCTGCTGGTGTGAGTTACACTACAAATGAAAAAAAATACAATTGGAATATCGGTATTGCCGCACAACAAACCAACCGTGTAAATACAAACGTTACCACGGGTATGGTGAGAACACAAAACTTTATCAATTTAACACCTTCGGCTAATTTCAGGTATAACTTTAGTAACGCAAGAAGATTAAATATTCGATACAGAGGTAATACTCAACAGCCAAGCATTAATCAAATTCAACCTATACCTGATAATACCAATACCCAAAGTGTATTTGTAGGTAATCCTGGATTGAAACCGGCGTTCAATAATAATTTAACTATTAACTATAACAACTTCGATTTTGCTAAAAGCAGAATGTTTTTCGCTTTCATAAATTTAAGCCAAACTTTTAATGCAATCGGAAACAGCAGTCAATTGGTTACTGATCAAAATGATGTAGATTTTGGTAAAATTAGAACAACGTATGTTAATGTTGATGGAGTATATTCAGGTACTGGAAGCATAAACGTTGGCTTACCACTTCTTCCTGAAAGAAAGCTAAACTTAAATGCTTCACTTAATGCTAATTACAACAGAAACGTAAACTTTACAACAGCCAATAACAACCCTGCTGATTTGCTTAGAAACGTAACCAATACTTACGCTTTAACAAATCGTTATAGTTTGGTAACCAACTTTGATAAGTTCGATTTAACAGGTGGTATTTCCGGAACGTACAACAGGGCTACCTATTCTGCTAATCCGGCTCAAACCACCAATTTTTATACGCTAAACCCAAGTTTCGATATCAGCTACGTGTTTCCTGGAAATATCCGTTTGGCTATTGATTTGGATTACATTAAAAATACAGGCCGTGGAGAAGATTATAATACCGAATTTACTTTGGTAAACTCATACATCAGCCGCCAGTTCTTTAAAAATAGAGGAACATTTAAAGTTGCGGTAAATGATGCTTTCAATCAAAATCAAGGTATTAGCAGAACAGCAACTAATAATACCATTACCGATTTAAATTACAATGTGCTAAAAAGATATTTCATGTTCTCGTTTACTTACTCATTAACCCGCATTGGCGGCAGAAATATGAGTGGCGATATGCAAATGCCAAACCAAGGTGGCGGCGGCGGCATGAGGATGAGAATGTAATCCTTTATTTACAGCGTTTAAAGTCCCGGTTCTCATCGGGACTTTTTTATTTTCAGGATTTATAACTGTTAAAACGACAGTTACGTATTTCAATTGTTACTTAAGCGAAATAAACCTTTAATGTGGTTGGTAGTCTTTATTTTAGAATCAGAAAACTAGCCGAATGAAACAACTCTTTACCCTAATTTTAATATTATCGTTTTACATTACTTACGCTCAAAATAATGGATCGATAAGTGGAAGAGTGCTTCAATCTAAAGACAAAAAACCTATTGATTATGCTTCAATAGCGATTAAGAACCTATCTGATTCGAGTATGGTTGGTGCGGTGAGCACTACAGAAGATGGGAAATTTATCCTCAAAGGCTTAAAGCCTGGCGCTTACAGACTTTATGCTGCTTTCTTAGGATTAAAAAATACAACAAAGGATTTTACCATCACTGCTGAAAAATTACAAGTTGATATTGGGGATATCATTTTAGAAGGTGGTGCGATAGATCTTCAAACGGTTGAGATTAAGGCTGAAGTTCCACCTATCGTGGTTAAAAAAGATACTTTGGAATTTAATGCCAGTTCTTTTAAGGTGGTGGAGAATGCTGTGGTAGAAGATTTATTAAAAAAACTCCCAGGTGTTGAAGTTGATAAAGCAGGAACCGTAAAAGCCCAGGGCGAAACCATTACCAAAGTGAGGGTAGATGGGAAAGAATTTTTTGGCAATGATCCATTATTGGCAACCAAAAATTTGCCTGCAGATATGATTGATAAAATCCAAATCATTGATGAACTTTCTGATCAAGCACAGTTTACTGGCATTGATGACGGAACGAGAACCAAGATTATCAACATAACCACCCGCAAAGACAAAAAGAATGGTTATTTCGGCAATACCACGGCTGGTTATGGCTCTAACGATCGCTATGATATTAATGCCAACATCAATCATTTTAATCAAGATAGAAAGCTAAGTGTTATAGCTCAATTTAATAATGTTAACAAGCAAAATTTTGGTGGAGGTTTGGGTGGCGGAAATGGTGGAGGCAATGGTGGCCGTGGTGGAATAACTGATACTAAAGCCGCCGGGTTTAATTATAATGACACATATTCTGATCAAACCGAATTCAGTGTTAATTATTTCGTTAACAAATCTGAAAATTTAATACTGAGAAACAGTGTTACTCAAAATTTCTTAGGTGATGTAACCACCATTTTCAATAACAATCAAACCAATAATTCGCAGCGTTTAAATCACCGTTTAGGTTTTATGGTAGATACCAAAATTGATTCTTTAACTTCATTACGAATTCAGCCTAATTTAAGCTATACCAATAACGAAGGTTTAAATTTTAGTGAATATACACGAGACTATAATACTTACCGCATTAACGGTTCGCAAGCATTAAGTAATCACGGAACATCTCCTTCCATCAGCAATAATATCTTACTCCGGAAAAAATTTATGCGCCGTGGGCGAACATTATCATTGAATTTAAACACCAATATCAATAATAACGACGCTAATAATTATAACAATAATCCCGAAACCAGGATTGAAGGAAATACAATAACTCAAAAGCTTACCAATCAGTTAAACGATCAAGAGAGTGAATCCATAAATCAAAATACACGTTTGGTTTACACCGAACCTTTAAGCAATAGCCTAAGTTTTGAACTCAATTATCAAAACGGATATAACCACAACACTTCTGATCGTTTTACTTATAATTTTAACCCTGCAACGTTACAATATGATTTACTCGATCAAACTTTTAGCAATTCATACGAGAATACCATTTTAACCAACACGGCAGGTTTCAGCATCAATAAATCGGCTAAAAAATACAATTGGAACGCTGGTATGGCGGTTCAAAATACCGATAGAACCAATAACAATATTACCCGAGGCTTTATATTGAAACAAAATGTGTTTAATTATACGCCATCGGCCATGTTCAGGTATAATTTTAGCAACAGCAAGCGATTGGTTTTCAATTATCGTGGTAGAACCAATCAACCTACCATTCAACAATTACAACCCATTCCAAACAACACCAATACTCAAAATATACCAATTGGTAATCCCGATTTAAAGCCAGAATTTGATAACACCTTAAGAATTGCTTACAATACCTTTACAGTTGGTAAAAATAGGTCGCTCTTTGTAAATATCAATCTAACCCAAACCTCAAATAAAATTGCCAATAGCAGCAGTTTAATCCAGAGCGGGCCCGACCAGGGAAAGCTGGCCATTACTCCTATCAACGTGAATGGTGTCTATGCCGGCAGCGTATCGTCATCATTGAGTTTGCCAATTATGAGTGAAAATAAGCTTAACTTCCACATTAATGTTTCCGGAAATTACGATCGCGATGTAAATTTCACCAATACACTAAAAAATATTACAAACAGTTGGTCCATCACCAATGGCTACCGTTTGGTTTCCAATTTAGATAAACTCGATCTAACAGCTGGTGTTAATGGTTCAATAAACCGTGCTACCTATTCTGTACAACCCAATTCAAATACTCGCTTTTATACTTTCAGTCCTAATATTAGTATTAGTTATCTTTTCCCTGGGGATATTCGGTGGTCTGTAGATGCCGATTACAATCAAAATACGGGTCGTGGCGAAGCTTTTGATACCCACTTTACGCTTGTAAATTCATACATCAGCAAGTTATTTTTTAAAAACCGGGGAACTTTTAAAGCTGTAGTTAACGATTTGCTCAACGAGAATCAGGGCATTAGCAGAACGGCCAATAACAACACCATTCAAGATGTAAGCTTCAATGTTCTTCAGCGATACTTTATGTTTTCGTTTACTTATTCACTTAATAGAATGGGTGGCAAGAACCGAATAAGAGGAAATGAAGGTGGTGAAGGCAGACGCGGGAATGGCGGCGGAGGTTTTGGCGGAGGAAGGCAGCGTAATTAAATCATCAATTAGTAAAACAAGTTTTTTAACATCAATGTTAGGCAACGTTATTTGGAATAAATCTAAAGAAAGGGTAACTTGCGCCTGAATTTAATACATGAAACCATCGTGTTTTAATATAATAACAGATGAAACTTTCCAATTTAAAAGTAGGCGAAAAAGGCACAATTATTTCTTTTACAGATTTGGATTTGTCTGTAAAACTAATGGAAATGGGCTGTTTGCCCGGCGAAGTTGTTGAAGTAGAACGTTTCGCTCCATTGGGCGACCCGATGGCTATTCGTGTTGCTGGTTATCAGTTATGCTTGCGTAAAAGTGAAGCTGATGTTATTATCATTCAATAAATAGGCAGGTTTGGATATTAAAGTTGCATTAGTTGGAAATCCCAATACAGGTAAATCTACACTCTTTAACCGTTTAACAGGGTTAAATCAAAAAATTGGAAATTTCCCGGGAATAACTGTTGATAAGAAAACAGGTTACATGAAAATGCTTGATGGCAAGCAAGCAGAAATAATCGATTTACCGGGAACCTATAGTTTATATCCAAAAAGCAGCGATGAGAGTATTGTTTTCCAGGTATTGGCCGATCAAAAAAACAGCAGCCATCCTGATGTTATTGTATTAATTGCCGATGCCTCAAACCTCAAACGCAACATGCTGCTTTATTCGCAAGTTGCAGATTTGGGTATTCCAATGATATTGGCCTTGAATATGATCGATCTTGCCGAACAACAAGGCATCGATGTTAATTTAAATAAGCTTTCAGAAAAACTAGGCATTCAAGTCGTTTCCATTTCTGCCAGAAACAACATTGGTATCGATCGTTTAAAACAAGCAATAGCCAATACCACTAAAATTGCTACACAATTTCAAGATGTTGATGTAAACAGTTTAGCGCCAGCTGCAATTAATGCCATCAAATCAAAATTAAACTCTGATAATGATTATTATGCTTTGCAGGTGTTGCATCAGCATGAATATTTAACTTTTTTCAGCCCGAAAGAACAAGAGGAAATTGAGCAGATTGAACAATCACATAACTTCCAATCTTCAAAAGTTCAGGCCGCAGAAACCGTAGCCCGTTACCAGCATTTAGGCAAAATATTGGCTGATGTGGTAACGGATAGTGGAAAAGCACAAAAATTTTCCTTTAGCGATAAATTAGATGCCATCTTAACTCACAAAGTTTGGGGCTTTGCCATCTTTATATTAATACTCTTCGTAATTTTCAATGCCATTTTCGCATGGTCATCTTACCCAATGGATTGGATTGAAAGTGGTTTTGGTTTTATAACAGAGTTTGGCCACGAGCATCTCCCGGCAGGAATGCTTACCGATTTAGTGTTGGATGGCGTTATAGCTGGTTTGGGTGGAATTTTCGTATTTATCCCTCAAATCGCGATTTTATTTGCTTTTATATCCATTCTGGAAGATACGGGTTACATGGCTCGGGTAACCTTCATGATGGATAAAATTATGAGTAAGGTAGGCCTAAATGGTAAATCTGTCGTACCAATGATCGGCGGACTCGCTTGCGCCGTTCCATCCATCATGGCAGCCAGGAATATCGAAAACTGGAAGGATAGAATGATTACCATCATGGTTACACCTTTGGTAAGTTGTTCGGCCAGACTGCCAGTTTATATTTTGATTATTTCTTTAATCGTTCCATCGCAAACCGTATTTGGCATTTTTAATATGCAGGGTTTAGCATTAATGATTATGTATTTAGTTGGGATTATTGCTGCGGTTTTGGTGGCTTGGGTTATGAAAATCATCATCAAAACCAAAGAGCGTTCTTATTTCATCATGGAGCTGCCCATTTACCGTATGCCACGATGGAAAAATGTTTTCTACACGATGTATGAAAAATCAAAGACCTTCATTATAGAAGCCGGAAAGGTCATCATTGCCATTTCTATTATTCTTTGGGTTATGGCAACTTTCGGCCCTGGCGATCGCTTTGAAAAGATCGATAAAAAATACGCATCGGCCCTTGCAGATACAACTAAGAATACCACTCACACCGAAACACTTATCGCTACAGAAAAGCTTGAAAATTCTTACGTAGGCATTCTGGGTCATTGGATTGAGCCAGCCATTCGTCCGCTTGGTTACGATTGGAAAATCGGAATTGGGTTAATTACTTCCTTCGCGGCTCGCGAGGCTTTTGTAGGTACCATGGCTACCATTTACAGTGTTGATGGAGGCGATGAAGATACCTCAACCATTCGCGAGCGCATGGCTGCATCAAAAAACAGCCGCACCAATTTGCCTGTTTACACCTTTGCCACTGGCATTTCACTGATGTTGTTTTATGCCTTTGCCATGCAGTGTATGAGTACTGTTGCTATCGTTTACCGCGAAACCAAAGGTTGGAAATGGCCGATTATTCAGCTGGCTTACATGACAGCTATGGCATATTTCGCTGCCCTGATTGCTTATCAATTACTAAAATAATTTTATGCAGAGCAGGTTTCTTCATTTTTATTAATGTATGCTCCCGCTTTCCGTTTTACTACGCTCACAGCAGAAAAAGCTGTGGCTTCGTGTTCACTGCAATCGGGTCTAAAAAGAAACTGTTGTGCAAGTATTAAAACGTTGAAAAGCCTAAACTTTATACTTCCCACTTTGTGCTTTCAACTTTATACTTTCCACTTCCCCACTCTTACCCCAGCTCAATCTGTCTTTTAATACTTTCCTCAAGCGAGATTAAAGTTTCTGTACGCTGTATTCCATTTACTGCTTGAATTTCTTCGTTTAATACATGGCGCAAATGATTTGTATCCCTACATATAATTTTAGCGAACATACTGTAAGATCCTGTAGTATAATGCAATTCTACCACTTCTTTAATTTTGCTTAGTTGAGCAACAGCATCCTTATATTGTATACCCTTTTCAAGGTATATTCCTAAGAAAGCACAAATATCATAGCCAGCTTTTTGTGGATCAATAATTAAATGGGAGCCTTTAATAATACCCATTTCTTGCAGTTTCTTCATTCTAACGTGAATAGTCCCTCCAGATACAATCAAATCTTTTGCAATCTCTGTATAAGGTTTAGTAGCATCCTGCATCAACTGCTTTAATATGTCGATGTCGAGGTTGTCAATTTCTAAATTGGAATTGTCTTTTTTAAGCATATTTTTGAATTATGATAAGCGAATTTACGAATATTTATCAATATTATAAAAATAAAATTAAATGTTTAAAATATTTGCAAGGTATTGATACTTCTTTTACATTTGTATCAAGCAATCAACAAAAAGGAACGTTCTTTAACTATTGCTAAACATAATGTAGGGTGGTGAAACAGGCAGACACACCTCCTTGTCTCGGTGGCGGAGAAATTGGGAAAACCAGCAATGGCTAACCACTCCTTGAAGGTTCGATTCCTTCCCCTACAGCACTAAAGTTATAAATGTTTTAAGTTGTACGTTATAAGTTCGACTTACCACTTAAAGCCTATCACTTATAACTTAGTATAAAATGTTGGGTGGTGAAATTGGCAGACACGCCTCCTTGTCTCGGTGGTGGGGAATAATGGGACAAACGCAGTTTATTGGGTTGACCACAATTAATTTTTTGAACTGTAGCTAACTACCCCTTGAAGGTTCGACTCCTTCCCCAACAGCATTTTTTATGAATAATAAGTTAGTTAATTGAGCAATCCCGGATGGGTTGCTCTTTTTCTTTTATTACCTATCATCCCTATTCTGTATCACATCAAATCTTATCTGGCTTTAATATTTAAATAATTCATATATTTCGAATTCTAATTATTGCCAACAAAGATTAATGAAGAAAAAAATTCAAATAAAAGATATAGCTAAAGAGTTAAACATTTCCATTACAACGGTATCATTTGTAATTAATGGTAAGGCCAAAGAAAAAAATATAAGTAAGGCAGTTACCAAAAAAGTACTCGATTTGGTAGAAAAATGGGGCTACCAACCCAACACACTTGCCAAAAGTTTACGCACAGGTAAAACGAATGTAATCGGCTTTTTGGTTGATGATATTTCTGAACCTTTCTTTTCACAAATCGCTCATTTTTTGGATCAAAAGGCATCAGAAAGTGGCTATAAAATTCTTTTTAGCAGTACGCACAATAATTATGGCAAAGCAATTGAATTGCTTCAAATTTTCCGCGATAGGCATGTAGATGGTTATATCATGGCCCTACCGGAGGGACTTGAAAATGAAATTAAAAACTTAATACAAACAGATATTCCTGTAGTTTTATTTGACCGCTATGTTCCTGATCTCGAAACAGATTATGTTATTATTGATAATGTTGGTGCAACATTTAACGCTACTGAACATTTAATAAGCAATGGCTATAAAAACATTGCTTTTGTAACGCTCGACACGGAATTACAACAAATGCTTGATCGCGAATCTGGTTATGAGCAAGCAATGATAGCACATAATTTATCCTCAAAAATCAAAAGAATAGCTTATCATCAGTCTGATGATAGTCCAATTGAGCAGATGAAAAGGTTTTTTAACGAAGAAAAGCAATTAGAAGCCGTAATTTTTGCTGCGAACTATATTTGTTTAGATGGATTGAGAACCTTTAAACATATGGGTATAAAATCATCACCTAACGTTGCGGTAGTATCTTTCGATGACTTTGAATTACTTGAATTTTATAATCCTGCCATCACAGCTATTGCTCAGCCTGTCCAGGAAATTGCAGAAAATCTAATGAAAATATTATTATCTAAGTTAGAATCTAGTGGTTCAAGAACAGCCTTTAAACAGATTGTACTTTCTACCAATTTGAATATCAGAGAATCCACTGAAGGAAAAAATTAAAAAAAAAGCGGAATAAGTAATTACCTATTCCGCTCTGTTATTTTTATTTAAAGGATTAAACCGTCATTACATCCTTTTCTTTAGCCTCTGCGTGCTTGTCAACCTTGATAATGTAGGCATCAGTTAGTTTTTGAACTTCACCCTCGCCAGTTTTAATTTCATCATCAGAAACACCATCACCTTTTAATTTTTGAATTTTTGTGTTGGCATCTTTTCTGATATTACGAACCGTAATACGGCCGCGTTCAGCTTCCTCTTTAACCTTTTTAACCAAATCTTTTCTACGTTCTTCGGTTAATGGTGGTACTACCAAACGAATAACAATACCATCATTTTGAGGATTGATACCAATATTAGCATTTTGGATGGCTTTTTCTATCGGGCTCAATAATGATTTTTCCCATGGCTGGATAACAATGGTTCTTGCATCTGGCGTATTGATGCTCGATACTTGAGACAATGCTGTAGATGCACCATAGTAATCTACAAAAATACCATCTAGCATTCCTGCGGAAGCTTTACCTGCTCTAATTTTAGTTAATTCTGCTTCGCAATGATCGATTGCCTTATCCATAGAAGATTGAGCATCCATTAATTGCAATTGTATGAGTTCGTTCATAATAGGTGTATTTCTACAAAAATATAAATTTAATGCTTTATTTTACTAGCGTTCCAATCGGCTCACCATTGGCAATTTTCATGAAATTACCGTGTTTATTCATATCAAACACAATAATCGGAACTTGGTTTTCTTCACATAGTGTAAAGGCAGTCATGTCCATTACGTTTAATCCTTTTGCATAAACTTCTTTGAATGAAATTTCGTCGTACTTGGTTGCTAAAGGATCTTTTTCAGGATCTGCTGTATAAATACCATCAACACGTGTACCTTTTAATACGGCATCAGCTTTAATTTCAATTGCTCTTAATGCTGCTGCAGAATCGGTTGTAAAATATGGATTTCCGGTACCGGCTCCAAAAATAACTACACGGCCTTTTTCTAAGTGGCGAACAGCTCTTCTACGGATAAATGGTTCGCAGATTTGCTCCATCTTAATCGCAGTTAACAGACGGGTTTTTAAGCCCACTTTTTCCAAAGCATCCTGTAAAGCCATTGAGTTAATTACTGTTGCCAACATGCCCATATAATCAGCCTGAGCTCTATCCATCCCACTTTTTTCGGCACTTAAACCTCTAAAAATGTTTCCTCCTCCAATTACGATTGCGATTTCTAAACCTTTATCGTGTACTGCCTTAATATCTTCTGCGTACTGTTTAACACGCTCATTATCAATACCGTATTGTTTATCGCCCATAAGCGATTCGCCGCTAAGCTTTAGTAGGATGCGTTTGTATTTCATGACTCCAAAAATATTAACAATTTTTTAATACCTGGCTATGCTTTTTAACAATTGATGTAAATATTTAGATTGATATTTTTTCACCCTTAAATATCACTTCCTTTAAATTTAAAGCTTCATCTAAAACCAACAAATTGGCAACTTCTTCTTCGGCTATAGTTGCAGTTATATTTTCCAAACCAATCAAATTTGCAGGATATTTTGTTGCCATGTTAATTGCTTCATTTAATTGAATGTCGCAATGATTAACGCAATTTTGAACCGCTTGCAACATGGTTAACGAAGAGCCAGAGAGTGTTCCATCTGGCATCACAAATTTATCTCCATTTTTAACATGTTGGTACGGACCATTTGTACATTCTGTTACGGCATCGGTAATTAAAAACAAACGCTCTTTTAAAAGTTTTTTCGCAAATTTTACCACTTCAAAATCAACATGCTGTCCATCTACAATTATACTGGCGACAGCATTATGATGATTAAAAACTGCAGATGGAATGCCAGGTTCACGATGATGGATGGGACTCATTGCATTAAATAAATGTGTTGTGGTTTGAATGCCGGAGTTATATGCCTCTGTTGCTTCTTCAAAGGTGGCATTACTGTGCCCAAGTGAAACAAGAACTCCATTATCCAAAAGATACTGAACAACGTCATCATCATTACATTCAGGAGCAATCGTTATCATTTTGATCACACCATCACCAAAATCCAATAGTTTCTTTATTTCATCTAAAGATGCTCTACGAACAAATTCAGGAATGTGTGCGCCCAAACGCTTTGGATTTAGGAAAGGTCCTTCCAAATGCAAGCCCAAAAAGTTTCTTGCACTTTTACGGTGCTCCTTTGCAGCTACAATACAAGCATTAAATACTTCTGAAGTGTTGGTAGCCATACAAGCTAAAAATCCAGTGGTACCCTTTTTTAAAAGATCGTTTTCCATAATATTCAACGATTCTACTGTCGGGTCAGCTGAGAATAAACGTCCGCCTGCTCCATAAATCTGTAAATCGATAAAACCCGGAACAACTAATGATTCGGTTGAATGGATAGGTTCTGAATTTTGAATGGAAACGATTTTACCATCTTGAATATTTATACTTTTTCTTTCTTGTAAAGTATCGTTGTGATAAAATTTTGTATTTGATAGGTATAGCATAAGTTCATCTTTAAAGCATCTAATTTACTAAGTTGGAAGTGAATTTTAGGTGCTTATGAAGAAACTGTTATCATAAACCCGATAGCGTGGAAATACTTTTTGTTTTGTTATCGTCATAGATTGCCATGTTGCTCCCCCTCGCAATAACGATGTAGGAAAGGAAGAAGAGGCCAAAAAGATTGAAACAATTGCGGGGCTGCTATTGCCGAAGAATTACTGCCCGTTCATTTTCTAAAAAAGAATAAGCATAAAAAAACCGCCCTGATTTGCATCGGGCGGTTTCTATAATGTTATAAATGCTTATGCACCTAATTGAACACGTTTGAATGCTGTTACTGTTAAACCTTTAGAAGTATTATCTAAAAATTTACGAACATCTACTGAACTATCTTTAACAAACTCTTGGTTTAATAAAGTACTGTCTTTGTAGAATTTGTTCAATTTACCAGCAGCGATTTTCTCAACCATTTCTTCTGGTTTACCTTCAGCACGAATTACATCTTTAGCAATTTCGATTTCACGCTCAATAGTAGCCGGATCAACACCATCTTTATCAACAGCAACCGGGTTCATAGCTGCAATTTGCATTGCAACATCTTTACCTGCTTCAGTAATATCAGCACCATTAGCACCTTCAAACACTACTAAAACACCCATTTTACCGTTAGAGTGGATATAAGAAACGATTTTTTCACCAGAAATATTTGCATATTCCTGAATAACAATTTTCTCTCCAATTTTACCAGTTAATTCAGTGATGGTTTCTGCAACTGTACGTCCATCTTCTAAAGTAATTGCTGATAATTCTTCAGCAGAAGCAGGGTTATTTGCAACTGCTGCTGCTAAAACTGCTTGAGCTAAATTACGGAAATCCTCAACTTTAGAAACTGGTTCAGTTTCACATGCTAAAGCAACCAATTTGCCATTTGTACCATCTGCTGAAACAGCGATTGATACCAGACCTTCAGAAGTAGCATTACCAGAACGAGCGGCAGATACTTTTTGACCTTTTTTGCGCAATAAATCAACTGCTGCTTCGAAATCGCCGTTTGCTTCAACTAAAGCTTTTTTGCAATCCATCATACCAGCGCCAGTTTGTTGGCGTAATTTGTTCACATCTGCTGCAGAAATTTGTACTGTAGACATTTTTTTAGTTTTTAGGAATTTTTTATAAAATGATAAAAGTTACAGGTTAAAGGCTGCAAGTATTTACTTACAACTTATAACCTATAACTCATAACTTAATTATTCTTCTGTTTTTGTTTCTTCTGATGAAGGTGCTTCAACTTCCGCTTCAGCAGTTACCTTTTTAGTAGTTGGTCTTTTTTCACCAGCTGCTCTAGGCTCTTTTGTTTCAGGAGCATCAGCTGCAACTTTCGCTGCTACTGCTTCTTTTTCAGCTTCATCATCTTTTTCGCGTTTACGCTCATCTAAACCTTCTTCAATTGCTTTGATAATTACATCAGTAATTAAAGAGATTGATTTCGTAGCATCATCATTCGCCGGAATAGGGAAATCGATGTTTGAAGGATCAGAGTTTGTATCAACCATCGCAAAAGTTGGGATGTTTAATTTTAACGCTTCAGTTACTGCGATGTGCTCTTTCTTAACATCAATTAAGAATAAAGCTGCAGGTAAACGGTTTAAATCAGCAATACCACCTAAAAGTGATTCTAATTTAATACGTTCACGTTGAATCATCAAACGCTCTTTTTTCGAAAGAATCGAATAAGTACCGTCTTTAGTCATTTTATCGATGGTAACCATCTTTTTAATTGACTTACGAACTGTAGCAAAGTTAGTTAACATACCACCTAACCAACGCTCGGTTACGAAAGGCATGTTTACTTTTTTAGCTTGCTCAGCTACGATTCCTTTTGCTTGTTTTTTTGTTGAAACAAATAATACTTTACGTCCTGATTTTACGATTTGTTTAATCGCAGCCGCAGCTTCTTCAGTTTTAGTTAAAGTTTTATTTAAATCTATAATGTGAATTCCATTACGCTCCATGAAAATATAAGGAGCCATTTTTGGATTCCATTTACGGGTAAGGTGACCAAAGTGTACACCTGCATCCAATAAGTCTTGATAAGTTGTTCTTGCCATTGTTCTTGCCTCCTGTGATTAACGTTTACTGAATTGGAATTTCTTACGAGCCTTAGCACGTCCTGGTTTCTTACGCTCAACCATACGCATATCACGCGTCATTAGGCCTTTAGCACGTAATGCAGGTTTTTTCTCCGCATCTAGTTCAACAATCGCTTTAGCAATAGCTAAACGAACAGCTTCTGCTTGTCCTTTTACTCCACCACCTTGAACGTTTACAGTGATATCATAACGACCTGTAAGCTCAGAAACTTCTAAACTTTGGTTTACGATATATTGCAAAGGTAAAGTTGGGAAATAAACTTTGTGATCTTTACCGTTAACGGTAATTGCTCCGGCACCATCTTTTAAGTAGATACGTGCAACAGCTGTTTTTCTTCTTCCTGAAGTGTTAGTAACTGACATTTCTTAAAGTTTAATGGTTTTTGGAGATTGAGCTGCATGAGGGTGAGTTTCACCAGCATACACAAAAAGATTGGTGTAAAGTTTTTTACCCAATTTAGTTTTCGGTAACATACCACGTACCGCTTTCTCGATTACACGTTGAGGGTGTTTCGCCATTAACTCCTTAGGAGAAATAAAACGTTGACCACCTGGATAACCAGTATAAGAAACATATTGCTTTTCGCTGAATTTGTTTCCTGTCAATTTAACCTTGTCTGCATTGATAACAATAACATTATCTCCGCAATCTACGTGTGGGGTGTACTCAGGCTTGTTTTTACCACGGATGATCATAGCGATCTTCGATGACAAGCGCCCCAAAATCTCGCCTTGTGCATCAACAACAATCCACTGTTTGTTAACAGTTTTCGCATTGGCAGAGACAGTTTTGTAACTTAACGTATTCACTTGCTTGTATTTAATTAATTAAACAATTATTTATTCCCATTAAATTTGGGACTGCAAAGATAGATAGAATACTTTTATTATCAAATAGTTGATGGAAAAAAGTTTGATCATAATCGTTATTGTAAAGAACTTAGCGATGTGGCAATCTGATTAGAAGATTATTTGAAAAGCAAAATCAGTAGTTCTTCGTCTAACTTCGGCCCCGCTTTTTGTTGCAATCTTTTTTACAAAAGCCATTGCCTTTTATTTCGCCATTGCCAGGAAGAACTACCAAGCAATCTCACTTGTTCAGTTCAGCAAAAAAGTATTTCCACTGCAATCGGGTTTAGAGAGCATTTGCTTGTAATCTCTATTTATGGCCATTGCAATACCGATATATCATCTGGCTTATAACCAATCCGCTTTCTTATCCTAATCTTCTTTTCAATCAAATCTGTTCAATTCATTCCTTATTACTAATAGAAACAAGAATTATAAAATTCTTCTCTAAATTGGAACATCTAATTAAACTTTTATTACGCTATGTTCAATATTCAATTTTTATCCTCAACAGGCAAGAAAACTGATTTGCTAAACCAGAATAGTTTTGAGGTACAAAGCTTTTGCAAAAGCATCGATTGGTTACAAGAATGGAAAAATTATTATTATGCCTACCGCAGCGATGAAAACTTAAGTTATGAAGACTATTGGTATTTAGATCTGTCAGATGTTGACAATAAAAGAAACCTCAATGTTTTTTCCAACTATATCGATGAAAGAAACCTTCATAATGAAAATTTGAGCCTGATTGTAACCTTATCCTGGTATCATCTCGAAAGTTCAGGTTGGTTTACCAAATTAATTACTGGCAAAGCGGAGCAAAAAGTTTGGGATGCCAGACATGCAAACGAAATATTAATTCAAGATCTGTCTCAGATTGTTAAATGGTTTTTAGAAGGAGATTTAATACAGCTTAATTCAATTTTGCCAAATGAAGGTGAGCATCAATTCGATGTGGATTAAAAGCTTAAGTATTTATTAGTTTTTCCCGACATGATCCGCTAATTTATAGCCAGCGCTATTCGGATTTTTATCCTCTAAACAAATTAATATAATTAACGAAATTATTGGGATTAAGAAAGATATCAAAAACCAAAACCAGAAATTTCGACCAGTACGCTTGGCAAAAAAGCCAGCTAGCAATTGTGGCGATAACAATAGGCCAAGTATGATTGTACCAACAATAATTTCAGGCACAGCCTAATTTATTGTTTCTGCGGATCAAGCGGTGGTGCAGAAAGCAAACCTTTAATATCGCTTTCAACTTCTTCCTCTTCACCTTTTTTCTTTTTCTTCTTTTTATCTTTATTTGCCTTGCCGCTTAAACGTTCTTCAATAACCCTATCGTATTCAGTCTGCTGTTCGCCTTTTAAAACGTTGCGAATGTTTTTCGAAGTTTCGTTCTGTAGTTTATAGAATTTATCTACGTCCTCATCACGCGTGTTACCAGCCTGTTGTCTTTTAATCAAATCAGCTTGCTCTTTAGCCTGGTTGTATGTAAAGCGATAAATCACACTTTTTTGAGTGTCGTTTAGCTTCAATCTTTTATCCAAATCCTCCACATTTTTCTTTGCAATTTCATCTGGAGTTGGCATTTTATTTTGTTGTGCATTTGCTAAACCACTCATTCCAATCACCAAAAGAAATAAAAATATAATCTTCTTCATTTTGAATATTTTATAGTTGCAAAGTTACTTAATTATCTTAAAACAAGAAAGTCCCGATTTGCATCGAGACTTTCTAACGTTTTAATAAGTGAAAAACCTACAATGCTTTTTTATAAAGCTCTGAAACGGCATCCCAGTTAACTGCATTCCAAATAGCCGCCAAATAATCAGGGCGTTTATTTTGATATTTTAAATAATAAGCATGTTCCCAAACATCGATACCGAAAATTGGCGTACCTTTTACTTCAGCAACATCCATTAACGGACTATCTTGATTTGGTGTAGAAGAAACCTGAAGTTTTTTATCAGCACCAACTGATAACCAAGCCCAGCCAGAACCAAAACGAGTAGCTCCAGCATCTTGTAATTTAGTTTTCAATTCAGCAAATGAACCAAAAGTTTCGTTAATTGCTTTAGCTAAATCGCCAGTTGGCTCACCACCTTTATTCGGACCTAAAACTTTCCAAAACAAAGAGTGGTTGTAATGACCACCGCCGTTGTTTCTAACTGCAGCAGGATATTTCGAAATGTTTTTAACGATTTCTTCGATACTTAAACTTGCTTCAGGTTTACCTTCAACAGCTTTGTTTAAGTTTGTAACGTAAGCTTGGTGATGTTTATCATGGTGAATTTCCATGGTAGTTTTATCAATATGCGGTTCTAATGCATCGGTTGCGTACGGTAACGCAGGTAATTCAAAAGCCATAGTATTATGTTTTTAGATTTTAAAATGTTTCTAGTAGCAAATATAACATTCGTAGGTTAAGATTTGTTCATGATAATATCATCAAATCATTTTGCATAAGCCAAACGAAGCAATTCAGATTGTAAGTTTTTGGTATTTAATGGTGTAGCTAACAAAAATCTTATCTCTTTTTAGCAAAGAAATTTTTCATCAACGCTGCAGATTCATCGGCCAAAACACCTCCTTTGAGTTCGGTTTTAGGGTGCAGCAAGTTTGCATTTTTTGAAATAAAGCCTCGTTTCTCTTCTCTTGCGCCGTAAACAATACGACTAATTTGAGTCCAATAACTGGCACCGGCACACATCACGCAAGGCTCGATGGTAACGTACAAAGTACAATCTCTTAAATATTTTCCACCTATAGTTTGTGCAGCCGATGTAAAAGCCTGCATTTCTGCATGTGCAGTTACATCATTAAATTTTTCCGTTAAGTTATATCCACGACCAATTATTCTGTTTTTTGAAACAACAATTGCTCCAATTGGGATTTCATCTTCAGCCAATGCTTTTTTGGCTTCTTCTAAAGCCAATTTCATGTAATGAATATCGGCCTCTTCAGGATCGGTATTTTCGAAATTGTAAAAACTCATGAGGCAAATATAGTTTATATTGATAGTGAATGGGTGGTTATAACTTTTGAAGCGCAATACTTGTGCCCATCGATTTCTTTCCTCCATCTTTTCATATATCCTGCGGATAGAATCATTAAACAAGCTAGATCAACTTACTGCCGTTTGGAACCTTTTTATCAACTGCTGTTAAAACGATATCGCCATTTTCATCTGCGAAACCAGTTACCAAAAACTCCGACATAAATTTACCAATCTGCTTTTTCGGAAAATTTACAACACCAACAATTTGTTTTCCCGGTAGCTCTTCTATAGTATAATGTTTTGTAATTTGAGCACTGCTTGTTTTTATACCCAATGGCCCAAAATCTACCCTTAATTTATAGGCTGGTCTTCGTGCTTCTGGAAATTCAAAAGCTTCTAAAATTGTACCAACGCTCAATTCAACTTTTTCAAAATCATCCCAAGTAATTTGTTGCATAAACTCCATATTTTTATTTTAACAGCAGCTAATTTATTAAATAAAGTAAAAATAAATCATACATAATTAATTGATTTTATCATTTATTCAAACGGTTGCATTGAGCTTATTAGCCAAGTTAATCGTTTTATTAAATCAACATAAATATTTTTTTTGCATAGATTATTGAAAAAAATTTGCGAATTATAATTTAACAACTATCTTTATGCAACCGTTTGCATAACCAGATATTAATTTTAACCAAAACAAATGTATTTATTAGGTATTGATATAGGCACTTCGTCTATAAAAGTTGCAGTTGTAGATGCGAATAGTCAGAAATGTGTAGCAACAGCACAATATCCTGATCAAGAAACAGAAATAAAATCTGTTAAGGCGGGCTGGGCCGAACAATCACCATTAGATTGGTGGCACAATATGCAGCAGGCTATTCTGAAATTAAATGCAACAAAATTATTTAACCCTAAAGATATTTCAGCCATTGGCATTGCCTACCAAATGCATGGTTTAGTTGTAGTAGATAAAGATCAAAATGTTTTACGTGATAGCATTATCTGGTGCGACAGTAGAGCGGTGGAAATTGGCGACAAAGCATTTGATAAAATTGGTCATGAAAAAGCTTTAAGTAATTTACTAAATTCTCCAGGAAATTTTACAGCCTCAAAGCTGGCTTGGATAAAAGAGAATGAGCCTAACGTTTATCAAAAAATCGATAAAATTATGTTGCCTGGAGATTTTATCGCCATGAAGCTAACTGGAGAAATTACGACAAGCATTTCCGCACTATCAGAAGGTATTTTTTGGGATTTTCAGAAAGACGAGATTTCAAAAGATGTGATGGATTGCTATGGGTTAGATTATAATTTCATTCCAAAGGTAAATAAGCTTTTCTCTTCTCATGGAGTTTTAAAAGAAGGTATTGCTAAATTATTAGGTTTAACTGCAGGGATTCCAGTCGCTTACAAATCGGGTGATCAACCCAATAATGCTTTATCATTAAATGTGCTAAAACCAGGAGAAGTGGCTGCTACGGCAGGGACTTCAGGTGTAATTTACGGCGTTAGCGATAGCTTAACTTATGATAATCAATCTCGTGTAAATACTTTCGCCCATGTAACTTATTCTCCAACAGAAAAAAATACGGGTGTATTATTGTGTATTAATGGAACAGGCAGCATGTACCGCTGGGCAAAACATACCTTCGCACCAAAATCTACTTATCAGGAACTAAACCATCTGGCTAATCAAGCACCAATTGGCAGCAAAGGTTTAAAAGTTTTACCTTTCGGAAACGGAGCAGAACGCATGTTAAATAACAAATTTACCGGCGCTCAACTTTTAGGCATCGATTTAAACATCCACAATCAATCTGATATTTTTAGGGCTGTACAAGAAGGCATCGCATTTTCATTCAGATATGGTTTGGATATTATGCGGGAGAATGGGATGAAACCAAAAGTAATTAGGGCAGGGCGGGCTAACCTTTTTTTAAGTGATGTTTTTGCGCAAACCTTTGTAGATGTTACGGGTGTTCCTGTTGAATTATATGAAAACGATGGCAGTGTTGGTGCTGCGCTAGGGGCAGGAATAGGAGCTGGAATTTTCAAAACTGCAGAAGAAGCTTTTACACAACAGGAAGTTATCAAAACATTAATCCCTAAAAATTCGGAAGAATACGAACCCATTTATCAGGAGTGGAAAGAATTATTAATTAAAGCATTAAAATAGAACCACATAAATATATCACAATGACAAAAGTAGTAACAGGAGCAAAAGAATTTTTCAAAGGTATAGATCAAATTCAGTTCGAAGGATTAGAAAGCGATAACCCATTAGCATTTAGATGGTACGATGCCAATAAAATTGTAGCTGGCAAAACCATGAATGAGCACTTTAAGTTTGCGTGTGCCTATTGGCATTCATTTAATGGAAATGGCGCTGATCCATTTGGCGGTGCAACACATGTTTTTCCTTGGGATGAAAAAAGCGACGCAGTAGAGAGAGCTAAAGATAAAATGGATGCCGCATTTGAATTTATCACAAAAATGCAATTGCCATACTATTGTTTTCATGATGTGGATGTGGTTGATTATGGTGATAACGTTGTTGAGAACGAGCGCAGGTTGCAAGCTTTAGTAGAATATGCAAAGCAAAAGCAAGCAGAAAGTGGTGTAAAATTACTTTGGGGAACAGCAAACTTATTCAGCCATAAACGCTACATGAATGGTGCTTCAACAAATCCTGATTTCCATGTTTTGGCACACGGAGCGGCACAAGTGAAAGCTGCACTTGATGCAACAATTGCATTGGGTGGCGAAAATTATGTGTTCTGGGGCGGTAGAGAGGGCTACATGAGCTTACTAAACACGAATATGAAACGCGAACAAGAACACTTGGCCAAATTTTTACATACCGCAAAAGATTATGCCCGCAGCCAAGGTTTTAAAGGAACATTTTTTATTGAGCCAAAACCATGTGAACCATCTAAACACCAATATGATTACGATGCAGCAACTGTTAAAGGATTTTTGCAGGAGTACGATTTGCTTAATGATTTTAAATTAAACTTAGAGGTAAATCACGCTACATTGGCCGGGCATACTTTCCAACACGAATTGCAAGTTGCAGTTGATAACGGATTATTGGGATCAATTGATGCCAACAGGGGCGATTATCAAAATGGTTGGGATACAGATCAGTTTCCAAACGATATTAACGAATTAACAGAATCAATGTTGATTATTTTAGAAGGTGGTGGCTTAAAAGGTGGTGGTGTAAATTTTGATGCAAAAATCCGCCGCAACTCAACTGATCCTGCAGACCTATTTTATGCTCACGTAGGTGGAATGGATATTTTTGCAAGAGCTTTGATAACCGCTGATGCCATTCTTCAAAAATCTGATTACAAAAAAGTAAGAACCGATCGCTATGCCTCGTTCGATAGTGGGAAAGGTGCAGAATTTGAGCAGGGAAAACTAAGTTTAGAAGATTTAAGAAACTATGCCGCAGAAAATGGAGAGCCTGAAGTTCGCAGTGGTAAACAAGAATATTTAGAAAATTTGATCAATAGATATATATAAAATCTTGCCATAGCGAATAATAAATGTCGTATTAACATTTTTAAATCAAATAAATTAAAATTTAATTTATGATTTTATTACATTTAGCCTTCTAAACCAAATAACTTATCTTAAATGAAAGTAACAGATTACATTATTTTTCTAGCCTATTTTGCGCTCGTAGCAATTTATGGTTTCTGGATTTATCACCGTAAAAAGCAGGCTCAAATGAGCAGTAAGGATTATTTCCTTGCTGAAGGATCGCTTACCTGGTGGGCAATCGGAACGTCGTTAATCGCATCGAACATTAGTGCAGAGCAATTTGTGGCTATGAGTGGCGATGGATTTAAAATGGGATTAGCCATTTCTACTTACGAGTGGATGGCAGCTGCAACGCTGGTAATTGTGGCCACATTTTTTATCCCGGTATATCTTAAAAACAAGATTTATACCATGCCGCAGTTCTTAAGTCAACGATATAATGGTACCGTTGCCATGATTATGGCTGTGTTTTGGTTACTATTGTACGTGGTAGTAAACCTCACCTCAATACTATATCTTGGTGCGTTGGCGGTAAGCAGTATTTCGGGTATAGGCTTTTGGTATTGTATGACTGGTTTAGCCGTTTTTGCAGTGATTATTGCATTAGGTGGAATGAAAGTAATCGGTTATACCGATGTTATTCAGGTGGCTTTCTTAATTTTTGGTGGTTTAGCAACAACCTATTTAGCATTAAACCTGGTAAGTGATCACTTTGGTGGTGATGGTGTTTTAGATGGATTGGCATTTTTACGGGAGAAGGCTCCAGATCACTTCCATATGATTTTCAAAAAAGATAGTGCCAATTATGCTTCACTTCCAGGTATGACCGTTTTATTAGGCGGTATGTGGATTGTGAACTTAAACTATTGGGGCTGTAACCAATACATTACTCAACGTGCTTTAGGTGCCGATTTAAAAACTGCCCGTGCCGGTATTTTGTTTGCTGCATTTTTAAAGCTTTTAATGCCTCTAATTGTGGTTTTACCGGGTATTGCTGTTTATATGTTGTACCAGGAAAAAACTGGTATTGATGTAAATTCAATGATGCCAGGTGGCGAACTTCGCCCGGACAGAGCTTATCCAACATTATTAAACATTTTACCTACAGGCTTAAAAGGATTATCATTTGCCGCACTAACTGCAGCAATTGTGGCGTCTTTAGCTGGTAAGATCAATAGTATTTCTACTATCTATACCTTGGATATTTTTAAGAAACACATTAGAAAAGAAGCATCGGAGAAAAGTTTGGTTAGAACAGGTAGATTGGTTGTAATTGTTGCAATGGCCATTGCGGTAGCAATTTCTCCTTTCCTTGGTATTGATAAAAAAGGTGGATTCGAGTTTATTCAGGAGTACACAGGTTTTGTGAGTCCTGGTATATTTGCAATGTTTATACTTGGTTTCTTCTGGAAAAAAACGACATCAAACGCTGCATTATTTGCAACCATTGGCGGATTCGGTTTATCCGTTTTATTAAAATTCTTACCAGGAATGATGGATTTATCATTTTTGCATGATTTTGGCTTCTCTGTAGCCAATGCAGAAGGTATTTACGAAATACCTTTCTTGGATAGGATGGGCTTTGTATTTGTAATCTGTATTGTGGTGATGTTTACCATCAGTATGATTGAAAACAAAAAAGGCGATAAATCAAACGGTTTAGAAATTGATAGCAGTATGTTTAAGGTTGACCCAGGTTTTGCCGTTGGATCATTATTGGTTTGCGGAATTTTGGTAGCACTTTATTCTATCTTCTGGTAGAAAATAATATTGAATTATGAAAAGGGCTTTCTGGTTTAATTAAACTAGAAAGCCCTTTTTTTTAAGAAAATTGATAACTTTATAATGGTCTGCAAATGATTAGCAATTAGGGTTTTGCGTTAACGATTGAAGCGGCATCCCCCGATTTTTCATCGGGAATATAGCGGAAAGCGTGTTAAACCGAGGCTTTGCCGAGTTCATTGATACCAAGCAATAGAAACTTATCAATAAACGCCCCAAATAAACAAAGACTTATGAAAGCACCAGATTATTATCAACCAATTATGCCTTACCTCATAGTTAAAAACGCAGAAAATTTTATTGAATTTTTAAAAGCTGTTTCAATGCTGAAATTAAGTTGGTAGTACCCAGAGCAGATGGAACGGTGATGCATGCCGAGGCAGTGATCGATAAGGGAACCATTATGTTTGCCAATGCAAATGCAGATTGCCCATCATTTCCTGCAGGAATGTTTATTTTCTCACCTCGGGCAATTTCATTTTATGATCAGGCTATCGCTTATGGAGCAAAATCTGTACAAGAGCCAGATTTAAGAGAATATGGTTTAAATGCAGGCTTTGAAGATAAATGGGGTAATATGTGGTGGGTTACGGTTCCTGCAGTAGATTAATTATTGCGCACAAGGTCCATCAGGAATTTCCTTACTAATCTTAATTACCTTTGTCACTACTATTGTAGAATCGAAATCTGCTGAAACTGTTGAGGTATCAGATTTTGCAATATATCCTTCTAACTCTACATATACGGGTTCGTATGGCTTTTCAAAACCTAAGTTACTGTATGATAGCTCTAAATTTTTCACACTGTCAGTTACCCAATATTCTCTACCGTCTTCGCAAAGAGTAAAAGATTTCATTTCTGGTCCAAAACTGTAAAGTCCTTTTACAATTTTTAATTTACTTTTCCCGCCTTCAGCTTTTTCCGTTCTATTACAAGCGGTAGCCGCTACGCCAAGGAGCACAACAAATACAAATGCTTGTTTAAATAATCTCATCCTATATTGCTTGATTAATCTGGTCTATCTTTTTAACACTTAAATTTGATGACAAAGCAGATGCCAAAAATGAAAAAGTACCAACTGTGATAAACACTAAAATAAAGTCTTTCCATTTCAGTCCGATGGGATAGGAATTAACTAAAGTTCCTTCGCCCATTTTTATCAGACCAAATGTATGTTGAACATAATAAAAAGCTACACCAATTAATAGCCCTAATACGCATCCAGACATGGTTATCATCATGCCTTCGAATAAAAAAATACGTTTTATTAATTTTTTACTAGCCCCTAAGCTGCTTAAAATGGCAATGTCTTTTACCTTATCAATTACCAGCATGGTAAGCGAACCAACTATATTAAATATAGCAATTATTAAAATAAAAGTTAAAATTATATAGACCATACTTTTTTCTGAATTAAAAATATGATGTAAGGAACTGTTTTGCTGTGCCCTATTTTGCACAACATAAGCACTTCCTAATTTTTGGGCTATTTCATCCTTGTAACTATCAACATCTACATTCGGATTAAAATCGATCTCAATGGCAGAAACATTCTTGCTTTCATCAAGCAATTCTCTGGCAAATGCAAGCGGTACAATAATCCCGTTATCAAACTCCTGCTGCACCTCAAATACACCACTTACGCGAATGCTTTTGGCAATAAAATCATCGGTTGGATTTAATGAGTTTACCGAGATATCTTTTTTGGGAGAATAAATTTCCAGTTCGGTAAAAGGATCTAAAGTATTTACAGCCAAATAGCTTTGCAATGCAGAACCCATCACTCCATTGAAACCGCTTTTATTTTGAAGGATAAATCTGCCTTCTTTTATTGTACTATCTAACTTTGTATTTTTTAGATAATCGGCGCTTACTCCTTTCACTAAACCCACAGCTTGCTTATCGTTATATTTTAACAAGGCCTTTTCTTGTAGCACTTCTGAAAAAGCATATACATCTTTATTTTTTTTTAGGCCGTTAAAATACTTGGTGTCTGGATCGAAAGTTTTTCCTTTTGCAGGGGTTATCGCTATTTGGGGCGTAATGGTATCAAACATGCCCAAAACCACGGTTTCTAATCCATTAAATACAGAAAGAATAATAATTAAAGCCGCACTGCCAACCATAACACCCAGCATTGATATACCCGATATCAAGTTAATGGCATTGGTAGATTTTTTAGCAAACAGGTAACGTTTTGCAATATATAGTGCGGTGTTCACAGTGGCAAAGATAATTAAAAGGTTGAGGGTTTAAAGGTGAAAGGCAGATGGTCTAATCCATTTTTACACTTAAAAAAACGGGTTATTTTGTTTCTCGAAACCAATCGTAGTAGCTGGCCCATGACCAGGATAAACATTTGTTTCATCAGGTAAAACGAAAAGTTTTGATGAAATGTTTTGAATTAATTGCTGATGATTTCCACCAGGCAAATCAGTGCGACCGATACTACCATAAAACAATACATCACCGCCTATTAAAATCGCATCCTCCTCACTGTAAAAGCATAAATGTGCAGGCGAATGTCCGGGAGCAAAAATCAGCTTTAATGTAGTATTACCAAAGCTAATGCTTCCAGTTTCGGGTAAATACTCATCTGGTAAAGGAGAAATATCATATTTTGTGAAACCCATAGATGGTGCATAACTCGGCACTGCCTGCAATACCTGCAATTCACCTTCATGAAATTTAGGCTTTAAGCCATAAGTATCATAAATGAATTTGTTACCAAAAACATGATCGATATGACAATGTGTATTGAGGAGCAAAACCGGTTGAAGATTTTCCTGTTGAATAAAGGCAGTTAGCTCATTTTGCTCAAATCCCTCGTACATACCTGGATCAATAATGATGCATTCTTTCGTTTCATCATAAAGGACGTAAGTATTTTCGCTATAAGCGTTAAACGTGAATATTTTTACGGTGATCATAAGTTGTTGTGAATGAAATTTGAGATATCAATAATAACGTATTCAGGAATATTTGCTGGAATATTATATTCTGCTGGATTACTTAATTTGCCTTCTCCTTCAGTGAATGAATGATTGAGCTTTGGATAGCTTTTAATTACTACATTTTTAGATTTTCCGATTGCCTTCTTCCAGATATTGAGATCGGTTAAGGTAACCTGATAATCTCGTTCTCCCTGTAAAATCAACATAGGCAATTTTAATTTTTTTGCTGTTGAAACTTGATTTCTTTTATTAAGATCGGTAAAATAGCTTGCATTTGCTCCCATTAGCAGTTTGTTTTGATTTTTAATGGTGTCGGCATGAGCAATTTGTCCAGCCAATTTTAAGTTTGCCGCCAAGGCAACAGAATCTTTTACCAAATAACGAAATTGTTCATTGAGCATTTCACCAATCGGCCTGGCGGGAGCTGCCAACATCACTATTCCAGATAACAACTCATTGTTTAATGCAATTTCGGGAGCAAGTTGTGCACCTAAACTATGCCCTAAAAGAACGACTTTTTTCAGCTTCGAATTATTTAATTTGCTGGCAAATAGAATTGCAGATGAAGCATCATCTATTACCTCTTCTTTAACACCAACATTTTTACCATCAGCTACCGATTTACTACCATAAATCCGTGTACGTTTATCATATCTTACCGTTGCAATTCCCTTTGCCGCCAAACCTAAAGCCAAATCGCGAAATGGTTTTAAGTTGCCAGTTTGTTCATCCATATTTTGAGGACCTGAACCATGAATTAACACCACTACAGGGTAATTAGCACCTACTTTTGGTTTTGTTAGTAAGCCCGGTAGTTTAAAATCGCCAGTTTCTATGAAAATATTTTCTTCTATATAACTATCCTTTTTTACATACAACGGATCGGTATATTTAATGATGTAATTCTCGGCAGTAATAAAAAGTCCGGCAATTTTATTTTGATCATTTAAGGTTAATGCGAATACTGGTTTTGCCCGATCAAATGCAACGGTAAGTAGCACATAGTTTATGTTTTTTTGAGTGTAAGTGCTCGCTTTAATTATAGAATTAAAACTTCCATAACTTGTTAGAAACTGTTCTTGTAGTGATTTTATTTTTTCGATACTTACTTTAGATTGGAATTCTTTATCAAAATAAGGATAAGCTTTCGCCATATCTCCACTGATAAAAGAATTAAAAAATTGATTGGCCTGTACCAACGTACTGTCTGATTGTGAATAAGCCACTCGAGTGAAAAGCAGGAAGCTGATTAAAAATAATGTAAGTTTATGCATGCTATTTTAATTTTTCCATCTAAAAGTCGAGATCAATGTATCAATATCGGTCTTTATAAATTTTACTACCGGAGCAATAGAATCATATTGCGGTCGCTCGTTAAAATACAAAGCGCCTCTAAAATAATGTTTGGCACTATCAGTTAAAAAGAACTGAACTGAAGAAGCTGTATTCCCTTCAATGGCATAATAAATGCCATAAACTTTTTGTTTTGGGTAATTGATGATGCGTTGATCAATTGCACTTGCCTTTATCGTGTGTTTAAAAGCCAGTTTTCTTGCATCTTCTACCATTTCATCATATTCGCCTTTACCAGAAACATCATAATAAGTGAGGTGCAAATAGCCATTGAATTGCTTAAAATGGAGGTTATACCAATTTGCTTTGGCATCCCTGCTTTGATCTTGCTCTACAGTTGCATAGGTTGGGTACTCAAATTGATAAGGAACAGGCTTCGAAAATTCAGTGTATGCTTTCTTTGGGAATTCAATTCTATAATAACCTTTAGGTTTTGGGCTATAATCGTTATTCTGACAAGCGGCAAAGCATAAAAGCAATATAAAAGGAAGAAATATTAACTGTTTAATTTTCATCATATGATTGGCATAGAAATTTGATCCTCCAAAATCGGGATTCCTTTTTGTAATGACGATAAATAACCGTTATTTATTCCAAATTGCCCAAGCTTTTTCAGCTTGCTTGTATAACATTTCCAGGCCATTCTTAATTTGAGCGCCCTGTGCCGCAGCTTTTGCTAAAAATGCAGTTTCTAATGGATTATAAACTAAATCGTAAGCTAAATGTTCGCTCCCCAACTGTTTATAATCAATGTCAGGACAAGTATCTACATTTGGCGACATGCCTAATGGAGTGGTATTAATGAGCAATTTATGGCTGTTTAAAATATCCGAAGTAATTTCTGAATATAAAATTGCACCCTGAACAGGCTTGCGAACTACAATTTGGTATTTGATACCAAGCTTTTCCAACACATATTTAACAGCTTTTGCCGCCCCTCCATCACCGAAAACTAAAGCCTTATCATGTTGGGTACCAAGCAAAGGTGTTAACGATTTTTCGAAGCCATAAGCATCGGTATTGAAACCTTTTAAATAAGTTTCGCCTTCAAACCCTTTTATACAAATACAATTTACTGCACCTATTTTTTCAGCCGCCTCTTCGATCTCATTTAAAAAGGGCAGAACATTTACTTTATGAGGTATGGTTACATTTAAACCGCAAAGCGATTGATTTTCGTTCAGAAGATCAGCTAAAAACTTAATATCTTCTATCGGAAAAAGTTCATATTGGTGATCAGCAATCCCTTCGTTTAGAAATTTTTCAGTAAAATATTTTTTAGAGAAAGAATGAGATAACGGGAATCCGATTAGGCCGTATGTTTTCATAAGCAAATGATACATCATTTAAAGTATGAAGCAATCTTATGATATAGATCACTTCATTTCTTGCCAATGATGATGTATTTATTTAGTTTGATTTAGGAAATAGTCAAAAGTATCTCCACGTAAACCTAAACGAATGGTTTCTAATGGAATAACTTCTGCCGGTGCGATGTTGCCCAAGTTTACATTACTTCCAATTAATTTAATAAACCAAACTTGTTGTTCTTTTTGAGGCGCTTCCCAAATGATGGTTTCCTCAGGAATTTGAGTTAGTATTTCATCAACTAAACCTTCACGTACCTCTCCGCTTCCACGGTAAATACCAACATTTCCACCCTCACGAGCTTCTGCAATTACTTTCCAGGAGCCAGCCTGAATTTCTGCCTGCATTAATTTGATCCATTTGTACGGCGCAAAAATTTTCGCCGCATCCTTACTTCCAACTTCAGAAATTACAGTTACCTGTTTAGATAATTCGCTAATGTAATTGCATTTCAAATCATGTTCAATTTCGATTGATCCATCAGAAACTTCCGCATATTCCATTCCATATTGATCTAGAATACGTTGATAATCTTCAAACTGGTTACGAATAATAAATGCTTCGAAAAGCGTTCCACCGAAATAAGTTGGAATGCCTGCACTCTTATATAAAGCTAATTTTTCTTTAAGATTTGGGGTAACATGTGATGTAGCCCAACCTAATTTTACGATGTCTGTATAAACGCCGGCAACTTCAATAAAATCTTCTACCTGGCGAAGGCTTAATCCCTTATCCATAACCATAGTGTAGCCGCTTTGGCGTGGTTTAGATGGACGTTCGGGAACGTTTAATAATGGGTAATTCATATGCGTACAAAAGTGAAAAAAATTTTGAGATTTATTTGTTAAATTTTTCTCACAAGGCTGTTACCTAATATATCGGTTTATCACGTTGATAATGGCACTGTTATCCTGCAGTTGCGGCAAATATTCAAACAAAATATAATGCTTATCCGGGTCGGTTGTTAAAGCAGTTTCCAAATAACCAAGCGCATCGGCATAATTTCCCATTGCAAAAAGGTAGGCAACCATGCGGTAATACAATTCGGCAGCATCAGGGTTATTTTTAATTGCCTCTGCTATCGTTTCCGATGCCTCCAACAATTTCCCCTGCTCATAAAGTACTGTACTAAAATCTAACCATGCCTCAACATCAAGCGGATTATATTCTAAAACTTTCTCGTAAGCAGTAACAGATTCTTCAATTTGGCCAAGTTTGTAATAAGCATCTGCCATGGCGAACCAAAAATCAGCGTTTTCAGCTTCTAAATCGATGGCTTTTTTGTAAAAGTGCAGCGATTCAAAATAACGTTCTTCATGATTTAACGTTACACCAATTCCAAACCAGGCATCAGCCATTTTCGGATCCATTTTTACCGACTTCTTGTAGTAGGATCTGGCTTCATCCATCTTTTCAAGCTTTTCATAACACTCGCCCATTGCACAATAAGTATCTGCGTTTGGCTGCTCATACTCAAAAGTTTGCTTGTAAACTTCTATTGCTTCATCGTATTTGTCCAATTGAACCAGGGCATTCCCTTTATTGAAATATGCTGAGCTAAAATCTTCCTTGATCAGTATGGCATAATCGTAAGCATCAATTGCTTTCTCAAAAAGATTAAGCTTATGGAAACTGTTTCCCAGGTTATACCAGGCCGCATAAGAATAAGGATCAGTATCAATATATTGCTGATAAAATTTAATACTTTCCTCTTGTTTGTCAAGCACATCATAACAGAAAGCCAATTCGTATAAGCCGTCTTGGTTTTCCATATTTTGCTCTAAACTTAACTTGATATAAGTAATTGCACTTTCATAATCGCCCATACTTTGGTGTACGTATGCAATTTGCAGCAAAATCTCATCCGTACTTTCGGCAAGCAATAAAGCTTTTTCATAATTTTCTAAAGCTTCGCTAAACCGTTCGGTATTTTGAAAAATATTACCACGAAGCAAATAAATGTCTGGTTCTGATGGTTCCAATAATTCGGCCTTTTGTAAAGAGATAAAAGCCTGTTCATTATTATTGGTTAAAATAAAAAGATGCGCTTGTTTGATCAAAAATACAGTTGCATACGGATGCTGACTGATCGCAAAATCAACCACTTGCAATGCTTTTACCGGATCATTTTTTTCGATGTAAAAATCTACAATGTATTCGAAAGCGCCGGCATCGAAAAAATACTGATCCTGATTACGGAGCATTTCTTCGTAACGTTCCACAGAGCGTTGTGCGTCTTCGTTGGATTCAAAAAAGAATTCTTCTTCCATATCTAATAACTATTAAAGAACCGTGCCATAAGCAGAAAAACACATTATAATTTTACTGATTTTAATTATTCATTTTATAAATAATTATTAACATAAAATGTTAAAACAATCGTAAATAGCTGAAAATAAAGCTAATTGAATGTGATTAAGATGTCTGAATAATCAATTGTTTTATCAACATCGCGGTTCCTTTTCCCTTCTATTACAAAAATAATATAAATTTAGTGTAGTAACGTAATCGAGAAGTCATGAAAAGATATGCCATTTTTGCCCTATTTGTATGTATATTAAGTACAAATGCATTTGCTCAAAATGAGGAAGATGCTATTAAAAAAGCAGTGAATAATTTATTCACAGGAATGAAAAATAGTGATAGCACGCTGGCAAAATCTGCTTTTGCACAAGATTGCATCATGCAGACTATTGTGAATAAAAATGGTGTCGCTTCTGTGCGTACAGAAAAATTAGATGGTTTCTTAAAATTTATCGGTACACCAAACAAAGAAAAATATGATGAGCGAATCGTATTTACAAAAATTTTAATTGATGGTCCTTTGGCTTCGGTTTGGACTGATTATAAATTTTATGTTGATGAAAAATTTTTACATTGTGGCGTAAATTCTTTCCAATTGATTAAAGGTGATAAAGGCTGGAAAATTGCATACTTAATTGATACAAGGAGGAAAGAAAATTGTAATTCATTAGCTCAATAGTTATTGGTTTAAATAGATTTATTTATAAAAAAGCTCCACAGATTTACATCTGCAGAGCCTATTCTTTTTAAATATGCTTACTCCTTAGCTAAATCCGCAGCTGCTTTTTTAAATATATCAGCCTGTTTATTTAAATTCGTTTTTGCATCGCCACTTGCTGTTGAAGCTTGTTGCGATTTACCTTGAGCAGTTGCTGCATAAGCACTTGAAAGTTGTTTGTTCAAATAACTTTGCAGTTTTAAACGCTTAATAGCATCGCTAATATTTTTTACACCTTTTTCAGTAACAACAGGATTGGTATTTGCCCTTAAGTATTGGAAGTATTGACCAATTACGCCAAAGATTTTATTTCTGTCACCCGTGGCCAGAATGTTATCGTAAAAAGCCTGGTTTTCATCTTTTGGATCACTTACATATAATGATGCAATTGATGAAGCAATGTGGTCTTTTGTATCTTGATCCAAGGTAGAAAGAGCAACGCCTCCTTCTTGAGGAGCCAATTTTGATAATCCTGCAACCGAAGCAGCAATTACCTTGTACGATCTATCCTTAACTCCATCGACCAATAGCGCTTTATAGGTTTGATCTCCTGTTTCTGCTAATTTTGAAATCGCGGCCGCTCTTGCTTCTGTATTTTTATCCGTTTTTGCCATTTGCAACAGAATTGGCAAAGCAGCTGCTTTAATTTCAGCATCGTCTAAGTTTAAACCTTCAATACTTAAGGCTCGCAAATCTCCAGATTTATCTTTCAAAGCACCTAACAAAATCTGCTGGCCGCTTTTAGCTTTACTCTGCATAATAAACTGTAAAGCCTCAATTCTGTTGGCGTAAGTTGGTGCATTTTTATACTGAAAGTAATAATTTTCTGCAATCTTATTGTCGTTGATTTCGCCCACAATAATTTTATCTGCATCAAAATCGATCAACTCTGGTTTGGCACTTACATCGAAAGAAAAACTTTGCTCACGGCTATTAATTAAAATTTCTTTGGTAATTTTTTGTCCGCCGGCATAGATCACAACTTTAACAGGCAAAGTGAAAGTTTGCACAGCTGTATCTTGCGTTTGCTTTACATTAATTGTAGCTTTTCCATTGCTATAGCTATAATCGACGGCTAAAATTGGATGCCCGCCAGCGTAATACCATTGATTAAAATAAGGACTCCAATCTTTACCAGTAATGTCTTCCATGGCTAAACGTAACTGATGGGTTTCACCATTTTTAAAGGCATTTGTTGTTAAATATTTGTTTAAACCTTTATAAAAAGCAGCATCGCCCATTTGATTTTTCATTGCATATAAAATAACCGAACCTTTCGCGTAGCTGATATTATCAAACATGTCTTCTTTATCCTTGTAATAAAAACGGGCTAAAATCGGGCTTTCGCCGTTTTTGGTAGAACTGATATAAGACTGAAGTTTTTCGTAACGAGATTTATCCTCCGCATCTTTTCCTTCATCATAGCCATGCCAAATGATTTCTCCAAATGTGGCGAAAGATTCGTTCATGGTGAGATTAGACCATGATTCTGCTGTAACATAATCACCAAACCATTGGTGAAAAAGTTCGTGAGCAATAGTTCCTTCTTCGTTTCCATCCAATAACTCACGGTCGGTTTTTTGAATATGTTCTCCGTGAAGTGTTGCTGTTGTATTTTCCATTGCGCCCGAAACATAATCTCTAGCTACAACTTGTGCATATTTATTCCATGGATAATCTACACCTAAAATGTCGCTGTAGAATTTCATCATTATTGGCGTTTTACCAAAAATCTGTTTAGCAAAAGGCGCATATTTTGGCTCCAGATAATAGTTTACTTCTTTGCCTTTGTAGGTATCTTTTGTGATTTTGAAATCGCCAATGGCCATCATAAATAAATATGGCGAATGCGGTAAATCCATTTTCCAGGTATCGGTTCGGGTACCATTTGCATTCGGTTTCTGACTCATCAATTTACCGTTGGATAAAGTGGTGTATTTCGACTGAACCGTCATTGAAATTTCTTGAGTGGTTTTTTGATCAGGCTTATCAATAGTTGGGAACCACGCCGATGAGGATTCGGTTTCACCTTGCGTCCAAATTTGGATGGGTTTATTTTTATCAGCGCCATCTGGATTGATGAAATATAACCCTTTTGCATCAGTGATTGCAGCACTTCCCTGCACTTTTAATTCATCAGGCTTGGCTGTGTAGGCGATGTAAATAGTATATTTTTCTCCGTTGATGTACTTTTTATTCAAGGTTATTTTCAGTTTGTTATCACTGTAAGCATACTTTAAAGGCGTATTTCCTTTTGATCCAACTAAAGCAACATTTTTAATATCCATACCTTGTGCATCCAGCGTCAGAGAATCTGTTGCGTAAAAATGAGGCTTCAATGTTATCCATGCTTTACCATATAAATATCGTTTTGCGTAATCAAAAGAAACATCAAGTTTGGTATGTACCAGATCATTAATTTTTGTTGGTGTTACACGATACACAGATAAATTTGCCGATTTGTCTGCTGATTTTTCTTGCGCTAAAAGGGTGCTTGCCATAAAAACGGAGACGAGCATGGCGCTGCAAGCAAAAAATTTTTTATTCATATTTTAAAATTTAATAAGGCTATTGCGTTTAAAGCAATATATTAAGAATTGTGACAAAGTATAGTGTCAAATGTAACTTGCTTTATGGTAATTTTTTGTTTTTTTGTGTAAATCGTTAGATATATGAATACAGATATTCAATCCATTTTAAACAACCTTGGTGTTACAGAAAGCAATGCTGCATTTAGCACCGGAAGCAATTGGGGAGGCGAATCGAATGCAGAAATTCTAGAAAGTTTTTCCCCTGTTGATGGTAAACTTATTGCAAAAAGCAAAGTTGCAACTACTGCAGATTATGAAGCAATTATCGCCAAAGCCCAACTGGCCTTTGCAGATTGGAAAACCGTTCCGGCACCCAAAAGAGGAGAAATTGTTCGTCAGTTTGGCGATGCATTAAGAGAAAATAAAGATGCTCTGGGTACTTTGGTTTCTTATGAAATGGGGAAAAGTTTGCAGGAAGGTTTTGGTGAAGTGCAGGAAATGATCGATATCTGCGATTTCGCAGTGGGCTTATCACGCCAGCTTTACGGATTAACCATGCACAGCGAACGCCCGAGCCATCGCATGTACGAACAATGGCACCCGCTAGGAATTGTAGGAATAATTTCTGCTTTTAATTTTCCTGTTGCAGTTTGGGCCTGGAATTCGGCACTTGCTTTAGTTTGCGGAAACGTTTGTATTTGGAAACCATCAGAAAAAACACCATTAACAGCAATTGCTTGTCAGCATATTATTGCCAAAGTTTTTAAGGCTAATGATGTAGCGGAAGGTGTTTGCAATTTAATTATAGGAGATAAAATTGTTGGCGAATTAATGACAAATGACGGTCGGGTTCCATTGATCTCGGCAACTGGGTCTACACGAATGGGTAAACAGGTAGGTGCCGCTGTTGGTGCCCGTTTAGGAAAAAGCTTGTTAGAATTGGGTGGAAATAACGCCATCATAATCTCTGAACATGCTGATTTGGATATGAGTTTAATTGGTGCTGTTTTTGGTGCTGTTGGTACCGCCGGGCAACGTTGCACATCAACAAGAAGATTAATTATTCACGAGAGTGTGTATGATACTTTTAAAGAAAAACTGGTAAAAGCTTACGATCAGCTACGCATTGGCGATCCGTTAGATCAAAATAATCATGTTGGTCCATTGATTGATACCGATGCTGTTGCTGCTTATCTTGATTCGATACAGAAATGCAAAGCCGAAGGTGGAAAATTTGTGGTTGAAGGTGGTGTTTTAACTGGCGATCATTACAGCAGTGGCTGTTATGTTAAACCTTCTATTGCTGAAGTTAAAAATGATTTCAAGATTGTACAGCACGAAACCTTTGCACCAATTTTATATTTGATTAAATATAAAACTCTTGATGAAGCAATCGCATTACAAAATGGTGTTCCGCAAGGTTTATCATCAGCTATTATGACTTTAAATTTGAGAGAAGCTGAACAGTTTTTATCAGCAAAAGGATCTGATTGCGGCATTGCAAATGTGAATATAGGTACATCTGGAGCAGAAATTGGTGGTGCTTTTGGTGGCGAAAAAGAAACTGGCGGTGGCAGAGAAAGTGGCTCGGATGCGTGGCGTGCTTACATGAGAAGACAAACCAATACCATAAACTATTCTAATACATTGCCATTGGCGCAGGGAATTAAGTTTGATTTGTAGTAAAAAATTCGTCATTGCGAGGCAAGAAGCAATCTTAAAACGATCGCTATACTTTTAATCCCAATGCATTAAGATTGCTTCGTGCCTCGCAATGAAGTGACAGTAAAAAATAATATTAAAATGGAAAACATATCAGGAAAAAATGCTTTGATTACTGGCGCCGGTAAAGGCATCGGAAAAGCGATTGCTATTGCCTTAGCTATAGAAGGTGTAAACGTAGCAATAGTGGCCAGAACCAAAAGCAGTTTAGATGAATTGGCTGCAGATTTGAAACAATACAATGTTAAAATTGCAGTGACTATAATGGATGTAAGCGATATGAATTCGGTTAATGAAGCCGTAAAAGCGGTTCAATCTGAGTTGGGCTTTATCGACATTTTGATTAACAACGCTGGTATCGGCAAATTTGCTAAATTTTTAGAAATGGAACCAACAGACTGGCAAAATGTAATACAAACTAACCTATTAGGCACATATTATGTAACCAGGGCGGTGGTGCCTGAAATGATCGAAAAACAAACTGGTGATATTATTAACATTTCAAGTTCATCTGCTTTTAGTCCGGCAGCTGTAACCAGTGCATATTCAGCATCAAAAGCAGCCATTAATGCTTTATCAGTTTCATTGATGCAAGAAATGCGCAAGCACAATATTCGCGTAACGGCTTTATCGCCAAGCACAACCGCCACTGATATGGCTATCGACTTAAAATTGACAGATGGCAATCCCGATAAGGTAATGCAACCAGAAGATTTGGCCGAATTAATTGTATCTCAATTAAAGTTAAATAGAAGAGTGTTTATTAAAGATGCTGCTGTTTGGTCTACAAACCCATAAAAACAAAAAAAGTTACTAATCCATAATGGTTAGTAACTTTAACTTAAAATTTATGATGGATTATTAGAACAACTTTTCTAATAAGTCGGTCTTAATTTCATCGTAGCGAGAATTATTATTGCTGGCCAAAACCGGTTGAACAGCTACTTTTATGTTACTTTCCTGTGCTATAAAATCGTTCATTTTAATTTTCGATGTTGCACCCATTACTACCATGTGGTTTTCGGTAGAGCCATCTAAAGTTAAGCTCGCACCATCATTTACTGTGGTTGATAAATTAACAGTGTTTGATTTGATATTTGCTGTTGCATGATCATTCAAAACCACATCCAAATTTAGTAAATTGAATTTTCCTGACATTGTAACTGTTGAGTTATTCGATGCCTCGATGGATGAAACATTATTTACATGCGCTACTACGGTTAACATATTCTTATCAAAAGAACTTATTCTTAATTCAGCTCCTTGTTGCTGCACCAACGCATTTTTAGTATAATAAGCATCGTAAACTTCAACACTTTCTTTGGCATCCTGAACAAGAATTAATTTAACATTACCACTCACTACAATTTTGCTGATGTTTTTAACGTGAGTTAAAGCAGTATAGCTCGAGTTGTTTTCTGCAGCTTGTGCTGTCAAGGTTGCGCCGCTTAAAGTAACCATTACCAATGCTGCTGCGAATAAATTTTTGATAGAATTTTTCATGATCTTAATATTTTATGTTTGACAAATCTTTTTTTTAAAACCCTATTAATTAGGCGTTTTCTGTAAATAAGACGTGGGCAAGCTTAAAACGTTTCAGGCAAAACCGAAGCTTTATACCAGGGTGTTGTATTTATAGACGAACGCCTTAATTGTGTAGACCAAAAATGATTGGTTGATGGCAGCCAATATGTAATGTAATGATTTGGAGATATTTGTTAAAAAAGGTTAAAGCGTATAACTTAACTAACATATTAGTTTTATATTCGGCAAACAAAACTAATCAGATCTATGAAACGCCTTCTCCTATTGCTGTGCAGCATTGTGCTCTTAAATTTTAGCACAAAGGCACAAGTTTTACATTCCATGAAAGGAAGAACTATCGATACCGCATCTACAACTCTTTTAGCAGGATCGACAATTGCCATCTTAAATTCGAAAGATTCTACACTCGTAAAATTCACCCGATCGGCAGAAAACGGAACATTTGAACTCAATGGAATTAAAAACGGAAAGTTTATTCTATTGGTTTCCTATCCAAAATATGCCGATTTCGTTGATCATTTCACGCTTGATTCTACCATCCAGAACAAAGATTATGGTAAAATAAATTTAACAGGTATGGCAAAAATTCTGGCCGATGTAATTATCAAAGGAAACAGAAACGCCATCAAAATTAAAGGAGATACCACCGAATTTGATCCAAAGGCTTTTAATATTGAACCCAATTCGAAAGTTGAAGATTTAATTAAGCAGTTTCCAGGTATCCAAGTGGATAAGGATGGCAAAATAACTGCTCAAGGTAAAGCTGTACAAAAAGTATTGGTTGATGGAGAAGAATTTTTCGGTGATGACCCCACTTTGGTAACTAAAAATCTTCGGGCAGATATGGTTGAATCTGTTCAATTATATGATAAAGCCAGCGACCAAGCGAGTTTTACAGGCATAGATGATGGCGAAAAAACCAAAACCTTAAACGTTAAGCTAAAAGAAGATAAGAAAAATGGTTATTTCGGAAAAGTGCAGGGCGGTTATGGAACAGATGATTTTTACAATGGTCAGTTTATGTTCAACAAGTTTTGGGGTAAGAAAAAATTCTCTGCGTATGGTATTTTAGGAAATAATGGAACAGTTGGTTTAGGCTGGGATGATCGAGATAAATATGGTGGTTCGGGCGGAATGACGATGAGTGATGATGGCGGAATGTATTTCAGCAGCAGTGGCTCGGATGATTTTGACAGTTATGATGGACAATACAATGGTCAGGGAATTCCTGTTGCCCGCACTGGTGGTTTACATTTCGATAGCAAATGGAACAAAGACAAAGAGTCGCTAAACACCAATTACAAAATAGGATCAATTAGGGTTAAAGGCGATAGAAATACCATCAGCCAAAACAACTTAAGTTCTGGTGTAATTAATAACGTATCAAATCAATATACAGATAATGATATGTTTAGGCAGAAGTTGGATGCAACTTACGAAGTAAAACTCGATTCGACACTGACCTTAAAAGTGAATGTAGACGGAACCTTAAAACAGAGCAATACTTTTAACGATTTTAATACTTCAAGTACTGATGGAAACAATGATTTGCTAAACACCACGAAAAGATCCTTAAAAAATAAAGTGGATGAGCAAATGTTTAACATGAATGCTTTGTTTACCAAAAAATTCAAAAAAAAAGGCCGTACACTTTCATTAAACTTAAATCAGGCCATTACAAAAAGTAATAGCGATGGGTACTTAAATTCTGCAAATAGCTTTTTCGAAACCACAGGGAGAAGAGATAGTTTAATTAATCAATACAAAGTTAACGACATTACCAACAGTGCTTTCAAATCGAATTTGGCTTACACAGAGCCATTATCAAAAACCATGACTGTTATTGTTAACTATGGCTTAAGTTTGATGAACGGAAAATCTGATCGTAAATCTTTCAATCAATCGGCTAGTGGGAATTACGATATTTTAGATACTGAATTTAGTAACGATTACGAATTAGATCAAATTATCAATGCTGGTGGAGCAATCTTCAACTACAAAAAAGGCAAAACAGTAATCAATTTCGGATCGAAATTTAGCGGTGTAAATTTTAAACAAACTGATTTATACAACAACAAAACTTATGATCGTAATTTTGTGAATTATATGCCGCAAGCATCATATCAGTATAGGTTCTCTCAACAAAAATCTTTCCGGTTGAGCTACAGTGGAAATACAAACCAACCATCATTGGATCAAATTCAGCCGATTCGGGTAAACACCGATCCATTGAATATTTCTTTGGGTAATCCAGATTTGCGACCATCTTTCAGAAGTAATATTAATGCAAGTTATAATTCGTATAAAGTATTAACCAACCAATCTGTTTGGCTAAGTGGATCTTACACTTTTACTGCAAATCCAATTGTGAGTGATGTGACAACTGATGCTTCTACAGGTAGAAGTAGCTACAGAGCAGTAAATATTAACGATAAAATGTCGACCAATTTTTACGCTTATGCCCAAACCAGTAGAAAAATAAATGTGATTGATATGAATGCTGGTATCGGTTTAAATGCGAATGGCAACTCTTCGTACAACTACATTACTACTATAAACAATGGAGTGGCTACAACAGCGCTTAATAACACAAAAAATTATAGTTATGGGCTAGATATAAACGTGAATAAATATGTAGATAAGAAGTTTAACTTTTATTCACGTTTTGGTCCAACTTACAATATCTCAAGAGCCAGCGTAGGTAATTTTGGTAACAGCGACGGTTGGGGCTGGACTGGTTATGCTTCTGGAAATGTTCAATTACCTGCTAAGTTTGAAATTACAACCGATGCTCAATACGAATTCAGAGGTAAAACACAAACCTTTAACGAAACCTTCTCCCGTTTACTTTGGAATGCTTCGTTAACTAAAAAGTTTTTCAAATCAGATAACTTAAAACTCATGATGACGGTAAACGACATTTTAAACCAAAATGTTGGCTTCGATAGAACGGCTTATAATGGAAATATCACCCAAAGTAGCTACACCACTATCATGCGTTATTTCATGTTCTCGATAATATGGGATTTTAATAAAATGGGCGGCGGAATTAAAACTTCAAAATAATAATCATGAAAACTACATTTAAATATATCATCCTATTTGCTGTTATTTTCATCAGCAAAACTATACAAGCGCAAAATGTTCACTTTGTACAAAATGGCGTAATTGAGTTTGAAAAAAGATCGAACATGTATGCTTTAATCAAGAAAAAGATTAACAAAGAAAACGAATCATGGATTCTCCCTGCATACGAACAATATAAAAAGAACAACCCTCAATTTAAAGTTTCGAAAAGTATCTTAAGTTTTAATAAAGATAAAAGTTTATACAAATGGCCTCCCGTTGATGAGGTTATGAATAATAATTGGGTGAGCAGAGATATTTTTTCAGACTTGAAGAATACCATTTCAACTGATTTTGATACTCAAAGTAGTATCACGCAAAAAAGCATCTATGAAGAAACCTATTTGGTTAAAGATAGTGTGCGTAAAATCAATTGGAAAATAACGGATGAAACACGCGAAATAGCTGGTTATGAATGTCGTCGGGCGAATGCAATCATTATGGATTCGGTTTATGTGGTGGCATATTATTCCAACCAAATTGCAGTTTCAGGCGGACCTGAATCTTTTACAGGTTTGCCAGGAATGATTTTAGGATTAGCACTTCCTCATGAAAACATGACATGGTTTGCAACAAAAGTTACTGAAACAACAATTCCAGAAAAGGATTTAACCCCTCCGGTTAAGGGTAAGCCAACAGATAATAAAGGATTAACGGCTATTGTAACTAAAGCATTTAAAAATTATGGACCTGAAGCCTTGGCCGAACTCAAAGTTTACTCCTTTTAACAAGGGCTAACTTTAGAAGTTAATACCTAAATTGGTGCATCAATATCAATTGTGATGTATCAGGAATTATTTATCCATATTAATAAATTTATAGATTTGAGCAGTGAAGAGCAGGATATTCTTGCCTCACTACTCAAATCTTTTTCTTTTAAAAAGAAGGCTTATTTGCTCGAAGCCGGAGAAATTTGTCGTGCCAATTATTTTGTGGTAAAAGGATGCCTTCGTCTTTATTTTATCGATATAAAAGGTGTGGAGCAAACCACTCAATTTGCTATAGAAAATTGGTGGATTTCTGACTTAACCAGCTTCATTTTTGAGAAACAATCAGATTTCTATATTCAGGCTGCTGAGCAAACAGAAGTAATTGCTATTGAACATCATCACTATGAAGAAATGTTTGATAAACTTCCAAAACTAGAAAAATACTTTAGATCGATTTACCAAAAACTCCATCAGGCTTCACAAATCAGAATTAAATACCTTTACAGCCTAACCGCCGAAGAAAGGTATACCAGTTTTAATAAATTATTCCCCGAATTTGTGCAACGCATTCCACAATATATGTTGGCTTCTTATCTTGGTTTTACACCCGAGTTTTTAAGTAAAATAAGGGCAAAAAGGTAGGTTAAAGCGCAAAGAATTACAAAGGAAAATGTTGATTGTGAAGTACATAAAACTTTACATTTCTTTGCGAAAAATTTTGTGTTCTTTACGGTTAAATCATTTCTTAATCTACATTAAGTTTTTTGATTTCATTCTTCCAGATCTTTACATCGTAATCAAAAAATTAAGAAAATGGAAAATAGAATTAACATTCAAAAAGTTGAACCAGCAGCTTACCAGGCCATGTATGGTTTAGAAAAATATTTATCAACCAGCACTGTAGATCCTATCCTTTTGGAGCTGATTAAAATGCGTGCTTCACAAATAAATGGTTGTGCTTTTTGTTTGAATATGCATGCTGCTGATGCCCGTAAAATTGGCGAAACAGAACAACGTTTATATCTTTTGAATGCCTGGAGAGAAACTACCTTATTTACTAAAGAAGAACAAGCCGTTTTGGCTTTAACAGAAGAAGTTACTTTGATCAATAACCACGTTTCTGATGAAACATATAATAGGGCTGCCAGCTTTTTTGATGAAAAAACACTATCGCAAATCATTATGGCCATTGTAACCATTAATGCCTGGAACAGGATTGCTATTACCTCAAAACGGATGGTTAGCTAAAGCTAAGTATAAAGGCACTAAGTAAAATTTAGTGCCTTTACTTTTTATATTCAGTGTTAATTTTGGTCAGGGCATTATAAACCAACTTCGCTATTTCTTTAGCTCCATCAGGTTGAAAATGGGTATTGTCTTTTTGCCCTTTCGGATAAGCTTCGTACTTCCCAGAATCTAAATTCATGAAGTAATTTTTCGTGACAAAGTCGTTTCCTTTTGAGGTAAAAAATACTGCTGAAAGAGATGTTAAATCTATTACTGGCACCTTTAGTTCTTCCGCAACATCTTTTACAGCTTGAGGATATTCTCCATGTGCGCTGCCAAGCTTGCCATCTTTCCAGGGATAATTTCTTGTAACTGGTGTAATTAAAATTGGAATAGCACCTTTCGCCCTCGTTTCTTTTATATACATCCTTAAAAAATCTTTGTAACCTGGAATATCTACATAACGTTCAGGCTTATCTTTTGCGGCATCATTATGTCCAAACTGAATTAAAACCAGATCGTTTTTCTGTAGAGAATGAGCAACTTCTTTCCAGCGCCCTTCTTCAAAGAAAGTACGCGTACTTCTTCCCCCTTTTGCTTTATCAATAACAACAGCACTATCACTCTTTATTAATTGATGAAGATTTTTAAGATGATCTCTATCTAAAAACTGCTGAAAAACTTGTCCCCAACCCATTAAAGGAAAACGTTTTTGTTGATAATCTTTTTCCAAAGAATAATCAGCTACGGTGGAGTCGCCGATCAGGTAAACCTTTACTGGTTTTGGCTGGAGTTTAAAAGCCATCAAGGTGATCGAAATAGCTGTTGTAATAATTATAAATCTATATATTTTCATACGTTGATAAAGATCTGTGCGAACACAGACTTTGGTTTTTTAAAGATATTAATATATCCCGTAGTCTGTGTCTTCACAGATCACTTTACTGTTTCATCATTTCTCTACCCTAAACCAATCATATTCTGCAACACCAGAATCATTAATTTGTGTATCCCGAATGGCAAACAAACCTACTTTTGCCCCAATCCACTGCCCGGCAGTTGCTTGAAATTCATCGCCAACATTGGTAAAGTTAATTCCATCTTCGCTATAACTAAAATGGCATTTTGCACCACTAGATACCTTTATTTTAAAATGAACAACTCCAGATTTTAACTTAACAATTTCCTTCTCATTTTCAGCTTTTCCTTTATCGGCACTTTGGCAAAGGCCATAAAACAAATACAAGCCATCCTTTTTATTTTTGATACTGACTTTGGCGTAACTTCTGCCCATTACCACTAATCCGGTTTGCTCATTCTCTAATTTAGGATTCGGCTTGAAATTTACTTTTGTACTAACCGAAAATTCATCAGCCGGAAATTTTTGCATTAATAAGTTAGGCACATCCCAAAGGTTTTTAGCTTCATCGGGTATTTTGGCTGTGTAAAGTTTTAAAATACCTTTGTTTGCATCAGTAAAGATCCAGGTAGGTTGTGGATTTGCTTGCCATTGCCATTGCAAACCCAATTGCCAGGAGTTAAATTCGTCACTTTCTATTGGCGTTTCAATTGGATAAACTTTACCTACGTTCGGTTTTTTATACGTCATAATCGGCTCTCCGATACCATCGCCATCTTTATCCAATCCGATAACAGGCCAGTTATTTATCCATTTCATCGGTTGCAAATGAACCACTCTGCCATAAGCATCTTTATCCTGAAAGTGGAGAAACCAATCTTCTCCAGTTTGTGTATTTACCCAAGCGCCCTGATGTGTGCCATTTACTGTTGATTTACCTTGATCCATAGCTACTTTTCTTTCATACGGGCCATAAATATTCTTACTTCTCAGTATCAATTGCCAGCCAGTAGAAACGCCTCCAGCTGGCGCAAATAAATAATAATATTCATTGCGCTTATATACTTTTGGTCCTTCAATGGTTGGGTCTAATTCATGTCCGTCATAAACAATTCTTCCAGTTTCGGTTGCTTTTAAACCATCTGTTGTAAGCGGCATAATGGCCAAAACACTTTTTATTCCGGCCCGGCTCCCAGCATAGGCATAAGCTAGATAAGCTTTTCCATCTTCATCCCAAAACGGACAAGGATCAATTAAACCTTTGCCTGGGGCAACTAATTTTGGCGCAGACCAATCGCCATTTATCGTTTTTGCTTTGGTTACATAAATTCCGAAATCGGGATCGGGATAATAAATGTAAAACTCACCATTTCGGTAGCGGATAGATGGTGCCCAAACACCGTTGCCATGTTGGGTTTTTTCGAAATGTTCAAATGGCGGCTGCCGTTTTAAAGCATGACCAATGATTTTCCAATTCACCAAATCTTTTGAATGCAAAATAGGTAAACCTGGAATGGCGTCGAAGCTAGAAGCAATCATATAAAAATCATCCCCAACCCGAATGGCGTCTGGATCAGAATAATCAGCATTGATCACTGGATTTTTAAAGGTTCCGTTTCCCTGATCGGCCACCCAAACTTTTGAAATATAATTTGGTTTTGGGGTTTGAGCCAAGCAACTTAGGCAAAAATTCAAAACGAGAATAAAAGAAAATGTGAATTTCATTTTTATATAATATTTGGTTGGAATGGCTTTCGTGTAATTGTGAGGTACGAAACAACCTCAATTTGCAGCTATAAAAAGCGATGGTTATCAGTTTGGTTCGTAATTCGCAATAACGATTGTTTAGCCTGTTAACAAGATTAAACCTTTTTTTACTTTATCACAAACCTTTACTGTGCAATCGTTCCCGATATCGTTTGCGATGATTATTGACTCATTTTCTGCTTTGCGGTGTGATATAATGTTTAAACTTGTTCATCATATATTTTAAAACGCGGCTACGTTTCAAAGTTTTATACTTTTACGTGGCCGATTTTAATTAAAGCCTAACCAAATCTGATGAAAGCAATTATTTTATTTTTAGTTACGATAGTTTCGGTTGCTGCAAATGCCCTTGAAACCAAACCTGATTTTACAGTGGCAGCAGATGGAACAGGAAATTTTAAAACCGTGCAGGAAGCTATTAATGCTGTGCCAGATTTTAGAAATAGGGTTACTTTAATTTTCATCAAAAAAGGGATTTATAAGGAAAAACTAATTCTTGCCGCCTCAAAAAAGAATGTTAAATTTATTGGAGAAAGCTTGAATGAAACCATTTTAACGTACGATGATTGGGCGCAAAAGAAAAATACCTTTGGCGAAGAAAAAGGAACATCAGGATCATCGAGTTTTTATATTTATGGCGAAGGCTTTTCTGCCGAGAACATTACTTTTGAAAATTCATCTGGCCCGGTAGGGCAAGCCGTAGCCGTTTGGGCAGGGGGCGATAAATCTACCTTCACAAATTGCAGATTTTTAGGCTTTCAGGATACGCTTTATACTTATGGAGCAAATAACCGCCAATATTACAAAAACTGTTATATTGAAGGAACGGTAGATTACATTTTCGGTGCCGCCACAGCCTGGTTTGAAAATTGCACCCTTTTTTGCAAAAAGCAGGGCTACATTACAGCTGCTTCAACAGCTGATACCACCAAATATGGTTACGTTTTTAACAATTGCATTGTTAAAGGTGATGCATTGGCAAATAGCTTTTACCTCGGTCGCCCATGGAGGCCTTATGCTAAAGTGGTTTTTTTGAATTGTGAATTGCCAGATTTAATCCGCCCGGAGGGCTGGAACAATTGGGGCAAAGAAAGCAACGAGCAAACCGCATATTATGCAGAGTACAAAAGCAAAGGCAGGGGTGCAAATCCTAAAAATAGAGTTCCATGGTCACATCAACTTACTGAAAACGACTATAAAAGTTACATTTTGGAAAACGTTTTCCGAGGTTGGAACCCGCAAGGGAAATAAGTTGGATAACTTACTGTTTAGCAACACATAACACACTCATTTTAATTTATTCTATGCTACTTTTTCCGGCAACGTTTGCATAGATTTCTCTTCGCTTTTAGCGCCAAACAACGTACACTTGTTATTACGATAACCAAGTATAATTTAACAGCACAAATAATGAAACATATTTCTGGTAGTTTATACCTTTCTAAAATAGCCCTCACTTGTATTTTTTTATTTTCAGTAAGCGCCGCAATGGCCCAACAGAAAACCAAAATGCCCGTTATTCAACAGGTAAATATTAAAGCTGATACCACAAGCATTGTAAGTTTTGGTGCAAAAGGCGATGGCGTTTCTTTAAATACAGAAAGCATTAATAAAGCCATAACGGCGGTTAGTCAGAAAGGTGGCGGTGTAGTTTTAATTCCGAGCGGATTATGGTTAACGGGTCCTATCGAATTAAAGAGCAACGTAAATTTACATTTGAGACGAGATGCACTGCTTCAATTTACAGATGATTTCAATCAATATAAATTAGTAGAAGGAAACTGGGAAGGTCAGCCAGCGTGGCGTAATCAAAGCCCAATTTCAGGTACCGATTTAGAAAATATTGCCATCACAGGTTCAGGCATTATCGACGGAAACGGTGGTGCATGGCGCATGGTTAAACGCGATAAGTTAACTGAAACCCAGTGGAAAAAATTAGTGGCTTCTGGAGGTTTGGTGAGTGAAGACGGCAAAATGTGGTATCCATCAGATAAAACTTTAAAAGGATCAAAAACCAAAAATGCAGGAGTGGTTGCGGCAGGGCAAAGCAAAGCTGACTTAGAAAGCATCAAAGATTTTCTTCGCCCGAATTTACTGGTGCTAACCAATTGCAAAAAAATCCTTTTAGAAGGCGTAACCTTTCAAAACTCTCCGGCTTGGAATTTACATCCATTACTTTGCGAAGATTTAACCTTAAGAAATTTACAAGTAAAAAATCCTTGGTTTGCGCAAAATGGCGATGGTGTTGATATTGAATCTTGCAAAAACGTACTAATCGAAGGCAGCACTTTTGATGTTGGCGATGATGGAATCTGCATTAAATCAGGAAGAGATGAAGCGGGCAGAAAACGTGGCAAACCGACTGAAAATGTAATCATCAGAAATAATGTGGTTTACCATGCTCACGGCGGTTTCGTTGTAGGCAGTGAAATGAGTGGCGGCGCCAAAAACATCTGGGTTTACGATTGCTCATTCATTGGAACCGATATTGGAATCCGTTTCAAAACTACACGCGGTCGTGGTGGTGTGGTTGAAGATATTTACATCAATAACATCAACATGATCGATATTCCGGGTGAAGCCATTTTATTCGACATGTATTATGCTGCCGTTGATCCGATTGTTTTGGCAGGAGAAAAACGAGAAGCAATTAAAACAGTTGTGGTTCCGGTTACGGAGGCAACACCGCAATTTAAAAATATCTATATCAAAGATGTGGTAGCAAACGGAGCTGAGAAAGCAATTTTTGTTAGAGGATTGCCTGAAATGAACATCAAGGACATCTACTTAGAAAACGTAACCATTCAAGCCAAAAAGGGCGTGGAGATTATTGAGGGAACCGGCATTTATTTAAAAAATGTAAACGTGATTACCGAGGATACTAACCCAGTTATTAAAATCCAGAACGGAAACAACATCAACTTCAGTGGTTTTAAATATAAAGACGGTGCGGCTTTACTTTTCGATATTAGCGGAGAAAAAACAAAGGGCGTTAAAGTTTCCGGAACAAACGTTTCTCAAGCTAAAAAACAATCAAATATCGGTACTGAAGTAGCTAAAAAAGCTTTGGAAATTTCAAAATAAGATCATGAAGAAATCACTTTTATACACCGCTCTTACATTATTGGGTTTTTCAACATTATCTCAAAATGTATGTGCCCAAAAGAAACTTTCTGAACAGTTAACATTAACTGCAATGGAAACTTTGTGGCAGGATACCACTGTGCTTAAAGGCCCTAAAGGACCAAGATGGTCGTACGATATGGGTGTGGTTTTAGAAGGTGCTGCAGCGGTTTGGCGCAACACTGGCGATGGAAAATATTTCAAATACATTCAAAGTTCAATGGATGCTTATTTGGATAAGGAAGGAAACATCGCTACCTATAAAGCGGAAGATTTTAATATCGATAACATAAAAAACGGCCGTGCTTTATTGTTGCTGTACAAAGTTACAGGTCAGCAAAAGTATTTATTAGCAGTTAACAAGTTATATAATCAGATTAAAACCCAACCGCGGACAAAAGAAGGTGGTTTTTGGCATAAGAAAATTTATCCTAACCAAATGTGGCTGGATGGATTATATATGGGCCAGCCTTTTTATGCAGAATATGCAAAGCTGATGAAAAAGGATGCTGATTTTGATGATATCGCCAATCAGTTTATCTGGATGGAAAAAAATGCCCGTGATGCAAAAACAGGTTTGCTTTACCACGGTTACGATGAGAGCAGGGAAGAAAAATGGGCTGATAAAAAGACAGGTCTTTCGCCAAATTTCTGGGGAAGAGCAATGGGCTGGTACATTATGGCTTTGGTTGATGTGTTGGATAACTTTCCAAAAGATCATCCAAAATATAAAGAGTTGCTAGCAATTTTAAATCGTACGGCAACGGCAACAGTTAAATATCAGGATGCAAAATCGGGTGTATGGTGGGATATTTTAGATATGCCAACCAGAAAAGGAAATTATCTGGAAAGTTCAGCCTCGAGCATGTTTGTTTATGGCTTGGCGAAAGGCGTTCGCAACGGCTGGTTACCACAATCATTTATGGCTGCCGCGAATAAAGGTTATACTGGCTTAAAGAAAGAATTTGTTGAAAAAGCGGGTAACGAACGTATTAACTTAACCAAAACGGTTTCAGTTTCTGGCTTGGGAGGAAAACCACGTTACCGCGATGGAAGCTTTGAGTATTATATTAGCGAGAAAGTAATTACAAACGATCCGAAAGGCATGGGCGCATTCATTTGTGCGGCTGCCGAGATGGAAGTTGCCGCTTTGCCAAAATCAGGAAAAGGCTTAACCGTTACCGTTGATAATTTTTTCAACAACGAATACATGACAGGCCCTTCGGGCGATAAAATCCCATTCCACTATTTATGGGAAGAAGATGATAATAATGGTTTCTCTTTATTTGGTAAGGTATTTAATGATGCTGGCGTAAAAACGGCTACTCTTAAATCTGCACCGACTACAGCAAACTTAAAAGGAAGCAACATCTACATTATTGTTGATCCGGATACACAAAAAGAAACGGCTAATCCGAATTTTATGAATGCTGACCACGCCAAACAAGTAGCCGAATGGGTTAAAGCTGGTGGTGTTTTAGTGCTTTTATTAAATGATGTGGGCAACTGTGAGATTACCAAATTCAACGCATTGCCAGAAATGTTCGGAATTAAATTTAATGAGGATAGCCGAAACAAAGTACAGGGTTCAAATTTCGAGCAGGGAGCTATTAAAATTCCTGCAGGGAATTCAATTTTCAAAACAGCGAAAAAGGTTTATATCAAAGAAATTTCAACCATTGTAGCTAAAAGCCCTGCGGTTTCTGCCTTAACGGATAACGGCGATGTAATTATCGCGACAGCAAAATATGGTAAGGGAACAGTGTTTGCCGTTGGCGATCCATGGTTTTATAATGAATATATCGATGGTAGAAAGTTGCCAGAAGACTTAGAAAATTATAAAGCAACGAATGATTTAGTGAACTGGCTGATTAAGCAGGTTCCGGGAAAGAAATAAGATTTGCCACGGAAGTGATAAAGAAATAATGTCATCCTGAGCTCGTCGAAGGAGTCTTCGACAGGCCCAGACTGACAATAGTTAAATTAAGTGGATAAGATTGGCAACAACAACCTAACAAACATGATAAGAATTAAAACATTACTCACCATTGCCTGCAGCAGCTTGCTGATTTCATGTTATGCCCAGCTGCCGACAGATTCTACCGCAGAAAAAATGTTGGTTTATCAGTTAGGAAACGGTGGATGGCCAAAGCAATTGGAAGACAAAAGTGTAGTAAACTACGACGCTAGCTTAACACCAGAATTGCTAGCCAAAATTAAATCAACCAAAGATTTACATGCCACTTTTGATAACAAGGCAACCAGTAGAGAAGTAGTTTATTTAGTAAAGGCCTATAAAAAAACGCAAAACAAAACTTATTTAAAAGCTGCAGAAAAAGGCCTGGATTATATTTTGACGGCGCAATATGCAAATGGTGGCTGGCCGCAATATTATCCTGATCAATCCTCGTACCGTTCGGAAATTACCTACAACGATGATGCGATGATCAATGTTTTAAATATCCTTCAAGATATTGCTACACAAAAAAATGATTTTGAAGTAGTTAGTCCGGAGTATGTTAAAAAAGCCGAGAAAGCAGTTGCGAAAGGTATCGATTGCATCTTGAAAACCCAGGTAAAGCAAAAAGGCGAATTAACCATTTGGGCAGCACAATATGATAAGGATTCGATGTTGCCTGCAAAAGCAAGAGCATTTGAACCTGCATCGTTAGCTACAGGAGAATCAGCTGGAATTGTCCGCTTTTTAATGGACATTAAAAATCCATCAGCAGATATAAAAAAATCTATCACCGCCGCAGTAAAATGGTTCGATACTTATAAAATAGCCGGCTACCGTTTCGATAGGGAAAAGGGAAAAACAGCAGCTTTGGTTGCAGATGGAACTAGCATGGCCTGGGCCCGTTTTTACGACCTGGAAAAAAACGTTCCAATTTTTGGCGATCGTGATAATAGCATCAAATCGAAACTGGAAGAGTTAAGTCCGGAAAGAAGAAATGGTTATGCCTGGTATGGTAACTGGGGACAAAAAATCATAGAAAAAGAATACCCAAAGTGGTTAGCCGCTAACAGTAAATAACATAAAGTATAACTCGTTGTTGCGAGGTACGAAGCAAACACTATTGAGAATAATTTGCTTCGTACCTCAATGACGGAAATCTTAAAAACATGCTTTTAAACAAAGAAAATTTAAAAAACATCAGCGGTGAAAAGGTGATTAAACCAACAGCTGAAATGTTGGAGTTACCAGAAAAGGTAATTCAGTTTGGTACTGGCGTTTTACTACGCGGTTTGCCCGATTATTTTATCGATAAAGCCAATCATCAGGGCATTTTCAACGGTAGAATTGTTGTAGTAAAAACTACCTCAAAAGCTGGAGTTGATGATTTTGCTGATCAGGATAATTTATATACGTTAAGTGTTAAAGGTATTGAAGATGGTGTTGAAGTAGAAGAAAACATGATCAATTCTTCAATCAGTCGTGTTTTATCTGCAACTTCAGAATGGGCAGAAATTTTAAAAACTGCACATCAGCCAGAACTTAAAGTGGTAATTTCTAATACCACAGAAGTTGGCATTGTTAAAAGCGAAGATAAAATCACCGACACGCCACCGCAATCTTTTCCAGGGAAATTACTTGCTTTCTTACACGAAAGATATAAAGCCTTTAATGGATCTGACGATAGCGGGATGGTAATTGTACCGACAGAATTAATTAGCGACAATGCCGATAAATTAAAAGAAATCGTTTTGGATTTGGCTGTTCAAAATAAATTAGGCTGGGACTTCGAAAACTGGTTAAGAACAGCAAACCATTTTTGCAAAACATTGGTAGATAGAATTGTTCCCGGAAGACTCCCGGAAGCATCACAAAAAGCACTTGAAAATGAGCTGGGTTATACCGATGGTTTAATGATCATGGCTGAACCATTCAGACTTTGGGCTATAGAATCTTCCAGCGAAAAGGTGAAAGAAATATTATCTTTCGCATCTGCTGATAAAGGAGTTTTCATTGTTCCATCTATCGATAAATTTAAAGAGCTAAAACTTCGCTTACTTAACGGCACACATACCATTAGCTGCGGTTTAGCAATTTTAGCTGGTTTCCATACCGTTAAAGAGGCTATGGCAGATAAAGAATTCTCTAATCATGTTTTAAAATTGATGAAAGAAGAAATTGTACCTGTAGTAGAAAGCGGCGACATTACAAAAGAGGAAGCCATTTCCTTTGCCGAAAGCGTAATCGATCGTTTCAGTAATCCATCATTAGCACACCAGTGGCATGCCATTACTTTGAACTATACGCAAAAGTTGCAGATGCGCAACATGCCATTAATTAGAAGATATTACGCACTTAAAAATGAAGTTCCGCAATTAACTGCGTTAGGCGTTGCAGCTTACATCATTTTCATGAATGTAACCAAAGATGGCGATCAATACATCTCACATGTAAATGGGAAAGCCTTCCCTGCTCAAGATGAATTTGCTGATGTGCTTTACAACTACTGGAAAAATCCTGAAACAGTTGTAGACAGCACTTTAGGCGATAGACGTTTGTGGGACAAAAATTTAAACAATTACCCAGGCTTTAATGCAGCGGTTAAATCGTACGTTGAATTATTACAAAATAAAGGTGCAAAGGAAACTTTAAGTAACTTGCATACAGAAAGAACAAATTAAAATGGTTACTAGAATTTTAAAAATCCATCCGAACGATAATGTGCTTGTTGCCCTTCAAAACCTGGCAAAAGGCGAAACTATTATTCACGATGGCCATGAATATACACTACAGGATGACATTACTGCCAAGCATAAGTTTTTTATGCAAGATATGAATGCCGGTGATCATATCATTATGTACGGTGTTTTGGTTGGGAAAGCACAACATTTTATCCTTAAAGGTGGATTAATGGATACTGAAAACACCAAACATGCTTCTGATCCTTATGAGTTTAGACCGTACCATTACGAGTGGCATGCGCCTGATGTATCAAAATTTGAAGGCAGAACTTTCAATGGATATATCCGTAACGATGGTAGAGTAGGAACAGCGAATTATTGGTTATTTATTCCAACTGTTTTTTGCGAAAACCGCAATTTAGACGTGATTCGTGAGGCTTTACACAATGAATTGGGTTATGCTGTAACCGATAAATATAAATCTTATGCCCATCAGTTGGTAGAGGCTTATAAAAACGGCGAAACTTTGGAAGAGGCTGATCCTAGTTCAATTGGATTGGCTAACCCGGCGGCAAACCGCGTTTTCAAAAATGTTGATGGCATTAAATTTCTAAACCATCAGGGTGGTTGTGGTGGCACCCGTCAGGATGCTGCTGTACTAAGCAAACTTTTAGCGGCTTATGCCGATCATCCAAATGTGGCTGGGGTTACCGTTTTAAGTTTAGGTTGCCAGAATTTACAGGTAAAGGATTTCGTTGATGATTTAAAACAGCGTTCTCCAAACTTCGATAAACCATTATTTATTTTCGAACAGCAACAATCGCAAAGCGAAGAACAATTGGTTAAAGAAGCGATTAGAAAAACCTTCATAGGTTTAACTGAAATCAATAAAATTGAGCGTGAACCTGCCCCGATAAGTAAATTGGTTTTAGGCGTAAAATGTGGTGGAAGCGATGGTTTTAGTGGCATCAGCGCAAACCCGGCAGTTGGTTACACTTCCGATTTATTGGTGGCTTTAGGCGGAACAGTTTTGTTAGCAGAGTTCCCTGAACTTTGTGGTGCTGAACAACAGTTAATCGACCGTACAAAAGATGAAACGGCGGCTCGTAAATTTATTCAATTGATGACGGCCTACAATCAGGCAGCAGAAAATGTTGGCTCTGGATTTTTCATGAATCCTTCGCCGGGAAATATCAAAGATGGTTTAATTACCGATGCCATCAAAAGTACCGGTGCAGCAAAAAAAGGCGGAACATCGCCAGTTGAAGACGTTTTAGACTACACTGAACCAGCTACAAAACCAGGATTAAACTTGGTTTGTACACCTGGCAACGATGTCGAAGCCACAACCGGTAAAGCTGCATCTGGTGCAACATTGATTTTATTTACCACTGGTTTAGGTACGCCGACTGGAAATCCGGTTTGCCCAACCATTAAAGTATCCACTAACAATGCTTTAACCAAACGCATGGGCGATATCATCGATATCAACTGCGGACCAGTGATTGAGGGTGAGAAAACCATCGAACAAATGGGCGAAGATATTTTGGAATATTGTATCAAAGCGGCAAGTGGCGAGGTGATTCCGAAAGCTGTTTTGCTTAATCAGGATGATTTTATTCCTTGGAAAAGAGGCGTAAGTCTTTAAAGTTCAAAGTCTCGAGCTCAGCGTTTAAAATTCAAACCGCCTATCATTGCGAGGCACGAAGCAATCTTAATTACTTAAATGAGATTGCTTCGTGCCTCGCAATCACGAGAATATAACTAAAACAAAAAATCCGTGGGCTGTATCCTCACAGATTACATTAAAAAATATGATATAAAAGACGGGCCATTTGAAACACTCAAATCTCCCTTCTAATGTCTCAAATCTCAAAAGAATGAAACCTTTTTTAGACGAAAACTTTCTTTTGCAAAATGAAACTGCTGAAAAGCTTTACCATGATTTTGCAAAATCTTTACCAATAATTGATTATCATAATCACTTGATTCCAGATCAAATTGCGAACGACAAGCAATTCGAAAACATCACTCAAGTTTGGTTAGCCGGCGACCACTACAAATGGAGAGCCATGCGGGCAAACGGTGTGGATGAAAAATACATCACTGGCGATGCTTCTGATTTTGAAAAATTCGAAAAATGGGCAGAAACTGTACCTTATACTTTGCGTAATCCATTATACCATTGGACACATTTAGAATTGCAAAGATATTTCGGCATTACCGATATTTTATCAGGCAAAACAGCTCGTAAAATTTACGATGAATGTTCTGCAAAGTTACAAACGCCAGAATATTCGGTTCGTGGCTTGTTGGCCAAAATGAATGTAGAGGCCGTTTGTACCACCGATGATCCTTTAGATAATTTAAACTTTCACCAGCAGTTGGCGGCAGAAGGTGTGGCATTAAAAATGTTGCCAGCTTTCCGTCCGGATAAGGCGATGAATAGTGATGATGTTGCTGGATTGAATGAGTACATCGATAAGCTGGAAGGCGTTGTCAGCACAAGCATCACCAATTTCCAAGATTACATTACTGCTTTAAAAAGCCGCCACGATTATTTTGCTGAAAACGGTTGTTCGGTTTCCGACCATGGTTTAGAGCAGATTTATGCTGAAGATTATACTGACGAAGAAATTTCTTCAATCTTTGATAAAATCCGTAGCAAAAACGATATCTCTTACGAGGAAAACCTGAAATTTAAATCAGCTATGCTGATCTATTTTGCAGAATGGGATCATGAAAAAGGCTGGGTTCAACAATATCACTTAGGCGCTTTGCGTAACAACAATGCCCGTATGCTACGTCAGTTAGGGCCTGATACAGGTTGGGATTCAATCGGTGATTTTAGTCAGGCCAGAATGCTTTCTAAATTTTTAAACCGTTTGGATAACCAGGATAAGCTTGCAAAAACGATTATCTACAATTTAAATCCGGCAGATAATGAATTAATTGCTACGATGATCGGAAATTTTAACGATGGTTCTGTTGCGGGTAAAGTTCAGTTTGGCTCGGCCTGGTGGTTTTTAGATCAGAAAGATGGCATGATCAAACAGTTAAATGCTTTATCAAATATGGGGCTTTTGAGCCGTTTGGTTGGCATGTTAACAGATTCTAGAAGTTTCTTGTCTTTCCCTCGCCATGAATATTTCCGTAGAATTGTGTGTAACCTTTTTGGTGAAGATGTAGAAAATGGCGAATTGCCAAATGATATCGAATGGGTGGGCAAGATAGTGCAGGATATTTCTTATTTTAACGCAAAAAATTACTTTAAATTTTAAATCAAAACCTCGGTCTGTGCCTCCACAAACCGAAACATTATTTAAATAAATAGTTTGTAAAAAAACACAGACCATTTACAAATAAGGCAAACCGATCAAACACAAAAATGAGTGACCAAATATCATCCTTAGCTAAAAAAGGAGAAAAAGTTTTAAGTTTTGGAGAAATCCTTTTACGCATTTGCCCTGATATGGATGGACAATGGCTAAAAGAAAACAAATTGCCTTTTTATGTTGGCGGTGCAGAATTGAATGTAGCAACTGCGCTTGCTTTATGGAATGTTCCTTCTGCGTATCTTTCGGCAATGCCCGATAACTCTGTTACCCGCGAGATTGAAGATTACTTAAAAGTTAGAAATATTGATACTTCGCCGATGGTTTTTCACGGCGATCGCTTAGGTTTATATTATCTTCCAAAAGGAAAAGATTTAAAAAATGCTGGTGTAATTTACGATCGGGCAAACTCATCGTATGCAGATTTGAAAGTTGGCCAGATTAATTGGGATGAGGTTTTTAATGGTGTAACTTGGTTTCATTTCAGCGCCATTTGTCCTGCCATCAATCAATCTATTGCTGATGTTTGCCTCGAAGCATTGAAAGCTGCAAGCGAAAGAAATATAATCATTTCACTAGACTTAAATTACAGGGCCAAACTTTGGAAATATGGTAAAGACCCTATCGATGTGTTACCAGAACTGGCAAAGTATTGCACTTTGATTATGGGTAATGTTTGGGCAGCCAATAAAATGCTTGGTACTGCCATTCACCAAGATTTGCTCCCTACAGAAGGTTATGCAAAGGAAACGTTACTGCAACAGGCAACTGATACATCCAAAGAAATATTAAGTTTGTTTCCTGCATGCAAAGCTGTAGCCAATACTTTCCGCTTCGATCACGGAAAGGGCATTAGATATTACACCGCGATTTACGCTGAAGATAAACTTACTGTATCTGAAGAATATGTTTCAGAAGAAATTTTAGATAAAGTAGGCAGTGGAGATTGTTTCATGGCAGGATTAATTTATGGATTTTACAACCATTTACCTGTTAAGGAAACCTTAAATTTTGCAACTGCAGCAGCCTACGATAAATTATACATTCCAAGCGATGCCACAACAAGCACTGTAACGGATATTGAAAAAAGAATAATAAGCCATGATTAGTAACAAACACAAAATTTTAGATGCCATTTTAGAACAAGGTATGTTGCCGCTATTCTATCAGGATAGTGAAGAGGGAAGTGTGGAAATATTGCGCACATTATACAATTCTGGTGTTCGTGTTTTTGAATACACCAATCGTGGTAAATCTGCTCTGCCAAACTTTAAAAAGCTTAAAGAAGTTCGTGATGCCGAAATGCCTGATCTTTATTTGGGAATCGGAACCATTAAAACCCCGGCAGATGCAAATGCTTTTATCGAAGCCGGAACCGACTTCATTGTAGCACCAATTGTAAATCCTGCGGTAGCGGAAATTGCCAATAAAATTGGAATGTTGTGGATTCCTGGCTGTATGACGCCAACAGAAATCAGCATTGCGCAAGAGCATAAAGCAATGTTAATTAAAATTTTTCCTGCTAATATTCTAGGTCCAGAGTTTATTTCATCAATTAAAGATCTTTTTGCTGGTCAGTTATTTATGCCAACAGGAGGCGTAGAAATTAATCTGGATAACCTTAAAACCTGGTTTAAAGCTGGCGTTTGCGCCGTTGGTATGGGCAGCAAATTAATTAGTAAGGATGTAATGGCAAAAGGCCTTTACGAGGAATTGGCCGATAAGACTAAATTAGCGCTTGATTTAATTAAGCAGAGTAAATAAACTTAATACACCTAACCAAAATGAACCAACCAAAAGTAGGTAAATACAGATGGACGATATGTTTACTCCTGTTTCTTGCCACCACGATAAATTATTTAGATAGACAGGTACTTTCGTTAACATGGACAGATTTTATCAAACCAGAATTTCACTGGGATAATAACGACTATGGTAACATCACTGCATTGTTTTCGATCTTCTATGCGGTATCGATGCTCTTTGCTGGTAGATTGGTTGATAAATTGGATACTAAAAAAGGCTTCCTTTGGGCTATAGGCGTTTGGTCTGTAGGTGCGTGTTTACATGCATTTTGCGGAATAGCAACAGCAGGAATTATTGAAGGAAATTGGTTTGTTGGGTTTGAAGGCGCTAAAGATGTAATTGCAAGAATCAACGATACTGGAATGGTAGTTTCAGTAAGTGTTACCTTATTCATCTTTGCCAGGTTTGTTTTAGCAGTTGGAGAGGCAGGTAATTTCCCGGCAGCAATTAAAGCCACGGCAGAATATTTTCCTAAAAAAGACAGGGCTTTTGCAACCAGTATTTTTAATGCCGGAGCAACTGTAGGTGCATTAGCCGCTCCAATTACCATTCCTTTTATTGCAAAAGCTTATGGCTGGGAAATGGCTTTTATCATTATCGGTGCCCTGGGTTTTGTTTGGATGGGCCTTTGGGTTTTTGTTTACAACAAACCAGAATTACATAAAAGAGTGAGCCCTGAAGAGTTGGCCTACATTCAACAAGATGTTATCGCTGATCGTAAATTGGCTGATTATGTTGAAGAAACTAAAGAAAAAGTATCGTTTATCGATTGTTTTAAATACAAACAAACCTGGGCTTTCGCTTTTGGCAAATTCATGACAGATGGTGTTTGGTGGTTCTTTTTATTCTGGACACCGGCTTACTTAAAATCTGTTTACGGAATGGATTCTACTCAAAGTGCTTTACCATTATTTGTTCTTTACATGATCACTTTGCTATCAATTATTGGCGGTTGGTTGCCGACTTATTTCGTAGAGAAGAAAGGAATGAACCCATATGAAGGTAGAATGAGAGCGATGTTAATATTTGCATTTTTCCCTTTATTAGCCTTAGCAGCACAACCATTAGGCCACATTACTTATTGGATTCCGGTAATTATCATCGGTATTGCAGGCGCAGCACACCAAGCATGGTCGGCAAATATTTTTTCTACCGTGGGCGATATGTTTCCTAAAAAAGCAATCGCAACCATCACAGGTATCGGTGGTATGGCTGGTGGTATTGGCTCATTCATTATCAATAAAGGCTCTGGTTTGTTATTTGATTACACTGGAAAGAACGAGATTGTATTTATGGGATTTAAAGGCGAAGAAGCTGGTTATTTCATTATCTTCTCGATTTGTGCAGTATGTTATTTAATAGGCTGGACTGTAATGAAAACTTTAGTGCCAAAGTATAAAGTAATTGAATTAGCATAAAATTTAGGCTGAAGATGTGGCGAATTAACTACCGCCAAATCTTCAGCCTTTAAAATAACATTAATCTATACTTAAACTATAGATTAACACAACCATAAACCCTAACAACCAAACCAAATTGAGCACACCTTTAAACCTCGAAAGCATTTTCGTTGAAGAAAGCCAGATTCCGGATGAATTTAGGCTGAAAGAAGAAATCAATCAGAAAGAATTTCTTTCCAACGGAGAAATGAAACCCTGGAACGGACCTTTTAATGAGGTTTTTTCACCAGTTTGTATTAAAACACCAACTGGTTACAAACGCAAACGAATTGGCAGTTTTCCTGTCTGTACCGAGAAAGAATCTACTGAAGCATTAGATGCAGCTGTAGCCGCCTATGATAATGGCCGCGGCCAATGGCCTACCATGAGCGTTGCCGATCGCATTACCTGCGTAGAAAATTTTACTCATAAAATGCTGGAGCAAAAAGAAATTGTGGCCAAGCTAATCATGTGGGAAATTGGTAAATCTTATGCAGATTCCATCAAAGAATTTGATCGCACGGTAGAATATATTTATGCCACGATTGATGCTTTAAAAGATATTGACAGGCAATCTTCGCGTTTTGAAATTGAGCAGGGAATTGTGGCGCAAGTTCGCCGCTCTCCACTTGGTGTAGTACTTTGTATGGGTCCTTTTAATTATCCCTTGAATGAGACTTTCACCACTTTGATTCCTGCTTTGATTATGGGCAATACGCTTTTATTCAAACCACCTAAACACGGTACGTTATTGCATTATCCATTGCTTGAGGCATTTCGTTCCAGTTTTCCAAAGGGCGTTGTAAATACAATATATGGCCGTGGAAATACCATAGTTCCGGGCTTGATGAAATCTGGCAAAATCAATGTACTGACGTTAATCGGTTCAAGTAAAGTAGCCAATGAATTGAAAAAACTGCATCCAAAGGTAAACCGCTTAAGAGCAATTTTAGGTTTGGATGCTAAAAATGCAGCAATCATCACGAAAGATGCTGATTTAGATTTAGCAGTTTCGGAAACGGTTTTAGGATCGCTATCTTTCAACGGTCAGCGTTGTACAGCATTGAAAATTGTTTATGTACACCGCAGCATAGCACAAGAGTTTTTAAAACGTCTATCTGCCGAAGTAGAAAAACTAAAATTTGGTATGCCTTGGGAAAAAGGCGTAAACCTGACCCCGCTTCCTGAATTAAATAAACCAGAATATTTGAAAGATTGTATTGATGATGCAATTGCTCATGGTGCAAAAGTGGTTAATAAAAACGGCGGACAAACCTTCGAAACTTTTGTTTATCCTGCTATTGTTTATCCCGTAAACAGCAACATGAAATTGTATCGCGAAGAGCAATTCGGCCCGATTGTTCCGGTGGTTCCATTTGATGATTTGGAAGAACCAATTGAATACTTGATTGGCTCGCCTCACGGACAGCAAGTGAGTATTTTTAGCAGCAATGCCAATGTTATATCTTCTTTAATTGATCCTTTGGTAAATCAGGTAAGTCGAGTAAATATCAACTGCCAATGCCAACGTGGACCAGATGTTTTCCCTTTTACAGGGCGTAAAGATAGTGCTGAGGGAACACTTTCTGTAGTAGATGCATTGCGTTCGTTTTCTATCCGTTCGTTGGTAGCCACCAAATTTACGGATGATAACAAGAAGCTATTGAATGAAATTGTGAATGGAAATGATTCGAATTTCTTAAGTACGAAGTATATTTTTTAGGAAATAACTTTATTAGTTAGCCGCAGATTCGCAGATTAAATTTTGAGAATTTGCGGCTATTTTGTTGGTATGTGTTAAATTTAAATCGGTCGTCTTTGCAAAATCTGCGGCCAAACCTTATTTTAACTTCTTCGCCAAACCTAACTTTTTTTCCTTAATCCCTTGCACCACTAAACCCGCAATTTCTTTTGCTCCATCAGGACTCAAATGCGTATCATCTTTTTTCCCTTGCGGATAATTAACATGTCCTGAATCAACATGAAGGAATAATTTAACCGAAGCCTGATCGCCCAGATTTTTTAACAAATTTTCAGTTTTAATGAGCATATCAATCAATGGAACATGTAGTGAGTCGGCCACTTGTCTCGTTACACCCGGATAGCCACCGTGTGAATCTACCAGCACTCCATTTTTAAAACTTCTTCTGGAGATTGGCGTAAGCAAAACTGGAATTGCTTTTTTACTTCTGGTTTCGTTCACATAATTAATCAAATTGATTTTGAAATCAACTAAAGAAACACCAACACTTGGCTTGTCGATTTTTTCATCATTATGCCCGAATTCTATAAAAACATAATCGCCTGCTTTTAAATTTTCAAGAATGGGTTGCCAGCGTTTTTCGGCACGAAATGATTTTGTACTTCTTCCATTTAATGCCCGGTTATCTACCTTCACTTCATCCTTAAAAAAGGATTGTAACTCCATTCCCCAACCTGTTTCAGGAAACTTATCTGCTGCTTTATTTGCCGCTGTAGAATCGCCAATTATATAAAGTGTGGTTTGCCTTTTCTGAAAAGTAAAAGCACTTAAAAGCACTAGAAAGCCAATAGCCAAAAAGCCGTAAAATTTCGATTTCACCATTATTTATTTGTTAGAGGATTCCACTTATCCGGTCCGTTTAAAATATTTTTCATTGTATATTGTTTAGCTTCCTTCGTTGATAATTGCTTGGTCCAGATTAACCTAGTTTTTGGTGATGCACCTAAACCAACACTTTTATATTCGGCATAAAAAGTGGTGTTTTCCTTATCAGGAAACATTTTGTCACCTTTCCAAGGGTTCCAACCTTCAGGGAGAATATGTTTGCCCAATTCACAATCAATAAAAACTGTTTTGGCATAAGGGCGCCATGGCCTACCGAGATAAACTTTTGAGACTTTCTCTTCAGCTGTGATTCTGCAGTTGAAGAACACAAAACCATAAGCCTGATTTTTTGAGGTTGAAGCAGCAGTAATGTAAGAGTCGCTTAGACTTTTTATCTCACAGTTTTGAAAAACAACGGTCGATTTTCCGAAAATAAAATCAGTTGTGCCCTCGATAAAACAATCAGAATAAAACTGACGGCTATTTTCCGTTGCAGCGTACAATGTATCTTGATTACCCGAAATATTGCAATTCTTAGCAATAAAACGATCGCCTTCTACATGTAAAGCTACAGCCTGCCCAACGCGACCTGCGGAATTAATAATAGTAAGATTCTCAATGGAAACATCATTTCCTTGTATCAAAACCGTATAAGATGTATAAGTTGACATTTTTGACAAGCCAAAATCATCCTTTCCTCTGGTGACCAGTTTGCCAGAATAATCATTGTTGGTAATAATGGTTTTGTCTTTGCTTTCGCCAATCAGTTTCATATTTGTTTTCCAAGATGGAATAATGAGCTTCTCCTTATAAATTCCATTTTTAATGTTGATGATTACCTGCTTTTCTCCTAAATCCCGGATGGAGTTTACCGCTTCCTGAATGGTTTTGTAGTTTCCGTTGCCATCTTGAGAAACCGTTATTTCTGACGGATATTTAGGATCCTGGGCAATGGCATCAGTGAACGTGAATACTAAAAGAAGAAATGATAAAAAATAAAATAACCTGGGCTGACTCATATTATAAATGTAAAACCTATTGATCAAATTTCTACAAAAAAAAGGCAGATAAATCTGCCCTTTGAAAAAATTAACGTAATTAGTTTCGCCATCTAGGATCGCCAACACCATTAGCTCTTAAATCTGTTTGGCTGATGGTAAAGTTACCTGCAGCTGCATTGGTAAATCCAGGATTTAAGGTTGTAAAAGTTCCGGTATCGTATTTTGCACCAGATGTTGCACTACCGGCCATGTAACTTGCCGCATTGAAATAATTGTTAGCAGTAAAGTTAGCAGGCACAATAATAGTAGAAGCCTGATTGGTTAAAATACCTCCTGAATTGGCAATAATATTTTTTGAAGAATAAATTTCATGCTTGGCTAAACGTACATAAAAAAGTCTGTTTGCTGCACCATTGCATATTCCATTTAATGTATTTGTGGCCGCTGTAATTATAGATGTAAATGCCGGGAAATTAGTAGACCCTGCCGGATCCATTCTGAAAAAATCTCTGGCAATTACAGAATTGTAAACTGTATTATTAGAGAAGTTTAATGTTTTGGCCAGGCCAGTTCTAAAGTCAATAAAATCACCACCGTTACATTCTATGTTGCTAAATAAATTACCCTTAATGGTTACAGATTCTATTAGTGCCTTAACATTCACATAAATAAACCCTTTTACGTAGTTTTTGATATTCGAATTCTCTATCGAAAGGTTTCCGTAAGCTGCATCTGATGCATCGGTATATACAATGGTTTGGTTTCCATCCAATGCACCTGTTCCATCGATATCTAAATCTTTCAGGGATAAACCTGCATTGGCTTTCATTCTAAATACCACACCTTTAATAATGGGTTTATCTGATGGTTTGGCACCTTTGATTGAAATTGTTTTAGATACCAAAACATCGGCATTGATTGTATAAGTTCCTGGGAAAAGTGCAAAAACATCTCCTGCATTGGCATTGGCAATCAATGTAGCCAAATTATCAGCAGGCGTTACAGCTATTGCACCACCTAAATCAAGTGGAGTAGTAAAAGTAATTGTTCCGCGTACTTTTGCTCCGTTTAATAATTTCGCAGTATACAATGTTTCGCCTGTTAAGCCTGTAATTACGGCTTCACCTGCAGCAACTTCGGAAGCTGTAATGGTACGGGTAATATTGCCCGGTGTTAAGGTAATAGTGCTTGCCGCTTGGCCAGCAGGCCAGTTAAGTGCTACGGAAGTTGCCGTTAATTTTGCGGTATTAACCGCCTGAAAAATTTGTTCAGGATCAGTTTTAGCTGTAGCAGTAACATATTTTGAATCCGTTACACCTTCGCCAATTGCCTTTACCCTGATGGCATATTGAGTATCACCCGCCAAACCCGTAACAGTATAAGGTACTTGCAAAAATGTAATGTCGTTTATTGTTCTAACAGGAGCTCCTGAAAAATCTGCTGTTTCAAAAACCTCAATTGTATACGTTTTTGCATTATTAACTGCTTTCCAGGTTAATCTAACACCTGTTTTATCAACAATTGTAGCGGTTAAACCCGTTGGAGAAAATGCCCTGTCTACTTGTAATTTGGTAATTTCCTCTGTTACATTGTCCTTACATCCTGATAAACCCATTGCGGTTAACAGACAGAAAACGATGATATATAATTTATTTCTATTCATAACCCAATTCATTATAAGTTTAAATTCTTATTGTTTAACAATCCGTTAGATGAGTCTAAGAAAACTTGCCATATTGGCCAAAACTGCTGCGCATTCGGATCTTTTACAGCCAATGCATCCCAGTAAGTAGTTGCATCACCTGTTGCTGCTAAAGACCATGCTTTGTTTGAAGTATATCCCAAAGCCACGCCTTGTGCATCGGTATCGCCGAAGTTTAAACCGTAAATTTCTATCGTTTCGCCATTGGCCAATGTTTTATAATAAATTTTAAGTGGAAGTGATGCATATTTACCCTGTCTGGCTTCTAATTGTTGAAGTTTAGTTTTAGCTTCAGCAATCTTAGTATTCAATAAGTTCCAGCGGATTAAATCTCCCTTTCTTAACATCTCACCAGTAAATTCTAAAGCCCTTTCATTCACAATTGCATCGAAAAATGTTTGTTTAGATGCAGTTGACGTAGCCATAAAAGCCGTTACTTTAGCCGCATTACCCGGGAAAGCACGATCACGAATCATTTTTAAATATGGTGCTGCTGCTGCTGGTCCATCTAATTCGTTAATAGCTTCTGCTGCCATTAAAACCACATCTGCATAACGCATATACATCCAGTTTAAACCATCATCATTGGTTGATGTAACCCTTCTTTTCATCCATTCGTAACGGTATTTACCAAAATATAAACGACCTAAACTTGATGGCACCTGATAGCCACCTGTATCGCCTGTTCCACCATCCCATTCGTAAGGAACAACCGTAACATCTCTTCTTACATCACCCGTTTCATATTCATAAAGCATAATTGGATTTGGCCCATTCGTACCACCTTTATTCTGACCAGTATATTTATCAGTTTTTAAGTGTTTCACACCTAAATCAAAAATAACACGACCTCTACCTTCACTAAAAGGAATTTCCCAGATCGACTCCAATCCGGCGGCACCTGCTTCTTCATTCAGTTTTCTAAAAACTTCTTCAAAGCCTAATAAGCGAAGCTTACCGCTGTTGATGATATCGACACATTCTTTTTTTGCAATGGCGAACATTTTATCTTTCGATAAATCTGCATCAGTACTTAAACGAACTGTTCCATCCAAACGCTGCGCATAACCTCCGGCAGCTAATGCTAAACGAGCCCTTAAGCCTTTGGCAAATGCTTTGCTTACACGCTCCACTTTTGCAGTGGTGGCGTTATCATTTGGCCAGGGTAAATAACCCGCAGCTTCATCTAAATCTTTCAAAAGCTGTTTGTAAATAATGTCCCTGTCATTTCTGGCCAGGTAAGTTGTTGCAGTAGTAATCGGTTCAAAACGAGCCGGAACATCACCCCAACCCTTAATCAAATCATTATACAAAACCGCACGAAGTGTTAAAATTTCGCCAAGAATTTGAGCCATTTGTGGGCTACTTGAAATATTTCCATAAGTTCTAATCCCTCTAATAGCCAAATTAGCACGTTCAATCCCTTCGTAAAATTTTGCCCAGGCATTGTTATCAGTATTCATCTGCCCATTATTCACGTTGGTGTTGTAATTCGATAATCTCGATTTATCATCAGCAGTTGCCTTCAAAGCATTGTTAACCTCTGTATCGTTGTTAATGCCATAGAATACCAAGAAACGACCACGGTAAGAGTTTGTTTCGCCAAATGATTGAATAATTCCTGCTACTGCCCCTTCTGCCAAACCTGGTGTAGAAAAGATAACCGATTCATCCAACGAAGATTTGGTTGGTGCTTCTAATGCCTTTTTACAGCTATTTAATGTTGTAATTCCTGCAATGATGAACAGGGTGTATATAATCTTTTTCATATTCTTAAAATTAAAACTCCGCCTAAAAATTAACATTTAAACCAAACACAAACGACTGACTTTTTGGATAAGCAGAATAATCTACCCCTGGAGTAAGGTTTGTTCTACGACGTGTAGAAACTTCAGGATCGAAACCAGTATAGTTTGTAAGTAACCAAAGGTTATAAGCAGATGCGTAAACCCTTAATTTCTTCATTTTCAATTTTTCAGAGATTTTTGATGGTAAAGTATAACCCAATGTTAAGGTTGATAAACGCAAGAAAGATCCATCTTCAACAGCCCAATCGCTTAAAACAAAAGTTTTCATAAATGGTGACCATAAAGTAGTGTTAGCATTCATAGCTGTTAATTCAGCTGGGTCGTTACTAATCGTTCCATCCGGGCGAAGATTATTCCAACGGCTACCGCTTTCCATAATAGAAATCATGTTTCTAGAACTGTACTTACTGGTTGAAGTGTATTCGATTTTATTGGCGTTATAAATGTCATTTCCATAGCTCCAGTTGAAATAGGCACCGATATCGAAGCCATAAATTCTAGAATTAACAGAAAAACCACCAGTGTTTAAAGGATTTGCATTTCCGATAACCGTTCTGTCTGATAAGTCAATTTTACCATCACCTGAAAGATCCTGGATTTTCATTGAGCCCGGACGAAGTGCGCCAATAAAAGCAGTGGCATCAACAACACCAGGTTTTAATGTCCAGGTTCCGGTTGTGGCATTATAGCCAGAGAAATCAGAAACTTCGTATCTGCCTGCATTTCTATAGCCATAAATTCTACCAACTGATGATCCTTCTTCCACTAAATAATCTACGTTAATTTCTGTGGATGCCCAATTAGATGTACCATTGATGTTTTTAATCGCACCTAATGAAATGATTTTATTTCTATTGAAGTTGATATTGGCACTAAAGCTTAAATCAAAATTTGTTTTTTTAATGGCGTTCCAGTTCAATGAAAACTCAAGTCCTTTGTTTTGCGTTTCGCCAATGTTACGGTACTGAAAATCATATCCTGTCCCTGCTACCGGAAACTGCAATAATAAATCTTTAGTGCGATTCAAATAGGCATCGATGGTACCTGTTAACTTATAATCGAACAATGAAAAGTCCAATCCTATATTTTTGGTAACTGTAGTTTCCCATTTCAAATCAGGATTAGCCATCGTTTTTGATGCAGCCCAGTAATTGTTGAAACCATTTACCCAGGTGGTAACCGAGTTCTGGAAAGTTTGGTTCATTTGGCCTGGAGGAATATTATTGTTACCAGCAGTACCGTAACTCGCTCTTAGTTTTAAATCAGTTAACCATGATTTTGTTCCTTTCATAAATTCCTCTTGCGAAATTCTCCAAGCTCCGGAAACTGATGGAAAATAACCCCACTGATTTTCGGGAGAAAATTTAGAGGAACCATCAGCCCTGAAAGTAGCACTTAACAAATATTTACCCTGATAATCATAATTGGCTCTTCCAAAGAACGACAGTAACTTATCATCCGGAGAAAAGTTGTTATCAATGGCATTGGCCTTACCTTGAGTAGTTAATACCCTTGCATCTTGAAAACCAAAAGATTTTGGAAAACCATGAATAACATTGGTTAAAATGCCCAATTCTGTTTTGATAAACTCTTGACCTAACAAAACATTCAGATTGTGATTTTTACCTAAAACCTTACTAAAATTATAGTTTAATGTATTGGTATTTCTAATGCTGTTTCTGTTGGTATTGGTTAAAATTAACGCCGGTAGGTTTTGATTTTCTGCCGAAGGCACATTTCTTACATAATAAGTGGTGGTTCCGTAAAAACGATCCATGTCATTTCTAAAACCATCGTATCCTACTTCAGAACGTAATCTTAAATTCTCAATAATATCATAGCTTATTGCACCATTGATGTTATAGGTTTTACGATGAACATATTGATCATTATCTGAAATGGATATTAAAGGATTGTAAAGGTTAAATTCATCATCTGTTTCAGTTGTAGTGGTTAATCCAGGAACCGGAAACGATGGATAAAGCATTGCATTTTTCAGTCGTGAATCGGCAGATGAAACTTCATTTTGCTCGTTGGCACCACCACCTTTTGTTTTGGTATCGGCATACCTCAAACCAAAATCCAGCGTAAGGCCTTTGTATAATTTATGGTTTAATTTAAAGTTGATGTTTTGTCTTTCGAATTCTGAAAGTTGCATAATCGCTTTATCTTTCACAAAACTATGGCTTAGGCTATACTTTGTTTTTTCGCCACCTCCGCTAATGTTCAGGTTTTGATTAAAAGTAGTTCCGGTGCGACCAAAAATAATATCCTGCCAATCATTTGCAGGCACATTTCTATACAAATCAATATCCTGGTAATTACCAAAATACTGTGTATAATCATTTGGCGTTTTATCTAAAAGCGCTCTCTCGTATTGCCATGTAACATAATCAATTGGCGTTAAAACATCCAACTTATTGGCCAGTTGTTTAATACCCGTAAATACATTGTAGCTTACAGATGTTTTTCCATCCTTACTATTTTTTGTGGTAACCAAAATTACTCCGTTTGCACCTCTTGATCCATAGATTGCTGTAGATGAAGCATCTTTCAACACATCAATGGTTTCGATATCTTGTGGCGCAATATCAGCAATTGAAGCTACAGGAAAACCATCAACAATGTAAAGTGGAGAGTTATCACCAGTGATGGAACCTCCACCACGAACACGTACTACTAAATCTGCATCGGGCGAACCTTCTGTAGAGGCGATATTAATACCTGCCACACGACCTTGAATAGCTTCTAGCGCTGATGAAACAGGAGCTGCTGCAATTACGTCTGCTCCAACGGAAGAAACTGCCCCTGTTAAATCTTTCTTGCGAACCACACCATAACCAATGTTAACAGTAACCTCTTGTAGGGTATTGGCATCTTCCTCTAGTGTAATATCCAATTTGCTTTGCTCGGCAAGTGTGATGGTTCGGGTTTTGTATCCAATGTAAGTAAACGTAAGCACCCCACCTTTTTGAGGTACGGTAACTTTAAATACGCCATTTGCATCGGTACTGCCGCCAGTTTTCGAATCTTTTACGGTTACACTAACGCCCACTAAAGGTTGCCCATCAGCCTTATCTTTAACGGTTCCTGTAAATTGCTTGGTTTGGCCATGCGCTACAGAAAATCCAAAAAAAGATAGAAATGATAAAACGAGTAAAACTCTGTTCATAATTATGTATTTAATTGAAAAATTTGGTTTCTATTAAGACTGATGCAATCGCTTGCACGTAGAATATAATTCTCTATCGAAGTATGATTGTTTGTTAATATTTGGTTAGATTGATGTAACAATTTTACAAACTTAAAATCGATTGAAACCAGATTTAACTAAAAAAGTGTGCAAACGTTCCCAAAAACGTCGTTTTAACGCTTATTAATATGGCTTTGAAACATGCCATAAAAGATATTTTTTGTAACTTGTACGCATTACCATAAAATGAGATTTGAAACTTCCACCATAAAAGACATTGCCAAGGCGCTCGGACTGTCAACTTCGACGGTTTCGCGGGCTTTGAGAGATCGTTATGAGATTAGCGAAGAAACCAAAAAGCTTGTTTTAGCCTATGCAGAAAAGGTAAATTATCGGGCCAATCCCATTGCCCGAAGTCTAAAAGAAAGGCGAAGTTATTCCATCGGAATCATTGTTAGTGAAATTGCCAATAACTTCTTTTCGCAGGTAATTAACGGCATAGAATCCATTGCTTACGATCGCGGTTACCACGTAATAATTTCCCAAACTCACGAATCGCATAAGCAGGAAAAACTCAACGTAGAGCATTTGGCATCAAGATCAATTGACGGATTATTGATAGCGCTTTCTTCTGAAACACAAGACATTACTTATCTCCGCGACTTATACGCAAAAGGACTTCCAATCGTTTTTTTTGATCGGGTTCCTGAAGATTTTGCTACACATAAAGTAATTGCAAATAATTTTAAAGGCGCTTTTGATGCTACTGAACACCTCATCTTATCAGGCAAAAGAACCATAGCACACCTCACCAATTCCGAAAATTTATCAATCACCCGGGAACGATTGAAAGGCTATCAAGCTGCGCTAGCAAAATACCACATCGAATTTAAACCCGAGTTGGTAAAATATTGCCAACATGGCGGCATGCATTCTGCCGAATTGGAGCAGGCTGTTAAGGAACTTTTACCTCATAAACCCGATGGAATTTTCATTTCTAGCGATCGATTAACCACTGGTTGTATTATGGCTCTGAAAAAAACAAATCCTGAAATTGCGCACAAAATCGCTATTGCTGGATTTACCAATTCCAACCTGGTTGAGTTATTTTCTCCATCACTAACATCGGTTAAACAGCCCGCTTTCGAAATGGGCCAGGTGGCTACCGAACTTTTAATCTCAATGATTGAGGCGAAAAGGGAAATCACAGAATTTGAAACCAAAATACTGGATACAGAACTGGTAAGGATGCAAAAAACGTTGGGAAACAGGTTTCTGTAAAGCTAATAGCGCTAGGAGTTTTGCGACAAGCGTTACCATAGTTCATTTGAACTATAGACATCGACTCCAAACCCCCAACTGCAAACTAATTACTACCTTTGCAACATGGTAGAAATCGTATTAAAAAAGGGGAAAGAAAAAGCAGCATTACAAAGACATCCATGGGTATTTTCTGGCGCATTAGAAAAAGTTAAAGGAAAACCCGAAAATGGGGAAGTGGTTAAAGTTTTCGCTTTTGATAACGAATTTTTAGCTTACGGCTACTACAACAGCAACTCGAGAGTGGCTGTTCGGTTATTGGAATGGGATGAAACGCAAACCATTGATAAAAAGTGGTACGAGAACCGATTGAAACAGGCCATTGCTTCAAGACAGTTTATTCTTAGTGAACAAACCAATACTTGCCGTTTGGTATTTAGCGAAGCCGATTTTCTTCCAGGATTGATCGTTGATAAATATGCAGACTTCCTTTCGTTACAAATATTAAGTTCAGGAATTGAAGGTGTAAAAAACGATATCGTTGAAATTTTAAAGGCAGAACTTCAGCCAAAAGGAATTTTTGACAAGAGTGATGCAACAGCCCGTACACACGAAGGTTTACCGATAGAAAATGGTTTGCTTTGGGGCGAAAATCCACCGGAGTTTTTAGAGGTAAAGGAAAATGGTATTGCTTATCACATTAACATAGCCGAAGGTCAAAAATCGGGATTTTATTGCGACCAACGTGATAACAGACAAATTTTAGCCAGTTATACAAAAGGCAAAAAAGTATTGGATTGCTTTAGTTACAGTGGTGGTTTCAGCTTAAACAGCTTGGCTAACGGAGCAGCCAGCATCACCAGTGTGGATAGTTCTGGCTTGGCTGTAGAAACGCTAAAACAGAATGTCGCACTCAATAAATTTGATGCAGCAAAGGTTACAGCCATTCAATCGGATGTGAACAAACAGTTAAGGGCTTTCAAAGATTCAGGAGAATTGTTCGATGTTATTGTACTCGATCCACCAAAATATGCGCCCTCGCGTTCGGCATTAGATCGAGCTGCCCGTGCCTACAAAGACCTAAACCGTTTAGGCATGCTTTTACTCGAAAAAGGTGGTTTATTGGCAACCTTTTCTTGCTCCGGCGCTGTTGATATTGAAACCTTTAAACAAATTATTGCTTGGGCTGCGCTTGATGCAGGCAAGGAAGTTCAAATTATTAAACAGTTTTGCCAACCCGAAGATCATCCGGTTAGAATTTCATTTTCAGAAGGCGAGTATTTGAAAGGATTGTTGTTAAGGGTATTGTAATAGCTAATTATTGCCACGGAAATCATGGAAACTGGTTTTAATTTAAGTGATTTCTGCTTTCTTGGCAAACAACTAAATATCTTCTGAACTTTCGGGCAACCGATCATATTCTCCCTTCCATGCGTAAAACCCAAAAATCATCAGGCCCAAACTAATGGGCAGAAAGATGAAGAGAATAATGCCCCACTGCAACATAGTATTGGTCCGTTCGATAGCTGTATGGGTTAAACCAACCTTTTCCACTGCCTGAAGAAACAAAAATGTCATGGCTACTGGCCCCAAAATCATCCAAACTAAACCTAAAAATTTCTTTAACGCATTCATTTCTATAATATTAATCGTTAATACTTTCGTCTTTTTTATTTGATAGATATATCGTTCCAATCACCAGGCTTAAGGCGGCAATCCCAATTGGGTACCACAAACCAGATAATGGCGTAGAGCCTGAAAAGCTGGCCACTAATGTAGCGATAAATGGCACCAAACCCCCAAATACACCATTTCCTATGTGGTATGGCAACGACATGGAAGTATACCTGATTTTGGTTGGAAACAACTCGACCAAAAAAGCTGCAATTGGTCCATACACCATGGTTACCAATAAAATCTGAAAGAAAATTAAACCCACAAATTTCCAAAATATTGGTTTTGGCAGTACTTTATCTTTCAAAACTTCAGGGCCGGAAATAATTCCACCTTGTACCGAAATAGTATCTGTTTTAACCAAATGGAAAGACGCTCCATTTTTTAATTCGATTTTGGTTGTTGTGGTTCTTAAACTGTCAGCTGTATTGGCAATTGATGCGGCAGTTACCGGTGCAGAAGTTGATGATAAAATATCATGTTGTTCTATCTTGGTAAAATCGGTATCATCCAGAAACATTTGATAAATTGGTCGATAGAAAATAATACCCAAAAGCATTCCACTTAACATGATCCATTTTCTACCCACCTTGTCGCTCCAGGCGCCAAAAATCACAAAAAATGGCGTAGCAAAAGCAATTCCCCAAAGCAAAATATAGCGTGAATCATTAAAATCAAGCTTACAAGTGTTCTCTAAAAACGATTGCGCATAAAATTGTCCGGTATACCAAATTACACCTTGCCCCATGGTTGCACCAAACAGGGCAAGCAACACCATTTTAAAATTAGCTTTGTTATTAAAACTTTCTTTTAGCGGGTTTTTAGAAACATTTCCTTCGGCTTTCAATTTTGAAAACATGGGCGATTCATGCATTTTCATGCGGATATAAATGGAAACAACAACCAACAGGATAGAAAGAAGAAAAGGAATTCTCCAACCCCAATCGCCAAAGGTTTCAGCACCCAGAATATTTTTTGTGATTACAATTACACCTAAAGAAAGGAATAGTCCAAGTGTTGCCGTGGTTTGAATCCAGCTCGTGAAAAAACCACGTTTATTTTTTGGCGCATGTTCTGCCACATATGTCGCTGCTCCGCCGTATTCGCCACCAAGTGCCAAACCCTGCACCAATCTTAAAATCAAAACTAAAATTGGGGCTGCATAACCTATACTTTTATATGATGGGATTAAGCCGATTAGAAAAGTAGAACCCCCCATTAAAACCAAGGTTAAAAGAAAGGTGTATTTACGACCGATTAAATCGCCCAATCGGCCAAAAACCAGGGCACCAAAAGGGCGAACAATAAAACCTGCAGCAAATATAGCCAGGGTGTTAATCAAGGCAGAAGCACCAGCATCTTCAGGAAAAAGTTGATGACCAATAATAACAGCCAAACTGCCAAAAATGTAAAAATCGTACCATTCAATCAGTGTTCCAAGTGATGATGCACCGATTACTTTAAAGATATTGTTCTTTGGTAAAGTTTCGCTCATGAGGTGTAGGGAATATTTGGTTCCACAAGATAAACATTTGCATGACAAACAGCAACCTGCACTGTTTGTGATTAAATTTGTTACATGACCAAACATTATGACTTCTGTTTTGTATTTTCATTTTCCAATTAACATATATGCTTTTAATACAAAACATTAGATTAAGTAGAATTTTAAGAAATACCTGGCATGTAGATCTGATTATGATCGGATCGTGTACCGCGGCTTACTTCATTCGAGAATATTTAATTGCCCATCATTTCGTTATTCCAACCATTATTCCAACTGTTTTAGGTACAGCAATTGCATTTTTTATAGGTTTTAATAATAACCAGGCATACGATCGTTGGTGGGAAGGAAGAAAAATTTGGGGTGCAATTGTTAATGATTCCAGATCATTCGCAAGGGCATTATTAAATTACATTGATGAAGATCCAGTTTCTGCCAAAAGAATGATTTATCGTCACATTGCTTTTTTATACGCTTTGAAGGCGAGTTTACGAGGCGCTGTTGATGAAATTTACACCAAATATTTATCAGAAGAAGATTTAAATGAAATTGCAAAGCATACAAATCTTCATAATGCGATTTTAAATATTCAATCAAGAGATTTGCAGAAACTATCAAAAGCCAATCAAATAGATGGTTTTAGGTTTATCGAAATTAATGAAATGCTGGTTCGCTTTTCTGATTCGATGGGTATGAGTGAACGCATTAAGAACACTATTTTTCCCACTACCTATACCTATTTAACCAAAGTATTTATCTGGCTTTTTGTAGTTACTTTCACATTGGTAATTAGCCAGGATGCCGGTCCGGCAGCTATCTTTTTGGGTTGGTTAATTGGTTTTGTATTTGTATCCACTCAAATAAACGGGATGAGTTTGGTTAATCCATTTGAGAACAATTCTGCGGGCGTTCCTTTAAATCAGATAACCCGAACGATAGAAATCAATCTCTTACAAATGTTGGAAGAAACAGATATCCCAGAGCCCATTAAACCTATTAACGAAGAGTATATTCTTTAATTTTTGTGAAGCTTTTTTCCTAGCCAAATGAGTAAAATGGAAAGCACATAAAAGAGCAGAACACAAAAAAATGCATTTAAAATAGCTTGAGGATAGCCTAAATTGATCACATTAACAAATGGATAAGGATATTCATGAATGAAATATCCACGTACTACAACGAATATAATGTAAGCCATCGGATAGATTAACCAGCTAAAAGCATCTTTATATTGAAGGTTTGATTTGTCAACGAATAAAATCCAAAAAACTAAAAATATGACGGGCGTTACTACGTGTAACATTTCGTCGGCTACCCGAGCCCATCCTACAGGAAGCACTAAGCCACGCAGCAAAACATTATAGATAAGACCAACTACTAAAATATAAACTGTTAACGCAGTAATGGTCGATGACTTAGTAAAAAATTTCCCTATCCTGTGGTTACTCAATAACAAAACAGAGCCGAAACAAATACCTAGCAGTATATTTGTTGTTACCGTGAAAAAAGATAAATAAAGCTTTGTAGTTGTCCAAAAATCGTAATTGGCGGCTTTAAGGCTCACTATAAACTGAAGGACGAGGGCAAACCAAACTATAGCTGTACCTATTGCTATATAAATTTTAGTAGCAGGAGATGACTTCATATTAATTGGGAGGATTTAAATATGGTGATCGCAAAGGCAAGTTAATCATTTTTAGCTTTAATGGTAAAGCGATTTACATTTTGAAATGCCTTAAATTAAAATCTATTTTTGCATCACTGCTTTAATTATTTTGTCTTCAAAAGCGATTGATTTTGCTTTAAATTCTGAATTTGTAAATGAAATGTTGGCCATTGCTGTAATGATTTTGCCATTCTTACCAATCAAAATATTAGACGGAAAGCCGTGATTGATATTCAGCTTTGCGATATCGGCTTTGCTTAAGCTAACGATTTCATATTTATAACTATTTTTCGTTTGAAAACGTTTTGCTGAAAGTGGCGAATCGTGGGTGATTCCAATAAATCTTACGCCCTGTTTAGCATATTTTCCAACCAAATTATTCAGTTCGGGCATTTCTGCAATACACGGCGAACAGTTTTCAAACCAAAAATTAATTACGATAACTTGATTATCTAAACTTTGTTTAGTAAAAACTTTTTTATTTGTTTTCAGCCCTTTGAAATCAGGCAAATCCTTTCCAACCAAATCTTCGAAAAAGGTTTCTTGAGTGGCCCATTTAATTGGAGCATCCTGGGCTATAAGTTCGCTAAACCAAAGAGATATTAAAACTATTAAGCAAATTCGCACTAGTAGAAATATGAAAAGTAGATAAAAACAGAAAACTTAAAGCACTATTTATTCAACTTTTTGCTGAGAAAATCAATTGAAGTAACCAATGCAGCATCTTTATTCGACATAAAATCTTTAATTGTGGGGATCACCTCAATATCAGGTTTCACACCATAACCAACAAACTCACGTCCATCTGGATAAGTGTCCTTTTTGGTACAAATTCTTGCACTTCCTCCACCAGGAAGATCAAATAAATATGGCTGGCCGGTACTGCCGAAAGAATTTCTACCAATTTTTGTCATGTGCTTTTGATTATCCGCATAAATCAAAAAATCTTCTGCTGCCGATGCTGTATTATGGCCTATCAATAAAACAGTGGGAACCACGATACGTTTTGCGGGAAGAGTATTCTTTAATGGGTTGTAATCAAAATTATAATAATATTTATCGTTAAAGGTTAAAAAGGCCTTTTTGTTCCATTCGCTATTAGCAGTATCTTTCACAGCGGTATATCGGCCCCAAGCTTTAAAAGCAGAACTAAGTTGGCGGGTGGTGTAACGAGAACCATATAGCAAACTATCATTAGTTAAATATTTTAATATATAGCTTCCAATGCTCGTACTTCCACCTCCATTATTCCTTAAATCAATAATAATTGCTTTGGCTTTGTATAATTCTGGCAGCTTGGCAGTAAACAATGAATCAATTTTTTCATCGCCGAATGAATTTAGTGCAACATAAGCGATCTCTTTAGGATACCACTTAAAATCCAAAAGTGATGATTCTGGTGGGAAAGCTGGAAAAACTTCCTTTTCTTCAGTTCGCTTATGGGTTAATTTTAAAGCTATAATTTGCCCTTTTGGTTTTTTGATTTTAATCTGGAACTGGCTTCCTTCTAACCCCTGAAGTAGCTTACTAATACTCCAATCCTGCAACACATAATCAGTAGAGGAAGAAACGTATGGCGAAACGTATTCCGCAATGTATTTAGCCGTAGGGCTTCCATTTACCTCAATTATTTCGCTACCGACAGGAATTTCCTCTTTTTTGCTCAAATTAACTCGTGTGATAATCGCTTTATTTTCTACATTCTCGATAAAAAAACGATAGTCGCCAAACATGGTATTCATTGGATCAAAATCTTTACCGTTTGGCATATAGATATTTGTATGCCCATCTTTAAGCAAAGCACAAAACCGTTGCATTTCACGGTAATACTCGTAATCTGTTTTAGTTTCAGGAATTGAAGTAATTATCGCTTTGTAGGTACTGTCCCATTTAACACGATCAACTTTATCCAGGTAAACGAAGTTATAGTTTACCTCTTGCCAAAACTTAGAAAGCCCATAAATTTTATCTGCTTTAGTCAGTTTGTTTGATTGAGCTAAAACAGTAAATGGCAAGAGTATCAATAAAAGTATTCTCTTCATATTGTTGAGTATTATTAAGGATGATTTTATTTCAGTTATTAAACCTTGAAAGAATTAATTGAAAATTATAAGAATCGTGAGAAATACACATATGATTGTAAAAAATCATAAAAAAGCCTTGCCAAATTTCTTGGCAAGACTACAGTTTGTTTGGTTAAATTTTCTTTTTCAAAGATTTATCGGCTTCGTTCGAAATGACGATTAATGAGTCTGCGTTAGAAGTAAAATGTGATTTTTCAATCTGCGAATCTGCGGCATCACTTTATTGCTATTTAAAAGTAACAGAACCATATTCTGTTTTCACACTTACATTTGCTGCGCCACCACTTCCTATTTTACCTGAATATTTTTTGTTTTCATCATCCTTACTTACCAAATTAGAAGTAACATTCGAACCATATTTAAAACCGGCATAAGAAGTTGAAACGTTAAAATTTCCATTAAAGCGATCTCCAAAGCCTAATCCTACACTTACATATTCACCACCAAAGGTAAAGTTTTTACAGGCTGGTGTAATTTCACTCACATTTAACTTGTTGTAATCCATATTAATGTTTGCATCGCCATTTAAGGTGCCTAATGTAACGTTTGAATATTCTGCATTAACAGCCAATTTTCCAGCTGATGCAATATTTAAATCACCATAAGCTTGTTTAACCACTGTATTTCCTTTCACAGTATTGATGTTCACTTTGGCATATTCTGCGTTCAATAAAAGGTTACCCCCAATAGTGCCAACAGTTAAACCTTTACCATATTGAACTTTAATATCGGCCGACCTTCTGATGGTATTAATATTTACACCAACATATTCAGCATCCAACTCCAGGGTACCAACTGAGCCAATAGTTACCGGGCCGTTATATTCATGTTTTACCACCGCAGCGTTTAAATCCTGTATATCACACTTTCCGTATTGTACATTCACATAATTATTAGCATTGCTCAAATTGCCTGCTACCAAATTCCCATATTGAACTTTTAATGAAGTTGGGCCAGAGAAATTGCCTAATTCTACATTTCCATATTGTTGTAGAACTGATAATGGATTAGATGATGGCATATAAACCACATAATTGATTTTAACTTCTCTTCTCCACGTGGTTACACCATTTCTTACTCCTCTGCCCCAACGTCCGCCTCTATCAGCTAAATTGGTTTTAATGGAAACGACGTCACCGTTTTTATTGGCATCAATATTTACAGCATCCAGTAGCTTTTGCACATCATTATCAGAATTGCTGAAAGCTTTGATATCAATATCTACTTTCACTTCTTTCCGATCCCAGGTTTTGATAATGATTGAACCGTATTGATTGTTAAGATTTACTTTATCGCTATTATCAACGCTAAAGCTTTTTGTAAATGTCTTCGATCGTTCCGCATCTGCTCCAGGTTGAACATCCTGATCTACACTTACTGTACTTTTAACCGATACTGATGCGTAGGTATTATTTGATGCGCTGACCACAATGCCTTCTTGCGCATTCGTTTTTACGGCGATAAAAGCCACAATGGCTAAAAATATTTTTATTGTTTTCATGTTTGTTAATTGTTAAACATTTATTGGCCAAACCTGCCGACCGGTTTTGCTTTTAAATGCAGTGAGCGTATTGTGTTAGTATCGAGTATTAAGTATCAAGTATCAAGACTTAAAGTACTTTGAACTTTACACTTTTTACTTTCTACTTTAAACTTTTTACTTTTAAACTTTCCACTAAATCTGATTTACTCTTTTATAATCATCTACCTGATTAATGATTAGTAATTGCTGTTTTAATAACTGCAATTGAATTTCGCGGTTTTTAACCATTGCTTTTACTACAAATGTTTGGTTTGGCGATGTTGGAAGTTCCGATCTCAGTCTTTCGTACTCTTCATCAAGCTTAGCTAAATCTGCGGTAAACTTTTTGTAGAGTTCGGGATTAGCCGAGGCGAAAATGGCCAAACTATCTCTTTTTTCGGTAATTAAGCCTGTAAAATGAACCTCTTTTTTTGCATAAGCTTCATTAACATCAGCGATTTCTAAATCTTTGTTTTGCATCCTTCCGGCGTATAACCAAACTAAACCGAAAACAACTACGATACTTGCGGCCACACTCATCCATAAGTACAGCTTTACTGGCTTTTTTTTATTCTTTTCTTCTTGAAATTTCTTGGCATCTAACTCCAATTCAATCTTTGCCCAAAGGCCAACTGGTGGCTCCATGAAATCAAAAGCCTTTCGGTTTTCTTTAACAAAAGTTTCTAACCTGTTATTCATCTCTCATCCCTTTCTGTTCTAAAATACTTTTTAACTTTTTCTTCGCCCTCATATACTGTGTGCGACTTGTATTTTCACTAATTTTTAAAATGTGTGCAATTTCCTCATGATCGTAGCCCTCCAAAAGGTATAAACTCAATACCACTCTATAACCATCAGGCAGTTCTGCAATTGCGTTTCTCACTTCATCGGCTTGCAGCTTAATTTCGTAGTCATCTGCAGATATTTCATCTGGTAATTCAGCTATTTCATCTGTTCCAACAAATTCAAATTTGCGTTTGCGCAGGTAATTGATTGATTTATTAATTACAATTTGCTTTAGCCAGAGCCCAAACGTGGTTTCCTGTCTGAAATCAACAATTCGGGTAAAGGCATCTAAAAACGATTCCTGCAAAACATCTTCAGCTTCTTCTTCATAATTTAGAATTCGTAACGCTACATTATACATTGCCTTTGCATACAGTTTGTACAAATCAAACTGCGCTGCCCGGCTGCCCTGCATGCATGCTTTTACTAGCTCTAGATTTTTATCTACGTAAACGGTCTCCAAAATTTTGAATATTCTGATTATAAGACATAAGGGATTTTAAAACGTTGCATCAAGGTATAAAAAAATTTGAAAAGGATCTCTTGTTTGATATTTGGATTGCTTAGGCTTAGCATTTATATTTACAAAACCAATTTATTCAATCCTATCTAAATTTATGAAATCATCACTTCTCATTGTACTATTATTGATATCGTGCAAAATTCACTCTCAATTTAAAATTAACGGCAGTTTTGAAGAATTAGATAAAAACAGAATGCCTCAAGGGTGGCTTTTCTCGTTTAAGGAGGAACAAAAAAAGGCTTATCCGGTACAATTGGATAGCCTGATAAAACAGGACGGAAAATATAGCCTTTTAATTGAAAAAAAAGGAGCAGGAGCAGATTTTGGTGTAATCGACTATCCCATAAAACAAACTTTTGAAGGCAAGAAAATTGAAATAAAAGGTTATGTTAAAACTGAAAATGTAAGTAAAGGCTATGCAGGCTTATGGGCAAGAATTGACGACAAGAATATCCAGTCGATTGCTTTTGACAATATGCAAGATAGGGGAATATCAGGAACTACCGATTGGAAGCAGTATTCGATTGAATTGGATTACAAAAGCGAAGATGTTAGAACCTTGCACATTGGCGGATTGCTGGTAGGAGAAGGAAAAGCCTGGTTCGATCATTTCGAAGTATTTATTGATGATAAACCCATTGCTAAAGCTACATTGAAAAAAATCATTGTACCCAAAGCTGATCTTGATACTGCATTTGCAAAAAGCTCTGGTATAAAAGAAATCACTCTTACTGATCAGTTAACCACAAATTTAACTATTGCAGGTCAGTTTTGGGGTTTTCTGAAATACCATCATCCTGCTATTGCCAAAGGTGATTACAATTGGGATGCAGAATTATTCAGGTTATTGCCTTCGGTTATTCAAGCTAAAAATAATAAGGAATTGAATACTACGCTTGAAACGTTCCTAGATAAGTTACCAAAACCAGATGCATGCAAAAATTGTAAATCTATCGCTAATGCGAATTATGAAATAAAACCTGATTATGGATCAATATTCGATAGCAGAATTATGGAGGAATCGGTGTTGCAAAAACTCGAATTTGTAAGAGATAACCGAAATAGAGCAGTAAACTATTATATCGATATGGCTCCGCAAATAGGCAACCCAGTATTTAAAAATGAAAAGCCATATTCGGCAATGACCTATCCAGATGCAGGTTATCGTTTGTTATCGCTCTACCGTTATTGGGCCATGATCAATTATTTTTTTCCGTATAAAAATGTGATTGGGCAGGATTGGAACAACGTATTAAAAACCTCGTTGCCTGAATTTGTAAATGCAAAAAATGAACTGGATTATGGAAAAGCTGCTTTAAAACTTATTGCATCGGTAAACGATACACATGCCAATTTATGGAGTGGCAGCAAAGCGATTAATGATTTTAAAGGAAAATATACTGCACCATTTCAGGCAAAATTTATTGAAAATAAATTAACAATCACCGCATTACATACCGATACACTTGATGTTAGAGAGAAATTAAAAGTAGGCGATATCATTACATCAATACAAGGAAAAGAAGTAAAAGATCTTATAAAAGAATATCAACCACTTACCGCGGCATCTAATTACGACACTCAACTTCGCGATTTGCCAAGAAGTTTCTTGCTTAGGAGCAATGAAGCCCGTTTGAAAATTGCAGTTAATCGAGATGGTAATCAATTCGAATACGATTTATCAATGGGAACATTAACTCAAGGACGAAGAGATCCTGATTTTGATAAAGCCGAACCTTTCAAACTTATCAATGAAAATATTGGTTATGTGTTCCCGGGGAAATATAAAAATGCAATGCTACCAGATATCAAAAAGAAATTCGAAAATACTAAAGGCATCATTGTAGATATGCGATGTTATCCATCAGAATTTATGCCTTTTACTTTTGGGAATTACATTAAGAACATGTCTACCCCATTTGTTAAATTTTCCATCGGAAGTACAGATTATCCAGGTTCATTTAAATATGGACCAACAATAGCCAATGGCAAAAAATCATCTGATAATTACAAGGGTAAAGTTGTGGTTATTGTAAATTCAACGTCGCAAAGCCAGGCGGAATACACAACAATGGCTTTTCAAAGCTCACCTAATGTAAAAGTAATTGGCAGTACAACTGCAGGTGCTGATGGTAATGTATCGTACATCATGTTGCCCGGTGGTTTAAATACCATGATATCGGGACTAGGTGTTTTTTATCCTGATGGGAAACCTACACAAAGAGTAGGTGTAAAAATTGATGAAGTGATTTATCCAACCATAAATGGAATTAAGCAAGGTAAAGATGAACTGCTTGAAAAAGCGATGGAAACCTTGAATAAAGGCTGGTAAAAAATTATTTCTGATTAAAAAAAAGGGCGATGTTTCCATCGCCCTTTGCTATTATTTACTCAAGTACATTGATTTATCTTTATAAAGCTTGCGGAAATAAGGATCCTCTAAATCTTTAATGAAACGAATGGCTTCACCGGTAGATTTCATTTCCGGACCTAACTCTTTAGTTACTTCAGGGAATTTCTCGTAAGAAAAAACCGGTTCTTTAATCGCGTAGCCTTTTAGTTTACGTTCGATGGTGAAATCTTTTAATTTCGCTACACCTAACATAATTTTTGCAGCAATGTTAATATAAGGAACATCGTAAGCTTTCGCGATAAATGGAACTGTTCTCGAAGCTCTTGGATTTGCTTCAATTACATAAACTTTCTCATCTTTAATGGCAAACTGAATGTTCAATAAACCACGCACATCTAAAGCTTTTGCAATTTTAATCGAGTATTCTTCCATCGATTTGGTTACCGTTTCCGGTAAGCTGAAAGTTGGCAATACCGCGAATGAATCTCCGGAGTGAATACCCGCAGGCTCAATATGCTCCATCATCCCTACAATGTGAACATCATCGCCATCAGAAATCGAATCCGACTCGGCTTCTTCTGCCCGATCTAAAAAGTGATCGATCAATACACGGTTGCCGGGTAAATCGCCCAACAATTTAACAACTGCTTTTTCAAGATCTTCATCGTTGATGACGATACTCATGCCTTGTCCGCCCAAAACATAACTCGGACGAACCAATACCGGATAGCCCACTTCGTTTGCTACAACGATGGCTTCTTCAGCATTTTCAGCAACGCCATATTTTGGATAAGGAATATTTAACTCTTTCAATAAATCAGAGAAACGACCGCGATCTTCAGCGATATCCATGTTCTCGAAAGAAGTTCCGATAATTTTGATGCCTTGTTCGGTTAGCTTTTCAGCCATTTTCAAAGCGGTTTGTCCACCTAACTGAACTATAACACCTACAGGTTTTTCCAGTTCGATAATTTCACGAACATGTTCCCAGAAAACTGGCTCGAAATATAATTTATCGGCCATGTTAAAATCGGTAGAAACCGTTTCAGGGTTACAGTTAACCATAATGGCTTCGAAACCCGATTCTTTAGCGGCTAACAAACCGTGTACACAAGAATAATCGAATTCTATACCTTGCCCAATACGGTTTGGACCAGAACCTAAAACGATTACTTTTTTCTTATCTGAAGAAATTGATTCGTTTTCTTGATCAAATGATGAGTAGTAATATGGTGTTTGCGCAGGAAATTCCGCAGCGCAAGTATCAACCATTTTATATACCCTGTTTATGCCTAAAGCTTTACGGCGATCGTAAACTTCATCTTCAGTTACGTTTCCTAGCAACCAGGCAATCTGGATATCAGAGAAACCTTTTTGTTTTAGCGTGAAGAAGAAATCTTGAGGAATGTTATTTAAAGAATATCTTTTTAACTCCGTTTCTAAAAGAACAAGGTCTTGAATTTGATTTAAGAACCATTTGTCAATTTTTGTAACCTTACGGATCGATTCCAAAGGTACTCCCATAGCCATGGCATCTTTTATTAAGAATAAACGGTTCCATGAAGCATGCTCCAAACCGTCCATAATTTCTTCGATGTTACGAACTTGTCTGCCATCTGCACCTAAACCAGCACGGCCAATTTCTAAACTCTGACAAGCTTTTTGCAAAGCTTCGATGAAAGTACGGCCAATGGCCATTACCTCACCAACAGATTTCATTTGTAAACCCAGTTCTTTATTGGCGCCTTTAAACTTGTCGAAATTCCAACGTGGAATTTTAACAATTACGTAATCTAAAGTAGGTTCGAAATATGCTGAAGTGGTTTTGGTAATCTGATTTTCGATTTCATCTAAGTTGTAACCGATAGCCAACTTAGCCGCAATTTTAGCAATTGGATAACCAGTTGCTTTACTTGCTAACGCTGATGAACGAGATACACGAGGATTAATTTCGATGGCGATAATATCATCATTAGCAGGGTTAACCGAAAACTGAACGTTACAACCACCAGCAAAAGTTCCGATGGCACGCATCATTTTAATTGCCTGGTTACGCATTTCCTGGTAACAACGATCAGATAAAGTCATTGCAGGAGCAACTGTAATTGAATCTCCTGTATGGATACCCATTGGATCGAAGTTTTCGATTGAGCAAATAATAATTACGTTATCATTGCTATCTCTCAATAACTCCAATTCGTATTCTTTCCAACCTAAAACAGCTTGTTCTACTAATACTTCGTGAGTTGGAGAAGCTTCTAAGCCGCGTTTAAGCGCTGCATCAAATTCTTCTTTTTTGTGGACAAAACCACCACCAGAACCACCTAAAGTATAAGATGGGCGAATTACCAATGGAAAACCGATTTCCTGTGCAGCTTCTTTACCTTCTAAAAATGAATTGGCAATTTTAGATGGTGCTACACCAACACCTATATCAACCATTAATTGGCGGAAAGCTTCACGGTTTTCAGTTTTTTCGATGGCCGCTACATCCACACCTACTACTTTAACACCATATTTTTCCCAAACACCACGCTCTGAAGCTTCTACACAAAGATTTAATGCGGTTTGACCACCCATTGTTGGCAATACAGCATCAATGTTAGGCAAATCAGCAGAGGCAATGTGCTCCTGTAAAATAGCCTCGATTGAATCAACTGTTAAAGGGCGAAGATAAACATGATCGCCAATTACTTTATCCGTCATGATGGTTGCCGGATTGGAATTGATAATGGAAACGGTTATTCCTTCATCTTTTAAGGAAAGTGCCGCTTGCGAACCTGCATAATCAAATTCGCAGGCCTGGCCAATAATAATTGGGCCTGATCCGATAATTAATACTGAGCGTATGGAAGTGTCTTTAGGCATGATTAAGCTTAATACAAAAATTAAAATTCTAAAGTGTGCGCCTTTTTAGGCTGAAGAAGCAAGAAGGTTGTTTGCTTGTAAAGAAGAAAATCCCAACTGTTCTGTCGGGATGCAAAGATAGAGTTTTCGTATCGTTTTTAAATCAATTTTTTAAAATAAAAAAGAGGAGTTTATAAGTAGTCGTGGTCGGAAGAAATTCCGACCATTTTTTATGTTTTAAATATTTTGTCCGGATCTCCTCCAGCGAATACAATTAGGATGGCTGTTATCATATCCCTTAATTCCATTACTATACGCCTTTTAG
>NZ_CAKLBU010000007.1:86544-243192 GCF_920984735.1 Pedobacter sp. Leaf250 | reverse complement strand
AAATATTATATTTGTAATGAGAAAGAAATGTCCGGAAGAACGGCAGATAATAAATGTCTGCTGCTCTAAAGGAAAGCTTTGGCCTTTTCTATGCTAAATGACTAATATTAATCATAGGAGTATTTCCGCTGCAATCGGGTTTATAGAACCTAATTTTTTGCAAGAAACAAAGGCTTATTCCTGCAATGTGCATTATCGTTTAAGCATTCACTCTGCAAAATAGATTGCTTCGTGCCTCGCTATGACGATTTCGATAAAACCTCCGTGTAAAAGAAATGCCTTTGGGAACCACTCCAAAGGCATAATCAACCTAAACCTCAAACTAAACTATGAAAAATTTTTCGCTTTACAGCTTTATATTTTGTTTCCGTTAAACGGAGAATATTATCATTTTCCTTTAAGAGATAAATAAAATATTTCTTTCTCTTTTTGGTGGTGCAAAGGTAAGAAGTATTTGTCAATTACCAAATATTTTTTTAAAAATGATTTTATAATACAAATGTATGACAAATCAGACGGGTGTAGCTGCTGGGATTTTGGTGTTAATTTATTTAAAATCAGCTATTTGAATCTGTTCCTTGCAAAATTCATATTCCTGAATTTGGTTTGAACCAATTATTGTTAACCTATCTTTTGTGAATTTTTCAATTAGTTCACGGTACCAATCTATCCCTTGAACGTCTAAATTGCTGGTAGGTTCATCTAAAAATAAAATTGGCGAGTTAGAACAGCAAGCCAAAGCAAGTTTGGTTCTTTGTTTCATTCCTGATGAAAAGTATTTAATTTCCTTGTTGGCTGATTTTTCCAAACCAAGGATAGTAACTAATGATTTAGCGTCAACGCCAGCAGCAAAACTTTTGAATTTAAAGTGGAAATCAATTATCTCTTTCAGTGTAAAAGTCTCAACCAACTCCAAATATGGCGCTGCTAAACTGATGTGTTTATAAATCTCTTCAACTGGAATGTTCTTTTCATTTGAGAATGAAATCTGTCCTTCTGATGGACTTAAACTTCCTGTTAGTACACTTAATAAAGTAGATTTTCCTGAACCATTTGGACCTAAAACTGCATAGCTATTGCCTGATGTAAACTCAGTGCTTAGATTCCTAAAAATCCATTCCTTGTTAAATCTTCGGCCAACATTATTTAAAGCTATCTTCATTTAAGCGTTTTGCGATTAGGGTTAAGCGGTTTGGCCATGCAGATGCTATTGTCTACACCAATATATTGGCCGTAGTTTAGGGTAATTTGATAGCCAACTTTTTGATATAGCGCAATGGCTTCTGGTTGTTTTTTACCAGTTTCTAAAACACATTCAGAAAACCCGAGTTCTGCAGCCCATTGCTCCAGTGCTGTTAAAATTTTTGCAGCAAAACCTTGATTTCTATAATCAGGGCGAACATACATCCGTTTAACTTCAGCTGCGGCACTGGAAAATGATTTTATTGCGCCACAAGCTACTTGGGTTTTATCCTGGTAAGCAACAATAACTTCTTTAATGGCATCAACCTTATTAAATTGAGCATAGAAAGCATGTTCTTCACCATCTCTTATCGCTAAATCTTGATCCAACGAAGCAACCAATTGTCTAAAATCGGTATTATCTGAATTAGTTCTGATTAGCGTTAAATCACTCATGAGATTATTTTACATTAACCATCTTAGAAGCCTGAGAAACATTTAAGCTAGGGTTTTACCCTCAACCATAAACCTTTTAACCCTCTTCCTCTATTAACTGCCCATGCCGAAACCTTTCATCACACCACGATTAGAGTTGCGGATGAAATCTACTATTTCGTCACGAATTTCTGTTGGTTTGAATTCGGCCTCAATCATATCCAAAGCCTTGGTAACGTTATTGTGTTTTACAAAAAGTACACGGTAAATTTCCTGAATCTCATCAATCTGTTCGTTGGTAAAACCTCTTCTACGCAAACCAACAGAGTTAATACCTGCGTAAGAAAGTGGCTCACGGGCAGCCTTAACATATGGAGGAACATCTTTACGAACCAAAGAACCGCCAGTTACAAAGGCATAAGAACCAACTTTAACGAATTGGTGAATCGCCACCAAACCTGCCAAAACAACATTATTTCCAATGGTAATATGACCAGCAAGCGTTGTACTGTTCGAGAATATACAGTTGTTACCCACTTCACAATCGTGAGCAATGTGAGAATAAGCCTGAATTAAACAATTGCTGCCAATTGTAGTTTTCCATTTATCTTTTGTACCACGGTTAATGGTTACACACTCGCGAATGGTTGTATTATCTCCAATTTCGGCAGTAGTAACTTCTCCGGCAAATTTTAAATCCTGTGGCTCACCAGAAATTACAGCTCCAGGAAAAATACGGCAGTTTTTACCAATACGAGCGCCATCCATAATGGTAACGTTCGATCCAATCCAGGTACCTTCACCAATAACAACATCTTTATGTATCACTACAAAAGGTTCAATTACCACGTTTTCGGCAATTTTTGCCTGTGGGTGTATATATGCTAATGGTTGTATCATTATGTGGTTGGTTCTGCTTGTTTAACTTTTGAAATTTGAGCCATCATCTCGGCTTCGACTACGATTTTTTCGCCGACCATACCTACACCTTTCATTTGAGCAATTCCTCTTCTGATTGGTTCAAGCAAATCGCAACGGAAAACAATGGTATCGCCTGGAAGCACTTGTGCTCTAAAGCGAACGTTATCTATTTTTAGAAAATAAGTAAGGTAATTGCTTGGATCTGGAACCGTACTAAGCACCAAAATACCTCCAACCTGAGCCATTGCTTCAATTTGAATCACGCCTGGAAAAACAGGTGCGCCTGGGAAATGACCCTTGAAAAATTCTTCGTTCATGGTTACGTTTTTAACGCCAACCACATGATTTTTAGAAAGTTCTAAAATCTTATCTACAAACAAAAATGGTTGACGATGAGGCAAAATTTCCATGATTTGAACAACATCATACAATGGTTTAGCGCTAGGATCGTACACTTTCTGAATTTTCTTGTTTTTCTCTTTTTTAATTGCCGCTTTTATCTTTTTCGCAAAGGCTACATTTGCCGCATGACCAGGGCGAGCAGCCATAATATGGCCTTTTAGGTGCATACCAACTAAAGCCAAGTCGCCAATCATATCCAATAGTTTATGTCGGGCGGGCTCGTTTTGATAACGCAACTCCATATTGTTCAAAATTCCCTGTGGCGCCACATCAATATCAGCACGATTGAAAAGTTTCGCCAAATGACTTAACTCATCTTTAGTAACTTCTTTATCAACAATAACAATGGCATTATTTAAATCGCCACCTTTAATTAAGTTGTGAGAAAGCTGATATTCTAACTCGTGCAAGAAACAAAAAGTACGGCAAGAAGCAATCTCTTTCTTAAACTCGGCAATGGTGTTAATACCAGCATGTTGGCTACCTAAAACCGGCGAATTGTAATCAATCATACAGGTGAAACGGTAGTCATCTAATGGCATAGCCACGATTTCTACTTTTCTATCTTCTTCTGTATAGGTAATGTTATGAGGAATGGTGAAATATTCACGATCGGCATTTTGTTCAACCGATCCAACTTCTTCAAGTAAATCAATGAATTGAATAGAACTTCCATCCATAATTGGCGTTTCAGGACCATCAAGTTTGATTAGAACATTATCTAAATCCATACCAATAAGTGATGCCATTACGTGTTCAACGGTACTTACACTAGCGCCATTTTGTGTAATGGTGGTTCCACGAGAAGTATCGGTTACATTATCTGCATCAGCATCAATAACTGGTTGTCCATCTAAATCAATACGCTGAAATTTGAATCCATGATTTTCAGGAGCTGGGCAAAAAGTAAGGGTAACATTAGCACCAGTGTGTAAACCAACACCTTTAGCTGATATTTCTTGTTTAATCGTCTTTTGTCTAACGTTCATTGTGTATTGTATTCTTTACCAATTCGGCAGTGAGCCTTTTCAATTCTTCTTCTAGCGTGTTTATTCTTTTCTCCACATCTGGTAGATGCTTGAAAATTACTGAAGCACGCATCCAATTGCGCAATGGTTGCGCCGGACTACCATGCCATTGTTTATTTTCTTCGGTAATGTTAAAATTGATTCCGGCCTGGGCACCAATTTGCGTTCCCTTTGCTAAGGTTAAGTGGCCTGCAATACCAACCTGACCACCAACAACACTATTTGGGCCGATTTTAGTGCTTCCAGATATACCAGATTGAGCAGCAAGAACCGTGTTTTCGCCAATTTCTACATTGTGGGCAATTTGAATCAGATTATCGATTTTTGCACCCTTTTTCACAATTGTTGATCCCATTGTAGCACGATCAACCGTGGTATTGGCGCCTATTTCTACATCATCCTCAATAATTACATTTCCAATTTGGGGAATCTTATTGTATGTACCATCTTTTTGTGGAGCAAACCCAAAACCATCGCTACCTATTACGGTGTTGGAGTGAATAATTACCCTGTTCCCAATAATGGAATTGTGATAAATTTTCACGCCTGGAAAGAAAGTGCTGTTTTCTCCAATTTTAGAGTTGGCGCCAACAAATGTTTGTGCATTTAATTTACAGCCATCGGCAATCACAACGTTTTCAGCTACATAAGCAAAGGCATCAATAAAAACATCTTTACCAATTTTAGCTGTTGGATGAACGAATGCCAATTTATTAATACCAGATTGCGTGGCTTGAGCATTTACCGCCTCGTTATATTTATCCAATAAAACTGTAAAAGAACTATATGGATTATCAACACGGATTAATGTGCTTGTGTAAGACTGGGTAGGAGCAAAATCTTTTGATACAATAACAACTGAAGCCTGTGTAGAATACAAAAAGTTTTCATACTTCGGGTTAGATAGAAAAGACAACGAGCCTTCTTTACCATCTTCTATTTTAGAAAGCTCGGTAACGGCTACATCAGGGTTACCATCAATGGAACCGTTTAAAAACTCGCTTATCTGCTTTGCAGTAAATTGCATCGTACAAAGGTATATGTTAAATTGATATGAACAAAAAAACCTGTAAAGGTTAAGCCGTGTATATTTTACACAATAGTAAGATTTAAAACGGCAGCAAAAGTTAAATATTTTGTTAATTAATCTTAAATCCCTCTCGGGTAGCAAAGAATATATTTCTCTACTGTTTTTTGCAACGACTCCAGGTTCGATAAATCAGAAGCCTTGGCAATATCAACAATATCGTTATTTTTCATTAAAATCTTTATGTTTCCAACGCCTGCATTGTAGGCCCTGTTTTGTATCGCATCGGTAAATACAAAATATCTGGCTTCTTCTGGTTTAATGACAAGCAAATTAACGGTAGCATCTTTAAGAAAATCGACCCGGTCTTTTGGCGCCATTTCATTACCCATTTCTACTTTATATAAGTTTCGCGAAGTAAGCATTTGGCAAAGCGTTGAAAGGATTTTATCGGGATGCTTTACCCAAACCTTTACGGCAGCATAAATATCCTGATCATCCAGATTGGTAAAATGCTCCAGGTTTTCGTGTTGATCAAAGAAATTCGTTTCGCTGATATCGTTCTCGAAAAAATATTTTAAGGAAGGTGCTGCAAATAACTCTTCGCTTGCGGCTGATAATTCTTTTGCCCTTTCGAGCAACTTCACTAAAATCATTTCGCCGGCAATTACCGTTTTATGCAGATAAACCTGCCAATACATTAAACGGCGGGCAATTAAAAATTTTTCAATTGAATAGATTCCCTTTTCTTCAATAACTAAGTCGTCATCAAAAACATTAAACATTTTAATAATGCGATCGAAACTAATTACGCCCTCGCTTACTCCGGTAAAAAAACTATCGCGATTTAAATAATCCATCCGATCTAAATCCAGCTGACCAGAGATTAACTGATGAAGAAATCTTTTTGGGTAAGTACCATTAAAAATTTCGATGGCATGCGTCAATTTTCCATCGAAATGATCATTCAAATCAAGCATCAGCTTTGCCGAAATATCTTCGTGTTTTATACCCGTAACCAAAGAATGTTCCAGCGCATGTGAAAATGGTCCGTGACCAATATCGTGTAGTAAAATAGCCAATGTTGCGGCTTCTTCTTCGCCATCAGTAATGGTGTGGCCTTTGCTTCTTAAAACTTCTATAGCCAAACTCATTAAATGCATGGCGCCCAAAGCATGGTGAAAACGGGTATGTAAAGCGCCAGGATAAACTAAATGAGTCATTCCAAGTTGCTTAATGTAGCGTAAACGTTGGAAATACGGATGTGAAATTACATCGTAAACCAATTCTGATGGAATGCTAATGAAACCGTAAACCGGATCATTGATTATTTTCTTCTTATTCAATCGTTAAAAATAGTTAAATAGATAGATACGGTACAAAAATTGCTATTTTTATTTATAGATTGATTTACCCGCCTAAATAAAAAGGCAATACATACCTATTTTTACAAAAACATGCAAGAAACTAAAATATTGTGGGCCGATGATGAAATCGACTTATTAAAACCTCATATATTACTACTAAATGATAAAGGTTACGATGTAACCACATTTACCAACGGAAACGACGCCCTCGAAGCATTTGGAAAAGCCCATTTCGATCTTGTTTTTTTAGATGAAAATATGCCCGGAATGAGTGGAATTGAAACCCTTTCTGCCATTAAAAACCTTAATCCGGATATACCAGTTGTTCTAATCACCAAAAGTGAGGAAGAAAACCTGATGGAAGATGCGATAGGAAGCAAAATTGATGATTATTTGATTAAACCTGTAAACCCAAAACAGGTTTTGTTAACGATTAAAAAACTCATCGATAACAAACGTTTGGTGAGCGAAAAAACATCAATGGCTTATCAGCAAGATTTTCGCCGTTTAGGGATGACACTGGGAGACAGACTGAACTACGAAGAGTGGATTGATGTTTACAAAAAAATTGTTTTTTGGGAACTTGAATTGGAAAAACTGGATGATCCGCAGATGCATGAAATTTTAACTATGCAAAAGCAAGAGGCCAACACGCAGTTTACCAAGTTTATAGAAGAAAATTATTTAGATTGGATTAAAAATCAGGATAAAGCTCCTCTGCTTTCTAACAATTTATTAAAGAAAAAAGCTTTCCCGCATATTAACGATACCACTCCTGTTTTTTTTATTTTAATTGATAATCTTCGCTACGATCAGTGGAAAATCATTAATCCTCTGATATCTGAATATTTCCGAATTGATGAGGAAGATATGTACACGAGTATTTTGCCAACAGCAACGCAGTATGCCCGTAATGCAATTTTTTCGGGATTGATGCCTTTGGATATGGAAAAACGCTTTCCGAGTTTATGGCAAAATGACGATGATGAAGGTGGCAAAAACATGCATGAGGAAGCATTTTTGGCCGATAACATCAAGCGCAGCTTAAGAAAGGATTGCAAATTTAGTTACAATAAAATTTTAACTTTCGAGCAAGGAAAAGACTTAGTAGATCAAACCAATAACTTGTTGCAGAATGATTTCAATGCAATTGTTTTCAACTTTGTTGATATGTTAAGCCATGCCCGTACCGATATGCAAATGATTAGAGAATTGGCGAATGATGATGCGGCTTACCGTTCGTTAACATTATCATGGTTTGAACATTCACCACTTTGGGATTTGTTAAAGAAAATATCGCAGAAACAAGTGAAGGTAATCATCACCACCGATCACGGAACCATTCGTGTGAAAAAACCGGTTAAGGTTATCGGCGATAGGGCAACAAACACCAACCTTAGATATAAACAAGGTAGAAACCTAAACTTTAATGCTAAAGAGGTTTTCTTGATTAAAAATCCTCACGATGCCTTGCTGCCAAAAATCAATATCAGCAGCAGCTATATTTTTGCCCGCGAAGATAGTTATTTCGTATACCCGAACAATTACAACCAGTTTGTAAACTATTATAACGAAACCTTCCAGCATGGTGGAATTTCATTGGAAGAAATGATTATTCCTGTGGTAACGTATTCGCCGAGATAGAAAGCTCTCATCATTGCGAAATTGATTTTCATCCATGAAGCAATCTCATTTGACAATATCTAGTGAGATTGCTTTGTACCTCGCAATGAAGACTGACGGAAGGGATAAATAAATGGATTAGACTTACTTTCAATACGAAGCAAAAAGGCAAAAGCAATGCATTTATGTATTACTTTTGCCTTTATTTATTTAAAATGAAGATAACAGTAAACGATTTATCACACTTACCACAGGTTGCACAGCAACTTTTGGCATTTGCTTCAAACGAGAAAGTGTTTATTTTTGATGGCGATATGGGAGCAGGCAAAACCACTTTTATAAAAGTTTTTTGCGCTGCTTTAGGTGTTGAGGACGTAGTTTCCAGTCCAACTTATTCTATCGTAAATGAGTATGAAAGCCCTAATGGGTCGTTATTTCATTTCGATTTTTACCGAATTAAAGATATTCAGGAGGCATACGATTTAGGCTACGAGGAATACTTTTACGGTGGCGGGATTTGTTTGATAGAATGGCCGGAAAGAGTTGCAGAATTATTGCCCGATCATTATATAAAAGTTGAAATTGCTACTGTGGAAGAAAACCGTAGAGTATTTAATTTCAGTAAGGTATAACATTTTGTTCTCCGTAAATTAACAGAATATCCGTATCTTGAACAACCTAAAACTAATACATTTTTAAACATCATGGCTACAGGATTACGCGAAGGAATGGCCGATATTGCACGTCAGGGCTTACTGCAAACACAAGAGGCGACGCTAGAAACCAGAAACAGGAAAAACAGTTTGAACATTGGAATACCAAAAGAAATTTCGTTTCAGGAAAATCGAATTGCTCTAACACCATTATCTGTTGCATTGCTGGTAAACAATGGCCATAGAGTGGTATTGGAAAGCGGAGCAGGCACTGCTGCAAATTTTTCTGACTCAGAATATGCGGAGCAAGGTGCAAAAATAGCTTACGATAAAAAAGAGGTTTTTGATTCGGATATTCTCGTAAAAATTGCCCCACCAATGTTGGAAGAAATTGAGATGATGCACAAGGGGCAAACTCTGATTTCTTCGCTTCAAACGGGAACGTTAAAGCAAGATTATTTGAAAGCGCTGATGCAGAAAAAAATCAATGCATTGTGTTTTGAAAACTTACGTGATGAAGGAAATGTACTAAGCGTAGTGCGGGCAATGAGCGAGATTGTGGGTTCTACTTCAATTTTAATTGCTGCCGAATATTTAAGTAACGTTACCGGAGGGAAAGGTTTAATGTTAGGTGGGTTTACCGGTGTGCCTCCAACAGAAATCGTAATTTTAGGCGCAGGAACGGTAGGTGAATATGCTGCCAGGACAGCTTTAGCCTTGGGTGCTGAAGTAAAAGTTTTTGACAGCTCGATTTATCGTTTACGCCGCTTACAAAATAATTTGGGTAGTCGTGTTTTTACTTCGGTGATGCAGCCGATCGTACTAAACAAAGCCATAGTAACCTGTGATGTAGTAATTGGTGCCATTCGGGCCAGCCATGGCAGAAGTCCTTGTGTGGTGATGGAAGAAACCGTTGCCAGAATGAAGCCCCATTCTGTTGTAATTGATATCAGTATTGACCAGGGTGGCTGTTTTGAAACCTCAGAAGTAACCAATCATACCAATCCTATTTTTAGAAAATATGATGTGATTCACTATTGTGTACCCAATATCGCATCTCGTGTTCCACGTACCGCATCTTATGCGCTTACCAATATTTTCGCCCCAATTTTATTGGATATTGGAGAGTTTGGTGGTTTAATGAACATGGTGTGGAATAACCCTGGTATTCGCGAAGCGCTTTATATTTATCAGGGCAATTGCACCAATAAAGACTTGGCAGATATGTTTAGTTTGCCATTTAAGGATTTGGAATTGTTGGTAGTATCGAATCAGTAATCTCACTTATCGTCATTGCGGGGCACGAAGCAATCTCACTCGCTAAATAGATTGCTTCTTACCTTGCAATGACGACCTCTTTTTAGAAATGCCGCTATGAAAATTAAACTCCTTTTTTTATTCCTGATCCTATCATTTTCTTCTGTTGCTCAAACCAGTTCGCCATCAAAGCTTGTTGTAGTCAATTCTTACAATCAATACCTGGCTTCGGTAAAAACCAATCCAAATAATGAATTGGTGGAAATTAAAAAAGCCATTCCTAATATCAAATTGGATATTCGCTATGCAACAAAGAATAACTTTATGAAACAGGTGATGTACAAACAGGCGAGAGCCTTTGCTCGTAAACCGGTTGTGGAGTCGCTAAAGAAAATTCAAAAAGAATTAAATAAAAAAGGTTACGGATTAAAAATTTTTGATGGTTATCGTCCTTATGCCATCACGGTGGAATTTTACAAAAAAGCCAGTGATAAAAACTTTGTGGCTAACCCAGCAAAGGGTTCTAAACACAATCGCGGTTGTGCGGTTGACTTAACTTTAATTAATCTTAAAACTGGAAAAGAAGTTGCAATGGCTACCCCTTACGATAGCTTTTCGGGTGCCGCCGCCGCCAACTATGAACCCGTTACACCAGAGGTTAAAAAGAATCGCGATTTGTTAATTAGCACCATGAAGAAATATCAAATGAATGTATTGGACAATGAATGGTGGCATTACGATTTTTCTGGCTGGCAAAGTTACGATTTGATGGATATCCCTTTTGAGAAACTTTAGGTTAGCTTATTGGTTCATTTGCCATTAGTTCATTGGTATACCACCGATGGAGAGGGGCTATCAGGCGTATTGTTTTGAAACCCTATATGATTGGTCGTCATCCTGAACTTTTTTCAGGCAATAAAGAATAAGAAGATAGAAAAAAATACTACTCCGAATGTTCAGTACAGCGGTAGGAGGTGTTTACGTTAAAGTGATCGACTACAAATGGTGTGGTCTGCCAAACTGATCCTTTTTCACTTTTGCTTTATCATCTTTAACAGTTAGTCGAAAAATATAATCATAATCATCATCAGTGAGCATTTCCATTGGTCGTTTTCCACCGAAAGCTTCAATAATTTCTAACGCCGTATTGGAATGTGCTGCAACAATTACGGTTTTTCCGGCATAGTTTTTCTTAACAGAATCTACAAGAGATTTCGCGTCCTTATAATCAATTACTTTGGGGATAATTAATGAATCCAGGGTTTGGTGCGTTCTTTTATATGGCGTAGTGAAGCCTGCATCGAACTTAACTTTCTTTAAAAATGTAGCTAAATCGCCTGCTCTAATTCTGCCCTCATCAGAAAGATTTGGATCTTTATCTTCAGGATTGGATTTATCTTTTTCAGCATGGCGAACTACCCAAACTTCTGTTGTTTGAGCCAAAATTGCAGTAGAGAATAGAAAACTTAGCGAGAATAATAAAATCAGTCGTTTCATTTTATAAAGATTAGAAAATTTATCGGATAAGGAAAAACTTATTCATGCACAAAAAAGCCGGCGTTCTTTTTCAGAATGCCGGCTTTGTATCACTTTATTAATTTAGTAGCCCGTATTTTGCCAGCCCGATTTGTTATTTACATTATCTATTTCGGCTTGAGGCACAGGATATATTGCTCTAAAAGCAGGAATACCAGGGAAAACTGTTGGCATCTGACTGGTTCTTACGATGTCGAACCAGCGATCTGCTTCCAAAGCCAATTCTAATCTGCGTTCCAAATAAACAGCCGTTCTAAAGTCTGTTTGCGAAGTTAATGTTGCTGCGGTTTTATTGGTAGCGGCAGCGTTTGTACGCACAGTATTTAGTGCTTTAAACGCTTCAGTATTTCCATAAGCTACTTCGTTTAATGCTTCGGCATACATCAGCAATACATCGGCACAACGGATAATTGGAAAATCGCCACTAACTTCTGTTGAATTAGAAACCGGACTATTGAATTTCCCGGGGCGGGCACCCGTACCAGTAGGTGCAACCAATGCTCTGCGGTTATCTGCCGTTTCAAAAATCGCTTGTGGAATCGTAATTGTATTGGTGTTATTGTTATTTCGGTAACGGTTATCCTGGTTTACCGCTTCTCTAACTCCACCATTTAAATATTGAACTGCAAAAATTACATCTTTACTTGTTTTCATCCCACTAGGGAAAGTTGTGGTTTGTGGCACAACCGATAAAACTGTTCCTGCATAAATCGCGGTAGCTAATGGCTGTAATGTAGAAACCACTAAATCATATCTTTTTTGATATAAGTAAACTTTAGCAAGCAAAGCTGATGCGGCATAACTTGTTGCCCTGCCACGTTGTGCATCGGCCCAGGTTAGCGGTAATTTACTCCCTGCATCGGTTAAATCGGCAATAATTTGCTGATAAACCTGTGCAGATGTTGCACGAACATTTTCTCTTGCTTCGGCAGTTTTTTGAACTGTAAGTACCAAAGGAACATTGCCCCATAAACGGGTTAAGTTGAAATAGCTAAGTGCTCTGATAAACTTCGCCTGACCGATAATTTGGTTTTTTGCGGCATCAGCCATTGAAATACCAGGGGCTCTATCCAACACAATGTTGCTGCGATAAATTGCTTTGTAATGCCCTTGCCAAGATGCTGCTAAAATATTATTGGCAGAGGTTTCTGAAAATACTTCGATGGAATTACGTACACCTGCTCCAGAACCTGGATCGTTATCGGTAACGTTATCTCCACGGATTTCGCCTAAAGTTAATATGTTATTGCCGTACAAACTGTCGGTTTGCAAAGCATCGTAACAGCTTACCAAGCCGCCTTGTAAACCCTTCTCATCAACATAAAACGTGTTTTCGGTATAAGAATCCAAAGGTTTTAAATCTAAAAACTTTTTGCAGGATGTAGCTGAAACGATTAAGCCACATGCTAAAATTGGTATGATATATTTATTCATGATCTTCATTTTATAGAGTGATGTTTAAACCGATTGATGTTGTTTTCGCCGTTGGATAAACACCGTAATCTTCACCATTTGTGGTTGCAGCCGAACGATTGGTGACCTCTGGATTGTAACCAGTGTATTTTGTAAATGTAAATGGATTTTGCATCGAAACGTATAATCTAACTTTGGTTAAAGAAAGTTTCTTAATTAAATCTGTTGGGAATGTGTAACCCAAAGCAATGTTACGAATACGCAGATAAGAACCATCTTCCACATGCCATGTAGAAGTTGTGCCGTTGCTACCTTTTGCAACACGATTAGCCCTTACATCTTGACCGCTGCCCGGATTTGCTTCAGAAACCCATCTATCCAACGAGCTGATCATGTTATTCATGTTTCCTTCCTTGTTTGCAAAATATCTACGGGAAAGATTAAGGATTTTATTGCCGTAAACCCCTTGCATCGAAACATTTAAATCAATGCCTTTATATTCTGCTGATGTAGCAAAACCATAAGCGAATTTTGGCAGGTAATTACCCACAATTTCGCGATCCTTAGTTAAGTCAATTATGCCATCGCCATCCACATCCTTAAATTTAAAATCGCCTGGCTTTGAAGTGTTCAAATCATAGTTGCCTTGTGTATCCAAATAATGAGGATATGCATTTACTTCGGCCTGATTCGCAAAAACGCCCAAAACAACTGGCAAATAATACGATCCAATTGGCTCGCCCACTCTGGTTAAGAAATATGCATTGGCAACAGAACCTGTGCTAATGATATCTGCATTGCCAGGGCCCAATTCTACCACTTTATTCTTGTTTTTAGAGAAGTTACCACTGGCTGTCCATTTTACAGCGCCAAATTGTTGTTGCGTACCCAAGTTAATATCGATACCCTTGTTATTTACTTTACCAATATTTTTTAGTTCAGTAGAAAAACCAGTACTCAAAGGCACAGGAACATTTAACAATAGATCGGTGGTGTTACTGTTATAGGCATCAATTGATAAGGTTAATTTATTGTTGAAAAATGCCGCATCGAAACCTACATTTAATTGTGTTGTTTTCTCCCAGCTTAAGTCATCATTAGGTTGTGCAAAAGGCGCTGCACCATTTACTACACCTGGAGTTCCTCCGCCAAAAACATAACCATAATTGGTCATTGCGCCTTGAGCCAAATAGTTTGGAATATTAAAGTTACCAGTTTGACCCAAACTTGCTCTAATTTTCAAATCAGAAATTGCTTTAGCATCTTTTAAGAAATTTTCTTCTGATAATCTCCATCCCACAGAAGCTGATGGAAAATAACCCCATTTGTTGTTGGTTCCAAATCTCGATGATCCGTCGGCCCTTACCGAACCTGTGAATAGATATTTGCCTTTATAGCTGTATTGCAGTCTGGCAATTCCTGAAGCCAACGACCATTGTTGTCTGGTTGAAGTACCTGTAGTTACTAAACCAGCGCTTAAATATTCAATTTGATCACTGATAAAGCCTCTGGTTGCTGCTGCGTAGTTCCCACTTAAATCATCTTTTTGAGTAGACCAGCCCAATAACGCATTGATACTATGATCGCCTATAGTTTTATTATAGTTTAAGGTTTGCTCCAATAAAATGTTAAGTTCTTTAATTGTTCTAGAACTTGCCTGTGCATCCGATAAGGGATTACCAGCAGTATTCGAAAGTGGTATAATAGAAGGACGGAAAGTGTCTTCACTGCTATTAAAAAGATCGATACCTAATTGAATTTTGTATTTCAAATCCTTTATTATGGCAGCCTCTACAAATGTGCTACCTGTTAACCTGTTTGAGCCCACATCATCTTTCTGCAACATGGCAAGAGCAACTGGGTTCCAAGCTTGAGTTTCGCCATTACCTGTAACAGCAGATCCATTTGGCAATGTAGTTACCTGACCAGGACTCCATGAATTTTGAGCAAAACTGAAACTTCCGTTTGCATTATAAACTGGCCAGAGTGGAGAATAATGAAGCGCCGAAGCCACAATGCCTCCGGTGTTTAAACCATTTGCGTTTCCTGCATTATAAGCACCGTTTGCATTTAATCTTTTTTCTTTGATTACTGATGGCGTGATGTTTATTCCGTATCTAAAAATTCCTTTATTTCCTTCCAGATTCAATCGGCCACTATAACGTTTAAAGCCGCTGTTCAAAATAATACCATCTTGATCAAAATACTCTAACGAAGCGTAATATTTCATGGCATCGCTACCACCGGAAGCAGATACCGAATGGTTTTGAATTTTTGCAGTTCTGAAAATTTCATCTTGCCAATCAGTATTGGTTAGGCCTTGTTGTCCGGCTAAATAAGGAAGAATTTCAGTTGGGATTACTGCACTCGTATTGTTGCCAGAATTAACCAATCGCTGTGCGTTGCTATCGTTGATGTTGTAATTAATGGTAGGTAAACCAGTTGCAGCATTCCTTCTATTAATCGCGTCCATTGCGTCAGCATAGGTGTTATTTCTCGATTCAAGCGTCATTTGCGCATATTGATAAGCATCCATCATATCAATTTTGTGTGCTAAATTCTGCCATCCGGTATAACTGTTCACGCTAATTGCAGCCGCACCTGTTTTACCTTGTTTGGTAGTAATTAAAACCACACCGTTTGATCCACGGGAACCATAAATGGCCGCAGATGAGGCGTCTTTAAGCACCTCAATAGAAGCAATGTCATTGGTGTTGATCGTGTTAATGTTATCATTTGAAATTGGCACTCCATCAATTACATACAGCGGATTTGAACCAGCTGTAATGGTACCAACGCCACGTACTTTAATGGCTAAAGCGCCACCAGGCGTACCCGATCCTTGCGAAACCTGAACACCTGCCATTTTACCTACCATGGCTTCGGCTGCATTGTTGATGGGTTGGTTTTCTAAATCAGAAGCCTTAATGCTGGCGATTGCCGTAGTTACATCTTTCTTTTTCTGGCTACCATAACCTACCACCACAACATCTGTTAATGATGATGCCGCTGGGTTTAGTTGTATAAGCAAAGTAGCTTGTTCGCCTGCTTTTAGTAAATAGTTCTCAATGGTTTTAGTGGTGTAACCAATAAAGGAAGCACTGATGTTGTATGGTACACCAGCAGTTAAACCTGTAATTTGGAATTTACCATCGGGATTTACCATGATACCCTTCTTTTCGTTGGTTTTGGTGTTGAGTAAAACAATGGAGGCGCCAATTAGCGGAGCGCCGGTCTCATCTTTTACAATCCCGGTGATCTCTGAAGTTTGAGCCCAGGCCGTTGCTGTTACTGATAAAATCAGCAAGCAAAACAACAAGTGTTTTGTAAATTTTCTAAGCATAGTACAATGATTAATTTGTTTGTTTAAGGCAATAGAATCTCCATTCTGCACTTTTGGGCAGTTTAGTTCTTCGGTAATATTTGTTTGTTTTTATTTTTTAACAAGGTAACCTTCGGCTATTTTTTCCTGTTTTAGTTTGTTTAGTTCTGTTAACTCTGTAAGTATTTTGTTTATGGTTTGGTTTAAGTTTAGCGTTCCTGTAAAAGAAATTTCCGAAAGATCTTCAGCATTGTATTTTATTTTGATTTTGTAATGCTGCTCTAGTTTTGTAAGCACGTCTACCAGTGGCGCCTGTGTGAAGATCAACTCTGATTTTGTATTCTTAGCAATGATTATATTTTGTTTTTCAACTTTTAACTCGTTTTCAATTCTGTTAAATACCAGTGCATTTCCAGGGAGCAGAATTTTACTGAACATCGCATTTTTGCCTACGGAGTCGATGTCCTTAACCCAAACTTTGCCTGTGTGTAATTGCACCTCAATAATTTTGCTTTTTGTATTTGCAGTAATGGTGAATGATGTGCCTAACGCAGTGGTGGAAACACCTTTGGCATAAACTACAAATGGATGTTTTTTATCTTTCGTAACCTGAAAATAACTCTTACCTTCTAAAAAGATTTCGCGTTTTTTCGAGACAAAAGGCATCGCATATCTTATCTCTGCGCCTGGATAAATTTTAACTGTAGATTGGTCTGGAAGGATAATTTCCTGGATTTTATCAGTATAATTTACAATCGATTTCCAATTAATCTCATTGATTTTTTCAATCTTATCAGGTGTTATTCTTGCTATCTGCTGTTTTAATGCTGGTGTTTGCAAAAAGTAAAAACTGATACCTGCAATAACCAAAATAGTGGCGGCAATTGAAGTAATTTTAAGCCATAAATTTTTGTGCTTATTTCCGAGGGTTTGACGTTTAATTTCCTCGAACATCAAATCGCTTTTTTCGTACGACATCGGAAAATCTTCGGCATCGTCCCATTCCTCTTTAGGAGCCAAATGATCTGGCAACTCATCAATTTCCCGCAAATAACTTTCCACCGCAAGTTTTTCTTCTGGTGTACATTTATTCTTGAAATATTTATCTAACAGCTGATCAGAAACATTCATATATATACCAATACGATTGAATGCAAAGAAAACCCGTAACGGAAAAAAATTAAATCTGATTTATTTAAGAAAACTTAAAAGGATCACCAGAAATGGAGTATAGGCATATCCATTTAACTGTTTCATGGCTAAAGAAATGTGTTTCTCAACGGTTCGTGGCGATATGGAAAGTTTTTCGGCTATTTCTTTATAGGAATAACCATGAAGACGATTAAGCACAAATACTTGCTTTCGTGTTGGCGGCAAACAATTTAATACTACTTCTAATTCTTGCTTGGCATCAAATAATTTCGATTCTTCTGCTGCTATTTCAGATAACCCTTCGTGATAACCTTTTAAGTTTCGACTATCGTTCGCCAGTTTTTTAAAGTAATCAAGTAAAGTAGTTTTGGCAATTTTAAAAAGCTGCACGTCAAGCGTAAAGTCTTCGGAAAGGGTGTGCTTAAAACGCCAAAGTTTGATAAATGCCAGTTGTGTTAATTCCTCGGCCTGATCTTCTGAAGCTGTTTTCTTAAAAAAATAAGCATAAACTTTTCTATGCCACAATTTGAAAACTATTTCAAATGACAAATGATTTCCTTCTTTAATATTTTGGATATAGTTCGACACGCTTGATGGCTCAAAACTACCTGGTTAGTGTTAGCTTGAAATAAATATAGTGTTAATTTATTCAATTGCTAATAATTTTAATTTAACGCAGATATTAATCGGTTTATATCTTCTGGCTGATGCCAGCTGCTTAAAATAATCCTGTTTATAGGTTCGCTATCTGGTTTGGGGTATGGAAAAGAAGATATCAGGATGTTTTGCTTTATCAAATCAGCTGCGAAATTGGCATAGTTATAAAAGAAAGCAGGAAAACCTTGTTCAAACTTCCATGTTAAATTTAAAGCGTTGGTAAAATGAATGATGTTTTGTTGAAGCTTTTTCCAGGCATTGCGGTATATTTCTTCAGCATGGATAAAAGCATAAATGCCAGCAGCTGATGGGGGTGAGGCGCCTACGAAAATATTGGTTTGTTTTAATTGCGCTATAATTCTTTGCGATCCTAAAACTATACCTGCATCAACACCAAGTGCTTTGGCCATTGATGCAACAACTACAACTTCTATGTTTTTGAGTTTTGGCAATGTCGAATAAGCACTATTTCCAGTATTATTTACACCAATTCCATGCGAATCATCTACAATTAACCATATATTTTTATCGGAAAGAATTTCCTCCAGAAAATCAAAATCAAAAATTTCTGGGAAAAGATTATTCATAGAATTGCTAATCAAAACCCAGTTTTTATCTGCAGATGAATTGATTTTTACAATCGTTTCTTTTTTCCATTCAATAAAGTAGGAAGCTGAAGTTTTTGGAGTTTCGTGGAGCCAAAGTGCCGGATGAGTATTTGGCGCATAAATCACTTTACCAAATGGCGCCAAAGCTTTAACGGTGAGTTGGGCAGCCAGGTAACCGCTTGAAGTAATTAGCGCACTTTCTGCACCAAATCTTCTTGCAGCTTCACGCTCGCCATCCTCATAAATACCCAATTGAATATTGTTGTTGCGACTAGTGCCATTATTTAAACCAAACTTTTTTAAGCCATCGATATACAAATTTATAAAATCCTGGTTTTGAGGAATACCCAGGTAAGCGGTACCACCGAAGTACAAATAGGTTATTCCATCAATAACTATGGTGTTGGAAAATGGTTGATTAACGGATCTAAAATCGGTATTCATTTATTTAATTATAGTTTCTGCCCAATTCATCATTAGCCGCCCTGATGATTGATTTATTGCCGTTATCATCATGATAAAATTCCCAAAACATAATTCCATTTGCTCTATCTTGTCCGAGTTTTGCTTTTTTTCTGGTAGTTAAAATTCCATTATAATAATATTGAACACCATCGATTGTGGCATAATCTAAATTAACATCCGCGTTTGCGGTTACAAAATCTCGGTAAGCTTTTGAAGCATTAGCTGCATTTTTTCCATATGCTGGAATGCCCAATACTGCTTTTTCTTTAGGCATACCTCTCGTGCCTAACCAATAGTTTAAACTGGCCACGGCCATATTATAAGAGGCGTGTTGAATGGGTTCATCTTTGTCCCAGCCTATACCATCGTAAACCATAATGTTAAAGAAATCAACCGAAGGAAAAACCTCACTTTTTAAGCCATCGCGAATGCTACCTGCATACACGCCGGGAGTGATGGCAGCACTTAAAAACTTATTGTATTTGTGTAGCGAATCTGATAGTTCTTTCATTAATAAAACATAATTATCTGCAGAACCGTCAGCGGTACTTGGGTATTCCCAATCCATATCTACACCATCTAAATTATTTGTTCGGGCAAAACCGAGCACGTTTTTTACAAATAATTTTCTCGCTGATGCAGATGTTGCCATTTCAACAAAAATGCTGCGGGTTCCTGAAATAGAAATGCCTGTTTTTACACCATTTGCCCTTGCTTTCTGCATTACATTCGAAAATCGTGATGGCTGTTCTAATGTAGCCAACGAACCATCCACATTTGGATTTAAAAACGCATAAAATAAATGGGTAATCATTTTATATTTTGAATCAGCAACACCATTTGGATCGCGATAGCTTGGAAAGTAGGCAACCACTTTAAAACTGTTGTCTGGAACGTAAGGTTTTAATGGGTCAACCGGAGTTGGTGGATCAATAACACCATCGCTTTTTTTACAGGAAGAAATTCCAAGCAGTAAAATAATGCTCAAAAGGAAGTAGATTTTTTTCATAGGATTTGATGTTTGGTAATGCTTACATATTTACAGCGATTTAAGTCTTTGAATAATCTGCTTTAAAAATTTTCATGAATATAGGTCATTATTCTAACCATTTCGGCTCGAACCTCGGCAGTTGGTTTAACAAAATTATTGTTCATAAAAGAGTAGATGTAGGTCTTGCCTTTTTTAGTGAGTACGTATCCACTTTGATTATGCACTCCGCCTAGTGAGCCGGTTTTTCCATAAACAAAAGGCTGATCGGTTTTTGGATAAGCATTCCTTAGTGTTCCGCTTTTTCCTCCGGCAGGTAACATGTCGAAAAGTTTTTCCCTGTTATTTACCAGGTGATAAATCGAATCGAGTAAGTAAATATTATCTCTTGGAGTAAATAAATTTTGTCGGGATAAGCCAGATCCGTCAGCCCATTTCACTTTATCTGGCAAGAAGGAAAGATAATTTTTAGTGATGTGTTGAATGGCTTTTGTGGTGCTTAAAGTATCACTGATTTGATTGGAACAAACCAACAACAAATGTTCGGCAATAAAATTATCGCTGGGTAACATCATATGTTTTAAAACCGAATCGCGTTTAGCACCTGGAAGTGTTTTTGCATCAGTTGGAATTTTCATTTTTATTACGCCAACACTTTTATGAAGCGTATCTGAAAGTACTTCAACAGTGGTTCGTATGCTAGTTTTGTATGGATTTTGCTGATTGTAGCCTGGTTTAACTTCAACTAAAGGATAGCGAAAATGATTGGTCAAAAAATCCCTGGTTACCTGAAAGCCGCCATTGGTTTTGCTCGAATCTACCTCGAAACAATGTGAAAAAACCTTTGGCAAAATATTAATTTTATTTGGAGATTGATAAGTAGAAGTAACCATATTATCCATAATTGGCATTTCGGTAATTTCTGGCTGATAGTAGTAATCATAATCATCCCAACTCCAGCCATCGCCAAAAAAAGTGCCCGAGTAACGTCCGGGGGCAAAAAACAGTTTCTTGTTGGAAGCTTGAAGAAAGTTATAAGCCGATTTATCCTTAACAGCAAATTGCAAAAAAGAAGGGTCGCCAGTTCCCCAAAAAATTAACGAATCGTTACGTTCTATGTATTTTAACGCAGGCATTTGTTCTGGCAACATCTTCAGGCTGGCAAAAAAGGTATAGAGTTTTGTATTTGATGCAGGTGTAAAATATTTATCGCCATCTTTCTCAAAAATCATCTTTTTATCATCCATATTATAAAGTGCAAAACCTACTTGGTATTGTTTAATAACAGATGAATTTTTAAATTCATTAGACACCTTTTTGGCAATCATTTTATTGGTTGAACAACTTGAAAGACCGAATAAACAGAAAATGGATAGGGTAAAAGATAAAGGCTTGATTTTGTTAATAAACATGTTAACGAATTAGAAATGATAATGATCAACTAATTTATTAAATTTAATTTAATGTTAACCAAATATGCTTCTGTTATCCTTTTCGGTATCCACAAAATTACGATTTGTGCAGGGTTGCTATTGATCGGTTCTCCATCTTTTTCGCAAGAATTTACGTTTCCGGGCAATAAACAGAAGCAGTCCATCCAGTTTAAATGCATTAAAAATTTAATGATCATCCCAATTTTTATAAATGAAAAAGGGCCTTATAATTTTGTGCTTGATACGGGTGTCGGACCGATGATTATCACCGAACCATCCATCATCGATACTTTAAATTTTAGTTTAATGCGAAAAATTAAACTTTCGGGTTTGGGCCTGGAAACGGTAGATGCCTATGTTTCTCAAAACATTAGCGCAAAAATAGGAAGTGCAAAAATTAGCCATATTCCAACGGCCGTTTTAAAAGAAGATTTGTTCAATCTGTCGGGGCATCTGGGCATCAAAATATATGGCTTGATTGGTTATAGTTTTTTCAACAGTTTTATTGTTGATATCCGCTACAGCGAGAATAGAATTATATTTAGTGATTTAAGCCGGAAGATAAAATACAGGGGAAGTAAAGTGCCTATTTTAATAGAGAACCTGAAGCCTTATGTAGATGTTCAGGTGGAAGTTCCTGATAGCAGCAAAGTAAATGCAAGGTTGCTGATGGATACCGGAGCTAGCCATGCGCTATCAATGGAGATGTTTAATGGCGGTGCTTTCCCGCTGCCAGAAAAAAAAATCAAAGCTAATTTGGGAATGAGTTTAAGCGGCCAGATAAAAGGCTACATGGGGCGCATAAATACATTTTACCTCGGGGGATATGTTTTTAAGGAGGTGGTTTCGGGTTTTCCCGATTTTAAATCCATTTCAAAAAAAATCGATCTCACCTTTCGTAATGGAAACCTGGGTGCCGAGATGCTAAGAAAATTCGACGTGCAGTTAAATTATCAGGAGAAATTTATGTATTTGAAACCTAATAGTTTGGCTAAAATACCATTCCAGCACGATATGGTTGGCATGGTTATTTATTTGGATCAGGCAGAATATAAAAGAGTTATCATCGGCGAAATTGATGAAGGCTCTCCCGCCGAAAAGGCGGGCTTGTGTCCTTATGATGAAATTATTGGCGTTAATTTTAAACCCGTTGATACATACACCTTGAACGATCTTACTGAGATGTTCAAATCCAAGGCCGATAAAACAGTCATCTTTGAAGTCTATCGAGATAATAAAGTTTTCTTTAAAGTGGTGAGGTTAGAAAAGCGGATTTAACCTGTTGGTAACTTTACGGTTACAAAATGTTTATAAGGTAACAAGCCTCTAACTTCGGGCTCTTATTACCATAAAAAACCATATCACATTAAATGAAAAAACAAGTTAAGGTACTTGCATTGGCAAGTATTATGGTGCTTGGTTTGGCTGGAACACAGTCAGTACAGGCACAAAAAAAATCTAAAAAGGGATCAACTACCCCTGCAACGCCAACGGCAGCACCAGCCGCAGCTGCAAAAAAAGAAGGAATTAAACCTTATTCGGAAGTGATTACTTCAAAAGCAAGAACCACTAATGGATTATTTAAAACACATAAAGTTGATGATAAATGGTATTTCGAGATACCGGATTCGGTTATCAACCGTGAAATGTTAGTGGTAACACGCTTGGCAAAAGCACCAGTTGGCATTAAAGTAGGCAACCAGCAATATGGCGGCGAAGAACTAAATGAGCAGGTTTGGAAATGGGAACGTAGAGGTAAGCAGATCTACATTCGTGTACCAAGTTATGCTACCAAAGCAGATTCTACGAGCGATATGTACGAATCAGTGCAAAACTCAAACCTGGCACAGATTTTAGCAAGCTTCGAGATTAAAGCTTACAATAAAGATACAACCGGAGTAGTGATTGATGTTACTGATTTTTACAATGGCGACATTATGGCAATAGGCGCAACAGATCAAATCCGTAAGGCTTATAAAGTTATTACTTATGATGCAACCCGATCGTATATTGATACCGTAAAAACTTTCCCAATAAACATTGAGGTAAAAACTGCAAAAACTTATCGTGCTGCAGAGTCGCCTACCGATAATAGCAATGGAGCAGTAACCTTCGAATTTAATACTTCGATGTTGCTATTGCCTAAAAACCCGGTGAAGGCAAGGATTATGGATAGCCGGGTAGGCTACTTTGGTCAATCGCAAATTGATTATGGTACTGATGCTCAAAAAGCAGAACGTACGGCTTATATCCACAGATGGAATTTGGTTCCGAAAGATACAGCGGCTTACATGAGGGGCGAGTTGGTAGAGCCTGTTAAACCGATCATCATTTATATAGATCCGGCAACGCCAAAAAAATGGGTTCCATTTTTAATTCAAGGGGTTAATGATTGGCAAGTGGCTTTCGAAGCAGCAGGTTTCAAAAATGCAATTTTTGGTAAGCAAGCACCAACACCTAAAGAAGATCCACAATTTAGCGTAGAAGATTCCCGTTATTCGGTAGTTCGTTATTTTGCATCTGATATTCCGAACGCTTACGGGCCACATGTAAGTGATCCACGTACGGGACAGATTTTGGAAACACACATTGGTTGGTACCATAACGTAATGAGTTTATTGCGCAACTGGTATTTTGTTCAAACGGCAGCGATAAATCCAGAAGTACGTAAAGCCAAATTTACTGATACACAAATGGGCGAATTGATCCGTTTCGTTTCGTCACACGAAATTGGCCATACTTTAGGTTTGCCACACAACTTCGGTTCGAGCTATGCTTATCCGGTTGATTCATTGCGTTCAAGAGCATTTACCGATAAACATGGAACAGCACCTTCTATTATGGATTATGCCCGTTTCAACTACATTGCACAACCTGGCGATGGCGTAACTAAAATGCATCCTCAAATTGGAGAATATGATAAATGGTCAATTAAATGGGGTTATTCCTGGCTTCCGGGTAACAAAACTGCCGAGCAGGAAAAAGAAGTTTTAAACCAATGGATTTTAAAGAACGCAGGCAATCCGCTTTATTTTTATGGCCGTCAGGGAACCACTTTAGATCCTCGCTTACAGAGCGAAGATTTGGGTGATAATGCGATGAAAGCCAGCAATTATGGTATTGCGAATTTAAAACGCATTCTTCCAAATGTAGAAAAATGGACCTATCAAAAAGGTAAAGACTACAGCGATTTAAAAGAAATTTATACTGAAATTGTTGGTCAGTATAACCGTTACATGGGTCATGTGCTTACCAACGTTGGCGGCATGAGCGAAAACTTTAAAACTTACGATCAATCTGGTCCGGTTTATAGTTACTTATCAAAAGCAAAACAAAAAGAAGCAGTCGCGTTTTTTAACCAGCAATTGTTCACTACACCACTTTGGTTAATCAACAACGATCAATTGAATAAATTTGATAACGGTGTATTGCTGAATAGGATAAAAGCTGTTCAGGCCAATACATTGGTAAATTTATTATCGGCTCCTAGAATTGCCCGTTTATTGGATAATGAAACTAAAAACGGTACAACTAAAGCGTATACACTACCAGAATTATTTACTGATATTAAAAAATCAGTATTTGTTGCTGGCAGACCAGATGCATTTAAACGGAATTTGCAAAGGGCTTATGTAGATCGTTTAGGCTATTTAATGACGACCGAATCAGAACTTCCGGCAGGTTTTCCGGTTGAATATGCAGCCAGTTATGGTTTAACACCAATTAATGTGAGCTTATCCGATATCCGTCCATTGGTAAGGGCAGAGCTGAAAACTTTACAAACAACTACTAAAGCCCGTGCTACAGCAGGCGATGTCATTTCAAAAGCGCATTACGATGATTTAAGTGTTAGAATTAAAAATATTTTAGATCCGAAGAAATAGCTTTTATGTTGAAAGTTAAAAGTTAAAAGGTTGTAACGTTTAAAAGTTTAAAAACTTGCAACCTAAAACATTCCAGCATTTCAACAATCAAACATTCCAATACCAAAAAAACGGAGTAAGCCATTCGCTGGTTTACTCCGTTTTTTTTAATTTAGCTCAAATCATAAACCCATGTTTAAAAAAATATCCTTTTTCATCCTGATCACAGCATTGGCATCAATTAGTTATGCTCAAAATACCGATTCGATCACCGTTGCAAAAGCCAGATGGCAAAAAACAAGAGTGGCCAAACAGGTAAAATTATTCCGCCATCATTTCGATCAAAAAAATCTGTTTTTAGCAAATGAAAACATTTCTTTTCTGGAGGTGAAAAATACAGGTAGAAAGGCAATTTTCGCATTGGGTGCTGAAGAAAAAGAATTAATCAAAACAAGTGATTTTGGCATTCGCGATACTGCAATTGCAGCTTTGAATGGGAATTTTTTTGATGTAAAAAATGGCGGTTCGGTAGATTTTGTTAAAGTAAACGGAAATATAATCAACACCAACCGCTTAGATAAAAACGAAAATAGGGCAAGGCATCAACAAGCTGCAGTTGTGATAAATGATGGGAAAATAACAATTAAAAAATGGGATGGAACAACAGACTGGGAAACTAAGCTAACGGAACAGAACATTATGCTCAATGGGCCGTTATTAACGTTTAATAATGTGGATGAACTTTTAGATACCACTTCCTTTACGCGTTTGCGCCATCCACGCACTTGTTTAGGCGTAAAGCCCAACGGAAGAATTATACTTTTAACAGTTGATGGCAGAAATGAAAATTCGGCTGGCATGAGTTTACATGAGTTGAGCAGATTGATGAAATGGTTAGGTTGTACCAGTTCCATTAATTTTGATGGTGGCGGCTCCACCACTTTATGGGTTAATGGAATGCCAGATGGTGGGGTAATCAATTATCCAACCGATAATAAAAAATGGGATCATGAAGGCCAGCGGAAAGTGGCCAACGTGGTTTTGGTAAAAAAGAAATAGTTATTTTAGCCTTTAAATGATTAAGAACACGATACAAATCTTTTTTTTAATGCTGATGCTTTCTGCTTGCAGCTCCAAAAATAAAAAGAACGATGCCAGTTTAAGAGATTTCGAATTCGCACCTGTTAAAGGCATTCGCTATGAAGAAGTAAAGCGCCGGTTTAGTGATGGTTTATCTTTCAATAAACAAGGCTTTATGCAAAAGCCATCATGGATTATCGAAGTAGTTTCTGAAGATACCATGTCTGCCTGGAGTCCACAGAAACAAATAATGCAGAACTTTTATCTACAATATGATCATGGTAACGTGTATAACTTTGCCGAAGAGTTTTTCAAGGTAAAACATATCAGTAAAGACAGTTTGGTTTTCCAGCGTGTTCAGGTAGATGGAAAAGTGATTGCAGATGATATTCGTTCGGATGTAAACATGACTTTTTATGCGCAGAATTACATTAAAAATAAACTAAAAACCACAGCACAGATTTTGCAGCGCCCTTCTAAGGCTGATACAATTTACATCGAAAAAAGATCAAATGAAGTGAATCGAACGGATTCCACGGCTTTTGCGGCAACAGAACCTGTTCAGTTTCTACCAAAAAGTAAAATTGTGAAGGTGGAAAAATTTAGCACTGCCGATAAGTTGTTAAAACGCACTTCGGCTTACGATTATATTTTTCCTAAATATAGAATTGAAATTAACAGGGCTTATAAGGATTTTGCTTACGAATGTTTTGCCCTGGTAGATTATACCGGAAGGATGAAAATTCTGTCGGTAAATGGCGTGCTTCCAGAAGCTGCTGAACCCAAGAAAAAAATGATGCAGGGCGTCGCCGATATTTACATCAGAAATCTATTTGATGTAGCTCCCGGAACCACCCTCGGGATTCCGCACAACAGCGAAATTACAGTGATGATAGTGGGTAAGGCAATTAAAAAGCCTTAGTAATCTGCTGTTTACAAAATTTTAACGTTAAAAAAATGTTAAAATTTATTTTGATTTTAAAAATTAAAACTTACCTTGCAGACTTAATTTTAATATTTAATACAATGCAAGAAGGCACAGTAAAATTCTTCAATGTAACTAAAGGTTTTGGCTTTATCGTACCTGCAAATGGCGATAGCGAAATTTTTGTTCATTCAACAGGTCTTATCGACGAAATCCGTGAAAACGACAAAGTACAGTACGAAGTTGCTAACGGTAAAAAAGGCTTAAATGCCGTTAATGTGAAAGTAATTTAATTAACTATCATATTTACAATGAAGCCCCGATTGAATAAATCGGGGCTTTTTTATTTGGAAAAATTTACGGGTTTCGAAATTTTGATTTTAAATATTCTAGTTATCGGATGAATATGAGCAGGGCGCCTATATTCATCCGATGACTAAAAGTTTACTTGTGCATTAATTTCTTCCTTAACAAATAATCCAAAAAAACCAATCCAATTACCAAATCAGCAAAAAGGAAACTGTAAAGCATGGTTGGGGTAATGTATTTATCCAAGTTGAAATCGGCATTTAATTTTAAATCGAAATCAACGGCTTTAAAATCTATATTGAAAATGGCGTAACCAAATAAGGCCAATAATGAAATGATAAAAAAGCCACCAATGCCGTAAATAATATTGGTGTTTAATTTCGTTTTCAAAGCAACAGGAGCAGGTTGTAATGCCACGCTTTCCATTACATTTCTGGTGAACGACATCGAAGGTTCATCCAATTCTATCTTGCCAAAAGCTAAATTCAAGTTCATTAACTCCTCATATTGGAGTTTAATTTCGACATCCGAATTGATTTTTTCTTCGATGGCTCTTGCTTCTGTTGCATCTAAATTCCCGTCGATGTAATCCCATAGCTGTTGTTCTATTGTGTTCATAGTAACTCCTTTACTTCATCCTGTAACAAATATTGTATTTTTTCTTTAAGCCTGTGCCTTGCCCGATGCAATTTTACTTTGATCGTATTGGGTTCCATATTTAAAGCTTCGCCAATTTCTTCCAAACTTTGCTCTCCTTGATAAAATAGGGTTATAATCGCTGCATCATCAGGCATTAGTAATTGTATGGCCTGGTTTAAATATTTATAGCTATCTCTCCGCTCATACCCATCTGCATTGAAGCTCGAGGTATGATTTTCCAATTGAATAATAGTTTCCTCATCATTAATGGATAATGTATTTAATCGCTTTTTACGCAAAAAAGTCATGGCTGTTGTATAGGTAATGGTATATAGCCAAGTGCTAAATTTTGCGGTTTGTTTAAAGGTTCCAAGTGCGTTGTATGCTTTAATAAAGCAATCTTGAGCTATTTCCTCCGCATTTTCCCTGTTCTTGGCAAACCTTAAAGCAAGCGTAAATACAAATCGCTGATGCCGTTTTACCAACATAGCATATTGAGCGGAATTTCCGTTCAATACATTTTGAATCAGCTCTAAATCTGTAAGCGTTTGCACCATACTTATGTGTAAGACTACATTACAGATGCACAGGTTACAGGTAGATCACTAATTTTCTATGTTAAAAATGATTTTCTGGAAATGAATGTTTGGTTCTTTTGGCGGCTTCCAGTCCCGCCTTTCGTTCAATCTTTTTGTTGCCTTTGGGCTACGCTCAAGCTAGCAACAAAAAGGATTTTACTCCAGTCGGGTTTAGATACGGAGGGTTGGCCGCCCAAACGTAAAAAATAGTACAAATTGCCCAATTAGCCCCGGGTGAAGCATTACCCTGTGGGGGCTAAGCGTAGAGGCGTAAAAGCAAAACACGGGAACCATGTTATTTGCTTACACAGGTATTGCGCTCCAAAAAAAATGTTTTAATCATTGGATGAATATCTGCAACAGGCTAATATTCATCCGATAACTAATGAGCCGCAAAAAACTTTAAGCCAGCAATTGATCCAATCAAAGTGCAAATAAAAAATATCCGCCAAAATGTTGCAGGTTCATTAAAATAAGCAATGCCGATAATTACAGTGCCCACGGCACCAATGCCTGTCCAAACGGCGTATGCGGTACCCATGGGTAATGTTTGAGTGGCTTTATTCAACAATAAAAAGCTTAAAGTAATGCAAACGAAAAATGCTACGCTCCATTTTAAATTCGAAAAATTGTTCGATAATTTAAGGCAGGTAGTAAAGCCGACTTCGAAAAGTCCGGCAATGATTAAGATCATCCAGTTCATGGTGCAAAAGTATTATTACCGATTTGCACAACATTTTACAAATGTTAAAAAATGAACTTATTTACAGCTGGCCCTTATTCTACTTAAGGTTACCTGTGTTACGCCCAGATAGGAAGCGATATGTTTTAGCGCCACCCTTTTTACCAATTCAGGCTGTTGATTAACAAATTCCTGGTATCGCTGGCTGGCATCTTTGAATAATCGGTCAATCAGTCTCCTTTCAGTGGCAATTAATTCTTTTTCTGCAATTTTTCGGCCCCAGTTGGCAAGTGCTAAATGTTGGTCGTAAAGTTTAAATAAATCGCTTAATTTGATCTGGTATAAAATCGAATCTTCCAAAAGCTCGATGTTTTCATAGCCAGGTTTATTGTTGATGTAGCTGTTGTAAGAAAGCAACACATCTCCAGCTTGCCCAAACCAAAAAGTAATCTGCTCATTTTCACCGTTTGAATATGCTCTGGCAATTCCACTTTCTAAAATGTAAAAATAGGTTTCTACTTTATCTGCATGAATGAGAATAGTCCCTTTTTTATGCTTCACTACTTTAAAAGGTGCAGCCAACAGATTTAATGCTTCACTGCTTAGCGAATTAAATATCTCGATATTTTTTAATTTCTCCTGCAAATGTTGGTGTGATTAAATAAAGCTAATAATTTTTTTCGTGCTGGGTGTAACCTGATTAAAAATCATGTAGTCATAATACACAGAACACGGTTCAATAGAAAGAGATAATAGAATATTAACATTTAAAATATTAACAACATGCTAGGTATATTAGTTCCAATTTCACTTTTCTTAGGCGCATTTGCGATGATATTCGGGATCCGCTATTTATCAAGTAAAGAAAAAATGGCCATGATCGAAAGAGGAATCGATCCAGGAGTTCAAAGAGCAACTCCACAACCTTTCTTAAGTTTAAAGTTCGGTTTATTATTTATGGGTTTAGGCCTTGGATTATTGGTTGCACTTTTTACCGTGAGAGGTGTTTTCGGCAGCGATATGACAAGTGGTGAGATCAGCCAATCGGTAGCGGTTTACTTTGGTTGCATCGGCATCTTTGGGGGTTTAGGCTTAATCGTTTCTTACGTAATTGAAAAGAAATGGTTGGATCGGGAAGCTTCAAAATAGTTGTCTTTCATCGAAAGACCCACAGATTACGCCTACTCTTGCAGATTTTCTACATAATCGGCGTAATCTGCAGTATTGTATCAGGTGGGTTTATTGATTACAGCAACAGTTAGCCTGCTTACACAACTCATTTTACCACGATCGTTATATATCTTAATGTCCCAAATGTGAGTTTTAGCGCCAATATGAATGGGCTTACAAATCCCCCTTACCAAACCTGTTTTTACAGGGCGTAGGTGATTGGCGTTAACCTCTAAGCCAACAGCAACATACTTTTCAGGATCAATTAACATGTAGGATGCAATGCTTCCGAGTGTTTCGGCCAATACTACTGATGCACCGCCATGTAAAATGCCTGCAGGCTGATGTGTTCTTTCATCAACAGGCATAGTACCCTCAATAAAATCTACGCCAATTTCGGTAAATTGAATGCCCAATAAAGCACCAATATGGTTTTTCGGACGGCCATTCAAATCTTCAACAGTAAAATTTTTAAACCACATGATAACGCTCTTTTAAAACTCCAAGATGATGAATGATGTGGCCGGCAGCTATAAATAAAATTGATTTTACATTTACTTCTCTGTTCGATGCTACACCTTTTCTGTTTAACTCTGCTTCATTCAAACTTTTAAAAAAATATAGATTTGCCTTCCGAAGCACTGAAAATTCTTCAATCATATCTTCGAAGTTGCGCTCGCTAAAACGGGCGTTTGCAACATAATCATCCTCTTCAAAACCTGGTAAAGGCTGCGTTTCGTTTCTGGCGAATGCTGTCATTCGATAAACAAAAATGCGTTCGCAATCAATAATGTGGCCAAGCATTTCTTTCAAAGTCCATTTACCTTTGGCATAAGCAAAGTTCTCTTTCTCTTTATTACGTTCAAAAAGTGCCTGAATGCTAAAAACCTGTTCTTCTAAAATTTCAATAATATCACCATCAACTTTGCTGATGTAGGTTTCGCCCCAAATCGGATATTCGTTAGGTTGTGGTCGGTTCATATCTTAAACTACTTTTTAAAATGATTCTGAATGTTGTTCCTTTTCCAACTTCTGATTCTTTAACAAAGATTTCTCCACTGTGGTAATTCTCTACAATACGTTTAGTTAGCGATAAGCCTAATCCCCAGCCGCGTTTTCGTGTGGTATAACCAGGTTGAAAAACGGCATCAAATTTTGATCTTGGAATACCTTTTCCACTGTCAGTAACATCAATAAAAACCTGTTCTTTTGCTAAATTTTCGATAATATTAACAGATATAGACCCTTCATTTTCAATGGCGTTAGCTGCATTCTTCAACAGGTTTTCAATCACCCAATCGAACAAAGGCACATTTAATAAAGCCCGAACCTGTTCATCGCCCGTAATGCTAAACTTTACCTTATCGGATGTGCGCACTTTAAAGTATCGGATAAAATCGCTAATTACGATGTAAACGGTATGGTCTTCAAGAATTGGTTTCGAACCGATTTTGGAGAATCGATCGGTGATAATCTCTAAACGTTTAATGTCATTTTCCATTTCAGCAATTAATGGATCGTCCTCTGCATCGAATTTGGATTTCATGAGCTCTACCCAGGCCATGAGTGAGGATATTGGGGTACCGAGTTGATGCGCCGTTTCTTTGGCCAAGCCTACCCAAACATGATCCTGTTCATCTCTACGGGCAGAACTAAACGCCGCATAAGCAGTTAATAGGAAAAGAAATATCACACCCATTTGGATGTATGGGAAATAACGAAGCTGGGTGAGAATGAATGAATCTTTGTAGTAAGCTAGCTTTTCCTGCCCCATAATATTCATCACCACCGGGCGGTGTTGCTTTTTCATGGTTTTAAGTTCTCTTACAAAATAGAGACTGTCGTAAACCAACTTATCATTATCCGGATACCATGTCTTTGTACTGTCGAGGCCACTTGAAGATAAAATTGTGCCATCGTTATTTACTACTATAACAGGCATTTTTGTGTTTTCACGAACATCCTCAACAACACTAGTAAAGTTGTCGTTGTCGTATAAAAGCATCGATCGCTCGGTAATCTTTACCCAAAGCTGAAATTGATTTGCTTCCTCACGTTCCATTTTCTTTACAAAAGAATCGGTGTAAAATACTGATGCTATGCCGATTAGGATCGCAAATATGAGAAGGAAAAACTTCCAGCGGCGTTTCTTTTGATATGGGTTCATGCTTTAGACAGGCAAATTACAATAAGAAAACGGAAAAAACATAAAAACTGTATCTTTGTGCCGAGCATAGTGCATAGCGCTTTGAGCATGGATTGCACCTTGCTCCCTGCCATTTACTTCCTGCTCTTTGCTTCATTATGGATAAAAAAGTTAGAGTCAGATTTGCCCCAAGCCCTACCGGGGGACTGCATTTAGGTGGTGTTCGTACGGCATTATTTAATTATTTGTTCGCAAAAAAGAATAACGGAACTTTTGTGCTCCGTGTAGAAGATACCGATCAAAACAGATTTGTAGAGGGTGCTGAGCAATATATTGTTGATTGTTTAAACTGGTGCGGCATAACACCTGATGAAAGTCCGAGTAACCCGGGAGCTTATGGCCCATACCGCCAAAGTGAACGCAAACCCAGTTATGGAAAATTTGCCGAACAATTGATAAATGATGGTTACGCATATTACGCTTTTGATACACCAGAAGAATTGGATGCAAAACGTAAGGAAATTCCAAACTTCCAATACGGCCAGGCTACACGTATGGGAATGCGCAATTCTTTAACATTAACCTTGAGCGAAGTTGAAGAATTATTGGCTGCAAAAACGCCGCATGTGGTTCGTTTAAAAGTTCCGGAAGAAGAAATTGTTCATTTTTATGATTTGATTCGTGGCGATGTAAGTTTCGAAACTTCCATTGTTGATGATAAGGTTTTGCTTAAAGCCGATGGAATGCCAACCTATCATTTAGCTGTCGTAGTTGATGATAAGGCCATGGAAATTTCTCATGCTTTCCGTGGTGAGGAGTGGTTGCCATCAGCACCAATTCATATTTTGTTATGGAAATATTTAGGATGGGAAGCTGATATGCCAGCCTGGGCACATTTACCACTGATTTTAAAACCTGATGGTCATGGAAAATTAAGCAAACGCGATGGCGACCGTTTAGGTTTTCCTGTTTACGCCATGAACTGGACCGATCCAAAAACTGGCGACGTAACCAAAGGTTTTAAAGAAATGGGTTTTATGCCCGAAGCTTTTGTTAATATGTTGGCTTTATTAGGCTGGAATAATGGAACAGATCAGGAACTTTTTTCGTTAATGGAACTGGAAGAAAAATTTTCAATTGAAAGAATCAGTAAAGCTGGGGCAAAGTTCGATTTCGAAAAAGCAAAATGGTACAACCATGAATGGATCAAATCACAAAGTGCAGAACGTTTGGCGCCGAGCGTAAAAATGGTATTGCAAAAAGCCGGTATTGAAGTTCAAAATGAGAATTTCTTAAATATCGTTATCAATATGATTAAAGACCGTTGTACGCTTCTACCAGATTTTGTGGCACAAAGCGGCTACTTTTTTACATCCCCAGCTGAGTATGATGTCAATTCGGTTAAACCAAAATGGACACTTGAAAAGGCTGAATTTTTTAATGCTTTTGCAGAGAAATTAACCTTAACTGATGCTGCAAGCGAAGAAGTTGCTTTTAAAGCCTTGGCCGAAGAAAAGGGATTTAAACCGGGTGAATTAATGCTGCCATTCCGCATTATGCTGGTAGGTGGTAAATTCGGGCCAGGCGTTTTTGATATCGCTGTATTATTAGGTGTAGAAGAAACAAAAGCTAGAATCGCAAAAGCGGTTAATGTATTTAATAGCTAGTTTAAAATATAATTTTGAGAAGGCCAGAATATTTATTCTGGCTTTTTTATTGCTATAAAACCTAAAAGAATAAATCAGGAAAATTATTTCTAATTTAGTCTAACAATTGTCCCAAAATTTAGGTTATCCATAAAACTAAAAAATTAAAATTATGCAATGGTTTGGTAAAGGCAGTAATAACGTAGAAGACGGAAGAAGCGGCGGCGGGGGCAAAACTATTCTTGGTGGAGGAATAGGAATTATTGTTGTTGTACTGGGTTTAATCTTCGGGAAAGATCTATCAGGTGTAGTGAGTCAAATTCCTACTTCGCAAGGTACTGAAGAAGTTAAACAAGGTGTTCCTGCAAACGATCCACAGGCTGTATTTGTGTCTGGCGTATTGGAATCTACCGAACAGGTTTGGGATAAGGAATTTCAGGCGATGGGCAAACAATATGAATACCCAAAATTGAGGTTATTCAGAGATGCTGTTCAAACGGCTTGCGGTCAAGCGGGCGCAAATGTAGGCCCGTTTTATTGCCCAGGAGATCAAAAAGTTTATATCGATTTATCATTTTATGATGAATTAAAAAATCGCTTTGGTGCCGCAGGCGATTTCGCTCAAGCGTATGTAATTGCCCATGAGGTTGGCCATCACGTTCAAAATCTTTTAGGTATTTCAGCAAAATTGGATCAGGCCCGTGGGCAGGTTAGCGAAAAAGAATACAATCGATTATCTGTTAAATTAGAATTACAAGCCGATTTCTTTGCCGGATTATGGGCGCACCATGCTCAAAACCTAAAAGATTTTAAATTAGAAGCTGGCGATATTGAAGAAGCTTTAACTGCGGCCAATGCCATTGGTGATGACAAATTACAAAAGCAGGCGACAGGCGATGTACAACCCGATTCTTTCACTCACGGTACATCACAGCAACGCATGTTTTGGTTTAAAAAAGGTTTCGAAACCGGTGATATCAAACAGGGCGATACTTTTAGTCAATTATAATAAAATACACAGTTATCTGGTGCGTATTGAATATTGCAGCTATTCATCAGATAAGTTTCCATAAAAACTTAAAACCTTTTTAAAACTTTGTTGTTTGTATCTAGTTAAAGAGACTTTATCTCCAAGCCAAACATAAATTATCCTAGCCTCGTATTTGTTTTAAAAAGATGATCCTTATAGTTGATGACAGACCTGAAAACCTTATTTCATTACAGAAAGTATTACAAGCTCACAATTTTGAGGTAGATACAGCATCATCTGGAGAAGAAGCATTAAAAAAGGTTTTAAAGAACAATTACGTACTCATAATTCTGGATGTTCAAATGCCAGATATGGACGGCTTTGAAGTCGCCGAAGCAATTTCGGGATTTAGCAAGGCAAAAGATACAGCAATCATATTCTTATCAGCGGTAAATACTGAACTCAAATTTATCACAAAAGGTTATTTAAGTGGCGGTTTGGATTATATCATCAAGCCGGTTGATATCAACATCCTTTTACTTAAAATAAAAACATTTTACCGCATTTACGAGCAAAGCAGAAAACTGAATGAGGTACAGGAAGAGTTGCTTAAAGAAATTGAATTCCGCAAACAGGCCGAGCAAAAAAAGGATGAATTTATCAGCATTGCCAGCCATGAATTAAAAACGCCATTAACCAGTGTTAAAGGCTATATTCAGCTTTTGCAACGTAGCATGAATAAGGATAACAAGGAAATGGCTCAAAACCATTTAGAAAAGGCAAGTATTCAGCTCGAAAAACTTAACGAACTCATTGTTGATTTGCTGGATATTTCGAAAATTGAAAGTGGTAAAATGAAGTTTAATATGCAAAGCTTCTGTGCCGATAATATGGTTAACAATGCCATAGAAATGTTGCAACAATCCAATTCCGATTTTAAAATTACCAAACTTGGCAAAACAAGCGAAAACATTTTTGGCGATGAAATGCGTTTGGAGCAAGTGGTTATCAATTTTATTACCAATGCCATTAAATATGCACCGGGCACCAACCAGGTAAACGTTACCATTAATATTAAAGATGGAAAACTTTATTTAGCAGTAAAAGATTTTGGAATTGGTATTTCCAGTGAGCAGCAAGATAAAATATTTGACAAGTTTTACCGCGTGGAAGAGAACAGTCACCGGTTTAATGGTTTGGGGATAGGACTTTACATTTGCGCCGAAATTATTAAGCGCCATGGTGGAACTATTGGCGTAAATAGTGTGCCCGATGAAGGCTCTGAATTTTATTTTATCATTCCAATTACCGAGGAGGAAATTCTTCAAAATCAAATCTAATCATCCTTTAATTATAGAATGAAAACTACCCTTAAAAATAATTTACGTTTAGGTCTGGGCTTATCGCTGATTATACTTTTCGTTAGTTCTTTGGCTTCGTATGTAAGCATTAGCAACCTCATTAAAAGTACCGAACTGGTTAAACACAGCGATCAAGTTATCCTCGATTCTGAAAATATTATTTCTTACTTAAAAGATGCTGAAACTGGCCAGCGTGGATTTTTGCTCACCGGAAATAAAGTTTTTCTTACGCCTTATTATGGCGCCAGTGATTCAGCTGCTGCGATATTAAAAAGAGTTGAAACTGCAACAAAAGATAATCCTGCTCAACAGAAAAATGTAGCTACTTTACGCAATATTTTAACGAAAAGAATGGGGATTATTAAATCTACCATCGAAATTAAAGGGTTAGGCGGAGCAGTAGATCCTACCGTTTTATTTCAAGGAAAAGTATACATGGATGAGGCACGGGAAACCGTTAATGCTATGGTTGAGGAAGAACGCAGGCTGCTGGAAGAGCGAACCGTTGAACTCAATAAACTTACCGCATATACTCCGATCTTAATTTTAATTGCCGCTGCATTAGCCATACTCATCACTTTGTTTTTCTACAAAAAAGTCTCAGTTGATTTTGATGAGCGTGTAAAACTTCAGGAAGAAATAGAGAGCAAAAAATACGAAATGGAAAAGCGTATTGCTGCTATTAAAGAAATTGCCCATCAAATATCGATCGGAAATTTCGGCGTTAAATTGGATAGTCAAAGTCAGGATGATATTGGCGAACTCTCCGAATCGCTCAATACAATGTCATCATCATTGAAAGAATCGTTTGATACTCTCGCAGAAAATGAGTGGCTGCAAACAGGGGTAGCCAACCTAAATGTTAAAATGGTTGGCGAGAAGGACGTGTTCCACTTAGCTGATGATATTATTGAAGTATTGGTAACTTATACCAAAAGCCAAATTGGAGCTGTTTATTTATTCAAAGATGATGGTTATCTTCATCTGAAAGGTAAGTATGCGTTAGAAGGACAAAATTTGGTAGAGGTTTTGGAACTAGGACAAGGATTAATAGGGCAGGCTGTAAAATCGGGCAAGAGTATTTTGCTTGAAGATGTTCCGCAAACCGAGTTAACCATTACCCACGCTACAGGAAATATTAAGCCCGCACAACTATTGGTACTGCCCATAATCAGAAATGGCATTTCCATCGGTGGTTTGGAATTAGGTACAATTACTAAATTTAGCGCCCTGCAACTACAATTTTTAAACTCCGTTCTGTCTGATATTGGTACCTCACTACTCGGCGCCCAAAACCGGCAAAAATTGCAACAGTTGTTAGAGGAAACGCAAGCGCAGTCTGAAGAGTTACAGGTTCAGCATGGCGAATTGGAAGGCATGAACGCAGAATTGGAGGCACAGGCGCAAAAACTTCAGGCGTCGGAAGAAGAACTTCGTGTACAGCAGGAAGAGTTGCTTCAGAGTAATCAAGAATTAGAGGAAAGAAGCAGTTTACTGGAAGAAAAAAATGAGCTGATTGAGGAAAGAAATGTTGAAATTCAGCAAAAGGCCGAAGCGCTTGAATTGAGTACAAGATACAAATCGGAATTCCTGGCAAACATGTCGCACGAGTTGCGCACACCACTGAATTCAATTTTATTGCTATCGCGGTTGATGTCGGAAAATGAAGCAATGGATAAAGAACATCAGGAATATGCTTCGGTAATTCAAAGTTCTGGTCAGGGATTGTTGAGCTTGATTGATGAAATTTTAGACCTTTCAAAAATCGAAGCAGGTAAAATGGAGCTCGATCGTTCGAATGTAAAAGTTGAAGATGTTGCGCTAAACATGCGCTCACTTTTTAACCCTTTGGCAAAAGAGAAAACTTTAGAACTGATTATCGAAAAAGCTAAGAACGTACCTGAGTTTTTCCATACTGATAAAATGCGTTTGGAGCAGATTCTAAAAAATTTACTATCAAACGCCATCAAGTTTACCCCTACGGGATCAGTTAAATTTATTATTGAAAAAGATGAAAATTTAAATGCACTGATTTTTAGCGTGAAAGATACCGGAGTTGGTATTGCTCCTGAAAAGCAAGGAATGGTGTTCGAAGCATTCCAACAAGCCGATGGTTCTACCCGACGCAAATTTGGTGGAACAGGTTTAGGTCTATCTATTAGTAGAGAACTGGCAAAACTTTTGGGTGGATATATCGAATTAAAAAGTAAAGAAAACGAAGGCAGTGAGTTCATTTTGGTTTTGCCAATTGATAAAAATAAAGGTTTTGAAGAGGTTAAAGACCATGCGCAAAAGCCAGCTGCGGTTTTAGTGGAAACACCAAAAATTCAGCATTTAACTGTAAGGAATATACCACAAGAAATTGATGATGATCGTGATCATATTCAGCCTGGTGATAAGGTAATTCTGATTGTGGAAGATGATACACCTTTTGCCAAAACATTGCTTGACTTTACCCGAAAACGAAATTATAAAGGTTTAGTTGCGGTGCGTGGCGATGTAGGGATTGAGATGGCAAAAGCCTATAAGCCTTTAGCTATATTATTGGATATTCAGCTCCCAATAAAAGATGGTTGGCAGGTAATGGAAGAATTAAAATCAGATCCGGCAACTCGGCCCATTCCGGTTCATATTATGTCGAGCTTGCAAGTTAAGAAGGAAAGTTTATTAAAGGGAGCTGTCGATTTTATCAATAAACCATTTGCTTTTGAGCACATGCAAGAGATCTTTTCTAAGCTGGAGCATGCATTGAGCAGGCATCCAAAGAAGGTATTAATTGTTGAGGAAAACGAGCAGCATGCCAAAGCACTAAGTTACTTTTTAAGCAATTTCAATATCCAAACGGAAATTGTAGACAAAGTAAGCGAAGGGGTTTCTGCCCTGCACAAAGCAGATGTAAATTGTGTTATTTTGGACATGGGTATTCCTGATAAGCATGCTTATGATACGTTGGAAGTAGTAAAGAAAACACCGGGATTGGAGAATTTACCAATCATTATTTTTACTGGCAAAAATCTATCAAAAGGAGAGGAAAGCAGAATAAAACAGTATGCAGATTCGATTGTGGTAAAAACAGCCCACTCTTACCAACGGATTTTAGATGAAGCAGGATTGTTTCTTCATTTAGTAGAAGAAAAAAGCCGTGAAAAAACCAAGACACCAAAAGGTTTTTCCGAACTTCAGGATGTACTGAAAGGCAAAACGGTTTTGGTTGCAGATGATGATGTAAGGAACATTTTCTCTCTAACCAAAATGCTGGAGCAGCATCAAATGAAAGTCTTGGCTGCCATTGATGGTAAAGAAGCTTTAAAATTACTCGACGAAAACCCACAGGTGGATGTGGTTTTAATGGATATGATGATGCCTGAATTGGATGGTTATGAAACAATAACGGCCATTCGTCAGGATATAAAATACCGGAATCTGCCAATTTTAGCTGTTACGGCAAAGGCCATGATGGGCGATCGTGAAAAATGTATTGCTGCGGGTGCATCAGATTATATCAGCAAACCGGTTGATATGGATCAGTTGGTATCACTTCTACGCGTTTGGTTATACGAAAATCATCACAAAGCTTAAACCATTTAAATAAATATGCCTCAAAAATTAATTCTCATTATTGATGATGATAATAGAAACATTTTCGCTTTAAAAGCTGTTTTAAAGGCCAAAGGTTTCGATTGTTTGTCAGCCATCAGCGCAAAAGAAGGTTTTTCCATTATAACTGACAACGAAAATGTTTCGGTTGTACTTATGGATATGATGATGCCCGATATGGATGGTTATCAAGCAATTTCTGCAATGAAAAAATCAGAACGGATGCAAAATATCCCTGTACTTGCTGTTACTGCCCAAGCTATGGTTGGCGATAGGGAAAGATGCCTTTCAGCTGGTGCATCGGGCTATGTATCGAAACCTATAAATGTTGATGAATTATTAATGCAAATAGACGAGGTAACTAAATAAGTGATAAGTGAGGCGATAGATAATGAGCAAATTGATGCATTGCTGAGCGATGTATTGGAAGTGCATGGATACGATTTCTTGGAATATTCTCATGCATCCATAAAACGGAGAATTACCAGGCTTTACACCTTGGATAATTTTGTTAGCTTTGCTGAATTTAGATATACGGTTAAAAGTGATAAACAATATTTTAAACGTTTTTTAGAGGAAATTACGGTAAATGTGACTGAAATGTTTCGCGATCCTGGCTTCTACAGATCGTTAAGAAATGATGTTTTGCCTGTTTTGGGTACATATCCGTTTATCAGAATTTGGGTAGCCGGATGCTCGACAGGTGAGGAAGCTTATTCATTGGCAATATTGCTTAAGGAACTTAATCTTTTACAAAAATCGCTTATTTACGCTACTGATATTAATCCATCCGTTTTGGATAAAGCAAAAAAGGGCATGTTTCCTTTGAATTACCTAAAAGGATATTCAGAAAATTATGTGGCTTCTGATGGTGTAAAAGATTTTTCTTCCTATTATACTGCAAATTATTCATTGGCAAAATTTGATGAATCTTTAAGTAGTAAAATGATTTTTTCTACACATAACTTGGTTTCAGATCATTCATTTAATGAATTTCAGCTTATCTTATGTCGAAATGTGCTCATTTATTTTGATAAGGAATTGCAGCATAAAGTGTTTCAGCTTTTTGATAACAGTTTAGAAAAACTTGGTTACCTGGCTTTAGGAAGTAAAGAGAGCCTGGATTTTTGGCCTAAAGCCAAAGAGTATAAACGCGTTAAATTAGAGAAAATATGGCGGAAACTCTAACATCCAGAAAATGTAGTGCTTTAATAATAGGCGGATCTGCTGGAAGTTTAGATGTACTTTTGGAAATTTTTCCTGATCTAAAAAACGACATTAACTTTCCTATAATACTGGTAACGCACCGCAAATCGGGAAACGATTCATTGCTAACTGATTTATTACAAAGCCGTACCAATCTCAGTGTAAGAGAAGCTGAAGAAAAGCAGCCAATTTTAAAAGGAAATGTATACATTACACCCGCAGATTATCATTTGTTAATTGAGGATGATCAGACCATTTCTCTTGATTATTCGGAGAAAGTTAATTTTTCCAGACCATCAATTGATGTTACTTTTCAATCTGCAGCCGAAGTTTTTAAGGATGAGTTGGTATGCATTTTACTTTCAGGATCAAATGCTGATGGAGTAGAAGGCTTAAAAACGGTAAATAAATTGGGTGGATTGGTGGTTATCCAAAATCCCGATACTGCTGTAATGCCTTATATGCCACAGCAAGCGGTAAATAATGCTAAGCCACATGTTATTTTAAATAGTTTTGAAATGGCAGAATTTATAAATAAATTAAATTTTAAAAATTAAACTGCCTTTAGGAGATAACTTATGGCTGATGCAAAAAAAGTATTCGTTTTTGATGACAATAGAGATATTTTAGATCTCTGTACTTTCATTTTGGAAGATGCGGGCTATGAAATTAAAACCTCGGAAACAGCAAATGATATTGAATCCCAGGTAGCAGCTTACATGCCCGACATTATTTTTATGGATAACTGGCTTCCGGATTTAGGTGGAATACAAGCCACAAGGGCCATAAAAAGTAATCCTAATTTAAAACACATTCCCGTTATATACTTTTCTGCAAATAATGATATTTCAGCACTGGCTGATGAAGCTGGCGCTGATAGTTATTTATCCAAACCTTTTGATATTGAGGCTTTGGAAGCAATTGTGAAAAAACATTTAAGTTAGCCAATTCTTTATTGCATTCATGTTTTTTAGGATACCAATAAGTTTATCCTTTTCCCCAAATTCTGGTATTTAAATCGAGCTCTTTTATAATATCATACATGAATTTTATCGTAGAAATATCTTCGTTGAGCAAATCGGGATTTAACAATGATTTAAAAATAGGTGCCTCAAAATAGTTTCTGTCCAAAGGGAAACCGATATACATTCTCGATTGAATAAATGATAGCGAAATAGAATATTTTGAATTGTTATTCAATTTCAAGATCCGTTCCATCATGGCTGGTGTTAGCAAATAACGGGATTCTACCTGATCTGTTCCGTAGGTAATAAAGGCTTTTGCAAAATCTACATTTTCTAATTTAATCACATCATTACTGCCAAAAGAAAATAGATTATTTGAAAACCATGCGCCAATGGCACTCCCAAAATCTTTCGGACGAACGATGGTTACACCATTGAAATTTTTATTAAAATCGGCAACAAAAATGATTCCTTTAAAAATATCGTGCCATTCTGTTTTTGTTCCATTTTTAGTTTGCGTTACGGTTTTATATTCTGCATGAACCTCTGCAAAATAAAATGCTGTTTTATCGGCTTTTCCGCATACTAAATCTTCAGTTTTGTATCGATCAGGCTCTGTAGAAAAAAGTTGCGATTGGATAAATTCATTTGCTAAAATGCCATCTTTTGGAGAAATGGTTAAACTCGAATCTAAAAACTGTAGTGCTTCGCCAATAACATCTCGTTTGTAGGCCTGCTTGTAAGCTTGCAGCTCATCGTTGATTTTGTAGAGCACAATTCCACCATAAATAACAGGTATTAATCCGGCTATAATCGATGGCATTGGAACGCCTAAGATCGAACCAACTATGCCAAGCACAATGCCTCCACCAATAGAAAAATATCCTTTTTTTTGAGTAGAAGCAATTTTTTTACGCCCCACCTCCATTGTAGCCAAAACATTTTGAAGGGCTACATTTCCGGCCAAACTAAAAAATTGCATTAACTATTGAAAAGATCTTTTGCGCTTATGTTTTTTCGTTCTTCAACAGCAGTTTCTAGAACCGGAACCGGATGGAAGTTTAACATTCCTGCAAATAAACTTCCAGGAAACATCATAATTGAATTATTGTAATCGGTAACGGCAGAATTATAAGAGCGTCTGGCTGCAGCAATTTGCTCTTCACTTTCTGCCCAAGTGCTCTGAAGATTTATAAAATTGGTATTGGCCTTTAAATCAGGATAGTTCTCTACATTAACCATTAATCCTTTAACGCTTGTACTTAGCTGACTATCAATTTGCGCTTTTTCAGCATCGGTTATATTGCCCGCTGCGGCCTTGGTTCTAAGTTCTACAATTTTCGAAAGTGTTTCCGACTCGTAATTTGTATACTGTTTAACAACTTCAACCAAGTTCGGTATTAAATCGAAGCGCTTCTTGAGCATTACATCAATTGCAGAGAAAGCATTGGTTACTTGGTTTTTTTTACCAATTAATGAATTGTAAAAGAAAATCCCAATAAGTAGGAGTACGACAAGAATAATGGCGATAATCATGATTTAGTTTTTGGTTTAGATATTAAAGATAGAAAAACGTTACACATTTTATGTTTAACGCTTTTCGTTTTTAGCCTCCCTTTCTCTTTGCTGCCTACGCTGCAATCTTTTTTGTTTTCTAATGCGATGATTTTCCCGCATCTCATTAAAATTTTTAATATGCTTTCTTATTTCTTCCTGTTTTTGTTCGGTAATACCGACGCTGTTTTTTATCCCAATAAATAAACTTTTCCAAATTAAATTGAAGAAAGAAGTGTTCTGCACACGATTATAATTAACAGCAGCCGATGTGAATTTGCCATCCAAACTTGGGTTTTCTGACTTAATGATTAATGCATTTGCTAAGATCGACAACAAGCCACGGGTTACTAAATGGTCTTTGCTTGGATCATTTTTCATCAGCGCTACCGATAAATCGTAATAATAGAAATCTACTTTTCCCTTGGCGCCATCATTGTTAGCTTTAAAATCAAATTTAAGTTTATCTACTATTCCCCGATTAATGCGCACCAATCCCAACGGTTTTGTAATTTGATTTAATACCCGAGCATTAAATGTATGGAGTTGCCCTTTGTATGTAAAATCACCATTTTTAGCTAACAGGTTAAAATTAAATTTTAAATCCAATTGCCCTTGACCCAATAAATAAGTATTTAAGTTTACTTCCATAAAAGGATTTATAGCCTTTATTTTAGTTAGGTTGGTTACGTTTTTAAATACGCCGGAAGTTTTTTCGAAAGAAATTTTCCCTCTTTGCTGGCTTTCTCCATTATAAACGGCATAACTTACATCAACGTCTTTCAGTTTTATTTTCTGGATGAGCACAGGTGCAGTCATTTGCTGCAATAGTTGGTGTGGAAATCGGCGAACCCTGTTCTCCAAACTATCCGAAGGAGAATAGTTTACACCCAAACTATTGTCGTTAAAAACGGAAATAAATCCATTGGCTATTGCCATTTCTTTTGCTCGGAATTCTTGTTTGCTGATATAAAGGGGTAAATCGATATCATTAAGTAGAATGTCGCTCATTTGTATATGGAAGCGATCTTTTGCATAACCAGCAACTTTGCCAAATTTCATTTCATCGTAAAGTGGCTCTACTTGAAATTTATTTACTTTTAAACTCCCTGTTGATGCTTTGAAATCTAACTGGTTCAGCTTAATGTTGTACATCTTATCCGGAGTGGGGTAGTTGTAATCTTTTAAGTTGATGATTACATCTTTAAGAAGATAAAAGCGATCTGGATCCTCTGCAGAAGTAGAATCAACAAGCAAATCTTTTAGTGTTATGTTTAAATCATCAATAGCGAATGGAACAGATTTGGGCACATTTTTATTGATATATTTAAAACTTGCATCCTTAAAAAAAATATTATCGATACGGAATTCCTTTAAGTTTTGAGAGATCATCGCATATGGAGATTTGATCGGTCTCGGTGGTCGGTTCTCATTAAAATTAAATTGTCTATTCATCATCAGCACTTCAGGCTTATCAAAAATAACTTCTTCCAATTGGAGTTTTTGATGCCTGTAAAGTGTTAAAGGATGGAAATGTTTAACCTGAAGTTTCTTTAGTTTTACTGTATAAAGATTGTTAGGTGCTCTTTTTAATGTTATGAGCTGATTAAAACGATTTGTATCTGGAGTGATTTTTACATTATAAAGTGTGGCACTGCCTGTTAAAATATTGGTAGATACTTTTGAAAAACTTATGGTGTACAGGCTATCTGTCGACTTGTATAAGAGCGTTTTAATGCGACTGGTAAGTAGCGGTTGCGATTTTACATTTAAAAACCAGGATAACCCTGCAAGTAATGCAATAATGATCAGTAATATTGCAGCAACCCATTTTAAAATTTTAATTCTTCTTCTTTTGGTATCAGGCATTCAACGAGAGGAATGGTATTCACAGCAATATACATTATATAATTGTACTGTAAAAAATGCTTCTTAATTTTTTTCTCTTATAGCCTTACGTGCTTCCCTACGGTCTGCTCTTTTTTGTTGTCTCACTTTCTTTGCAATAACCTCTTGCTGTTTAACAGGATTTTTTTCGGGAACAATACCAACACCAACAATATCTTTAATACCTACAAATAATGTCTTCCACATGAGGTTAAAAAATGAACCTGAATTAATTCTTGTAGTGGTCATGGTTGCTGTTCTGGGCGTATTACTTTTGCTTGGATTTTCATCTTTAACCAAAATGGCGTTGGCCAAAAAAGACAATAATCCTTTTTCTTTTGTGCCTTCTCCATCAATATTATCCGAAAGTATTTTTACTTTTAAATTGGTATACAACATACCCATTGAGCCCGAAGCTGATCGCAGATTACCAGTGGCTTTAAAATTAATATTTTGGATATTTCCACTTTCAATTTCTATTAGGCCAAGGTTTTTTGATAATGAATTGAGGTTTTTTAAATCGAATTTCCCTAAGCTGCCGCTGTAACTGAAAGCACCATTCAGATCGCTAAGATTAAAATCTATTTTAACATTCAGTTTGCCAGAGCCCATTAATAAGGTGTTTAAATCAGCAATAGCATGATTGTTTGTTGCCAAACGCAAACTATCGTTGGTGATATTCAAAATATTTCCTGTGAGTGATTTAAACGATACAGAGCCCACTTTTTTGCTTGCTGGATTATATTCAGAATATTTAACATCGATATCTTTAAGTTTTATGGTATCAATAAGTAAGGGAAGATTTAATCTTTTCAAAGCCATGTGCGGATAATTGTTGCCTTTATCTAACCCTGCAGGCGGCGGAGACTCCCTGCTCATGAAAACCGCCACATTAGCTGGTCCGATTTTTACTGATTTTGCCTCCAGCTTTTGATCAGTGTTGAGCTTAATAAAATCGATTCCGTTAAACTCAATATTAGTAAAGCTCAAATCGTAGCGATCTTTTTGTATTTTATATTTACGGGTAAATTCAAGTTCAGGGTAAAGTGGTTTTAACGTTAAGCCTTTAATATTCAGTTTTTTAGAAGAGTAAGAGCCGCTAATTGTATCTATTTTCATGGTGTACATCCTATCTTTTGTGTTGGATTTGTAACCTGCAACTTGAAATGAAATATCTTTAGTGTAGTAAAACCGCGATGTATCGGTACCTGAAAGCGAATCCAATAAAAAATCTTTTACATTTACATCGAGGTGCTTAATGCTGTTTTTGGTTTTTACGGATTTACTTTTATTGATGTAATCGAAATCGGCATCGATAATTTTAATGGAATGGACGCGGGCAGATTTAAAGGTTTTGGAAATCTGATCGTAAAGCGTTTTTTTTACCTTTACAGTATCTTCTTTCTTAGGTACTTTATTGAATATAACGTTTATTGATGGCCGATCGAGCAAGATCTCGTTAATATCCAATCGCTTTTTAAAATAGGCTGTTAGAATACTTACCCTTGTAATCTGAAGTTTTTTAAGTTTAATTTCAAAAGTATGTGCAGGAGCAATCTTTTGTTTTTTCAGGGAATCAAATACCAGTGTATCTGGCTTCAGTGTTACCTCACGGAGTGCCAGGCTTCCAGTGATTACATTTAGGTTTATGCTTTTAAAATCGATATTATATAGGTGATTTGAACCATTATAAACACCTTCCTTAATTTTTTCGGTTAAGATAGGTTTCCACTGAGCACTGATAAACATGGCGCCAAATGCCAATATGAGAATTAACCCACCAACAATACTGCCTATCCAAATCCAAAGTTTGTTCCTGTTTTGAGCTGTCATTTTTTTGGTTTATCAGTATAGAACAGATAGCGTACAGAAAGGTTTGTTTTGGAATTTGCCGTTTTGAACAGTTCCTTGTTTATAAACCTGATATAAGCGAACATGGTGGAATATTTCATCGGGAGGAGTAAAGCGTTTAGCAGGACTACTGTTCCCGAAAAGTTCAGAGCGTACATTTCCAAATCGATCTGAAACGCTAAGTGTATCGCTTCTAAATATTTATACCTAATAATGAATGCAAAACAATTTCTTAATATAATTAATGAATTAACATTAACTTAACATTGAGCTTGTAGCTTTGCAACATATTAGAAATTAACATGAACAATATTTTTAAGTTCTTTACACCTCAAGATAGAAAATTCCATCCTCTTTTTGAGCAAGCTGGTAGCAACGCATTAAAAATCTCAGAAGCACTTTTAGAAATGGTTAGTACTGCCGACGCTGAAAGCAGAAAAACAATTTTTAAGGAAATTGAGCGTCTGGAGCACGTGGGAGATGATATTACCCATTCGATTTTCTTGGAACTGAGCAGGAACTTCATTACACCATTTGATAGGGAAGACATTCACCAATTGGCTACTGCTGTTGATGATGTTGCCGATTATATTTATGGTACTGCAAACCGCATGCAAATGTACAACATGAATACCATTAGTGAACCAATTGTTAAAATTGCAGAGCTTTTAGTAGAAATGTGTACTGATATTGATAAGGCAATAAAAGAATTACGCAGTTTCAAAAACATCCGTGTAATTGCCGATGCTTGTATCCGCATTAACAGTGGCGAAAACCAGGCAGATTATGTATTTACTTTGGCGGTTGCCCGTTTATTTGAATACGAAACCAATGCGATTGAATTAATTAAACAAAAAGAGGTTTTGCAAACAATAGAAAAAGCGACAGATAAGTGCGAGGATGTGGCGAATGTGCTTGAAACTATCTTGGTTAAAAACGCTTAATAATAAACAAACATGGTAACTACCTTATTGGTTGTTGTTGTAATTCTGGCTATTGCTTTCGATTACATTAACGGTTTTCACGATGCCGCTAACTCGATTGCAACAGTTGTTTCTACAAAAGTTCTTACGCCTTTTCAGGCGGTTTTGTGGGCTGCGCTTTTTAATTTTGCGGCTTACTTTTATTTTACCGATCATAAAGTAGCCAACACGGTTGCCAAAACGGTAATTGAAAATTATATTACGTTAGAAGTTATTCTTGCCGGTTTAGTTGCTGCGATAATTTGGAATCTTTTAACCTGGTGGTATGGTATTCCTTCCAGTTCATCTCACACGCTAATCGGTGGTTTCGCCGGTGCTGGTATGACACATGCTTTACTTATTGGAGCTAGTCCGATGGATGCTGTAAACATGGGATATGTTATTAAGATTGTATCATTTATCGTTTTAGCACCAATAATTGGTTTGGTTATTTCGGTTGTATTAACATTGATTATCATTAACATTTGCCGTTATGCAAAGCCATCTACAGCAGAAAAGTGGTTCAAACGTTTGCAACTATTATCATCTGCGGCTTTAAGTTTCTTCCATGGGGGTAATGATGCGCAAAAGGTAATGGGTATTATTGCTACAGCATTAATTGCAGCAAAGGTTATTCCTGATTTCGATTCTATGCCTGCATGGGTGCCAATTGCTTGTTATTCGGCAATTTCATTGGGTACCATGAGTGGTGGGTGGAAAATTGTGAAAACAATGGGTTCGAAAATTACCAAAGTAACAGCACTCGAGGGTGTTGCTGCTGAGGGTGCAGGAGCAATCACTTTGGGTATTACTGAGCATTTCGGTATTCCTGTATCTACAACACATACTATTACAGGTTCGATTGTAGGTGTAGGTGTAGTAAAAAGCGTTTCTGCAGTACGTTGGGGTGTAACCATCAACCTAATCTGGGCATGGGTATTAACCATCCCGGTTTCAGCTACATTAGCCGCCATTATTTATGGAGCTATCTACTACTTCAAATAGTACAATTAGAAATAAATAAAAAAGACCAAAGCAGTTGCGCTTTGGTCTTTTTTTGTTTTATAAGCCTTTGGATACGGGTTTTAATATTGTTGATATTTATAAGATTAAGAAAACTTACAGAGAAAGCTTCTTGTTGGCATATCTTTGTGAAACATATAGGAATATAGATTATATGGCTTGTATTGTTTACTATATTTTTTTTATTTTATTAAATATTGGCATTGCTGGAACTATAGAGATATAGACCAGAAATGGATATTAGCAATAGGCAGACTATATCATCTAAATTACTGTATGGTTTAAAAACTAAAACTTAACGCTCAATTCTACCAAATCATTTCCATTTTTAGGTAATACCCAGTCTGGTCCGGTTTGAATAAGACGTTTAGCCTCTGCATCAGCTTTGTTATTTAATGGCTTTATAACTTTCACATTCGTTGGGCGACCATTTTTCTTCACCTTGAAACTCAAGATTACAAATTGCTCAGGTCCTTTAGCATTATAAAGTTTATTGTTATTCTCTAAATATTGGCTGTAATTAATTGTTGAAACTGGAACGGGTTTTGTAATTTCTGTTAATGATTTACCATCCAGGTTCTGCTCTGCCCGAAGCATAATTTTAGGTGCCGGGATATTCTCTTTTTTACGGCCATTAGAGCCCATTATAGCCGCAATTTCGTTAATTGATTTATCACCCGTCATGGCATTCCTTATCGCATTCGGATCATTTACGTTTGTAATTGGACGCTCTCTAAAGCCAATAGCGTTAATTAATAAATCTTCGTCTTTAGCTGTACTGTCTGCAGGCAGGGCAAAGTATCCCTTAGAATCTGTTGCAGTTATTTTATTAGATCCAGCAAGTTTAACCACAGCGCCTTCAACGGGCTTACCATTGCTTTGATCGATAACATTTCCACTAAATACTACATTGTTTGAGGCCGCCGCCGGAGCTGCAGCAATAACAGCGTCACTTTTACTATACGCTTTTTTAGCTTCGTAAGCTGAAGATGGAATTTGAACTTTAGCCTTGCTCAAATTCACTTCACTATTCGTTTCTGCTACTATAGCTTCATCTGCAGATTTTACAACAGGCGTCTGTTTTGTATTTTTAGATAAATCACCGGTTTTGGCGTCAACAATGGCCTTATCAATTAATGCTGATTTTGTATTGGCCAATGCTGTGTCTCCGTTAGTTGGTTTTGTAATGGCAACTTCGGTTGTGGTATCTAAATTTACAATAACTCCTTCTTGCTTTCTGGCAGCGGTTTCTGCATTTTTACGATTGGTCTCACGCATAAAAAACAAAATACTTACCGCAATAAAAGCAACTGTAGCTGTTGCGGCAATACTTAAACGATGTGTGGTAATGCCCCACATTTTACGTTTAATAGGTTTTTCCGAAATGCGATCGTAAAGTTGTTTTTGTAAAATAGATAAAGTTTGTTTACGCTTTGGCGATTGCTTTAACCCTTCCAACGCTTCGGCTATAAAAGGATCTTCCAATGCCTGGCGCTCCACAAAGTGCATAGCCTTAGCGTCAAGCTTACCGTCAAGGTAATCTTCCAGCACGTCAATATCTAACCAATCGTTATTCACTACTATTTTTCTCTATACAAATCTTTAAATTCCTCTTTCCATTTTGGATATAGCTTTTCACCTTAAGCATATCATAGCCTGTAATGTCGGCCACTTCTTTATAGCACTTCTCCTGAAGGTAAAATAAATCTACGCTTTTCCGTTGTTCTTCGGGCAAGGTTTCCATGCACTTTTCCATTATGGTGAGCTGCGTTTCTTTTGTGTCGTCAATATCCAGATGCACAAACTCGCTGTTTTCCACAAAAGTATCGTCTATAGAAACGTTATTTTGCTTGGACGATTTTCTCAACGCCATTAAGCAATGGTTTCGCGTTAAAACATGTAGCCAGCTTTTAAAATTCTGCACTTCATGAATTTTAAGTTTTTTAACCAGTTCTTCAAAAATCTGCATTACTGCATCTTTGCTCAGCTCCTCATCCTTAAAATAATTAAGGCAAACCCCAAATACCAGGTGCATATATTTATTATAAAGCGTACCCAATGCATCTAAATCGCCGGTGCTTTTGTACTCGGCAATTAAATCTGCATCATCTTTCTGGTTAATCCCAGCTATGTTTTTTATAAACTTCAAAAAATTGGGTAGCTATGATAAATATCCTCAAGTATAAAAAATATTTTCCAGTAAGGACAGGTTTAAGCGAAATTGGTTTTCATCATTCAGCTATTTTTGAAGCGCAGTGGCACTACACAGGTTAAAGTATGCTCCCGTTTTCCGCTTTACGCTTCGCTTCGTCATGCTTCCTTCGCTGCAGGGTAACGCTTCACCCGGGGCTATAAATAAAGTATTGATGCTTTTTTTTAAGGTTTTCAAATCAGAAGCCTAGGCTAACTTTGTCGTTATTGGTATACTTAAAATGTTTCTAAACCCGACCGCAGCGGCAGCCCGAGCTTTTTCGGCGAGGGCTATAGCAGAGGGCGGGACTGCTGGATGCCAAAGGTTTAAAAACGCACATTTTAAAATCGAAAAATGGCCAATAAAACAGGCCATTTCGCATTTCTAAATTCATGGTAGATTGGCGTTTGCTATTCGCCGTAATTTGAGGTACTTTTGCTAAAATACATAAACATAACAGATTGAATTTTAACGACTTTAATTTTAACCCCGATTTACACGAAGGCCTGATGGCCATGGGGTATAAAAGCGCTACTCCCATACAAGAACAAGCCATTCCTGTAATTTTAGATAATCATGATCTTATTGCCTGTGCACAAACCGGAACTGGAAAAACAGCAAGTTACCTGTTGCCGGTGATGGAAAAAATCAGTCGTGCTACAGATCGCCATAACAATACTTTGATTTTAGCGCCAACACGAGAACTTGCACAACAGATTGATTTACAGGTTGAAGCATTGGCATATTTCACCAACATCAGCTCTTTGGCAGTTTATGGTGGTGGAGATGGAATTGCGTATGAGCAGCAAAAACGTTCGATGCGTGATGGTGTGGACATCATTATTGCAACACCTGGCCGTTTGATGGCGCATTTATCATCTGGTGTTTTAAAATTGGAGCACTTGCAACACCTGATTTTAGATGAAGCCGACCGGATGCTTGATATGGGTTTTTATGATGACATTATGCGCATTGTAAGTTATCTTCCTAAGAAAAGACAAACGCTTCTTTTCTCAGCAACCATGGCGCCAAAAATCAGGAAAATGGCTGGCAGTATTTTACATGAACCGCAACAGATTACCATTTCAATAGCAAAACCAGCCGAAGGAATTGATCAGCAAGCTTACAATATTCACGATCAACAGAAACAGGCTTTATTAACAGATATTTTCAAAGATGAAACTTATAAAAGTGCCATTATTTTCGCCTCAACTAAAGAAAAAGTAAAAGCATTATATAAAACTTTCAAATCTCTAAAGATTAAAGCTGAAGCCTTTCACTCTGATTTAGGCCAGAAAGAACGGGAAGATATTTTATTGGCGTTTAAAAACAGAAGACTTCCGATTATCATCGGAACGGATGTTTTATCTCGCGGGATTGATGTGGAAGGCGTTGATTTGGTTATTAACTACGATGTTCCTGGCGATCCTGCAGATTATGTACACCGTATCGGTAGAACAGCAAGAGCGGCCACAAAAGGAACGGCCATTACATTGGTTAATGGAAGAGACAAACGCAAGTTTGATAATATCGAAAAGTTGATTGAAAAAGAAGTGCCCCGAATGACTTTGCCTGAACATGTTTCTACAATGGAGATTACGCATGTTGAGGAAAAGCGGCCTGCACATCCAAGAAATAATGGCAAGAAAAAGGTTTGGCACAAGAAAAAACCAAAGCCAAGTAGCCCTACTTCATAAATTATAAAAACGCCGATTAATTAATTGGCGTTTTCTTTATCAATATTTTTGCGCTCACCATGGCAAATTTCATTCTTATTGGTTTATGCATCATTGCTGGTATTCTTTTTAGAAAAAGTAAATCGTTGCCTAAAGATGCCCATAAAGGCATTAATGCCTGGATTATTTACATCGCACTTCCAGCTACTTCATTTAAATATTTGCCGCACATTGCCTGGACTAAAGATCTGTTTTTCCCAGTTTTTGCGCCAATTTGCGTATGGCTATTAGGATGGCTTTTCGTTACCATTTATGCAAAGTTTAGTAAAGTAAGTCGTGCTACTTCTGGTGGTTTAAAGCTGGTAAGTTCGTTAAGTAATACATCGTTTATTGGCTTCCCGTTAATTATCGCATATTTTAGTGAGAAGGAAATTGCTACCGCCATTATTTGCGATCAGATTACTTTCGCATTGTTATCAACGATTGGGATTATCGTTGCCATACGTTCTTCGCAACAACAAAAATTAAGTGTAAATCTGATTTTGAAAAAAGTGCTATCATTTCCTCCGTTACTCGGCTGTGTTTTAGCATTAACCTTACCCCGATTCTTTAACCTTTCATCTTTCGATGCTTTGTTAGATAAATTATCTGGAACTGTTGGCCCATTGGCCTTATTTTCAATTGGCTTACAGCTTAAATTTGGTGGCTGGTTTAGCGAAATCAAACACATCAGCTTTGCTTTATTATACAAATTGATTTTAGCACCGCTTTCCATCTTGATGATAGCTTTAATTTTAGGGATAAGCGGAATGATTGCCAGAATTACCATCTTCGAAATGGCAATGCCAACTTTGCTTACCGCCGGACTAGTGGCTGATCAATATAATTTAAACCCAAAAGTTTCTAATTTGGTAGTTGGAATGGGAATTTTACTTTCGTTTATTACCACTGGTGTTTGGTGGTTGATTTTAACGCAAACAAACCTGTTTTAATTATTTTTTTTGAAAACGAACGTTTCTGTGCATTTGGCGGCTTGTAGTCCTGCTAACATTGCAAGTCCGCACTCGTACCTCGCTTGCGGGCTTTCCATTTATATCAGGTTTATAAACAAAGGCATTTGCAGGTAACACGATTTAAGAATTAATAACCTGTGCCAAAATCGTCATTTCAAGGGAAGCCGGGCACCACGAAGTGCTTAGTGAACCTAAATCCTTATACCTTGTTTAAAAGATTTCTCCACTACGGTCGAAATGACGGGCATGGTGTGCATTGGCTAAACCTGAAGGCATTTTGCAAGGAAACCAGCCCAAGTGCTACTGTCTGTGTTTCATAGCCCCGACATACGCGGAAATACTTTTGGTAGCATTACATTTAAAAACCACATATGCCATAACCAAAAGATTGTAGCATTGGCGGGATGAATGTTTCCGATAAGCACAAAAACTGCGCTTCAATAAAGAAAATTTAGTTAGTTAACACTCTGGTAAACTAATCGGAATGTTGGTTGCCAGGCCACCATCAGATGTTTCTTTATATTTCGCATTCATATCCAAAGCTGTTTCCCACATCGTATTTACTACGGCATCTAAACTTACTTTTGCTTTGTCGGGATTACTTTGCAGCGCCAACTGACTTGCGGTAATGGCTTTAATTGCTCCCATGGTGTTCCTCTCTATGCATGGGATTTGCACCAGTCCGCCAATCGGATCGCAGGTTAAACCTAAATGATGTTCCATAGCAATTTCTGCAGCCATTAAAACTTGCCGTTGAGAACCACCCAAACATTCTGTTAGTGCAGCGGCCGCCATTGCTGATGAAACACCAATTTCTGCCTGACAGCCGCCCATCGCAGCAGAAATAGTTGCACCTTTTTTGAAAATGCTACCAACCTCTGATGCACATGCGATAAACTGAATGATTTTCTCATCAGTATAACCATCGCAAAAGGTAATAAAATATTGCAAAACCGCTGGGATAACACCAGCAGCGCCATTTGTTGGTGCAGTTACCACCCTTCCGAATGAAGCATTTTCTTCGTTAACTGCAAGTGCGAAACAACTCACCCAGTCTAAAATATAATTGAATCCGTTGCCGCCTTTTTTAATGGCCTCTACCCATGAAGTGTAATCGCTATATTCAGATTTGCCTATTAACCTTTTGTTTAATGGAAATGCTCTTCGGGCAACATCCAATCCACCTGGCAAAAAGCCTGTGGTATGGCAGCCACGGTAAATGCAATCTCTCATTACCGCAAAATGCTGAAGAATGCCTGCTTTGGTAACAGATTCTGGTCGCCAAGCCGTTTCATTTTCCAATACAATTTCGCTCACTTTTAATCCGGTTGATAAACACCAATGCAACAACTCTTTTGCTTTTTCTACCGGAAAAGGTAAATCTACCTGGGGTTTTAAACTATTATCTTCGCCATCTTTAACAACGAAACCTCCGCCAATAGAATAATAAGTTTCGGAAAAAGCTTTGCCATTTTTTAAAAACGCCTGAAAAGTAACGGCATTTGGATGAAACGGCAGGCTTTCGGCAAAAAGGAATAACAGATCATTATCGTAATCAAAATCGATAGTCAGGTTACCTGCAAGATTTAGTTTTTTATCTTTTTGAATGCTTTCAAAAGTCGGCGTAACGGCATCAACATCAAACGTTACCGGATCTGCTCCAGTTAAGCCCAACAATATAGCAACATCAGTTCCGTGGCCTTTGCCTGTTTTGGCAAGTGATCCGTAAAGCAATATTTTTACCATTTCTACATCGGCAAGAAATCCTTGTTGTGTAAGCGATGCGGTAAACTGTTGTGCAGCCCTCCACGGACCAAGTGTATGCGAACTTGATGGGCCGATGCCTATTTTAAAAATATCGAAAACTGAAATCTGTTCCTTAATCATGAAGATAGTTAGTTACACAAAGCTATGATTTGTTTTTTGAACTTTTTACGCTAATTTTTTAGTGCGGAATCAAAATTAGCTATCTTGGTTTATAAATTTAATGTACTCTAATGAACTTCGATACTCAAAATCCGTATGATAAGGTTGATTACCGTTATTGTCGTGCATCCTCTGGATTAAGATTGGCCAATTATATTATAGATTCCGTTGTAACTTATTTACTATTGGTTATTCTTGCTATAATAGTAGCATTAATTGATCCAGAAATCGTCGACTATTTAGATAATGGAATCATTAGCCGTATTGTTGCTATGGTTTTTTACGGTATAATGATGGCATTTACAGAAGCCATGTTAAATGGTAAATCAATAGGCAAGTTCATCACTAAAACAAAAGCAGTAAATATTGATGGAACTGATATTAGTTTCGAAAAATCATTCACTAGAAACCTCATTAGAGTAATTCCATTTAATGCCTTTAGTGCGTTGGGAACACCATCTACTCCTTGGCATGATGTGTGGTCTGACACAATGGTTGTGGAAGAAAAAAAGGTTGCGCTACAACAAGAAAGTGCAAACTTATTTACCGTTGTTAAAAAGTTCGAATAAAATCCTAAAAATCAAACTCAATAATATCCTTATCTTTCAACATCTGTTCTACAAACTTCTGATGATTATTGGGTGTTCCTGTTGCAGTCCAGTTGCCGGTGATAATATTATTTACCAATTGGTGTTTTCCGCGTTGTGGCTTTAATTTATTTTCTCTAAAAACTTCCTCATAACTTTCTAAATCGCCATGCGTATGTTGTCTTTTAACAATCCGATAAACCCTCTTGGTAAACCGGCGATCGCCAACTTCTTCTAAAAATGGAAAGATAATTAAGGCAAGTAAAACCACTCCGGTAACGCCAATGGCTTGTTCATAATAACCACTTCCAATGGCCATTCCGATGGCCGCAACAATCCAAATGATACAAGCTGTAGTTAGGCCTTTAACCCGGTTTTCTTCTTTAAAGATAACACCAGCGCCTAAAAAACCAATGCCTGTTACAATATTGGATGCAATACGATCTTGACTGCTTAACCCGATCTTAATAGATAGAATGGTAAACAATGTTGAACCCAAACCGATCATCATCATGGTTTTTAAACCAGCAGATTTACTTCTGTATTCGCGTTCTGCACCAATTAAACCACATAATAGTGTAGCCAATAAAAATTTATTAACCTCACTTTGGGTAATGAAATGGTTGTTATCTAAAATATCGTTCATTACTTTGAATTAACAAAGCCAAATTAATAAAAATCGTAGCATCTTAAGCCATTTGCCCGCCCCGCATTAGAACTATTTTGGAAATATTTTTCGTAGCCTAAGCCAATTTCTGAAGTTCCTCCCGTATTGGAATAGTTAATTTTTGATGAGGTAGCGTCATGGCTAATCCCAACCCTGAATTTTTCGCCATTGGTTTTTCGATTAAAAATATCGAAGATTACAGACAATACAATCGCGTCATTTCCTCCAGCATTGCTGCCTCCGCGGTACCAAATTCCAGCATTTATACCGGCATATTTGTATTGCATGCCCAAGCTATAAGATGTGATATTTTGTTGTTTGTAAACCACCACAGAAGGAATAAGGTAGCTACCATCTCTATCGTATTGATCGGGAATCAGAGTAAGTTTATAACTCATATTTGCTGAAATCCGCATCGGTAATTTAGTTTGAAAACCAGATAAGGATTCGTCAGGGCGATTAATGTGATGTGCTGCTACACCCAGCATGAATTTGCCATAAACCAGATTGGTTCCGGCATTGGCATCCAGATAAAATCTGCTATCAATACTCGGTCTTTCAGCCCCAGAAATACTGCCTGGCATGTAACCAGTGCCAATACCAATTTGATCTCCAAAAACAAGCTTGTCCCAATTTAATTTTTGATTGGTAACGCCGGCTTGCAATCCAAAAGAAAGTGCAAAGTCATCGCCGTTTATAATGTATGAATAGCTTGCAGCGACATTATTCTTCACTAAATAAGCCGTCCCTTCTGTGCTTCTATTAAAGATAATTCCTACGCCACTATTTATTCTGTCGAGGTTTAAATCGCCGGAGGCGCTCATATAAGAATAATCGCTGGCCAAACCCGACCATTGATTTCTATACAGTGCATTAAAACGGATATCGCCCTCAAATTGTCCGGTTAGAGCTGGGTTAAGGTAAATTGGCGAGTTGTAAAACTGCGAGTAAATATGATCTTGCGCCAATAAAAAAAGCGGCGATACCAATAAAAACATCAATAATATTATCTTTCTGCCCATCATCTTATTAAATATATTACGCCTGTTTTTCGTGGCGGAGCTGAATCGTATGTCATTCCTTTCCAGTCACCCCCATTTATAAAAGTTACCTCTATCTTCCAGTAATACACGCCCTGGGGTTGGTCCTGCCCTTTAAATGTACCGTCCCATCCTTCCATTGGTGCTCCATTATCCAATTGTGTGGTTTCCCAGATTAACTGCCCCCATTTGTTAAACACACTCATTTTCCAGTTTTTAATACCTTCTCCCTTGGCTTTAAAAGTCTTAATCTCATTTTTGGCACTTGCAGGCATAAATGAGTTTGGTAGATTTAAGTTTCCAGGTATGCCTATTATTCTAACTGATTGCGTTACTGTGGATGAACAACCTTCCTTATTCAAAACTTTTAGCGTAACTAAATAAATGCCATCATTTGCATAAGTATGATTTGGATTTTGTTGTGTCGATCTCGATCCATCGCCAAAAAGCCACTCCCAACTAACGGCATCAACACTGGTATCTTTAAAGCCGAAAGTATAATTTGGAATGGATAACTCATTACCTGGACTAACCGTAAATGTGGCCACCGGAGGATTTGCCGTTTTAATATATCCTGGAATGCTAACTGAGCTGGTGCAACCTAAAATGTTTGTGGCTCTTAGGGTTACCGTGAAGCTTTTACCTGAACCTGTAAAAGTATGTGTAGGCTCTACATTGGTCGAAGTGGTGCCATCGCCAAAATCCCAAACATAACCAATGGCATTCTGACTTGTATTTTTAAACTTCACAACCACACCATCACAACCACTTGTTTTATCTGCTGTAAAACTTACGGATGGTTGCTCCAGAACTTCAATTTCTTCTGTTGTCGATGCATTTGAGCAGCCATTTGAGGCATGAAGGGTGATGGTGTATTTCCCTGCTTTAGTAAAAGTATGCGATACCACCTCTGGAGCAGCATTTGTAACCGATGTGCTTCCATCACCAAAATCGTAAACAAATGTATTGGCACCTTTGGTATTATTGTAGAAATCTACTTTTAATGGTGCGCAACCCCTAAGTTGATTACTATTTACCACCAACTCGGGAACAATAGAATTTGGCGAAACCCTGATGGTATATTGCGATTCTGTTGACCCGCACTCGTTTGTAGCCAGCATTTTAACCACATAATCTTTCACTACAAGTGTAGTATAAGTATGTGAAACACTGTTTTTATCGGTAGTAGTTAACGTTTCCCCATCGCCAAAATCATAGGTGTAGCTGGTAGAATTGCCTGGCGAAGTGTTGCTAAACGTTACTTTAAATGGTGAACATCCAGCGGTTTTATCAGGCGAAAATATGGAAACTGGCTTGGCCTTAACCAAAACCTCTGAAGTTTTAGTAGTCGTTCCGCAAGGCGTAGTTGCTGTAAGGGTAATGATATAAGTGAGGTCTTTTCCAGTCGGATCGGCCAAATAGGTTATCGTAGCGGGTTGCGCCAAATCTGAAGTACTTCCATTCCCAAAATCCCATTTAAAAGTTGCTGCTGTTAATGAATTCGAGGTGTTGGTAAATGTAACATTCAACGGGCCACAGCCGTTGGTTACATTTTGAGTAAAAGCTGCGGCAACATCTTGCTGGGTTGTAAACGTGTGCGTAATCTCATCACTGTTACATCCATTATTGCTGGTAACTGAAAGTTTAATAATTACACTCTCATTCTGATTTGCAATAGTATAACCAGGAAAAGTTGCTCCTGTACCAATTTCTGATCCATTGGCAAACCAGGTATATGTAGCATTTCGATCTGGATATAAAACAGCCGCCACATTTGTGTTCAGAAGTTTAAATGGTGCACAGCCTTTATCTTGATTATATGTTATTTCTGCTTTCGCAGGAAGATTTACAGTAAGTTTAATCGAATTACTAATATTGATTGAGCATGCGCCGCTATTAACCGACCGGCGGTAATAAATAGTGGCAGTGGGCGAAGGTGGTGTAAAATTTATAGCATTTGCACCGATTACATCACTCCATGTTGTTCCGTTTAAACTAGACTGCCATTGATAATTGAAATTACCATCACCACCAGTTGGGGTAGATCCTGTTATTGTTGCAGCTGCCGAACCAATACACAGCTGCTGATCTGCCGAGATGGTATTATTTGCCAGATCTGGAAGTACAATTATCTGAACCGTATTGCTTACCGAAGTACAAATCGTACTGTTTACTAACCTTCTGTAAGTTATGGAAGCCGCGGGACTAATAGTTAGGTCTTTATCAATGGATGATGGAATGTTAACCCAAGTGCTTCCATCTAAACTGCTTTGCCATTGATAATTAAAGCTTCCTGAACCACCTGTTGGAACATTACCGATTAATGTAACACGCTGCCCTGTACAAACTGATGTTGCCGTGCTGCTAATGCTATTCGAAATAGGGGAGAAGTAGGTTATTGTAACTTCTGATGAAGAAGGAGGACAACCTGCAAATCCAGTAATGGTCCATCTAAATTTGTAAGTCTCACCAGGAATTAAGCCTATTACATTTGTATTGAAAAGTGTAGGGTCAGTTATCGTTATTCCGGTTTGTCCAGAAATTAGCGTCCATAAACCAGCATTCGGAGCAGGGTTATTTCCATTTAAAGTTACCCCATTTCCGCTACATAAATTTTGATCAATACCTGCATTAGCTGTAACTGTTGGTGTATTAACGGTAATTATGGACACTGATGAAATGGCTTCTGCACAACTTCCGCTTTTAAGAATTGCCCGGTATTGTGTAGTTACGCTCAAATTCGAATATACCAATGGATTAGCAGTTGATGTTACAGCCGACCAGTTTTGCCCATTATCTATTGATTGCTCCCATCTGATAAGGCTGCCAACCTGGCCAGATAAAGTGATGCTACCCCCATTTGTACCTCCACACAAAGTATTGCTGCCAGATGTTGTTCCGCCAACACTCTCTGGATTAACTGTAATTTGCACTTCATCACTCGTTGTCGAACATCCACCATCACTAATTGTCCATTTTAATAAATAGCTATTTCCAGCCTGTAAGCCAGAAATTATAGTGTTATGTTTAGTATTATCAGCAAAGGAAATTGTTGTGGGCGCAGTTACGACTGTCCATTTTCCAGTGCCTACTATAGCTTCATTTGCTTTTAAAGTGTAAGTGGTTAAATTACAAATTGCTTCGTCGGCTCCGGCATTTGCCAATGTTGCGCTGGGGTTAACGGTAATGGTTATTGTAGTTGGTACACCCGAACAACTCCCAGCTGAAACCGGAGTTATATTATATGTTACGGTGGCAGGTGTTGTGCCCGAATTGGTTAAAATATCGTTTATTGCTGTGCCCGATGTTGCAACCGTTTGACTGGTATTACCAGTAATTTCTCCACTGATAACACTGCTGTAAGTGTATTTTACATTGCTCATTACCGATGCTAAGTTGATGGCCACACTGGTTTTATTACAAATAGTAAGATTTGGGGCAGTTGCAGTAACCAGGGGATTTGGATTTACCGTTACCTTTAATGTAAAAGGTGTACCAGTACAACCATCTAACGTTGGTGTAATCACATAGGTCACCACTGCATCGGTTGTTAAATCAGTGTTGATTAAAACATCATCAATAATGCCATTTCCGTTTGTGGCAAATCCACTTGCATTTGAAGATCCACTAGCTGTCCAGGTAAAAATTGTTCCGGCAGCAGCCGATTTTGGGGTATAAGCGACATTTTTTCCAGTGCAAATTACTTTGGATGCTAAACTGGTGATGTTGATATTGGGTTTTATCGTAAGTATAACATCATCATCAATTTGATTACATGGAGCAGCCAAAGCGGTTGTTGCTCTTAGTCGTAAAGTTACGCTACCACTATTTTTTTCGGCAAGCGTTGGTGTATATACTGCATTTAAAGTATTTCTGTTTGGTGCAAATGTGCCATTGCCACCAACCCATGTTTGTGACGTTGTAGTTCCGGTAATGGTTCCTGCCAAAGAGAAACTTGGGTCATTATAACAAATACTTTGGTCGGCACCAGCACTGATAACTGGAGCAGTTGAAAAGGTGAGTTTTTGTGTTTTTGTGATCGTACCGCAATTATTTTTCTGCGTAATGGTAATGGTATACTCATCGTAGTTATCAAATTTAATTGATGGATATTTCGTATTGGCCGTTGTTCCATTGGCAAAACTGTAAGTTCCGGCCCCGGCTGCAGTAACAGTCCAAGTATAAGTATCTGCGGCATCCAATAATGTTCCATCAATTACCGTTTTAGTTGGGCCTACTGTAGTGCTATTAAAATCGTAAGTAGCCAAGTTACATAGCGTAATATTTGGCGATAAAGTTATAATTGGCGCCTTGTTTACAATAACAGTTTGCGGTTTTGATGAAACTAACCCACAAGATGGAGTTGTAATGTTGAGCGTTATGGTGTATACTCCTTCTGTATTAAACAAAAATTCTGGTTCTTTACTCTGGGCATTCGTTCCGTTTATAAAACTTGCAGCTGGCGAAACCACCCATGAATAGGTATTGGCTGCATTACAAATCTTATCTATAATTGATTTATCGGTTACCTTTACCGAGCCTCCAGTACATAAAGTCGTACTCGACAAAGTAAAATCAGGTTTTGCAGGATCTTGAATACAAATTGTTTTCTCTACAATTTCTGCCTGACAAGCCCCGGAACTATTAGATTCTAAACGAACAATATGTTCTCCATGGGTTAAAAATTTATATATAAAATTATACGACCGTGGCTTATTGGCTTCAACAGGAATACCATCAACGTACCAATTGTAAGTAACAACATTTTCAGTACAACCAGATGAAGTTGTATTTGGATTTTCTCCCGCAGTAGACGTATTGATAAACGTAATGTCTGTATTGGTACAGCCCGGATTGGTAAAAGTGAAGTTATTTACAGGGTTTGCTACAACTTTTGCCGATGAGGAAACAGGTGTTCCAAGATCGCCGCAGAATACATTGGAAACTTTTATTGTAACATCAAATGCATTAAAAATGGTTCCAGCGCTTGATACGGATGTACTTCCGCAGGAGGAACGCAAATAATTATGCTTCACTTTTCCCTGTAATGCAGCAATGTCGCAAAAGGTATAAACCGATGTCGAATTATCGCCCCAGGTAATGGTGTATTTATCTCCCGGAAAATTATTTTGAATACCGCCTGGTGAAGTATAATCTACACTAAACTCCAATGCGCCTAAGGGTAAGCAAACGATATTATTACCTGAATTACCAAATGCAGTAACGGTTTTATTATTAATTAAAAAGTAAGCCTTAGTGGCAATGGTTCCATCGGGGTTAACGGCTTTAGTCAATATGGTGTAGTGTGCCTGGTCGGCAGTAAACTGTTGTAGTTTGGTGGTAAAGTTTAGGGCGGTAACATTACCACTTAATTCATTGGTAATTTTTGCCGAAACTACCGCAGAAGCCGTAGACTCATTAGAAATAATGAATGGATTATTAGTTCTACTGGTACAAGTACCAAAGGTTTCGGTATTGGTTGGGGTGAGATAGGTTGAAACTAATTTAGCTTCGGTGGCCGTGCCTGCTTTTATTTGAAAAGCTGTTGATTCAGTACTTACAGCAGCTGGATTGGTCGACTTAATTCTTAGTTTATACCCTGTGCCGGGAGGAATACCAGTAGTTGGGATTACGCCATTTACATAGGTGCCGTAAAAACCAGTGTAAGTACCAATTAATTTTTCGCCGCTAAAATCTCCGTTTTCATTCGATAGATAAAGCTGAAAAACATTGTTTTGCCCATAGCAATCCGCGGGCAATTTGAATGTCGCAGCAATGGTGCTACCAGGAGTAAAAGGACCTGGATCAATTGGCCCAATATTGATTTGAGCAAATGATGTTTTATTAATCAATAATAACCCTAAAATTAGGGCATACAAAAGCCATTTCCTTTTCAAACAGGTCTACATTAAAAAGCTCTAACACACGGGAATGATTTAATTGCGGTTAAAATCAGTGTTTGGTCTGATTTTATTACTTACATCTATGTAATAAGTAATGCTACGCTTTCATAAATATTCAAGGACAAAGAAGGTAAATTTTGAGTTACACACACAAATATTTACACCAACCCGTACAATTATAATGGTTTACCCATTATAAAAGGCTGTTTGTAATATCGTAGAGGCATAAAAAAACCCTCAAGGTATTAAAACCATGAGGGTATATTTTTACACGAAAATTTTTCGTAGTAGTTGAGTTTGCTGAATTACATCATTCCACCCATGCCACCGCCACCCATTGGAGGCATTGGAGCACCACCTTCTTCAGGTTCGTCTGCCAATACAACTTCGGTAGTTAATAACATTGCAGCGATTGAAGCAGCGTTTTCTAATGCCACACGAGAAACTTTAGTAGGGTCGATAACACCGGCACCGATTAAGTTTTCGTAAACATCAGTACGGGCATTGTAACCAAAATCTGCTGTACCTTCTTTAACTTTTTGAACTACAATAGAACCTTCGATACCTGCGTTTTCGCAAATTTGACGTAATGGCTCTTCGATTGCACGACGGATGATTTGAATACCAGTGTTTTCATCTTCGTTAGCGCCTTTTAATTCTGCTAAAGCTGCAACAGCACGGATGAAAGCAACACCACCACCAGCAACAATACCTTCTTCTACAGCTGCACGAGTTGCATGTAAAGCATCATCAACACGGTCTTTTTTCTCTTTCATCTCAACTTCACTAGCTGCACCAACATAAAGAACTGCAACACCGCCAGCTAGTTTAGCCAAACGCTCTTGTAGTTTTTCTTTATCGTAATCAGAAGTAGTAGTTTCGATTTGCGCTTTAATTTGGCTTACGCGAGATTTAATATCTTCAGAGTTACCAGCACCATTGATTACTGTTGTGTTGTCTTTATCAACAACCACTTTTTCAGCAGAACCTAGGTAAGTTAAATCAGCATTTTCTAATTTATAACCTCTTTCTTCTGAAACAACAATACCGCCAGTTAAGATTGCGATGTCTTCTAACATTGCTTTTCTTCTATCGCCAAAACCTGGTGCTTTAACAGCCACAACTTTTAACGAACCACGAATTTTGTTAACCACTAAAGTAGCTAAAGCTTCGCCATCTAAATCTTCAGAAATGATAACCAATGGTTTACCAGTCTGAACAGTTTTTTCTAAAACTGGCAACAATTCTTTCATGTTGCTGATTTTTTTGTCGTAGATTAAAATGTAAGGATTTTCTAATTCCGCTTCCATTTTATCTGCATTGGTAACAAAATATGGAGATAAATAACCTCTGTCAAATTGCATACCTTCAACCGTTTTAACTTCAGTTTCAGTACCTTTTGCTTCTTCAACAGTAATTACACCATCTTTACCAACTTTGCTCATTGCTTCTGCAATTAACGAACCGATAACCTCATCATTATTTGCAGAGATCGATGCAACTTGTTTAATTTTATTATTGTCTTCACCAACAGTTTGCGATTGCTCTTTTAAATTAGCAACAACTGCAGCAACAGCTTTATCTATACCACGTTTTAAATCCATTGGATTTGCACCAGCGGCAACGTTTTTAATACCAGTAGTAATAATTGCTTGCGCTAAAACTGTAGCAGTTGTAGTTCCATCACCAGCAATATCAGCTGTTTTAGATGCTACTTCTTTAACCATTTGAGCGCCCATGTTTTCAACCGCATCTTTCAATTCGATTTCTTTAGCAACTGTAACACCATCTTTAGTAATTGCCGGAGAACCGAATTTTTTATCGATGATTACGTTACGGCCTTTAGGCCCTAAAGTTACTTTTACTGCATTTGCTAGAATATCAACACCTCTTTTCAGGGCGTCGCGTGCTTCTACGTTATATTTTACTTGTTTTGACATTTGTATTTCAGATTTTAGAATTACGATTTACGATCTATTAAATCGCATTACTTATAACTTTTAACTTTCTACTTTTAACTTACAATTACTCTACAACAGCGTAGATATCAGTTTCACGCATAATCAGGTAATCTTTACCTTCGTAAGGCAATTCGGTTCCACCGTATTTACCATAAATAACAACATCACCAACTTTTACAGTTGCTTTTTTACCTTCAGCATCTTCTTCAGAAACAGAAACTACAGTTCCTTTGGATGGTTTTTCTTTAGCGGTATCAGGGATATACAAACCCGATGCAGTTTTTTCTTCTGCGGCAGCTGGTTCAACAATAACTCTGTTCGAACTGCCAGCAATTGGTTTAAGGTTTAACGCCATAACTTTTATTATTTTTTTATTTTGATTTTAAGTTTTTTAACTAAGCATACAATTAACACTTTCTATGCCAAGTAGCTTTCAGGGACAAATTTACACCTGTACTGTCAAAATCAAAACAAATCTAGAATAATAGGTGTCAGCTTGGCAGAATTGATTTTTCTTAAATCTGCAAAATGAAGATTAAAGATGGTTTTGATTGATTCCTCGACTGGACATCTTATCAATTTCCGTAATGGGAAAATCGCTATTAGCGGTCGTCATCGCGAGTGCAGCCGAGAAATCTTTTAAAATTACTAATCAAAATGATCTTCTCATCTACTATTGTTGCTTTAAATATTCTCAAATTGAGATTGCTTCAATCGATGAAAAATCGATTGAAGCAATGACAGAAAAAAGGGATGAAATGCCCGCTAAAACTATTTCAGAGCACCTGTTGGATTTGTTCCTTTATCAACAATTGTTTTGATATGACCATTTAGATCAGAGAAATAAATTTTGCTTTCTGTAAACGGTTTTTCAGCGCCACTGAAGAAAATCCGATCATCAGCAGTTACAAAAAGGTTCGATACATTCATCCCGTTAGGAGAAATTCGTTGAACATCTTTGGAAAGCAGATCCATCGCAAAAACAGCATTGGCTTTGCCATGTAATTCGGGTACACCTGGCCCAAAATAAGCACTGAAAATGATGGTTTTACCTTGGTTTGCGTAAAAGAAAATATTATCGCCGGCAATATGATAAGCCGCTCCGATTAAATTTTTGAATGGTGTTGTATCTATTATTTCTCCAGTCAGATTGAAAGTGTACAAATTGTTTAAATCATGCGCAACAATTTCGGTTTTCGATTTCCAGGTTGGAGAATTAACGTAGGTTTCCGAATGGTCATCGAGCATGATAAAACCTGTATTATCATTTTTAACCAGACCAATTTTCCAGATGTTTTTCTCATTTAAAACACTAAAAGCAATATGAACACCATCTGCAGACCATACTGCACCATAATAATTTTTACTATCGGCGTGCACCTGCAACTGACTTTTATTTTCTAAATCGGCTATCCAAATGCTTCTTTTTCCAGCACTATCGGTAACAGTATAAGCCAGTTTATTTCCATCAAGAGGAATAGAAGGATCAGTTGCGCCGCCAAATGAGATCTGTTTCATTGTATCGATACTGGTGGCTACAATTTTTTGTCCATCCTGGTACGCCAGCGCAAAACTCTTGCCGCTTAAAGAAACAGTATCGAGTACCGCTTTTTGTGCGTTTTGCTCTTTATTATTCGAAGTGCAGGAAGCAAAAATAGCCAGGCAAAGAATTATTGCCACCGCTAACAGTGAATATAATTTAGTCATGCGCAATTTTACGAATTGTTTTAAACAAAGAAGATCCGAGTGGTTTAAAACCCGGATCTTCTACCTATTTATGATTTTGTACAGACTTAGATCTTTTTCTTATCTGCGTAGCCAAACACCTTTTGAAGTAATGTTGTACTGCGTGAATTCAAATTGCCTCTAATTTTCAATTCCTCTTTTGCCACTTCAATAAACAACCCATCAATTGCTTTTTGAGTAACGTATTCAGTTAAGTTGGTATTTACAGGTTTAACCAGAGGCAACCTGTTGTATTGCGAGGTTAAATCAGAATAGTATTTAGTTGCATTTACCTTGCTTAAGCTTGTGGTTACAATCGGGCTAAATTTTTGCATTAATTGAGAAGTGGTTACACGTTTAAAATATGCGGTTGCAGCATCATTGTTTCCCAATAAAATATTTGTGGCATCGGTTAATGTCATTTGTTTTATTGCTGATATAAAAATCGGCTTCGCTTCTGTAGCGGCATCTTCGGCTGCCCGGTTTAGGCTGGTAATTACATTATCGCAGAGTTGGTTTAGGCCAATTCCACGTAGAGTTTTTTCTACCTTTTGCGCTTCGGGTGGCATTAAAATTTTAACGGCCAGATTTCCTAAAAAGCCATCCTTCACCGATAACCGATCGGCACCAGCAGATACACCAATTTGCAGCGCTTCTTTAATGCCTAGTCCAATTTCTATTGTGCTGGGTGTACCAGTTGCAATTGTTGTAGTGGTTTGTTTAGCCATTACTTTCTTAAACAGATCGCCCAATTTAATTTGAGCATCGGCCTGCTGATTAGCAAATAAAATTAATGCTACAGATGCAGATAAAATATTGATAGTTTTCATTTGTGTGTGTTTGCCATATTAAAGCAAAATGACTGCCATAAAATTTTAGTTGATTTATTTTTCAAAAATATAAGTCAATAGTTAAAGGCAAAAGTTTAATACTGTGCAGGTCACAAACAAAAAAAGGCCCCGATTGTAAACAATCGGGGCCATGGAAATTATAATAGACGAAACTTAGTTAACCGCAATATCTTTTGCTGGTACATTGGTTTCGGGATTTTTAGGCAGCGTAACTTTTAATATTCCATCGGCATATTTTGCTGATATGTTATCTGCAAGCACTTTGCCATTTAGCGCAAATGATCTTTCAAAAGCACCATTACTATATTCTCTTCTGCTAAATTTTTGTGATGAATCTGTTTCTTCATGAGGTGCATACGTTATGGTTAAAACATCATCTTTTGTGATCACTTTTAAGTGCTCTTTTGTTAAAGCCGGAGCAAATAGATGGATGATAAATTCGCTATCGTTTTCTTCTATGTTTGCAGGCACACGTCTAAATCCTTTTCCAAACATTTCGTGTGCATGATGAGCAAATTTACCATGGTGATGACCACCAAACCTGCCACCTCTTGGCCCACAACCTCTATTCATTCTGCCTGTATGGCATTTATTTTCGTTATACATTTTTATTAAATTTATGGTTACTAATTCGAGATCATTTGCTGGGTTCTCGAAATACCCAGTAATTGTGTAATGATGTTTGCATAAGGATACGAGGGAGAAAAAACAGCATAATCGAATTTTAAGCCTCTTATTTGTACCACGATGTCATCAATAAACTTCATTGGTTCGAGCAATGCGCTAATTAAACCAGATTTAGGTTTTTCATCATTTAAATATTCCTCTTTATTGAAAATTTTCAATTCCTGGTTGTAAGCTTTAAAATCTGCGCCGATGTTTTCAATAGGTGCTTTAAATTCATTCGTGCTGAAGAAAGTAACTTTCTCTCCCTTGATAATCAAATCGCTTGCAAAGCCTAAAATCGGATCAACATCAGTACGGGTGGGATTACTCAAAACTAAAACCTGCGACATGTGCTTAATTGTTTAAACTATCAATTGGTGTGATAATAGAATCAGTCATTTTTCGGTTGTGGTGACTGAAACCATGATGACGGTCTTGCGATTCACAATCCTTTTCATGGTAATGTCTGTTTTTGAAATCCAATCGATCTGGATAGCCGTTTTGCATGGCCAGCACATTTAAGCTATAAAATGTTGCACCTGCAACTGCCAAAGCGAGTAATATTCTAAATGCTCTCATGGTTTTAGTAATTAATGTTGATGTGATTTACCGGACCGTTTCCTTGAATTGTTGGCTTATACCATTGATTATCGATGGGCACAATTGGCGAATAGTGATGATCAAACCCTTCAAAACGATTTATAAAACGTCGGCGCCGGCGGCTAAATGCCAGCTTGAAAAATAAACCGATAACCATTAATCCCAGTATAAATTTGAATATAAAGGGCACAAAAAATACGGTTGCGCCAAGTAAAATTCCGAATGCTATTGCTTTTATTATTTGTTTCATTTCTGCTACTTTTTGTTATTTAATAGGGTAGACGAAGCAGATTTATTTTTACTTTAAAAAATTTGAAATAATTTATTTCATACCGTGTTTTATGAAAGACTAAAACGGCATCATTGCGGGTTCCGGTTTTTCATTTCCAAAACATCGGGATGACAATCTCATTTGGGCTTTTCGATTTTGCTAATAAGGTGGAGTTGAATAGCAAACCCTTTCAAACAAAGATGGGCTAGCACTTAAAACAAAAAAAGCCAGCATTTCTGCTGACCTAAAACTAATCCTTATTTCGATGTCCCCATCCTCCGCATCGCCGCCTGTATTCTTCTTTAAATTTTGCCCGTTCTTCTTCATTCATGCCATCCCATTTAGAACGCATTTCTCGTGCCTTTTCACGGAAACGATTATGGCCACCTCCTTTATTAAAGTTACCAAACAGCAATCGGCAAAGTACCAACAAACCCAATGCCTGCCAAAAATTCAATCGACCGGCATGTACCACTTCTGGTAAAATCCAATTCCATAAAAACATCACAATATAGCCTAATGCAACAGCAATTAGCGCCACAACAGGGATAAAGAAAATGAATTTCTTGCCTTTACTAAACTTTCTATTTCTCATTTCCTATTCAATTAATAGTTAATAAATTCTTGATATAAATTTTGTAAACGGCTACGCAAATGTTTTACTGCATAACCCTTTCTTGATATTAAAGTCTTAATGTTTTCGCCAGTTTCGTCAGCCAGTTCTTGAAAAGTACGTTCCTCCAACTCATTCTGCACAAAAACATAACGCTGATTTTCTGGTAATTCTTCGAGCGCCAAAAATAGCTGATCCCAGAATAATTTCTTCAAACCCTCCTGTTCAGGAGAGTAAGCATCGGCCAATAAAATTTCCTTGAAGTTGATTTCTCCATCTTCACCCTCAAAAGTAAAATCTTCCAAATGATCTTCTTTTTGCTTGCGATATTTGTCGGTGATTTTATTCCGGGCTACGCGATAAAGCCAGCCGCTAATTTGCTCAATGGCGCCTGCTTCTGGCTGATTACTTAACTGATACCAAACATCCTGCAAAATATCTTCCGCGTCCTCATCCGTGTTCACTCGCCCACGAATGAAACTGAATAAGCGTTTCCCGTAATTGGAAACCGTAGAAATAATATTTTGAGATTCGTTTGATGGCAAAATTACAGGGTTTATAAACCAGTAAACGGATGAGATTCAATATTACTTTAAATTATTTTCATTTTTTTTTAAATCAATCTTTAAAAAAAAACAGGCCAAAAAAAAACCTTCCCGAAAAGGAAGGTTTATATTTCTTTAAGTGTAAACTATTTTTTAGTGGTATCAGTTGTAGCTGGTTTTGCCGGAGCTGTGTTATTTAACGATCCGCCACCAAGTGGAGATGGTGCAGGTGTTTTATCTAAACGCTCTTGGATAGCTGAACTTCCTACTGCTGTAGCGCCACCACCGTTTTTAGTAATTGTGGTAATACCTAATGTTAAAATCACGATTGCAGCCAATAAAACCCACGATCCTTTTTCTAAAACATCGCCCGTACGTTGAACGCCAAACATATTGCTTGTGCCTCCACCCGTTGCTAAACCACCGCCTTTAGGGTTTTGTATCAATACAAATAAGCCTAAAGCTATACACACAACAATTAATAAAATGATTAAAAAGGTTACCATGGTAATATTATATTTTAAAATTTCTTTTCTATAGATTGGATAAGGTCGGCAAAGTAACGGCTTTTTTCTGGATATTTCAAACTTAATTTTTTATAAGTATCTATGGCTTTGTGATAAAGCATTTGCTCGATGTATATTTTAGCTAAAGTTTCAGAGACAAGGTCGTAGTGATCTTCAGCACTCTTTTTAGCTTTATTTTCCGTGTCAATCTGTTCAGGCTTTGGTGGCTTAATTGTTGGATCTTCTTTCAGGAATTTCTCAATAATTTCGGCGCCCTTTGCATCTTTAACTTCAGGAGTAGGATATTCTGCTAAATGATCTGCTACTTCAAAAGGAGTTTGAATGTGGAAAATGTGCTCTACAAACTGTTGTTGAAATGCTGCCCGATCCTGTTGTTGGTTAACCTCCTGCTGTTTATTAACTAAATGCTGGTTTGGCTGTGCATAAGGCTGAAATATCTGCTCGTGTTCCTTTCTTGTTTTGGCCAACCACCACAAAAATGTGTAGGGTAATTGATCATCATCATATTTAGAAACACGATGAATTTCAGGTTCATCAGGAACAACAGTTTCAATATGTGGTGCTTCCGGAATGACATCAGTACTCAACTGTTGTTCGAAGGCAAAAAAATCAGTTGCAGCTACACTTTCAATAAAAATGTTTTCATCAGCAGGTAAATCCAATAAATGGCTATCAATTCCTGGTAGATTTTTAGGTGTTTCTATTTCTGTAGGCTGATCAACGTCGATTACTTCAGTTTTATCGGCTTCAATTTCTTCAAAAATAGGTTCTGCTGCAATTTCCTCTTCAATAATTTCTTTATCCGCCTCAGTTACCGGAACCATATTTAAAATATGAAATAACGTAGGTCCTTTAGTATACAATGCCGCTTTTGGAACAAACGACGCTTCGGCCTTCGCCAACAATAAGTGGATTGGCTGTGCATAAGGGAACTTTGCGGCCATTTCTTTCAACATAGGCACATGCGCCAAGCCAACCTTTCCGGGTTGAGCAAGTAAATCTGCCAGTAGTTGTTTGTTATCCATTGTTGAGGTTTGTCGCTAAGTTAAAAAATGTCAGCGGTTTTTAAGAAAAGATTGCATTGTGTAATTGGAACTTTACCACTGTGCAAATGCCCTGTTAAAAATATCTTCAGTTAGTTGCCTATTAATTTGATCTAAAGCGTTTGGTAAAGCGGCCTGGATTGAAGCTCCGTTTAGAGGGAAATCGAAAAATTTAGTAAAGCTTTCTTCGAAACTTTCTTTCTCCTTACCTGCAACATTATTTACATATTTAATGGATACCGTAACCGTTAATCGGTTGGCTCCGGCAGTTGGTGTAGCGCTCGATTGTAATGCAACAGGTTTAATGTCGTAACCGGTGATTCGCCCTTCAAAAACAGCATCGGCTTCGGTGGTTGATACGCTTAGGTTTGTTTGGTTACGAATCCTGGTTTTTAAGGCTTCGGTTAATTGGTTATTTAAGTTTGGAACAACCAATGGTGCATTGTTTTCAAACGTACGCACAATAACGGTTTTTAATCCTTCTGTTGATGCACCGCTGAACTTATAAGAGCAAGCGCTTAGTGCGGCAATTAGAATTAGTGCGAATATTTTAATTTTCATCAAATGAAGATTTAAGTCTTTTACGAGCTTTATAAATTTAACTCTTTAATTTTTCTATAAAGCGTTCTTTCTGATATGCCTAACTCTTGAGCAGCAAATTTACGCTTGCCTTTGTGTTTTTTGAGCGCCTTCTTAATCAGATCAGATTCTTTGTCCACTAACGATAACGACTCCTCTACCTCTTCTGCTTCATGTGCAAAGTAATCGCCATTATTATTGTTACTGCTGTTATTGTTGTTTTGCGATGGCTGTTGGATGGTAAAAGCGTGCTCCTGTCCAGATGGTAATTCTACATCTCTGTAGAGTTGATTAATGTATTGCGGATTATCAGCTAAAACAGTTGCCGTATTTCCACCATGCTGAATAATTTCTGCCACCAATTTTTTAAGTTCAACCATGTCCTTTTTCATATCGAAAAGTACTTTATACAAAATATCTCTTTCTGTAAAATCTTCTTTCGATTGAGAATTGATTGCCATTGGCAAATTGCTTCCGGCCTCGTTGGGGATATAATTTAAAATGGCCTGACCAGTTACATTTCTATCCTTTTCTAAAACGCAGATTTGCTCGGCAATATTCTTCAGCTGACGAACATTTCCTGGCCAGCTATAATTGGTTAAAACTTGAACAGCGTCTGGCTCTAAGTGTAAAGCCGGACTACGGTATTTATCACTAAAATCGGCCGCGAATTTCCTAAACAACAAATAAATATCTTCTTTGCGCTCCTGTAATGCAGGAATTCGCAATGGAACGGTGTTCAATCTATAATATAAATCTTCGCGGAACTTTCCGTTTTTAACACGGTTATAAACATCTACGTTGGTGGCCGCAATAATACGCACATCTGTTTTTTGCACTTTCGATGAACCCACACGAAGGTATTCGCCGCTTTCTAAAATTCTTAATAAACGGGCTTGAGTACCTAAAGGTAATTCCGCAACTTCATCAAGAAAAATTGTGCCGCCATTGGCTACTTCGAAGTAACCTTTGCGTGCTTCGTGTGCGCCTGTAAACGATCCTTTTTCATGGCCAAATAATTCAGAATCAATTGTTCCCTCCGGAATGGCACCACAATTAACCGCTATAAAAGCACCGTGTTTACGAGCACTCATTTGGTGTATGATGTGCGAAAACACTTCTTTTCCACTTCCGCTTTCGCCGGTAATGAGTACCGACATGTCCGTTGGTGCTACCTGGCTTGCAATATCTATAGCACGATTAAGTAACGGCGAGTTGCCAATAATTCCGAATCGTTGTTTAATATTTTGTGTATCCATTCTTTAATGGTTGAAAGTTAAAGGTTAAAAGTTGAAGGTCATGCTTTATAACATGTTTCTAATGATTTAATCTTTAACTTTTATTGTAATATTTATGATCAGCTTCTATGTATTGGGATTTGGCATTTAGCCCTATAACCCGCAACCGATAACATGTAACTATTATCAAACTATCTTTCCAATCAGCGTAGCTGAAGTACACCTTTCGATGTAAACATTGGCATATTGGCCAGGCTTAACACCTTCAATAGCTGGAAAAATTGCCATTGCACCACTATCTCCACGGCCACAATAATCCTGGTCGGATTTTTTTGACGTACCTTCAATCAATACGCGAACTGTTTTGCCAACCCATTCCTGCAAACGCATTAAAGAATGCGCCTGTTGTTTGGCTAAGATTTCTGCTAATCTGCGTTTTTTAATTTCTTCAGGAATATCATCCTCAAGCTTTCGGGCCGCTAAAGTTCCAGGGCGTTCAGAGTAGGTGAAATTATAAGCAAAATCATACTCCACGTAATCCATCATACTCAAAGTTTCCTGATGTTCTTCTTCGGTTTCCGTACAAAAGCCGGCGATGATATCAGTAGAAATTGCACAACCTGGAATGATTTTTTTAATCGCATCGATGCGGTTGATGTACCATTCGCGGGTGTAAGTTCTGTTCATCAATTCCAAAACACGTGTGTTTCCCGATTGTACAGGCAAGTGAATGTAATTGCAAATGTTGTCGTATTTAGCAATGGTGTGTAAAACCTCATCCGTAATATCCTTTGGATGTGATGTAGAGAAACGAACCCTTAAATCAGGATTTACCAAAGCTGTTTGTTCTAAGAGCTGAGCGAAGTTTACGGTTTCCGTACCATCTTCTGATGTCCAGGTGTAAGAGTCTACATTTTGGCCCAAAAGGGTAACTTCACGATAACCTGCCTCGAACAGTGATTTTGCTTCTTCTATTATCGAATGGGCATCACGGCTACGTTCGCGGCCACGGGTAAATGGAACCACACAGAACGAACACATGTTATTACAACCACGCGTAATGGAAATAAAAGCCGTAATGCCATTGCTGTTTAAACGAACCGGGCTAATATCAGCATAGGTTTCTTCACGTGATAAAAGCACGTTTACCGCTTTATGACCACTTTCTACCTGTTCAATTAAGTTTGGTAAATCGCGGTAGGCATCTGGTCCAACCACTACATCAACCAAGCGCTCTTCTTCTAAAAACTTAGATTTTAATCGTTCGGCCATACAGCCCAAAACGCCAACAATCAATTTTGGATTACGGCGTTTTTCTACCCCAAATTGTGAAAGACGATTTCTAACCCTGGTTTCAGCATTTTCCCGAATAGAGCAAGTATTAATGAAAATCACATCTGCCTGATGGTAATCTCCTGTGGTTTCAAAGCCAGTTTCTGATAGAATGGAGGCAACAATTTCACTATCAGCAAAGTTCATTGCACAACCATAACTTTCAATATATAATTTGCGGGCATCAGCTTTAACAGGCGCATCTAAAATCAGCGCTTCGCCTTGTCGTGCCTCATCATGCGTTTTATCTGGTATTTGTAAATCAATCATTCTTAAAAAAGATTTTGGGGATTGCAAAAATACACAAATTAAATTAAAAGTGACAAATTGGCACGTTTAGTTTCGATGTTTACAATAGAATTGAAAAACTATTTGGCATTAATAAAATGGTGTGGATGCCATCTAACCTATCTTTTGAAGCGTGAAAGCAAAGGTGGTTCCTATTCCGGGCGTGCTTCTTACCGAAATGGTTTGTTGGTGTGCCTCTAAGATGTGTTTCACGATGGCTAAACCAAGTCCTGTTCCTCCAACTTCTCTAGCCCTGTGTGTATCAATGCGATAAAAGCGTTCGAACAACCGTAATAAATGTTTTTCTTCGATGCCGATGCCGTTATCCGTAACCTCAATCAAAAACTGATCGTGGAGCTCGAATATTTTTATAGCGGTTTCACCATGTTCAATACCATATTTAACGCTATTTACAATGAGGTTAATTAATACCTGGCGTATTTTCTCACGGTCGGCATTGACCATGGTAACCGCAGTATATTTATCCTTAAAGAACAGTTTGATGTGTTTTGTCTCTGCCTTGTCATCCAGATTTTCCATCACCTCTTTGGCAAGTGAAACGAAATCGAATTTTTGATAATTAATTGGCGATTCGCCTGTTTCCAATTTCGCAATCGCATCTAAATCGTTTATCAGGTAGCTCAACCTTTCTACATTATTTTCAGCTTTTTTAAGGAATTTTACAGCCATATCCGGATCATCTACAATGCAATCCTGCAGTGTTTCAATATATCCTTGAATAGCAAAAAGCGGCGTTTTAAATTCGTGAGAAACATTTGATAAAAATTCACGCCGGAATTGCTCTTGTTTTTTTAACAGATCAATCTCCCTTTTTTTAGCACCGGCCCATTCTTTAACTTCTAATTCTACATCATTAATAGGATCAGAACTTACGTATTCGCCAAGTGCATCTTTTAAATCCTTACCAAGTTTTAAATTATGGATGAGTTTGTAAATCAGTTTTATTTTGTTGTAGATGTATTTTTCCAATAAGTAATAAAATACCAGAAAACTGCACAGGAATGAAACGCCAAATGAAATTCCGAAATAATACCAGCTACGCTCGAAGTAAAAATTTACCATACCGATGGAAAGGGCAACGGCCAGCGCAGTAATTAAAACGAGCACACTTAGTTTCATGGTGCAATTTAAAGCTTTTTATGTTAATGGAATGTTAACTTGGCTACTTTTCATTTTCTTAATAGTTGAGTGGATTTAGTTCTCTGAAGGCACAAGTACAAGAAACACGATTCTAGTTTTGAAATGTGGGTAAATAATATGAGCAGACAAGTTTGTGTTAGTGTGATGTTAACCCAATTGCTTTTCGGTTAAGTATTTCCAATATCTTTTGGGAACGTGTTTTACGTGAAGCTTGGTGTTTTTTCGGGCAACAATGTTGGCACTTTTAAAATAATCTTTCCAAAGCAAAGAATAAAGTTCTTCCTTTTCATCCATTAATATTGCTGCGGGATTTTTTTTATTTACATCTGCCGAAAAATCAATTGAAATTTCTTCAACAGTATTTAAATCATAATGGAGACCATACTTCCGTTTCAAATCGTAAATAATCCATTGTTGATCTGCATATCGGTTTTTAAAGTGATTGGTGATGAGCGGCAAAACATTAAAATCAGGATCGATGGATGCATAAAACATGCCATCACCTGTTTTTTGAAAACGAATAAAAGCTTCCATTCTGTGTTTCTCTCTTTCTACACTTTTTGCATATTTCGATAAAGCCATTACATCATTATTTCCATAATTAGCCTCAGCTCCTTTTTCATTTTGAAAGATGTAAATGGTAAACTGAAAAAGATGTTGATAAGCCTCGGGAATTTCTGATAAATAAGAACAATAAAACTTTCGTAACCACTCTTTTTTAATCTTCTTTTGAAGTCCTGTCCACACCCTGTCCGCCTTTTCTGCATCATTATTCACAAAAAATACTTCAGTAAATGCTTCCGGTTGAAAAGCATCCTTCGATTTCAATACCACAAGACCAGGCTTTCTTTCAAACCATTCGAAAACTGCTGTAAGTAAGCCCGGCAAAGATCCATCGAAAACGTAAATCATTAGAATAAAATCAGTTGATTGCTGTCTGTTTTTAAATATTTACTATGGCTTTCGGCTAGAATAAAAGCTTTTATTTGTGTACCCTGATAATCTTTTAATTGATATGGACTATCAACGCAGGTAATGAAATGTTTTGCCCTATTATATGCCACACCCATTTTTTTGAGTTGATCTATTCTTAATTTTCCGAATTTCCTTGCCTGCACTATTTTTTGAGCCGACATTACCCCAATTCCAGGAATGCGTAAAATCATTTTATAATCAGCCTTGTTAATATCGATAGGAAAATGCTGCATGTTCCGAATGGCCCAGCTCAATTTTGGATCAATGTCTATATCCAGATTGGGATTCGCGTCATTTAAAATTTCCTGAACTTTAAAGCCATAAAAACGCATTAACCAATCGGTTTGATAAAGCCTGTTTTCTCGTAAAAGAGGCGGTTGAGTGCCCAAAACTGGCATTCGAGTATCATCGCTAATGGGTACATAACCAGAATAATAAACTCTTTTTAACGAGAAGTTTTTGTAAAATGCATTTGCAGTATACATAATATCTTTGTCGCTTTCTGGCGTAGCGCCAATTACCATTTGCGTGCTCTGGCCAGCAGGAACAAATTTTGGAACGTGTTTAATTAACTTTTTATCAGCAGAAAATTGGGCAATATTTTTTTGAACAAAATCTAATGGTTTAATCACATCAGCGTGACTTTTTTCAGGTGCTAAAAGTTTTAAACCTGCTTCAGTAGGCATTTCGAGATTAATACTCATTCGATCTGCATATAAACCGGCTTCTTTAATTAGCTCATCACTTGCGCCCGGAATGGTTTTTAAATGAATGTAACCGTTGTAATTTTGTTCTAACCGAAGTTTTTTGCAAACCAAAAGCAAGCGTTCCATTGTAAAATCGGCATTTTTGAAAATTCCCGAGCTAAGAAATAAACCTTCTATATAATTCCGTCGATAAAAATTCATGGTTAGTTCAACCACTTCATCAACTGTAAAAGCAGCCCGTTTTACGTCGTTGCTTTTACGCGATACACAAAAAAGACAATCGTAAATACAATGGTTGGTTAATAAAATTTTAAGTAACGATACGCATCGCCCATCTTCTGTATAGGTGTGGCAAATTCCCGACGAATGACTATCGCCAAGTCCCTTATTATTGTTTTTTCTTGTACCGCCACTTGATGAACATGATACATCATATTTTGCTGCATCTGCAAGAATATTTAACTTTTCACGGATTCGATCGAATGACATAGGTGTTATTTTACTAACAAATATAGCTTTAAAAAACTAAAAATATTAGTAAATAATACTCTTTTACAGAATATCAACTGCTTGCCAATTCATCAGGAAAATGGTTGCTGGATTGGCTTTGCTGAAAAATTATAGAGATTTTTTTGATTTCCTGATAAAACCTCAATGTTTTGAAAAAATTTTCAGCCTCATCCTCAAAATTTTCATCAATGCTAAAATGAGCTTTAAATTGTAGATTCTTGAAACCTATAGCATATGAGTAATTGCCGTTTTGAATGCTAAACCTTTCTTCAATTGACGAAATATTGGCCCAGGTAGTCTGAAAAATTTTTTTACTATAAAACAGGCTGTTTGTTAAAATTTCAAATTTAATGCCTTGCCTATCAATACTTACAAGGCAAGGCACAAAAATCTGTTTTTTGATTATCCATTTCAAAACAAAAATCATGAATAATAAAAAGGAAATAATTAGAAAGGAGATTAACCAAGCTGGTGTAAAAAATGGAAAACAGATTAACATCGTAAGCATTATTAGCGCACCAAGAGTTGGTATTCCAATAAGTGCAGCCCTTAATATGCCACATTTATGATATTTCACTTGAAAGACGTTCATTAATTTTAGTTATACTAAATTATTATAAAATGTCTTTTTATCCAATACCTATATATCAGTAATCTGTACCGTAATTTTACGGTATATGCCTGCTAAAAAGCTAATTACCTTCCCATTCGTTAAAAAAATGTTTAAGGTAAAGCAGCATAAATTGATGGCGTTCCTCTGCAATATCTTTTCCTGCATTAGTATTCATCATGTCTTTAAGCAAAAGCAGTTTTTCGTAAAAATGATTAATAGTTGGTGCAGTTGTATTTTTATAAGTTTCTTTTGATAAATGTTGTTCAGGTTTAATTTCCGGGTCATAAAGCACACGGTTTTTAAAACCCCCATAAGTAAAAGCCCTTGCTATACCAATGGCGCCAATGGCATCTAATCGATCAGCATCCTGAACAATTTGCATTTCTCTGGAAGTGAAGGAATTTTGATCAAAGCTATTTTTGAAAGACATATTTTCGATGATCAATATCACATGATCGATAATTGATTGATCAACTTCAATAGATTTAAGAAAGGCGGCAGCGATATTTGGACCTATTTTTTCATCGCCATCATTAAACTTTGGATCAGCAATATCATGCAACAGTGCGGCATAAGCTACTACTAAATCATCGCCATTTTCTTTTTGATTGATATTTTGAGCCGTTTTATAAACCCGTTCTATATGAAACCAATCATGACCAGCTTCTGCATTGGCTAAAGTTTTTTTTACAAAATCGATTGTTTTTTGGATAGAAGGCTGCATAATAGAATTTTTGCCAAAGATATTGGAAATTTATGCAGGCTGGAATAAATGATTTCAACAGCGGAAGTTTTTAACTTACCGCTGCTGTTCTGTTTTCATCTTCAGCAATAATTTTAATTAAATCATTGTGATTTAAGGTAAGCAAATGTGTTACCTCAACTTCTAAAATAGTAGAAATTTGAAATAACCGATCAATAGTTAATTTACTATAACCTAACTCAATTTTACTATAAGCGTTTTGAGAAATTTTTAGTTTTGCTGCCAAATAATCTTGAGTATAATCTCTGTATTCTCTAATTTTTCTAATATTCCCGGCAACATTCTTTGTCTTAAAAGCTAATACATCTTCCATAAAAGGGATAATTTTAATGTTTCAATAATTTACGAAATTCTGATCGGCTTAGATTTTATAGGAATTAATCGTTTTACTATAAAGTATCACGCGAACGGATAGGCAACCTAATTATTGCAAACAAAGGAACAACCCAAAAGTTTAATGTATTCTGATTTGTTGTTGCTAATCAAGCAGTTATAAAAACCATCTGCAGGTTTCTTTCGTTTCTTAATTAACCTCGCTGTAAAAAGCGAACATAAAAGGAGTAGCCGAAAACCTCAAACAGAGTAGGCAATTATTAAAATTAGAACGTTATGAAACTTCAAGAGTTAAATTTAAACGAAATGAAAGAAATCAACGGTGGTGGTTTATTTGGTGGTAATGATTCATCGAATTCAGGTGGATTATTAGGATCAATAGGAATTGGTAATTTATTATCATTTTCAAACGAAACCCAAGACGGAGATGAATCGAGTAAAACCTCGTTCTCTGTAGGGAATAACATTGGTGGAAGCTTACAAGGTTTGTTCCAAAGCCTAACCAGCTAATTTGATTAACACTCAATTTATGAAAGGGATTCTGAAAAGAATCCCTTTTTATTTACTACAAAAATCAATCATCATGGAAAATTTATCAAAACATGAATTAGTAAGCATAGGTGGAGGTGGTGTTTTTGCAAATACCAGTAGCTTATCAAGTATTTCTATAAGTGCATCAGCTGATAGTTTATTGAGTCTTTCATTTATTACCGTAAACGGAGATCGGAGAGATGAAACTAAAATTTCTGTTGGAAACAATACTCATTTGAACTTTAGATTTTTAGGAATTAACCAATAATTCTAAAAATTTTATTTTTTAAAAGACCAGGCAATATGGTCTTTTTTTCGATTTGGAAACCCCTTATCACTAAAATGCGTATATAATTTTTGATATGGATAGTGACAAATACATATTCCCGAAAGAGATCATTGAAAATACTGCCGAGTATCATTTTCATTCTCACAACTCATACACCAAAGTAATTTATCAGGTTATTTTGGTTGTGCTTATAGTTGCATTTTTAGCGCTATTCTTTATTAAAGTTGATGTAAATGTTAAAAGTACAGGCATATTCAGACCAACTGCCGAGCGAAACGAAATCAAACCGCTTATAGCAGGACGTATCGATTCTTTGTACATCAAGGAAAATATGCATGTGAAGGCTGGCCAGGTTTTGTTAACCATTAAAAAAGAAAATATTGAAAGTCAGGATGAATTAAATCAATTCCAGCAAAGTGATGTAGCCGACCAATTATATGATTTACGCCTGTTAATAAATGCCTATCAACGTAATGATTGGTCGAAAAAACTTCCCCTAAAATCTGGCGTTTATGGCCAGCAATATAGTTTTTTTATGCAGAGAGTAACCGAGGCTAAAGCACGGTATCAATTGGCTTATAAAAATTACGAACGCTATGCCTTTCTGTATAAACGGAAGGCAGTTTCTGCATTGGAGTACGATGAAATGAAGCTTCGTAAGGATAATGTTTTTAATGAACTAAGCTTAATAGGAGAAGAGCAGGGAAGTAAATGGCAAACGGAGCTAAATCAACTGAATATTCAAAATCAACAGCTTGATACTAAAGAGAAACAATACGAAGAGGAAAAAGAATTTTATACCATAAAGGCACCATTAACTGGAACAGTACAACAATTGAAGGGTATTCAGCCGGGTAGTTCCATATCTGCCAATGAGATTTTAGGAGAAATTTCACCTGATTCGGGTCTTATCGCAGAAACATATGTTCAACCCAAAGACATTGGATTATTAAAGATTGGAACAAAAGCGAGGTTCCAGATAGATGCCTATAATTATAATGAATGGGGTATGGCAACGGGTAAAGTTTTATCCATCTCGAACGATGTATTCATGCAAAATGAATCTCAGCCATTTTTCAAAGTTCGTTGTTTGCTCGATAAAAACAGTTTAAAACTTAGGAATGGTTATACCGGAAATATAAAAAAGGGAATGACACTCCAAGCCAGATTTTTCGTTACCCGAAGAACACTGTTTCAGTTGCTTTATGATAAAGCTGATGATTGGTTGAACCCGAATGTTATTCCTGAGCGTAAAGAAACCAAAGTTACCAGCCTATGAAAAGCTTAACCCAATTTTTTCAAGCTTTTAAAGCAAAAGTTGCTGCTAATAGAAAAACGAAGAAAACAATTATAAAGCAGCATGATGTAACGGATTGTGGCGCTGCCTGTTTAGCTTCAATATCTATTCATTACGGATTGGATTTGCCAATTGCCCGAATACGTCAATATGCCAGTACTGATAAAAAAGGCACAAATGTGCTTGGTTTAATTGAAGCCTCAACAAGATTGGGGTTTTCGGCGAAAGGAGTTAAGGCAAGTTATGATAACTTGTTTACCATTCCAACGCCTGTAATTGCTCACGTTAATAACAATAACCTGGCGCATTACATTGTTTTGTATAAAGTTACTGAAGATTATGTCGAGGTAATGGATCCGGCTTATGGAGAAATGCAGCGTTTAACACCTGATGAGTTTAGGCAAAAATGGACAGGTGTTTTAATTATGCTCCTACCGGGAGATGATTTTACAGCAGGAACCGAGCGAATATCATTAGAGAAAAGATTTCTCTATCTATTAATGCCGCATAAATCAGTGCTGATTCAGGTATTAATTGGGGCAATATTTTACACAATTTTAGGATTATCTACTTCCATATTTTTGCAGAAAATTGTAGATAATGTGCTGCCCGAAGGGAACACAAATCTTTTAAACCTGATGGGTACAGTAATGATTGTGATCATTCTGCTTCAAATTTTCATCAATTATGCCAAAACATTATTAACCATAAAAACAGGTCAGCAGATTGATGCAAGGCTGATTTTAGGTTATTATAAACATCTTCTAAAATTACCCCAAGCCTTTTTCGATACCATGCGGGTAGGAGAAATCATTTCTCGCATGAACGATGCAGTAAAAATCAGGGCGTTTATTAATGATGTTTTAGTGGGTTTTGCCGTAAACGTTTTCATTTTGATTTTTTCGTTTGCTTTAATGTTTACCTACTATTGGAAACTGGCGCTGATTATGCTTACCGTTGTTCCGCTTTATGCTTTGGTGTATTACGTTTCTAACCGGTTGAATAAAACCACTCAAAGGCAATTGATGGAAAAAAGTGCCGAACTGGAAAACCAATTGGTAGAATCAGTTCATTCGGTAAGTACCATTAAGCGTTTTGGACTTGAAAATTTTTCTAACCTTAAAACCGAAATCAGGTTTATTAATTTGCTTAAAACGGTTTACACATCTGGAACAAATTCATTGTTAGTTGGCAACGCCAGTGGATTTATTTCCAGTACGTTTTCAGTTATTTTACTTTGGGCTGGGGCAAGTTTTGTACTTCAAAATTTAATTACCCCAGGCGAATTGCTGTCGTTTTATGCTATAATTGGTTACTTCACCGGACCAGTAATCAGTTTAATCGGGATGAATAAAGTTTTTCAGGATGCAAGAATTGCTGCAGATAGGCTTTTCGAAATTATGGATTTGGAGCGGGAGAAAACTGAAAACCGCATGGATATTTCACCAGATATGATTGGCGATATCGAGTTTAGAAAAGTAAACTTTAGATATGGAACGAGGGTAACTGTTTTTGATGGTTTTGATCTTCATGTACCGAAAGGAAAAATTACTGCGGTGGTTGGCGAAAGTGGATCGGGAAAAACTACTTTACTTTCGCTACTTCAAAATATTTACCCTTTACAAGCGGGCAATATTATGATTGGCAAATTCGATATTAATTACATCACCAATGAAAGTTTAAGAAAGTTGGTTGCGGTAGTTCCTCAGGATGTGCACTTGTTTGCTGGCAATGTGATTGAAAATATTGCAGTTGGGGAAATGGAACCTGATATGAAAAAAATCATCCGCATCTGTGCCCAATTAAATATTATGGATTTTATTGAGCGTTTACCAAATGGGTTTGATACTTATTTAGGCGAAAATGCAACCAACTTATCGGGAGGACAAAGGCAGCGTTTGGCCATTGCCCGGGCGCTTTATCGAGATCCTGAAATATTGATTTTGGATGAGGCAACTTCCTCACTAGATTCTTCATCAGAAGAACATATTCATAATGCCATTTCTTTGCTTCGCGAACAAGGGAAAACTATTATTTTGATCGCACACAGATTAAGCACTGTAGTTAATGCAGATAAAATTGTGGTTTTAAAAGAGGGGAAACTCATTGAGGAAGGCACACATGCGGCATTGGTTAAACTCGATGGTATGTATACCAGCATGTGGCACAAACAATTCCCGTCTATTACCGAATCTATAAAGAAAACTAGGGTTAGAAAAGTAAAAAATGAGGAGCCTAAAAGTTAATAAATTATCAATCAGGCTCCTTAATATTTAAATTAATTTGTTTCTTGCGTTTCTATAAGAGGCGCTCTCCGCGAACCATCATACAATTCGTATTCAAGCATTCTACAATCTAGCTTTCCATTATAAAATTCTATTTTTCGCGAAGCTTTTAAGCCGATTTTTTTTGCTAAATCTGGGTTTCCGGTAAAAATATAACCAGAATAGCCTTTACATTTAGTTTTCATAAAATCGCCCATACGTTTGTAGGTGAGTTCCAATTTGCTATGCACTCCTAAACGTTCGCCATATTCTGGGTTAAAAACCACTACACCTTGTCCGCCTTCGGGTACAGGAGTAAGTTCGAAATCGCAAACTTCAAATTCAATAAAAGTATCAACACCAGCTGTTTGGGCATTTCGTCGGGTAACTTCAACAGCATCTTCCGAAAGATCTGAAGCAATAATTTTTAAATCAATATTTTTAATTACCTGATCTTTTAGGATTCTTCTTTCTGCGAAAAACTCTTGTTCATCATAACCCAAAATATGCATAAAAGCATAATTCATGCGGTATAAACCCGGAGCACGATTAGTTGCAATGAGAGCGGCCTCAATGGCCAAAGTCCCTGAACCACACATCGGGTTAATAAAAGGTGATTTTTTATCCCATTTGGTGGCATAAATTGCGCCTGAAGCAAGCGCTTCGAGCATTGGCGCTTTTCCAGGTATTTTGCGGTAACCATGTTTCGCCAAAGTTTCGCCAGATGTATCCATAAAAACATCGGCATCAGCATCTTTCCAATATAAATGTACTACGGCTTTGTTCGCATCAGATCCAGAATTTGGGCGGATGCCTTTCTTCTCTTTCATCCGATCTACAATGGCATCTTTAACCTTTAAATTGGCAAAAAGAGGTGTAGTAATATTTGGATTATCCACATTGGAAGTTACAGAGAAATAACCAGCAAAATCAATCAACTCTTCCCACTCAATATTTTTAATTTCATTATAAAGATCATCAGGCGTAATGGCTTTAAAACTTTTAATGGCGTATAAAATCTGACTGGCGCAACGCAAGTTTAAATTTAGCTTAATACACTCCGTAAGGGTGATATTTAGCTCTACGCCAGTTGGAAAGGCTCTTTCTATTTTATAGCCTAAAGCCGTAACTTCATCTTGTAAATACGGAGAAAGGCGCTTATTGCAGGTAATGATTACCTTGCTTTTATTGTGGAAAACTTGCATCATAATGTATGCGAAGTTATCAATAAAATTATAGAGATTTGATTCTTTAAGGTACAATATTAGTATTAGTTATGGAAATTAAAGGAAAAGTACACGAAGTAGGTGCAACGCAGCAGGTAAGTGAAACGTTTAAAAAACGTGATTTAATAGTAGAATTTGCAGAAAATCCAACATACCCAGAATATATCCGTTTTGAGGCTTTGCAAGATAAAACTGCATTATTAGATACATTTAAAGCAGGCGATGAGGTTGAGGTTTTCTTTAATTTACGCGGTCGCCCTTGGACAGATAAAACAGGAAAAACATCATATTTTAATAGTTTGGTAATTTGGAGAATCAATGCAATTGCAGCAGGCGCTCCGGCAACAGCTACTCCAGCTTATGCAGCTCCAGTAGATGTGAGCAATACACCAGGTGAAGATGATGATTTGCCTTTCTAAATAAAGAATCTTTTTAAGCAAACAATTTTGAACCATGCCGAGGCTTATGCCTCGGCATTTTTTGTGGGCTTAACTCTTCATTTCCAGCTCAATAAACCATGTTAAAATATGTTAAAAACATTCTGGTAACTTAGCTATTGAGTATTTTTGATTGCTGTTAGGTTGTAAAGTATTCACACATACGCTGTTCAGCAGAAAATCACATCAATGAAAAAAAGGAGTTTTTGGTTTATTACTGTTTTAATGACGGTGGCTTTGCTCGGCGTTTTTGTAATGCAGTTGTACTACATCAAGGAAGCCTATAACCTAAAATCTCAACTATTTGATGAACAGGTTAACCAAACACTTGCAACAGTAGTTAAAAAAGTAGAGCGGTTAAATGTGGCCAACCACATCAATAAAAAAGATGCTGAAAATAAATTAAAACGTCTGCAGGATGCTAGACAGCGAGCGCTTGATGTTAAAGATTTAAGACAGCAGTATGTTCAGGAATCGGAATTGAGATTTGCCGAACGTGAAAATTTAATTGAGAATTATTTAAATCAGCAAGATAGTATCATCAGGATTTCTTATAGGGCACCAAATGTAATTACCGAACAGGAATACGAATCTTTATCATCAAGAAATGGGCGAAAGTTAGATTTGCAAATGGATGCCATTATTGACATTAAAGGCTTGGTTCTTAAAGGTTATAGCATGCGTACCAAACCATTTGCGCCACCTCCCAAAGCTTTCGAATTCAGAAGCCTGCAAAATTTACCTGATACATTAAGGTATTTGGTTTTCGATCCACGCGATGGTAGTCCAGGTTTTGCAAACGTTGCTAAAATCCCTGATGAGTTTGAAAAAAAATTTAAACGTGAGGATGAAATCGCCAGAAAAAAACTGGAAGTAAAAATTGCAGCATTGGGTAAAGATACTTTGCCTTACAATAGAATGAGTTTAGTAGAGGATGTATCAAAAGAATTGGAAGAGTCTAATATTCCAATTTATAAAAGAATTAACTTTCAGGCACTTGGCGATGTTTTAAAACAAGAATTATTAACGCACAACATCAGTCAAAAACCTTATTATAAAGTTTCGCTGGCAAAAAAGGATTCAGTTTTGTTTATCGAAGCATCGAATACACATGGAGAATTTCTGCCTGAGAATACCTATAAAATACCTTTATTTGGAAACGATTTATTTCGTGATCCGGGGACTCTTATTGTGACATTCCCGAATAAAAACTCGGCAATTTTGGCCAATTTAAGTTTTACTTTAGCCACATCAGTTGGTTTGTTATTGGTGCTGGTTTTCATTTTTTCTTATACACTTTATGCCATTTTAAAGCAGAAGAAAATTTCGGAAATGAAAACTGATTTTATCAACAACATGACGCATGAGTTTAAAACACCCGTGGCTACCATCATGATTGCGAGTGAGGCTTTAAAAGATCCCGAGGTTACAGAAGATAAATCGCGATTAAAGAGATTGGCCAATATTATTTATGATGAAAATGTAAGGTTGGGCAGCCATATTGAGCGTGTTTTAAGTATTGCCAGATTAGAAAAGGGCGAACTTAAAATGGACAATACCGAAGTGGATATGAACGATTTAATCGTAATTGTGTTAGATAGCATGGGGCTTCAACTTCAAAAAAGAAATGCCATTTTAAATGTCAATACCGATGCTGAAAAAGCTACCGTTTTTGGCGATGAGCTTCATCTTTCGAATGTACTTTACAATTTAATCGATAACGCAAATAAGTATAGTTCTGAAACACCCGAAATTACCATCAACACAAGAAATACCAACAATAAACTTTTTATCGAAATTTCAGATAAAGGAATTGGCATGACCAAAGAACAATCGAAGCGTATTTTCGATCAGTTTTACCGCGTACCTACAGGCAATCTGCATGATGTGAAAGGCTTTGGTTTGGGGCTAAATTATGTTCAGGATATTATAAAACAAGTAAACGGGAGTATTAAGGTTAGTAGCGAAAAAGATAAAGGAACAACATTTGAAATATCATTACCTTTATATGAAAGCTAACTATCGGCACAAAAGCTTTATTGGTCGATACTTATCCATTTTGCAACCCTACATTGCTTAACATTGCGGAAAGTTTATTTAAATCACTAAGTAAATTAAACCGACATGCAAACACACAATCAAACTTTTACTGTAGGTAACGCTACTTACGTGAATAAAATAAAGACAATGAAAAAAATACTTCTGGTTGAGGACGATCCAAATTTAGGTTTATTGCTGCAAGATTATTTGCAACTAAAAGGCAAATTCGATGTGGTGCTTTGTACAGATGGGGAAGAAGGATTACGTGCTTTCAATAAGCAAAACTTCGATCTTTGTATTTTGGATGTGATGATGCCTAAAAAGGATGGATTTACTTTAGGGAAAGATATTCGTAAGGTGAATGCGCAAGTGCCTATTATTTTCGCAACAGCAAAAACCATGTTGGAAGATAAATCTGCTGCGTATGATTTAGGTGGTGATGATTACATTACGAAGCCTTTTCGTATAGAAGAACTTTTATTGCGTATAAACGCGATGTTTAAACGTATTTCGAGCAAAACTGATGGTGCAGAAGAAGCACCTGAAACTCAGTTCAGCATTGGAAATTATATTTTCGATTATACAACACAAATTATTACCAATGGTGATCAGCAACAAAAACTTTCAACCAAAGAGGCTGAATTGTTACGTTTGTTGTGCTTAAAAAAGAATACGGTTTTAACCAGAGAAGAAGCATTATTAAGCATTTGGCATGATGATAACTACTTTAACGGAAGAAGTATGGATGTGTTTTTAAGCAAATTGCGAAAGTATTTGAGGGGAGATTCGAACGTGGAGATAATCAATGTACACGGTAAAGGCTATAAATTGTTGGTGAGTTAACAGATTGTTTTTAAACGTTGAAATGTTGGAATGTTTTTGAACATTACAACTTTTTCAACCTTTCAATTTTATAACTCACTTAAATCCTCGCTAAACATACAAATTCGCTTTAATTGGTGGAATAATACCTTTTTCGGCAGCTAAAGTAAATAAAGTATCCACAGCTTTTCTGCCCTCATCGCCTAAATTAATGCTGTATTTATTTACATATAATTCAATGTGTTTATACATCACCGATTCATCCATCGCCTGTGCGTGTTTACGAATAAAATCGATGCCCGATTTTGGATGAGCAAATGCAAACTCTACAGATTGTCGAATTAAACGATTAACCTTAAGCTGAACTTCTCGGTCTAAATTTCTGTTGATTACAATTCCACCCAAGGGGATAGCACAGCCTGTTAGCTTCTCCCAATAATCGCCCAGATCAACGATTTTATTTAATCCTTTATCTTGATAAGTAAACCTGTTTTCATGGATGATCAAGCCTAAATCAATTTTATCTTCCAGCAAAGCTGATTCAATCTCTGAAAAAACCATTTCCTGCTTGTTTTGCAAGTGTGGGTAAGCTATTCCCAATAAGAAATTGGCTGTAGTATACTTTCCAGGGATACCTATTTTTAAGTCAGAATTTGGAGTTTGGAGCCTGGAATCATTTTCATCAAAATGATTTTTGCTAATTAAAAGCGGTCCTACACCAAAGCCCAGGGCACTTCCAGCATCTAACAATGCATATTGATGAGCCACGTAGGCAAACGCATGAAAACTAAGTTTGGTAATATCCAAATCGCCTCTCAAAGCTTTTTGATTTAGCGTTTCCACATCATCGTAACTCACCTCAAACGATAACCCTTCGGTATCTATTTTATGGTGAATTAAGGCGTCGAAAATAAATGTATCGTTGGGGCAAGGAGAAAAACCAAGTGTAAGCTTCATAAATCAAAATTAAGTACTGTGGCAAATTAATCAGTCATAATCAGTTCATTTCTGATATAAAAGAAATCAGCCATTCGTTCAGGTTTTTAATAGCCAAACCAATTTCCCACGTTTCTTTATTTCTCGGCGCAACATAATTTGAAATACTCCTTACTTGCAGGCAATCGATATTTTCTTTCTTACAGGCATAAAAAACAGCAGCACCTTCCATGCTCTCGCTAGTTGGGTTTAATCTTTTTACAATATTATTAATGCTTTTTTCGCTTCCGGTTACACAATTAACTGTTATGCCTTTAACCGATGGCAAATTTGTTATGCGTTTCCCAATGGATTTGAAATGGTTTTCGCCAAAACCTAAATCAGTGATGGTTAAAAACTCATCTCCATTTTCTGCACCAAGCTCAGCGAAAGTATCCTCATTAATGTTTAAAAGGCTTCCCAACGCAATATTTCTATCAAAACAGCCTGCAATACCAACATTAAGCACCAAAATATATTTGTTAGCAGAAAGATACTGACCCAATGAAAATGCCGTAGCTACCATACCCACTCCAGTTATCAATAAATCGAAGTTTTTGCCCTCAATAAAATCACCTTCGGGTAAATTATAATGCTGGTAGAAGAATGCAACCTCGGCTTTTGTAGCCGCCACTACTAGAGTTTTCATAAAGTAAAGGTACTCGATTACGATAATAATCATCCATTTTCCATCTTACATTTTCCATGTCTTCTCTTAAGCCTTTATCCGTATATTTGATCTTTTATTTTAGAGTAATGATTTATATAACGAGAAAAGCATCATTTAACGCTGCCCATAAACTGGCCAGAACCGATTGGGATGATGATAAAAATAACGAGGTTTACGGAAAATGCGCCAATCCGAACTGGCATGGGCATAACTATTGGTTGTATGTTACCGTTAAAGGTGAAATAAATCCCGAAACTGGTTTTCTTGTCGATTTGAAATGGTTAAAAGATGTAATGAATATTTATGTTGTAGATAAAGTTGACCATAAAAACTTAAATCTTGATGTAGATTTTATGAAAGGTAAATTGGCATCTACAGAAAATCTGGCCATTGAAGTTTGGAAACAATTGGAAGCCCCAATTGCAGAAAGTGGTGCAATTTTACATTGTGTAAAAATCTACGAAACCGAAAATAACTATGTTGAATACTTTGGTTAAATCCACAAATATTAATGAGCACTAAAGACATATTAAAAGGCGAATCGAGAGATGGCTATGTAAAAATAGACCGTTATAACGAGGAAAAAATTGAAGCTGTTGCCACACATTATAAAGATATTCTTGGTCAGTTAGGCGAAGATCCAGAACGTGAGGGGCTATTGAAAACACCAGAACGTGTAGCAAAAGCATTGCAGTATTTAACACATGGTTACGATTTAAAACCTGATGAAATCTTGAAATCAGCCATGTTTGAAGAAGATTACAGCCAAATGGTTGTGGTTAAGGATATTGAGGTTTACTCCATGTGCGAACACCACATGTTGCCATTTTTTGGTAAAGCACACATCGCATACATTCCAAATGGACACATTGTTGGCTTGAGCAAAATCCCTCGTGTGGTTGATGCTTTTGCCCGCCGTTTGCAGGTTCAGGAGCGCTTAACTAATGAAATTAGAGACTGTATTCAAAATACTCTAAACCCGATGGGCGTTGCCGTAGTTATGGAATGCAGACATTTGTGCATGGCTATGCGTGGTGTACAAAAACAAAATTCAGTAACCACTACATCAGCTTTTACAGGTACTTTTTTAAGTAACGATAAAACACGGGCTGAATTTTTGAGGTTAATTACAGCAAGTTTAGATTAGTAGAAAGTAGGAAGTAGAAAGTAAAGAGTATAAAGTAGAAAGTATAAAGTAGAAAGTAAAAGGTTGGGCGTTGCAGCTACGCTAATCGCCAAGCGCATTACGCCAAACGCATAAATTATGAGAGCATATATTTTTCCTGGACAAGGAGCACAATTTGTAGGAATGGGTAAAGATCTTTATGAAAACCCACAGGCTGCAGCATTATTTGAAAAGGCAAATGAAATTATCGGTTTCCGCATCAGCGATATCATGTTTAGCGGAACAGACGAAGAACTAAAACAAACTAATGTAACCCAGCCAGCAATTTTTTTGCACTCGGTTATTTTGGCAAAAGTTTTAGGTGCTGATTTTAAGCCAGATATGGTGGCTGGTCACTCACTAGGCGAATTCTCAGCCTTGGTTGCAGCTAATGCGTTAAGTTTCGAAGATGGTTTAAAGTTGGTTATTGCTCGTGCGAATGCAATGCAAAAGGCTTGCGAAGCACAACCTTCAACAATGGCTGCTATTTTAGGCTTGGCTGATGATGTAGTAGAGAAAATCTGCGCTGAGGTTGATGCAGTGGTTGTTCCAGCAAATTATAATTGTCCGGGTCAATTGGTTATTTCGGGTAGTATAGAAGGAATTGATTTGGCTTGTGCAAAGTTAACAGAGGCTGGAGCTAAACGTGCTTTAAAGTTAAATGTTGGCGGAGCATTCCATTCGCCTTTAATGGAGCCTGCAAAAATTGAATTACAAGCTGCAATTGAAGCCACAAATATTTCTGCACCTATTTGTGCGGTATATCAAAATGTTGATGCAAAACCTTATACCGATCCTGCAGAAATAAAAGCAAATTTAATCAAACAATTAACAGGCGCTGTACGTTGGACACAAACTGTTGAAAATATGCTTGCTGATGGAGCAACGGAATTTGTAGAGGTTGGACCTGGCAATGTTTTGCAGGGTTTAGTTAAAAAAGTGAGTCGCGAGGTGCAAACCAGTAGCGCCACTATTGCTTAAAATTCTTCATTTTAAAATAATTTCGACGCCATAAACAAACCGTTTATGGCGTTGTTTTTTATCAATATTTAATATCTTTATCAAAATCGATGAAATTGAGCTTTGGTGTAAAAATTAGATTTCTACTGCTTGTATTAGGTTGCTGCCTTATCGTAACCTCAATATCGCTAAGCAGATTTACAACCAAAAGTGATTTGTTGGAACGCGATGCGAGGGAAGTTCAACAAAACCTGCTTATAAAGGAAAATGATGTTGCCGCGTTTTTAGCTAACAAAAACGAAGTTGCAAAAGCAAAACAGTTTCATAACAATCCGAAAAATGCCATTGATTTCTTAAATGTTTACAGAAAAGTAAAGGGCATTAATCTGCTCACTTTCCAAAACAATCAATTAAAATTTTGGAGTACTTACCGTGTTACCGATATCGATCCTCGAACAATTAAGGAAGGAAGTTCTGTACTATTTTTTTCCAATGGATGGTACGAGGTTATTAAAAATACCCAGGGCGATTTCAATTTGGTTTTCCTGATTTCGATACAGTCACAATATCCTTTTAAAGAAACCCAATATTTTAAAAACGATTTAGATCCGCTTTTATCTAGCTCAAGGTTACTCACGCTGGCTTCATTTACCGATAAAGACGTATATAGTATCAGAAGTATTGATAATAAATTTTTATTCGGATTAAAAGTAAAACCTGGTTATATAGACGATTATTATTCGGTTACCCAATTATGGCTTTTCGTAGCAGGATTATTGAGCATTTGCATGTTTTTTAATTCCTTAAGTTCGTTAATCGCAAGAAAGGGCCATATTGCTTGGGGCACATTACTTTTAATGGCATTCTTTTTAACGTTTAGACTTTCCGATTTGTATTATGGATGGTTCAATCACCGATTTCCGCTTGATCTTTTTGATCCCAAAATATATTCTGAAAGCTTCCTCATGCCTTCATTGGGCGATTTTTTATTAAACGTAATTTCCCTCACTTGGTTGCTGTTATTTATGTACAACCACAAAGAGCAGTATAAATTTGGAGCTTACATCAGGAAGAGCAAAGTACTTGGCATTATTATACATGTTTTGTTTTTAGCCTTCATTTCCACAATTGCCTATTTCAGTGATGAAGTTTTTTTTGGATTGATATATAACTCTAAGATTAACTTTGAGATTATTAATATCCTAAAATTAAGTGGCTCGAGTTGGGTAAGTATTGTAATTCTTTGTTTGGTTTGGTTCCAGATTTACTTAATAACCATCATTTCGGCAACGGTTAGCAAGCAACTTAATGTGAGCAATAGGGAAAGGCTTATCATTTTTTTAACCGGTTTTGCAGTAGTTTTTATTTATAAACTTACCACTGATTTTACTGCTTTTTTCATTGTTTTTGCGTTCATACTTTTAATTGTTTGCAGAAGCATTTATAACGAAAAAGCTAAGTTTTCTATTGGTTTATTTGCTATTGTATTTTTTTGTTTGGCATTTAACACATCTATTAAATATATCAAGTATAAGGATATTACCGAGCGTAACCTTCGCGAGCCTCTTGCCCGTAAAGTACAATCGTCAGAAGATCCGAATGCAATTGTGGCGCTTGGAAGTTTAGAGGGTCAGTTACTTAAGGATGATTTTTTAATTAGATATTTTAATCAAAATGGTAAATCGAATTATTCGGTACTCAAAAATCACATAAAAAATTATTTAGATGGATATTTAAGTCGTTACGATTATCAAATCTATCCATACGATAAAACCGGCATTGATATCAGTAATCCGAATGGGCAACCTTTTAGAAAATATAAAGGACTGGTAGAATCTGGTTCGGTTAAAATAGATGGTGCAAATTATTTCTATCAGGTTAATAATACTTTTGGTTATCAGGATTATTTTGGAATTATCTCTGTTGTAAATAAAGGAAGTTTATTAGGAACTTTAGTCATCGAACTTCGATCAAAACCTTATAATTATAACAATAGATTGCCAGATTTGCTCGGAGATCAAAAGCTGATCAGAGATGAAGATTTTAAAGGATATTCAATAGCACTATATAGTAATGATCGATTATTAAATCAGTCTGGAAATTACACCTATCCCTTAGATGGTAGAATTTTTAAAGGCAAAAAAGATGATTTTGTAACGAGCAGTGATAATTCATTAGATTATAGCCACTTGATATATAAACCAACTGACAGTAAGATGGTGGTAATAAGCAAGCAAAAGGTGGGTTATGTAGAGCGTTTGGCAGCACTATCCTTTTTCTTTTTAGTGTTTATTATCTTCTCATTGGTATTATATGGATTAATTTGGTTAATTAAAAATCTTGATGATGAACGTGTGGGTTGGTTTAGCATTAATCGATCACTGATGATTAATGCCAATAAAATCCTGTACAAAACACGGATCCAATTATCCGTAGTATTATCGGTGGTGGCCACATTATTAATTGTTGGTTGGGTAACTTACTATTACATGAACAACGAATATCGGGGACAACAAACCATATCCATTAAAGATAAAATAAGGAAAGTACAGCAGAATTATGAAAAACAGGTTTTTAGTGAAGGTATAGTTGAGGATGAAGATGCAGTGGCTGATTTCATTAATTTTGCCGATGTTAATAATGTCGATTTAAATTTATATAACACCCAGGGCAATTTGTTGATGACTACTTATCCAAAGCTTTATAATTCAAAAGTTATTGGAAGAAAAATGGGACCACTAGCTTATACCTACTTGGCCAAATTAAAGCGATCTGAATATATTAATGATGAGGAGAAGATTGGTAATTTAACTTATGCGGCTGCCTATGCGCCAATACGAAATGCTCAAAATAAAACTATCGCGTATATTGGTCTGCCTAACTATTCAAACGAAGAAGAATATTCAGATAAGATTGCGCTTTTTGTAAGTAACCTGATTAATATTTATGCCCTGGTGTTTGTGGCGGTGGGTGTTTTAGCTGTGTTTTTGGCCAACCAGATTACAAGCCCTCTAACTTTCATTCAGGAGAGCATTAGCAGAACCAGAATTGGACAGCGTAATGAGCCAATTGTGTGGCGGAGGCATGATGAAATTGGCTCATTGATTAAGGAATACAATGGAATGATAGCTGCCCTCGAAGCCAGCGCAGTTAAATTAGCCCAATCAGAAAGAGAGAGTGCCTGGCGTGAGATGGCAAAACAAGTTGCTCATGAAATTAAAAATCCATTGACACCGCTTAAATTAGGTGTTCAGTTACTGGAAAAGTCATGGCGAGAAAATGATCCAAATTTTGAACATAAATTTAACAAGTTCAGCAAGTCTTTTATCGAGCAAATTGATAGCCTTTCGAAAATAGCATCAGAATTCTCGAATTTTGCTAAAATGCCCGATACCAATTTGGAGAGGTTGGATATCATGCCTGTGATAGAACAGGCCCGCCAGGTTTATAAGCATAGCGATAATGTAGAAATCAATGTGCTTAATAAGGCTGGAAATAGTATCCGCATTCTGGCTGACCATGATCAATTATTGAGAACCTTTAATAATCTATTCAAAAATGCAATTGAGGCTATTGATGATGAATCTCACTGTTGTATTAGTGCGGTACTGTATAACGATGATGAATTCGCATATATCGAGATAAAGGATAATGGAAAAGGAATTCCGGCGATATTACATGATAAAATTTTCGTACCTAACTTTACTACAAAATCGTCAGGTACTGGTCTTGGGCTGGCGTTTGTAAAACAGGCCGTAGAAAATGCGGGTGGAACAATTAGTTTTACTTCAGTTATTGATGTAGGAACCACATTTTATTTAACCTTTCCTTTAGCTTAATTTGGAGGAGATTAGCGAAGATCTACCTGCGCTTTACCCATTGTATTGCCATCGGCATATAAAATAACTGTATAAATCCCTTTGATAAATGGCTTTGGATTAGCCCAATCGATAACATAGGTGCTATCGTCGTTATTGTAGTTGATATAGATGGAGTGGCTAAATTGCATCTCCTGGCCATCGGCTTCAAAACGATTCCCTTCATCTGCAAGTAAATTTCCTGCCGGATCAAAAACCCTTAAATAAATATTATGGTGGCCTTTTTCTGCCAATTCGTTCGCAATAATATTAAATCGAACACTTAACTTTTCGGCTGTTGATGATTTAGTAACTTCTACTTTCTTACCGCTTGATTTTGTTCTGAAGGCAATAATATTAGCACCTTGTAGTTTTAAGGCTGCTGCGGTTTTAACTTTAGCATTTAGGTTAGCATTTTCACTTTCCAAGCCAGAAGCTTTATTGCTTATATTTTTAAGTGTGTTCTCTAAGCTATCGCGGCTGTTTTTTAAAAAAATATTGTCTTTTTGAAGTTGAATAACCTGATCGTTATAGTTTTTAACAAAGGTTTTTAATTCATTGATTTGGGTATTGGCTTTATCAAGCTCTCCTTGGGTAATTTCTCCTTTTTCTAATGCAACTTTAAGTTCGGCAATTTTTTCTCTGGCTAACTTTTGTTCTTCAACTAATTTCTCATTTAAATCCAAGTTGAGCGCTTCAACTTTATCCAATTCCACCTCAATTTTTTCAACCTCTAAACGCAATTTATCTTTTTCTGTACTTACTGTAACAAACCTTTCGCTTTGCTGTCGATCTTTAAAAAACAGGTAAGCATTTGTTCCGATAAGAGCAGCTATAACTATAACCAGAAAGTAAATCTTGTTTCTATCGCCTTTATTAATCTTTTGTGGTTCCATTTTTAATAATGCTGTATCTTCTTAAATTAATATACTTTTGTATTTCCATAGGTAAATGGGGCACACAATTAATTTTAGCAAGGCGCAAATTATAATTTTTAATAAAAATTATAAGAGATTTTAAAAAAAATCGTTTAATTGCTAATGTTCGTTTGTATTCAAAATAACACAAGTACGCATCCCAGTAAAAAAAACAAGACAAGAATAATGCTTAAAAACTTTCTATACGCACTTTTATCTTTAACTGTACTACCTTATATATTAAATGCTCAACCTTTAACAAAAATTGCACCAAAAAGAGAGTTTAGAGGGGTTTGGGTAGCCACTGTAACCAATATCGATTGGCCTTCTCGTCCGGGTTTAAGCATTGATCAGCAAAAACAAGAGCTGATTGGTATACTCGAAAGGCACAAAAGTCAAGGGATGAATGCCATCATTTTACAGGTTAGGCCAGCAGGCGATGCTTTCTATGCTAAATCAAGAGAACCCTGGAGCCAATGGTTAATGGGTAAGCAAGGATTAGCGCCCGCACCTGGTTACGATCCTTTGGCATTCGCCATAAAGGAAGCGCATTTTAGAGGGATGGAACTTCACGCTTGGTTTAACCCATACCGGGCAAGTATGAGCAGCAGCACCGTTTTTCATGATGACCATGCGTTCAAAAAACATCCAGATTGGTTTTTTATCTATGGTGGCAAAAAACAGTTTGATCCTGGAATTCCTGATGTGAGAGAATATATAATACAGGTTATTTTAGATGTTGTAAAAGGTTACGACGTAGATGGAATCCATTTTGATGATTATTTTTATCCATATAAAATTGAAGGACAAACTATAAATGACTCCGCTACTTTTAGCAAGTACGCAAATAATTTTATCGACATAAAAGATTGGCGCAGAAACAACGTGGATATGCTCATCAAGCAGTTGGATGATAGCATTCACCATTATAAAAAATGGGTAAAGTTCGGCGTAAGTCCGTTTGGTATATGGCGCAATAAATATGAAGATCCCGAAGGATCTGCAACCAGTGGTTTATCCAATTATGCAGAACTTTTTGCCGATAGCCGCAAGTGGGTTAAGGAAGGTTGGGTAGATTATATCAATCCGCAGATCTATTTTACATTTACGAGGAGAGTTGCCCCATTCGCTACATTGGTTGATTGGTGGAGCAATAACAGTTACGGTAGGCATGTTTACATAGGTCAGGGTGCTTACCTGGTTAACTCAAGGGCCGAGGCAGCCTGGAAAAATTTAACAGAAATACCCCGGCAAATACGTTTTATAAGAGAGCATACCAGAATTCAGGGCAGTGTTTTCTTTAGCTCAAAATCATTGAGTACAGTAGCAAGATCTGTAGGCGATTCACTAAAAAATGATTTATATAAGTATCAGGCGCTCCCTCCGCAAATGCCATGGTTAGATGAAACTCCTCCGAACGAGCCGCAGGCGCTAACTGCCGATGCGCTTAAAGATGGTGTACATTTGAAGTGGCAAAACCCGTTAAAGGCTAAAGATGGTGAAACGGCTTCTGGCTATGTAATTTATCGCTTTGCTGAAGGCGAGAAAATTTCCATACTTGATCCAAAAAATATCCTCAAAATTAGCTTCGAAGATTATCTTTCCTTTATTGATACCACAACAGAACCTGGTAAACGTTATAGTTATTTGGTTACTGCCCTTGATAGGTTGAAAAATGAAAGTGAACCAAGCGGACCAGTTGGTGTAGAAATTCCTCTGGCTAAAGAGTAAGAAAAAATCAAATTCATAAATAATAAAATCCCCTATGTAATGGTAGGGGATTTTTTTTTGATATACTTTTCCAAAAGATGAGATTGAAAAATTATTGTGCAACCGATTGCATTTTTGTTTAATTAATATTACTTTAGTGCCAATGTTAGTTTTGGTCAATAGATAACGATCGCTTCAAACATTGCTTTAGCCAAATATATATGTTCAGGAAACTTCAATTTTTACAATTTATTGGTGCGTTTTGGATTTGCATATTTTTAGTGATCATATCTTGCCGAGCGCAGCAGGTTCCTGAAAATTATTCTAATGATTCTTTTGGATTAAAGGATTTCTACCAATCTTATTTTTCAATTGGCGTAGCTGTGGGCGTAAAAAATCTGACCGGAGATGAATCGCAATTAATCAAAAAACAATTCAATAGCATTACAGCAGAAAATGCCATGAAAATGGGATCAATACAGCCCCGCGAAGGAAAGTTTTACTGGAGGGAAGCCGATTCTATTGTAAACTTTGCGGTGAAAAATGGAATCAAAATCCGTGGACACAATTTATGCTGGCATGAGCAAACGCCCGATTGGATTTTTAAGGATAGTAAAGGAAATGAAGTAACCAAGGCTGTTTTGTTACAGCGTTTAAAAGATCACATTACGGCAGTTATTAATCGTTATAAAGGTAAAATTTACGCATGGGATGTGGTAAATGAAGCCATTGATGATAATCCTTCAAAATATTTAAGAGATTCTAAATGGTATAAAATCTGCGGTGAGGATTTTATAATAAAAGCTTTTGAATATGCGCATGCGGCCGATCCAGAGGCAAAACTTTATTACAACGATTACAATACCGAGCGACCAGAAAAGCGGGAGCGGATTTTAAAATTGCTTAAAAGTTTAAAAGATAAGGGCGTGCCAATTGATGGCGTAGGCTTGCAGGCGCATTGGTCGTTACAGGAACCAACAGAAAAGGATTTGCGGGCTGCAATTGAACGATATTCTTCAATTGGATTAAAAATTCAGTTTACTGAAGTTGATATGTCAATCTATCCATGGGAAAAGGAGAGAAGAGCAAGAAAGCCTGGAGAATCAGATGAATTTACGTTAGCACTTCAGCAAAAACAGGCAGCGCAATATGCGATGGTATTTAAAGTATTTCGCGAATATAAAGACGTAATTACCAATGTTACCTTTTGGAATATCTCCGATCGATACAGTTGGTTGGATGAATATCCGGTTATGGGACGAAAAAATTACCCGCTTCTTTTTGATACCAATCTGCAACCCAAGAAAGCGTATTGGGAAGTAATCAATTTTAAAAATAAATGAAATGAAGAAATTTATCCTCCTTATTATGTTGTTTGGATTAAAAAACATCTGCTTAGCTGCAGGTGCCGACCCATTCATATCTAAAACTCAAACTCATGGAAGTTTCTCCATAGCTAGCAAAGGTAAAGTTTCATCAATCTTAATTAGTGGAAATGATTGGCCAGGCGTAACAAGAGCAGCAAAAGATCTTCAGGGCGATATACAAAAAGTTACAGGAATTAATCCAGCTTTTGCTACTGATAAAATTGCTGGCATGGCCATCATTATCGGTACCATTGGAAAAAGCAAAATTGTTGATGAGTTAATTAGAAACAACAAAATAAATGTTGCCGGGATTGCTGGAAAATGGGAAAGTACATTAATTGAAGTCGTTAAAAACCCAACTGCGGGTGTGGACTCTGCTCTCGTAATTGCTGGTAGCGATAGACGCGGAACCATTTATGGCATTTACGAACTTTCCAGCCAAATCGGGGTTTCGCCATGGTATTATTGGGCCGATGTTCCTGTGAAAAAAAGTAATAGTTTATTTGCCATCTCTGGTAGGCACATCATTTCTTCTCCTGCTGTTAAATATCGGGGAATTTTCTTAAACGATGAAGCGCCAGCTTTATCGGGTTGGAGTAGAAAAGAGTTTGGTGGCTTCAATAGTAAGTTTTATGCCCAGGTTTTTGAGCTCATTCTCCGTTTAAAAGGCAATTATTTATGGCCTGCCATGTGGGGAAGTGCCTTTAATGATGATGATAAATTGAATCCCGTTTTGGCAGATGAATATGGAGTGGTTATTGGAACTTCACATCACGAACCTTTAACCCGGGCCCACGATGAGTGGAAAAGATATAAAGGTGGAAAGTGGAACTACGATCAAAACCCGGCTCAATTAAGGGAGTTTTGGGAAAGTGGCTTAAAACGAGTGGCCGACAAAGAACAAATCATCACCGTAGGAATGCGTGGAGACGGCGATGAGCCAATGACAGAAGGAACAGCGACGGCATTACTGGAAAAAATAGTAAAAGATCAGCGAGAAATTATTGAAAAAGTTACTAAAAAACCAGCATCTGAAACACCACAACTCTGGGCACTGTATAAAGAAGTTCAGGCCTATTACGATAAAGGAATGCGTGTTCCGGATGATGTTACACTGCTGCTTTGTGATGACAATTGGGGCAATATCCGAAAACTTCCAAAGCTCAATGAATCACCACGTAAAGGTGGTTATGGCATTTATTATCATTTCGACTATGTAGGTGATCCAAGGAATTACAAATGGATTAATACCAATCCCATTCAGAAAGTTTGGGAGCAGATGAACCTGGCTTATGAGTATAATGCCAACCAGATTTGGATTGTAAATGTTGGCGATTTAAAACCAATGGAATTTCCAATTTCTTTCTTTCTGGATTACGCCTGGGCGCCCGATGCCATCCCGGCAGAACAGTTGAAACAATATACCATCGACTGGTCGGAGAAACAGTTTGGCGAAACTTATGCTGCTGAAATTGCAGATATTCTTGATTTTTATTCGAAATATAACGGGCGTATCAAACCAGAGTTACTAACAGATAGCATTTACAGCCTAAACAATTACAACGAGTTTGAAACAGTAGTTGCCGACTATAAAAAGTTAGCGGAAAAGGCGAGGTTTATTTACAATCAAATTCCAGTCAATCAGAAAGATGCCTACTATCAGTTGGTAATGCATCCTGTAGAGGCAAGTGCCAATCTTTATGATCTTTATTTCCATGTTGCTAAAAATAAATTATATGCGAAACAAGGTCGCTTGGCTGCAAATACCATGGGGGAGCAGGTTGCCGAATTGTATAAACGAGATGAAGAAATAACCAATTACTATAACAAAACGATGGCCGGCGGCAAGTGGGATCACATGATGGATCAAACCCATATCGGTTATACTTACTGGCAACAGCCAGAGAAAAACTCAAAACCAAATACCATGGTTTTGGCCGCAACAGGTAATTTGAACAAAGTGGAAATGGGATTGGCAATTGAAGGAAGTGATTCATCGTGGAGCAAAAAGCAAAAGGTGAACATTGCTTTGCCAACTTTTGATTACTACAATAACACTTCACATTACTTCGAATTATTTAATAAGGCTATGGGTGTTTTCACTTACCAGGTTAAAACTCCGAATTATATCATTGTAGATCAACCAAAAGGTGAAGTAAATAATGCTAAAAAAGTTTGGTTAAGTGTAGATTGGGCAAAAGCACCTAAAGGAAAATCAAATAGCAGTATAATCGTTTCTGTTAGTGATGGAACAAAATTGGAGGTTCCAATTCATATCGATAATTCGAAATTTGACACCCCTACGTTAAATGCTTTTTTACCGCAGAATGGCTACATTTCAATGGAAGCACCTAATTATAGCCGAGCAATAAACAGCAGACCAATTTTTTGGAAAACCTTGCCCAATTATGGAAAAACTTTGGGTGGCGTCATTCCTGTTCCTGTAACATCGCCTGTTCAGAAACCTGATGCGACTACACCACATTTAGAATATGATATTTACCTAACTGAAACCGGAACATTTACATTAAATAGCTTCATTTCACCAACCATCGATTTTACAAATGCTGATGGATTAAAATTTGCAGTTTCTGTGGATGATGAGGCGCCTGTTATCATAAATATAAGCGCTGATTACAAAACAGAAACAGCATGGAGAAAATCAGTTGCCGATAACATTAAGATTTTTAAAACGCGATTAAAAATTGATAAACCTGGCAAACACACTATAAAATACTGGATGGTAACGCCTGCTGTAGTATTGCAGAAATTAGTGCTCGATTTGGGCGGATTAAAACCCAGTTTCCTTGGTCCACCTGAAACATTTGTTAGCGAAATAAAATAAAACTCAACCATTTATAACTTGAAAATATGATGAATAATTTTAAAAAGCTGTCTGGCCTGGCATTAATTATGGCATTAGCGGCCACAAGTTCTTGCCAGCAAGCAACTAAAACAGCAAGCAAAGAAACTGCTGATACTTCAAAAAAGTCTAAATATTTATCGCAGCCGCTTATTAGTGAAATTTACACCGCCGACCCATCAGCACATGTGTTTAATGGCAAAGTTTACATCTATCCCTCGCATGATGTAGAAGGCGGAACACTCGAAAATGATAATGGTGATCATTTTGATATGAAGGATTATCATATTTTAAGCATGGATAGCATTAATGGTAAAGTAACTGATCATGGCGTAGCATTAAGCATTAAAGATATTCCGTGGGCTGGTCGCCAACTTTGGGCGCCTGATGCTGCATTTAAAAACGGAACCTACTATTTATATTTCCCGGTAAAGGATAAAAGCGATGTGTTTAGAATTGGCGTAGCTACATCTAAAAATCCTGCGGGTCCGTTTAAAGCCGAACCTAAACCAATTGAAGGAAGTTATAGCATCGATCCGGCAGTTTTTACCGATACTGATGGATCGACATTTATGTATTTCGGTGGAATCTGGGGTGGCCAATTACAACGTTGGAACAATGGAAAGTATGATGCCAATGGTTCTAAAACGGATTCGCAAAAAGAAAATGAGCCGGCATTGAATGCAAAGATTGCAAAGCTGAGCAACAACATGTTATCGTTTGATGGCGCCGTGAAAGATGTGGTTATTTTGGATGAAAATGGTAAGCCACTTGTAACAAAAGATCATAATAGGCGATTTTTTGAAGGTGCATGGATGCATAAGTATAATGGAAAATATTACTTCACATATTCAACAGGAAATACACATTTCTTAGCCTCGGCAATTGGCGATTCACCTTACGGGCCATTTAAATATCAGGGAACGTTTATGAATCCTGTAGAAGGTTGGACAACACACCATTCTATTATCGAAATAAAAGGAAAGTGGTACATTTTCTATCACGATACACAACTTTCTGGGAAAACACATTTAAGGAACGTAAAAGTTACTGAGTTAACGCATAAACCCGATGGTACGATTGCATTGATTGAGCCAATGAAGAAGTAGAATTAACTTGCGAAGTCTCAAAGGCCAAGAGCGCAGAAGGACTTCGCCAGTTTTTGAAGATGAAACTGGAGCTATGTTTTTACAAATGAGACTTACGAAGTTTTCCCATCACACGGAGCCAACAAAACTTCGTAAGTCGATAATTTCTAATTCCAAAAACAAAGCCCTAAATTAGTTTGCTAAATCGAACCTAATATGAATGAGCCAAAACAACGCCTGCTATCTCTTGATTTTTTTAGAGGATTAACTGTAGCAGCAATGATTTTGGTAAACAATCCCGGCAGTTGGGGGCATATTTACGCACCTTTAGAACATGCAGAGTGGAATGGTTGTACACCAACTGATTTGATATTTCCGTTTTTTCTTTGGATTGTAGGTGTTTCCATCGCTTTTGCCATGAGCAGTAACAAAGCAGATCCAACAACTCATGGAAAAACAATCGTAAAGGCCATCAAACGGGGCGTGATTTTATACCTATTAGGCTTTTTCCTGGCTATTTTTGGCAAACTCATGGCAGTAATTATTGATGGTAAGAGCTTACTCGAAGCTTTTCAAACCGTTCGGTTATTAGGGGTTTTGCAGCGCATCGGTATTGTGTTCATCCTTAGCAGCATCATTTTCCTGAAATTTTCTAATAAGGCAATCTTCAAAATCTTCATTGCAATTCTGGCGGTTTATTGGGCATTAATGACATTTGTCCCAGTTCCTGGAGTGGGTTATCCCAACATGGAAAAAGAAACCAACTTGGCCGCGTGGATTGATAGGGAGATTTTAACGGAATCGCATACTTGGGCATCTGCTAAAACATGGGATCCTGAGGGTGTTTTAAGTACTTTGCCAGCTGTTGGAACATGTTTATTCGGGATTTTGGTCGGCGTATGGATGCGTAGAAAAGATGTAGATAACCCAACGAAAGTAGCCTGGCTATTTACAGCAGGCATTGGTGCAGTAATTCTTGGCCTCCTTTGGGATTTACAATTTCCAATAAATAAAGCCTTGTGGACAAGCTCCTACGTGCTCTATGCTGGTGGTTTGGCATCCATCGGGCTTGCACTTTGTTATTGGCTAATCGACGTTCAGGGGTACAAAAGAATTACCATGCCATTTGTGGTATATGGCGTAAATGCCATAACAGTTTTCTTTTTGGCTGGTTTAATGCCTCGGGTTTTAAATCTCATTAAAATCACAAATGCCGATGGTTCCAAAACAGCTTTGTTGGAAAAATTTTATAATACTTGTTATACTCCGTTTTTCTCGCCAATAAATGCATCTTTAATTTGGGCAATAAGTTACGTGTTGGGTTTCTACGTGCTGCTTTACATCATGTATAAAAAGAATATAATCATTAAAGTATAATTACTAAATTGCCAAAACAATCGATTGAAACAGGGATTCTTAATTTACGATTGTTAATTACTTGATCAAAATTGAAGAAAAAAACAACCATATACGATATTGCGAAAGAGCTTAACATAACAGTTTCTACCGTTTCGAGGGCACTAAGTGGTTTCCCCGCTATAAGTGATGCAACAAAAAAAGCTGTTGTGGAAACTGCTAAAAAGCTCAATTATAGTCCAAACAAATTGGCTTCAGCACTTAAATCGGGCAAAACACATATTATTGGCGTAATTGTTCCAAGTGTCCAAGCGCATTTCTTCGCATCTATTATTCACTGTATAGAAGATGGTTTGAAAGATAGTGGCTATCGTGTAATTATTTATCAATCGAATGAATCTGTTGAGAATGAAATTAACGGGGTTCGAACTTTATTAGAAGCACAGGTTGACGGTATTATGGCTTCCATGTCGCTCGAAACGCAAGATGTTTCTCACTTTGCGGAGATCGTTAAACAAAATAAACCACTTATTCTGTTTGATAGGGTTCATGAAGATTTAGTTGTGCCCACAATTACACTTGATGATTTTCGAGCAGGTTATGTGGCTACACAGCATTTAATTGATAAAGGATACAAAAAGATAGCTTTTGTAACCACAGTACATCAAATTAAAATTTTTAATGATAGGTTGAAGGGTTATAAAGCAGCCTTGGTTGATAATAATTTACCTGTTCTTGAGGAGCATATTATTTTTGGTGGTTTATCTATCAAAGATGGTAGGTTTGGTTCAGGCAAATTAATGCGTAGTAAAAACAAACCAGATGCTATTGTTGCTGGAGATGACTTTACTGCTTTAGGTGTGATTAAAAAACTTAAAGAAATAGATGAAACGCCACCAGAAATAGGTGTAATTGGTTTTGCCAACGAAGCTTTTTCGGCATACATTACTCCAAATTTATCTACAATAGATCAACATCCTGCGCAAATCGGAAGAGAATGCGCAAAGATGTTTTTAAAAATGGTAAATCAGGAAAACCCATACAATGATATTGAACACATTGTACTTGATCCTACTGTTGTTGAAAGGCAATCGACTGATAAAGCAAATGATTAAATTATTCGAACAAACTTTTGCGAATGCCCATTTCCAGCCCTCGAAGTTCTGCCAAGCCTTTTAACCGGCCTATTGCAGAATAGCCTGGATATGGATTTTTAACAAGATCATCCATCATTTGGTGACCATGGTCTGGTCGCATCGGAATATCACGGTTTTCGCTTTGCATTAATATTACGGCCTCCTTTACCACCGAAAACATATCGGCATTTCCTTCCAAATGGTTGGCTTCATAGAAATTGCCTTCTTCATCTCTTTGTGTACTTCTTAAGTGCAGAAAATGAATTCTGGAGCCCAATCTTTGAATCATTCCCGGCAGATCATTATCCGGTCGGGCACCAAAAGAGCCAGTACAAAAACATAGCCCATTCGATTTAGCAGGTACTTGATCAATGATATATTGCGCATCGGCTTCGGTACTCATAATTCTTGGTAAACCTAAAATAGGGTAGGGTGGATCATCGGGATGGATAGCCATTTGCATATCGTATTGATCAGCAACAGGCGTAATTTCCGATAAAAACTTCACCAAATTTTCCTTCAAAACATCAGCTGTTATTCCCTTAAAACCATCAAGTAAGGCAAGCACTTGTTCAGGCGTGAAATGGTCTTTACTACCTGGCAAACCTTGCAGGCAATTTCCCATTAACGTTTTACGCTCTTCTTCGTTTAAATTATTATAATAAGATGTTGCTTTTTCTATTTCTTCAGGAGAGTAATCTGCGGATGCATTTGGTCTTTTAAGCAAAAATAAATCGAAAGCGATGAAAGCAGATTTTTCAAATCGCAATGCTAAAGCACCAGTTTCTGTTTCGTATTTCAGATTGGTTCGCATCCAATCCAGTACGGGCATAAAGTTATAAGTGATTACCTTAATGCCAAATGAAGCTAAGTTTGCCAGGCTTATTTTATAATTTTCTATCCAGATTTTATAATTGCCGGCTCTTTTTTTGATGTCTTCATGTACTGGCAAGCTTTCTACAACACTCCAGGCCATGCCATGATTTTCAATTTCCTGTTTTCGTTTCTGAATTTCTGGGGTGGTCCAAATTTCTCCAACTGGAATGTGGTGTAAAGCCGTAACTACCCCACTACATCCAGCCTGTTTAATATCTGTTAAACCTACAATATCGCTTGGCCCATACCAGCGCATGGTTTGTATCATTTTCATTTTTTTTCAACTTTGTATAAGGTTAATGCAATCGGTACAGGGTAAAAATACGCCATTTTTCAGTATTTATAAAGGATTTAAAATATTTTAGAAAATATTTTATGCAATCGGTTGCAAATTCATTTTTTAATTTCTACTTTTATCATAACCAAATATCCTTAAGTCTCTAACACCAATATTCTAACCAGGTAAATAGAACCTAAGATTATTTAAAGTGGCAGCTAACAACTGTTAATTAAATTAAACCTTTTATGAGAAAACCTAGACAAAAAATCTTTTTGCAGCGTATGGTTATGCTAATACTTTTATTAGGCTTAACCCCAACATTGCTTTTTGCCCAAAAAATTTTAAAGGGTAAAGTAGTGGATGAAAAAAATCTCCCTTTACCTGGTGCAGGGATTAAACTGAAAATTTCTGGTAAATCGACAGTTGCTGGCGATGATGGAAGTTTTACCATCAGCGCACCTGAAAATGAAAGGGCATTAGTGGTATCCTTCATTGGCTATCCATCGCAAGAAATTGAAATTAAAAATGGTGTATCCGTATTTAACATTACCCTAACGCCAGATTCTAAAAATTTAAACGAAGTTGTGGTAATTGGTTATGGTACGCAAAAGCGTAGAGATGTAACAGGTTCTGTAGTTTCGTTAAGTGGATCGGCAATAAAGGAAGTGCCAGTAGCGAATATTCAGCAAGCATTGCAAGGTAGAATGGCAGGGGTTGAGGTACAATCAGTTGGTACTCGTCCGGGCGCAGGCGCACAAATCAGGATTCGTGGGGAAAGATCAATCAACGCCTCGAACGACCCGCTTTTTGTTGTAGATGGTATACCTTATGGCGGAACATTAAACGACATCAATCCTGATGACATCGCAAGTTTAGATGTATTAAAGGATGCCTCTGCGACTGCAATTTACGGTTCTCGTGGTGCCAATGGTGTGGTTTTAATCACCACCAAAAGAGGCATTGCCGGCGACACAAGAGTATCATTCAATACCTATTATGGTATAAGCAAAATCACTAATAAATACAATGTGTATGATGCTGATCAATATAGAGCGCTTCGCGATTATTCAATTTTTAATCAGGATTACCTAGCCGATGAAAAACAAGGGATTGCAACCGGTAGAAATACCGATTGGCAAGATTTGTTGTACAAAGATGGCTACATGACCGACAATAACTTAAGCATTTCTGGTGGTAGCGAACAAAGCCAGTTTTCCGTTGGCGGTGGTTATTTTAAACAAACGTCGGCATTGCCAAGTCAAGATTTTACCAGGGCATCTATGAAAGCTACCGGCGATTTTAAAGTGGGGAAATTTGTAAAAATTGGTTTTAACAACTTAACCAACTACAGCATTACCAATGGTTCGCAATTTGGTTTAAATGTATTTCCTTTACTTTCCTTAAGTCCGCTAAGTTCGCCATATAATCCAGATGGTTCTGTTAACCTTAAACCAGCAGGAAACTTAGACGATTTAAATACTACTTACAATCCATTAATGCTTTTAACCAATAATAATCAATGGGTAGATCGTGTTCGTCGTTTCCGTACTTTCAACAGTATTTATGGTGAAGTGCAAATTTTAGATGGCTTTAAATATAGATTAAATGCTGGTTTGGATTTCAACCAGGAAGAAGGTGCTCAGTTTAGAGGTACCAATAGTTATTTCAGACCAGGTTTAGGCAATACAGCTTCGGTTAACAATGGTACAGGAACAAAATATTCGTTAGATAATTTATTAACCTACGAAAAAACATTTGCCCAAAAACACCGTGTTTCGGTAACTGCATTATTTGGCTTCGAACGTGAGCAATATCACAATACATCTGTAAGTAAGGATTCGATTACTGCTGATTTCGTTCAATTCTATAATCTTGGGCAATCATCTGTTGGTCCAGTGGCTGTGTTGGGTGGAAGTGAATCATCGGCTACCTTAATTTCGATGATGTTGCGGGCCAATTATGTTTATAACGATAGATACATGATTACGGTAACCGGACGTAGAGATGGTTCATCTCGTTTGGGAAATGGAAATAAATGGAAACAATATCCAGCAGTTTCTGCTGGTTGGAGCATTACCAACGAAGATTTTATGAAAGATTTGAAATTAATTTCGAACTTAAAACTTCGTGCAGGTTTTGGTATTACATCTAACCAGGCCGTTCCGGCTTACAGTACTTTAGGTGGCGTGGCATCAAACGGAGTTCGTTACAATTATGGCCCTTCATCTCAAATAGGTTACTATGTTTCTAGAATTGTTGACCCTAATTTGGATTGGGAATATACACGCACCACTAATATTGGTTTGGATTTCGGAATCTTAAATAACCGTATTACTGGTAGTATCGATTATTATACGGCAAAAACTGACAAGTTATTATATGGTGTTCCGCTTCCTCCAACATCAGGAATATCTGAAAACTATTTAACCAATATTGGTAATGTAGAAAATAAAGGTTTAGAGGTTGCTTTATCAAGCCAAAACTTCAAAACTGAAGGTGGTTTTTCTTGGGGAACAGATTTGAACTTCTATTTCAATAGAAACAAATTAATCGCCTTAAACGGAAACATTACTCAAGTAACCAATGCGCAATTATTTGTTGGTGAGCCTTTAACTGCAATTTTCGATTATAATAAAATAGGGATTTGGCAAACAAGTGAAGCTGCCGAAGCCGCAAGATATGGTTTTGTTCCTGGCCAGTTAAAATTGGAAGATTACAATCGCGATGGAAGATTAACTGTTGATGATAAACATGTAATTGGAAATGCACAAGCAAAAATTCAAGGTGGTATCACTAACCGTTTTAATTACAAAGGTTTTGATTTCTCATTCGTGGTTTATGCCCGTTTGGGTGGAACATTGATTAGTCAGATACACCAGCCGCTTGCAGGTTATTTGACTATAAATGATGGTCGTAGAAATCAACTAGCTGTTGATTATTGGACTCCTACCAATCCAACTAATGTTTTCCCTTCGCCAAATGTTTCTGGCGGACAAATCACAAGTGCATTAACAAGTGATGCTGGTTCTACACTAGGTTATTACGATGCGAGTTTTGTTAAAATGAGAAGTATAAATTTTGGATACTCATTCAACAACAATATCGCTAAGAAATTAGGTGCTCAAAAAATTAAGGTTTATGTAACGGCTCAAAACCCGTTCATCATTTACTCGCCTTATGTTAAAGCAGGTGGTATGGATCCTGAAGCAACAGGAACTGGTAACCAAGGTGTATCTAATCCTGGAAATATCTCGAATAGAGCTTTAACAATTGGTGCTGCAATACCACCAACCAGAACGTTTTTGGCAGGCTTAAATGTTACTTTTTAAATCTCCTCACTACTTAGATTAATAAAAATGAAAACAAGATATTATATACAAGCCATTCTTCTTTCAGCCATAGTCATGTTTGGAGGATGTAAGAAAGCATTGGAAGAACGCCCTTACACTGCGTTTACAACAGATTATTTTAAAAGTCCTGAAGGTTTACAGGCGGCCATAAATTCCGTTTATGCAGGTATGCGTTATGATTACGGCCCAATCGGTGCTGTGTTATTGGCAAACATGGGTACTGATGAGTGGACTTTCGGCGATCAGGGAAACTCTGGTCAAACCTTAGAGTTGGGCACTTACCAAATTCCGCCAACCAATGGATCAATTTTAACCCCTTGGAACAGAAACTACTCTAACATCAATTTGTGTAACGCGATTTTACAATTTGCACCACAAGTGAGTATGAGCGATGCAGCTAGAAATGTAATTATTGCCGAAGCCCGTTACTTGAGAGCCCATTATTACATGTTATTGGTTATCCAGTTTGGTGCTGTGCCATTGGATTTAGGTTCTGGAGATCTGGTTTTTACTGATGTGGCTTATTACGGCTTTAATCGTTTACCGTTTAACGATGTATTGAAAAAGAACTATCAGGCAATGATCAACGATTTAACTTTCGCTAGTCAGAATTTGCCGGTAACCCGTCCATCGAATGCGTTTAAATTATCTCAATCGGCAGCTTTACATTTATTATCAAAAATTTATTTGTATCGTGGTTACTCTGACGCAAAAGAATCAACGGATTTCGCAAATGCGTACAAAACTGCAATGGAATTGATTAATAATAAATCGAAATACGGTACAGATTTGCTACAGGATTATAGTCAAATACACAAACAGGGAAATGATTATAACAGAGAAATTTTATACTCTGTTGAACGTTTGCCTTTAAATAATGCTAATAATGAGGTGGCGAATCCAGGCAGTGATTTTGCTGAAAAAGTAAATTTATCTAATAATTTATTTAACTGTAACTATCAAAATGCAGTTACTGTTGGTGGTGTATCATTAATTGATGATCGCCCTTTACAATATGGTCGCCCGTTAAGACAATTGGCGCCAACTGCAAACGTATTTAATCGTGTTTTCGCTGATAAAGGAAATGATAGCCGTTACGATGCAACTTTTAGAACGATGTGGAGAGTGGCAACATTGCGTACCGGAGCAGAATTGGAAACCTTTAAAACCAGGTTGGCTGGTGTGGGTTTTGCCCTTGGCGATACGGCAATTTATCTTGCTCCAACCGATGCTAGAGCGGCACAATTAAAAGCTTTAGGTAAAAGATATAAAGTTTTAGGCCCATCAGAATTCTGGTCGAACCAAAATAAAACCAACCAATTATATCCAAACTTGAAAAAATATGATGATAGTGTGCGCAATAACTTTCAGGATGTTTCTGGTAGACCATACATTGTAGCCAAACTTTCTGAAGTTTATTTAATTGCTGCAGAGGCTGCATTTCAGGATGGACGTGCGACAGACGCCGTTCCATTGATCAACACTTTGAGAGAAAGAGCTGCGTATCGTTCATGGTTTACCGCAGGTGAATTGGCAACCAGAAGAGCGGCAATGACCATTACAGTTGCTCAAATTAATCTTGATTTTATATTGGATGAACGTACCAGAGAATTGTGTGGCGAAGGATTAAGATGGGCAGATTTGGCAGTTCGTAAAAAGTTAGTGGAACGCGTTAAAGCCTATAATCCTGATGGCGCACCAAATGTAAAGGATTTCCACAATCTGCGTCCAATTCCTCAAAGTCAAATCAACAGTGTAGTTGATCCGGGAGGAGATTCGAACAGAAACAAATATCAGAATCCAGGTTACTATTAGTGAAATAATTAAAAGAGATGAACATGAAAAAGAAATTAATTATTCCTGGCTTACTGTTGTTAACAGCGGTTGGGATGTATTCTTGCAAAAAAGATATATATAATGGCGCCGATAGCTTGGCTGAAGTGCAGTTTACAGATAGCACCTCAACCTTAAAATCCTTAGTGTCTTTTCCATTGGGGATGGCGGCTGAATATCCATTATCATCAACAAATAACAGCTACTGGTCAGTTGTAAAAAGAGAAGCTGGATGGATTACATTCGGCAATGAATTGAAGAATGATGCGGTAGTTAAGGCCGATGGAACATACGATTTTACAAGAGCAGATAATTTTTATAATCTGGCTACTAATGCCGGCATAAAGGTTTTTGGTCATACATTGGTTTGGCATTCGCAACAGCGGGCATCCTACTACAATAGTTTAATAGGTGGTGGTGGAAGTGGTTCCGGACCTACAAATTTAGTGGTAAACCCAGGTTTTGAAACCACAACGGTTGGAACTACTGCCGAACCAGCTGATGGCTGGCAGGTATTGAACGGTGCCGGACAATTTGTAAGTACGGGGAGCAATGTAAATGCTGGTTCGAAAGCACTTCAGGTTAATGTGCCGGCTGGGGGTCAAAACTTCAATACTCAAATCGTTACAAAAGCGCAAATTCCGGTAACTGCTGGTAAAACCTATACCATTTCATATTACATTAAAGGAGCAACAGCACAAAATATTCAGTTTGAAATTCGCCCATATTTAGGTGCAACTGCAGGTTCAGTTAATTATCAAGGCGGAAAAGCGGTTACTACTGCTTACTCAAAAGTAACATACGATTATGCCATTCCAGTTGGTGTAACTGCAATTCAATTGGCCTTTGATTTAGGTGGTACTCAAAATACCCTTTATTTGGATGATGTAAGCATTACTGATGCTTCAATAGTTGCCCCTCCAACTGGCGGTGCTTTAACTATAATCGTAGATAACGCAATGAAAAAACACATACAAACAGTGGTTTCCCGCTATGTTGGTAAAATTACCGCATGGGATGTAATCAATGAGCCTTTTAGTGATGCTGCCGAATTAAGAAACAATTCGAACACGCCATCTACCGGAAGAACAGATGTATTTGTTTGGCAAAACTATTTGGGTAGAGATTATGCAGCAAAAGCATTTACCTATGCAAGAGCATCTGATCCTACGGCAGATTTATACATGAATGATTATAATTTGGAAGCCAGCGCTGCTAAATTAAATGCATTTGTGGCGATGGCTAATGAATTAAAAGCCGCCAACACTGGTATTACAGGTGTGGGTACACAAATGCATTGCAATATCAATACATCATATAACATGATCAATGATATGTTTCAGAAATTGGCTGCAACAGGATTAAAAGTTAGAATTTCAGAACTCGACATCAGGTTAAATCCATCAGAAAAGGTTGGTAATGTTGGCGCTTCAGTTGCACTTCAAAACCTTCAGGCAGCAATGTACAATTACGTAGTAAAAGCTTATTTTAAATATGTTCCTGAAGCGCAACGCGGAGGAATAACAGTTTGGGGTGTTGCAGATACTGATAGTTGGATCACCACCAGTTTAGCAAAGAATGATGCGCCACTTTTATTCAATGCCACTTATGGAAAGAAACCGGCATTCTCTGGGTTTGCACAAGGATTGAAAGGTCAATAAGAATAATAGTTAGTTAGTGATAAAGCCATTCCAGGGATCTGGAATGGCTTTTCCTTTTAGGGTTATTTTATGCTGGCCTCAAATGGAGATGCTGGTAATCTATCTTTATTGTAAAGGTTGGCACCTTCGGGGTTATCTGCCCAGGCGTAGCGAACAAACATCGGTTTAGAAATAGCCGCATTTGAAACCATCACCTGATTTCCTTTAATTTCAGCATTGGCCCAAGCAAATTTTCGATCTGCACCTGCAACCGCAAAGTATTTTAGTTTTGTGTCACCCTTCGCTATAAGACCTTTGCCTGTGTTATTAAATGATAAAACAAGATGATTGCCTGCAGCAGCAATTGATTTAAAGGTTGGGCCTGCAAATACTGTTTTCTTATCTCCATAAATTAAATTTTCAGCCTGTAATGCCAACCGTATTCCGACATCTTTTTTATTTAATGGGTGGATATCGTTCCATTCTCCTAAATCTATCGCTACTGCCATTGCCGTATTTTTTTCGGCTAATAAATTGCGCTGTTGTTCTCTCAGTTCAGCCCAGCTGCTTTCTGAAGGAAATTCTTTTGCTTCCATAAAATTTGGCAATTGGACATATAATAACGGCAGATTTTGGTTATGAAATGTTTTTCTCCAATCAGAGATCAATGTTTTCATTAATGAAAAATACTCTTTTGGATTGTATGTATTGGCTTCTCCCTGGTACCATAAAGCCGCTTTAATATTAAAATTTGCTAACGGTGCAATCATGGCATTATATAAGCCCACAGGTTTCCATCGAACAAAAGTTTGCGAAGGCGATGGTTTTGATGCTGCACCTAATTTATATTTCCATTTTCCGCTTAAATTAATGGTGTCGTTTCCTGCTGTTAACAAATAATCTTTATCCAGCACAAAACCGCCATTTCCCGAGTTATTTACAATGCGGACTATTACGGTATTTTTTCCTGCCTTTAAAACACCTGCATTAAAAAGATATCTCCTTGGCGGATATTGATAGCTTGTTGTTCCAACAAAGTTTCCGTTGATGAAAACAGAATCTGCATCAACAATTCGCCCAAGCAATAATTTTGCAGGTTTGCCTAACATATTTTGAGGCACATCAATCTCTTTTTTAAACCAAACCACACCATTAACTTTTCCTATTGGCTCATTACTCCAATAACCTGGAATATTCATTTCTGCCCAGTTATCATCATTGATATTATTTTTCCAATTGTTTTTTAATCCCTCATCGGAAGCATTCAATTGGGCATACCAGGCATTTGATGCGGCCTGATCTGATGATTCAATTTGCTTAATGAGTTGGTCATCTTTAAATTTAAGCAGCTCTTTTTCTAGCTGCGGAAAATTTTTAACTGCACCTTCGCTGATCCATGATTGGGCAGGAGAACCACCTAAAGCAGCATTAATAATTCCAACCGGAACTTTGTTTTTTTTATGAATTTCTAAAGCAAAGAAATAAGCAACTCCGGAGAAATCAAGCACATTTTTAGGGTTTGCTGATTGCCACGATCCAATTGAAAAGTCTTTTCTTTGTACCTTAAAATCATATTCATCAGGCACCAAAAACTGCCTGATGCTCGAATTATTGCTATTTGCTATTTCTTTTGGGTATTGATCTACCAATCTACCCATTGGCAATTCCATATTAGACTGGCCGCTGCATAAAAATACATCTCCAAATAAAATATCGCTAAGTGTAATTTTATTACTTGCCGATAAAACCATTTGGTAAGGACCGCCAGCTTTTTGTGGAGGAAGTTTGATGATCCAATCGCCATTTCCATCGGCTTTGCTTACGTAGGTTTTGCCTTTAAACTGAAGTGATACGGCCTCATTTGGTGATGCCCAACCCCAAATTTTTGTGGTGTCGTTCCGCTGAAGAACCATTCCATTGCTAATTAGTTTAGGTAATTTAATCTGTGCGAAACAAAGAGAGTTACCCAGAAATAAAACGAGAAATATGAACCACTTTTTCATTATTGATAAGAATAAAGTTTAATTTTTTGGATGCTGTAATCTCCTTCAGGAATTCTTAAATGTCTTCCCTGATGGTTTTGATCGCCATTGACCCTCAAACCTGGTATCCATTTTCCGTTTTCAAAAACGCCTTCATCTATTTGTGCAATTCCGGCTCTGAATTTATCCTTTAGTGGTTTAAATGTGGCGACAATGCCTGTTCCGGCAATAATGAATTCATCAGGAGCCAATTGAATAATCAATCCGCCGGTAATTGGCCAGGTCTCATCTTTCGCTTTGCCCGACCAACCCAAGTTTAAATCATGTGAGAATGAAAAAATGTAATCCCCCAAACGAACTTCTTGCTTAGAATTCGTTTTATCAAATAAAATACCATTGATGGTTTTCTTGCCTTGATGTTGCAAAATCAGCGGACTTAATTGATTCAGCAATTTATAAGCCGAACCAATATCGGCATTCATTTTTTCATCGCCGTTCTCGATAGAAAATGGCGAGAAGCCCATCGAATCGTAGTGACCAATGGCATAAAATGCTTTTGCGCCAACGCCTTGTTCAAAACGTATTTCGGGAATAAATAAAGTATTTCCGCCACGGACATATAAATCGTTCCAATATTTAAAATCCGGATTGTAGAAATCTGGAGAAAGCATGTCGATACTTGGTGCACCTGCCTTCCAAATATCCATAATATGAGGTAAGGGCCCAGCGCTTGGATATTCTCCAGGTTTAGCCTCTTTTTTGTAGTTTAATGCTGCATTTAAATACATGGGTAAATTGTATTTTGCTTTTCCAGCTACGGTAAGTTTTTGTATGAAATCAGCATAATGCCAGGCCATGAAAATTTCATCGGTAGCCAGGCCTTTGCCGAAAACTTCTTCCCAATTACCAGATGTTTTGGAACCATTTTTTGTCCACAATGCACTAAATTCTGGCATTAAAGCCGTTTTGTTTTTCTTCAAATAATCAAATAATAAAGTTGGAATAGGTTTCTTAAAAGCCGCATTGGCCAAGTTGCTATGATCTCTCGCTTCGGGCAGCATTCCAATTTCATTTTCTACCTGGATCATTAACACAGTTTGGTCCTTACTATCAATTTTTTTTATGAAAGACATTAAAGCTTCAAAAGCTTTAATATCGGCATTTAGGCTGTTTGCCGAAAACGGGCTTAATATTTCCTGCCCAATGCCATTTTTATCTGTTGCCCGTGGAAAACGTTCTTGATTGGTTTTAACCCAGAGTGGGGCATAACAAGACATACTATTTTTCCAGGCGCCAAACCAGAGGAAAATTAACTTCAAATCGTTTTTTCTGGCGTTAATAATTAAATCGTTAACCAATTCAAAATTAAACTTACCCTCTTCTGGCTCAATTAACTCCCAGTATACGGGGGCCAAAATGGTGTTGGCATTTAAGTTTTTTACCTTTCCCCAAATGGGTTTCATATAATCAGTATTTGATGAGCTAGAATTTCCGAGCTCGCCGCCTAAAATCAGGTAAGGTTTATCTTGAACGTAGAGTTGTTTAGTTGTTCCCTGCTGCTTTAAATATGGCTGTGCAAATAAACTTAATGTTGATAAGATTAAAAACACTGGCAATAATATGCGAGTCTTCATCATAATATTTATTGGTTAGAATTGATTTTTGATCAAAATTGAAGCACTAAAATAAGAAAAAAATTAGTTTCTGCAATCGGTTGCATTCATAATTATTATTTTATACCTTTCGGATATTTAACCAAATAGTCCACACTAAATGAAAAAGTTCCTACTGATTTTTTTCTGTTCAATTGCAATTGCTGGTTCAGCACAAATAAAGTTAACTAATCCTATTCTTTCTGGTTTCTACCCTGACCCAAGTGTTACCAAAGTGGGTACGGATTACTATTTGGTGAATTCTACTTTTTCGTACTTTCCGGGAATACCAGTTTTCCACAGTAAAGATTTAAAAAACTGGAAACAGATTGGCAATGTGATCGACCGGCCAGGTCAAATGAATTTTATGGGTGATGGTGTATCACGAGGTTTATTTGCTCCATCAATTAATTTTCATAATGGGTTGTATTATGTTACCTGTACACTTATCGATCGAAAAGGAAATTTTGTAGTTACGGCTAAAAATCCCGCTGGGCCTTGGAGCGATCCGGTTTGGTTGCCCGAAGTTAAAGGTATAGATCCATCTTTATTCTTCGATAAGGATAAAGCTTACATTGTTTACAATAGCGATGCTCCAGACAATAAACCATTGTATAGCGGACATAGAACCATTCGTGTTTATGAATTTGATCCAATCAATTTGAAGGTTATTGGTGAAGAAAAGCAATTGGTGAACGGTGGAGTAGATATTAGCAAAAAACCAGTTTGGATCGAAGGGCCACATATTTTCAAGCGTGGCAATTGGTATTATTTGTGTGCTGCCGAAGGAGGAACCTCTGTCAATCATTCGCAGGTTGTTTTAAGGAGTAAGTCGGCAGTAGGACCATATGTAGCCTATGAGAATAATCCAATCTTGACCCAAAGAGACCTTGACCCAAACCGAAAAAATCCAATAACATCTGCTGGTCATGCCGAGCTTATAGATGGTCCAGACGGGAAAACCTATGCTGTGTTCTTAGCTGTTCGTCCTTACGAAGGCGATTTTTATAATACCGGGCGTGAAACATTTATTGCCCCAGTAAAGTGGGTTAATGATTGGCCAGTTATTAATCCGGATAGCAAAGAAATTAAGTTTAACTATTTCGCTAATTTTAAGGAGGTTAAAATTAAGAACGCAAAACCTCAAAATGGTAATTTCTCTTATCGGATTAAATTTGAAAATAGGCTTGATCCTGCTTTGCTTTTTTTAAGAACTCTGGATACTTCCTGGTATAAGCTCAATCAGTCAGGGCTGACTATGGATTTACGATCAGAAACAGTTATGGGCAATGGAAACCCTGCTTTTATTGGTAAGCGTCAGCAACATTTAAAATGCGATGCAAGTACACAATTGGTTTTCGATGCTAGGAGCGAAAATGAAAAAGCGGGAATAACGATTTTTCAAAGCGAATACAATTTTTATTTTTTATGCAAATCTATTGCGAAAGACCAGCCAGTTATACAATTATTTAAAGGAAACAAAGACTCAAAATCGATGGATTTATTGGCCGAAACGAAATTTTTGGGTGCCAAAATTTACCTTAAAATAGAAGCCAATAAGGATAAGTATCATTTTTATTATGCCAGTAAACCGAAAGAATGGAAAGTGTTGAAGGAAAATGTTGATGGGAAATTTTTAAGTACTAAAGTTGCTGGTGGTTTTGTGGGTTCTTTGTTTGGGTTGTATGCAACTTCTTCTGGAGAAAAATCAGTTAATAAGGCAAATTTTAAATGGTTGGATTATAGTGGCGATGATCAGTAAATGACTTACGAAGTTTAGTAGGCTTTTGTGTTGTGGGAGAACTTCGTCAGTCTCGACAATGCAATCCTTAAAAACTTTTTTTAAAAAAAATTGCGAAGTATTGCTGCGCTTCTGGCCATTGAGACTTCACCAATTACGACAAAAAAAATCCCCGCTTAAACAAGCGGGGATTCGTAGTCTAATAATATTAATCGTTAAACTTCCAGCGAACAAAAGCTTCCATAGCTTCGTACTCTGCCAAACCCAAATCGTCGTAAGCTTTTGCAGTTTCACGGTTTCTGTCTTCCGCCCGTTGCCAAAATTCGCGGGCATCATCACCTGGAAAAACAGCTCTATCTTTCTGACTTTGATGTTTGAAGATTGCATTTCTTTTGCGTTCCAACTCTTGTGGAGAGATGGGAACTGCCATTTCGATTTCATGCGTTTCAAATTCATGCCAAGCTCCACGGTACATCCATAACCAGCAATCCTGAGCCCAGGCTTCAGTTTTGCGCAAACGCGTTAAAGCTGCCAAAATAATATTGAAACAAACAATGTGTGTTCCATGTGGATCTTCAAAGTCGCCAGCAGCAAAAACCTGTTGCGGTTTTACTTGTTGTAAGAGTGCCATGGTCAGTTCAATATCAGCATCAGTTACCGGATTTTTCTGATTTTTTCCGCTTTCATAAAATGGAAGCGCCTGAAAATGAATATGATCATCTTCCAAACCGCAGTAACGGGCACCAGCAATGGCTTCACCTTTTCTAATCAAACCTTTAACAGTTTGTATTTCTGGCGTATCCACCTGGTTAGGTCTTTTCTGCTCAATAAAAGTTCTCATGTTATTGTACAGTTCTTTCAAATGAGAGTTATCCATTCCCATTTTTTCAGTAAAATCAACATTGAATTCTACAAAACGAAGCGCATCATCATCCCATACAGCAGTATTGCCTGATGTTTGATAAGCGACATGAACATCATGTTTCTGATCTACTAAACGAATAAAGGTTCCACCCATCGAAATAACGTCATCATCAGGGTGTGGAGAAAAAATAATTACACGCTTTTTAGCAGGCTCGGCTCTTTCCGGGCGTTGTGAATCATCAGCATTTGGTTTTCCACCTGGCCAACCAGTAATGGTGTGTTGTAATTTATTGAAGATGTGAATGTTAATGTTGTAAACTGGCCCTTTTTCAGTAGCCAATTGCGCCATGCCATTATTATTGTAATCGTCTTCAGTTAATTTTAATACTGGTTTTTTAAGCGTATTGGCTAACCAAATTACCGCTTTGCGAATCAATGCTTCTGTCCAAATACAATCCTTAACCAACCATGGAGTATCAAAACGTGTAAGTTCTGCAGCCGCTGGTGTATCTAAAATAAATTCTACATGCTCTGAAAGTTGTAAATAGGTCGCAGGAACATCGCCAGAAATTTCGCCTTCAACAGCCTTTTTAATAATGGAAGCTTTTTTACGGCTCCAGGCCATTAAAATGATCTCTCTTGCTTTGAAAATTGTACCAATACCCATGGTAATAGCCTTGGTTGGCACAAAGGATTTACCACCGAAATCACGTGCAGCATCACGGCGGGTCAAATCATCGAGGGTTACTAATCGTGTTCCAGAGTTTGGAGCAGAACCCGGTTCGTTAAAGCCAATGTGCCCTGTTCTACCAATACCTAAAATTTGGATGTCAAGTCCACCAAGTTCACCAATTTTTTTCTCATAATCCAAACAGAAAGCTGGAATATCCTCTAACGGAAGTGTTCCATCTGGGATGTGCACATTGTTTTTATCAATGTCGATATGATCGAAAAGATTTTCGTTCATAAATGTAACGTAACTCTGCGCTGCATTTGGCTGCATTGGATAGTATTCATCCAAATTAAAAGTTATTACGTTTTTAAAACTTAAACCCTCTTCCTTGTGCAGTCTAACTAATTCAGCGTAAACTGCAATTGGGGTAACACCTGTTGCTAAGCCCAGTACTGCAGGTGCGTTGTTTGCTTGTTTTGACTTAATGAGGTTGGCAATTCGGTGCGCCACATTAACAGAAGCAATTTTTGGATTATCGAACACGCTTACAGGTAGTTTCTCGAAACGTGTCTCCTCCAGTAGATTTAATCTAGCCATTTTATTTATGGATTTTAATGTACGGAGCAGTAAAGATAGAGAGTTATAGCCAATTTTTAACAAACGTTATTTACTTTTATTGCAACTAATTTTTTAAAACTCAATTAAGAGTAAAATCAAACGTTTGATCAATTTTTTTAAAGACTGTTATGAATCTCCAGATAAGAAACCTTTACAATAAAGCACAAAAACAGCAACGTTTAATTATTGGTTTAATGAGCGGTACATCAATGGATGGTTTGGATATTGCTCTTTGTGCGGTTAGCGGAAGTGGTGCAGAAACTGATATTAAAATTTTAGAATTTAAAACAGGAGCATATACAGATGACTTTAGATCGAAAATTAAAGCCATTTTTTCTAAAAAACTTGTTGATTTGGAACTGGTTTGCTTAATGAATGAACACATAGCGAATACTCATGCCCAACTAATTAATGAGGCTTTAAATGAATGGGGTTATAAGAATGATCAGGTTGATTTTATTGCCAGTCACGGCCAAACTATTTTTCATGCCCCGAAATCACTTCATAAATTACCTGATTATCCGAACGGAACACTGCAAATAGGCGATGGCGATCATGTTGCTGTGAAAACCGGAATCATAACCTTGTCCGATTTTCGACAAAAGCATTTGGCTGCAGGTGGCGAAGGTGCTCCTTTGGCTGTTTATGGCGATTATTTGATCTTTTCTAAAAGAGACGAAGATAGGGTAATGCTTAATATTGGTGGGATAGCCAATTTCACTTACTTACCAGGAAACCTAAAGGCATCTGAAATATTTTCTACCGATGTTGGGCCAGGTAATACATTGATGGATCAGTTTATGCAATACCACTACAACCAGTTTTATGATAAAAATGGAGCAGTTGCAAAATCTGGAAGCTTAAATGAAACATTATTGAAGGGGTTATTGAACTGTGATTTTTTTGATATGGCTTTCCCAAAAACCACGGGACCAGAATTATTTAATCTGGATTATTTACAAAATGCGCAAAGCCAAACCGCTACTTTAGATATTAAATTAGAGGATGTGATGGCAACTTTATGCCATTTTTCAGCACAAACCATTTCTGATGCTGTAAAACGATGCTTTGGAGAAGATGCAAAAGTACAAATTTTTATGAGCGGCGGCGGTATGCACAATCCGCTTTTGGTAGATTTGCTTAAAAAGAAGCTTCCAAACTCGAATTTCTTCACCACAGATGATTTAAATATTAACCCTGATGCGAAGGAAGCTGTTTTGTTTGCTGTCTTAGCCAATGAAACCTTATGCGGGCAAGCCATCGATTTTGGAGATAGACAAGGCGTACCATCAATATGTATGGGAAAAATAAGTTTGCCATCATAATACCTTTCTATCATTTTGTAAACTTCTTTGTATCGAATTAAAATTTGCTTTGTTGGGTATTTTGCTAAATTTGTTGAAATCCTAATCTTAACTACAAAACCAAATTTTATGGAAAAAAGTTACCTAAAATGGTCAACAAGATTTTTTGCAATTTTGATGATCCCATTTCTGCTGCTTTTATTTACAGGAATGGCACAGGGGCAAACTAAACGCTATACCATTAGCGGTAAAGTTACCGATGCCTCTAATAACGATCCGATTCCCGGCGTTGTTGTAAAAATTTTAAATACAAATTTAGCCACTAGTACCAATGGCAACGGAACTTATTCTTTTTCTGTTGATTTAGCTGCTGGAAATGCCCAGATTCAATTCTCATTCGTGGGTTATAAAAGCAAAACCCAATCAGTTACATTGGCAACAGCCGATCAGGTTCAGGTAAATGCCACCCTGGGTGCAGATGCCGTTGGGCTAGATGAGGTAATCGTTACCGGAACTTCACAAGGAACTACCAGAAAGCAATTGGGAAGTTATGTGAGTACAGTTAAAGGCGATGATTTAAATAAGGCACCAAGCGGAAACGCGTTGGCATCGCTTCAGGGTAAAACACCGGGTGCGCAAATCAGTCAAAACTCCGGAGATCCGGCTGGTGGCATTTCAGTGCGATTAAGAGGCGTGAGTTCTGTAAACTCATCATCTGAGCCTTTGTACATTATTGATGGTGTAATTGTAAATAATTCTACAACAAGAGTTACCAATACCTCTGCCAATTATGATGGAGGCAATTTTGTTGGAAGTATTGGCCAAAACAGAATGGTTGATATCAATCCAGCGGATATAGATCGCATTGAAGTTTTAAATGGAGCAGCAGCTGCAGCTATTTATGGATCAAGAGCAAATGCTGGAGTAATCCAAATTTTTACCAAACGAGGTAAAACAGGTGCGCCTCAAGTGAGTTTCAATACGAGCTTAACCATAAGTGAATTGCGCAAGCAGATTGATGTAAACCAATCGCCCGTAAAATTTGGTGGCCCAACGGACGGCACAACCGCACAAACTCAAGATGTTTTAACGCCTGCACTAACAAATACCACTGCGGTAACAAGGTATAATTATCAAGACTATATTTTTAGAACAGGTGTTGGAACTGATAACTCGGTTTCGGTTTCTGGGGGTAATGATAATACCAAGTTTTACACATCTGCCGGTTATTTTTCTAACCAGGGGATTATTAAAAATACCGATTTTACCCGGATGAATTTCAGGGCTAATTTAGATCAAACGATTAACAAATGGGCAAAAATGACAGCTGGGTTCAACTACATCCATAGCGATGCTAATGAAAAACCAGATGGTAATTCCTTCTTTTCGCCGATGAACTCCGTTACAATCATTGGTAACTTCCATGATATTTTTGCCAGAGATGCTTTAGGAAATTTAAAAGCGATTGGTGAACGTGGTCGTGTTAACCCAGTATCTGTTATCGAAGATATTAAACAACGCCAATTCACTAATCGAATTATTGCAAATACAGGTTTAAAGTTAACGCCAGTTAAAAACTTAACCATCGATTATACGATGGGGCTTGATAACTCCATTCAAAATGGAACAACTTACATTCCGCCATTTGCTTATAATGTAAGTACAGGTTTTTATGGTGGCGGACCAACTTTAGATCCTTCTTTAAATGGTTATGCAAGTGCTGCAAATGCTACCACTACGTTATTTAACAACGAATTAAATTTTACTTACGATACTAAAATTACCGATCTTTTAAGTTCAACAACGCAGTTGGGCGGCTCTTATCAATATCAAAAGGATCTTTATAGCTTATTAAATGGTCGTGGTTTAGCCCCATTTGTTCAAGTGGTAAATGGCGCAAGTACAATTTTGCCCAATGCCGATAGTCGTTCGGAATTTTCAATCAGTGGAGCCTATCTGCAACAAAACTTTAAATACAAAGATCATTTGTTCGTAACAGGAGCCATAAGGATAGATCAATCTACTGTATTTGGCGAAAATAACAGAACGCAATATTATCCAAAAGCGAATATCAGTTATGTATTATCATCTGCTGATTATTGGAAAGATTTTGGCGTTTCTTCATGGTGGAACGCATTTAAGTTAAGAGCTGCTTATGGCGAATCGGGTAACTTAACTGGAATTGGCGCATACGATCGTTTTAATGTTTATTCGCCAAGTGCGCTGAATAGTAAAACTTCTCTTACTTCATTAAATACTTTGGCAAATACAAATGTTAAGCCCGAACGCCAAAAGGAATTGGAGATAGGTACCGATATGTCATTTTTCAATAATCGCTTAGGATTAACTTTTAGCTACTATAATAAAAGTGTAAGTGATTTATTATTGGGTGTTGTAATTGCACCAACTACAGGTTATTCAAGTTTATTGGATAATATTGGCGGAACACTTAAAAATAAAGGTATCGAGTTAATGTTAACAGGAGTGCCGTTAAAAACTGATGATTTTTCTTGGACATCAACTGTGATCTTCAACAGAAATAGAAATAAAATAACAGGATCAGGTGCGCAAAGATTGATTTCTACAAATCCTGGGGCGCCAGTTTCCATTACCGATGGTTATCCGATAGGCGTATTTTATGGAACTTTCTTCGCTCGTGATGCCAATGGAAATTTATTACTGAATGCGCAGGGCATTCCGCTAACAGAAAGAGGTGTTCAAAAATCGTCTACAGATTACGAAGTGCAAAGAGATGCTAATGGCCAACCAACAGGAACCGTTTTACGTAAAGTAATTGGAGATCCTAATCCAGATTACACCGGATCATTTGTTAATGATTTTACCTACAAAAAATTAAGCTTACATATTCAATTGGATGCTGTTCAGGGTGGAGATGTTTGGAATGCAGATTGGAGAACCCGCCAAGGTGTAGGTAATGGCAAAGTTGCCGAAGCTGAGCAATTAGGGCAATTGCCTAGAGGTTATGTTGCCGGTGCATATAACGTAGAAGAATGGCGTATTGATGATGGCTCTTTTGTAAAATTAAGAGAGATTTCTTTGAGCTATAACATTGGACAAGTAAAGTTTATTAAAAACCTGACAGTAAATATTAGCGGTAGAAACTTGTTCTCATGGGATAATTACAAAGGCTACGATCCAGAATTAAACTCTGGTGGTCAGTCGACTATTTTAAGAAATATCGATTTCGGATCGGTGCCAATTCCACGTACATTTTCTTTCGGTTTACAAGCAAGGTTCTAAATAAAAGACTTATTATGAAAAATTTAAAATCAAAATATATAGGTTATGCTTTTCTGCTTACAACAGTTGCTTTCTCAAGTGCTTGTAAAAAGGAATACTTAAATCCAAATGCGGCAACGGCCGATGATGTTCTAACATCTGCAAAAGGCTTAACAGGCGTAACGGTAGGATTGCAAAAAAACTTTTCGACTACAAGAGCCGGAGTTTTATATGCTTCCATTACATTAAATGGATTAACAACAAATGAATTAATTTCGATAAACACAGGTAACACAAACGAAGAACGTTTAGTTGCTGGTGGTGTTCAGGTAGATGGAACCAATACGGTTTTATTGAGTGTTTGGGCAGGCTCGAATAAAATTATATTCGATGCGGATAATGTAATCAATAATGCGGCAAACTTACCAGATAAAAATTATGCGGCAGGCTTAATTGCGCATGCGAGTATCTTTAAGGCTTTGGCAATTGGCAATTTATCCGAATATTGGGAAAGAGTACCAGCTGGGATAGGACAAAATGTAACTTTTATTAGCCGTGTTGATGGTTTCAATAAAGCAATTTCAACCATTGATAATGCATTATCCGTGATTTCAGCAAATGCCATAAGCACTTCTTTTGCAGGTAATATTCCAGCAGGAATTGATATACCGAATACCTTAAATGCTTTAAAAGCGAGGTATGCCTTGTTTGCTGGAAATTATGCTCTTGCATTAACTGCGGCAAACGCGGTTGATTTAACCAAGAGATCTACATTTACTTATGATGCACTAAACCTTAATCCTATTTTCGAAATTGCAACATCAACAAATAATGTTATTCAGCCGAAAAACATTAATCTTGGTCAAACCGGTGCAAATATTCCTGATGCAGGCGATGCTAGAATTCCATTTTATACGGTTGTAAATACTACTGTAAGAATTAATGGTTTCGGAGCGGGTACTTTCACACAGATTCCGGTTTATCTACCAGGGGAAGTTACTTTGATAAAAGCAGAAGCTTATGCCCGTCAGGCTACACCAAATTTAACGAGTGCCTTAACAGAGCTGAACAAAATTGTAACCAAAACTGCAGCAACAGATCCTTTTGGCGTTGGGGCAAATTTACCTGCTTTAACGGGTACCTATACCCAACAGCAATTATTGGATTTAATTTACAAACACAGAAGTATTGAATTGTTTATGTCGGGTTTAAAGCTCGAAGATATGAGAAGGTTCAATCAGCCTTTAACAGATCGCAAGCGGAATTTTTTCCCATATCCTTTCCAGGAACGGGATAATAATCCTAATACACCAGCAGATCCTACATTCTAAATTAAAAGAGGGTTCCAAATTTGAACCCTCTTTTTTTATAAGATGTTTAAATCTTTGGCCCTATAGCCTGCATAGGCTTCATCGGCTTCATCGAGTTCGGTTACTAAATAACTGATGCTTTCGATTGGGCAAACCCTTAATCTCAAGGAGATATCGAGCTTCTCTGATATACACAACACTGCGGTTTTCTTTGAGCAGGCAATCATTGCTTTTTTTAATTGGTTAATTTCCCAATAAGTATCTGTTAAGCCATCTTCTGGATGGATGGCACTAGTTCCCATTACGCATAAATCGGCTTTAATTTCTGAAAGCTGCGTGATTACTTGTCCGCCGTAGGTAATTTGCGAATTTTTTGAAAACAAACCACCAATAAGAATCACTTCCAGATTATCGTACTTTGCCAACTCAACAGCAACCAAAGGACTGATGGTAAAAAAAGTGCCTGCAATATTTTGTGGAAGTTGCTTAACCAATTCTAAAATAGTAGTTCCTCCACCCGTTAAAACCACCATTCCGTCTTTAAAAAGGGTTGTGGCTTTTTTAGCAATCACGATTTTTATATCTCTTGCATAAACGGTACTATCATCAAAAGAACTGTGGTATGATTTCGACAGTGCACCCCCATGAACTTTAAAAAGCAAGTCTTCATCTACCAATTCTTGCAAATCTCTTCTAATGGTATCTTCAGATACATTCAGGAGTTGAACCAAATCGGAGGTTAGTACACGGTTGTGCAAATTGATTTGGCGCATAATAAAATCATGGCGTTCTTTTTTAAGCATATTGTGTTTGGTTTACACGAAAGTAAAAATACTTTTCAATAATTTGCGTGTTTGTGCGTTTTTGTGCAATTATATATGGCGTTGGTTGTATAAAAATCTTTGTTGTTTTGTTCTTTTATTAAAAAACATTTATCATATTTACCTCATATTAAATAAAATGCGTTATTATGCGTGTTTTGGCAAACAACAAACAAACTAACTAACTAAACAAATTCTTACTAATCCCTTATTGGCAGTTTATGAAAAAAAAGCTACTATTAATTTTTCTTGGTACGTTTTTGTTGCTGGCTCATGCCTTTGCGCAACAAATAACCGTTACCGGTAAGGTATCATCATCCGATGGACCAATACCAGGAGTTTCCATCCGAGTTAAAGGAACTACCACAGTTGCTCAAACTAACGGCGATGGAAATTATTCAGTAAAAGCATTAAAAACTGATGTACTACAGTTTACTTACATTGGGTTTAGAACTCAGGAAAAACCTGTTGGGAACAATACTACAATGAATGTAGTAATGGCTACAGATGCAAGTAATCTTGATGATGTAATCGTTACGGCTCAAGGTATTGAAAGAAGTTCGCGTTCTTTGGGTTATTCTACGCAAACTATTAAGGGTGGAGAAGTTGCGCAAACACAGCGTGATAACTTCTTAAATGCATTACAGGGTAGGGTTGCTGGTGCAACTATTACACCTACAAATGGTACACCTGGAGCATCATCAACCATGATTATCCGTGGTGGGGTTTCTCTTGATGGAGATAATCAACCTTTATTCGTTATTGATGGTTTGCCGATTTCAAACCGTACTTTTAGTGAATACAATCTTGTGGGTCAAGGTACTTTTAATCGCCAGAATGATTATGGTAATAGAGCAATGGACATTAATCCTGAGGAAATAGAAACCATTACAATTTTGAAAGGTCCGGAAGCTTCGGCGCTTTATGGTACTCAAGGCGCTTCTGGTGCCGTAGTAATCACCACAAAGAAAGCTAAGGCAGGTACCGCTAGAGTAACCTATAATAATTCATTCCGGGTAGAAAATGCTTATCGTTTTCCTGATGTTCAATCTGTTTATGGTGGTGGTGCAGGTGGTTTTTTTGATGAAGAGGTTCGTACCAGAACTTACTTTGGCGCAAAAATTCCGGGTAACAGAACAATTTACGATAACGTAGGTAATTTCTATAAAACAGGCTTCACACAAAAACACAATGCCTCGATTGAAGGTGGAAGTGAGAAACTTTCTGTTAGAACTTCTTTGGGTTATACCAACCAAACTGGTATCGTACCTGGTACTGATTTTAATACCTTAAATGGTAAAGTAAGTGTAACCTCAACAATAAGTGATAAGTTGAAGATGAATGGTTCAATCAATTTTATCAACTCTAAAACTAATAAAACTTACAAGGGTGCAAGTAGCCCGATGTTAAGTTCTTTAACCTGGCCATTGGTTGATGATATGCGGAACTACTTAACCAGTACGGGAGATAGAAGAACCATTACAGGAAGCTTAAGTGCAGAACTTGATAATCCATATTGGGCAGTAGAAAAAAATCCTAACTGGGAAAAAAGCAACAGGATGCTGGCAAACTTTGGTATGGATTATATCCCTACAAAATGGTTAAGTATTACGGCCAGAGGTGGAGCTGATATTAATGCAGGGCAGGGTTTATCTGCCTATCATCCACAATCTTATGGATCAAATGTTGCAGGTACAGTATATGCAGGTGGTGGTATAAATACATACAATACCAATGAACGTTTGTATAACGCAACTTTAATCGCAACCATCAAAAAAGATTTTGGAAAATTTAAACCTGTTATTCGTATCGGTGGAGATTTAACTGATGCTTCTTACCAAACGAATGCCCAGTTTGGAACAAGGTTTTATCAGCAAAATTTTTATAGTATGAACAATACCGATCCAACTACTCAACGTGTAGCTTTCGCCGATGAGTTGAAAAGAAAAGTTGGTGCGCTAGCAGTTGCTGAACTTGGATATGACGATTTATTATATTTAACATTAACAGGAAGACAAGATTTTTCTTCTACACTTCCTATCAAAAACTATAGCTTCTTTTATCCGGCAAGTTCATTAAGTTTTGTGTTTTCTGATTTGGCACCATTAAAAAAATTGAATTGGTTATCATTCGGTAAATTAAGAGCTTCTTATGGCCAGTCAGGAAAAGATGCTAGAAATGCTTACGTAACCAAAACAAAGTTAGTTGCTCAAACAACAACAGGAGGCGGCTTTGCTACAGATGTTACTGCTGGTAATCCAGATCTTGAAGCAGAATTTAGTACAATGGCTGAAGCAGGTTTCGAGCTTGGTTTATTCAATAACCGTTTATCATTTGATTTTTCTGTTTACAATACGGTATCAAATAAACAAATTACTGCACCAAGACTTAGCTATGCAACAGGCGCAATTTTAGGTTATATTAACAGTGGAAAAATTCGTAAACGTGGGTTTGAATTATTGGTTAAAGGTAATCCAATTAAAACAACCAACTTCACTTGGGATATTTCAGCCAACTTTGCCAGAGATAGAGGTAATATTTTAGCATTGCCAGCTGATCAGGATGTATTCTACGTTTCAGATTCTTGGTTATTTGATAATGTTAGAGCGCAATATACAGTTGGATCTTCCATTTCGGCTTTTGCTGGTATTGATTACTTAAGAAATAATGCGGGCGATATTTTGATCAATCCTACAAACGGTATGCCGATTAAAGGAACAAACTTTACCCCAATTGGAGATAGAGCTCCAGATATTTCGGTAGGTTTAACCAACAGCTTTACCTATAAAAACTTTAACTTGTCATTTTTGCTCGATATGAGAAAAGGTGGTGATATTTATAATGCTACAGAGTTTTATTTATATTCCCGTGGAATGTCACAACTTACTTTAGACCGTGAAATTCCGCGTGTAATTACAGGTGTTTTAAAAGATGGTTTAGAAAATTCGGGTAATCCTACAGCTAATAATATATTGGTAACACCATACATTACCACATCATATTATTCTACATTTTATAATACAAGAGATTTCTTACAAGAAGATGTGAACTGGATTCGATTAAAGGATATCACCTTGTCTTATAACTTGCCGAAAAGTTTATTCGCGAAAAGCACCGTATTTAAAAGTGCTAACGTATTCTTTACAGGAACAGATTTGTTGTTGATTACAAATTACAAAGGTGTTGATCCTGCAGTAAATGGATTGAGTGCGGCATCTGGCGGTTTAGGCGGAACAGGGATCGATTTCGGTTCTGTTGGCTTGCCAAGAGGTTATAACTTTGGTTTAAGAGTTGGGTTTTAATTATTAGAGAGATGAAAAAAATATATATAGTGATCACAGCATTAATGGTGTTTTTATCTGCTGGTTGCAAGAAATACCTGGATGTAAACACTGATCCGGCGACGCCGCAAACACCAGAAAGTAAAACACTTACGCCTCCACTATTTGCGCAAATGGAGAGAGGTATCCAGTTTGACTCCAGGTATCTTGGGGGCCTAATTCAGTATTTTGGAGGAAGTGTGAATGTTGGTGAAACACATGGTTGGTCTCCCGGTAGTGATGTAATGGGAGAAATTTGGAGGACCAATTATTATGGTTTAGGTGCCAATCTTAATCTTATTATCGAAGATTCTCAGGCAAAACAGGAATATAACTACATAGGATTAGCTCAAGCTTTGAAGGCGTGGAGCTGGCAAACAACTACAGATTATCATGGGGAGATTATCCTAAAGCAAGCATATGAACCAAATCGTTATGTTTTCGATTATGATAAACAAGAAGATGTTTATGCAGAGGTAGTAAGATTGGCAAATGAATCAATTGCCAATTTCTCTCGTACCGATGGAACTGGTAGTGTGGCTAAAATGGCTGGAGCTGATTTAATTTATAATGGTGATAATGCCAAATGGATTAAATTCAATTATGGAGTTCTAGCAAGAAATGCAAACAATTTAATTAATAAGGCAAACTACAATCCTGCTAAAGTTATCGAGTATGTAGATAAAGCATTATCAAGCAATGCCGATAATTTCCTCGTTCCAAATACAGGGTCAACAGCTGCAAATGGAAATTTTTATGGACCTTTAAGAGCAAACTTAGCTGCCTATCGCCAAACCAGAATGATTGTTGGTTTATTGGATGGCACTTATTTCACAGGTATAAAAGGAACAGTAATCGATCCAAGAATTGTGAATATGATTACGCCGTCTGCTGATAATGAATACAGAGGAACAAACCCTGGTGCTGGTGATCCTGGTACTGCTGCATTGCGAAATCAAATTCCAAATCCATGGGGTGTTTTAGCTTCTGCCAATCCTGGTGCAACTTTTGGAAAATATTTATTTAAGGATAATGCAAGTTTTCCTATTATGACTTACGCTGAAATGCAGTTTATTAAAGCTGAAGCTGCTTTTAGAAGTGAAAACCCAACATTAGCTTATACGGCATATTTAAATGGTATTTCTGCAAGTATCGATTTTGTAAGTGCACTTGGTACCGCAATCACAACAGCACAAAAAACTGCTTATATGACCAGTGCTGCGGTAAAACAAAGTGCATCAGCATTAACCCTAAGAGATATTATGCTACAAAAGTATTTGGCATTATATGGTTATGGCTTTGTAGAAACATGGTGCGATCTTCGTAAATATAATTACAACGTTGGCGATGCAAAGGGCAATAACCCTTATTTAGGTGTTTTCTTTTTGCCAACCGTGCTTTATCCAGATAATGGTGGTAAACCAGCACAACGTTATCGCCCACGTTACAACTCTGAGTATTTATGGAACGTAGCGGCATTAAAAGTTATTGGAGCTGATTTGCCTGATTATCATACTTACAAAATGTGGTTCTCTCAACCTTAATCGATACAATTATGAAAAAGACATTATATATTTTAATTGCTGCCGTAACTATATTTACCGCTTGTAAAAAAGGCGAATTGGTAGAAAGTACACCTTATACCAAAATCAATGTTGGCGATCCGGCATACTCTTTCCTGCGTTTTATTAACATGACGCCGGGCAGCCCAAGTGTTAACTTTTACATGAATGATACTCGGATTTCGGGTGCGTACAATGCATTGACGGGAGAAACAGGTTTTAGTTACATCGGTATTTTTCCAGTAAATCCTGGTCAGTTTTTGCCTATAACCCCAGGAACCAGTAAAATCGATGCAAAAATTGTATCATCTGCTGCAACAGATAAAAGTTTGAACGTATTTAACACGAACATCAATTTAGCTGGTGGTAAATATTATACCTTATTTACCACAGGAGCTTATAATACCGCCGATAAAAAAATTCCAGCTTCATTATTGTTGGAAGAAGTAAGGCCAGCGTTAGATACCACTAAAATTTTCGTTAGAATGGTAAACTTATACAATGGTGGAACAGCTAACATCGATATGGTACAAAGAACTACTGGTCAGGTTATCGTTCCGAATGTGGCTTATAATTCTGCATCAGGCTTTGTAGAGATACCGCTTCCTGGGCAATCAAATGTATACCAGTTTAATTACACAGGTACAACAACCTCAGTAACAACGGGCAGCTTTTCAGGGATAACATTAACTAAAGGACAAGCCTATACCTTCATTGTTAGGGGGATAGCTGGGTCTACAACAACTCCATTTGGGTTAAGTTATTACGCATCCTTTTATTAAAAAATTTATTATATTAGAAAAGACAAGGTTATTTAGCCTTGTCTTTTTTTTTGACTATCAAAGCCATGCGATACCTCATTCTGTTTCTTGGTTTTTTGTTTTTTAATATTGCATTTTTACATGCGGATACATTCACTGTAATAAATAATTTAAACTCTGGTACAGGATCTCTACGCGACGCCATAGAAAGAGCGAACACTAATGGAACGGCTGATGTGGATTATATTTATTTCAATTTACCAGGCTCATCTTTGGCAGATGTAACTATTGCCCTGGAAACAGAGCTGCCCATACTCACAGCAAATATTATTATCGATGGAACTACTCAACCATTTTCTGCCTTGGGTAATCCAAATATTAAAATTAGTTTAACTAGAGTTGTTGCCACTTATTTTAATGGCTTAAGAATGGACAATGCCAATAAAATTGAAGTTTATGGTTTGCTTTTTGGTAATTTTCAGTCTGATCCTTTAGGCGCAATTGAAGATAAAAAAGGAGGCATTTACCTCTATAACTCTAAAGATATTGTAGTTGGTGCACCAAATAAGCCAAATTGTTTTGTAGGGTGCTATGCTGGAATTCTCTCACCATTTGTAATTCCTAAGTTTTTTATAGAAAATGTTAAAATATCATCAAATATTTTTGGTTTAGCTGAAAATGGATTAACCGTTGCACCAAATGAAACGGGGATTGATATCAGTTTTATTAAAGGGGGCATTATTGGCGGAGATACACCGGAAGAAGGAAATTTGGTAACTGGTAATACTCGAACAGGTATTGCTCTTGGTGGAGCAGAAGGCATTTATAAGATTGCAAATAACATCATCGGGTTAGATAAAAATTTCAATCCGAAGCCTACGCTTGCTGCTAAAGGAATTTATGTTAACGGGGGAACAAGTGCACCTATTATCACGGATAACATTGTGGGTGTTCAATCCATTGCCATCCATGTAGATTATGTAAATGATGGTTTTGTGATCGCCCGAAATAAGATCGGCACCGGTAAATTAGGGACTGAAAACTTTTCAAACACCTTAGGCATTCACATTAATTTTTCAAATACAAAGGGGCTTATTGGTGGTTCTAATGTTAACGATCAGAATTTTATTGCATATAACAAAACGGCTATCCTTGTCGAGAATTCTTATCCAATCGCCATTTTTAAAAACAGCATATATTGCAATTCAACTGCTGCAATCACATTTAAAAATCAGTCGCTTAATCCGGCAAAAATTAGTTTGATATCTGCCAGTGAGGTTAGTGGAGTATATAGTCCTAATTCAATCGTCGAACTATTTTATACCGATGAATGCAACGATTGCCAGGGAAAAACTTGGTTTGCTACGGTACCTACGGATGCCGCTGGTTTTTGGAAGTATACAGGTTCTATTGCAGGTAAAATAACAAGTTTAGGTACTGATGCAAATGGTGCAACATCTAATTTTTCTAAACCATTAATAGACGACACTGATAAACAAATTATCGATCCATTTTGTGGGCAAACTACCGGAAGTATCAAAAATTTAAAAGTCTACAATGCAAGTGTTTTTCAATGGTTTAACAGTGCTGGCCTGCTTGTTGGCAATACCAAAGATCTTGAAAATGTTCCAGCAGGCACATATTATTTAAAAGCCGGGCAAATGGGTGCTTGCGATGTTACTTCAACAACGTACACCATTGGCTCATTAGGAAACGGTATCGACGATAGCAATAAAAGAATAGCTGATGAGATTTGTGGGGCATCTAATGGGAGCATTAAAAATATTGGAGTTGCCAATAACCTTGCAAAAACTTGGTATAATCAACAAGGCGATATTGTAGGAAATGGTTCAGATTTGGGAAATATACCTGCGGGAAGTTATTTTTTTAAGGCTGGTGAGAATAGTTGTGAAATTACATCGCCAGTGTATGTTATTAAAAATGTGGTAAAAAATTATGTTATTAAAAATGTGATCATAAAGCCTGCCAGCTGCGGCAATAGTAATGGAAGTATTACCATCCAAAGCTATCAAACTGATAAACCGGTTTTGTTTATTTGGAAGGATGCTGATGGAAATGCAGTTGGAAATAATGAAAACCTAACGGATGTATCTGCAGGGACATATACATTAGCTGCATCTGACGGTTTAAACTGTGAAAACATTGCTGGCAGTTTCACAATTGAATCAACAGAAAATCCAATAATTGATTTGACTACAATGCAATCATTTATCAGCTGCGATGGCAAAACGATAAACATAACAGATATTCAAATATTGGGATCAACATCGCCCTATAATTTTCAATGGATTGATCCCAATGGAAATGTAGTATACAATGAATTAAATTTAACCGCCAAACCTGGAAAATACTACTTAAAGGTGGTTGATAAGTACGGTTGTGAAATCACTAGTGAAGTAATCGATTTGGATTTATTAGAAAAGAAAAAACTCCAGGTGCCAAATTCTATTACGCCAAATGGCGATGGGGTGAATGATACCTGGCGAGTACCGGGAGCTGAAAATTATCCTAATGCCGAATTTTTTATTTTCAATAGAACTGGCGGCAGAATTTTTCATTCCATAGGTTATGACAAAGAATTCGACGGTACTTACAACGGTAAACCATTAAATGTTGGCGTGTATTATTATGTAATCGATTTGAAAACAGATTGTGGTAAACTCACCGGAAGTTTGACTATTTTAAAATGAAACAAGGCCAGAAAAATTTTTTCTGGCCTTGTAATGAATTACAATATCTTAAATCCTAAACTCAATTGAAACAAGTTGGGTTTTTGAGTATATTTCTCACTTTTACTGATGTTAGAAATTCCTGCCTCATAACGTAAATCAACAGAAATTGCGCCAACATCAACTCCAGCACCAGCCTGGATTCCAAACGCTTGATCTTTATAATTTTTAAAATCAGTAGCCTGATCATAAGCACTGCTAAATGTTGAGTTCTCATTTAATACAAATGATACCACCGGACCAGCCATTACCCTAAAATTTAGGTTTTTTGCGCCAAACCTGGTTCCCAATAATACAGGCACATCTAAAGTGGTAAATTTCACTTTACCTTCTGCAGCAACCTCGGTATTGTTATTATTGGTAAAGCTGATAAACTTATTGCCCTTGCTGCCAATGTAAGCTTCTGGTTGAACATAAAAACTTGCTCCGCCAATACGGGCCCAGGCGCCAATTTGATAGCCTAAACGGTTTTCTTCGCTGGCAAAATCCGAATTAAGTTTTGCTAAGTTTACACCAGCCTTAACACCAAGGTTAAAAGTTTGTGCTTGAGATGTAGCCCAACCAAAGGTTAGGAAAACAATAGAAAGGATGATTTTTTTCATTTTTTTTAAGATTAGAATTTGCGTGTTTCTTTTAATTAATTTTTATAACGGTGTTTTAACACAATTATGGCGTAAAGATATTCCCTAAAACTCTATTTTTTTAACACACGGCACAAAAAAGTAATAACCTGAACAAATATTTTTTACTTTTGCATCAAATAAAATCTGCTATGGCTAATTTTCAACTTACTTCAGAAACTGCATTTAAAGTAAAAACAAAGTTTTTAAGGAAATATCGCGATTTAGCGAATGAACCTCTAGAATTTACGCCCGGCAAAGAAGATCAATTGATAGAAGATTTAATGCGTTTAGTAAAACGCGATCGCACTTACATAGAATTTACCATTCAAAAAGCTTTGGCAGATACTAAAGGCAACAGACTTTAATATTTACGAAACATTTTCTCCATACTACGCCAAGCAAATATCTTCTTTTTAATATTTGTGCCTTTTTGTACATTTACCTTTCTATAAACAACTAATCATCCATTAGCTTTACTGTTTTGGATTTGACAATATAAGGTATGAAGAAACTAAAATATTATTTTTTAGCGGCGGGTTTGGCTTTGGCTGTATGCTTATTCTCTTTTAAGGAAGACCTATTCCTTGTATCAAAAAATCTCGATATTTTCGCTTCACTATACAAGGAAATCAACATCAATTATGTGGATGATACCAATGCGCCTCAACTCATGAAAATAGGGATTGATGCTATGTTGGATAGCCTTGATCCTTATACTGAATATGTTCCTGAATCGGAAATTGAAGATTACAAGCTAAAATATGTAAGTACACAATATGGAGGCATTGGAGCTGCAACCGTACTTATTGATGGAAAACTTTTTGTAAATGATGTAAGTGAGGGTTACCCAGCCAATAAAAGTGATGTTAAACCCGGAGATCAAATTTTAAAGATTAACGGAATTGAAATTAAGGGAAAGGATCGGACTCAAATAAGTCAGTTACTACGCGGACCAAAAGGAACCCCCGTTGATTTGACTTTAATAAGAGATGGTAAAGAAATCGCTAAAAAACTGAACCGCGAAGAAATTAAACAACCAAACGTTTCCTATTCGGGCATGGTTGGCGATGGTATTGGTTATATTAAACTTGATAAATTTTTAGAAAATTCTGGTCAGGAGGTAAAAGATGCCTTACTGAACATTAATAAGGAAAACCCTAAAGGCATTGTTCTGGATTTGAGAAATAATGGCGGCGGTATTTTACAGGAAGCCGTTAAAATTGTAAATCTTTTTGTGGATAAAGATCAGTTGGTGGTGATTCAAAAAGGTAAGAATGCCGAAAAAACCATTACCTATAAAACACAAGCGCTTCCCATATCTCAATCAGTTCCATTGGTTGTTTTGGTAAACGGAAATTCTGCATCGGCCTCTGAAATTGTTGCCGGTTCACTGCAAGATTTGGATCGTGCCATTGTGGTTGGACAACGCAGTTATGGCAAAGGCCTGGTGCAGCAAACGTTTAATCTTCCGTATAATAGCTTAGTTAAAGTTACCGTTGCCAAATACTATACGCCGTCGGGCAGGTGTATCCAAAAGCTCGATTATGCGCATAAAGATATTAATGGAATTGCTGAACGTTTTGCCGATTCAACAATTGCCATGTTCCCAACCAAAGCAGGTAGAAATGTATACAGTGGCAATGGTGTATATCCCGATGTGGTGGTAAATGCCGATAAACTTAGTCCGGTTACCATTACCATGATTAACAAAAGTTTATTTTTTAACTATGCAAATGCATATTGGAAAAAGAACCCTAAGTTAGAATCGGCAAAAGCTTTTCAGGTTTCTGATGCAGATTACGCCACTTTTGTAAATACATTGGCCGATAAGGATTTAACCTATCAAAGCAGAACCGAACGATTATTATCTGATTTACGTGTAGAGGCCGAAAAGGAAAATAAATCTGCTGAAGTGAAAGCTGATTTAGAAAATTTAAAATACAAACTAACTTCATCTAAAAAGAATGATTTGGCTACGCATAAAATAGAAATCAAAAGAGTTTTGGAAACCCAAATTGTAAGCAGGTATTTTTATGAAAAAGGTAGGATAGAACAAAGTTTTCAATACGATAAGGAATTGGCTGCGGCTAAAAACCTTTTTACAAATCAAACTCAAATGCTTGCTATTTTAAAGGGAGATGGAAATTACAAAGTAATTGGCAAGCCAGTTAAAGAAACTGCAAGTATTGATTAGTGCCAACTTTTTATTTTGACGTTTGTATTAATGCAAAAAATCAACTCTATAGGTAAAACGATTTAATAATAATATTCTGAATAAGTTATATATGAGATTTTTAAACTTCAAAACATTAGTAATTTCCACGTCGCTATTTTTATTCTTTCAAACTTATGCGCAGCAAAAGTCAAATCTAACTCAATACGTTGATCCAATTATCGGTTCTGCTAAACATGGACACGTTTTTGTTGGTGCCAATGTTCCTTTTGGTGCTGTACAACTTGGGCCCAATAATATTATGGAAGGTTGGGATTGGTGTAGCGGATACAATTATGTAAGCAATACCATCACAGGCTTTTCACATACACATTTAAGCGGAACGGGAATTGGAGATTTGGGCGATATTTCCATTATGCCGGCAACTGGCATACCCATTTTAGAAAAAGGTAAAAAAGGGGAGGAGGAAAAAGGATATCTTTCTACATTTTCTCATGCCAATGAAACCGCAAAAGCTGGATATTATAGCGTAAAGCTCGACAAATATAATGTCAAGGCTGAATTAACAGCAACTGAAAGGGTAGGTTTTCATCAATACACTTTTCCTAAAAATGCAAAAACACCTCACATCATTGTAGATTTAATTGAGGGAATAGGCTGGGATGCGCCGGTTGCATCATCGCTAGAACAGATTGATGCCACTACCATTGTAGGCCACAGAAATTCTAAGGGTTGGGCAAATGACCAGCGATTGTATTTTGTGATCAAACTTTCTCAACCAATTAAAAATTGGGTAGTTTATGATAGTACCGTTGTTAAAAATGATATTGGCGTAGGGGGTAAAAAGCTAAAAGCCAGTATAGATTTTAATGCAATAAACAATAATAAACTTCAAATTAAAGTTGCATTGTCGCCAGTTAGTATCGAAAATGCCATGCTCAATCTCAAAACGGAATTGCCAGGATGGGATTTCGCTTCCACAGTAAAATCTGCCAATGCAAAATGGGAGAAAGAATTGTCGAAAGTAAAAATCGATGCTTCTATCAATACCAAAAAAATATTTTATACAGCGTTGTTCCACACCATGGTGGCGCCATCCATTTTTAACGATGTAAATAAGGATTATTTGGGTACAGATAAGAAAGTTTACAAAAATGCAAACTTTACCAATTACACTACCTTTTCGCTTTGGGATACCTACAGGGCAGCAAATCCTTTATACACGATTTTACACCAGGATAAGGTAAATGATATCGTAAATACGATGTTGGCCATTTATAAAGAGCAGGGTAAACTTCCTGTTTGGCATTTAATGGGTAACGAAACCAATACCATGGTGGGTTATCATGCGGTGCCTGTTGTGGTAGATGCCTATTTGAAGGGTTATCGCGGTTTTGATGTCGACCTTGCTTTCGAAGCTGTAAAACAATCGGCTATGCAGAAAACAGAAGGCATTGAATATGTACAGCAATTAAAATACATTCCAGCAGATAAGGTGAACGAATCGGTTGCAAAGGCTTTGGAATATGCCATTGATGATTATTGTATCGCCATGTTTGCAAAAGCATTAAATAAAACAGCAGATTATCAGTACTTCTTAAAAAGATCTGAATTATACAGGCAATATTTCGATCAGGATGTGCAATTTATGCGTGGCAAAATGGCTAATGGTAAATGGCGCACACCATTTAGCCCAGTTAAGGCCAAACACCGCGAAGATGATTATACCGAAGGAAACGCCTGGCAATATACCTGGTTGGTTCCACAGGATGTGGAAGGTTTAATTGGTTTGTTCGGTGGCGATAAACCATTCGTAAATAAATTGGATTCATTATTTATTGTACCTGCAGATTTAGGTGAAAATAGCTCTCCTGATATTTCCGGCTTGATTGGCAATTATGCTCAAGGGAACGAACCCGGACATCACATTCCTTATCTGTATGCCTACGCTGGTCAGCCTTGGAAAACAGCCGATTTGATCAGAAAAATTGATAACGATTTCTTTACTGCAAAACCAGATGGATTGTGTGGAAATGAAGATGTTGGTCAAATGAGTGCATGGTATGTTTTTACAGCAATGGGTTTCTATCCGGTTAATCCGGCAAATGGCGCCTATGTTTTTGGAACGCCGCTAATCAATTCAGCCACAATAAACTTATCTGCAAATAAGAAGTTTCAAATTAACGTGATTGGTAACAGTGTGGCAAACAAATACATTCAACGAATGACAATTAATGGTAAGGCATATACAAAATCATTTATAGAACATAAAATGATTATGAATGGTGGCGTAATGGAAATTTACATGGGCAATACACCATCTAAATTATGGGGTATTAATGGTGCCGACCGACCAGTTTCAGGAAAATAAATTTTTGGAAATGGATTTAAGTAGATCTTAGCTGCTTAGCCCCGCTATCACTTCAATCTTTTAATGGCAATTTACTAACCCTGATTTGCATTTTTACTAGTTAGGGTTAGTAAATTTAAATGCCATTTTAAAAGTATTTCCGTTCTATCCCTTTATAATTTACGTTCGGTATTCTTCGGAAAGAAACAGTTCAATAACATTAAAATATAAAATACACTACATGAGAAAATTGCTTTTCTTCTTCCTGTTTCTTTCTGCTTTAAATGTAAAAGCTCAACAGCGTTACGAGCTAAATTCAGGCTGGTTATGTGCCAATATCAAAGACATTAGTGCCGCAGGAAATCAAATATCGAGCACAAACTTCGCTGTGGACAATTGGATGCAAGCCACAGTTCCGGGAACAGTTTTAACCACATTGCTTAATAACAATAAAGTTCCTGATCCATTTTATGGAATGAACAATGAGAAGATTGCAGACATTTATAAAACAGGAAACGACCATTATACCTATTGGTTTGTAAAAGATTTTAACGAGAAAGCTATTGGAAACGAACAGGTTTGGTTGCAGTTTCGCGGCATCAATTACAAGGCCGAAATTTTCTTGAATGGTAAAAAAGTAAACCCAAAAACACACGAAGGCATGCATATCCGTGCCAATTACAATATCACCAAATTTCTTTCTCCAACAGGCAAGAATAGGTTGGCAGTAATTGTTTATCCGCCAGATTTTCCAGGCAATCCGAATGGCGGTCAGGGCGGAGATGGAACAATTGCCAAGGGTTTAACCACACAGTACACTGCCGGATGGGATTGGATTCAACCCACTCGCGATCGAAATACAGGAATTTGGGATAAAGTAATAATCGAAAAAACCAAGGGGATTAATATTTTAAATCCACATGTTGTTACATTGGTTCCGGGGAAGAGATTGCCTGATGCAAAACAACAGCCTGCAATTATCAAAGTATCTGTAGAAATAGAAAATCCAACCGGAAAAACAATTTCGGGCGTTTTACAATATGAAATTGCAGGTAAAACCGTGAAGAAAAATGTTACTGTTTCAGCTTCACAATCAGAAATTCAGTTTCCAGATTTAACGCTAGAGAATCCAAAACTCTGGTGGCCGAACGGATACGGGAAACAGGATTTATATCCGCTGAATATCAAGTTTATCAGTGCCAATCAAATTTTAGATCAGGAGAAACTAAATGTAGGAATCAGGCAGATTGATAACATTTGGAATGAGCATACCCAAAGTATGGGTGCTTACGTAAATGGGCAAAAAATATTTATTAAAGGTGGAAATTGGATTATCTCCGATGCGATGTTACGTTTTAGTGATGCCCGTTACGATGCTGAGGTTCGTTACCATAAAGACATGAATCTTAACCTGATCAGAATTTGGGGTGGTGCAATTTTAGAACGCCCGGAGTTTTACAACGCCTGCGATAAGTATGGTTTGTTGGTTTTTCAGGATTTCTGGTTCAGTGGCGATTGTAATGGTCGTTGGGTAGACCCGTTGAAAAAAGAAGATCAATGGACAAGGAGAAATTATCCTGATAATCATCCTTTGGTGTTAACAGCGGTAGAAGATCAGGTAAAGATGATCCGTAATCACGCATCTCTTGCTTTTTGGTGTGGAGGGAATGAAATTACGCCTCCAGAAGATATTTTAAACCCGATTAAAAATGATATTCTGCCACGTTTGGATGGAACAAGAAAATTCTTTGATTTTTCAAATAGTGATGAAATGTCGTACAATGCAATTGGTGGTAATGGCGACGGACCTTATGGCATTCAAGATCCAAAAAGCTTCTGGGCCGTAAAAACCTTTCCGTACAATTCTGAAGTGGGTTCGGTTGGCGTAGGCGATTATGAATCGCTGGAGCGCTTTATTCCCAAAGAAAATATGATCGCACCGCAATTTAAAAGTAAGCCCGATTCTGTTTGGGATTATCATAAATACATCGGTTACGATCAATACATCAATCCTTATGGAAAAGCAAAGGATGCCAAAGATTTTGCAATGAAAGCACAATTGGTTAATTATGATCAATATCGTGCCTTGATGGAAGGTTTCTCAAACAAAATGTGGGATTGGTATACAGGATCTATAATCTGGAAAACACAAAACCCATGGACGGCCTTACGCGGACAGATGTATGATTATTACCTGGATCCAAATGCCTGCCTATATGGTTTGCGTAAAGGAAGCGAGCCATTACACATCATGATGAACCCATTGGATAGCATGGTTACCGTGGTGAACAATGGTCTAACTGATCGTAATAATTTAATGGTACAGGCAAAAGTTTACGATATGAATGGAAAAGATTATTTCTATTCGCAAGTTTTCAATTCTATTGGAGCCTCTTCCGTTCGTCGGTTTTTTCCATTAAACGATTTCTTGAAGAAAATGGATCAGAAAGATGGTGTTTTTGTTTCGTTAAAATTATTAAACGAAAAGCAAGAAATATTGATCGAAAATATTTATTGGCTGGCTGATAAGGATGGAAATTACAAAGGCTTGCAAAACTTAAAATCATCGGCTTTAAAAGTAAATGCAGTTAAAAAATCTAACGGTAAAGTAGAAGTCTCATTAAATAATCCAATTGGAAATCCTGTTGCTTTTTTCAATCGCATTGCCTTAATAGATAATCAAACAGGTAAACGGATTCTTCCTGCTTTTTATGACGATAATTATGTGAGTGTGTTGCCTGGCGAAAGCAAAACAGTAATTATTGAATATAATGGTGATCAAAAGACAGCAATTGAGGTTTATGGCTGGAACGTAGATCGAAAAAAGGTGGAGATTAATTAATCGTCATTGCGAGGCAACGAAGCAATCTCATTTAATAAGTGAGATTTTAATGCCCCGCAATGATGTGATGTAAAAACAAACGCTACATATCTGCCCTTCAGCTCTTTGCATTTGCAGATTATCAAAAAAAAAGGCGACACTTACGTATCGCCTTTCTTGTGTATATTTTTCTATTGGCTGGTGTCCTTACCTGCTGAAACTCGAAAAAGAATTTTCTAAGCTTAGCTCACACCGTGAAGTTTCACTTTTAAGCCATCCATATTGTTGTTTAATTGTAATTGGCAAGCCAAACGGGAGTTAGGTAATAAATCTGGCAATGTATCCAACATCGCATATTCATCATCACTCATTTCGTTTAATTTTTCTTCACCTTCCAAAACATCTACACAACAGGTAGCGCATAAAGCCATTCCACCGCATGTTGCTAAAATATCATATTCAGATGCTTTTAAAAACTCCATCAAGCTCAAGCCCATATCCGTTGGGGCTTCGTGAGGGGTGACAGAACCATCCGGTTCTTGCATATATATTGTAATGTTGTTTTCCATGTTGCTCGCTTATAAGCGCAAACTTAATTAAAAAACGTTTTTTATTGAAACAATATTAGCGTAAAGCTTAAAATTCTGAAACGCCGTTTACTGTTGTGTATTTCATGGTATATTTCACACCAGGATTCATGTAAGAATATGCACTATGGCTCATCAATGCAGCTTCATGAAAACCACTTAATATTAATTTTAATTTGTTTGTATAAGTGTTGATATCGCCAATGGCGTAAATACCAGGAATGTTTGTCGAGTAATCATCAACATTCACTTCAATTGCACTTTTACTGATGTTTAAGTTCCAGCCTTCAATTGGACCTAGTTTAGGACTTAAACCAAACAAAGGAATTAAATGATCGGCTTCAACAACAGTTTTTTCCATCGTACGGTTCTGTACAATTTCAACCTGTTCCAATTTATCTGATCCTTGTACAGCTTGTAGGTTACTGTTTAAAACCAAATTAATTTTACCACTTTCAGCCAATGCCATTACTTTGGCAACTGAATCTGGTGCACCACGGAAACTTTCACTTCTATGAACCAATGTTAATTCAGAACAAACTTCGGCAAGGTAAATCGTCCAGTCTAAAGCAGAATCGCCACCTCCGGCAATAACCATTTTCTGATCGCGGTACTTCTCCGGATCAAGAATCATATAGTTAACACCTTTACCATTCTCAAAATTTTCCAAATTCTCCACAGCGGGTTTACGGGGCTCAAAGCAACCTAAACCACCAGCAATAACCACCACTTTAGCCTCGATTACAGTACCCATATTCGTGGTTAAAACGAAATCGGCTTCTCCACGTTTCTCTAAACCTTCAATCCGTTCGCCCAATGTAAACGTTGGGTGAAAAGGTTTTGCCTGCTCCATTAAATTATCAATAAGCTCTTGCGCCAATACCGAAGGATAACCTGGAATATCGTAAATCGGCTTTTTAGGATAAATTTCAGAAAGCTGACCGCCAACCTGTGGAAGGTAGTCAATTAAATGGCAACGCATTTTCAATAAACCGGCTTCAAAAATGGCAAATAAACCAACCGGACCAGCGCCAATTATGGCTATATCAGTAGAGATCATTCAAAAAAATTTGATGCAAAGTTACAAAATAAACTTTTATCAATTTCTCTATTTAGAAATATTCTAGATAATTTTGTAATGTTGTTCTAATCAATATTTTGTGTGTTTAAAATTCCCTGAAAACAAAAGATAAAGAATTTCAAGAATACTAAACAAACTATAATTTGTCTAGGGATTTAATAGATTTCTCTGATCGTTGTCTAGCTTGAGAATAATTTTTATGTTTAATAACAAAATATTTTAATGGATGATTGATATGAGTATTCTTTTGCCAATTTTAGGATTAGCATTTGTGGTTTGGGCTGCAGTATTTATTATTTATGGCGAAACATGGCAACTTCCAATTGCATTTATGCCGGTTGGAGTTGGTGCATATATTTATTTTGATGCTCAGCCATGGAATTGGCTATTGCTTCTTCCTGTATTGTCGATTTCTGTATTTAATGTTAGCGCCGTATTAAGTCAGCCGAAATTTAGAGGCTGGGTTAGCTACCTCAATTACATTCTTATATTACCAGTAATTGTAATATACATTTTAAATTTTCGCAAAATATTTGCAGATGATAGCCTGTTAAGAACCATTTTCTGTGGTTTGCTTTTCCTTTTAATGTTGATATATGTATCGAAATTTTGGCTTTCGGATGTGATATTATTATTGATAAATAAGTTTTACACTAATAAATGCGATAATTTAGAAACACAGATTACGCACCGATTTATTAAAGGTATTGGCAAAACAAGAACATTTCATGTTACCATCACAGCATTAGGCGCAATTGAAACTTCGGGTTTTTTCTATTGGTATATTGGTTTAAAAAAAATCAATCCAAATGATAAGGTTATGATAAAATTAAAAACCGGTTGTTTGGGAACAGAATATATAGCTGGTTTCCCTAAAATTATCTCAAGAAGCCCTTCTCACGAAAAATACTTATAAATCAATCTGATAAGCTTGGTGTAATGCGCTCATCAGATTGATATTTCTTTACCAAGTCATTCCCAGATTCTGAAATACAAAACTCCAAACATCTGCTGCTTCCTCAATCATTTTAGTAGTTGGTTTTCCTGCGCCGTGTCCAGCTTTTGTTTCAATTCGGATTAAAATAGGATTTTCACCTTTATACTTTTCCTGCAAAGTTGCCGCGAATTTAAAAGAATGCGCTGGAACAACACGGTCATCATGATCAGCAGTGGTGATTAATGTAGCAGGATAATTTACATCACTTTTAATGTTATGAAGTGGCGAATATTTAATCAAATAATCGAAATCTTCTTTTTTGTCGCTACTGCCATATTCAACGGCCCAGCCCCAACCCACGGTGAATTTATGGTAGCGTAACATATCCAGTACGCCAACTGCTGGCAGTGCCACTTTAAAAAGTTCTGGTCTTTGGGTCATGCAGGCACCTACTAAAAGCCCACCGTTCGATCCGCCCGAAATGGCGATTTTAGATGGATTGGTGTATTTTTCTTTTATCAAATATTCGGCTGCCGCAATAAAATCGTCAAATACATTTTGCTTTTTATCCAACATTCCACCTTTGTGCCAAGCTTCGCCATATTCGCTACCACCACGTAAACTTGGCTGAACGTAAATGCCACCTTTCTCTAAAAACAACATTCGCGATAAACTAAATCCCGGTGTTAAACTTACCTGAAAACCACCATAAGCGTATAAATAAACAGGATTATTGCCATCCAATTTAATTCCTTTTTTATGAACAATAAACATGGGTACTTTTGTTCCATCTTTTGAAGGATAAAACACCTGTTTGGTTTCATAGTTGTCCGTATTGAATTTTAGATCAGGCTTTTTATATGTTGCCGATGTCGCTTTCGCAATATCATAACGGTAAACGGTACCTGGGGTTGTGAAATTAGAAAATGTAAAGAAAAATTCTTTATCATCTTTATAACCTCCAAAACCATCTGCAGTACCAATGGCGGGCAAAGTTACTTCTCTAATCTTCTTTCCTGATAAATCATATTGAGCAATGTTTGTGCTTGCATCTTTTAAGTAAGAAGCCCACAAAAATCCACCTCCAGTTCCTACACCTTCCAGCGCTAATTTCGATTCTGGAATAATGGTTTGCCAGTTTGCCGGAGCATTGTTCTTCGGATCAATAAGCACCACCTTCTTGTTTTCTGCAGCCAAATCAGTGTTCAACAATAGCTTATCTCCAGCATTTTCAATAACGCTGTGGTTATTTTCGTATCCCTTAACCAGAAGCGAAATTTTACTTTTTGGATCCGCTAAATCCTGATAATGCAGCGCATTTCCCGATGTTCCGGCACTTGCATAAATTATAAGAAACCGCTCATCTTCAGTAACCCCAGCTCCAAAATAAAGATTTGGATTCGTTTTATCTTCAAAAATCAATTGATCATTTTTCTGCTGATCACCCAGTTTGTGGAAATAAATTTTTTGAAATTTGTTAGCGGCGGATAAATCCATTCCCTTGGCTGGCTCATCAAACTTGCTATAATAGAAACCATCGCCCTTCCATGCAGCACCAGAAAACTTGGTCCATTTCAGCTCATCAGGTAATTTGGCCTTCGTAGCAATTTCCATTACATAAATGTTGCTCCAATCAGAACCAGCTTGCGCTACAGAGTAAGCAACATATTTTTTATTGTGCGAAAATCCGATCAAAGAAACAGCAGCGGTGCCATCTGCGGTTAATTTATTGGGATCAAGAAAAACCTCTTCTTTTCCATTTAAACCTTTCTTAACAAACCAGATGCTTTGATTTTGCAATCCATCGTTTTTAGTGAAAAAGTAATATTCACCAACTTTAAAAGGAGCACCTTCTTTAGGATAATTCCATATTTCTGTTAGCCTTCTTTTAATATCATCGCGATAAGGGATTTGCGATAAATAATTTTGCGTTACTTTATTTTCTGCATTTACCCAGGCAGCGGTTTCTGCCGAAGTATCGTTTTCCAACCAACGGTAGGGATCTGCTATTGTAGTGCCAAAATAATTATCGGTTGTACTATCTTTTTTCGTTTGTGGATATTTCATCAATGTAATTTTTTTTGCAGGCTTTTTGCCATCGTTACAGGCAAATAGACTTAATGCAAATAAGCCTAATACAATTTGTTTTTTCATCTCGTATTTTTTTATTTACTAATATATGTTTTTTCCTTCTGTGTAATCACGCAGATTTTCTCTTCCAGATGACTGCATAGTTAAATGATTACTTTGATTTTTTCTTATTGGTTTTGCACATGGACTTCGGACTAAGAACTCCCAACTTTTTCCCCTACCTTTGAAGCCGAATATGTCCAAAAATATTTATTTCGCTTCTGATTTTCATTTGGGTACGCCGAATTACGACGAAAGTCGTAGCCGTGAAGTGCGTATTGTAAACTGGTTAAATTTCATAGAGCCAACTTGCAGCGAGTTGTTTTTAATGGGCGATATTTTCGATTTCTGGTTCGAATATGCTAAAGTCATCCCGAAAGGATATGTCCGTTTGCAGGGTAAATTGGCTAACATGGCCGATTCGGGAATCAAGATTTATTTCTTCAAAGGCAACCATGACATGTGGGTTCATGATTATTTCACCAAAGAAATTGGGATGGAAATTATCAGCGATGAATTGATTATCGAACGTGGCGACAAGAAATTTTATTTACATCATGGAGATGGCCTTGGCCCTGGAGACAATAAATATAAGTTTCTACGAAAGATTTTTAGAAGCAAACTTTGTCAATGGTTATTTGCTCGCTTACACCCTAATTTTGGCATCGGCATCGCAAATATGTGGAGCCAGGGAAGCCGGGCTGCGCAAACCGAAGAGGAAGTTTTTTTAACTGAAGATAAGGAGTGGCTAGCCATTTATGCAAAAGAGCAATTGCAAAAGCAACATTTTGATTATTTCATTTTTGGTCACAGGCATTTGCCTTTGGATATTGATCTGGGTAACGGAAGCCGATATGTAAACATTGGCGAATGGCTCAACTACAATTCTTATGGAGTTTTCGACGGGGTAGATTTGAAACTGGAATACTTCAAATAAAATTTTTGAAAGGTCGTGCTTTCGCCGTAACAGAGAGATTTTGCTGATTAACTTTTTGGAAAGAAAAATCTGTAAAACTATTTCTGTTCTCAAATGAATAAGCTTATAATATCTTTTAATATTTGGATTATGATCTTGCAAGACATTTCACCAATTAAGGGATAATGCACAAAAGATTGTTTCGAAGCCTTCAACCAAAGCTTTTCCACAACATCGTGCAACTTAAATACATTATATTTAAGTCTTTAACTATAACGGTTTGTGCCCTTGGAGTAGTTTAATAGCTATTAGTCTAACTTCCAAAGTTATCGTTTCGCTCAAAGAAACCATAAACATCATTTTTTACAATTGATTGCACAAAGTATCATTAGCATCACAAAATCCCTTCACTAAATATATCTCTAGATTATCAGACTTTCCATCCAAATCATAATCTAAGGTAATAGATAAATCTAGGTTAGTATCAGTTAAGCGAAGAATATTGTAAACAGCATCCTTATTAATCAGTATATTGTGCAATATCAAATTATTTCCTTGCAATTGCCATGTTGTACCCATCTGGTTGGGTAAACAATCAAGACCATATTTTATCTCATGATATAGATGGTCTTGGTCAGGTCTAATGATTAAGAAGAACGAATCCTCTCTTACCCTGCATTTGTTCACGTATGGAGCAGGAACTCCATTTATTTTTAAACTCTTATACATCCACCTACCCGTAAGTTGCGATTCGGTATAGATGTTCCTAGTTACTTCTTCAGATTTCTTTTTGCAAGATATCACAACGATGATAATGAGGAGCGTCAAGATTTTTTTCATGAACAAAAATATAAATTTGGCTCAAATAAGGAAATGATTTTCATTACAAGCAGCTAGCCCTATCTAGCCATGCAAAAATGTGCAGCTTTTTTTAAACCTTCCTCATCCTACGGAACACAAAAAATCCTGCAATAAAGACAGCTCCATACGCATAATGATCAAGGTCGCATTGTACGGGGCCTGTTGGAGTATATAATACGTAATTGTATTCATCATTCAGTGGGCCTAAGGCTGTGAACTGGCATTTATTACCTGTCTTAGCGCCTAACACAACCCTAGGACATGCAGTGGAAGTTGTTGGATATTTAATACCTAAAAGTTCATAATATCCTAAAACATTCTGTTGGGTATAAAGCAATCCATCTAAATTTCGCAAGCAACCAATTCCTGGTTGTGCTTTTAAATTAGCAGTAACTATTCCTACTATAATGAATATAATAAAATTAACTTTCTCATAACTAAATACTTGGTATTATTAAAGCTATGTAGAGAATTTGTGGTTTTTAGGGAATGAACAACTTGAACGGACAAAGTTTACGAAAACGCTATTTATTAGTCGGGCTTTACATTGCAGTCTCGATGAAAAATCGGGAGCTGCCATTGCAATCCCATTTAATTACTTAAGTTTTTTGCTGCTATTTGGGTTGCTACCGTTCATGCAATTTCAAAAACGAAAATACTTTTTAAGGTTACTAACCCTAATTTTAGAAACGCCGATAGAGTTAGTAACCTAAATATAAAAAGATTGAAGTGATACGGGACTATCGGCCGCCATATTTACAAAGCCTTTCATTTCCAAAAACTTAAATCTGTACAAGCCCGTTTCAAACTAATTCAGCTTTTTTCCTTATTTTTGCATTTCCTTAAATTTTAGCGAAGGCCGAGATATAAGGAATTTCAATACAAAGAATAGTATGTTAGATAAATTAGAAGCTATAAAACTACGTTGGGAAGATGTAGAGGAATCGTTAAGTAACCCGGATGTGATCCAGGATATGAAACGTTTTGCAGCTTTAAATAAAGAATATAAAGACTTGGGCAAAATTGTAGATGAATACAAAATCTACAAAAACGTAATGAGTAATATTGATGCCAATAAAGAAATTTTAGCCACTGAAAAGGATGCTGAAATGCGTGAAATGGCAAAAGAGGAATTGGATTTATTGTTGAAGCAACAAGAAGAAATGGAAAGTAATATCCGTTTAATGTTGATTCCAAAAGATCCGGAAGACGCCAAGAATGCCGTTTTCGAAATCCGCGGTGGTACTGGAGGAGATGAAGCCGCTTTATTTGCCGGTGATTTGTACCGCATGTACACACGTTATTTTGAAACTAAAGGCTGGCGGGTAGAAACCGTTGATGTAACCGAAGGTACGGCTGGTGGTTATAAAGAGGTTATTCTTAAAGTTAATGGCGATGATGTTTATGGTCAGTTAAAATATGAAAGTGGTGTGCATCGCGTTCAACGTGTGCCGGATACCGAAACGCAAGGTCGTGTGCATACTTCTGCAGCATCTGTAGCAGTTCTGCCAGAAGCTGAAGAAATCGATCTATACATCAATCCAGCAGATATTGAGTTACAAACCTCACGTTCAGGTGGTGCTGGTGGACAGAATGTAAATAAGGTAGAAACCAAGGTGCAGTTAACACACAAGCCTTCGGGAATAGTAGTGGTGTGCCAGCAAGAACGTTCACAGTTGGGTAACCGCGTAATCGCTATGGAGATGTTGCGTAGTAAGCTATACGATATTGAATTGCAGAAGAAGAATGGTGATATTGCTGCTAAACGTAAAACAATGGTTTCAACAGGAGATCGTTCGGCCAAGATTAGAACATACAATTATCCGCAAGGTCGTGTAACGGAACACCGCATCGGCTTAACCATGTATAATCTTCCAACTATTATGGATGGAGACATCCAGGAGATTATTGACGCACTTCAGTTTGCTGAAAATGCAGAGAAAATGCAGGAAGGCGCTGGAAATTAACCGATTACAAATATTTTAAAATAAAATTTGCAAATAAGGATATAGTCTCTATATTTGCAACCTCGAAAGAGGAAAGAGGTTCTAACTTTAAAGAAGAACAAAAGGAGTGGTAGTTCAGCTGGTTAGAATGCCTGCCTGTCACGCAGGAGGTCGCGGGTTCGAGTCCCGTCCATTCCGCAAACGAAGCCTTAACTTGAAAAAGTTGAGGCTTTTTTGTTTTCATAATAAATAAAATAAAAATATATCAAATGAAATTCAGCGGGTTACAGATATAACCTTCATAATCTTTCTGAAAATAGTAATTAAGTAAATATAGTGCCTATATTTGCAGTCCTGAAAGGGAAAGAGGTTCTAACTTTAAAGAAGAACAAAAGGAGTGGTAGTTCAGCTGGTTAGAATGCCTGCCTGTCACGCAGGAGGTCGCGGGTTCGAGTCCCGTCCATTCCGCAAACGAAGCCTTAACTTGAA
>NZ_CAKLBU010000007.1:0-86537 GCF_920984735.1 Pedobacter sp. Leaf250 | reverse complement strand
AGGGAAAGAGGTTCTAACTTTAAAGAAGAACAAAAGGAGTGGTAGTTCAGCTGGTTAGAATGCCTGCCTGTCACGCAGGAGGTCGCGGGTTCGAGTCCCGTCCATTCCGCAAACGAAGCCTTAACTTGAAAAAGTTAAGGCTTTTTTGTTTAGAAATCAATGAGGTTAGGATTCCATCCTGTCATCCCCAATAAGATTGGGGACGGGTTCTAGTCCTTCTGACAATTAGTTGGGACAAAAAAAGGTACTGTTATAAATTCCAAATATTTAGACAAAAAAGTATTTTTGTATTCTAAAGAAGTTCAGCTACTGAACTATCTTGCGTAGTCTCGGTTTTCGGATCGAGACTACCTCTTTGGTAGTTTTCAATAAATTCAGTATCGTTTTTCCAAAGCGTATAAATTAAGACTAGTAGTTTCCGCTGTATTGCGACCTGTCCAATCATTTTCGATGCCTTATTGTTTTTATTTATTCTGTTGTAAGTTTCTTTTAAGTTCTCATTATATCTGCAGGCGACCATCGCTGGAAAATAAAGTGCATTTCTGATGTACCTGTTTCCTTTCTTGGATATCCTTGTCTTGCCCTTTATTGAAGTGCCGGATTCTCGTTGTACTACATCGTACCCTGAATAGCTAACCAACTGTTTTGAACTATGAAATTGGTCAAAACCCATTGTTTCTGCTATTACTGTAGCCACAGTAATCAAACCCACACCTTTTATAGTCAAAACTTTTCTTACCCGCTCTTTGAGTGCCTTGTCTTGTTCGATAGCCTTTTTAATTTCTTTCAGGCATCTTTCGATTTCCTTATCTATCTCATTAATAAGCTTTTTGTTGCTTTTGGTAATGAAGATTTGGATATCATGTGAGCAGTCCTTGCTGTGCTTAATATTGCCTAGTGCTGTCTTTTGTTCCTGAAGCTGAACATAGTACCGGGTTAGGTTTCTGAGCTGCAAGAGTGCGCCTGGCGGTGGTGACCACAACTTATGAACTCTTTCAACACCAAACTGGCTTAGGATTCTCGCATCAACTGCATCTGTTTTTGTTTTAACATTAAGACTAGAGAAGTAATGTTTTGAGGTGTTGGGAAGTACAACATGAACCCTTTTCCTGATCTTGTGAAGATGGTGTGCAAGGTTCTCATAATAAACACCTGTCGCTTCCATTAAGAATCCAAGCTCTGAATCAGGTGCAATCAAACTTTTAGCCCAACGTAATAATTGATTGAAACCCTTGTTATCGTTACCAAAGTCCAGGACCTTTGAGAACGTTAATTTGCCATCTTCAGTTTGCTGACATAAACAAGCTGTAAATGTTGATTTTGAGATATCTATCCCAATGGATTGTTTTCTAATAGCCATAATTAAGAATTTAAATCATATCGACTCAATTCTCCCTCGTCTATCCTTTTGTTTTATCCAAGCTCGCTTCGCGGCCTTAAGTACTGTTCAGACTCCTGAGAATAAAATCGTGTGGGCTAAACCTTTTTTACGGTATAACTCATAGTTTACCTAGCCTCGAATGGCCTCACACGAACAGTCAATATATTATGCATAACAACAATATAATGACCTTTTTAAAATTCTCAGTAAAAATAAAAGCCTTAACTCGAAAAAGTTAGGGCTTTTATATTTTGTAGTAGACTCTATTTTTTACCTGCTTTGGGCGCTAATGTTAAGAACATCCTCTTACCTTCCAATTTCGGTAATAGCTCAACTTTACCCACATTTTCTAGTCCTTGAGCAAATTTTAATAAGAGTATTTCACCCTGATCTTTATATACAATCGATCTGCCTTTAAAATGAACAAATGCTCGAACCTTTTCCCCACTTTCTAAAAATGATATAGCGTGTTTTAATTTGAACTGAAAATCGTGATCATCCGTGTTCGGACCAAACCTAATATCTTTTATGATAGTTTGTTTGGCTTTAGACTTGATTTCCTTTTGTTTCTTCTTTTGTTCGTAAAGAAATTTGCTGTAATCAATGATACGGCAAACTGGTGGAACTGCATTAGGTGAGATTTCTACAAGATCTAAATCCTGTTCTTTTGCCAAGGTTAAGGCTTCTGCCAATGGATAAATATTTGTTTCAACATTGTCTCCCGTTAACCTCACTTCAGGTGAAGTGATATATTGGTTAATCTTATGTTCTGCTTCTTTCTTTCTGAAGGGCAAGCGTGGCCCTCTGTAAAATCCTGCTTTTTTTAATGCCAAATTTGAAAATTTTTAGTTTAAAATAAATAATTCCAGATGTATCAATCTGGTTAATTGATAATATACGATAATTTGAGGCGTATGAGAATTTAAATTACAATGATGACTTTAAGTCCACTTTGAATTTAAACATTGTTGATAGCTGATTCTGCGCCGATAGAAGGTTGGCTCTCCATTCGTAATGCCTCATAAGTAATGATCGCGAAGCCTGATACCAATAAAACTAAGGCCAGGTATCGAATAGCTTTTTCCATTTTTTTAGTATTAACCATCCGATCTGAACAAGTAAGTTCTGCCAAACCAGCAACCTGTTTTCTTTGATACTTTCTTCTTACAGCAATAAAAAATAAGGCTGTCCCAAATATGAATGATACGATACCCAAAATCAATGGCATCGTGATAAAATTATATGCTTCTTGTGTGTTTATCATACTTAATAGACACATGCAGATAGAAAAAGTTTAATTTTTTTAAATACACATCAGTTGCGTACTTAAAATTCTTAAGCTAAAAACATACAATATCAATAATAAATTTGATGCATTGTATATCTAAATAAGTGTATAATAATTATGATTTTGCTTTACTTGAGGTATAAGATGATCCTGCCGACGCTATTACTACACAGGCAACAGCAATACATTCAGTAATTGATAAACGCTCTTTTAAAAATAAATATGCTGCAAGTGCGGCCATGGCAGGTTCAAGACTCATTAAGATACTAAAAGTTCTGGCGGGGAGCTGTTTCAGGGCATTAATTTCTAATGTAAAAGGGATAGCGCTCGAAAGTAGAGCAAGTGCCGCTCCTAAACCCAATAACTTTGGGTTTAGGTTATTTAATCCTCCACCAAAAATCCCAAAGGGAAGAATAAGAATGGAGGCAAATAACATACCGACCGCTACCGCTTCTCCTCCTTTCATTATTTTAGAAATTCTGCCCCCTAAAATGATATAGGCTGCCCAAAATCCGCCCGCTAGTAAAGCCAATAATACGCCAAGCAAATCTAAACCATTACTTGTCCATGGTGCAATTAAAGCAATTCCTACAGCCGCTAATAAAATCCAAATAAAATCAAGAGCCTTCTTAGAACTGAATATTGCCAGGATCAATGGACCTACAAATTCCAGTGTTACACCAAGCCCTATTGGAATTCTTTCTATAGCAAAATAAAAAACCATGTTCATGGCTCCCAGAGAAAGTCCGTATAGAATCACATACTTCCATTGCTTGGCTTGGAGCGCTAATAAATTGGGACGAAAAGCTACCAATAAAATAATAGCTGATAAACCAATTCTTAAAGATGCCGTGGCAGCTGCACCTATTTCTGGAAAAAGACTTTTAGCAATTGCTGCACCGCACTGAACACTTATAATGGATAATAAAACGGCAGGAACCGGCGATATCTTAATCTTACTTTGCATTGGGAAATGATGTGAGCGGCAAAGCTACGGAATATTGAGATGGAAGTATAAGGCCGAATGTTTTAAAGTGATTATAAATAAAAAGGGCTCGATTTTATTCGAGCCCCATTACAATTTATTTAAAATTTGATTAGCAAAATAACTCTTGCTCATCTCTATTTTCAGTAGGGATTTTTTTTAGAAAATCATCAAATCCTGAACCTAAATTATCCGAATAAATTCCATAGGCATCTAAAATATAACCTATATTTTTGTATTTATCTTCTACTAAATAGAGTACAGAATTATCTGCAGGGTCAGAATCGCCCTCAAATCTATAAGTTTTAACAATTGTCAAATCTTCTGGTCTGTAAATATTGCCAAGCGATTTGCTTTGCATTTTTCCATGATCTGACATTTTTAATTCATTATCTTTTCCTTTCAGCCTCAATTTCTCCAAAATTTGACTCAAAGTGTTCATTGCAATTGGCTGTTCCATAGTTAAATGATTTTATACTATTTAAACAAGCGGTTTCTTAAATGGTTTTAATGTGGCCGATTTAAAATCAAACCAAATGATTGTCAATCTGTTTCATATAAAACTAAATTTAAAATGATAAAAAAATATTTTTTAGGATTAGCTATTGCGGGTATCGCATTGGTTAGTGCTTGTGGTCAAAAGGAAAGTAAACTTGCTACAGCAAATTTGGCTGAAACTGCAGATCCATCAAAAAGCATTGGAACGGTTACCTTTTATGGGTTAAGCGATGGAAAAATTAAAATGGATTTGGAATTAAAATTTGCCTCTAGAGCAGATAGTAATGTTGCAGTTCACTTTCATGAACATGGCGACTGTGGTGATATGGGTGAAAATACGCATGGACATTGGAACCCTACAAAAGAAGAGCATGGCAAATGGGATTCGGGCGCTTTTCACAGCGGCGATATTGGAAACATTAAACTGGATGCAAAAGGTGAGGGGAAAATCTCGATCACTACTGATCGATGGAGTGTGCAAGACGGCGATATGAAAAATATCATTGGAAGAGGAATTATTGTACATGGAGGCACTGACGATTATAAAACACAACCAACAGGCAATTCTGGTCCTAGAGTGGGCTGTGGTATAATTGAAGCAGTTAAATAACAATTACAATTTGTTGTATTGAAGCGATTAAATTTTTAATCGCTTTTTTTATGCAATTTTTATGCTGTTGTCATCATCATTAAAAACTAAAACTTATGGCAACTCTAAACGAATCAACAAAAGGCAAGACCGTAAAAGGAAGAACGAAAAAAGCAGCTCCAAGAGTAGATTTAACAGCAATGGTCGATTTGATGTTTCTACTAACTACATTCTTTATGTTAACTACTTCGCTCGGTACGTTAAACGCTGCAGATATTGCAAAACCCGATCAATGTGATAACGGATGCACAATGGATTACCCCGCTTCGAGAACGATGACAGTTTTGCTTGGTGACGATGATAAGACAGTAAGCTATTTGGGCACAGCTGATGATAAAGGCATGAAGATTAGTAGTATTAAAAATCTTCAGGAAGAAATTGCATCAAATAAAACTAAAGTGGCTAAAATCCATGGCAATGATCCATCAAAATATATGATTGTGATCATTAAACCCACTAAAACAGCTAAGTTTCAAAATTTTGTTGATGCCATCGATGAAATGAAAATTGCTGATATTAAGTCGTACAGTATTGATGATAAAAATATCTTAAAACAGGAAATTGATTTTTTGAAATCAAAAGGATTATAGCTTTTAGCATATAAAAAAAGGCTTCCCGATAATAAAACAGGGCACTGATAAAGTCCTTGTCTAAAATGTCTTATTAAATATCGAGAAAAAACGGCAGATAAGGACTCTTAGAATCGTCTAATTGCAAAATAAAACTCAAGCGACTGCGAATATCACAAAGAAAAGGGCTTATGGAATAAAAAATTCATAAGCCCTTTTTCAACTGGTAGTTTTTCAGTGCCCTCTAATAAAATCAGGAAGCCTTTTAAATCATTTTATTGGTAATTTAAATTCCGAACGCTGATTTTACCTGTTCAACATAATCTAATTTCTCCCAGGTAAACAACTCAACAGTTACCGTTTTTTCTTCTCCGTAAGGGTTTTTAAACGTTTTGTTTACTGTTTCTGGTGTTCTACCCATGTGTCCGTATGCAGCAGTTTCGCTGTATATAGGATTTCTCAATTTTAAACGTTGCTCGATAAAGTACGGGCGCATATCGAAAATAGCCTCAACTTTTTTACTGATTTCGCCATCAGTTAATTCAACTTTTGCAGTTCCGTAAGTAACTACGTTAATTGATGTTGGTTTTGCAACACCAATTGCGTAAGATACCTGAACTAAAACTTCGTCGCATAAGCCTGCAGCCACAAGGTTTTTAGCAATATGACGAGTGGCATACGCTGCACTTCTATCTACTTTGCTTGGATCTTTACCAGAGAATGCACCACCACCGTGAGCGCCTTTACCACCATAGGTATCAACAATAATTTTTCTTCCGGTTAAGCCAGTATCGCCATGCGGACCGCCAATCACAAATACACCAGTTGGGTTAATGTGATAAGTTATATCATCATTAAATAAATGAGCATATTGTGGGTATTTTGCTTTTATCCTTGGAATTAGAATTGAAACCAAATCACTTTTAATTTTGGTTAACATTTCTTCATTCGCAGCATTTTTATCTGCTTTCGAATCAGATTTCGGCTTTACAAAATCATCATGTTGTGTAGAAATTACAATGGCATCAATGCGTTGAGGTTGATTATCATCAGAATATTCCAACGTTACCTGCGATTTTGCATCCGGACGCAAGTAGTTAATTTCAGAATTTTCTCTTCTCAAATTAGCCAGTTCTCTCAATAAAGCATGAGATAAATCAAGCGCCAAAGGCATGTAATTTTCAGTTTCGTTGGTAGCGTAACCAAACATCATTCCTTGGTCACCGGCACCTTGTTCTTCTTTACTGCTTCTGTCAACGCCTTGATTAATATCTTGCGATTGTTCGTGAATTGCAGATAAAATGCCGCATGAGTTAGCCTCGAACATATATTCACTCTTAGTATAACCAATTTTTTTGATCACATCACGGGCAATCTGCTGAACATCCAGATAAGTTTTTGATTTCACTTCTCCAGCTAAAATTACTTGTCCAGTTGTTACTAAAGTTTCACAAGCTACCTTAGATTGTGCATCGAATGCTAAAAAGTTATCAATTAATGCATCCGAAATTTGATCGGCAATTTTATCTGGGTGGCCTTCAGATACAGATTCTGATGTAAATAAATACGACATTTATTAAATATTATTAGTGATAAATAAATTAATAATTGCCAAAACCCCTTGAAAACAGGTTTGTTATGATTGGAAGGAGGCATTAGCAATTTTTTTAAGTGGTTGCAATCCGGTCCCGATAATCGGGATAGCAAATCAATCCACTTTTAATGCCTGCAAAATTAGCATATTTTCTTTATTTCAAAAATTATAGATTATTTTGTCGACTCATTCTTACACTTTGCACACAAAAACAAATATACTTTTCATTATAAATCCTATTTCTGGTGGAAAGGGAAAGCTGCGTATTCCTGATTTTATCGATAAGTATCTCGATAAAGAAAAGTTTAATGCAAACTTTGTGTTTACGGAATACATTGGGCATGCTTCAGAATTGGCAGATGAAGCAGCTTCTAAAAACTTTGATGTAATTGTGGCTGCGGGCGGAGATGGTACCATTAATGAAGTGGCCACAAAGGTTTTAAAGCATAATATAGTTTTAGGTGTATTGCCATTGGGTTCGGGAAATGGATTGGCCCGATTTTTAAATATTCCAAAAAATTTACGTCACGCTATATTGGCTATTAATGCATTTAAAGTTGACCAAATTGATAGTGCTGAATTTAATAATAAATGCTTCTTTAATTTAGCAGGTATGGGTTTTGATGCCCATTTAAGTTCTGCCTTTTCAAAAGATAAAAAGCGGGGTTTGGCAGGGTATGTTAAATTGGGTTTTCAAGAGGTTTTCAATTATAAAGAAGAGCAATATTTAATCGATATAGACGGGAAGGAATACAAAAGGAAAGCTTTTGCAGTAAGTATTGCAAATTCTTCGCAATATGGCAATGATGTTTACATTTCGCCAAATGCTTCGGTAAAGGATGGCTTGCTGGATGTTTGTATCATTAAACCTTTTTCTATTTTGAAATTGCCCATGTTAAGTTATATTATGCTAAAGGGTACGGCAGAAACCTCAGATATGATTGAAATTATACGTGGGAAAAATATAAAAATTATCAGGGAGCATGCAGGTCCCGTTCATGTGGATGGAGAACCTTTACAAATGGATGCAGAAATTGAAGTGAATATTCACCCACTTTCATTGAAAGTTATCGTTCCTTAGTCTTACTGCTTCTATTTCACACATTACAATATACATTTGCGCAATGAAACCTAAAAAAAATAGTTTAAGCGATTTGGGTGGAATCATGTATTCTACTAATCCAGAATTCGAATACCATGAAGACATTGATGATACAGTTACCTCACCAAATAACCAGCAAGATTTACGCGTAATGCTTGATAAGAAAAATAGGGGAGGAAAAGCCGTAACGCTGATTACAGGTTTCAAAGGCAAAACAGACGATCTGGAAATTTTAGGAAAGATGCTGAAAACCAAATGTGGCGTTGGTGGCTCGGTTAAGGATGAAGAGATAATGATCCAGGGCGATGTAAGGGATAAAGTGATGGCTATTCTATTAAAAGATGGTTACAAGGTAAAAAAAGCTGGAGGTTAGTAAAACATTTAGGTGCGACATGTTATACATAAGACTTTTATCTACCATACTCCATCTAAGTCTTAGTGTATTTTTGTTAATTTTTTAAAGCTAAAAAACAGCACGTAATTGTTTGAAAATAAGATATTTGCTTAATAGTGTAAATGCTACAATATGTAAATAATTACAGTAAAACACTAGTTTATTTCATAGATAACTCTTTACCTTTGCCTCACTAACTAACTTATTGTTATGAGCAAAAAGAAACTGCATGTGCTAGATTTAAGCTATTTAAATCTAGGTGAAAACAATGCCGTAAAGTACCAATTATCCCCAATGGAATTAATTGATGAAGCCTTATTGAATAAAGAGGGCACATTAGCATCATCTGGCGCTTTAGCCGTTGATACTGGTAAGTTTACAGGGCGTTCTCCGAAAGACAGGTTTATCGTTACCGACGATATTACTGAAAATCAAGTATGGTGGGGTGATGTAAACATCAAGATCAGTCCACAAAATTTTGACCAACTGTTTGATAAAATGACAAACTATCTTCGTGATAAGAAGATATATGTCCGTGATGCTTCAGCATGTGCCGATCCTGATTACTCCATTTCAATAAGAGTAATAACAGAAACCGCTTATCAAAATCTTTTTGCTAATAACCTTTTCATCCGACCAGAAACTGATGCATTAGGATTAACACCTGAGTGGACGATTATTGCGGCACCAGGTTTTTTAGCAAGTCCTTTAATAGACGGCACTCGTCAGGAGAATTTTTCCATCATCAACTTTACTAAGAAAATGATTTTAGTTGGTGGAACTGGTTATACCGGAGAAATTAAAAAGGGCATTTTTTCTGTTTTAAATTTTATACTGCCTGTTTACAGGAATACACTTTCTATGCATTGTTCGGCAAATGTGGGTAAAGATGGAGATACTGCCATATTTTTCGGGCTTTCTGGAACTGGAAAAACAACTTTGTCTGCAGATCCCGAAAGAGGATTAATTGGCGATGATGAACATGGCTGGGGAAATGATTCCGTATTTAATTTCGAAGGCGGCTGTTATGCCAAATGTGTTGATTTAACCGAAGAGAAAGAACCTCAAATTTATAAAGCAATAAAATTCGGATCTCTTTTAGAGAACATCAACTTCCTTAATAATACAAAGGACGTCGATTATTCAAATATCGAAAAAACTGAAAATACTAGAGTTGCTTATCCAATTGAGTTTATTGAGAATGCAATTTTGCCTTCCATCGCTTCAGTACCAAAAAACATTTTCTTTTTAACTGCTGATGCTTTTGGAGTGTTGCCACCAATTTCGAAGTTGAACGTAGAACAGGCGATGTTTCATTTTATGAGCGGTTACACTGCTAAAGTTGCCGGTACTGAAGCCGGTATTACAGAACCACAGTTAACATTTTCAGCTTGTTTCGGCAAGGCATTTCTTCCGTTGCACCCATCGAAATATGCAGTTTTATTGGGAGAGAAAATGAAGAAACATCAGGTAAATGTATGGTTAGTAAATACAGGTTGGAGCGGTGGACCTTACGGTATTGGCAAGCGTATGAAATTAAGTTATACCAGAGCAATGATTACTGCAGCTTTAAATGGGAATTTGGATCATAATCACTATAAAATGCATCATGTATTTAAATTAATGATTCCTTTACATTGTCCTAACGTACCCGATGAGATTTTGGATCCTTCCAAAACGTGGAGTAATCAGGAAGAATATTATATAAAAGCATATGAGCTGGCAAATGCATTTAATGATAATTTTAAACAATTTGATCAACCCAAAGTGTCAAAACTACACCAAGATGAGTTAAAATTGTGCTAATTGCACTTTAAAATGCATTTTTTGAGCGAAAAATTTGCAATTAGCTTTTTTTTTAGTTTTTATTGTGAAAGAATTGCCTCCAGCTGAGGCAATTCTTTTGTTATACGCCCATAGTGGTTACCGTAAACTAAATCTTAAGTAACGATTTAATTGTTTATTGATTTATTAATTTGTAATTTAAAATCAATTTATAAATTTGTTTTTCGCAACAAAATCAGGTAACAATCGTTGTGTGTAGTACAAAAGTAAAAACAGCTAAAAATTAAAAACAAGAACTAAAACTAAAAATTAAAAAAATGGCAAACGCACCAAAACCAACAACTGTTAAAAAAGAGAGCTCTTCAAGTGCTTCAAATGTTTTTGCAACATTAGTAATCCCTATTTGTATTGTAATCGGCTTTATCATTTGGAGATTTGTATTAGGAGATCCAGCAAACTTTATTGACAACAACAACGAAAACTTACCATTACCAAACAACTACCCAGGTACAGCTTACAAAGGTGGTCCAATCGTAGCAATTTTGATCGGTTTATTATTAACTACAATTGTATTCTCTATCGAGCGCTTAATCGTTATTGGTAAAGCAAGTGGTAAATCTAGCTTAGATACTTTTATTATTAAAGTTAAAGGATTATTAAATGCTGGTAACATCGAAGCTGCTAAAGCTGAGTGTGATAAACAACAAGGATCTGTTGCTAACGTAATTAAATCTGGTTTGAAAAAATATAGCGAAGTTGAAGCTGACACTAATTTAGATGTTGAGCAATCAATCGTTGCCATCCAAAAAGAGGTTGAAGAAGCTACTGCTTTAGAAATGCCAATGTTAGAGCAAAACTTAACCATCATTGCTACTTTGGTATCAATCGGTACTTTAATTGGTTTATTAGGTACAGTAACAGGTATGATCCGTGCATTCGCCGGTTTAGCAAATTCTGGTGCTCCAGATCAATCAGCATTAGCGGTAGGTATCTCTGAGGCGTTAATTAATACAATGACTGGTATTGGCGTATCTACATTAGCAATTATCATGTACAACGTTTTAACTTCTAAAATTGATAAGTTAACGTATGCTATTGATGAGGCTGGTTTCAGCATCGTTCAAACTTACGCTAGCTCGCATAAATAATATTTTGAAAATATTTTTACCGGCTTTATGGAAAACCGGAAAAAAGATCATCATTATTAAAAAGTTAAAATATTATGCCTAGAATTAAAGTTAAAAGAACCAGTACCGTAACAGATATGACCGCCATGTGCGACGTAGCTGCACTGTTACTGACGTTCTTCATATTAACTGCTACGGCAAGACAACCAGAACCACTAGCGGTATCTACACCTTCATCAACGTATGAATTCAAGGTACCGGCAGAGAACAATGCTATTTTAACCATTGGTCAGGGAAAGGTTTTCTTCGAGGTAGCGGGCCAAAAAGTTAGGGCTAGAACCTTAGAGTTAATTGGACAACAATACGAAATCAAATTTACGCCTGAAGAAATTAAAAGATTCTCTTCAATTGCAAGTTTTGGTGTTCCTGTTGCTAACCTAAAATCGTTTATTGCTTTAGATGGTGGTGAGCGTATGAAACCAGGAGTTCAAACTGGTATTCCTACAGATTCCACTGATAATCAATTAAACTCTTGGGTTTTGCAAGCTCGTACAGCAACAGCTGAGGTAAATTCACAGCCAATGCGTGTGAGTATCAAAGGAGATTCAAAAGAAGAATATCCTGTTGTTAAAAAAATTATTGATGTACTGCAAAAGCAAAAAGTAAACAAATTTTTATTGGTTACCAATGCTGAAGCTAGAAGAAAATAAGAAATGGCAGAATTAAACACAGGCGGGAAGAAAGCCACGCCAAGAGTCGATATGACGCCGATGGTAGATTTGATGTTCCTTTTGGTAACATTCTTTATCCTAACCACTTCAATTTCTACGCCACAGGCGATGGATATTGTAAAGCCGGATAAAGATGATAATAACAAGGACAATAGATTGGAATTGAAAGCTTCTAAAACCATGACTATTTTATTAGGTAAAAATGATAAAGTAGCCTGGTATATGGGAGAAGCTGGTGCAACAGCTCCAACTATTGAAAGTGGTAGTCAAGTTGAAAAATCGATTATCGAAAACAGAAAAGTTGCAGATGCATCTGGAGTAAAAGGTGAATTCGTTGTGTTAGTAAAACCAACAAGCGGCTCGAACTTTAAAAACTTCGTTGATATTATGGATGAATTAGAAATATTAAAGGTTAAAGTTCGTCAGATTGATGATGACAATATCCTTGATAATGAAAAAGCATTCATGAAAGATAAGGGTATTTTATAAATTGTTAAATCAGTAACCATGTCAAAGTTAGATATATTAAGAAGTCAGTGGATCGAAGTGGTTTTTGAAGGAAAAAACAAAAACTACGGCGCTTACCAGTTGCGTAAAACCAACGGTTCGAATACCACTCGGGCATTGATTATTGGTTCAATAGTATTCTTAGCACTTTTCTTTGCTCCAAAAATTTATGGCCTTATCAAAGGTTCTATAGAGGATACAGAGCAGGTAGAGAAAGCAAAAGAAGTAATTATTGCACCACCGCCCCCAGTTGATCCTAAAACACCTCCACCACCACCGGTAGAGCCACCTCCACCAAAAGTAGATCAGGTAAAAATGCCACCTCCAATCGTAAAGCCAGATGAGCAGGTACGTGATGAGGAACCACCAACTGTAGAGAAATTAAAAGAAGCTGATCCAGGTCAGCGTGATATCAAAGGTGATCCAACTGCTGATATCGTAATTGCTGAACCAGTAGGTGAAGGCCCTAAAAGAGAAGCTGCTGTTGCGGTTGATGATAACAAAGTTTACGACTTTGTTAGTATCGAGAAACAACCAGAATTCCCAGGAGGTATTTCTAAGTTTTACGGTTATTTAAGTAAAGCAATTAAATACCCGCCAATGGCACAGGAAAATAACGTTCAAGGTAAAGTGTTTTTATCTTTCGTTGTTGAAAAGGACGGTAAGTTAACTGATATCACAGTTACCCGTGGTTTGGGTAGTGGAACAGATGAGGAAGCTATCCGCGTACTTAAGGCAAGTCCACGTTGGAATCCAGGTATTCAAAATGGTAAGCCTGTAAGGGTAAAATATAACATCAACGTTAACTTTACATTGAACTAATCGTAAATGTTAAATTTTGATATTTTTAAGCAAAAATCGCCTAAACAGCGGTTTTTGCTCATTTTAGGACTAGTCACCTTTGTACTTTATGTAGTTATGGGACTTGCTTTTATCTTTTGGGCTCCTCTTGCCATTAGATTTAATTTTATACCTGCATGGGGAAGAATTGCGATAGGTATCTTTTTAATCTTTTACGCTTTTATAAGACTATTAAGCCTCGGAAGAAGAGAATAACACGATGATGAAATACACGCTTTATATATTTATAGTACTTGGCTTAATTTCTTGCAAAGGAAAAGAGAAACAAGATGAAGTAAAGGAAACACGTACAAGCGGTACATTAAGAATTTTGGTTGATGAAAGTGTAAGTCCAATCGTTACGGAACAGATTAATATTTTTGGTCTGGATTATCCAGAGGCAAAATTCGATGTAACGATTAAGCCAGAGGAGAAAATTATTCCTGCTTTTTTAAATGATAGCGTTCGCGTTATTGTGATGCCAAGGTTACTTACTAAAGCTGAAGAAAAATACTATACTCAAAGAGGCATTAGAATTAATTCTACAAGATTTGCGGTTGATGGTATTGCATTAATTACAAATAAGGACAATATAGATAGTACTATTACCGTTAAAGAAGTTATTGATATTTTACAAGGAAAGGCTTCTGGAAAAAAATTGGTTTTTGATAACGCTTATTCAAGTACCTTTCAATATCTTAAGCAATTGGCAAATATAAGTCAGTTTCCAGCTCAAGGTGTTTATTCAAAAAATTCAAGTGCTGAAGTGATCAAACTCATTGCAGAAGATAAAACTTTTATTGGTATTTTAGGCGTTGATTGGATTTCTGATAAGAATACAAAGCTTGCTGAATACCTTTCTAAAATAAAAACACTGGCTGTAAAAAATTTAAAAGGCAAGGTGGGCGATGATAAATTTTATCAACCAACACAAGATAATTTAATCAACGGAGTCTATCCATTCTTAAGAAACGTAAATATTATAGATTGCGAAGGCAGAGATGGTTTAGGCACAGGATTTGCAACATGGTTAAGAAGTCAGAGAGGGCAGTTGATTGTACTTAAATCAGGACTAGGTCCACATAAGTTAATGCCAAGGCAAATTAATCTGACAAAAGAGTAATAAATTAATAAATTGAACCACGAAGTTATAAAAGCACTTCATTTAATTAAAATCGGAATATCAGATGGATTAATAGTTGCTATTAATTCATCACTATTAAAAAACAATAAAGAACTATGAAAATTTCAAAGAAAGCAATAACCTTAAATCTAGGTTTGGTGTTGATGGGTTCTGCAGTTTTTGCTCAAAATTTAAATGACGCGAAAAAAGCCATTGACGCTGAACAGTATCAGAAAGCTTCATCAATGTTAAAATCATTGGTAAGCTCGCAAGCATCAAACGGCGAAAATTATTATAATCTCGGTTTGGTTTACTTGAAAACTGGTGAAATAGATTCGGCTCGTGCTGTATTTACCAAGGGTGTTACAGCAGACCCAAAAAGTAATTTAAACTTAATTGGTTTAGGTGAGGCGGATATGTTGTCAAATAATCCTACTTCAGCAAAAACAAATTTTGATAAGGCAGTTGCATTAGCGCCAAAAGATTACAAAACTTATTTGTACATCGGTAAAGCTTATCTTGCACAGGATAAACCGAGTGAAGACGTATCAAAACCAGATTATACAAATGCATTGGCTAACATTAATAAAGCTGATGAGTTAGATTCGAAAGATAAAGATGCTGAAATCTTTTTAGCACAGGGTGACGCTTATGCATTACAGAAAAAAAATTCTGAAGCATTAGGTCCATATTTCCGTGTGAATGATATCGATCCAACTAACCGTAGAGCTAAAACTCAAATCGGTAAAATGTATAAAGAATCTAGAGCGTTTCCAGAAGGTGAGAAAGAATTACTAGATGTAATTGCAGCCGATCCAAATTATGGGCCTGCTTACCGTGAATTAGGAGAGCTTTACTTACAGTGGAGTAGCTTTGGTACAGATCAGGAAAAAGCTAAAAAAGGAATTGAGAACTATAAGAAATATATGGATTTGACTGATAAATCTTTAGAATCTCAGTTGCGTTATGCTCAATTCTTGTTCTATGCAAAAGATTATCAAACTTTAGAGCAAGTAGCAACAACTATTAAAGCACCTGCAGGAAGTACAAAAGCAGCAGTTGTAGACAGGTTGAAAGGATGGGCAGCATATGAGAATAAAAACTATCCTCAAGCTTTAACATACTTAACTGATTTTTTTGCTAAAGAAAAAGATAAATCTAAAATTTTAGGTAACGACTACTTATATTTAGGCAAATCTCAATTAAAAGCTGGTCAAGATAGCTTAGCGGTAATTAATATCATTGAAGCTGCTAAAAAAGATTCAAATAATGCTGATGCATTATCAGAAGCAGCTTTGGCATTAATGAAAGCAAAAAAATATGCTAAATCTGCAGAGATTTATAATCTAGCAATTAAATACAATCCAAATGGTAAAGGTTCACTAACGAACTATTATTATTTAGGTCAAACTAGATTTTATGAGTCTTATTTCTTACAAAGAGATAAAAAACCATTAAACACTGCTGGCTTAGTAGAAGCTGATTCAGCTTTGAGTCATTTGAATAAAATTTCTCCTGAATTTGCTTTAGCTTACTTTACAAAAGCTAGGATTGCAAATTTAATGGATGATAAAACTAGCCCTAAATATGCTTCGATTCCACTTTTTGAGAAGTACATTTCTTTGGTTAAACCAGAAGAATTTGCTACAAACAAAACTCAATTGGTAGAAGCTTACGATTATTTAGGTGCTTATTATGCTGATAAGGATAAAACAAAAGCGATTGACTTCTTAAATAAGAGTATTACTTTAGATCCAGCTGGCCCTTTTGCCGCTGCCAAATTAAAGGAACTTCAAGGAGCGCCAGCAAAAAAAGGTAAATAATTTACCAGTTAAATAATTTAGAAAAGGCAGAGTTTGGTTACTCTGCCTTTTTCTTTTACTTTTGCATCAGAAAATAATAATTATGCAAGCGCAAAGTACCTCAATAGATTTTTTACCGATTATTTTTCAAGTAATTGTTGCATTAGGTTTCGTAGTAACTACGTTGGTGGCTACCCACTTCTTAGGTCCGAAGCGAAAAACAAGTGATAAATTAGAAACTTTCGAAGCAGGTGTTAAGTCAGTAGGTAATGCTCGTCAGCCATTTTCCATTAAGTATTTTGTAGTTGCTATTTTATTTGTGCTTTTCGATATTGAAGTAATATTCATGTATCCTTGGGCTGTTAACTTCAGGGCTTTAAAAATGGATGGTATGATTGAAATGTTCATCTTTATGGGAACACTGCTGCTAGGTTTCATCTATGTGATTAAGAAAAAAGTTTTGGACTGGAATTAGGCGTGTATCAACTACACTTACTAGAGAATTATCTACTAATTTAGAAAGGTTCTAAATCAAGCTAAGCTAGTTTAATTGCCTTTAAAATATTGTAAATTTGTTGCTCATTCTGCAAAGGGATGAGCATTTTTTGTTTATAAACATGAGTGAAATTAATATAGTTGATGCGCCTCCAGGAATAGAAGGATCTGGTTTCTTTGCCACTTCAATGGACAAAGTTATTGGTTTGGCTCGCTCAAATTCATTATGGCCTCTACCGTTCGCAACTTCGTGTTGTGGAATTGAGTTTATGGCAACCATGGGTTCTCACTACGATTTAGGTCGTTTTGGTGCAGAGCGTTTAAGTTTTTCTCCTCGTCAGGCTGATGTTTTAATGGTTATGGGTACCATCGCTAAAAAGATGGCTCCGGTATTAAAACAGGTTTATATCCAAATGGCCGAGCCACGTTGGGTTATGGCAGTTGGTGCTTGTGCAAGTAGCGGAGGTATTTTCGATACCTATTCTGTTTTGCAAGGTATTGATGAGGTAATTCCTGTTGATGTTTACGTTCCAGGTTGTCCGCCAAGACCTGAAGCTATTTTAGATGGTTTTCAGCGTATTCAGGATTTAGTTAAAAGTGAATCTGGCAGAAGAAGAAACTCTGATTATTACAAAGAACTTTTAGGTCAATACGGCATAAAATAATGGAAGAGACGACACTAAATAACAACATTCACGTTAAGCTGACTGAAAAGTTTGGCGAAAAAGTTACAGCAGTTTCTGAACCTTATGGTTTATTAACTTTTGTAACCTACAAAGATGTTATCATCAATGTGCTTTCACATCTTAAAGAAGAATTAAAATTTAATTTCCTTACTGATATTACAGCAGTTCACTATCCTGGTAAAGATCATGGTATTGCAGTTGTTTATCATCTGCATAACATGGTAGAAAAAGTTAGGGTTAGAATTAAAGTTTTTATTTCAGAGCAAAATCCCACCATCCCAACTGCAACTTCCGTTTGGAAAGGTGCTAACTGGATGGAGCGTGAAACATACGATTTGTTTGGGGTTAAATTTGAAGGTCACCCGGATTTGCGCCGTATTTTAAATATGGATGATTTAGGTGTTCACCCAATGTTGAAACAATATCCATTGGAAGACCCAAATAGAGTAGATAAAAAAGACGAATTTTTTGGAAGGTAAACTATGAATCATAACCATCCGGTATTTACAGATAACGACCCGCAAAGTGAGCTGGTAACCTTAAATTTAGGTCCAACGCACCCTGCAACCCACGGTGTTTTTCAAAACGTTTTGCAATTAGATGGCGAACGTATTGTAAGCGGCGTTTCTACGATTGGCTATATTCATCGTGCTTTCGAAAAGATTGCAGAGCATCGCCCATTTTATCAAATTACTCCATTAACTGATCGTTTAAATTATTGCTCTTCGCCTATTAACAACATGGGCTGGCACATGACGGTGGAGAAATTGTTGAATATTCAGATGCCTAAACGTGTAGATTATCTTCGCGTTATCATAATGGAGCTTTCACGTATCGCCGATCACATTATCTGCAATACAATTATTGGTCAGGATACTGGAGCAACAACAACTTTTCTTTATCTTTTTCAATTTCGTGAACACATTTACGAAATCTTCGAAGAAGTTTGTGGAGCTCGTTTAACTACAAATATAGGCCGTATTGGTGGTTTTGAAAGAGATTTCAATGAAATTGCTTTTACCAAAATCAATAAGTTTTTAAAAGAGTTTCCTGTTGCTTTAAAAGAGTTCGAAAATCTTTTAACACGTAATCGTATTTTTATTGATAGAACAGCTGGCGTTGCGGAAGTAACTAAGGAAGCTGCTTTAGAATACAGCTGGACTGGTCCACTTTTACGTGCGACTGGGATAGATTATGATGTTCGTGTAAGCGACCCGTATTCTTCTTATCAGGATTTCGATTTCGAAGTTCCGGTTGGAACCAGCGGTGATATTTACGATAGATATTTAGTGCGAAATGAGGAAATGTGGCAGAGTTTGCGCATCATCGAACAAGCATTAGTGAAGTTAAAAACAGAGCCAAAAGGCATTTTCCATGCTGACGTTCCTGAATTTTATCTTCCTCCAAAACAAGAAGTTTACAACAATATGGAAGCGTTAATCTATCACTTTAAAATTGTGATGGGTGAAATTGATGCGCCAAAAGCAGAAGTTTATCATGCTGTAGAGGGTGGAAATGGTGAGTTAGGTTTCTATCTGATTAATGATGGCGGACGTACACCTTATCGTTTACACTTCCGCAGACCAAGTTTTATAAATTACCAAATGTTTGCACCAATGAGCGAGGGCATGTTATTGTCTGATGCCATTATCAACATGAGTAGTATGAATATTATTGCAGGAGAATTAGATGCTTAAAGTAGAAGAACAAACACCTGTACAATTTTCGTCAGAATTGCTTGCCAAATTTGACGATGTTAAAAGTCGTTATCCTGAAGGGAAAGAAAAATCAGCTTTGCTTCCATTATTGCATTTGGTGCAGGCAGAATTTCTTTGGGTGCCTACATCGGCAATGGATCAAGTGGCAGAATACTTAAACATTCAGCCGATTGAAGTTTATGAAGTAGCAACTTTTTATACCATGTACTTTTTAAAACCACAAGGCAAATATGCTTTGGAGGTTTGCCGTACTGGTCCTTGCTGCCTGGTTGGTGCCGAAAAAATATTAGACCACTTAGAGGCTAAGTTAGGCATTAAAGAAGGTGAAGTTACAGCAGACGGTTTATTCAGCTTTAGAGGAGTTGAATGTTTAGCCGCTTGTGGTTTTGGACCGGTGTTACAAATTAGCCCGGAATATACTTTTTACGAAAACCTAACTACCGACAGTGTAGATAAATTGATTGAAGATTTAAAAAATAAATAAGATTTGAGAAACCAGATTTGAGATTGAGATTATGCGGCCGTCGCACATCTTATTTCTCACATCTCACATCTAAAAAAAATGAGTCGCAAATTATTACTTGAGCATATAAACGTACCAGGCATCAATACACTTGAGGTCTATCGCCAAAAAGGCGGGTACCGTGCCGTAGAAAAAGCCCTTAAAACTTTAACACCTGAAGAGATTGTTGAAGAAGTTAAGAAATCAGGCTTACGCGGTCGTGGTGGTGCGGGTTTCCCTACCGGGATGAAATGGAGCTTTTTGGCTAAACCAGAGGGAGTTGCACGCTATTTGGTTTGCAACGCTGATGAGTCTGAGCCAGGAACTTTTAAAGACCGTTATCTGATGACTTACATTCCTCATGCTTTAATTGAGGGAATGATTGTATCTAGTTTTGCTTTGGGTGCAAAGGTTTCATACATCTACGTTCGCGGAGAGATGATGCCTCAAATCCGTATCCTGGAAAAAGCAATTGCTGAAGCAAAAGCTGCAGGCTGGTTAGGTAAAAACATTTTAGGTACAGGTTACGATTTAGAATTATATGTTCAGCCGGGTGGTGGTGCTTATATTTGTGGTGAAGAAACTGCATTGTTAGAATCGCTTGAAGGTAAAAGAGGTAATCCTAGAATTAAGCCACCATTCCCTGCAATAGCAGGATTATATGGTTGCCCAACGGTAGTAAATAACGTGGAATCGATCGCAGCTGTTGTGCCAATTATTAACGATGGCGGCGATGAATATGCAAAAATCGGTATCGGTAGAAGTACAGGTACAAAATTAATATCCGCATCGGGTAACTTAGTAAAACCAGGTGTTTACGAAATTGAATTGGGTTTACCAGTTGAAGAATTTATATATTCTGATGAATATTGCGGTGGTATTGCTAATGGTAAGCGTTTAAAGGCAACGGTTGCAGGTGGTTCATCTGTACCAGTTTTGCCAGCTAATTTAACTTTAAAGTTGGCCAATGGCGAACCTCGTTTAATGAGTTACGAATCTTTATCAGAAGGTGGTTTTGCTACCGGAACCATGATGGGTTCAGGTGGTTTTATAGCTTTTGATGAAGACCAATGTATTGTTCGCAATACCTGGAATTTCTCTCGATTTTATCATCACGAAAGTTGCGGACAATGTTCGCCTTGCCGTGAAGGAACGGGATGGATGGAAAAAGTATTACATAAAATCGAGCATGGTCATGGAACAATGAGTGATGTGGATTTGCTTTGGGACATTCAGCGTAAAATTGAAGGTAATACCATTTGTCCGCTTGGTGATGCAGCAGCATGGCCGGTAGCGAGTGCTATTCGTCATTTTAGGGATGAATTTGAGTGGCACATTAAAGAGCCGGTTAAGAGTCAGCAACAAAATTATGGTATCGCTAATTATGCTGTGCCGATAGAAAAGGCTGTTGAAGTAAAAAGTGAAAATTAAAAAGTAAAATGTCTGAAGAAAAGACATACGATATAAAAATCAGAAGTTATCATTTTTCTAAATCGATAAACAACTTTATATCTAGTCTTAAATTCGAACGATTGTATTTTTCAATTTTCGACCAATTGTTAAGAGGCGCAACATCAATTGGAGCTAATGTAGTTGAGGGTAAGGCAGGAAGTTCAAGGAAAGATTTTAAAAATTTTTACAACATTGCCTTGAAGTCTGCCAATGAAACCAAATATTGGCTTTGTTTAATCAGAGACACAGATGTAGCACAAACGAATAAAGAAAAAGTAAATGAATTATTAAAAGAAGCAGATGAAATATCAAAGAATCTAGCTTCAATAATAATCAACTTAAATAAAGATAGAGCTTAAACTTTTTGAAGGTTTTTAATTTAAAATTTTCACTTTTGAATTTTACTAATGAGTGATAAAGTTAAGGTTACGATAGACGGGATAACAGTAGAGGTTGATAACGGAACCACTATCCTAAATGCTGCAAGGCAAATTGGAGGTGATATCGTTCCACCTGCAATGTGCTATTATTCTAAATTAGAAGGCAGTGGTGGTAAATGCCGTACCTGTATTGTTAAGGTAACAAAAGGTTCGGAAAAAGACCCTCGCCCAATGCCAAAATTGGTGGCATCTTGCCGTACAACTGTAATGGATGGTATGGAAGTGTTAAATATTACTTCACCTGAAGTTTTAGAAGCACGTGCAGGTGTGGTAGAAATTTTATTAATTAACCATCCTTTAGATTGCCCGGTTTGCGACCAGGCTGGCGAATGTGATTTACAAAATTTAGGTTATGAGCATGGATTGCAAAAAACTCGTTATGAGTTTGAGCGTCGTACTTTTGACCGTATTGATATTGGCGATAAAATCCAGTTGCACATGAATCGTTGTATTCTGTGTTATCGTTGCGTTTTCACTGCTGATCAGATTACAAATAAACGTGTTCACGGCATCTTAAACCGTGGTGATCATTCAGAAATTTCTACTTATATCCAACAAGCAGTTGATAACGATTTCTCTGGAAACGTAATTGATGTTTGTCCTGTTGGAGCATTAACCGATAGAACTTTCCGTTTTAAAAACCGTGTATGGTTTACCAAGCCTGTTGATGCACATCGCAATTGCGACCATGAAAAATGCAACGGTAAAGTAACGCTTTGGTATAAAGGTGAAGATGTATTACGTGTTACAGCTCGTAAAGATCAGTTTGGTGAAGTAGAAAGTTTCATTTGTAATACTTGTCGTTTCGATAAAAAAGCGACATCAGATTGGGTTATTGAACATCCAACGCATATTGATGATACTTCAGTAATCGCATCAAATCACTACGAAACACTAAAACCTTTGCACGTTATTCAGCCAAATGAGGCTTTACAGGCTGCAAATGAAATTGAATTACATAAAACGGTTAAATACTAATGGATACAGGTTTTATCATAGAAAAATTTATTCTGGTAGCGGTAATTTTCGGTATCAGTTTGGTAATTGCCATGTATTCTACCTATGCAGAGCGTAAGGTAGCAGCTTATCTTCAAGACCGTTTAGGTCCGGATAGAGCTGGTCCTTTTGGTATTTTACAGCCCTTGGCCGATGGTATCAAAATGTTTATGAAAGAGGAAATTATTCCTACTACATCAAACAAATGGTTATTTATAGTTGGTCCTGGTTTGGCATTACTTTGTGCATGTATTGGTACAGCAGTTATTCCATGGGGAAGTCCGATGGAAATTGGAGGTAAAATAGTTCCATTACAGGTAGCAGATATTAACGTTGGTGTTTTATACATCTTTGGTGTAGTTTCTTTAGGTGTTTATGGTGTGATGATTGGTGGTTGGGCATCAAATAACAAATACTCTTTATTGAGTGCTATCCGTGCAGCTTCACAAAACATCAGTTATGAAATTGCAATGGGTTTGTCTATCATCGCTTTGCTTTTAATGACCAATACTTTAAGCTTAAAAACAATTGTTGAGCAGCAACATGGCTGGCATTGGAATGTATTATATCAGCCATTAGGATTTTTAATCTTCATGGTGTGTTCTTTTGCAGAAACCAATAGAGCGCCATTCGATTTACCAGAATGTGAAACAGAGTTAATCGGTGGTTATCATACGGAATACTCTTCAATGAAATTAGGTTTTTACCTATTTGCTGAATACATCAATATGTTTGTTTCATCAGCAGTTATGGCAACCCTTTATTTTGGTGGTTATAACTATCCGGGTATGGATTATATGGCAACATTGCTAGGTCCAACTTGGGCACCGCTATTCGGAACAGCTATTTTATTTGCTAAAATATTCTTCTTCATCTTTTTCTTCATGTGGGTACGTTGGACAATCCCTCGTTTCCGTTACGATCAATTGATGAATTTGGGTTGGAAAGGCTTAATACCTTTGGCTATTGCCAACATTATAATAACTGGAATTGTGATTGCGATTATTGAGAAGTTTTAATTATGGAATCATTAAGTAACAAGAAAAAAGTACTGGAACAAAAGCCTTTGAGCTTTATGGAGCGTATGTACCTGCCTGCTATTGCAAAAGGCATGGGCATTACCATCAGCCACTTATTCAAGAAAGAGGCTACAGTAAGATATCCTGAAGTAGAACGTGAATTTTCTGCAAACTTTAGAGGAATGCACTCACTTAAACGTGATGAAAATGGCAAGGAGCGTTGCACAGCTTGTGGTTTATGTGCTTTATCTTGCCCTGCAGAAGCGATTACAATGATTGCGGCAGAACGTAAACCGGAAGAGAAGGATTTATATCGTGAGGAGAAATATGCTGCAACTTACGAAATTAACATGTTGCGTTGCATTTTCTGTGGGTTATGTGAAGAGGCTTGTCCGAAAGAGGCTATTTACTTAGACGGGCCAATTGTACCAGCAGATTATTTACGTAAGGATTTTATTTACGGAAAAGATAAGTTGGTTGAGGCTCCATTGGAGATGAAAAAATAATTTTAACCAGTGCGTCATTGCGAGGAACGAAGCAATCCTAAAGCGATGACTATAAAAAATGAGATTGCTTCGTACCTCGCAATGACGAGGTGTACTAACAAATAACAAATTAATGAGTACACAAGTATTCTATTTCGTAGCCACATTAAGTATCATCTTTTCGCTGATGGTGATTTTTGCAAAAAATCCAATCCACAGTGTATTGTACTTAATCCTTACCTTTTTCACATTCACGGTACATTATGTATTATTGAATGCACAGTTTTTGGCTGTAGTAAACTTCATTGTTTACATGGGTGCCATCATGGTATTATTTTTATTTGTACTGATGCTCCTCAACCTGAACAAGGAAACTGAGCCAGTAAAATCGCCATTGATTAAAATTGTAGGTGTAATTGCAGGCTGTTGTTTGGTTGTAACCTTAGTTGGTTCTTTCAAAGCAGCAAGCATTAACAGTCCTTTAATTTTGAAAAACCCTGGATTAGGTTTGGTAGAAAACTTAGGTAAAGAGCTTTTTGGACCATTCTTGTTACCATTCGAATTATCATCTCTATTACTATTGGCAGCAATGGTTGGAGCCGTTTTATTATCTAAAAGAGATGAGGTAGAAGCATAATGGAAAATTTAACTACACAAATGGCAGGCGTTCCGCTAAATCACTACATCTATTTATGTGCAATTATTTTCACAATAGGGGTAATAGGTGTGTTAACGCGTAGAAATGCAATCGTAATTTTTATGTCGGTTGAATTGATGCTAAACGCTGTAAACTTGCTTTTGACAGCTTTTTCGGTACACAGCAACGACCCATCCGGACAAGTTTTCGTATTCTTCATTATGGCGCTTGCCGCTGCAGAGGTTGCAGTTGGTTTGGCTATTATTGTAATGGTTTACAGAAATACGAAATCGATAGATATTAATGTTTTAAATCGCCTTAAGTGGTAAATATATATTAAGAATGACAATAGAACAATTGATTTGGTTAGTTCCATTACTTCCGTTATTAGGGTTCGTAATTAATGGACTGGGCAGAAAATCTTTATCTAAAGGACTTGTTGGTATCATTGGAAGTGGTGTTATTTTGGCTTCCTTCATCATCAGCGTGGTTATTTTCTTTAGTTTACAAGGCGATACACAAAAATCTCACGAAGTATTTTTATTCGATTGGATTAGCGCAGGAACATTACATATTCCGCTTTCATTTCTGGTTGATCCGTTGAGTTCAATCATGCTTTTGATTATAACTGGAATTGGTTTCCTAATCCATTTATATTCTACCAGCTACATGCATGATGATGAAGGATTCGGAAAATTCTTTTCTTATCTTAATCTGTTTGTGTTCTTCATGTTATTATTAGTACTGGGTTCAAACTACATCGTGATGTTTATTGGATGGGAAGGTGTAGGGTTATGTTCATACCTTTTAATCGGGTTTTGGTACACAAACAGTTCTTATGCTTCGGCAGCTAAAAAAGCTTTCGTAATGAACCGTATTGGTGATTTAGGATTTTTGTTAGGTGTATTCTTAATCTTTACTACTTTCGGCAGTGTAGAATTTGCTAAAGTGTTTCCACAGGCGGCAAATATGTTACCTGGACAAAATACTTTGTTTTTAATCACAGTGCTCTTATTTATTGGTGCTTGTGGTAAATCGGCACAATTGCCATTGTTTACTTGGTTACCAGATGCAATGGCCGGACCAACGCCTGTTTCTGCGTTAATTCACGCGGCAACAATGGTAACAGCAGGTATTTATATGATTGCCCGTTCGAGCGTTTTATTCGATTTGGCACCGCTTACCCAAAATATCATTGCGATTGTAGGTATTACAACAGCTTTAGTTGCTGCAATTATTGCTTTAACTCAAACAGATATTAAAAAAGTACTGGCTTATTCAACGGTATCTCAATTGGGGTATATGTTTTTAGGTTTAGGCGTTGGCGCTTATACAGGTTCATTTTTCCATGTATTAACTCATGCATTCTTCAAAGCACTGTTATTCTTGGGCGCAGGTTCGGTCATTCATGCCATGCATCACGAACAAGATATGCGCCACATGGGCGGATTGAGAAAAAAACTACCAATCACTTTCTTAACCATGATGATTGGTACAATTGCAATTGCTGGTTTACCGCCATTTTCAGGATTCTTCTCTAAAGATGAAATTTTAGCAAATGCATATCAGGCCAGTCCAATTCTTTGGGGCGTTGGGGTATTAACGGCATTCTTAACTTCATTTTATATGTTTAGAATGATGTTCCTAACTTTCTCTGGAAAATATAGAGGTTCTCATCATGAAGAAAGTCATGTACACGAATCGCCAAAAGCAATGACGATTCCATTAATCATTTTGGCAATTTTAGCTGCAATTGGTGGAGCCATTAATATTCCTCATGTTTTTGGAGGAAACGAATGGTTAGCGCACTGGTTAACAGGAGCAGGTGTTGCTCAACACGAATTAGAATTAAGTCACTCAACGGAATTTACCTTAATGGGCGTTTCGGTTGTAGCTGCTATCATAGCCCTACTTTACGCTTATACAAGATACGTTAAAGGTGCACGCGTTCCTGTTGCTGATGAGGCGCCGCGTTCAGCACTGGCAAAATTATCATACAATAAATTCTATTTAGATGAGATTTACGATTTCATCATTACAAAACCTTTAGATGCTTTTTCAAGATTTTTCTACAGAATTATCGATACAAAATTCATTGATGGAATTGTAAATGGATTAGGTTGGAGTACAAACGAGGCAAGTAAAGGCGTACGTTTATTACAAAGTGGGAACGTGGGTTTCTACATATTTATGATGGTATTCGGTATCATCGCATTGCTTGCTTATACATTTTATTACATATAAAAAGGGTTCAAAAATAAATAATGGAACAACTTTTACTACTTATATTTCTTCCACTTGTTGGTGCTATCATTACAGCATTTTCAGGTAAGTCGGCAAAAATAGTTTCGACCGTAATTTCGGTTGCTTCCTTAGGCCTGGCTTTGTTTATTGCTTGTAACTTCATTCCGAATGCAAGTACACAGTTCGAGGCTAACTTACCTTGGATTGCTGATTTAGGCATTCGCTTTCATGCAGGTATCGATGGTATTAGCATGTTGGTTGTATTGCTTACCAATTTGTTGATCCCGATTATCATTTTATCAAGTTACCGACACGATTATAAAAACCCGGCAGCTTTTTATGCATTGATTTTGTTCATGCAAACGGGCTTGTTATTGGTTTTTACTGCAATGGATGCTTTCTTATTCTACATTGGATGGGAAGCTGCTTTGATTCCAATTTATTTCATCTGTGCTTTCTGGGGTGGAAAAGACCGGGTTCGCATTAACATGAAATTTTTCGTTTATACGATTGCAGGATCATTGTTTATGTTGATGGGGATAATTTACCTATACTTACAAAACCCTGCTCAAAATTTCGATATTCAGGCATTCTACGCTTTAAATTTAGATAGCGAACAACAAGGCTGGATTTTCTGGGCCTTTTTTATCGCTTTCGCTATTAAGATGCCGATTTTCCCTTTCCATACCTGGCAACCAGATACTTATACAGCAGCACCAACTCAGGGAACGATGTTGTTATCAGGTATCATGTTGAAAATGGGTATTTACGGCGTAATCAGATGGTTGCTGCCAATTGTACCAACAGGCGTTCAGGATTGGTCATGCTTGGCAATGGTTCTATCCATCATTGGAATAGTTTATGCATCATTAATTGCTTTCACGCAGAAAGATGCCAAACGTTTAGTCGCTTATTCATCTATTGCTCACGTTGGATTAATCTCGGCAGGTATTTTTGCCTTAAATCAACAAGGTATGCAAGGAGCAATGGTGCAAATGTTAAGTCACGGTATAAACGTAGTTGGTTTATTCTTCGTTTTAGATATCATATTTTCTCGTACCAAAACCAATAAAATTCAAGAATTGGGTGGTATTGCTAAAGCCGCACCACAGCTGGCAATTGTTTTCTTGATCATTGTTTTAGGTACAGTAGCTTTGCCAGGAACGAATGGTTTTATTGGAGAGTTCTTGTTATTAATGGGCGTTTACAATTATGGAATTTGGGCAGCAGCAATTGCAGGATTAACCATCATTTTCGGAGCAGTTTACATGTTGCGCATGTACCAAAATGTAATGCTAGGAAAAACAAACGAATTAACAATTACTTTCACCGACATTCACGGAACTGAAAAATTGGTACTATATATCATTTGTGCTTTAATTATCATTTTGGGTGTTTATCCTAAACCATTATTGCACTTAACAGAGGCATCTGTACAACATTTATTAGAACAGGTAAATCAAAAATTAACAGTAAAATAAGCAATGAATATTATAATAACCATTAGTATAACCGCTTTTATTGTACTTTATGCAGGTTTGTTTAAAGCTAAGAAAGCATTATTGCCGCTTACTGTTGTTGGCTTGCTTACTGCCTTAGGCTTTACTGTTTCCGCATGGAATGGCAATGCTGTTCATTTCGGAATGATGCAAACAGATAACTTTGCACTTGCATTTTCAGGTGTTTGTATTATTGGCACACTTTTGATTTTTCTTTTAACACAAAACTATTTCCACTCAAAAAGTGATAACATAGCCGAATATTACACCTTAATTCTTTTTGCCCTTGCGGGAATGGTTATGATGGTGTCGTATAAAAACATGGCGATGTTGTTTGTTGGATTGGAAATTATGTCTGTGAGTTTATATATCCTTGCAGGTATCCGTAAAAAGGATTTCGCATCAAACGAGGCCTCATTAAAATATTTCTTGATGGGTGCTTTTTCAACTGGTTTCTTATTGTTCGGGATCACCTTAATTTACGGTGCTTCTGGTTCATTCGATTTAGATAAAATTCAAGCCTATTTAGTAGATAACAGCAAAGCAATCTCACCAATCTTTTATCCGGGGTTAATCCTGATGATGATTGGCTTATGCTTTAAAGTTGGTGCTGCGCCTTTTCACTTCTGGACACCAGATGTATATGAGGGTTCGCCAACTTTAATTACTACTTTCATGAGTACTGTGGTAAAAACAGCTGGTTTTGCTGCTTTTTTAAGATTATTTGCGGATGCTTTTGCACCACTTCACGATTTTTGGGTTGCGCCTTTAATTGTTATCGTTTGCTTAACCTTATTTATTGGTAACGTTACGGCTTTGTTCCAAAAGAATTTCAAGCGTATGTTGGCTTATTCGAGTATCTCTCATGCTGGATATTTATTGTTCTCTTTGGTAGTAATTGGAGCCAACTCTCAAAATAGTGTATTAGTATATGCTGCTGCTTATACTTTTGCATCAATCATCGCTTTTGCGGTATTAATTTTGGTAAAACAAAAAACCGGAAGCGACAGCTTTGAAAGCTTTAATGGACTTGGAAAGAAAAATCCATTGGTAGCATTATCTTTAACGGTTGCGATGTTATCTCTAGCTGGTATTCCTTTAACTGCTGGATTCATAGGCAAGTACCTTATGTTTCTAAACGTAATGGGCGAATACAAAATGTTATTGGTTGCTTTCGCAATTTTAAATGCTTTAGTAGGTTTCTACTATTACTTTAAGGTTATTGTTGCAGTATGGTTTAGAGATGGTGCAGAAACAGAACTTTCTACTCCTGTGCAATACAAAGTTGTTTTGGCTGTTTCAGTGGCAATAACAATAATTTTGGGTATTTATCCTACAATAATTTTAAACCTAATATAGATATGCACTGTTAGATAATTATTTGTAGTTTTACAAATAATTGAAATATGCAGGATTTCTGGAACCACCTACAGCATTTGATTGACCCCGAAAAATTATTGAGGGAGGGCGGTTTCTATCTAGTCGTATTTGTCATATTTGCCGAAACAGGCCTATTCTTTGGTTTCTTCCTTCCTGGAGATTATTTGTTATTCCTGGCAGGAATGTTCGTTGCAACAGGAAAATTAGATGTAAATATTGCGGTTTTATTAGCTGGGTTATGTGTTGCAGCCATCTCCGGTAATTTTACTGGCTATTGGTTTGGAAGAAGAACAGGTCCTTTGCTCTATACAAGAAAGGATACATTCTTTTTTAAAAAGAAATATTTGAAGGCGGCAGAAGAATATTACAATAAGCAAGGTGCCTTTGCTTTAATCATGGGCCGTTTTGTACCTATTGTTAGAACATTTGCGCCAATTTTTGCAGGCGTTGTTAAATTAGATTTCAAACGATTTGCATTTTATAATGTTGTAGGTGCAATACTTTGGATTTGTTCATTAACGCTTTTGGGATATTTTTTAGGCAAAAGATTTGAAAAGGAAATAAACCATTATCTATTATATATTATTATTGGGTTTATCACTATCACAACTATCCCTTTATTGATTACCTTTGTAAAAAGAAAAGTGAAAAGTCCCGAAGGGGAAAAAAAAGATTTAAATTAAAAAATGGCAAAAGACGATCATCACGCATGGCATAGCGTATCTCCTGGTAAAAACGTTCCAGAAATTGTAAACGCAATCATTGAAATTCCTAAAGGCTCGAAAGCCAAATATGAAATAGATAAAGAATCGGGACTAATTAAGTTAGACAGGGTTCTTTTTTCATCAGTAATGTACCCGGCAAATTATGGTTTTATTCCGCAAACTTATTGCGATGATAAAGATCCATTAGATATTTTAGTGCTTTGTTCAGTTGATGTTTTCCCAATGACGTTAATCGAAGCTAAAGTTGTGGGTGTAATGCACATGGTTGATAATGGTGAACAAGACGATAAAATTATTGCTGTTGCAGCACATGATATGTCGGTTAACTACATCAATGATTTGGATGAATTACCTCCACACCAAATGAAGGAAATTGTTCGTTTCTTTCAAGATTATAAAGCATTAGAAGAGAAAAATGTAACTATCGAACATTTATTAGGTGTTCGTTATGCGCACAAAGTAATTAAAGAAAGTATAGAGCTTTACAATACAACATTTAAAGAATTAGCATAATGGATTTACCCACGGCCTGCTTGTTTTTAAATATTGAGATTAGTACAATATTGCCCACCAATTTTATTTTGGTTGCTTTAGAAGAACCGGATACCACATCTGTGGGCTGGAGATTATTTCTAGCATTATTTCTGGTATTACTAAATGGATTTTTTGTTGCTGCAGAATTTGCCATCGTAAAAGTTCGTGCCTCTCAAATTGAAATCAAAGCAAAAACAGGTAGCCGGGTTGGTAAAATGGCTAAAACCATCATCCATAATCTGGATGGTTATTTAGCCGCCACACAGCTAGGTATAACGCTTGCATCACTTGGCTTAGGTTGGGTTGGTGAAGGCGTTATGCATACAATTTTCAAAAATCTTTTTGATAGCTTGGAATGGGGTTTTAGCGATGCAACTATTCATACCGCATCAACAATAGTAGCCTTTTCATTGATTACAGTAATGCATATTGTATTTGGTGAGTTGGCTCCTAAATCATTTGCTATTCAAAGACCAGTAGCTACTACCTTATTCGTTTCAGTGCCACTTCAAATTTTTTATGTGGTTTTCAAACCATTTATTTGGACATTGAACAGCCTTGCAGCGATTATTCTCAAGCCTTTTGGGATTGATACCTCCGCAGGTCATGAATCTTTGCACAGTACCGAAGAACTTCAATATTTGTTAGATCAAGGAAAGGAAAGTGGGGCTTTAGATAATAACGAGCATGAATTAATTAAAAACGTTTTCGATTTTAATGAGCGTGTTGTAAAAAACATTATGGTGCCTCGTACTAAAATTTCGGGTATCGAACTATCTTCATCAAAAGAAGAAGTTATTAATAAAATTATTGCTGAAGGGTATTCTCGTTTGCCTGTTTATGATGAGATAATGGATAAAATCGTTGGTATCATTCACGCGAAAGACATCTTGCCATTAGTGGCTTCAGGCAACCAGCATTGGACATTGAACGATATCATTCGTAAACCTTATTTCGTTACAGAAACCAAAAAAATTAACGATTTAATGAGCGAGCTACAAAGCAACCGCATTCAGATTTCTATCGTTTTGGATGAGTTTGGCGGTACGGCTGGTATGGTTACCCTTGAGGATATTGTTGAAGAACTTGTTGGCGAAATTCAAGATGAGTACGATGAAGAAAAACCTTTAGTTGAAAAAGTATCTGATAACGAATTTATTGTGAATGCTTTTGCAACGGTTTATGATGTAAACGAACATTTACCTCACGATTTACCAGAAGACGAAGACTTTGATACTGTTGGTGGTTTGGTGTCTCACGTCTTTGAAAGGATTCCAGAAGTGGGCGAAAGTAATGAGTCTTATGGTTACCTGTTTACCATCTTAAAGAAAACCGAACAAAACATCGAAACCATAAAATTGGAATTGGTATTGAATAAAGAAGATCAGGTTGATAATCACTAATTTCAACAATGCATATTTTCTATACGCCAGATATTGACCAAAATACCTACACACTTAATGAAGAGGAAAGCAAACATTGTGTTAGGGTATTAAGATTATCAATTGGCGCAGTAGTTAATTTGGTTGATGGTAAAGGTGGTTTTTACACAGCCGAAATCACTTCTGATAATCCTAAAAAGGTTAGTTTAAAAATCCTAAACGTAGTAACAGCATTTCATAAAAGAAATCATTATCTACATATTGCTGTTGCGCCAACCAAAAACATCGATCGTATAGAATGGTTTCTGGAAAAGGCAACAGAGCTTGGAATTGATGAAATTACACCAATCATCACCGATCGATCTGAACGGAGAGTGGTGAAGGAAGATCGGCTAAACAAAGTAATAACATCTGCTGTAAAGCAATCCATAAAAGCTTATCATCCAAAATTAAACGATGCAATTTCTTTCGATTCATTTTTAAAAACTCCCTTTCAAGGAGATCAATTAATTGCGCATTGCATCGATAATGGCGACAAAAAATATATCTCAGACTTAATAATACCTCATCAAAAATATCTTGTCCTTATTGGCCCTGAAGGAGATTTCACCCCTGAAGAAGTTGATTTAGCTTTGAATAAAGGCTTTAAACCATTAACTTTAGGAGATAACAGATTGCGCACCGAAACTGCAGCATTATCTGTTTGTTTTGAAATCAATTATCTTAACCGATGAAAAGAGTTGAAAGTTATAAGTTAAAAGTTTTAGGTCTTGGTTTATTATTGTTAAAACGATTAGTTATACAAGCGTTTGTCTTTATTCCTTGCTCCTTATTCTTTATTCTTGTCTCATTTACCGTTCCATCTTATCGAATGGGAAAATTGAAATACAGCGGTGGTGGAGATTGGTATGCTGATAGAACAGCATTGCCTAACTTGATTGCATTCTGCAATTCCAATTTGAAAACAAATTTTTATCCCGAAGAAAGCATAGTAGAGGTTGGCTCAAAAGAACTATTCAACTATCCATTTGTCTACATGACAGGGCATGGTAATGTAGTTTTAAATGATCAGGAGATTAAAAACCTAAGGCAGTATTTAAGTAACGGCGGTTTTCTGCATATTGATGATAATTATGGTTTGGATAAATTTATCAGGCCTCAAATGAAAAAGGTTTTTCCAGAACTAAATTTTGTGGAACTGCCATCCCATCACGCCATTTACAATCAAAAGTTTAAGTTTCCTGGTGGTTTGCCAAAAATTCACGAACACGATAATAAACGACCACAGGGATTTGCGTTGATATATAAAGGTAGAGTGGTTTGTTATTATACTTTTGAGTGCGATTTAGGCAATGGTTGGGAAGATTTTGGCACTTATCCCGAAGATACTCAAGATACTCGTAACAAAGCGCTTAAAATGGGCGCTAATTTAGTTCAATACGCTTTAACGCAATAACAATATGTATAAGGTAAAAGTTAATGATCAGTTTCAATTTGATATTGAAATTAACCATAATGTGCTTAAACTGAATGGAGAGGAACTGGCTTTGGATTCAATAAATTCAAACAACAATTCTTCGCACGTGCTTTATCAAAATAAATCGTATAATGCCGAAGTGGTATCGTTTGATGGTGCTGAAAAAACCTGTTCTATAAAAGTTAATGGTGTAATTTATCAGGTTAAAGTGGAGGATCAATTTGATCAGTTACTAAAACAGATGGGGATGGATAATCTCGCTTCAAATAAAATTTCGGAGATAAAAGCACCAATGCCAGGTTTAGTTTTAAATGTTTTGGTAGCAGAAAATGCGGAAATTAAAAAAGGAGATAATCTTTTGATATTGGAGGCCATGAAGATGGAAAATATTTTGAAATCTTCAGCCGATGGCATCGTAAAAAAGGTGTTGATTCAAAAAGGGGATAAAGTAGAAAAGAATCAAATACTGATTCAATTTAAATAATCAAACAGTTTTAGAAGCACAAAAAAAGTCCCAATTCTTTCGAGTTGGGACTTTTTAGTTATTTACCTCTACTTACTCTATATGGTCTTGGAGGAGGTGTTTTAAAACTTCTTTTTCCTGATGTACTAATTTCTGGTGCGCCTAACATTGTCATAGCGCAACGGAAACCTATTTCAGCTGATGATTCATCCTGTGATAAGAAACGTCTGGTCGCTGGGTTTAACCAATAAGCCATGTCATTCCATGAACCGCCTTTATATACTCTTGATTTATCATTAATCAAAGTAACACCTTCTTCATTTAGAAGAAGATTTTGCTTATCTCTATAACCTCTCTGATCGGCTTGATAAGTTGTAGCTGCTGTAGCACTTTGCGGATCAGTTGATTTTGAAATAGAATCTACACGTTTTGCCTGTGCCTGTTTTTCAGCCCAGGTTTGTTTTCTTCCTGAATAAGCATTTTCTTTAATGGGGTTGCCATATTTATCTAATGCAATTTTTCCAGTTTGTGCGTTATCCAGCTTCTTGTTTTCGAAGTAGTTACCACGGTAAGGATTAAAGGCATCGGCATCGGTAAATGTTCCTGTTCTGTAAACGTCATTAACCCATTCGTTTACATTACCAGCCATGTTGTACAATCCGAAATCATTCGGAGTATATTGAATTACCGGAACGGTTAAATCACCTTTATCATTTAATGAACCACCAACACCCATATAGTCACCAGGAGCTCTCTTAAAGTTGGCCTGGATCATACCGCGTGTTTTTTTAGCAGCAGAACTAACGCCTAAGCCATTCCAAGGATATATCTTATTTTGATTGATATTTTCGTATTCAGTATTGCCAATTAGGCCCAATGCAGCATATTCCCATTCTGCTTCAGTTGGTAAACGATATGGTTGCATAATTACACCATCTTCCAATGTTGCTGTTCTTCTTGGCTGAGTATTTCCTTTGCCACCTGCAGTAGCGCCAGCAGTTCCTGTAGCCGCCCCAGCTTTAGTATTATAGTCAATTGGTGCAGATTTACCAATATCCTGATATTGGCCATTGATATAAGCGTCAGTATTGAAAGGTTTATCTGGTCTGGGAGTTGCAGCCGCAGTAGTAGCGCCGTTTTTACCGGTATTTCCACCGGCTAACGTTTTATAATCTGTTAAGATACCTTTTTCACGTAAAATAAATTCGTTGGCACGTGACGTTCTCCACTGACAGTAGCGGGAAGCCTGCTCCCATGATACGCCTACAACAGGGTAATCGCGGTAAGCCGGGTGACGTAAATAATTGTCTACGTAAGGCTCATTGTATGATAATGCGCTACGCCAAACCAAAGTATCGGGTAGTTCATTGTAATAAAACTCTTGGTCCTCAGGGAAGTTATATCTAATCCAATGTAAGTATTCCAGCCAATCAGTATTCGATACTTCAGTTTCATCCATATAAAAAGAAGGCACTGTTACCTGTCTTTTATAATTGTAAATATTTGGCTCGATACCAGGAACTTCGATTGCACTTCCGCCTACAACTAAAACACCGCCCTCAATTGGAATTAATCCAGGTCCAGGTGCTCTTTTGTATTGGGTAGCTACGGCAAAAGCACCAGATTGGTTTGTTTTGCTTTTTCTATCTGCATAAGGAACACCAGTTTTGCTAGAACTGTTTCCTCCCTTAGAGCTACAAGCACTTAGCAATGCCGCTAACGACAAACAAGTAAAAGAATAAAGTATAAGTTTTTTCATATATAGTACAGGGGACGATCGCCTGATGACGATTCAACTGATAAAATTAAGTAATTTTAGTGAATATATAAATATTGTGACAATAAAATACAGATTATATTTTTATCCCATAACGTATTATTTTATGACGTATTGTGTCTTTTAAAATTTTAGCCGATTTATTTGATAATTAGTTATGATTAAGCGTTATAAAATTAGTTCATTTATTGACTGGGAATGTGCCCAGAAATTGTGATATAAAAGATAAAATCAGGCTGGGCTGTAATTAAAGGAAGCGACAGGTGCTAGGCTTAATAGCGCAAAGTAACAACGAAGTTATCACTGTGTGGAATCATTTTTTACGAACTATAGGCAGTTAATATGATGATTGCTAGCAAAAGATAGCAGCAAATGGTGCCATTATTTCAGTTATTATCATGAAAAATGCTTGATTATAAATTGAACTACTGGCAAAAGCTGTTTGTGTAAAAGTAAAAGCAACCGAAAATTAATGATGCAATTGCCGATATATAGAATAGCCTTTTTAAAATGAAAAATAATGAATAAAATCTTAAAGCTGTAAGTGCTTATTAGTTATTAGTTACGGTTTTTACGGTTTCATCAAACTGTAAAATTCGTAGGTTAAATTAGTAAATAATCACATATTTCGTAATTTGGTAAAATATAATTTTCGGTTTTGCGTTATCAGGGTAATCTCCAGTATAACAATATCCCGAAGATCTAAAATTACGTACCTTTAAAGGATGAATTTCAAGTACATCAGTAAACTTGCTTTTTCTGCACTCTCTTTGGCCTTGGTATTTGGTAAAACAAATGCGCAAGTGGCTATAGGTACAACTCAAACCAACGGTAGCGAATCCAATAACATTGTAACAGCTGTTCCTTTTTTATTAATCACGCCTGATGCCCGTTCAGGTGCCATGGGCGATGCAGGTGTTGCCGTTGCCGGTGATGTAAATTCTGCCAGTATAAATGCCTCAAAATTGGCTTTCATTGATAAACCTTACGGATTTTCAGTTTCTTATAGTCCTTGGTTAAAAAGCTTAGTACCCGATATTAACCTGGCCTATTTAAGCGGATTTTATAAACTTGATGATCGAAATACGATTGGGGCTTCACTAAGATATTTTTCATTAGGTTCTATTCAATTAACAGATGTTAATCAAAGAGATTTAGGCATAGCAAACCCCAATGAATTGGCATTTGATGTTTCATTTGCCAGAAGTTTTGGAGAAGAATTTTCACTTGGTTCATCATTAAGATATATTTATTCAAATTTAGCATCTGGCCAACTATCATCATCTGGTCAGGTACGCGGCGGTAAATCTGTGGCTGTTGATGTTTCAGGATTGTATAAAACCGCCACCACAATGTTCGGCAAGCAAGCCATAGTATCGGCTGGCGCCAACATATCAAACATTGGTACTAAAATGAGTTATTCGGATGGGGGAGAAAATTTTTTCTTACCAACCAATTTCAAATTAGGTGGCGCCTCTACAATTGTTGTTGATGATTACAGCACCTTTACCTTTGCGCTTGATTTTAATAAATTATTGGTACCCACACAACCCATTTACGATTCGAACAACAACATTATCAGCGGTAAAGATCCAAACCGGTCTGTTCCTGCTGGTATTTTTGGTTCATTTTCTGATGCGCCGGGTGGCTTTAGCGAAGAATTAAGAGAAGTTGGTATTTCTACAGGGTTGGAATATTGGTACAATCAGCAATTTGCGTTAAGAGCAGGTTACAATTATCAAAGTCCTATGAAAGGCGATAGCAGATACTTCACTTTGGGTTTGGGTTTAAAATACAACGTTTTCAATATCGATTTTTCCTATTTGCTGGCAAACGCACAAACAAGTCCATTGGCCAATACCCTCCGTTTTGGTCTTTTGTTTAACTTCGGCGATAAGAAAATCGTTAAATAACGTTTCACTAACATACAATTATCAGTTTTAAATAATTCCCTTTCATAATGAAAATTAGAGTAGGCTTTGGCTTTGATGTACATCAACTTAAAGATCAGCACCCTTTTGTGGTTGGTGGCGTAACTTTAGATCATCATAAAGGTGCTTTTGGTCATTCGGATGCTGACGTATTGCTCCATGCCATTTGCGATGCGCTACTCGGAGCGGCAAATTTGCGTGATATTGGTTTCCACTTCAAAAATACCGACGATCGCTGGAAAGGGATTAGCAGTATTATTTTGCTTAAAGAAACGGTAAAATTATTAGCCGATAAAGGTTGGCAAGTTGGAAACATTGATGCCATGCTTTGTTTGGAAGCGCCAAAAATTAATCCTCATATTCCAGCAATGCAAGAAAACATTGCCAGTGCAATTGGAATTAGCACAGAGGAAATTTCCATCAAGGCCACTACTAACGAAACGATGGGTTTTGTTGGAAGGGAAGAAGGTGTTGTAGCCTACGCAGTGTGTTTAATTGAAAAAAACTGAGAGAATTTGTAGGGCAAGGCCTGCTTACAAATTTAAGCGACTTCCCGTTTTTCGCTTTTACACTTCGCTCGTCATGATTCCTCGCTGTTGGGTAACGCTGCAACCGGGGCTAGAAATCAAAAATTGTATTTCATGGTGAGGTCTGCATGCTGCCAAACTTTGTTTTTAAACCTAACAATAGCGGCAGCTCCCGATTTTTCATCGGCACTATAGCGGATGGCAGGGCTGCCGGCTGCCAGGAGCTCAGCCGTTCATTTCCAATTCATAATTTCTCGGGTTTTATGGATGTTTTATGTATCTCGCTCCATAATCATTAAACCATCGCCTCCTTCACATTTCCAGTCCTTTTAAGTGTTCCCCATGTTTCCAATTCTCCTTTTATGGCTTTTCTAAACGAGCGGAATAAAACCAAATACATCAATTGCCTCCAGAAAAAACGCTGAGGAAAAAGATAAAGCAGGTTTTTGAATTTTTCCTTTTCCATTTTAAAGGCAATTGAAGCAAAAATCATATCCACAAAAATGAAAATCAAATAATAAAAAAATACCTGCCCGAAACCATTGTGCAAACTTAGTATTCCTGAAAAACCCGTGAGCGTTAGATTGTTAATGGCGCTTAAAGAGCATAGTCCGCTAATTAAGGAAATAAGCATAAATAAATCTGCTAACGGTGAAAATAAAGGCAAAATAATCTGGTAAATTAAAATATTTGGCATTCCCACCATCCCAAAATAGCCGTATTTTTTGTTCAATAATGTTTTTCTGTTTTTCCAAAAACTTTGCATTACGCCAAAGCTCCAACGAAAGCGTTGCTTCAATAGCATGTTGACCGTTTCTGGTGCTTCTGTATACGCTATTGCCGAATCGCAGTTTTTTACTCGGTATCCTGCCCTCAAAATTCGCATGGTTAAATCGCAATCTTCCGCTAAAGTATCAATAGTAAAACCGCCAACTTCTAAAACAACCTGTTTTCTAAATGCGCCAATTGCTCCAGGTACAACGGTAATGGTATTTAGCATATCAAAAGCCCGCCTATCCATATTTTGTGCGGTGATGTATTCTATCGATTGCCATTTGGTAATTAAGTTATGCGCATTCCCAACCTTCACCGTACCAGCAACTGCTGCAATTTGCGCATCATAAAAGTAACGCATCAATTCGGTTACCGCATTCGCTTTCAGTTGCGTATCGGCATCTATACAAATGATATATTCAGCGTTGGCCATGGCAATTCCATAGTTTAGTGCAGAAGCTTTACCTCCATTTTCTTTGCGGTAAACCTTAACTTGTGGATGGTTTCCGAAATGAGCATCAATGATTTCGAAAGTTTTGTCTTTTGATCCATCATCAACAAAAATCAATTCAAAATTCGGATAGTCGATTTTTAATAAACTATTAATGGTTTGTACTGCGGTAATTTCTTCGTTGTAAGCCGGAATAATAATGCTCACCTTTTCATTAGGATGCTGAATCAGTTTTCCATTCTTTTTTGCTTTTTTATTTTGTTTGATGGCTAAATAAGCTATAAAAATTGTTCTTAAAATTGCTAAAACAATGGCAACAGAAAACACGGTATTCAAAATGATATTGCCGTAGTAAAAGAATCGGATAAAGAAATAATCTCCCGAACCAGTGAAACCACTCGTTGCATCAGAATTTACGGCAGGCATTAATTCAGATCTTTTCTTTCCCATCAAATCGCCAACGGTAGTAAAAGTATAACCTTGCGATTTAAAATATTTAATAATTCTGGGCAAGGCTGCAACTGTTGCTTCGCGGTTTCCACCTGCATCATGCAAAAGAAGAATATTCCCATTGTCTTTTTGCTTCACCACCTCATTAAAAATTTGATCTGCAGTTTTGCCAGGTTCCCAATCTTCAGGATCGATATATTCACCAATATTAATGTAGTTTTCTTTACGACTTTGTGCTACAGGAAGAATTTCGGAGATGTTTTGTGGCTCTGCATCGGCATTAAAGGGTGCCCGAAATAAAATTGTGCTGTGTCCGGTAACTGCTTCAATTAATCTTCTTGTGGCATTCAGCTCAAATTTTACACGGCGTGGCCCAATGGCCGACATATCTGGATGGAAGAAGGTATGGTTACCAATTTCGTAGCCTTCATCATATTCTTGTCGCAACAATTCCATATTTTTTTCGGCCATTATGCCCACTACAAAAAAGCAGCCCGGAACTTTTTCTTGCTTTAAAATATTCAGTACTTGCGGTGTGTAAACCGGGTCAGGACCATCATCAAAAGTTAGGGCAATTTTTTTATCGGCTTCGCCAAATCTTTTAATTACATATTTTTCTGGTAAACGAATATATTCCTGATTGGCAATGGTAAAATCAGTTTTGTTAAGCGTGAATTGTACAGATCCAAGTTTTGGGGTAGAAACCAAATCCAGAATCTCTCCATCGCCGATATAAGAGATACCACCCATATTCAAAACTGATATTTTACGGAGATCGAACGGTTTTTTCTGAAGTGTATCTAAACTCAAATCATCAGAAATGAACGACCATAAACGTTTGTCTTCCGAACCTAAACGCCACAAAGCAATCCCTGCAATGTCCCAATCATCCGCTTTGCGTATAATATTGAAATAGGTAGCTGCATCAGTAAAATATACATCATGTTTAATTCCACTGCCATCGCTATAACTGTAATTTAAATTTGCAGAGCCTGGATTGTAATTGATTTTACTTTTATAATTCACAGCTACTGTCATGGCTTCCTCGTAGGTTACAGATTTACCTACGCTGTTTTTAGGCCAATCGTAGCCGTAACAAGCTAAAGCAAGAATCACTTTGTTCGCATCTACTTTACTGCAAATCTGATCGAGTTTTTCCTCCACCCATTGTTGGTTCGATACATCTCCGGCATTACTTTGGTCGGTATGCTGATCATAAGCCATCAATACGATATAATCATTGTATTGCTGTAAAATTTCTGGTTGATAATCGTCGTTTTCAGGGGAAATATCTTGAGAAACGATTAATTTTTCTGCATGAAACTGAACGTAAAGATTCTTCATAAATGCATTAAATGGTGCACTATTCTCTAAGTTAAGTTCTTCGAAATCAATGTTAATACCTTTGTATCCCTGTTTTTTAACAATAGCAATTAAATTGGATATTAATTTTTGCTGCGCCGGAATGTTATTTAGCAAACGTTTTACGGCTAAACCATCCCAATGGTCTTTATTGAAATTTGATACCACGGCAATCGCAGATTTTTTGCCTGAATGTATCACTTTCAAAGCTGCCGTATCTGTTTTATCAACTATTGAATCGCCATTTAAGAAAAGTGATTCGGTGGCTACCATATCTAAATGACCAATATTTCGTTTAAGATCTGAAAGAGATTCATTTTTTGTTCCTGCCCAGCTCACATAAAATGCCATATTAACTCGCTTATGATCACAATGTTTGGTTAAAATTCGGTGCTCACGATCTTTTTTAATTTTCTGAAGCTTTGACTTTTCTATAAAGAAGGCTTTGTATTGCTTCGATTTTTTTAGTTTTTCTAATTGCTTTGATGTGAGTGGAGAGTTCGTGTTGATAAAGGGCAAATTGGGTGCCTGTACTGATGATAAGGTGAATGCAACACAAATGATTGCGATAATGAAAACCAAAAAGAAGGAACGGCTTACCCATGTAAAGGTGTTCCATCGTCTTTTAGTCTCAGTTTGAAATATTTGTTTTCCGGACATTTTTCTTCTGATTTATAGTCAAATGTCAAGAACGAATATGAAGATTGTATGAAAATAGATTTGAAGCGCAATGACAGCAGCTTATTTTAATGTTCGTCCTGCTCATATGCTATATTCCCAATGAAAAAAGAATCGGGAGATATCACTTCAATCAGGGCTATGAAAATAAATTTGTGCAAAAAAGCCGGCAAATTTAAAAAAGATGCCGGCTCAAAATATAAACTATAAACCTGTTTACTCTTCTAAATAGCCAAACTTTCCTTGGTTATAATCTGAAATTGCTTCGTTTATTTCTGCCTCGGTATTCATTAAAAATGGGCCGTATTGAGCAATAGGTTCATTAATGGGCTCACCACTTAAAATTAATAGAACAGAATTTTCCAGTGCTTCAACTATAACTTCTTCTCCTTCATTTTTGAAGTGTATAAAATTATCTGCAGAAACAATTTGGCTATTATTGATTTTAACTGAACCTTCGATTATCATAAAGCCGGTGTTAAAATTGGCCGGGAAGTTAAAAGCGGCTTTTCCACCATTATTTAACCTTGCATTATATAATTCAATAGGCGTAAATGTACTGGCATTACCCTGAATGTTTTGGTAGTTGCCTGCAATAACTTCGATTTTTCCACCATTTTCAGACAGAACAAAATTAGCCATATTGGCCTGTTTAATTCCCTGATACTTTGGATTGCTCATTTTATCTTTCGCAGGCAGGTTCACCCAAAGCTGTACCATTTGAAACGGGCCGCCGGTTAAACTGTAATTCTGCTCATGATATTCTTTATGTAAAATGCCGCTTGCCGCCGTCATCCATTGTACATCGCCAGGATAAATAACACCGCTGTTGCCAGAGCTATCGTGATGTGCAACCGCCCCGTGATATGCAATGGTTACCGTTTCAAACCCACGATGTGGATGAACACCAACGCCACGAGGTTCTTTCCTTGCAGAAAAATCTATTTTCGAGCCGTAATCCATCAAGAAAAACGGACTCATATTGATTTGATATCCGCCAGGGAAAAAATTATGTACCCTAAAGCCATCGCCAACCATATGTGGAGCTGGTGCTTTTAAAATGTTGGCTATGTGTTTTGTTTCCATAATTTGAAGATTTAGTTTAGCATTTGGCGATATGTATTTAGAACTCATACCTCCAAACACCTAACGCTTAAGCTCCTTTTACGAACTGTAATTCGCCCAAAATACGTACCTCTTCACTCACCATAACACCACCTGTTTCTAATGCAGCGTTCCAAGTTAGGCCAAAATCAGAACGATTAATTTTTCCGCTTAATGTAAAACCAGCTTTTGTATTTCCCCATGGGTCAGTTGCAATACCGCCAAATTCTGCAGTTAATTTTACAGGTTTAGTTTCGCCTTTGATGGTTAAATCGCCTTTAACAATATAATCGCTACCGTCTTTTTCTATTGATGTTGATTTGAATTCAATGTGCGCAAATTTTTCAGCATCAAAAAAATCGCCGCTTTTTAAGTGGTTATCACGATCTGTATTTCCGGTATCTAATGAATCAATATCCCCTTTAAAAGAAATTTCTCCGTTTTCAAATTCATCACCTTCAGAAGTTAAATCTGCAGTGAAAGATTTTAAGCTACCTGTCACGGTAGTAATCATTAAGTGTTTTACTTTGAATTGTAATTCGCTGTGGGTTGGGTCTAATGCCCATTTAGTAGTTGCCATATCTTTTTGTGTTTGAGATGTTTAATGTTTACAATACAAAAGTACAGCAAGGATATTATGTAGAAATTGATGTATGGTAATTAATTAGCAGAATTTAAGGTCGATAAGATTTTCATGATTAAAGTGCTTACTAAACAGTATCGAGTTAAGAAATAGTGGATTAAAATTATTTTCTACATCTTATCATGCAAATCCTCCAATCCCGAAAATCCTGATCCTATGGTCTGAAGTGTTTATTCGCCAGTTCTTTTCTTACCCTGCTTAACGATTCTGGTGTAATGCCTAAGTAAGAGGCAATCATCCATTGAGGAACGCGTAGAGTAAGGTTAGGGTAGAGTTTAATAAAATCGAGATAACGTTCTTCGGCAGTTGCACTTAAAAGCATATTAATTCTTTTCTGCATAAAACGAATTGAATTATTTAACAGTCGGGTATGCATAGGTTGTAAACATGGAACTTGTATGGCGGCTTGTTCCATAAAATCATTTGGCATAATTATCACCTCAGTTGCTTCGATGGCATCAATAAAAAATACTGATGCTTCGTTATTCATGCTGTTTCTATCTGAAATTAGCCAGTTTTCTGGAGCAAATTGAAGGATGTGTTCTTTGCCTTTTGAATCTATTGAGTACGCTCTTAGTAAACCCTTGCAAACAAAAAATCCATGTTTGGTAATGTCGCCGGTGTATTGAATAATTTCATTTTTATCAAACTTCTTTATTTTCAAATCGGCAGAAATGCTGTCGAATTGCTCATCAGTTATTTGAATTTTTTCTTTAAGGTAATTTTTAAACTGATTAATCATAAAAGAGCGGATTACTTTTTAGCAGGCTTGATATCCGAAAAATCTACACCGCATTTGCAATTGCCGCCGCAGCCATCTTTTTTTACCTTTAGAGATTTATAAACCAAACGGCCAACATATACCAATGCAACCGCAAAAAGTAAAAAGACTAAAATCGTTTGAGTATCCATAAAGCAAATATAAGTTGATCTGAAGGTTTTGGGTTCAGATAAATGTAAAAAGGTTATTCTTCCATAAATCCTACCGTTCCGCCAACCCAATCGAAATCTGCATTATAACGAACACCAATCATTTTGCCCTTGCTTAATCGGCCCAAATTGGTGCAAAGTTGAGGTTCGCCACCATCCGGCCACAAATACATCATCCTAATTTCTGCCTTTACACTACCATCAGGCGATTGAACAGCGGGTTCATAAATAACCTTTCTTTGCAAAATCCAGTTTTCAGGATCAGGAATATTGTTGATATCACTTTCCGTTACATCAATAATAACACCCATTCCGGCGAAAGAAAACAATGGTTTCAAAACATAATTTTCCAAATCTGCAGGAATACTTTCTACCTGGCTTAAAAAACAGGTTTCGGGAACAAACTCACTGTTTAAAAATGGCATGGTGTATTTACTGATTCTGTAAAACCAGTTTGGATGCGTTACCCATTCAATATCCAATTCTTCCCTTGGGTCGAAACTGTTTTTGAATATTTCCGTATCGCCGGCAACTTCATCGAATATTAATCGGTTATAAATTCTTTTTAACTGAATTTGCTTGCCATCCTCTTCGTAAAATAATTGCTTTCCAATTTTCTTGATGTCTTCTAAAGCGAGGACTTTAATACCCAGCATTTTTTGGGTGACAAAAAAATCGATTGCTGTTTTTTGGTTTGGCGCATCAACATCCATCAGCGCAACTTGATGTGGCTGATGCTTTCCTATAATAACCTCTTTAAAAAGTTTGATGTATTTTTCTTCATCAAAACCATTTAAAAAATGATTTACAGCATTATCAATGTCAAAACACTTACGAAAGGTGTTTGCCAAATGAATTTGAAAACCATAAAGCGATGGAAATCCCTGCATTTCGATTAACATTGGGGTTAATTCGCCTGCCTCATTTTTACAAATGCCAAAATCAAAAGTTAAAAAGTGTGGTTGTTCATTTTCATTTGGAACGTTCCAATCTGCAGGAATTGAATTTTGTGTTAGGTCCTTAAAGTTTGGCTGTTTTATTAAGCTTATAATTTCCTCTCCGGCTGCTATTAACTTATTCTTTAATTCCTTTGGGATGAAAATTGGCGTTTCAGCCACACGAAATGGGATTTCAATATAATCACTTTCTAGTTCAGTAATGAAATTTTTATATTTTTCGTCAGTAAACTGTTGGTTATATTTATGTCTTAGAGCTGGTATCATATTTTTCTTTTAATAATGTCTTCATTGCGAGACATGAAGCAATCTTAATGCTTCGTGCCTCGCAATGAAGATTGCCTAAAGAATAGATAAAATTGATTTCGTGGCTTTATGCCTCCTGCAAATTTCCTATTGCTTTGTTTAAGAAATTAGGAAGAATAACGCTTTGGGTTAATACAATTCTGGCTGGATCATCTAAGCTGTTAAGCATATCCAAATATTTTTGCTCTCCATGCAAATCAGTAATAGCTTTCTTCTTCTCGTCTTGAAGTAAATACATTTTCATACCAATTGGATCTGCTTCCGGATGGAATTGCGTGCCTATAATTTCATCAGAAAAACGAATCGACATCATACATCTTTCCAAATCAACGTATTTACGTTCTTTTTCTATGGCTAAAAGTTTAGCGCCTTTTGCTTCAAATGCAGCGAAATCAGGCTCTATTACTTGCCAATCCCTACTATCTACAGAGAAGAATGGATTTGTAATGCCATCAAAAATTTCGTCTTGTTCTCCATCTGCAGTTAAAGTAATAGGGAAAATTCCAAAAGCATTTGATCGTCTTTCGGTAACGTTTCCAAGCTCAAATTTTCTGCATGCCAGCTGGAAAGAATGACAGATTAAAAAAGCATATTTTTTTTGTTCATCATTTGATGCATTAAATGCTTCAATTTGATCTAAAAGATTAAAAAAATCGTTTTCCCATTTTTCGCCTTTACTTTCAATTGGGCTACCAGGGCCGCCACTGGAAATATAAGCATCGTATTCAATGCCTGGTATTTCACCTCTTTGCCTTAAATCAAAAATATCGAAAGACAGGTTGATATTATTTTCGTTTCTAAATCGGGATAAAATTTCCTGAATTCCCCGCATACCTTGATTAGGTGCGCCGTTATTCATGTCAATAACGGCGACCTTTAAGTCTCTTTTATCCATTGTAAAATTACTTTGCGCCTATAAGTGTTTGAGTAGTAATGTAATCTACCACCGATTCAAAGTTACCGGTTTGTTGGTAAACTGCCAACTGTCTGTCTGCACCGGTGCCATGCTCAAGTATTTTATGAACGTAATTCAAATCATTTCTACAGCCTAAATCATCCACCACATCATCCACAAAATCGAGTAATTCTAAAACTAAATTGCGGCAATTCACTTCCATTTCTTTTCCGAAATCGATTAAATTTCCATCAATTCCGTAACGGGCAGCACGCCATTTATTTTCGTTAATTAAGGCTCTGGAATAGCTGATGAATTCCATATTTTGCAGGCGAAGTTTATACAATTTTGCACACAATGCCTGGAATAGTGCCGTAAAAGCCATGGTTTCATCAATCAACATTGGGCAATCGCAAATGCGGAACTCAACGGTATCGAAGAATGGATGTACACGGATATCCCACCAAATTTTCTTTGCATTATCCATGCAATTGGTTTTGATTAAGAGCTTTACGTAATTATCGTAATCTTCAATGCTGTTGAAAATATCAGGAATTCCTGTTCGAGGAAACTTGTCGAAAATTTTAGTTCTAAAAGATTTGTAACCCGTATTTCTCGATTCCCAAAAAGGAGAATTGGTTGACAAAGCAAATACGTGTGGCAAGAAATACCTTACCTGATTTGCAATGTGAATGGCCAATTCGCGAGATTGAAAGCCAACGTGAACGTGTAAACCAAAAATTAAATTCGAACGGGCTGCTTCCTGCAACTCATTTACAATTTCGTTATAACGGGGATGTTCTGTTATTAACTGTTTTTCCCAATGCGAAAATGGGTGTGTGCCGGCTGCGCCGATTCTTAAACCCTGCTCACCGGCAAGTTGCGAAACCGTATATCTCAATTGAGAAATTTCTTTACGGGCTTCTTCTGTCGTTTTGCAAATGCCTGTTCCAACTTCTACAACGGCCTGGTGCATTTCTGCTTTTACCTGGTCTTTATGTATTTTTTGTGCGGCCTCTACAATTTTTTGGTCATGCGAGGTAAGTTCCCTGGTAACGGGATCAACTACCATGTATTCTTCCTCTATGCCAAGCGTGAATTCATTCATTCTAGTAATATTTGGTTATAATCCCTTTTTATTTTATTGGCTTTTTCTTTGCCACTGGTTTTGCATCCGTTTTAGGTGCAGCCTTTTCTTTTGCTGGTGCTTTTTCTGCTTTAGCTTTTGGAGCATCTACTTTAGGTGCAGCTTTTGCAACTAGTGGTTTGCCAGCAACTGATGCTTTGATGTATTCACCCCAGGTTAAATTATCCTGTCCAGGTTTTTGCGCTTTCGCCCTTTCAATCGCATAATTTGCAGTCGTTTCAACAACCCAGTCAAAATTTTCCTGACCAACACTTTTAATGTCAGCATCTGGTGCAGGGTTACAGAAATCGATAGCGATAGGCACACCGTCTCTAACCGCAAATTCTACCGTATTAAAATCATAACCTAAATACTGGCACAATTTCAACGTATATTCTTCAACTGTTTTTAACAATTTCGGATCCGGTTTTTTACCATCCACTGCATAACGCAAGTGGTGAGGATTGCGTGGCTCGTATTGCATAATGCGAACATGTTTGCCGCCAATACAATAACATCTAAAATATTCATCGAAAATGATTTCTTCTTGCAACAGCATTACCAATTGCTCAGTACCGCTGTGTTTATCGAAGAAATCTTCCTTGTCGTGTAATTTATAAACGTCTCTCCATCCACCGCCATCATAAGGTTTCATGTATGCCGGGAAACCCACATAATCAAAAATCGCATCCCAGTTTAAAGGCATCGTTAAGTTTGAAAACGATTCGCCGGTTGTGCCCGTAGGGTGTTGACGAGATGGAATTAAAGCTGTTTTTGGTACCGGAACTCCAATTTGCTCGGCTAATGCATTATTAAAAAATTTTTCATCGGCACTCCACCAGAAAGGATTGTTGATTACAGCTGTGCCGGTGATGGCTGCATTTTTTAACGATGCACGGTAAAAAGGAACATCTTGCGAAATACGGTCGATAATTACCGCATAATCCAAAGGACTATTTTGAAGTATTTTCTCTATTTGAACAGGTTCGGCGGTGATGCCTTTTTCTGCTTTTTGGTTAATTCTCTCTACAACGGCCTCAGGAAAAGAGCGTTCCTGGCCAAATAAAATCCCTATTTTTTTCATTGGTACTATTATGTTTAATTGAGTAATTGCTTAATTGTTTGTAAACCTATACTACGGTTTATGTTTGTTTAAAGTTGTGCTATATAATTTGGAAACATTTCTCTCCAAATTGGCCAATCGTGATCAGCATTTTGTCTAATATCAAGCCAGTGGTTGATTCCTTTTTGTGCCAAAATGCCAGATAATCTTTCGTTATCGGCCCTGCACATATCTCTATCTGTTGTACCTAAAACAATTTTCATGTAATGAAGTTCCGGATTACTGTTATTCATCAGGTTATCAACTGGATTGTTGAAATAAACATCATCATTATAAAAACCATCTAACTGCCCGGTAATGTCAAATGCTCCGCTCATGCTAAACATATGGTTTACCAACCATGGGTGCCTGAAGGCAAAATTTGCGGCATGGTAACCGCCGAAACTACAGCCAGCAGTAATAATTTTGCTGTGCCCGGTTTCGTGTCTGGCTAAAGGTGCTACTTCCTCCAGTAGATACTTATCGTACCAAATATGATTTTTAACTCTATCTGCGGGATGTATGCTTTTGTTGTACCAGCTTAATTTATCAATGCCATCAGGGCAATAAATCTTAATTTTTCCTTCGTTGATAAATCCTTCTACAGAATCTATTAATTTGAAGTCTTTAGTTTCGAAATATCGTCCCATGCTCGTAGGGAACAGCAGAATAGGGATACCGCCGTGACCAAAGGTGAGCATATCGATTTCAGCACTTAAATTCGGGCTGTACCACTTTTTATGTTCTTCTTTAACCATATATAAAATTGAATGTTTTAAGTTAGAAATTAAATTCAAGAAAAAGAATCTAATCGTTTTAAAATAAAAGCATAATGTAAAAATTAATTGCTGATAATTGATAGTTTATCAAGATTTGTACCTTTGCAAATTCTGTGGCAATGCCAAGTGATTTGGGGATTTTGAATATGATGTATACTACAATTTTATCAGTAAAAGTTAATACCAGTAATTTTAAACTGCCTTCCGCTTATTTAAAGCGTGAGGTTGAAATAGATATCTATGCGCCTGAAGGTATTTTAGGCAATGAAAAAATTGAGCTTCTTTTATTAAATGATGGGCAGGATGTGGCTAAAATGGATTTTAAAACTATTCTGGAAGAAGCGCATCATAATAAAAGAAACCATCGGTTGATTGTTGTAGCCATTAAAGCATCTACCGAACGTTTAATGGAATATGGCATTGCCGGAGAACCTGATTTTAAAGGCCGTGGAGCGAAAGCTGACCTATACACCGATTTCATCATTAAAGAACTTTTGCCTTTTGTTAAAAAGAAAATCGCGATGCCAATTACCGGAAAAGTGGCTTTTGGTGGCTTTTCTTTAGGTGGATTATCTGCTTTTGATATCGCCTGGAATAACCCTTCAGTTTTTGATGCTATTGGTGTTTTTTCTGGCGCTTTTTGGTGGCGTAAAAAGGATTTGGCTGATGGTTACACGGATGCCGATAGAATTATGCATGCATTAATTGATTCAACTGCTACCAAACCTGATATGAAATTCTGGCTGATGACCGGAACGGAAGATGAAAAAGCGGACCGTAACAAAAATTTAATCATCGACTCCATAGATGATACCATCGATGTAGTTAAAAGCTTGATGAATAAAGGTTATAAACGTCCTGAAAATATTTTTTACTACGAAAAAGTTGGAGGCAAACACGATGTTCAGACCTGGGAAAGTGTGATGCCAGCTTTTTTAGATTGGGCCTTCTAGGTGTAGGCTAAAGCAATTACTGATACTTTTGAAGAATTGGCGTATCAAAAATAGTCCAAAAACAGGCTTTTTGACCACTTGCTTTTAGAGCGTTGTTTGTCCAGGTATTACAGGTTTTGAAAATGCTGTAACTTCCAACAGCTTCATAAAAAGCATCAGCATTATCATAATGGATATTGCTTTTTATACTAATAAAATGTCCGTTATTATCTTTGGTAAAGCTGGCCGAGATATACTTTATCAGTTGTTGATATTGTACTTTGCTGATGTATAATTTTTTACAATTCCGATCTTCGGTCATCAATAGGTAGTAAGTCGTATGCATAGCTGAAGTGCTTAAGCCAGAAATTGCCCGTAAACCGGTGCTTAATTTTAAATCAGAAAATTCTGGTGTTTCCAGATAAAATTTTCTATCTCCCCAGCCAAAAGCTAAAAATTTATAGCTGGTATCTGTTAATAAAGTATGCTCGTATTTTATTTCTTGGGTCCAATCTTTTTGAAAATTACTAGCTGGCAAAACGATATCGGTATGAATACCATTTGTCATGATGTAAATAGCAATCTCTTTTTTATTAAAAGTGTTGTTGTTCACTGTAATTTTTGATAAGCAAAAAGCAGCTAAAAAATATAATGCAATTAATGATAAAATCATCACTGTAAACATGGCTGCATATTTTAAAAACCTTTTGCTCATCGATCTTAATACAGATATTCCTGTAAGGGTAACCCATAAATATAAATCGATTTTTTGATGTACACATCGAAAAACATGATTTTTCCAAAATATGATAAAGGCATAACTTCACGGCATGACTAGTGGATTATTTGAAATCCCTATTAAATTATTAGCAATTGATTTTGAAGCCATTTATAATATTTGCTACGGAATTTTACAAGCCTGATCGCAACAAGAGTGTCAAGTCGATTATGTATCGGTATAAGGTAAGCCACAACTTAGGAGCCGAAGTATTGCTAAAATTGCGTTTCTATTTAAAAATGAGATAATTGCAACATTATCATAGCATTAAATAGTAAGCGGTATAATAGAAAAGCCATTTTTAAACACTATCTTTGCGCCAAATTTATAGGCGCATTTTATGCAAAAGATTAGAAATATAGCTATTATAGCACACGTTGACCACGGTAAAACCACATTGGTTGATAAAATTTTACACTCTTGTTCTGTTTTTCGTGATAACGAACAAAAAGGAGAGTTGATATTGGATAACAACGATTTAGAGCGTGAACGTGGTATCACTATCGTATCTAAAAATGTTTCAGTACAATATAAAGATGTAAAAATTAACATCATTGATACACCTGGTCACGCGGATTTTGGCGGTGAAGTAGAACGTGTTTTGAAAATGGCAGATGGTGTACTTTTACTTTGCGATGCTTTTGAAGGTGCAATGCCTCAAACGCGTTTCGTAACGCAAAAAGCTTTGGCACTAGGTTTAAAACCAATTGTAGTTGTAAATAAAGTAGATAAAGAAAACTGTCGCCCGGAAGAGGTATATGAGCAAATTTTTGAATTGTTCTTTAACCTTGAAGCAACTGAAGAGCAATTGGATTTCCCGGTTATTTACGGTTCATCTAAACAAGGATGGATGAGTACTGACTGGCAAAAACCAACAACTGATATTTTCGCATTATTAGATGCTGTTGTGGCTAACATTCCACCTGCACCAATTAACGATGGAACTTTACAAATGCAAATTACTTCGTTAGATTATTCATCTTTCGTAGGTCGTATTGCAATCGGTCGTGTTCACCGTGGTTCAATTAAAGAAAACCAACCAGTTACTTTAATTAAACGCGATGGAAAAATCGTAAAATCAAGAGTAAAAGAACTTTACACATTCGAAGGTTTAGGAAAAATCCGCACCCAAGAAGTAGGTTCGGGCGATATTTGTGCTGTTGTAGGTATTGATGGTTTTGATATTGGCGATACTATCGCTGATTTTGAGGCTCCAGAACAATTGCCAGTAATTAGCATTGACGAGCCAACAATGAACATGTTGTTTACCATTAATAACTCACCTTTCTTTGGTAAAGAGGGTAAATTGGTTACTTCACAACGTATCAAGGATCGTTTGATGAAAGAAATGGAAAAAAATCTTGCTCTTAAAGTTGTTGAAACTCAAGGTGCAGATTCATGGTTGGTGTACGGTCGTGGTATTCTCCATTTATCGGTATTAATCGAAACGATGCGTCGTGAAGGTTATGAGTTACAAGTTGGTCAGCCACAGGTTATCGTTAAGGAAATTGATGGTAAAAAACATGAGCCAATTGAAACTTTAATTGTTGATGTTCCGGGTGAAGTTTCTGGTAAAGTAATCGAATTGGTAACTCAACGTAAAGGTGAGTTGTTGATTATGGAACCAAAAGGCGATTTACAACACTTAGAATTCGAAATCCCATCTCGTGGTATTATCGGTTTACGTAACAACGTATTAACAGCTACAGCTGGTGAGGCAATTATGGCTCACCGTTTCAAAGCTTACGAGCCTTGGAAAGGTGTAATTCCTGGTCGTTTAAATGGTGTTTTAATCTCTATGGATAAAGGTATGACTACTGCTTATTCTATTGATAAATTACAAGATAGAGGTCGTTTCTTTGTAGATCCAGGAGCTGATATTTACGAAGGTCAGATTTTAGGAGAGCATATTCGCGATAACGATTTAGTAATTAACATTGTTAAAGGAAAAGCATTAACCAACATGCGTGCTTCTGGTACTGATGATAATGCTCGTATTGCACCTGCAATTAAATTCTCTTTAGAAGAGGCTATGGAATATATCCAAGCTGATGAGTATATTGAGGTTACACCACAAAGCATGCGTTTACGTAAAATTTTCTTAACAGAACAACAACGTAAAGCAAACGGAAGTAAAAACTAATAACCCTAAATTTCCTAAGGGGGAATTAAATAAATTGAGCCCATTTCTTAATTGAGATGGGCTTTTTTTATTGGCTACTAAAAATTTCAATTTACCTTGATGTAAAGATATAGCAGGTTTCTATCCATATTTTAGCTTTAGTTTTCTATTTACTATATCTGTTAGGCTATAACCAAAGTCTTTTTTGTAGTGAACTGCAAAGCTCTTAGCCAAAAGTATTCCTCTAAATAAGGTCTAAATACCTGTAGTAATGTAATCAATTATGTTACTGCGGAACTGTTTAAAATTAATCAAGATTATCGTTTTCTGTCAGTATAATCTCAAACCATTTTTACCGATAAAAATCTAACATTTTTATGGCATAAGTTTTTTAGCTCATTTTTAATTTTGTTAAATAACTAATCTGGTATGATTAAAAAGGGCATTTCCCAGCTGGGAATATTTTTTTTAGGCGTATTATCTCTACTACCTTTATCTATTTTATATGCTATAGCTGATGGTGTTTATGTACTAATCTATTATCTTTTTAGATATCGTAAAAAGGTAGTTCGCGAAAATTTGCTGCGGGCTTTGCCCGAAAAATCCCTGCCTGAAATAGAGAATATCGAGAAAAGGTTTTTTAGATACTTAGCTTCACTCATTTTCGAGATTTTGAAAATGAATAATATCTCAAGAAGGGAAATAGAAAAAAGGTATGTATTCAGGAATAAAGAACTTGTACAAGCATATTTAGATAGGGGTGAAAGCGTATTGGTATGTTCGGCACATTATGGCAACTGGGAATGGGGAACTTTAGGCATCGGACTCAATTTCCAGAAGGATCATTATCCGATTTATAAGCCACTTACCAATCCTGTTTTTGATAATTGGTTTAAAAAAGTAAGAAGCCAGTATGGAAATAATCTCATCGCCATGCGTCAAACCATGCGGGCTTTGGCTGCTGGTAAAGGGAAGCCCAGCATCTTCAGTTTTGGAAACGACCAGGCACCATCAAGAGATGAATCGCACTATTGGACCACTTTTTTACATCAACAGGCATCGGTGCAATTGGGTATAGAAAAAATTGCTAAAAAAACCAACCAGCCGATATTTTACTTCAAAGTTAAGGTGCTAAAGCGAGGTTACTACGAGGTAGATTGTGTTCCGCTTTGCTTAAATCCGGCAGAAACCCAAGAATTTAAAATCACAGAAATGCATACCCGCTTTCTTGAAGAAATTATCAGAGAAGAACCTGAATATTGGTTATGGAGTCATCGCAGGTGGAAGTATAAACCAGAAATAAGCAAGCCAATACTTGGTAAGAAAAGACAAGATCTTTCTGATAGTTTGGCTTAAAATGATAGGCGATCTTTATATTTGTTGCCAATGAAATTTTTTAAGAGAGCGATTGGTTATTTCTTTTTAATCATCATTTTATTTTTTGCTGTGTTATTTATTTGGCGACCCTATTTAGCCAGGGTTTTATGGTATCGCCAACCTAATGCGGTAACTTATAAGGCTTTTCCACAAGAAAATGTACGCAAAAGTGATACAACATTTCACTTCTACCGAACTACAAAAACGAGAATTGATCTGGATAGTTTCAAAGTTCGCAATGGCAATAAACAAATGATTCCTTTCTCCGAATATTTTAAACAGGGACAGTTGAATGCATTTATTGTGATTAGAAATGATAGCGTGTTATACGAAAAATATTCAGCGGGTTATTCTGATAGCACTTTAACAACGATTTTTTCTGGTGCAAAAAGCATGGTGTCGATAATGCTCGGACAGGCTTTGAATAAAGGTTATGTTAAAAGTTTAAACGATAAGGTAACTGATTATATCCCCGAATTAAATCCTAACCCAGCTTTTAAAACCATTACATTAAAAAATCTCCTGGATATGAAGTCAGGCTTGGAATTTCAAGATACTTTTGGTGGAATTGTTAAAGCATTTTTTTCAGATGAAGCAAAATACTATTACACGCATGATATGAAAGCCGAGCTAATGAAAGTTAAGCTTGTAAATAAACCTGGTACCGTTTGGAAATATAAAAGCATCGATCCCATTTTATTAGGTTGGGTTTTAGAAATGGCAACAGGAAAATCGGTTGCTCAATTTTTTGAAGAAAATATTTGGCGTAAAATAGGTGCAGAATATAATGCATCTTTTGGATTAGATCATCCAGGTGGCTTGGCGAATACGGCAAGCAGGTTTCAGGTTACAGCAATTGATTTAGCGAAAATTGGTCGCTTATATTTAAGTTTTGGTAAATATGCTGGAAAACAAATTGTTCCGGAAGGTTGGGTAAGGCAATCGATTAATATTGGTAATGAGCAGCCGGCATCTTCAAAAGGCTGGCAAAAATCCGCCCATCATCACCTCTGGTGGATTCCGCAAGATGACGAGAACGGAGATTATGCTGCGGAAGGTATGTTGGGGCAGAGGCTCTATGTAGATCCAAAAACCAATACGATCATTATTCAATTCGCAGACCATGGCGCAGGCGATTATCCTTATCGGAAAATAAGCAGATATTTAGCTGGATTGCCGTTTAATTATCCGAAAAACTGAGTTAACCGCAAAGTACGCAAAAAATATTCGCAAAGAAAGTAGAGTTTTACGTTTAGCTTGGCGCTCTTTGCGCTTGCTCTTTAATTTCTTTGTTGTTAAATTTTTAAAATGCTACATTGCTCTCAATGGAAAACGAAGACGTAAAAATCCTTAAAAAGAAACCAATTTTCCCGGTTACACCAGCGCTGCAAAAATATTTACGAACCTACCAACGTGAGGCTAAATTGCCTATCGGTTATAACGATTTAATGCAATTTAATGAGGCTTTTCCTTTGATGGATAAGTTTGGCAAAGACTCGCTTTGGGAAGGTCCGATTTATGCCCAAGATTTAATTGAAACTTTGCATAATGGTTTAAAAGAAGTTTACGCTAATTTAAAAGCATCAGGAAATCTTCGCATCGTTGAACACAAATACATCGACAAAATTGAATATTGTACGTTCGGAAATACGCATCCTTTTCGGATTAGAATCGTTAACCGCTTAAATGATGTTTACGATTATTTCTATATTAAAAAGGCCGATGCATCCCGTATTTATGGTTTAGAAATGGAAGAGATTTTATCGCCAAATCAGGTAAATTATTTAGTTGATGGCGATACTCTGGTTGAGGAACATATTGCTGGTATTCCTGGTGATGTGTTTACGAAAGGACAATTATATACGCCAGAATTTAATCCCACACGTATTGCAAAAGAGTTTGTAAAGTTTAATGAACGATGCTTAATTATGCTTTTAGGCGACATGCGGGCATATAATTTCGTGGTTCAGATTACGCCAGATTTTGATGATATTCAATTTCGTATCAGGGCGATAGATTTTGATCAGCAGTTTTATGAAGGAAATTTGAAGGTATATCTTCCACAATTTTTTAAAGAAAACTTGCCGTATGTAAAAATGAGTATGGAACAGTTAACCGACAAAACAGTTCTTCAATATCAACAAGAAGAACGTTCTTCAATTGTTCACCGTGTTCGTAGCGAGCGCCATCGATTAACAGATCTTCGTGATGTTTCGAATAAGGAGGAATTAACCACACCTGAAAATATTGCCATTTTGAAACAGAGTATGAGTGAATATTTTAAGGATAAAAATTATTTGAGGTGTAAAAATATGACGGATATTATAGAATTAAATATCAAAAATATCATTCGGCAGGTTAAGTTATAAATGAAAACGGTTGACAAATTGCCAACCGTTTCTTGAGTGAATCTAGAAAGAGCGTCCAAAATGTTTAAGCATGCTGCCCCTCATGTATTCCTTCTGCAAATTCCTCTACAATTTTATCATTAAAAGCAGGTAAATCTTTAGGTGTTCTACTGGTAACCAAACCTTGATCTACCACTACTTCCTCATCGCTCCAAATTGCACCTGCATTAATCAAATCCTTCGAAATGTTTTTTACTGAAGTTAGTTTTCTACCTTGAACAACATCAGCATTAATTAAAGTTTGTGGACCATGACAAATGGCTGCGACTGGTTTTCCATCGCTAAAAAACGATTTTACGAATGCAATAGCATCTTCATTAACACGTAATTGATCTGGATTGATTACACCTCCTGGCAAGAGTAAACCATTATAATCCTCGGCATTTGCTTCTGAAATGGTTTTATCTACATCAACTTCTATCGACCAATGATCTTGATCCCAAGCTTTAATTTTTCCACTTTTGGAGGAGATGATGTGAACGGTTGCACCTTCTTCTTTTAACCTTTTTACTGGTTCGGTTAATTCAACTTCTTCAAATCCGCTTTCTGAAAGAACAGCAATTGTGCGGTTACTTAATTGTCCCATAATCTTTTTCTGTTTTTGATAAGTATATATTAAAGACAGAATTAAGCGAAAATTTGTTTTTAGAAAATTGATTGAATAACGAGTGTTGTCTCCGTATCTAATTCATTCCTATAAAATACGTCATAGATCACTCTGCTTACGATAGTTTTTACTTGTTGCGAATCTTTAAAATGTATAAGAGATAACTTCAAATGAAAATATTCTTTTGTTTTATTTCTTTTGAAGCCTAGTGATTTCAGCAATCTTTTTTTATCCTTTGGGAAATATACTTCATTTCCAATTTGCTCATCTGGTGTTACTGAAATTATAAAATTATTCTTTTTGCATTTAAATTTCAGATACAGATTTGAGCTTTTTTTAAGATGGAACACAATGGACAAAATTTTACTATAAGCTAAATCAAATATGGCGTCATCAAATTCTTGTCCATCATAAAACGGATCTACCTTTTGATTACTTAGTATGTTTAATTCGACGTTAGTTTTTGCTACTTGCTCATCAATATAATCCGAAATCAGTGGGCTAATTGTTTTAAGTCTATCATAATATCTGATCATATTCTCCAACTCTGTTTTTTTTTGGTAAGAGGGATCTTTTATTGAATTGAGAATCACTAATTGATGATTTGCAATTGCAATGCCCTTTTGAAATTTATGAGCCCCTAAGTAATCAAAATCTTCTAGGCATTCATTTAGGCGCTTTGTTAATTCTTCTCTTTCATCCTCATACGATACTATTAGTTCGTTAAGTTCTTCATTCATAACCTAATCATTCGTTCTTTTATTCTTTAGAAAATAAAAAGCCAGGTTCACAGCTATAATCATATGGTTAAAAATATTTGGAATCAAACCATAATATTTTGTGAAAATTTTAAAACGTTCGTTAAGGCTTTCACGGTGCTTTTTCTTACTCATTCCGCCTACCAGGTACTTGGCAACATAACGATGAACATTTACAATGTTCGATGCTTTTTTTGCAGCTTTAATAATCCAGTCAATATCAGAGCTGTACTTGTAATTTAAATCATATGGAGTAATGATATTGCGGCGAACATATATCGCCTGGTGGCTAATGTTCATTCCGTATTTAAAGCTTTTCCAATCAAATTGTTCTGGTGCTTCATGTCTTCTTCGTCCCAGGCTTTCCCAATTATCATTATACATTTCCGTTTCGCCATAGTAAATGTCGGCACCGGGAGCAGAGGCAAAAACGTCTTCAACCGTCTGATCATCATATATTTCATCACCAGAATTCATGAATAAAACATAATCGCCTGTGGACAAAGCTAAACCTTTGTTCATGGCATCATAAATTCCTTTATCAGGGTCTGATACAATTTTAGAAATCTTTTCTTTGTATTTTTCGACAATTGCTAAAGTACCGTCAGTTGATTTTCCATCAATAATAATGTACTCAATTTTTAGATACGTTTGGTTGAGCACAGAGTTAATCGTTCGCTCAATATCTCGAACATTATTGTAAACGATGGTGATTACAGTTAGTTTAGGCATGCTAATCCATTAATTTTTTAAGGTTTCCACATCAGGCAAAAGACCTTTGTATGCAGCTGGCAAAACATGCCTTGTATGATTTCTAAATGATGTGAAAAACTTAATCCAAAAAAAGATTTTTCCAATTGGACCGACACTGTTGGTCTAAATGTAATTTCTTGTAAATCAATTGTTTTTAATCTGGCCGTCATTGGCGAGCTAATTAAATAGTATTCTTCCCAAGACTCATAAAAGAGCCTCATTCGTTTCATATTTGTAGCCGAAAATCCTCTTAAGCCCAGCAGTTCGAGCTGTAAATCAGCCGAAAGGTTTTCGATAACTTTCTCTCCCCACTTTTCTTCTTCAATTTTGTTGGAAATAAATCTACCTACCGCAAAATAAAGCGTTAAGAGTTCTTTATTCACCAAAGAAACAGCCTGATACCTGCTCTGTAAAATCGCCGATTTCAAGGCTTTGATATTATCGAGGTAACTTTTAGATAATTCCATATTACTTCGGTTGCAAATCAATCAAAGTTTCGTACAGGTGAATGTGTTCCGCAGCGATTACTTCTTCCGAGAAATCGGCTAAAATACTTAGTCTGGCTGCTTTTTGAACTTCCTCTTTATTCGGGCGATGATACAACCATTCAATTCCGTTCGCCAAATCTTCAGCATTTTCATATTCGGCCAAATAACCATTTTGCATGTGCGTTACCATATCTGGAATTCCACCTGTAGTAAATGCAATTACTGGTGTAGCGCAAGCCAAACTTTCCATTACCGTATTGGGAAGATTATCTTCCAACGATGGAGTGATAAATGCATCAGCAGCTGAGTAACATTTTGCTAAATGATCATCCTTGTTAATGGTACCAAGAAATGTTGTTTTGAAAGGAAATGCTGGCATTTCTGCATTTTCTTTATTGCCAAAAATAACCAGTTCTATATTTTCTTTTTTAATTCCAGCCCTGCTGGATAAAATTTCTAAAGCCTCAATTAAATAAGGTGTTCCTTTATGCTTATCGTTCTTTGAAGGCATAAAACCACTCATCAATACAAATTTATCCGGATTGATTTTCAATATTTTCTTCGCTTCTGCTTTAACATAAGGTTTGAAAATGTTGGTTTCGATGGTATTTGGAATTACCGAAGTTTTTCTAGTGCCCAATAAACTGCTAAATTTTATCGATTTAGCCATCCAGTTACTTGGTGCAACAATGTGAAAATTTAACTTTGTGTAAGCTTTCTGTTTGCGCAACCAGGTTTTATGTGAAATATCATTTTTTCCGCTAAACTTTAAAATCGGGCAATTGCCGCATTGCTGATGAAAATTCTCGCAACCATAACGTACATGGCAGCCACCTGTAAAGGCATTGCTATCATGAAATGTCCAAACGATTGGCTTCTCCAGTTCATCTAACTCTGCTAAAAATTTGGGTGTAAGGAAACCATGATTAATCCAGTGAAGATGAATGATATCTGCACTTTTAACCTCTGGATGATCTTTAATTGATTGGCCAAACCACTGTAAACTAAATGGTGTTTTTACCGATTTGCTTAACCATTTGGAATAGTATCGCTCCGAAAGGATATTAAAAACAGCTTTGGCTTTCTGGATGGGAGATTTGCTGAAAGAATCAATCTTCGGATTTTGTCCAAATTTATAATACACCAAAACTTTTGAATCGATGCCATTTGCTTTCAGCGCATCGCTTAAGCGCAAACAGGCTCTTCCTGCTCCGCCATTTCCATCATAGGTATTTAGGTGTACAACTTTCAAATCAATCAAAAATACATTTATTGTTAAGAATATAAAATCTGTTGCGTAAATTCAACTTCCAAAGCCAAACAAAAAAATCATGATCAAAACCCTACTAAAATCGCTTACGGCCATAGCGTTTTTATTTCCTTACTATTCTTTTGCACAAAATCAAACTTACTTTGCTTCTTACCCAGCTTTAACGCCAGATGCGCAGACCATAGTATTCAGTTATGACGGTGACATTTGGAAGGTACCAGTTAAAGGGGGCATTGCTGATCGGATAACAGCCATGCAAGGAGAAGAAATTAATCCTAAAGTATCGCCCGACGGTAAATGGTTGGCTTTTTCATCTAACCAGTTTGGGAATAATGATGTTTATATCATGCCAATTAATGGGGGAGATATTAAACAGCTAACATTCAATGATGCATCAGACGAAGTTGATAATTGGAGTTGGGATTCGAAAACCATATATTTTACTTCGGGTAGATATAATTCTTTTTCAAGCTATAAGGTAAATATAAATGGTGGAACAGCTGTTCGTTTGTTTGATAACTATTTTAACACCACACACCATATTGCTGAATCGCCGACGGGTGAATTATTTTTTAATGATACATGGGAAAGTATGCGATTTGCTAATCGCAAACATTATAAAGGTGCATACAATCCCGATATTCAATCATACAACCCTAAAACCAAAGCTTATAAACGTTATACCGATTACATTGGCAAGGATTTCTGGACCACCATTGATCAAAAAGGCAATGTGTTTTTCGTTTCGGATGAAGGTAATGATGAGTATAATCTTTACACGTTTAATGGTGGAAAGAAAACTGGCTTAACCAAATTTGAAACCTCTATCAAACGTCCGTTTGTGGCTGCAAACGGAACAACTATTGTTTTCGAAAAAGATTATCAGTTATACATTTATGATGTTGCTTCGAAAAAAACGGAGAAAGTAAATATCAGTACATCAAGAAACCAGGTTTTGAGCAAAGAACAGGAATACGATGTGAGAGCAAATATCTCTGCGTTTGATGCATCAACAGATGGTAAGAAAATTGCATTCATATCTCGTGGAGAGATTTTTGTAAGTGATGCTGATGGAAAATTTATCCGTAAAATTACCAACAGTGGCGAACGGGCTATGGAATGTAAATGGCTTGCAGATAATAAGACAATATTATTTAGCCAAACTGCAAATGGCTACCAAAACTGGTTTACCATTACTGGCGATGGTAAAGGAACCATTAAACAGTTAACAAAAGATAAAGCCAACGACCGCGATATTACTTTAAATAAAACCAAAACCATGGCTGTTTATTTAAGTGGTAGAAACGAATTGAAGTTAATGGATTTGAAAACTTTTGATAGTAAAACGTTGGTAACCGATGAGTTTTGGGCTTTTCAGAATTCATCGCCAAGTTTCTCTCCAAATGATGAATATGTGTTGTTTACTGTTTACCGGAATTTTGAGCAAGATATCGTTGTACACCATTTAAAGAATAATAAAACCATTAATTTAACCAATACTGGCGTAACCGAAACTGGTCCTTCTTGGTCGCCTGATGGCAAATATATTTTCTTTACAAGTGCCCGCACTAAACCCTCGTACCCAATGGGGATGAATAGTGCGCACATTTACCGGATGGCATTAAATAATTACGATGAACCTTATCGCTCGGATAAATTTGATGATTTGTTTAAAGAAACCAAACCAGCAGAAGTAAAGCCAGTTGCTCCTGTTACAACAGATAAGAGGGGTAAAGCCGATACGGCGAAGAAAAAGACCGAAGTAAAGCCGACACCTAAACCAGCAAATGTAATCACCATTAATACACAGGATATCTTGGATCGTGTCGAATTAGTAGGTCCGGCTTTTGGTGGACAATTTGGAACAGATGCTTTTGCAAAAGGAGATAAAACTTATGTATTTTTCTCTTCAAATCACGAAGGTGGGGCGCCAGGAGTTTACAGAACAACTATCGAGCCTTTCGAAGCCAACAAAACAGAAAAAGTAGCTGATGGTGGCGATTATTCGATGGTTCAGGCTGGCGATAAATTTTTTGTTTTATCTCGTGGTGTTATCAATAAATATACTTTGGAAGGAAACAAACTTGATAAAATTGACCATGGTTACAAATTTACCAGAAATTTGAATGCAGAATTTAATCAGATGTTTTACGAAACCTGGGTTGGTTTAGATGAGAATTTTTATGATGAGAAATTTCATGGTGTAGATTGGGATAAAATGAGAACGCGTTACGCCGCTTATCTTCCGTATGTAAACAACCGCAGCGATTTAAGAATTCTCTTGAATGATATGTTAGGTGAGTTGAACTCATCACACATGGGTTTTAATAGCTTTGGCGCAGAGGAAAAGAAAAATCTTAATTATATCACCAATGAGACCGGAATTATTTTTAATAATGAAAATCCACTTAAAGTAGAACGCATTGCCGCTAAAAGTAATGCTTCTCGTACAGGAACCAACATTTTGGCTGGAGATATTTTAACTGAGGTAAATGGGGTAAAGGTTGATGAAAAAATCGACCGTGATTATTATTTCAGTAAGCCTTCGTTGGATAAAGAGATGACTTTAACCTTCGATAGAAAAGGTAAACAGGTTTATGTAAATATCCATCCGGAAAGTGCCGGTACATTACGTGGAAATCTTTATGATGAATGGATTAGCAATAACCGCAAAAATGTAGATAAATGGGGGAATAACCGAATTGCCTATTCTTACATGAAAAATATGGGTGGTAGTGAACTGGAAGTTTTCTTGTTGGATATGGTTGCGCAAGAAGAAAATAAAGATGCCATTATCCTTGATTTACGCTACAATACAGGAGGAAATGTTCATGATGAAGTATTAAAGTTTCTTTCTCAACGTCCGTATTTGCAATGGAAATATCGTGGGGGTAAATTGGCCCCACAAAGTAACTTCGGACCCGCTGCCAAGCCTATTGTATTGTTGATTAACGAACAGTCTTTAAGTGATGCTGAAATGACAGCAGCTGGATTTAAGCAATTAAAATTAGGTAAAATCATCGGAACAGAAACCTATCGCTGGATCATTTTTACATCAGCTAAAGGCCTGGTTGATGGATCTTCTTACCGTTTGCCATCTTGGGGTTGTTATACGATGGATGGAAAAAACCTGGAAAGTGAAGGCGTTAAACCAGATATCTTTGTTAAAAATACTTTCGAAGATCGACTGGCAGATAAAGATCCACAATTGGAAAAAGCTGTAGCAGAGATATTGAAGGATTTAAAGTAGGGTTAATTGATAAATTGTTTAATTATTTATTGGCAGGATGTCGATTGCGATTAACCAATTGTATTTAGCGAATGAAATTTTGCATTTCAAACAATTAATCAATTTACACAGTTAACCAAATTTTCCGTTTCTTTGGAATTGGAATTATTTAAAACATGGCAAATTTATTAACCGACAGAGCTTTTTGGGTAAATTATTGGGAGAGTAAAAAAGGACTTGCGGTTCAAATACCATCAAATTACGTATTCCATAAACAATTGGAGGAGGTTGTTAAGCAAAACAATATTCAAACCGCGATTGAGTTAGGTGGTTTTCCAGGATATTATGCTGTTTTTTTAAGAAAATACCTACAGCTCGATGTTACCCTTTTGGATTATTTCGTTCACCCACCAGTAGTAAACGAGCTATTGGGAAAAAATGGTTTAAAAGAACAGGATATCCATATTATTGAAACAGATCTCTTCAGTTATCAACCAGAAAAGCAATATGATTTGGTTTTAAGCTGCGGTTTAATCGAACATTTTAATGATACAGCTGATATCATTAAACGACACATTGCTTTCGTAAAACCTGGCGGAACTTTGTTTATTACATTGCCAAATTTTAAAGCAGTGAATGGATGGTTTCAAAGAAACTTCGATAAGGAGAACTACGATAAACACAACATCAATAGCATGAATCCTGAATTACTAAAATCGATCTGCCTTGAAGCTGGATTGAAAGAAGTGAAGTCAGGCTATTTTGGCCGTTTCAGTGTGTGGTTGGAAAATGAAAATCAAAAATCTGCGGGCGTTCGTTTATTTAAGAAGGCTGTTTGGGTAACAGGCAAAGTACTTACTAAAATTATTCCTTTCGAAAGCCAAGCTTTATCGCCATATATTATTTTACAAGCCAAAAAGCCTTTATAAACTTTTTTTATATAATCCAAATGCGCTTAACGTTATGCAAACCTGAGATTTGGTAATGTTAATCCTTACTTTTTTTGTGGTTACAGGTTGATCTAGTTTGATCAATCGTTTTGCGCCAATACTTGTTCCTTCATAAATTTTTTTCCAGCTGTTGTTTTCAAATATTTCGATGTTGAAGGCTTCGATTCTTTGTCCTAGCGGGATATATTCCTGCAAACTAACAATATCAAAAGTTTTAATGTTTTTTAAATCAATTTCTAGGGTGGCATTATGGTTTTTATCCATTGTAGCCCAGTAACTTTGCTTGTTGGCATCCAATAGATTGATGGCGGTGTAATTTTTACCTCTGGTATTACTTGCTGTAATATGTGCGCCTTTGGCAAGATTTTGTGCAAAAGTATTTTTAACCATATTCCCAAAAGTCTTCAAGGCCAGCACATCATCATCATGCAATTGTCCACGTGTATCAGGTGCCAATCCTAAATCTAGTCCTGCACCACGACCAACGCTTTTTAGATACAAATCGAAAAGTTTTTCAGGGGTTTTTGGCTGCTCACTATTATGGAAAAACCAGCCTTTACGCAAAGGGACATCACATTCTGCTGGCATCCAAAATTTGCCATTTCGTATTCCTTCAGGGCTTTGCGGGTAATTAGCCTGGCCAGGAACAGCTACATTTTTTCCATCGGGCGCCATTGGGGTAAAGGTTGCCCACGAAGTTTCTGCGGCATGCCCATCCTCATTACCAACCCAACGGATATCCAAACCTATATCACTAAAGATATTGGCCATAGGTTGCATTTTTCTGGTAATGGCCCAGGTATTTGTCCAATCGTAATAAGTGGTGTTATCTATTGAGCGTTTTTCTTTTGCGCCGCCATAATATCCATCGCCACCATTGGCACCATCATGCCAGCTCATAAATAATTCGCCGTAATTGCTGTAAAGTTCTTTCAGTTGCGCCTGATAAATGGCTAAATATTTATCAGTACCATATAGCGCATTATTTCTATCCCAAGGAGAGCAATAAACGCCGAATTTTAAGCCAGCCTTTCGAGCCGCCTGCTCAATTTCTCCAACTAAATCACCCTTGCCATTTCTAAAAGGGCTTTTTGTAATGTTGTATTCGGTTGTTTTAGTTGGCCAAAGTGCGAAACCATCATGATGTTTAGCCACTAAAATAATACCCTTTAGACCTCCGGCTTTGGCGGCATTAATAATTTGTTCGGCACTAAAATCAGTAGGATTGAATGCTTTTGGATCAGCATCGCCAAATCCCCATTCTTTATTTTCGAAAGTTGTCGGTGTAAAATGTATTAAGCCATAGACCTCAAGGTTATGCCATGCCAATTGCCTTTTAGATGGTAACGCACCATAAGGTTTTGGAGCGTTTTGCGCATAAGTTAAGGTTGATAGGGTAATGAATACCAATGTTAACCACTTCATAATAGTTGTATTAGGAGAGTTCTAAATTAGAAAGAAAATCGATTAAATAATATAAACGTTATTGGCTATTTATTGATTTTTTCTATCCTGTCACTGAAATTACTTCGAAAAGTATTGCGATAACTTTTCTCTAACAAAACGTTTTATTCGAGTAGCCATATTTCCTTTGCGAGTGGTTAAAAAGCTTTTAATGGTTTGATAAGATTTTTTGTTTTTACCTACTGACGGTGATTGTTCAGCTTTTGGGAATTCTGAATAATTTAAATTAAATTTGATTATGCAAACAATTGTGATACATCCTGAAAATAGTAAACAATTAGAGATTTTGAAAACCTTCATGGAGGAGCAAAAGATCAATTTTCAGATTAAGCCAAGCGATACATTGCCAGATACTGTCTTAAAAAGTATTGAAAGAGGATTAAGCCAAGCGAAAAATGATTTAACTATTTCTTTTGATGAATTTAAATCTAGACACTATAAATGAGATATGAGGTGGTTTTTACCCCCGAATCTGAAGAAACATTTGATTTGATATCAGATCAGTTGTTAGAGAATTGGGGTTTAAAAACTGTAATTAAATTTCAGCAGTTGACATCAATTTATGTTGAAAAGATTGCTATAAATCCCTTTCAATTTCAGGTTATTGAAGAAATGAATAACATCAGAAGATGTAATATTCATGCAAATTGTGCTATTCTTTATCACATCGATAATGATAGAGTACAAATCGTGTGCTTTTGGGATAACCGTCAAAATCCTATTTTTTTATAAGCCAATTCAAAACTTTGGTTTAATAAAATCTTATTTCGAAAAGTATTGCGATAACTTTTCTCTAACAAACCTTTTTATTCGGGTAGCCATATTTCCTTTGCGAGTGGTTAAAAAGCTTTTAATGGTTTGATAAGCTTTTTTATCTTCCTCAATTATTTCTGGAAAATCGGTGATGGGTTTCGGATTTATGATAACATTATAAATATCATTAATGCCAGAATGTACACCAGTTCCATCATGCCCAATATTGTTCACCAATGATTGAGAAGGATTCAAAGTTAGCCCAGCTTTTAAAAAAATTGAAGCATACCAACGAATGGCCCAACTGTTATTCTTGCCTTTTTTAAATTCGAGCATTTGCTTCCAGAAATTCATTTTCCCTTCAATGGAAAATAAAGATTTTTTCTTTTTATCGAATTGTTTAATCAGCGTATCGATGTTAGGTTCAAAATTCTTCCACGCCCTTCCCCAGGTTGCCCATCCCCAGCTTGTGGCAGCCCTGTAAAAAAATAATTGTGGTAGGTCATCAGTTTTTAAAGGGTACATGTAAGCACCAATATGCATTACTTTCTCTTCCTTACGGTACCGATTTAGTGCATCATTGAAATAGGCCAAGGTATGTGGTGAGGTAATCAAATCATCTTCAAAAACAATTACCTGATCATAATCATTTATGAGTTTGGTTACCCCTTCAATAACAGCATTCGCTAAGCCGGCATTTTCTTTGCGTTCAATTACTTTTACAGATTTAAAACCTTCGACATTATTGATAATGGCCCTTACTTCTGCAACATTTTCTTCTTCAGATTTTGATTTGGCGCCATCAGAAAAGATAAACAACTTGCTTTCCTTTGCAAGGTTATTCTGTTTCAGGAATTTTATCGTTCGCTCAGTATGCTGCGGACGGTTATAAACAAAAAGGGCTATAGGGGCGAGGTTTTGCATTGATGTTAATTTTTCACCATTTATCTTATCGTCATGCTTAGTTTATTTCTGCATCTTTCTATTAAGATCCTGAAATAAATTCAGGATGACGAATTTATTAGATTTTCTAAATTAAAAAATATGAAGATTTTGATCTGATTTTTTGGTTAAAACCGTATACGCATTTGCAAATTGTTCTTGTTTCTTCTTCCCTAACAGATTGCCCAAAGTTTTTTTGATCTTGTATTCCAGTTCAATCTTCAGGTTTTTAGTAAAGGTTTTAGGCGCCTTTCTATTTACAAACTCATTGAATTTAACTGTTTCTGGAGCAGTCATCGAAACTTTATCTTCTAAAATTTCCAAACCCTCACTTTGCAATAAAAATCTTAATGATGTTGGCGTGTACATATTGATGTGGCCATAATCCAGAAAATGCTTCATTCTATGGTCTACACCAAAACGATAATCTTTGGGCACTTCTACAACGATGTATTTTGCCACCCTTTTTAGTTCGCGAATTAAAATACGCTCATGCTCTACATGTTCTAAAACATGGGCTAGTATTATTAAATCGAAGCTGTCATCAGCATATGGAATTTTGTAACCATCAAAGGTTTGTACTTCTTTTAAGCGCGGTAATTTTCTATCATTAATAATATCAACGCCACTTTGGGCAATTTCCAAAGCATAAAGTTCGGGTGCGAAATTCCAGTCGTTTAAAAAGTGTAAAATACTGCCATCGCCTGCGCCAACTTCCAAAACTTTTTTTGGTTTAATACCCTTACAAACATCAACGATATTTTTAGCCTTGTATTTGGCGCCAAGCATACGCCATGCTACATCACTGTTTGTGTAAAAATTATCGTATGCTGTTTTTACTTCTTCGCTTAACATAAATATTGAAGATTAGATGCCTAAACAGTTATCGGCCTTGTAGAATACAGATGTGGCCTTTTCATAAAATAAACCAGGAGAAATTCCGCTAAAACTGATTTCCTTAAAACCTTTATCTTTTAATAAAACACGAGCATTTTCATAAACTTCACGCTCACTGTCATCAAGAACAATCACACCATTTGGTGTTAGGGCATCCAAACTATATTTGCAGCAACGAACCCGATCACGACCATCAACAATTATAATATCGAATTTTTTGCCCAACAAGGCTGCTTTTTTAGCATATTCTCCATCGCGTTGTAATTCGCAATAAATCAATTCTGCATTGGCAGGGCTCGTGCCTTTTACCTTTTCGTACCATCCTTTATCATGCTCTACTGAAGTTACCGAACCCGCTCGTTCAGCATAAAAAATGGTAGAATTTCCTGATCCATATTCAAAAATATGCAGCGTTTTATTAATCCTTTCCTTTATAAAATCGATAAAGGAATAAGTTACCCAGGGCAAGGCCTTCCCAGTTCCATCAACTGCTTGTTTTTGATCAAAAGCTGTGAACCAGCCGATGGAGTTTAAATAACCTTTATGTCCGTAGGATAATAATGCCTTTAACCTATTTGGTTTTGCAATTAATGTAGAAAGTGCTTTTAATGTGCTCAACGTTTAAATATTTTTTGAAATGCGGTGACCAAAAATAATGATTTTAACATCATTATTCCTTGTTGACGAGTTTTTGGAATGAGTAGAATATAAAATGCCGAACTTGCGCATGCAATTAACGTAGCTATAGATGCGCCAAGGCCTGCGTACAAAGGTATTAACCAAAGGTTTAGTAGAATATTGATAACCGCACCAAATGCAGTTCGGTAAAATGATATTTTAGTATATCCCTCAGCAAGTAGAAATTGTGAACTCGCACTTCCAAGGAAAACAAAAATGCCAGACCAGATATGGATTGGTAACATTTCTTCCGCTCCTGCAAAGCGATTGTCATAAATAATACTAATAATGATATTAGAAGTAAATGTGATAATTAGTGCAACAGGTAAGCTTATTGCAATTAACAAATCATATAAGTTTTGCAGTCTTTTAATATATCGTGGGTGATCAGTTTTCCTCGCATGTATCAAAGCAGGAAATACTGACGTTACTATTGCAACAGGAATGAAATACCAAGCTTCACTAATTTTTGCAACGGCACTGTAAATACCAACTGCTGCACTTCCCACACTCTTCAACATAACCTGATCTATTTTCATGTAAATAGAAACCATTACAGCTGATAAGATCAAGGGTGCAGATTGCTTTAGTAAGGATTTTGCCCGCTCTTTTCTAAAATGCCACCTAAAAATACTGAATCCTTTCGACTGGTACATAATGGTTAAACCCAATGCTAAAATAAATCCATCAAAAACTAGTGCCCAAGCAAACCAAATTACAGGTACTTTCAAAAACACTAGGATAATTTTAAATATTGCAGATGCTATTACACAAATGTTTTGAACCTGAACCACATATTTTGATTGAACCTGCGATTGAAAATATGAATCTATTACGTTAAAAGATTTAAAGAATGTTGCAAATGAAAGCAATGCTACCACATAAGTTAGCGGTTCCCCAGGTTTATCAGAAAGATGATGGAATAATAAATATAAGCCTATTGAAATGGGAATCAAAAGTAGATTAACTATTAGCCTTAAGAATAACGAGGTTCCCAGTATTTCATCTTTCTTTGTAGGGTCATTTATGATTTCTCTAATCACAAAAGTGTCTAATCCTAAGGCTCCAATAGCAGCAGCAATTGCTGTAAAGGCATCTGCAAAACTTAAATCGCCAAATGAAATAGGGCCTAAAAATCTAGCAACAACAAAGCCAACAATCATGCTTAGGATCCTCCCAAACATTAACCAACCTGTATTTTTTAAATACTTGTTAAATGCCGCCTCATCAAAGCCTTTTATGGTTGGTAATTTCATTAGCGCAAAGATGTAAAAAAATGTGCGTTAATTATGTGAGTGGTGCGCCAACAGCAATATCGCATCTGTGGCCTGGGTCACCGTGTTTCGGATTAAGCTTTGCGCCCGTTTGCGTTTCAGAAGTTTTCACAGCTGCAGGTGTAATAGTTGTATTGGGTGCCGGGTTTACTGCTGCGGCCTGAACTGGTTTTGAACTTAATGGTGCACCTACGGCAATATCGCACCTGTGATTCGGTTGACCATGAGGTGGATTTATTCCTTTAGCCACTTTTGTATTTGCCGTTTGGGTAACTACGGGCTGGCTCACGCTTGCTTGAGCTGCCTGAACAGGTTTTGAATCTAAGAGCGCACCAACTGCAATATCACATCTATGGCCAGGCTCTCCATGTTTCGGGTTTAGCTTTTTGCCATTAGTATTTGTAACGGGAGCGGGTATGCTAACTGCTGCAGGTTGAGTTGAATTTATATTTTGCTGTGGTTGGGCAGCGGCATTTTGATTTAATGGTGCTCCTTCGGCTAATGCACAGGTATGCCCTGCTTGCCCATGCTTCGGATTAAATATTAATGTTTTATTTGGGTTTTGAGGTGCTGTTATTGTAGTTGTATCTTTTGGTAATCCTTCTAATCCCGCTGGTGTAGAAATAACGGTTTTGTTTGAGTCTTTTTTCTCGCTATTACACGAGCAAAAAATAATGATCGCCGAGAGGTAAAGGAAGTTCTTCATAAATCGTTGTCTTTTAGCCAAAGATGATAATAATTTCTAAGCTTGGAAACTGTCTTCAATCCTAATTAATTGTTTTAAATGATGTTTTAGATGGATTTCAATAAACCGTAACCATTGTTTTGCATTAAGATAACCAAGTCGAGGATGTTTGGTCTTAATTTTTTTGTCGGCATTGGCAATTAATGGATAAATATCTTCCAACGATTTCTCAAATTCCAAAATGAAATCCAGGGCTTCGGCTTTACTGATTTTCTTTACGCGATCAATTAACCGTTTGGGCACTTTATATTTTTGCGCTGGTGGAAACGCACCTAAAAATAAAATTACTTTGACTGCAAAATGAGTAGGTTTCTCTTCGCCTTTGCCTTTCGCACTATTTTCTAAAGCAATCAGTGAGAGTAAGCTTGCATCAAAAATATGGGAATATACTTCGCTGTAGCTCCATCCATTTATTGGCGGTGTAACCTGAAAAATATCCTCATCGTACTGCGAAAGTTTAGCGCTGTATGCGGCAACAATTTTTTGTATGGAAACTTTTACTTTAGCAGATGTCATTTAATAAAGATAGGATATCAATTAGAAAAGAATCATTAATTCTTTTAAATGAATGATTTGCTTTTTTACATCACCTGGTTTTTCTTTTTTCAAAGGATTAAAGAAAATGGCTTCTATACCAAAATTAAGAGCTCCATAAATATCGGCTTCCAAACTATCTCCAATCATGATGCTTTCTTCTTTCGAAGCCTTGGCTTTATTCAACGCATATTCAAAAATAATTGGATTGGGCTTGTTTACGCCCACATCTTCCGATATAATCACATTCTCGAAGTAAGGATTTAAGTTCGACAGATTCATTTTCGTTAGAGTTGTCTCCTTAAATCCATTAGATATAATATGCAACGTATATTTTTGTTGTAGATAACTTAATACCTCCTCTGCAGCATCGAACAAGTTGGTTTTGGTAGGCGAAATACTTACGTAATCATCTTCGAACTGATTTGGAACTGAATCAGGGTGTATGCCTAATTCAATAAATGTTTTGCTGAAACGCTCTGCCCTCAAAAACTCTTTTGTAATTTTTCCTAGGTGATAATCTGCCCACAACTGATGATTATTTTCGGTGTATTTTAGAATGAAATCGGAGCAAGATTGTAAGCCAAGCTCATTTAGATTATAGGTATGATAAAGCTCGTTGAGTGTTTCTTCGGCATTGCGATCAAAATCCCAAATGGTATGATCGAGGTCGAAAAAGATGTGTTTTTTCATTAGGATGATTTTTTACAAAGGTAGCCGATCCATTTTAATTATAAATAATCTTGAGTTTTTGCATTTAACTCTTCAATTAAATCTTCATCCATATATTGATATTCATCAGGAATATCAAGCACAATAATTTGCTTATCTGTTATGCATTCGCCAAATTTTGCTATAATCCTTTGTCTGTGCTTTTTTTCCATCACAAAGATAATGTCGGACCAAAACAGGTGCTTTTCGGTAAGCTTAATTCTGTCTGATGGTTCTGTTCCTGCTGATCGAACCTGATGTGTTGCGTGGTTTTTATAAATGGTTTCAGCGGTGGTGCTTCTCCATTTATTTCTGCTGCAAACGAAAAGAATATTCATGCTGAATCCTAAAAAATCAAGGTTACACTTTTTCTCCATATGCTAAATCACCAGCATCGCCCAAACCTGGAACGATATAAGATTTACTGGTCATTTCCTCATCAATGGCGCCTACCCATAATTTTGCTTTAGGAAGATTGGCTTTTACATGTGCTATACCTTCTGTACTGGCAATAGCAGCTACAATATGCAATTCGGAAATTTTATAGCGATTCATCAATTCCTTGCAACACATCACCATACTTTGCCCGGTGGCTAACATAGGGTCGGCCATTATTAATACCTTACCATCCAAATCAGGCGAGGAAATATAATCCATCTGAATCACAAAATCGCCGCTTTTTTTAACCTTTCGATAAGCTGAAATAAAACAGCATTCTGATTTATCGAAGATGTTAAGTAAGCCTTGTTGTAATGGTAATCCTGCTCTTAAAATGGTTGCAAGAACAGGTTGTTGTTCTAATACTTCACATTGCGAAACCCCTAATGGAGTAGTTACCTCCTTGGTAACATAAGGCAAAAATTTACTAATCTCGTAAGCGAAAAATTCTCCCACACGCTCCAGGTTTTTTCTGAAACGCATGGAATCTTTCTGAATATTTTCATCTCTCAATTCTGAAATGAAAGTGTTGGCTATAGATTTGATTTTGCTAAGGTCGAAAGTCATCATAATTTCTTGCTTTTTTATAAGCCTGTTAAGGCCTAAATTAATGTTTTCGGTTGAAAGTGAGTAACATCTTTATAGATATATTACGCAAGACTAGAATATTTTTTTACTTTAGTTTTAAGGTAACTAAATCGTATTAGTTATTAATCTAACCAAATATAAATCCTTATTGTTACCATGAGCTACGTTAAGTTTATCATCAATACGTTCATCAATTTGTTTGCGATAGTTATCTTTTCAAATGTTGCCTTCGCACAGCGAAATGCGGTAAGCGTAAAATCTGAATTGGAAAAGATGACGAATATTGCAAATCTTCCAAAATATACCGAAGCAGTTGTTGAGCAGTTTTCATCTTATGATACAACAGGTAATAACGATGATGGTTTTAGTGGTAAGTATTCTTTTATTCGGAAAAATGCAGATAGCAGTTTGGTTATTTTTGAAGATAAAGGTGCTGGTGTAATCAATAGAATTTGGACACCAACGCCAACAAATGATACGCTCGATTTCTATTTTAATGGAAGTAAAAAGCCATCTTATTCTATTAAATTTTCCGATTTGTTTTCAGGCAAAGTTTATCCTTTTAATTTGCCTTTGTGCGGCAATCAAGTAGGCGGATATTTTTGTTATTTTCCCATTCCATATAAAAATGGGTGTAAAGTTGTATTCCGGGGCAAGAAATTAGAATTTTATCAAATTCAGTATCGAAATTTTGGCAAAAATGTTAGTGTAAAAACATTTAACTCCACTTTATCTGATGAAGAAAAGTCAGCCTTAAGTCAAGTAAGCACTGCATGGTCGGATATTAAAAAAAATAGCCTTTCCGCTTCTGGGGTAGAAACCATTTCAATAGATAAGACAATTGCTCCCGGGCAGCGTTTATCTCTAATCGAAATATCAAAACCAGGTCGTTTTGTAGGTTTTGAAATAGAAAACGCCAAACAATTTGAGGGATTAGAAAAATTAATTGATATAAAAATAACCTGGGATGATGAAAACCAGGCTGCAGTTTATTTGCCACTTGCCGATTTTTTTGGCTACGCTTTTGGCAAAATTTCTATGCAAAGTTTACTTAGCGGAACATCCAATAATATCGACTATAACTATTTTCCAATGCCGTTTGATAAGAACGCAAAAGTAGAATTGATTTATAGAAAAGGTACTTCAATTAAAAATGAAGAGCCTTTAAAAATCAAAGCCAAATGGTATTTTTCACCTCTTGTTCGAGATCCGAAAACGGAAGGAAAGTTTTATGCCTTTTGGAATAGTGATAAAAACGCGAATTCTGGAAAACCACATGTGCTTTTGAATGGTGAAGGTAAGGGCCATTATGTGGGTACGATTTTGCAGGCACAAGGATTAAACCCAGGCATGACTTTGTTTTTCGAGGGCGACGACTATACCGCAATTGATGGTAAAATGACCATGCATGGAACGGGATCGGAAGATTATTTTAATGGTGGTTGGTATGCTTTGCTCGATCGCTGGGATCGTAAAATGAGTTTGCCGCTTCATGGCTCGTTAGATTATTCACTTCCTTTTAGTCGCACTGGCGGTTACCGACTGTTTTTAACCGATAAAATGCCTTTTCAAAAAAGTATCCTGCATACGATAGAGCATGGTCCGGAGCAGAATAATAAACCTGTCGATTATACTTCCGTTGCTTTTTACTATGCTGAAAAAGCGATTTCAACATCACAGGCACCAGACGATAAAACAACAACTGTTTTCCTTCCAGATACGATGATGGTTTACCCTCAATTAATGAACTTTAGTTTCAATGGCCAGGCAACGATTGATGGAAATAATATTATATCTCGGAATGGTGCGCAGATTAGGATTGATTTACAAGAAATTCCAAATGGAAAATATAAGCTATATGCTGATTTGGAAACAGCTCCTGATGGTGCAGAAGTTACCTTATGGCAAAGGCAAACTCAAGTAAGTAATCCCATTTCATTTTTCAGTGATCAGAAAGAATCCAGGAAGAAAACGTTTTTGTGTGATCTTGAAATCAATGAGTTTCGAAACACAATCACCTTACATTTTAAAACCGATAAGGATAAAAATCGTATTCATATCGGAAGGTTAATTCTGATAAAGAAAGATCTGTAGGTTTTAACTTAGCTGCTCATTTCATCAAAAGCCCTCTTTAGTTTTTTGTATTTCAGATGGCTTGACAGGCTGCGAAGTTGCCAATTGCTAAGAAAATGTCCGTTCACAAATTTTACGGCATCGCTATAATCTTTAATGGTATTGCCAATGGCATCTGTAGAAAGATGTTCGAATGATGCATCATTTAAGCAATAAGCGTAAACCAGTAATGGGGTAACTTTTTCGAGTTGTAAATCGTACCAGTTAAATGGTGTACAAGTTCCAGCCCTAAAACCAGCCCGATCTGGATAACCCATTGAATAATCGGTTGTAATGCCAGAGTTTAGTAAATTAAGGTAGCAAATTGGGAATTTTAAAACATCCAATTGCTGACTGATTAAATTGATTTGATCTGGTAATATCTTTTTTAGTTTGAACAAACCTTCTTTAATCTCATTCATTTTTTCTTTGGTGCTGGCGCATGGTCTTAATAAGCCAACATTTCTATTGGTGAGGATTTTAGATACGCCATTTATTTTAATGTAGTCGTTTGATACATTAGGGAAATTAATAAAGAATATAGGGTTGGTTTTTGTTTTATCCAGTGTAATGTTTAATTCGCTTAAAACCGTCTCGTTTCGAACGCCCATGCCAGTTAATCGATCTAATTTTGAACTTAGATAATTGTTCTCCTTATTAAAAACAGAACTAAAGATAAATTTGGTTTTGTTCAAAAACCCTGCCGGAACGTTAGCGCCTATATTAAAATTTATACCTGGTTGATTGATGAAAGTTTTATCGTGAAACTTAAAACCCGGGTGTTTTTTGCGGATAATGTTTTTAATCAATAATGCCCACTCATCAATTATCGGTCTGTCTAGAATTTTCCATTTGTATTGATAACTCTTACTGGCCAAAAAATCTTCATTCGATTTTTTTTGCTGCAGGTATTCTTCATAGCGAGTAACAATAAAAAATGATGCTGCAAATACATCGAAAGGAAATAGGGAATTAGTTACTGGAAAAGGTACTTGATAATCACTAAATAAAGTTGTTTTTATGTTGATTTCATCAACTTTGTTTGAAAAAAGTAGTGTTGTGCTTTTGAAGAAAATTTCATTTCCAAGTGCCTTTTCGCCATAACTTATTTTAATCTGTTCACTCTGTAAAAAATATTGAGCATTTCCGGTAAATTCTATTTCGGCTTTGAGAATATCCTTAAAAATAAAATTGAAGATATATTTTATTCTGGGTGTTAAAACAGATGAGAAGATGATTAAATGCATAACTTATTTTAACAGGGTAATGTATAAACTAAGGTTATAAATAATTCTCCCCGCGGATACGATTTCATTGTTAACGGGATAATAAAATTAGCACTATTTTAACGGTAATTTAATATCTAATACAAAAATTACAGTTAAAAGTTTGTTGCAAACTTCTTGTCGGGATATAAAATTTTACTACTTTTTCGGGTTTTACCTCTCACAATATGAACGATACTCATCTGATCATCAAACAAATCGTATAAAATTGTATTGGTAACTTCAGCCGATTTAAAATTGGAAATTTTTTCTACTTCTAAAAAGATATTTGTGGCTTCATGATCAATTTCAAAACCAATATAATTCATGGAAATGGGTTTTCCATTGGCACTGATTTGCAAGTGGGCAGCAATATATTTTTTAATCACCTCATCCATTGCATTTTTCATTGCAGGTTTAGATAAATCTATTTTTTGTTTGTAGTTTTTGGCCAATATCGATTCAAAATCATCTGTAAAAATCCTACAGCTTATTTCAATCGTCTTGTCTTGCTGATTATAATTTAATTCGGTTGTGCTTACATGCAGCGGATGTTTAATGTTAGCTGCAAGGCAAACATAAGCGCATAGCAGAAAGGCGAAGATGAATTTAATTTTACTCATATAATAATCCAATGAATACGAATTTACAACTTAAATCATTACGCTAACCACATTAATAACATATCTATCCAATTCAATCGTTATCGTTTGAATAAAATAGGCATCATAACCACATTTTTTACCTGCTTAACGGTAACATTTTCAGTAAAATGATCTGATGTTTATCTAAAATGGTAGCTTTTCAGAATTATTAATTTAATTTTAAGTTTTAAAAAATCACATCCCGTTTTATTTTTGAATTTTTCATGCCGTTACAGGACTTTATTTTCTATTTCAAGTTAGGTTGGGAGCATATTATAAGTATTGATGCTTTAGATCATCAGTTATTTATTTTGGCATTGGTGGCCATTTACAGTTACAAAAATGTTAAGCAAGTACTAATTTTAGTTACTGCATTTACCATTGGCCATTCACTAACCTTATTTTTGAGTGTAATGGATGTGATCAGGTTTGATAGTAAATGGGTAGAGTTTTTGATACCTTGTACCATTGTAATAACAGCTGTTAGTAATTTATTTAGAAGAAATTTCTCCATGAGATCTGTGAAGATAAATTACTTTTTAGCATTAGGTTTCGGTTTGATACATGGAATGGGTTTTGCAAATTCCATTAGAATGATGCTAGCCAAAGATCAGCATATTGGCTGGGGGCTTTTTGGCTTTAATATCGGTTTGGAAGCTGGGCAGATTTTTATGGTGTTGATTATTTTGATCATTACATTTATTATTTTTAATTATACCCGAATCAAACGCCTAAGTTGGGTGTTGTTTATTTCGGCAGCCGTATTTAGCCTGGCTTTAAAAATGGCTTTAGAGCGAATTCCTTTTTTAAACTAACTACAACAATGAATAAACTGTTTACATTAACCGGCTTGCTGCTTTTTTCAGGTGGTTTGGCCATGGCACAAAACATTCAAAATAACCCGGGAAGCAACCATGGGAACAAGTTTGAGCAACTGGGCACCATTTTACCAACGCCAAATGAACAGCGTACGGCCAGCGGTGCACCGGGTGTTAAATATTGGCAGCAACGTGCCGATTACAATATCAAATGTGAATTGGATGAGAAAAATTTGATGTTAACTGGTTCTGAAACGGTTACTTACACCAATAATTCGCCTGATCCGTTAACATATATCTGGCTGCAGTTGGATGAAAATGAACACAGTACCAGCAAAAATGCCAACTATCAAGATGCTACTAAAATGCCTGCTGGAGGAACCACCCAAAATTTAGATCAGTTAAGTGCAAAAGCTGATAACGGTTTCGGAATTAATATCACTAAGCTTACGGATGCTACTGGCAAAAACTTAAAATATACCGTAAATAAAACCATGATGCGGGTAGATTTGCCAGTTGCGCTAAGAACCGGACAAAAATTTATCTTTAATATCAATTGGAACTATAAAATCTCTGATCGGATGAGTGTTGGTGGTCGTGGAGGTTATGAATTTTTTCCGGCAGATGGAAACTATTTATTTACCATGACGCAATGGTATCCACGTTTATGTGTGTATAGCGATTTTCAGGGATGGCAAAATCATCAGTTTACAGGTAGAGGCGAATTTGCCTTAACCTTTGGCGATTTCAAAGTTCAAATGACTGTTCCCGCCGATCACTTGGTTGGATCAACTGGTGAATGCATCAATTACAGCGCTGTTTTAAATCCAACACAATTGAGCAGATACAATACAGCAAAAACGGCAACAGCACCAGTAGAGATTCAAACACTGGCTGAAGCAAAAACTGCTGAAGGTAAAAAATCAACTGCTAAAAAAACATGGGTTTTTAATGCAAACAATGTTCGCGATTTCGCCTGGACATCCTCACGTAAGTTTATTTGGGATGCCATGCCTCAAAAAATCCAAGCCAATAATAATACAGTAATGTGTATGAGTTTTTACGGTAAAGAAGCCTATAATTTATACAGTAAGTTTTCTACCCGTGCTGTGGCGCATACCATTAAAACTTATTCTGATTTTACAATTCCTTATCCATATCCGGTAGCACAAAGCATTGAGGCGGCAAATGGAATGGAATACCCAATGATTTGTTTCAACTATGGTCGCACAGATGCTGATGGAACTTACAGCGAGAGTACAAAAAATGGAATGCTAGGCGTAATCATTCACGAAGTTGGCCATAACTTTTTTCCAATGATTGTAAACAGTGATGAACGCCAGTGGACCTGGATGGATGAGGGCTTAAATTCTTTTGTTGAATATTTAACAGAAGAGCTTTGGGATAATAAATTCCCTAGTAAAAAAGGCCCAGCCTACACCATTGTAGATTACATGAAATTGCCAAAGGATGAGTTGGAACCAATCATGACCAATTCTGAAAATATTGCTCGTTTCGGTCCAAATGCCTATTCTAAACCAGCAACAGGTTTAAATATTCTTCGTGAAACCATTATGGGAAGAGAGCTTTTTGATTATGCTTTTAAAGAATATTCTAGAAGATGGGCATTTAAACATCCAGAACCTGCAGATTTATTCCGTACTATGGAAGATGCAAGCGGCGAAGATTTAGATTGGTTTTGGAGAGGTTGGTTTTACGGAACTGATCCTTGCGACATCTCATTAGATAGCGTAAAGTTTGCCAAAGCCGATTTTCCGAAAGATGTGCCTGCAGCAAGATCGAGGATGGTAAAAGTTGACAAACCAGCATTAAATGCATTTGATGATATTTCCAAAATCAGAAACCGTGAGGATAAAAAGATTAATTTCTATGTTGATAAAAACACTGCTGCCCAAGATTTTTACTATAAATATGATAGAGGCTTAGTAAGTGTTGATACGACAACAGCAACAAAAACCGAAATGGCGATGCCTTACGAAGTTGTTCCAGAGGCAGACCAGGCTAAGTATGCTAATAAATTCCTTTACGAACTAAGTTTTAGTAATAGGGGAGGTTTGGTAATGCCAATTATTGTAGAGTTCACTTATAAAGATGGTACAAAAGAGATTGATCGTATTCCTGCACAAATCTGGAGGCATAACGAATTGAAAACATCTAAATTCTATGTAAAAGATAAAGAAGTGGAATCCATTTTGGTAGATCCATTACGTGAAACGGCAGATATTGATACCAGCAATAATGGCTGGGGAGGCAAAGCCAAAGAAAGTAAATTTAAAACGTTTAAAATGAAAGCCACTACAGCTGTTAGAGGCCAATCAGTTGGATCAAACCCAATGAAAGTAGCAGGAAGTAAATAGTTCGGTTGATAGTTTAATATTATCAATCTATAAATGGATTAAATCCTCGTTGAATAATTTCAGCGAGGATTTTTTTATTGAATTTCAGGAAAAATTTTAACTAGAAAATGTTCGAGATTGGTTACTGTTATTTCGTTTGAGGTTTTGTATGTCTCGCTTTTAGGTGTAATAATGTATTTGTATTTAGGCTCAAGATCTTTTGCACAACTTATAAAACCTTTCGAAACTGTAGGTGCATTAGATAGCTTAATTTCAATACAAGCTAAGGGTTTAATTCCTTGCACTAAAACCAAATCACATTCTGCACCTGTTTGCGTGCGGTAGAAAAAAAGTTCAGTTTGCTTTGTTTTTAGCTGATAAATTTGTTCGATAACATAACCTTCCCAAGATGCACCAATAGCTGGATTGCCAAATAATTCATTGTAGCTTGGGATGTTTAATAATCTATGTAATATTCCAGTATCCCGTATATATGTTTTAGGTGACTTTACTAAACGTTTTTTAGCATTTACAAACAATGGCTGTAACCTCCTAATTAAGTAGCCACCTTCTAAAAAATCAAGATACCTATTCACAGTTGGTGCACTTACACCTAGTGATCTCGCAAAAGATTCTCCATTGAACAAATTGCCATTTAAGTGAGCAAGCATGCTCCAAAAATTTCGCAGTAATGTTGGCGCTAAATCTACTCCAAACATTTTTGCCAAATCTCTTTCCACATAGCTTACAATAAAATCATCTATCCATGCTTTGCTCAAATCACCCGTTTCCGACAAAAGGGATTCAGGAAAACCTCCTCGAAACCAATGTTCTTCATAACCTATTGATTTTGGCAATTCTGTTAGCCCAATCGGACTTAATTCGTTATAAGAAATTCTTCCGGCAAGTGATTCAGAAACACCTTTAACTAATTCTGGTGATGCAGAGCCTAAAAGTATGAACCTTCCAGGTGTTCGTTTGGCATCTATTAAAGGTCGTAATAATGAAAACAATTCTGGTAGTAATTGCACTTCATCAATAATTACAGTTTGATCTTCAAGGTTTTCTAGGAAAGTATAAGCATCCTGCAGTTTAGCAATATCTCTTGGATTTTCCATGTCCAGGTAGATATAATGATCTTCCAACTGTTTCGCCAATGTGGTTTTTCCAACTTGCCTTGGCCCTAAAATTGCTATTGCTGGAGATTTTTTTAATCGATCTCTTAATTGCTGAGCTAAATTTCTAGTAACAATCATATACAAATATACAATTTAACCTAGTAAATCAAAAGTTTAACTTTTGATTTACTAGGTTGTATCTTGTTTAAGAATCAATGAGCCACTTTGAGCTAAACCTTCAATTGAAAGTTCTAAATCAATTTCGAACTTTCCTGACTTTCTCCTGTTTACTCTTTAACCCCTAAACTCGTATATTTGATTAACGATGAAATTCCAAATCACTTCAGAATATAAACCCACCGGAGATCAGCCAAGTGCAATTAAACAATTGGTTGATGGTGTGAATGCCAACGAACACTATCAAACATTATTAGGCGTAACGGGCTCGGGAAAAACTTTTACTGTTGCTAATGTAATTGAGCAAACTCAAAAGCCAACACTAATCTTAAGTCATAACAAAACTTTGGCAGCGCAGCTTTATGGAGAATTTAAAAATTTTTTCCCTGAAAATTCTGTTAATTATTTTGTTTCCTATTATGATTACTATCAGCCAGAGGCTTTTATCGCGTCGAGCAATACCTATATCGAAAAAGATTTAAGCATAAATGAAGAGATTGAAAAACTTCGTTTGCGCACTACCTCATCTTTAATGAGTGGGAGAAGGGATATTATTGTAGTTTCTTCTATCTCCTGCATTTATGGTATGGGAAATCCTGAAGATTTTTCTAGAATGGTTTTTCGTTTTGGGGTAGGATTAAGAATTTCTAGGAATGCATTTTTACATAGTTTGGTAGAGATTTTATATTCTCGCACCACAACTGAATTTAAACGTGGAACTTTTAGGGTAAAAGGAGATACTGTTGATATTTACCCAGCATATTTAGATCATGCATATCGCATATCATTTTTTGGTGATGATATTGAAGAGCTTTCGGCAATCGATCCGGTTTCTGGAAAAACGCTTGAAAAATTAACTGATATGGCCATTTACCCTGCCAATCTTTTTGTTACACCAAAAGATCGTTTCAATCAATCTATTTGGGGCATTCAGGAGGAGCTGGAAATTCGTAAAAACCAATTAATAGCAGATCGGCATTTACTGGAAGCGAAACGATTAGAAGAACGGACCAATTTCGATATTGAGATGATGAAAGAATTGGGTTATTGTTCGGGTATCGAAAATTATTCGCGTTTCTTTGATGGCCGGCAACCAGGCATGCGCCCATTCTGTTTGCTTGATTATTTTCCTGATGATTATTTAATGGTTATCGATGAAAGCCATGTAACCGTTCCGCAGATCAGGGCAATGTACGGTGGCGATAGATCACGCAAGTTATCATTAGTAGAATATGGCTTTCGTTTGCCTGCTGCACTGGATAACAGGCCCTTAAATTTCAATGAATTTGAGGCTTTGGCACCACAAACCATATATGTGAGTGCTACTCCAGCAGAGTATGAGTTGGAGAAGTCGGAGGGGGTTGTGGTAGAGCAGGTAATTCGCCCAACGGGTTTATTAGATCCTGTGATCGAAATTAGACCCGCCATTAATCAAGTGGATGATTTGTTAGACGAAATTGATTTAACCATAAAAGATGGTGGTCGGATTTTGGTTACCACGCTAACTAAGCGTATGGCCGAAGAATTGACTAAATATCTGGATCGCTTAAATATAAAAACGCGTTATATCCATTCCGAAATTAAAACCCTGGAGCGTGTAGAAATTCTTCGTGGTTTACGCTTGGGAGAGTTTGATGTTTTGGTGGGTATTAATTTACTGCGTGAGGGATTGGATTTGCCCGAAGTAACATTAGTCGCTATTCTCGATGCAGATAAAGAAGGTTTTTTACGTTCAGAGAAATCATTGATTCAAACTATTGGTCGTGCTGCCCGTAACGATCGCGGGCGTGTGATTATGTACGCGGATGGGATTACAGATAGTATGGAGAAAACAATTTCCGAAACTAACCGTCGCCGAGATATTCAGATTGCCTACAATTTGGAAAATGGCATCACACCTAAAACGGTTGGAAAATCTCGCGAAGCGATTTTAGAGCAAACCTCGGTATTGGATTTCTCTCAAAAGGCCAGTGATAATAAAGCCAGAGCTTATATAGAGAATGCTGAAATCAGTATCGCTGCAGATCCAATTGTGCAATATATGGGTAAAGCCGAGTTGCAAAAAGCAATTGATAATACTAAAAAGGATATGCAAAAAGCTGCCAAGGATATGGATTTCTTACAGGCCGCAAAACTGCGTGATGAAATGTTTGCACTAGAAAAAATGTTTAGTGAGAAGTTTGGAAAGTAACGTTTTCACTTCGATATTACTGAAATTGGAAATTTATTTAGAATTTTGAAACTTACAAATCAATAAATGAACGGTCAAAATAGAAAAGATATTTATCCAGGTTTAGAAGTAGGCATTATTTTAAAAAAAGATCAGCGGTCGGGAAATATTACTTATGGAGTGGTACAAAATTTACTTACATCATCAGCTTTTCATTCAAGGGGAATTAAAGTAAGGTTGGTAGATGGACAAGTTGGTAGAGTGGCAGAAATTGTAGAAGAATAACTCTATTTGAAATTTTATAACATGCTATAATTGTAATCAAAATGCAATTAATGGCTAAAAAAGTAACAAAATAGGCTTTGGTTCGTCTATATTTATAACAACGATAAATTTAGGAATGGCATTTATTAAATTCATTTTCATTGCAATATTAGTTCTTTGGATCATTAGAATGTTGATTCGATTGATATTGCCTATGCTGTTTAGTAATTTGGCAAGCAAAATGCAACAGCAAGCAAGCGGGCAAGGGCAGCAGCAACAAAGACGATCAAAACCAGAAGGTGCGATCTCTATAGATTACATGCCCCCTAAACCCGATCAAAGTAAAACGGATAAACTTGGCGACTTTGTAGATTACGAAGAAGTTAAATAACACACTAGCCTCGATCAGAAATCGAGGCTTTTATTTTTACTGAGAATTTTAAAAAGGTCATTATATTGTTGTTATGCAAAATATATTGACTGTTCGTTTGAGGCCATTCGAGGCTAGGTAAACTTTGAGTTATACCGTAAAAAAGGTTTAGCCCACACGATTTTATTCTCAGGAGTCTGAACAGTACTTAAGGCCGCAGAGCGAGCCTGGATAAAACAAAAGGAT
>NZ_CAKLBU010000006.1 GCF_920984735.1 Pedobacter sp. Leaf250 | reverse complement strand
TCCTGAAGGACCTTATTGGCCAATGACAAGTAAAAGTCTTATTCCTTCTCTTTGCTGGATCTTTTATGCTGAACAAAATTATATTCTGACAGCAATTCTCAAAACCTATTTATACAAACTTACGATGTCAATAGAATCCGGTAAGAAATTTGGAAAAGCCTATACTTCTAACGGCTACTCTTGGCTTTCCACGATGTATGTAGATGGCCTTAAAGATTTCGATAAGGCTTGGTCTGTCCTTGAAGAAGCATATGATTATACAAAGTCATCTATTTATAAATATAGACTGGGAGTACTGGCAGTGAAATCTGGGAAAAATCTGGAACAAGGAATAAACAACTTAAATTTTTTCCTCTTAAATAAACCTACAACCTTTCCTGAGCGTTTAATGGCTAAAGACGAAGCAGCATATCTATTACTCGCAAAATGTTATTATATGCAAAAGAACTATATGAAATCAAAAATTTACCTCGCAAAGTGTTTAAAGGTTAATAGTGACTACAGTGCCGCTATAACTTGGAAGAACGAAGTTAAGTTATAGTATTTTTTCACTAGTTTTATTAATCGTTTTCGAAACATTTTTCTCAAGGCTGTATTAGTGTATATAAGTTACAGCTGAAAGAGAGATACATAATAGCAGGATGGATATCTTCGTTTTTTGAGACAGAATCCTGTTTCTAAATTTAATGTAACACTTTGTAAAATATTTAACACAGGTAATGTTGCAGTTTGACCAGATATCTACTTTACTTTTACAATCCAAAATGCTAAAACCTATGACCATGTAAAACTATGCCGATTCGAAACTAAAACCAAATCAGCAATCAACTAAGGCTATTATTAATGAATCGCTAAAATTATTTACTGGACAATCAAAATTCTTTGACATTAATCTAATTAAACCATTTGGAAGTGTCAATTTTCAAAGAATTACGAACAACTTCTTACTGTTTGTGTTGATTTCTTAATAAGAAATTTATTAAAAACACTATGAAATTTATAAAAACTACCAGCCAGGATGGCACAGAAGTTAATCTTCATTATCAAGACTTGGGCTCTGGAACACCAGTTGTCCTTATTCACGGGTGGCCACTCGATCATCAGATGTGGGACTATCAGATTGCTGCACTTACAGATGCCGGTTACCGATGCATTGCTTATGACCGAAGAGGTTTTGGGAAATCAGATAAACCCCTGACAGGATACGATTATGATACCCTTGCAGATGACCTCAAAGCTATAATCGAGGAGTTACAGCTTGAAAATGCAATACTTGTAGGTTTTTCGATGGGAGGAGGAGAAGTTGTAAAATATTTTAGCAGGCATGGTGGTGCAGGGGTTTCTAAGGCCGTTTTGATCAGTTCGATAGCACCTTTCATGTTGCAAACTGATGATAATCCCGAGGGAGTACCGCAGGATAAAATCGATGAAATTGCGAGTAGCATCCAGGCAGACAGAGCTGGCTTTCTTGGCGATTTTGGAAAACAATTTTATGGAGTTAGCTTGCTAAATAAACCGGTTAGTGACCAGATTTTGACCAATGACCTTGTTTTGGCTATGCAAGCAACGTTAAAGTCAACCCTTGCCTGCGCCACCTCGTTTTCCTCGACTGATTTAAGAGGAGATATTTCGGCTATTAATGTTCCTACATTGGTGATTCATGGGGATGACGATCAGACTGTTCCAATCAAGGCAACGGGAGAACAAGCAGCAGCTATGATCCCCGGCGCTGAATATATCATATATGAAGGGGAGCCGCATGGACTTTTCATTACTTCAAAAGATCAGCTTAATGCGGATTTAATCAACTTTATTGGCCGATAATTCATACTCTGCCCATTTTCAGTCTAGAAAATGGGCTTTTCAGTAGACGTATATTTCGTTATCATAATCTAATAACAAGTTGACTAACTAGGAAAGTTAGATACCCTTTTCGATAATAAAAAATTTGTAGAAACGGTTTTTTTTAGTTCAAATAAATAAAAAGGTATCAATTACATCTGGTTATCGAATAATAAATGGGAACTAAACTTTCCAAAATTAAGTTTATATAAACATCATTTGTAAATGTATTTCATTTATTTAAACAAAAGACATTGAGCCTTATTGATACTGTAGAGGCAAATATTAAAATTCGCTTAACATAGTAGATCAAGTAATTACTTTAATAATTTAAAAACATCAAGATGTCAGAAAATCAAAGAAAAATTGAAAATCCACTAACAAAATATCCCCGCCCACCGTTCGTAAAACAACCGCAGGAAGTCCCGGGACTCGCTTCAAAAATGGATCCAATCCCTGATCACGGTGAGGAATCATATAAAGGTTCAGGAAGACTGCAAGGTAGAAAAGCCCTGATTACCGGTGGTGATTCCGGAATCGGACGCGCTACTGCGATTGCATATGCAAGGGAAGGTGCAGATGTAGTAATTAACTACTTACCGCAAGAACAATCTGATGCAGACGAAGTGCTTAGGCTTATCGCTGCAGCCGGAAGAAAAGGTTATGGCATTGCTGGAGATATTACCTCAGAAGAATTCTGTAAGACTTTAGTTGCCCAAGCAGCAGAGAAATTGGGAGGTATAGACATCTTGGTGAATAATGCCGGGCATCAACAGGCGATAGAATCGCTTGAGGAGATAAGCAGTGCTCAATTTGATACCACAATGAAAACGAATATCTATGCACCATTCTGGATTACCAAGGCTGCACTTGCGTTCCTTTCGGAAGGTTCGGTTATCATTGCTACCAGTTCTGTGCAGGCCTACGACCCTTCAGAAAACCTTTTTGATTATGCACAAACAAAAGCTGCAAATGTTGCCTTTGTTAAATCATTAGCAAAGCAGCTCGGGCCAAAAGGAATCAGGGTAAATGGTGTGGCACCAGGTCCAGTATGGACGCCTCTCCAAACCAGTGGTGGACAGCCTCAGGATGCGATTGTCAAATTTGGAGAGGTTACCCCACTTGGGCGTCCTGGACAGCCGGCTGAGTTGGCATCAATTTACGTTCAGCTAGCGGATAGTGCTGCCAGTTATGCTACCGGACAGATATATGGATCTGCTGGCGGGAACGGTCACCCTTAAATTAGCAGACTATAACATAATAAGTAAACCCGGTGCAAGGTATGTTTAACATTCCTTGCACCGGGTTTTGATTTAGTTTCGATTAGTGACTGTTTCATACATACCTTTACTTGGGTATATAGGTCGCGAATAAATAGGTGTAAATTACTTATTTTTATTTAGTGTGTCTGATATCATCGACGCAATAAGGTCGGGATTTTCCAGAGGCATTAAATGACCAATACCATCAATAGTTACCATTTGTATTTCGGGAGATAAATTCGGTATAGTTTGTTCTTGTGTCATCGCCCAATTAATTGCAGGATCATCTTTTGAAGCTATAAGAGTTACAGGAACTTTTAATTGCCTTGTTTTATCTGCGATAGATTCACGTGTTCCTTCATCAATCCACCATTTCCTGGCATCCGAGGCAACCTGCAAAGGGGTTTGAATGGCTATATCTAACCTTTGATGCACTAATTTGGTGATAGTGTCTGCGTCAACTTTTGCTCTCGATTCTTTCAAATCCGGAATCTGGCGCATTTTTGCCTTTTCACTTTCTGGAATATCTTCAAAGCTGGGTGGTGACGGCGCAATCAGAATCAAACCCTGTACCTGCTCATTTTCGTAGTCATTTACAGCGCACTGCAAAGCAATCTTACCACCCATAGAATGGCCTATCAGAATATAGGAAGTTATGCCTTTAGCCATTAACTCTCGCCGAACAAAATCTGCGTAACCCTTAAGCGAAGATTTAGCAAGCATCTCAGTGTTTCCAAAACCCGGCAGGTCAATCGCGATACATGAATAATATCTTTCGAGCCGTGAAATTACAAACTCCCAGCTTTTGGCCGAGCCGCCAAAATAGTGGAGGAATACCAGAGCAGGTTGCATCCTTGTATTCCCATTAACCGTATTTTCCGGACCATTCATCTTAGAATGCGTTTTCTACAGCGCCGCCATCAATGCGGTAGTTGCTGCCATTTACGAAACTTGAAAGTCCGGATGATAGAAATGCGATAACATTAGCTACTTCTACCGGTTTTCCCCTTCTTCCAACAGCAAGATTTGGACGTTTGTTCTTCAAAAACCATTTTATTGCCTCTTCCTTATCTGTACCCCTTTCTTTAGCAAGATCCTCCATCATGGCGTCGGTCATCGGGGTTTCTATAAAGGCCGGTGAGACACAGTTGAACAGAAGTCCTTCTTTAGAATATGACCTTGACAGACATTTAGACAGGTTGATGATACCTGCCTTGCAGGCATTATACGGGGATTCTTCCTCATAGGGCTGGTATGCGTTTTCAGACGAAACCAATACGACCCGTCCCCAATTGTTTTCTTGTAAATGAGGAATAAATGCCCTGCATAATCTTACGGCCCCCATCAAATCCACGTCAATTGTTTGCTGCCAATCTTCATCAGTTAAAGTTAGGAAGTCTCCGGCGGCTCCACGCGCACCTGCACTGTTTATCAAAATATGTGCGGGACCGTACTTTTCTTTAACCTGTTTTGCTAGATTTAATACACTTTGATTATCAGTGAGGTCTACCGTAAGCCAGGTAACTTCCGCTTCAGGCACGGCTGATAGCAGTTTTTCAGATGCTTTTTTTAGGCTGTCTTCTTCAAGATCCGCCAATACCGTCTTCACTCCTGCTTTTGCTAAGATGATAGCAGTTTCCAATCCGATGCCGGAATCTGCACCAGTAATAACAGCTGTTTTGTTTTTAATGTCTAAATTCATATTCATTATTATTGTTTTATAGGTTTGATAATAGTTGTATTTCCTTTTAATGCCTGTTTGTAACCGTTAACCGCACAAATAAAAGAGGAGTGAACGAATGTTTGCGGAAAGTTACCAAGTGAATGACCCGTCATCAGATCTGCCTCTTCGGAAAAATAGCCTAGGTCGTTACTGTAATCAAGCACTTTGTCGAGAATTTTTTTGCACAGCTGAAGATCGCCCGCAATAGCGTAATAATGGGCCATCCAGCAACTTCCCGCTAAAAAGGCGCCTTCTTTGGCTGAGTCAAACTCAAGCAAGTGTCTCCTGTAAAGATGCTCTTCACAGTAATTTTTTTCGAGTTGCTGAATAGTAGCCAACATGTTGTCATCGTGCGCATCATAAACCCCGAAGGGAACATATAATGCAGCAGAAAGATCTACATTCTCTGAGCCAGCATGAACTGCAAATGCACCGGAAGTGGTCAAACAGTTCTTCGAAATAAATTCACGTATCATTGCTGCATTTTTCAACCATCTGTCAGCCACAGCCTGATCCTTTTGATAGGGTGCAATAAGTTCCAGGCCGCGGGCGGCAAATGCCTTGCTGGAAGTATAATGCTGCAACTGTTCTTCCTCCCAGATCCCATTATCTTTTCGTTCCCAGTTTTTACAGATATAGTCGGCAATCTTCTCTACCGTATTCCAATAAATCACTTTACCGGTTTTTTGATAAATGATGCTACAAGCAATTAAGATATTGCCTTCAGCATCTAATTGGAATTGATCTGCAGCCGAATTACCGATCTGTACAGGCCGACTTTGCAAATACCCATTTAGTGGAATTTCTCTTATCTCGGGCGAAACTTTCGTTTGATCAACAGCATAAAAGCATGATATGTGGTCCTCCCCATTTTTTTCCATTGCACCGGAGACAAAGGCGATAAATTTCTCTTCCAGTTCCCCAGTTGTAATGATTTGTGTTAGTGATGAGGTTATTAGCGCCGCATCTCTCATCCAAACATAACGGTAATCATAATTACGCTCACCGCAGATTACTTCAGGTAGGGAAGTGGTGGCAGCTGCTATAATCCCTCCGGTAGGCTCATAAACCATCTGCTGCAATGCTCTGAGCGAGTACCGCACCTGGTTCTCATAAGGACCATGATAATCCACCAGCTTTTCCAGCTCTTTCCATTTTTGAAGTGTAGTACGCAGAAGTTTTCGTAGTTCATCTTTGCTAATTTGATTTGCCTTGCCGAGGTAGGCCCAACCACTTTCTCCAGCAGGAATTTCAAAATGAATAATACCTTTATCAATTGTCAATGGATGCGAACCATGAAAGTAGAGCCCAGATTTCTCTATTTTAAGGCTTTTGGTTGATATGATAGTGTAATCTTCGGCTATTAATCCATAATCGGACCTTATGCTAACCTTGTTTTCAATAGTTGATGGTGCATTCGTAAAAAGCCTACAAATCCCCCTGAAATTTTCCTCTAACGGCATGAAATCTGTAATCGTCAATCCACTTTTGCCGATAGAAAAACTAGTAAATAATACGCTACTTCTGCCATCAAATTGGCGAGTTAGGAATACCTTATCCTTCGCGCTGACTGACCAGTATCCCCCTCTTTCATCATCGAGGAGAGAAGAAAAAATGGCTTCAGTATCAAAGCGCTCAGGGCAATACCAGTTAATGGTAGCAGCTTTGTCCAAAAGCGCGCAGCTCCTTCGATCGCTAATGATAGCCAGATCTTCGATCATGGCTTGTTCCGTCTTCATAATTTTTTTAAAGTTTGCCCCGAGATTAGGAATGATATAATTTGGGTTTGGCGTAAATACTGTGGAATACTGCCGATAAAATTAGTCTGCAACTTGTTCATAATTATCTTATTGTGATGGACAACACGAGATATCACAGCTTTGTTCTTAAGTATACCGGTTTATCTAAACCATTTATCTCTAAGTCTCAACAGCCATTGATTCATACATGAGGAAATGGATATCGCCGAAAATTTTATTATTTGTTGTAATGATCTAGAAGAGGTCTTCTAAAATCACCCTCTTATATGTATTTACTTCTAACTATGACTTTTGTTCCTAGTATTTAAAGAATTTGATGCATTAAAATTTAAAATGTGATTGGAATCTTTAAAAATAAGTTTTGTGATAGCATATTTCTATCCTAAATTATGCTAGTCTAGATATTCGACACTAAATCTAAATGTTCCTTTTTTGAGACAAGACTTACGGTGTATAATTCTTTTGGCCTATCAAAAGGCAACATTTTTTTGGCAAAATATTCCTAAGCTGGATTTTGTCGTGCATTGTAAATCACCATGGTCTGGAATAAATATTATTAGTTGTTAATTAATATATTTATAGCTTTCTCCAGTAATTCGTCCTTTCCACCCATTATCCCTTTAATAGTTGGTCTTACAATACGATTGATTTTCACTCCGGTACCTTGAGATGGCGAATTATCTGGGTAAAATACACCTTTACTTGATATCCTGGTGTAAATGCCACCTGGAAGGACAATAGTGCTTACTTCACCATCTGCACCTGCCGTTTGACTTCCAATTACACTGACGTTTGGTGAACTCTGGAGTGCCATTGTTGTGAACTCTCCCTGGCTCTGCGTGTCTGAATTGACAATCACAACCACCTTCCCATTATATGATTCGCCATTTTTTGAAGGTCCATTATACGCTGAATCAGTGATGACAAATGTACCTGGACTTGAATATTCTACCGTAGACCACTTTAAAAACATACTTTTGAATGATTTAAGGTAGCTTGCAAAGGTGTAAGGCATAAAGTCAGACGGATATTCTCGCAGGTCTACAATTATCCCCTTGGTTTTTGCAAACATTTTTTCCATTAGTGCCAACTCCGAATTTAGATATCTACCTGCATTAACATAGCCAATCTGATCCTTGATTAAATAATATGGCCCTTTTTCCTTTTGTTTAGGCGCTGTATAAGTCGATTTACTCTTAAGCGTTGGGATGTTTAGTTTGATTACCATTCCGTTTCGTTTTACCACAAACTGCATTTCTTCGTCGTTACTTCTCATCAAATAGTTCCATGGCAAATCTCTCAATTGTGTGTCGTAATTGGATGCTGGCGTGATGGGCAAATACCTCTTAACAAGCTTTTCAATTCTTTGCCCGTTGATCGAGACAATAATATCTCCTATTTTGACCTTTCCTTGAATACCTAAAGTATCGGTACGATATCCGGTAACGATTAATTTGTGTTCGACAAAGTCGGATCGAAAGGGAACGCGATATTTACCTTTGATTGATTCTAACGTTGGATAATTATTGAAGATGTTTGCATGAGTGTCCTTAATTGTCGCTATTAGTCTTAGTGTTGCAAGTGTATATTGCTTTGCGTTCTCGGTAGCTACAAACTGCGGTATGAAATCCTTCAAAACTTGGTTCCAGTTGTATTCTGTAATCTCTCTATAGGGCGAATAGTAATTTATGATAGACCAATATCGAAATAACGATAGTAGCCGATATCCTGTATCGGGAAACAACATCTGATCGTAGCTTTTTTCGTTGACGAATAGAGGGTATCCCAGGCTTGGTTCTTTTTTAACCCAATAATTCTGTTTAATGGATCTGTTTTGTTGAATATATTTGAGTTTATTTGTTAAGCTCTCTGATAGTAGTTTCCTTGTAAACAGATCTCCATAATCTGGAGCCATAAACACTTTTGAAGAGGAAAGGATTCTACAGTCATCACACTTTTTCACCTTGGGAAGGGAGTCTATATAAGCCTCTAGAGAATGGCTTAACTCGCGAAGATTATTACATTTTAGTGTATTGGCTAAAATCTTGAATAATTCGGCATCCCAGTTCACCTCTCCGCTACCAGCATATGGGTGGTGGTACTTCAAAAATCCCCATACTTGTCCAACGATGGCGAGATTGGTAATATTTTTGGCATTGATCTGGATATTGGTTATGCCTGAACCATTTAGATAGGAAGTATCTAACTGAGCTTTTTTTGGAGCAATGCGCCTTAAGTTATACATCGGCTTCCCATCCTTATAAAGTCGAAACTTGTCAAACCATACTTTGCCAACCCCCGCTAGAATTCCTCCATAAGCTATCTCCTTGATTTTTTTGGAGTACGGGAGTTTGACACGATATTCGGCCCAATCATGGGTGCCCACATGCTTTATATCGACAAATGCTAACTGTCCATCTTCTGCTTCCAGCTTCAACCATAATCCAGCATAGTCACCCCCAATTTCATCCATTTTCATAAATCCTCTCAACTCTATCGAACCCACCTCCTTGCTATACGTTTCATCTGCCTTTACATTGAAATAGTTACCTACTTCTTGTGGGGTATTAAATTCGATCGAGTTCTCAATCGACAAGCTGTATTTTCCTTCATATTTTGTAATCGAATCTAATTTGATACTGTTGTAATTTGGTGCCTGAAATGACCATCCGCTTGGAAGTGAGCTGGTTTGGTCTACAGACTCGAATCCGTTATTGTGATCAGGGGCCTTATTAAATCTGGAAAATAAAATAAGAAAAAAAAGTAAACAAAATTTCGCCATCTTTTAGTGGTTCGGATTGAGTTGATATAGATGATTGGCGAACCTAATAATTATATCCATTAATACAAAATCTCAAGTAGTAGCCGTTTTTTACAAAAAAATTTAAAAGCGATGTTTAGAAAAACCGGACTTGAAAGGTTCATAGATTTTTAAGGGCTGCCTTGCCACACTCGCACTAGGTGTAATGATCGTCTAATGAACTATTATGTTTTTTTTGAGTAGCTCATTGACCTGGTTCTTTCGAGTCTGATTATGAAAAGTTAATAACCGGCATAAGGTTAATGTTCGTTTTGTGAGACATTTTTTCTATTTGCCGTAATTGGTTTAAGTAAACTTACAGCTGAAAGAAAAATACATATTAAGGGATGTACCCTTCGTTTATTGAGACAAAGTTAATACCACATATAGGAGCTCCAAATTTAGTCTTAATGGAAACCTGGGTTATTTGAACGCTAGGTGATGACGGTTTCAAGCTCTGATTAGGATCGGCATTCTCGCGGTGGGAATAGTCTTAACCTATCTTACGACTATTGCTTTTCAGAAAAGAAACCCCTGGCCTTTAAAACGGTGTTTTTCTTAATTTCAAAAAGTTCTTCTGCATAGGCACCCATTATTGGCTCTACACAGTTTCCCTCTATCTTAAAATATGGAGAGGTAAAAGTCATATTGTGGTAAACGCCGTCTATTATTTTATCAAAGTTTAGTGTTCCGAACGGGATTTTTTCTATTTGCACTCTGGAGGTATCAGAACTGTTGAAGCGTCTTGGGTCGCCGGGACTTGCCCACCTTCCGTTTGTGGTGGGATAGACATCAAAATATTGGTATTTCTCATGAAACAGCTTGCCACAATACTTCGAGACAAAAAGCAGTACGTATTTATGATGGGAGAACGCTGGCACTCCGTAATGATCATAGGCAGTAAACTTTATGGAATCCCCTTTAAAATCTCCATAGAGGTTTTTGATGATTTTGTACGATGCGTCGAATTTTGAATCCATGGAAAACCTGTCGCAATACAGAGTGTCTCTTGCATAATTAACAGAAATTTTTTCAGCAATAAAAACGTAGAGTTTTTCGGCGGGCTGATCACAGTTTTGATATGGCAGGCATGGCTGTTTTAGTAAAGTAATTTCGATGGAGTCCTTCTTTATCAAGTCCGATACCGCATGTCTTTGAGTAATATGTTGATAGGATTTAAAGATGAGAGAATCCTTGAGATCCGCTGTTATTGAAAAGCGGTGCATCGTATTTGGCCTAGCAATATAAACAGTATCCTGAGATAATTTTAAAAACTCTTTATAATGCCCTGAAAACTTTGCTCCTTCACCAGGCTCCGGCGAGGCGAGATATGCTTTTGAAAACTTTTGGAGGGTATCATTTAAAATGATTTGACCAAAAGACATGGACTGAACACTTGATTCCTTTAATATACCAGAGATTTTTACCCTTTGTGCAGCGGCAAAAAGAGATAGCAAGGACAAGTAAATTAATAACGTACATCTGGTAATCATATTTAGAAAACTTTGTTAATGGTTTATACTTCTGCATAGATGCTGTAAGTGTCGATTTTACATAAAATCTAACACAAAAATTTGATGTCAATCATAATAAATTATAAAAAACTCTAATATTATTATTTATAAAAATTCTTTCCTAATTGTCACACTCAAAATTCGCTATAAATTATATACATGAAAAACTTCTTTAATTTGTCGGTTTCGTTCTTGACTTTCACAATATCTTCGGTTTTTGAGACCTATATATCAAATCCCAGCAACGCGCTGCCGATTTCCGCTACATTTTAATATTATTTATCATGCTATAGTTTGCTGTAATTTTTCATTTATAAACTGATGACATCGCAGTTTTACATCTCTCTTTTGAAAATAGATTAAGGTGGTTTTGAACACGAAAAAAGTGGATTCGAACACAATGTAGTATCTCAACTTAGTGAACTTTGATCTGACAAAATTTGGTAAATGAATATGAAAGTAATTGTAACAGGTTCATTAGGGAATATCAGCAAGGTGTTGGTGGTACAGTTGATAAAACAGGGACATCAGGTTACTGTGGTCAGCAGTTCTGTGGCCAGGAAAGCAGAAATAGAACAGTTGGGAGCAAAGGCGGCGATTGGTGAAATCGAAGACGGCAAATTTCTGACCGAAGTTTTCCAGGGTCATGATGCTGCCTACTGTATGATCCCACCATTTAACTTTTTCGGGGACCAGAACCTCGATTATAGGGAAAAGACAAGAGAGATCAGTACGAATTATGTTCATGCGATTCAAAAAGCAGGTATGAAAAAAGTAGTTCATCTGAGCAGCGTTGGTGCCGAAAAACAGACTGGGGCAGGGGTATTGGTTTTCCATTATATTGCAGAAAATATTTTCAAAGAACTTCCCAAGGATGTATCTGTAACGCATCTTCGTCCTGCATCTTTTGATTATAACCTGTATGCCTTTATGGATATGGTTAAAGGCAAAGGTTTTTTGGAAGGTATTATCGGGAAATTACTCTACATGAAACATTATGGTTTCAAGGGTATTATAAAAGGATATTCTGGAATTATCTTATCAAATTATGGAGCAACCGATAAAATCGCCTGGGTATCGCCAATTGATATTGCATCTGCCATAGCCGAGGAAATTAACGACCAGTATGGGGGCAAAAAGATAAGATATGTTGCAAGTGAAGAACTTACCTGTCAGGAGATAGCCACCATTTTAGGGAACGCCGTTGGGAAACCATATTTGAAGTGGGTGCTGATCAGCGATGCGCAAATGAAGAACGCCTTTATAAAGATAGGTGCATCAGAAAAAATCGCCGATGAATTCACGGAAATGAATGTGGGGATGCATAATGGTAGTCTGTTTGAGGATTACTTTAAAAACAGGCCTTCCATTATGGGAAGCGTTAAAATTAATGATTTTGCGAAAGAATTCGCTTTAAAATATAAAGAACAATGAGACATCTATTTTTAACTTTTCTTTTACTTAATTTTTCATCAATGTTATTTGCACAATCAAAAGCTGATGATATTTCAGGTGTATGGTACAGTCCGGTAAAAGAAGGAAATGTGCAGATTTTTAGAAACGGTGAAAACTATTACGGTAAATTAATTTATTTAAAAAATGCCACTGACAAGGAAGGAAAGCCGCTCTTAGACGTGAATAATCCTGACAAGGACAAACGTAAAATGCCCTTGGTGGGAATTCTTTTATTAAGAGATATCAAATTCAATACTAAAAAGAACAGTTGGAAGGGAAAGCTCTACGATTACGATGGAGGCAGGGGCAGCACCTACGATTCATATCTTACCATTGTAAAAAATGGTAGTCTGAATATCAGAGGCTTTTGGGGTCTTTCTTTTTTTGGATTAAATCCCGGGCTTACTTTAAACAGAGTTGATGTGAAATAATCTTATATTTAAATTTTAGAAGCAAGAAGGATGAATGTGCAGCAGCCCTATAGAATAAAAACCATCAAAGAATACCATAAAATATTGGGTGCAGGTAATCCCGAACATCCGATGATCAGTGTTATAGATCTTGCTGAAATAACACCTTACAGAAGTGAGGAAAGTATCCGAGTGATATTTGATTTCTATATTATCTCATTGAAGAAAGTGGAGCTGGGAAATGTGCAGTATGGCTATGGACAGCAAAAGTATGATTTCGATGAAGGCATTTTGTTTTTTATATCACCCAATCAGATATTTTCCTTCAAAGCGGATGAGGATTTCAGGAGTTCTGGGACAATGCTGCTTATTCATCCAGACTTCTTGTGGGGAAATCCATTGGCTAGAACCATAAAGAAATATGAGTTTTTCAATTATGCAATAAATGAAGCACTGTTTGTTTCCGACAGAGAACGATTAGTCTTAGACAGTTTTATCAAGAATATCGAGCAGGAATACCATTCCCATATTGATAAATTCAGTGAGTCGATCATTATTTCCCAAATTGAATCGTTTCTTAATTATTCCAATCGCTTTTATATGCGTCAGTTTCTTACGCGTAAAATATCAGGAAGTCAGATTCTGGATAAACTGGAAAAAATCTTAAATGACTATTTTAATGATGAGGATGTTATTAATAAAGGACTGCCATCCGTACAGTATATAGCAGGACTGCTCAATTGCTCTCCGAACTATCTGAGCAACACTTTAAAAACCCTGACAGGTCGGAATACCCAGCAGCACATTCACGAAAAGATCATTGAAAAAGCAAAAGAAAAGCTTTCGACGACGACACTTACTGTTGGCGAAATTGCATTTGAACTGGGTTTCGAATATCCGCAATCGTTTAGCAAATTATTTAAAAGCAAAACAGATCACTCTCCGGGTCAGTTCCGGGAATCCTTCAATTAATTTTAAACTATCAACTCAAGGATGACCTATTTCATAGCATTATTGAAAGCAAGAAATGAATACTTGTTTTATTTTGGAATGCTCTCTCTGTTAAGTGCAGTCATAATGTTTGCAGTATCAAAATTCAGCAATGTCCAGATCAGTGGTGTGAATGCATGGTACAAACCATCTAAATTTGCTTTGTCAATCGGCATATTCAGTTTGACTATGGGATGGTATACAGGTTACCTTTCTTATAAATACATTCACATATATAATTGGGCAATGATTATCTTCCTTGGATTTGAAGTTTTTTACATATCACTTCAGGCTTCTAGAGGTCAGTTGTCCCATTATAACATCAGTTCAACTTTATATGCTTCACTGACTGTGGTCATGGCTATTTCAGCAATAGCGGCCACATTATACACTGGATATATCGGGATCTTGTTTTGTACGGGGGATTTTGCTGAGCTTCCGGATTACTATCTTTGGGCTATTCGCTTTGGCATATTTTTATTTGCCATATTTGCTTTGGAAGGCACCATAATCGGCGCCAATGGTTCGCACAGGGTTGGTGGTGCTGGTGGAAGCGCAATACCTTTTCTGAACTGGAGTCTTCAATATGGTGATCTGCGCATAGCTCATTTCATAGGGATGCATGCGCTGCAGGTATTACCATTGGTTGCTTTTTATGTACTTAAGGATATTAGGCTGGTTATTTCGGCTGGAATAATGTACGGATTACTTGCTGGTTTTTGTTTGGTATTGGCTCTGAATGCCAGGTCTTTATTCTCATTTTAGTAAATTCTTTAACAATTATTCAGATCAGTATTGAAGTTGGCACCAATATTTCAGATCAGGAATGATAATTACTTACAAATATTAAGGTGGATTGAAAGAGCTTAAGAAATGGTTCTTGATTCTACCTGAACTGTAGTAACCCGGATTGTAATAATTAGGGATGTCATTTGAATTAGAATTTATTCGCCTGCATGGTTTCCCAGAGTTGGAAGCATGGTGATAACTATAGAAAAGGCTGATGTGAGGGATTGTGATTTTGGCAAGTAAGGATGATTAAAGAGGATAATTATCGTTTATTCTCTAATTCAGAGTAGCAGGATATTTGAAAGAACGTTTTAGGTAGTCTACAGTTGCCTGACCCTCATGTTTGTAGATAATTATCATTTTTTATCTTCATCATTGTTTTAGATATAAGCATTGGTTTTTAATTAAATGATTTTCGAAACTCCAATGGTGAAACGTTTGTTTTTATCTTAAAAAGTTTGCTAAAGGACTGGGGATGTTCAAACCCGAGTGCGTAGTCGATTTCGCTCACTGGAAGATAAGTGGTGGATAACTTCTCTTTCGCTTTTTCAATTAGTTTTTGGTGGATGTGTTCCTGAGCATTTTTACCTGTAAGCTGTTTCAGCATGCTGCTCAGATAATCTGATGAAACGTTCATAGCATCGGCAACTTTATTGACGGTAATAAGACCACCTTCCGATTGTTCTTCAGCGGAGAAATAGGAATTCAGAAAATTCTCAACTTTGGTCAGCATTTGGTGACTGCTGATTTTTCTGGTCATAAACTGACGGTTGTAGAAGCGTTCACAGTATTTGAGCAACAGTTCAATCTGAGATACAATGAGACCTTGCGAAAAGCTATCAATATTAGCATTGTATTCTTGTCTTATGTTTTCAAAAATAGTAAGAATAACCGTTTCTTCTCTACCGGAAAGAAACAGCGCTTCGTGAACTGAATAATCAAAAAACGAATATTTTTTAATTTGCTTCGCTAAAGAAAATCCCCATAGGAAATCAGGATGGATTTGCAGAAGATAACCGGATCCGCTATCAGACGAACCCGGATCTTTTTCTATTCGTAATACCTGACCTGGGGCTAAAAAAGACATCAATCCTTCATCAAAATCATAAATCTGTTGCCCATAATGCAGTTTTGCGCCAATATCACGCTTTAAAGCTATCGAATAAAAATCCATAACAAGATTCACAACTTTTGAATCTTCGCTAAATTCCAACTGTGAATAGTCAACAAGACTGATTAGGGAATGTTCCGGTTTTGGGAGTCCTCTGAAACGGTGGTATTCTGTAATCGATTTTATTCTAGCGATTTCCATAGGTGCAATTTAAAGTATTTAAGATCAGTTGTGAATTGGATATTTTTAAAAAAAATGTTATCCCTTAACATTAATTTGTCTTTCCTGACTGGCTTTTCATTAAAAGCCCAAACCAATCCTCCAAATGCCAGGTATGTGTAAGCTTACCATTTTTTAAGTAATGAAATTCGTGCAGCGATACTGATACTTTTTGATGTGTCGGCTTAATCCCCATAATTTCATTGATGTGGGTAAACTCCATTGATGCCCTCACTGCCGCCCGCTCGTGGCTTCCGAAAATGTCGTGGATGATCACCTCGATGTCCGGACAGGTTTCAAAAAGATAGGCCATAATGTTCTTCAGACCTTCGGGCCCGTTTTTCTGGCCAGGTGCAAGTGGGATATCTTTCCAATCCGGCGTACAGATTTCATCCAATACTGAGGGATTTTTCATTTTAAACGCACCGTAAAATTTCCTGATTGTTTCTATCTCGGATTTCGTCAGGTTTTTAACAAAATCATTTTCTTCATTTTCCATTTTCATAGGGGTATTATAGATTAGACCCTCCGGAAATTTCAATCCGCTGGGCGGTAATCCAGCCTGCCGCGTCACTGCATAAAAAAGCAACAACACCACCTATATCTCCAGGAAGACCTACTCTTCCCAAAGCAGTCTGGGAAGCTAGTTGTCGATTCATTTCCTCATTGTCCCGAACGGCACCTCCCATAATATCGGTTTCAATTGCTCCGGGCGCTATTACATTAACCCTGATATTTCTTTTGCCTAACTCCTGTGCCTGGTATTTTGTCAAGGTTTCCATGGCGCCTTTCAATGCCGCGTACGCTGCAAAACCGGGCGTAGAGAATCGTGTAAGGCCCGAAGAAACGTTTACAATACCCCCGAACGGATTGATTTGTGACAATAGTTTTTGGGTGAGGAACAATGGTCCTCTAAGGTGTACATTTTCCATTTCTGTGAACTGCTTTTCAGTAAGATTTTCAAATTCTGTATAGTGGATAAATCCAGCATTGTTGATTAGGAAGTCAAATCTGTCTGTATTTAATTCAGATTGCAACTTGGCTATTAAAGTTTTTGAGAATCCATCAAATAGCGAAGAATTTGAAATATCAAGTTGAAGTGCAATTCCCTTTTGCCCGGTTGCTTCAATTTGTTTTACAACTTCTTCGGCTGCATCTTTTTGACTGTGATAAGTAAAAACGACATCAAGTCCATTTTTAGCAAGACTTAGGACGATATCTTTTCCTATACCCCGGCTTCCCCCGGTAATTATTGCAATTTTGTTTTGTGATGACATGCTTCTTTTTAATTTATTAATGTGAAGCAAAGGTATGTGGACAAAACATGGGGAATGAAGCCAAAGCCTTTATGTTTGTATCCAAAACCCATTTTCTTGAACGAGAAAAGACTTCAAGAAGAAAATTTTCCATTATAATTAGTAATGAGTGTAAAATAATAGCTGAAAGAAAGTAAGCGGTAGTGGATGCCCCGATACCTAGCTACCTAAAAAGAGCGGGCTTGAGATGGTATATATCCAATTAACGTCGACAAAGGCACTATTGTATCTCCACATCAAAATAACTTGGGCCAATAATCAGGAAAACAGGACATTACTAACTTAAACCGAGATACTGATGAACACACTACCAATTACACAGTTTTAGGTATCGCTGATTGCTTCGGGCATCGAGTATTGCAAGCCTTACCTGGGCAACGGAAACCGTAGGGAAGATTTATGTTCATGCAAACGGCAGGCCTGCGTTTGACAGTTTGGTCAACCGATTGACTACTGGTCAACTTGATGCTGTTGCAAAAATAACATGGAAAACTCCAGAGAAATTAATATCAGCTATTAAAAACTCCTTGACCTCCAAAATTATCGGCGAGGTTGATATTGTTGATTGTGTCCTAAACCATTCGGGCGTTTGGTCAGCGCATAAAGCATTAATAACGCATAAGGTTGTTGAGGTGGAGGTGCCGGTTTATAATTGGGTTTTAGCTAACCCGATGCTTCATGAGCAACCGATCCTCCAACATGTTAAAGCCGCTTCGTCACTTGTGAAATCTGAATGGCTTTTTGAGGTCGTTGGGAATGGGAAAGGATCTCCACCTAGTCCAAAAAGGCTATTTTTTAAAATCTCAATGATAATCAATTTTATAACATGAAAAAAATTATACTTTCAATCGTATTGTTATCGTTTCTAGCATCATGCGCTCAGAGGTTTTGTCCTGCTTATTCGTTTAAGCATAAAATTCGTGGAGGTGCAAGAACTGGATATTAAAACAAACATTTTATAGGCTAACCGCAAATCAGTTTTAGCGATGAAGAGTATGTTGCTTTTTGCGTGAACACCAAAAAAGCCACCGAATAAATCAGTGGCTTTGCTTTACCAAATATATATATTGCTTAAAAATGCAATCAAATAACGTTAAGGATTTATGTTTGTTTTAAAAAAATAAAAATATGTGATGATTGTGCTACTTTTCCCGGAATTCAACCCTGAGCATATCAGAATGCATTATCAGAGCTGATAGCGATGATTAAGATATTCGCCTTTCGTTACAGATTTTGGTGCAGGCACGGAATGAAAGCCATGCCGGTTAATATGATAGAAGTTAAACTAATATTCCCTAAAACCTAAGCGCGTAGTTAATGAATTCGTGATCAGTCATCATATCAAATTCATGATTCCCCTGCTACGCTGATAACAGGGGAATTAACTTTCCTCGCGAAAGATGAGAATCGCCAGCCATTGATTCTCAAGACACCATTGTCTGTTGCAATGTTATACAATCTCATTAATAAAACCAAAACTCATATATAATTTTACCCTGCCAAATCCATGACAGGATAAATACCGGCCAGGAAGTGTCATCCCACTAGCTTAGGGTTAAACCAAACGTAACAAAAAAGTGGGAAGTATTTATTACGGTAATAGCTAATGAACAGTATGAACAGCTAACATATTGATTTACTGAATGATTTCTCCCTTAGATGACATATTGTAGTAAAATATCCAATGACAAAAATGGCGATTCGAAATATCCATTTCAAACCGCCAATTAATCAATCTTAGTGTGTGCTGAATTCAGCTATTAGATAACGGTAAAAACAATAATTGGTTTTAACAAAAAAAGGCTATCTCGCGACAGCTTTAGTCTATTTTAACCAAATTTGAATGCCAATGTGTTAATGATTAAATAACCAGTGATCGATCAAAATGTTTCCAACAATTATTCATTTCTTTTAACCCGGATAAGTAAAACTGTGCTTTGAACGCGGCAATATTCTGCGCATGTGATTTCCGACGACAAAGAGAAGGGATTGTTTCATAAGATATGACTGCTCATTAAATCATCCCTTAGAAAATATGACCACCGAATCAGCATCAGGCTAAAGAATCGAAATGCTTTGACCGTATCATACTTAAAGAAGATGTGATAGATAGCGTGACCATATTTTGTTTTCAGATATGGCAAGCATAATGTACCATGCTATATTAAAAAAATAGGCTTGATTGTTGGAAGATCTAGGGAGGAAGCTAATGTCCAGTGTTCAGCCACCATTTTATTTTTCTCATTACTGTGGTGATAGCGGTTGGGGTACACAAGGATGAAGTATGGTCAATTTAAGATTGGTGATAGAGTTGCTCAAACAAAAGGATCTTTCTATGGTTTAGATTGCGAATATCCATAATTAAACCCATGAAAAACCTGTACCAATCCCCGATTTTCCTGTTGGCTTTTGTCGTCATGGTTATGCTCTTTATTGCTCCGACTTTTGCTCAGTCACAAACCGGAATGAATATGAAGGCCTATTCGGACTATAAAAAGGCAGATGCGGAACTAAATGTCGTGTACCAAAAAATCCTGAAAAGCTATTCGAAGGAAACTATTTTCATTAAAAAATTCAGGAATGCACAGCGGCTATGGATCCAGCTTCGTGATGCAGAACTGGCCGCAAAATACCCCAACAACGGAACCTATGGTTCGGTGGCACCTATGTGCGAGTCGATATACCTGGAAACGCTGACCAGAGAAAGAATTATATTCTTAAATGTTTGGGTCACGGGAATCCAGGAAGGTGAGGTTTGCCTGGGATCGGTCAGGATGAAATCATAGTACATTCCGGTCTTTCAGTAATGCATTAATCAATTTTATCAATTCCCTATATTTTTACCTAAAACGCCACTACCAATGACTTTATATCCGCTTCTAATGAGATTCTGTTGTCTAACCTTACTAATTAGTATATTCACCTGCTGTAAGAAAAAGGAAGATCAAACTCCACCCGAAGTAGATATGCCAACGGTAATTACAGGAAAGCTATACGGATCGCCTTTTACGGCAAAAGTGACATTGGAGCGTTATACAAAATTTGGTATGAATACCTACCGCCCCGAAGACCTGTTCAGTATATACCTTGCAGGAGATGAATCTAAAACCTGTAGCTCACCCTTGAGTGATTTTTCGATACGCCTGACGGTGCCAAAAAAAATAGGTACTTTTTCGGGCAATGATACCTATATCCTGGTTAATGATCCGGGTGACCCAAGCGGTCAGAATGGTTCATTATTCTCTTCTGAACAAACCATTATCACCATCAGTTCCATCACAGCGGATAAGGTTACGGGCCAAGTTAATGTGAAATGGCCGGAACAGAATATTGATTTTAAAGGACATTTTGAAGCTTATTACTGCAAATAGGAGGAGATGTTACATTTAATTTGGCTTCACTGCAGTGCAATCCAAAGATTTGTATCTCCCCTTGGATAAATCTGGCTCCAAGGTTATAACGCTAAGCTGATTCTTTATTCCATGGAAAGCAATGACTGGAATTAAAGAATGGAGATCGTAAGTCTGAAAGTTTAATTTCTACAAATGACAAGAATATTAATGAGCTGTTTATTTTTTTGGTTTAATATTTTAAACTGATCAGTTTAAAATATATCTTTGCAGCATCATGGGGAGAAATAAAGAATTTGATTATGAGCAGAAGCTGGATATAGCGCTGGAACTTTTCTGGACGCAAGGGTATCATGTGACTTCTATCACTGACCTGGAGCGCGAGATGGGGATTAATCGCAGCAGTATTTATCCTACTTACGGGGATAAAAAGGAGTTACTGCTCAAATGCCTGAGCAAGTACTTGAAAAGTAAAGTAGCTGAATATGCAGCCATTACAAAGGGTGCGCAAACTGATGCAATTGAAAACTTGAGGAGGATGTTTAGGCTGGCAGTCGACCAGAGTATCAAGGAAGGGAGGACCTGCCTGGCTGTGAAAATGGCTTTTGAAATATCGCTAGGCGATGAAGATGTCAGGCGGGTACTGTTGCGCAGTGAGAAGAAGATTGAGGAAATCTATTATAAAATTTTATTAGACGGACAGAGCGAGGGGTCTGTTAATAATAAACTGGATAGTAAACTGACGGCTGATTTTTTTGCGGCCTCTTCCAGTGCGCTATTTAAAAATTATGCTTTGAATAAAAACCGGAATGCGGTTTATGACATGATTGAGAACTTGATCAGCATGGTCAAAGTATAGGGTTTCTTTTTTTAAAATAATCAACAATAAATATTTTTTTAATCTTTTTTAAACTGACCAGTTTAATATGAATTTAAGTGTAAATAAAAAAGTGGCCTACATCGGATGTCTGGGCGTTATCGGAATTATCAGTACAGAATTTGGGGTGATTGGCATCTTGCCGCAGATTGCGGAATATTACCATATCAATATTGGTACGGCGGGTTACTTATTAAGCTTGTTTGCTTTGACTATTGCATTGACGGGCCCATTTATGGTTTTATATGCCTCGCGGTTTGATAAAAAGAAAATCATGCTTTATGCGTTGGGATTATTTTTGATTTCCAATGTGGGTTCGGCTTTCAGCCCACCGTTGTGGCTGCTGATGGTATTGCGGATTTTGCCGACCATTTTGCACCCGGCATTTTTTTCGATGGCGATCGCTGCGGCAGGTAAAGATGCTTCCCCTCAAATACAGATGCGTCTGACCAGTATCATCATTGGTGGTATAGCCCTGGCGCAGGTAACACTAATTCCCTTCACCACTTTTATCGCCAGTATTTATGCCTGGCAATTCAGTTATGTGATCCAGGCTTTGGTGATTTTGTTCACGTTGGCAATTCTTTATAAAGGACTGCCTGCTATGCCCAACACTGAAGAAAAGTCGTTTAAAAACCAGTTGAGTATACTGAAAAGGCCAAAGTTTATCGCGGGAACCGGGCTGAACTTATTTCTGATCACAGCCTGGTTTTGCTCATACAGTTATTTTGCGGATTATCTTTCCAAAGCGATGGGCTTAACGGATCCACAAATCAGCTATATGCTACTATTGTTTGGGGTGATGGGTGTAATCTCTAATTATCTGGCTGGCCGTCTATTAGGTAAATATATGATCAGTACGACGCTGTTTTTTCTTGCCGGTACTTTTCTGATGCCGTTTGCATTTCAGTATGTAACCCCTTCATTTTTTAATATTTCGCTGGTGGTAGGGTTTTGGGGAGTAATGTATGGACCTTGTTTTCTGATTGGGGTTGGATATATGGTTTCTGCGGCACAGGATGCGAAGGAATTTGCCAATAGCCTGCAGACTTCATTTGGAAATCTTGGGGTTTCACTTGGTACGGCAACCGGTGGCTGGTTTATCAGTTATTACGGGATAGCCGTTACGCCCTGGGTGGGAATTGGCTTTGGTTTGCTGGCTTTGGTGATGATTTTATGGAGGGCCTGGCTGGATAGGGTTTAAGTAGGCAGATCAATCCAGTTCTGCCACAAATTTAAGGTTCAGGTGCGGCACAAGAAGGAATTTCCGGCATAAACCTACCTGTGGCATCTTTAAGCTGTTCCTCCTTTTGCTTTGGCGCAGGAGACTGAACCTTTTACTGCACCATAATTCAATCTTAAATATTATGGAAAAGCAAATTTTTAAAGTTCCAGAATTGAAATCAGTTATCGTCCGGCGTTTAAACTTTCGGAAAAACCCAAGATAACTTCGTCTGATATCGCTTATGGGATATTGGATCAAAGTTGGGATCACAAGGATGGAGCTGCTGGAAGAGTTTAAGGTAGCTGTTGAACAGGCATAACAGGATACTTGGTGTGCTGAATGTACCCCGAGGTGGATTTTCAGAAGTCATGATTGATCCAATGGTTTGTTCTCGGGGGCGCTGAAAGCTTGTGCGAATGGTATTATTTAGCTCACAATCATCCGGGTTCGCAGCTCAGTCTGGATGAGGCGGATATCCGGCTGACCAGAAAAATAGTGGAGGGCGGGAAGCTATTGGGAATTGAGGTGCATGATCATATTATTTTTTCAGCCTATGGTTATTATAGGTTCGGGGATGAGTGGATGATGTGATTCATTAGTCCGTCGAAACCTATAAAAGATCCTGACTCGTACTGAATCAATTCAGCTCACTGCTGGCTTTGACTCTACTCAGCGTTTCGGGGCGCATCCCAAGATAGCTCGCCAGATATTTACCCGGAATTCTTTTATTGTTGCTGAACAGGGAACAGAATATTTGATATCGTGCTGAAGCATCAGGAATCCGGGAAAGGGCAGACTGCTGGTTGAGCTGGTATATTTTACTCATCATGAGGGTTTTTAATACGAAACCGGATTCCGGGCATTGATGTAATAGTTTTTTGATCAATGCGTGTGGCATGACAATCAATCTGCAGTCTTCTAATGCCTGAAGACGAAGTTGTTGTCCTTCAAGATAATGGTGTTTAAACAGGTCAGAGTCCAGCAGGTTTTCTTCACCCAGAAAATCCAGGGTAATATCTTTTCCCTGGTGCTCGATATATTTACGGATGAGTCCGGAAGACAAAAAGAATGTACTATCGGTGTCCTGCAACAATTGAGTAAGGTCCTCATGACGGCTCACCTCAAGAATATAGGCATCTGATCGGATCAGTTTTATAAATTTAGCGGAAAGTGGATGATTTGCCTTGCAATAGCTGATAAATGGTGTGACCATAGTCTTTCATTAGATAGGCAAGAATACTGTATTTTGTATCAAATTCAAAAAATAATAGACTTGATGACTGAATATTTACTACGAAGTTGGTAATTAAACTTCAGCCAACATTCCATTTCATTCATTAATTGGGTGATAACGGTTAGCAATATTAAAGGGCTGAAGTCTAATTAATTTAAGGATTTTGATGTGATAGGATGATTTTATTTGTAGCTGTTTTTTGTGTTTTGTTGTTATTTGGTATTGATCTTTGCTGCGGCACTTCGGATTCTGCTCAGGGTTTCCAGTCTCATGGCTAAAAAGGAAGCGATGTATTTAAGTGGTACCCGGTCCAGCAGATGATGGTAGGTGACCAGAAACCGTTCATAGCGTTTGGCAGCTGTTGGAAGCCTGGCGATGAAGGCACGTTCTGAGGCACCCTGGTAATAGATCTCGGTCATTTTTCGACCGACATAATTGGCAATTGAGAAATGTTCGTATAAGTATCTTGACATGGAATGGGGAACGGCGATAGCCAAAACAGGTTCAATGCTTTCAATGTATTCATCCGAATCTACTTCTTTCCAAAGGTTTCGGATGCTTCCTGCAAGTTCATTGTCCGCGGCAATCCAGGTCGTGATCTTTTGGTTTCCTGCTTTGATATATCCGTGCACGGCGCCTTTGATGATCAAAAATATATAACGGTTGCGTTTGAGTGGGGAGGCCAGGTGTTTTCCTTTTGCAAAAGCAACAGGAAATGTTTGTTCATTGATGATTTGTTCGATTTCCGGGTTGAGCGTATGGAAGGACTTAAAAACGGCGATGAGCGGCGATATGCCGCCGAAATTATCCCATTTATTGTCCCCAAATTCGTTTTTTAAGTTCATTTTATGCAAAAATAAAAAACTGCGTATTTTATGCAATAGCGTATTTAAGTATACAACTTTCGGTTGTTCAATGCAGCACAATTAACTTTAATAAGTAAGAAAGATGTATATATTTTGATCAGGATTACAATCATATTTTATTGAAAAAAATTACGTTAACACATTCTACTTATAGAGAATTAGCATAGGAAATTACTTGGCTGAGCATATTGCGATTCCAAGAATAGTCAAAGAGGAAAAGTGATATTTAAGATCGTAAAATTGCTGCTATGTTTAATCTTAATGATGACGCATTTGATAAATATGTAGCAGCAATAAAATAGAATTTGAGGAGCATAATCCTGATTTGGTGTTTGAATAAGAGTTTGAGTGGTGGAAGCAATTTTTGCCCATGATACAATTTTAATTAATGCTCCGGAAAATATTAAATGAAAGTAATTAAGAATAAAGTGAAAGACGATCTAAGAGTGGTAAAGTATTGCTCCTATGAATTTTTATCCATAGAATCGGAATCATTACAATTTAGACACTTCAGGTTTTCTAAAGCAACAAATTAATGCATTCGTAGCATAGAACTATGGGCCTTTATTCTCCACAAATTATTGATATTGTTTTGATTGTAGAAAATGATTTTAAAATCCTAAACCATTGAATCTACGTAACTACATTACGTCCCGGTCTTTAAGTTCATGAAAGCTAGAATAGAGATATATGAGAAAGGGAATAGTTTTGTCTTATAACAGAGATGTTAAATACGGGTTCATCAGAGATCTAAATGGTCAAAAAATTCGATTTTACAACGACGATGATCTGATAATTTTAAATGTAGGAGACTTGGTTCAGTTTGCGATTGGCGTGATAAAAAATAGGCCTTGTGCAGTGAATATCATGATGTTATGCCGTAATCAAAACAAAGTTGATGAATGCAATTAATCATTCTCCGAAGTACCATTGGATCGCTCCTGTGCTAGCTAATATAAGAACGATAACAACCACACCTTTTAATGTAGCTTTTTGCCATTCTTCCGGTGTATCATGATGCCTTATGATTTTGCCGACACCGAAATGTGCAATCAATACACATGATATGAGAAAAAACCAGAGGGTAGATATCATAGGTACAATATAGGAAGAATTTAGTTCAAAAGTTTTGGGCGCTCAGTTGTTCAGGGATACTGTTTTCTTGTTGGTTATAAACTTGTTATATAATTTTTTTTCTAAAAAGATATACAACTGCCTATTTTGTGCAATACCGTGTTTAAGTATAAAACTTTCGGTTGTTAAATGTTGAATTATACCTTATTGAAGAACGGTCCTTGTCGAAATTTAACCTATATAATTAAGAGCAGGACTTCAACATATAGGCAAGTGGATCAATAAAATAAATCCTCCAATCCCAGTTTTTTTATCCGCATACTGATTGCCGACCTGGAGCGGCCAAAGTGCAGCGCAAGATCCCCCGGGCTGTACCCATCGGCAAACATGATGGTGAGTTCATTATCCAGTTCCACTGTCCAGGATTGGTTAGCGGAGGAGGTATGTTGTTCGCGGTTAACTGATTTGGTATTGATCGCCTTTTTTTGAGAACCCTGGGATGTCTTCGCGTGAGGTTGTGATTCTTTGGGGGCTGCGATGAGATAGATTTGCGGGGAGGCGGGAAAATGTTTTGGAACCAGGGCTTCTGGGATATAAAGACCAGTTTTGGCCCGGGTGATGGCAACATATAATAGATTGATTTCTTCGTTCATCCGGACAAAATCTTCTGGCATGGCATTTTTGTCTTCCCTGAGCCTTCTCACTTTCTCTTCGGTTACGAAGTCATCGGCCAGAAGCACTGCATCATATTCCATTCCCTTACAGCGATGCACGGTGGAGAAGACGATTTCAGCTTTTGATTTATCTTTGTTTTCTACATGCTTTGCCTTTATGGCTTTGATCATGCCGGGTATAGCGTTACCATATTTTTCCACCAGTTCAATCATCATTGATAATTGTTTATCGCCGGTCTGCTCCACATATTCTTTCAGCGCTTTAATATCACGCATGGCGCTGATCAGCGGATCTTTGATCTGATTAGAATTTCGATTATGCAGGTTCAGGATATCATATAGTGATGCGCCTTCTTCCGCATAGGTGTAGGAGTTGATGTTGCCTTCAAAGTAGATATACCGGATGTTTTTCCTTTCGGTCACATACTCGTTTGCTTTGATGAGCAGTCCGAGATTTGTGCGTGCGATGACGGCATTGCTTTTAATTTTTTTTCCGCTGCCTTTTCCCAGTATGGTCATTGGGCGATGGGGCTCCAGGAGATTTTTCAATCGCAGGGTTTCCATTGCAAGGTTAGCAATGTCCTGTCCGAACCGGAAACTGGTGGAAAGGTGATAAGTTTTGAAATTAGCTTTCTCCAGGGAGTTGACGGCATAACGCCAGCTGTATATTTGCTGATGGGTATCGCCAACAATGACTTTAGTGGCATTTTGTTTTAAAAAGATATCCAGCATGGCAGGGGAGGAATCCTGCGCTTCGTCAAACAGGATGTAGTCAAAGCCAAGCTGGGGATGCTGAAGCTGGAATTTTTTCAGGTAAAAGTCGTGGGTGATTTCGATTTCACCGCGGTCCATTTTGCCCAGAAAAATTCTTGCCTGTGAAACAATGTATTCATAGTTTTCGGCGATAAGGATCTTAGCTGCTACATCCGCTGCAAGATCGAGGTAATTTAAGTGCTGGACTTTCGGCTTATCGCTGTTAGAGAAATAAGATATGAGTTTAAGTACGTGATTGGCGATTACTAATTCACTGTGCTTTTCTCCTGTACCTTTTAGTTTAAGAATGCCGGCAATTTCGTTTGTGGTATAATCCTGGTTTCTGACCTGGTATTTGCTGCGCATGACAATGTTGCGAAAGGCGAGGGAATGTGCGGTTTCCACATCAACGTTCTGTAAACCTTTTGCGGCGAATTTTTCGGCGGCTTCTACTTTTACAGCTTTGTTGAAGGCGAGGTATAAAATCCGGGAGTTGGATGGCCTTGTCCTGGCATACTCAATGATGGTGGTTGTTTTTCCTGATCCTGCAACCGCGTTAATTTTGATATGGCCAGTTGAATTGATGATATCTTTCTGCTGCCTGGTCCATTCCATCTTCAAAGGGTGTATTCTGTTTGGGTTTTGTAATGATGCAAGAATACGAATTTTGGCGTTGTTGTATGATCTTTATTTTCAATTGTTGTGGTGCTGGGGTTGCTGATGGTGGCTGGAATGGTGGTGGCTTGCGGTTGGTATTTCGGGAAGGGTGCACTTTATCAGTGAGCTGCTTTCGGTCATAAAATGTAAAACTCTCTGGCCGATGGTTTGAATTATTATCTTTAAGTTAAGCTAAATAAGAAGTTAGATAGTTAATAGATGGTGACTCAAGAGGGGTTTTGGCCATAAGTGACACGGGGAGAGCTTTTGGAACGGTTTGCAGATTTTGAGTGGTTTTGAGGTTTTGTTTAAGGAGGGGTTTTCCATATTTTGTATTTTTAGGAATAAAGCTTACTTTAGTCCCATATTAACATAACGCTCAGAACGCTCATCAAATTACGCCCTCTTCCAGTAATCATCCGTTGATCTTGTTTTCTTTTGTTACTGGCTAAGTAATCTGTTGTGAAGTGCTGATTGTTGAAATTATTGATTATTATTATAATAATTTTGAAATCTATATCATCATACATCTAACAACGATTTAAAAGTTTTCAATTTGTCTAATTAGTTAGATTTTAAGACGAGAATTCAGGAAGAGTGAATGTTAAAAATATTTTGATATGTTGCGAGTCAATTGTGTAAGAAATTGTCGCATTTTTGTTGAATTCAGGTATTGTATTTTGTGGTAGTTTGAAGATAAATTGAATTAGTCGTGCGACTTTTTAATTAATGCATTTTCTTTTAATGGAAGGCGTAAACTATAAAATATTGGAAAGTAATTTCTTTTAATGCCTATTTCAATTTTAACTTCTTTAATGTATTTTTTTATTAGGAAATTAAGACTCCAAAAAGAATTAAATGGTATCTTTTTTTGAGTCTTTTCATAATGCTAATTTTTAATGTGTTATTGCTACTAGTGATACATTACCTTTTTAATGTTGATTGTAAATGAAGTTGTGGCAGCCGAAATATACATTTTTACACCTCTTTAATACAATATACATTGTCTATTGTTTTAGTTGTAACCGTTTAGTTGTATTTAATGTCCATTATGATAATATATTTTCGACTGTTTGGTTTTCGGTAATGATGCCTTTCCTGTAAGCTGCCTATATCATCCAGTAGCTTTACCCGGAGAGAAAAAATAATCAACTCTATCATATCAGTCAAAGAATCGGGATTATTAGGTTTCAGACACGTTTATCTGTTCATGATGGGTATAGAAATACTTACCTGGTTCTTTTTTGCGCTTCTTTTAATGTCAAGTCCGATATAGCTGCAGGTGGATTTCGAGAAGGCTTGCAGCAATAAAGCCTTTCAAACGTTTACGCCTCCAAAACCGTCATCGATCAATTTCATCAGTTCATCTCAGCTAATGCTCAGGTTGATTTTCACATGCTGTTTGATATAATAATATTCGCAAAGGAGTTCACTACAACCTTAATCGATGGTTTTGATGAAAGCATTGTTGGTAGACTAACATGCTAACTAATACAATTACGTTGGAGTTATTGTTATATTTATCCTTCCCTGCGAAACAATTGCCCCGTTACCGGGTTAGCTTGTTATACAATACTTACAATTATGGGCCACACTGTGCCGCCGGTAAACCAACATCCCTTCTTGGCCGGAGGCGGAACCATGGGTGAGCTCATCAGAAATTTTTCATGGGATGAGACCTTGATTGGTGATCCGTCAGGGTGGCCACCATCGCTAAAAAACTCAGTGAGTATAATGCTGCATTCCCCATTCCCAATGCATATTACCTGGGGAGGAGAATTCTTGCAGCTTTATAATGATGCTTATCGGCCGATTCTCGGAACAAGCAAGCACCCCAGAGCATTAGGCATTCCTATATATGAAAGCTTTCCCGAAATATGGGATACGGTTGGACCTATGTTTTATGGAGTAATGAAGGGTACCCCGGTACGAATGAAGGACTTCAAGGTATTTCTTGACCGCAAAGGTTACATGGAAGAATGTTACTTCGATTTTGCCTACAGCCCGATTTTAGATGAGTTAGGAGAAATACGTGGGGTTTTAACCAATGTCTTGGAAACTACAGATAAAGTGAAGGCATTTGTTGAGCTAGAAAACACCAGAGAGGAATTGAGGGCATCTGAATTCCATGTTATTCAACAGAGAGATAGGTTGATGGAGTTCTTTATGGATTCGCCTGCCGGAATATGTATTCTGGACGGACCTGATTTGCGTTTTACCATGGTTAATCCGCTTTATCAACAATTTTTCCCGGGTCGTGAACTTATCGGCAAAACAGTAATCGAGGCTATTCCTGAAATTTCCAATGACCGGATAATTGACATTCTTGATCAGGTATTAAAGACGGGTAAAACCTACCATGGAATTGATGAATTAATCCCAATGTCCAAAAGATATGATGGGGCAGTGGAGGATCGTTTTTTTGACCTGACTTATCAGGCAAGGTTTGATGAGAAGATGGCTGTATCCGGCATAATGGTTTTTGCCATTGAAGTGACTGAACGAAAGAGGGAAGAGATCAGAAAAAATGAATTTATTGAAATCGTAAGTCACGAGCTCAAAACCCCGCTTACTTCCCTGACAGCTATTGTGCAGATTGCAGAATCCAAACTTCAAAAGGGATTGTCGGATAGCAGTTTTTTACTAGAGGCGATGAGTAAGGCTGGCTCCCAGTTAAAACGCATGTCTGCGATGATTGGCGGGTTTCTGAATGTATCTAGGTTAGAATCTGCACAGATACATCTAGGTAAAACAATTTTTGATTTTACTCAGCTTGTAATTGATGCCATGGATGAGCTCCAGTTATCTTCTTCCGGTCACCAATTGGAAATGGACTGCCGGGACGTGCATATGTTGGAAGCAGACAGGGAAAAGATGATTTCTGTTGTCACTAACCTGATGGCGAATGCTGTTAAATATTCACCTGAAGGTGGAAAGATCATTATGGACTGTTCCAAAAAAGAAAATGAGCTAATATTTTCCGTAAAGGATTCTGGTATTGGAATCTTGCCTGAAGATACTGAACGCATATTCGAGCGATATTATCGTGTGTCCAGTTCAGTCACAAAAAACATATCCGGTTTCGGAATCGGCTTATATCTAAGTGCGCAGATCGTCAAATTACATGGTGGAAGGATTTGGGTAGATAGCAAGCGGGGTGTTGGATCAGTATTCAGCGTTAGCTTGCCACTATCACATTAGCATATCTGTTACAACATGTTTTTGATCTCTGCTAATTATTCTTTAAGTCACCTTCATATTTCTTAATTAGTTTAATTTATTAAAAAAAAATGCAAAATCGCATATTACTCATTGATGATGATGAGCTTATCCTTAATTCATTAGAATGCTTTTTACAAGATGAGCACTATATCATTCAGAGTCATGATAGGATAGAGGGGCTCGGAGCCATCATTTCCAGCTTTGATCCAAATTTGATTATTCTGGATATTAAATTACACAATGCCGATGGAAGGGAAGTTTGCGATGAATTAAAAAACAGTCCTGAAACCGCAAATATTCCTATTATATTACTCACCGCACTTAGCTTTGAAGAGATTTCTATGATTGAATGTGGGGCCGATGCGATAATCGGAAAACCTTATCCGGGTCATGGTCTACTCTCAACCATACGAAGCTTGATAGCGGCTATAGAGAAAGCATAAGCAGCTATATTTCTTTAACCTCTGAATTCAAAAGAAATATTTCGAAGTGCTTTTTCTAGCTGAATAAACCGGAATAAGATCCCGTCAATCTTAAACTGATTTTACGATAAGTTGTCTTTCAATTGATTAGTAATTTTTTATCAAGATAGTCGACTAGATCTAGGGATGCGCTACAACAAAATATCAGTAATTTGAGCTGTCTGGTACTGCTGTATCGACTGCGATGGTTAGCCCTCATATGAGTATAATTATATAAAGCAAACTTTCGATAAAACCGATATTTAAAGCAAACCGGTCTTTTGCTCAAACTCAATGATCATTAAGATATATCTTTAAAATAATGTCCGAATGGAGTTTTGCTAAGAGCAATCGTTTCATTTTGGATTAAAGGTCAGTATGTTTTACTTTATATCGATCACTACAATAAGCTGGTAACTATTGTTATATAAATGTGTCATATGTTTTCCTGGCCTGGTCAGTTTGCTACGGAATCTATTTATCAATCGAGCTAAAATTTCCATTACATGTTATTTCAGATTTGTTAGAAGTATTGATACTAAAGGCTGTTAATATGACGTGGGATTAGCAGATGATCTAGAACAATTTTATCAAATTCGCTCACGATATTTCTTCGGAGTTGTTCCAAGTATTTTTTTTACATAGCGGGTAAAGAACGAACGGCTCGAAAACTCCATTTGATTGGCTATTTCGGAGATGTTAAGGTTCTTATTTTGCAATAGTATGATGATCCGCTCTCTTGCATTACGCTGTATCCATTTAGATGCAGTTATCGCGGTATTTACCTTGCAAATATAGTTAAGGTATTTGGGCGTAATATTCAGCTTGTCACTGTAAAACCGTACTTCGCGATGTGACATGCAATGTTGCTGTACCAATTGTATAAACTGTTCATACAATGTTCCGCTTTGAAGACTCCGTTTTCTTCTGTCTAACTCGTATTCAAAGATGTGCCACATTTCCAATAAGAAAATTTGCATTTGCAGTTTAAGTGCTTCATCATAAAACCGATGGCTGGTTTCCAGCGACATATCGTACAGCAACCTGAAATTTTTTAAGATCTTCTCTTTGTCTGTTCTATCCGGATGCAATATGGGATATTCTTTGGAATGTATATTGCTGTCGATGCTCGCCGTGGCACTCGGCAAACTTTTGGTAAGCAGATCGCTTTCGACAAACAAAATCGTGGACTTAAAACTTTTTGAAAAAAATAGGTCTGAAACATTTATTCCCGCCAGCCAAAAGATAAATTCGCCTTTTTTGCTCTGATATTTTTGGCCATTGAAGGAAAATCTTAAACTCCCACTTTGACAATAGATGTGTGTATGAAACCGGATATTAAAATCTTTAGGAAACTCACTTCCAGATACGGCGCTGCAAAGCATAACTTTTTGATTTTTTAACATATCGGTAATAATAGAATAATGGGTCAATAATAGGTAATATTTGACATTACTTGCGATATAAATGTAACATAACACCTTTAAATTCCTTTTAGCTTTGTTGCAATAAAAATTACTGGAATGAATAAACAAGATATTTTCGAAAGGTTACGCAATGGGGAAACTGTTTTACCAAACGACCCTGAAGCATATAGAATGCGTGAGGAGTCCTTTGCCACAAAGAAACTTTTAGTCCAAATGAACAACGCGACAGACCTTAATGAAATAAGAGGTTTATTGAGTCAGATAACAGGTTCGGATATTGACGACAGTGTTGCGGTTTTTACGCCTTTGCATATCAATTACGGAAAACATATCAAAATCGGTAAAAATGTATTCATCAATTTCGATTGCGTGTTTTTGGATCTTGGCGGAATTATCATTGAGGACAATGTTCTTATCGCTCCAAAAGTAAGTTTACTATCCGAGGGGCACCCAACTTCAAGGGAAGACCGGCATTCGTTAATTCCCAAAGCTATCCACATCAAAAAAAATGTCTGGATTGGTGCGGGTGCAACCATACTTCCAGGGGTAACTATAGGAGAAAATGCAGTCGTTGCTGCTGGAGCAGTTGTTTCAAAGGACGTCGCTCCAAGTACAGTTGTCGGTGGGGTTCCGGCTAAATTCATTAAAAACATTTAAGCATGAAAAAATCAATGCTTTTAGCGCTAAATGCAATCCTTTGTTTTGGTATCGTGGACGCACAATCAACATACACCTCGATACAGATCAAAGAAATATCAGCAAAAAGCTATACAACCTTTAAGGTAAGCGACATGATCACCCTGTATGCCGTAAGTTTTAAAAATCAATACAATATGCAGATAGCGGGACATCTTTTTGTTCCTAAAACTATAGATAGGAAAGCCAAGCATTCCGCCATAGTTGTCGGTCACCCTATGGGGGCTGTGAAGGAACAGAGCGCCAATGTATATGCCTCGAATATGGCGGACAGGGGCTTCATTGCCTTAGCTATTGATCTTTCATTTTGGGGGGAAAGTGAGGGTTCGCCAAGTAATGTCGTGCTTCCCGATATGTATGCAGAAGATTTCAGCGCTGCGGTGGATTTTCTTGGCACAAGGGATTTTGTAGATAGGGAACGAATCGGCGTACTCGGGGTATGCGGAAGCGGAAGCTTTGTAATCAGTGCCGCCAAGATCGATCCTAGGATGAAAGCAGTTGCAACGGTAAGTATGTATGACATGGGTTCAGCTAGCCGAAATGCGCTGAACCATTCGCAAAGCCTTGAAGAAAGAAAAAAAAATCAGGAAGGAGCCGCTGAACAAAGGTATACGGAATTTTTGGGTGGAAAGACTAGATATACAGGTGGAACTATCCACCAACTGGATGAGAACACCCATCCAATACAGCGTGAGTTCTTCGAATTCTATCGCAGTTCTAGAGGAGAATATACACCAAAAGGCGGCTCGCCAGAAACCACAACACATCCTACTTTCAGCAGTAATACCAAGTTCAATAATTTCTATCCGTTCAATGATATAGAAACCATTTCTCCCCGCCCGATGATGTTTATAACAGGTGATAAATCCCATTCCCGTGAATTTAGCGAGGACGCTTTTAATCGTGCAAGCGAACCGAAAGAGCTGGTCATCGTTCCAAATGCAGGCCATGTTGACCTTTACGATAAAACTGAACTGATCCCATTCGATAAGCTTTTTTTACCCAACATCTTAAAGAAAACAAATAGTAAAACACAAAATCCAATACCGATGAAAACATTATCAATAACCGCAATAGCTGCCCTGATGCTTACGAGCATCAGTTGCAGGGCGCAAAATACTAGCAAGGTAGATCAGAAAAAAATGAATTTCATTTTTCCGAAAGGAGAAATCGGCCCTGCAGAAAATTTCACTGGCATGGCCTGGACCTTCGCCCTTGTTAAAAATGATTCAGTCTACAACACCGTGGTTGGCAACGTCTTTTTTGAGCCTGGAGCAAGAAGCAACTGGCACAAGCATCCTTCGGGCCAGATCCTGATCATTACCGATGGTGCAGGATACCACCAGATCAAAGGACAACCGAGGCAGACCCTCAAAAAGGGAGATGTGATACAATGTCCGCCCAATGTGGAACATTGGCATGGCGCCAGTTCTGATATTGGTATGTTACAGCAATACATATTACCAAATACAGAAAAGGGCATCGTGACCTGGCTACAGAAGGTAACGGATGAAGAATATCTCGGGAGTAAATAAATAACTTCTAAAATGAATAACACCAAGTCTCTACTGACCATTTTTCATGGTGAGTAGCCTGATTAATAGTTACGCTGGGCACTGAAAGTACTGGCATGTTTCTTTACTTGTATCCTTAAACTCCGGTAGCATAGTTTTTTAAAAAAAAATGTTACCTGATACCTGAAATATTTAACGCTTATTTATTTTTTTACAAAATAATAGGTCAGCTTTGCGGAAGTGTAGGCTGGATCATTGTTATACGGCCCTTCGGTCGACCATGTCATTTTATTATTATCTATGGTGATCTTATAGGTCTCGGTTGGATTATTTGTAATACTGATGTAATTGATATTATTGTTATTATAGAAACTGTAGTTATATGTTCTTGTCCCCCTGGCATCAACACTTTTCGCGGAATTATCTCCAGCAAATTCCCAGACTTGTCCACTTAGAACGGGTTGATCTTCGGTTTTGGCAAGCTTCCCTGAGGCATCGTAATACTCAATTTTCCCCGCTGTGGTTATCCAATTACACGTAATTTTTACTTTAAGCGCTTCAGGATCGTTGACAACTGGATCAACCTGTGCATCTTTCTTGCAGCTAATCAGTAAAAAACAAAAAATAAGGGATAGCGTGTATAGTTTAGATTTCATAGAATAATTTTATTCAATAACGTTTTGTCGTTATAATAGTTTAGTATCGCCGTAAACATCAGGAGAAATTGTATCAGACATCTTTGAAGCATTTCGACGCCAGTAAGGCGAATACGAAATGAATGGTGTGGTCCTATATTCTAATGCTTTAAACCCATTTACTTATCCAATTATCTATTGTCTGAGGAAATCAAGTAAAATTTGATTAAAGAGTTTTGGATTTTTTAATGGTAAGTAATGGTCTTCACCCTTGACGATTTGCACGCTGGAACTTTTGATATGGGCGTGGATCAAGAGGGTATGTTCGGATTTAATCACATCAGACTCACCAGCCAGGATAAGTGTGGGAATGTTGATCTTATTTAACTCATCTTCATTTATCTGAGGTTCCTTCAATACCAACTGAGTGAGTCGCAACTGGTTGTTGGATGCTTCATCTTGAAGATTCATCAGGCTATCTCTACGTTTTTTAAACATTCGGACAATATCTTCCTTTATGGCCCTGGTGCCCGGAAAAATATTCGCACCCATCAGGACCATTTTATCAATTTTTTCAGGGTGTATCAAAGCAAACTCAATGGCTGTATTTCCGCCATCACTCCAACCCAGTAAACTCGCTTTTTTGATGTGGATGGAATCCATTACCGACTTTAGGTCATCGGCAAAAAGCCTATAGCTATAGGCCATCGTATCTCGGTTGATGCTATTCCCATGTCCCCGGGTATCGATGGCAATGACCTGGTGATGCTCAGATAGTGGTCCTATCTGCTTTCGAAACGAGATAATGCTCTCGCTGTTTCCATGGAGCAGAATCAATGGACTTCCTTTTCCATAGCTCTCATAATAGATTTCACCGTTTGCCACCTTGATGCGCTTTCCATTGTTGTTTCCGTACAATGCCCCGGATATCTCCGGATCAACTTTCGTTATCCCGTCCAGGTTTTCCTCCTGTTCTCCTTCCTTCACATTTTTGGTTCTACTGGTTGATACTTCCAGGCCAATAAGCAAATGGGAACTGGAAACTTTTTGCCACGTTGCCTCACTTTTTATTCTGTAGAGGCTTGAGCGCAGCGGACTGGGGAATGAAGGGATAAAAAATGCCTGCCTGCTCGTGTCCCCGGGTAAAGACTCAAGTTCAAGAATGGACAGGGAAACGGCAATTTCTTTTCTTCCCTTTATCTCGATCTGGTAAGGACGCAAATCTATGGTCTGGACCTTTGGCATTCCCTGCTCAGATGAGCCAGACACATCGAACACGACATCCTTATCCAGCAAAGAGTGATCGGGAATTCCATTTTTAATTCCATAAACATTCAATCTGAGCTTTATCTTTTTGAAATGTCTTCTGTTGATGCCGAAATTAAATGTTCTTAAGTAAACATCCGGGTCTATTTTAAGAATGGTCGCCTGTTCACGACCCTTTTCATCGCTGAATTTAGGTATATTCTTATACATTGCAGGAAAGAATACCAGATTTGCTGACCAGCGTCCATAGCTTTTCATTTTCCTTTGCCCGGCATTTATTTCTACGGTTTTGAGGTTTAGCGGCAACTCCTTTAAAGAAATGGTCGTGTTTCCATTGATGAGCTGTTCTGCATTCATTCTAGCGGTCTGGAAACCTATTGCAGTGAATATGAGCGAATCTGTTTTTGAAATTTCATTTGGGCGATAGCTTAACCTGTAGTTCCCTAATGAATCAGAAATGGTGCCGATAGCCTTACCTCTGATGCCGATACTGACAAATGCAAGGGGGAGTTTGGTGTCGGCATTTACGGTTTTGCCGGATAATTGACTTTCCTGGGCATGAGCTTTAATGTTAAATAAAAAAGAATGAGCGAGTGCTGTAAGCAGAAAAAACTTTAGAGTCGCGTATCGAAAAGGAATTTGTTTTTGCATTTTAAGGCCGTTTTCAATCAAGATGAGATCGAGACTAAAAAGGTTGCAAGCACACGTTTTTATATTATTTCGACATTATCATTCGCAAGGCGTTAACCGTTCAAAGGATAGAATAAACAAACTTTTTTAAAGTTAGTTCAATTAACTCGCAACTTATTTGTTGATATATGCATCATGAAAAAACTGTAGATTATGACATTGATCCGCAAAGAAGCTGCTGGATTTGGATATAGCTGAGTCACTTAAATCTTTCTTAGAGAAAACTAAATCATTGCGGGAGGAAAGATGCGGAGGACTGAAATGAGCGCATGACTCACTATTTTCCAAATAATCTGTATGACTAGTGATAGAATGATTCAATTCATTCGGCTAGTGTTAATTTGCAATGCGAATTGATTTACGGAGGTTCTTTAATGGAAAATTAATCTATGTCCTTAATGTCAAATCTGAAAAATCATTTATGGTAGATCAGTTTATCCACAATATCGATAGGTGGGCCATTTGGGTAAGCCATCATGATGTTAACTATAGATATACATTTGGTCTGGTTAATTTGGTTTAATTTTTTTAATACTCATAGAGATCCAGACACATGTTATTCCCCAAATGATCTGAGCCGGAAGCATTAAGGGCCTAATGAAACCACCTAGTGCATTCGATTCTTTGTAGATATATGGGACAAAATGAATATCTGGCGCTGTGTGCCAGTAAAGGTAATAGATCATGAAGGCTCTGATTCCAGTAATGAACATTACCGTTTGGACAATCGAAGCACTTGTTTTATTGTTTATATTCAACAATATGATCAGACCCAAGGTGATCGATGCATGAACAATCAACTCAATGATAATAAAGGCTACATGAACGACATTGTAAGTTGGGTGGTGACCCGGAGCGGGCGTGTGCAGGTAGGTTAAAAAATCGATGCATTCCACTAACAGGAACAGGGTGTATATCCCGTAAAGATAGATACCCCATTTGATGACAGAATGACCTCGTGAGATTGAGGTTTCTGCCTGCTGTTTAGGTTGTTCCTGGCTTGTTGCTCTGCTTTCCATGTCATATGATCATAAAGTGTTTTAAAATAGCCAGCCGGGGTTGACAGACGGTGCAAAGTATCCTGCAACTCCGGTGGCTGGAGAGACATTAACGCCATAGGTTTAGCACTAGGACTCGTGATTGGTTTTTGTTTCCCTTATGCTTGTTTTTCGTTTAGTTGGCGAAGTTGAATTTACCTTCAAACAATTTCCCTACAATTGGAAGGGGTTTAAGTACTTCGTTGTTGGCGGCGACTACCCCTAATAATAAAAACACCAGGCTTAACACACTTACAATAAGGGAAAGGACGTATAAAGAGGGAACAACGCTCACCACTACTGATATCGCAATTCCCAGGATAAAGGTTAAAATGATTAAACCTAATGATTGCCCTAGATGGTAATTTACCAAAGGGTTTTTGTCTGAACTTTTTTTGTACTGCAAGTAAGCTACCACCCATCCGATGATGGTAACATAAGCCAAAATGGCCATGGTTTTGTTTGACATAATAGATTTTTTTAGATTAATGAAATAAACTATTGTGACCAAAATTAGGCTCCCAATTGCTGCAATACAACAAAAGGCAGCCTACAATGTGTCTACTGATCAAAAATGGAGCGTCTACAAATCGTCTACAACAAATTCATCGATGCGTTGTTAAATGTATATTCGCTGAGGTTAAAGCCCGTCATTAAACTTTATTCCTATCTGATAAATGTTCAAGAAAGTTGCTATTCTTCTCGCCATCGTTACGTTTACTATTCACAAGTTTGCCGCTGCGCAAATGCTTGTGATCGATTCCTTAAATAATGTACTTGCAAAAGCAAGCCAAGGTGAGCGACCTGTTGTGCTGGCTGAATTGGCCCGCGCAAATTATGAGACTGATGTTAACAGGGCTATTGATCTGATTATGCAGGCTATAGCTTTGGCAAAAAAGGAGAAGGAAGAAGGTATTGCTGCTTATTGTTATGCTTCAGCCGCGCATCTTCTGATGAGGAAAGGACAGGAGAAACGGGCGGCAGCTTATATAGATAGTGCCATGCGCGCTGCAGGTAATTCGACAAATTCACTTTTCAAAGGTTATGTATGGCTCCGTAAAGGCTGGTTTGAGCTAAATAAAAATGAGAATGAGAAAGCCATGTCGGCATTTATCAATGCTGATAAATTACTGAAAGTCAGTGCTGACCGAAGGGCACTGAGTTATCGAACGCTGATAAATCACTATGCTGCGAGTATTTACGCTTATGGCAGTGACACCTTAAAACAGCATAAATATGCGGTTTTGGCTTTGCAGCTCTCTAAGATGAGCAGATATCCGGATGATGTGCAGATTGGCTACATGACTTTAGCACACAGTTTCTTTTCTGCTTTTGAAGTGCAAACGAAAAGAAGGATGCTTCTGGATTCGGCAGTTTATTACTACCGGAAATCTGCGGAAGTTTACCGCCGCAACCAGGATAAGATTTTGATTCAAAGTAATGCATCAGTGACCGCGCTCAACCTGGCGAATATCTATTTTAAGTATTTTCCGGAAGGCTTTAGGGACAGTGCCAATCGTTATGTCGATGATGCACTTAAAGTCGCCAGGAAAACCAATATGCCTGAAGTGATAGCCAATTGTTATGGTATCATGAGTGAATATGCGATGCGTAGGGGGGATTATCCAGCGGCAGAAAAATATTTGCTGACGGGAATTGCAGAACTTGATAAGGCCTTACCGGGGGTTGATATTACACGATCGCGGATGATGTTGGGGCTGTCGAAACTGGCGGAACAAAGCGGAGACTACCCTAAAGCCTTGAGTTATTATAAGCGTTACTCGGCGTATTACAGGAAGGTCTTTGATGCCCAGAAGCTTGCTGCTGTGCAGCAGGTGGAGGAGCAGTATCATTCGGAACAACGTGATCTGGAAATTGTAAGGTTACGTGAACGGGCAAATTTAAACCGGCAGATAAACTGGTTATATGTGGCTGTAGGTTCAGCAAGTATATTAGTATTGGCTTTGTTACTGGGTTTTTACCATTATAAGCTCAAAGCCTCGCAGCAGCGGATTTTGATATCGCTTCAGGAAAAACAGGAGGCGGAGTTACTGGCGTCTTTGGGGGAGCAGGAACGTGAACGGATTGCTGCTCAGCAGGCTTTGCTTCAGGACCGCACGGAGTGGCTGGAGCGTGAATTGTTAGCGGGTACGCTCAAGATTGAGGAAAAGAACACGATTTTGGAACTGCTGAAAGAGAAATCGAAAAGTATTGCCGATACGGCTACTAAAAGTATGGGACGAATGATCGCTCAAAACCTGCGGATGGATAAGGACAAGGCAGATCTGCAAAATTCGATTGGAGATATTCATCCTGGATTTTTCAGTGCTTTGCAGGAAAGGGCGGGTGGTGTGCTCACTAAACTCGACCTGAAATATTGCGCCTATATATTAATGGGCCTGGATAATAAGGAAATTGCGAACAGGCTGGCGATTGAGCCCAAGAGCATCCGGATGGCCAGGTATCGCTTAAAGCGAAAACTTGGTCTGCAGAAAGAGGAGAACTTGGATTTAGTCGTTCGCGCCTATGAGTGGAAAATCCAGTACAGATCGGGTTCGACTGATAGGGATTGATGATTTTAAAATTTTACCGTTGAATTTGATTAAAATCTTGAAACTTCACAGTCTTTAAATATTTCATGTATTAATTTGCAGTATATTATAAGCGTGGACCAATTAAATTTGTCTTAAGGCTTTTGTAAGCAATGCTGTTGTGGTTTTTAGTTGCGGGAGAACTTGATATAATAAATATCTGGAAAAGGGTTAGTTCAGGTCGTAGCCATAAGTTACCAAGATAAGACATTCGGTAAAGTTGTGCAAATATGAAGTGCCTGTTATCTCACATGCCCTCGCCGTTACCCTTCCACTTTTGTTCATATTTCCTGTTAATTATCTTCAATAGGTTTTATTCAAACTTTATTTGTCTACAGGATGATTATATTTTGTTTATTATATACAAACATTAGTTAAAATAGTATTAATAGATTTTCACGGGATGTTATAATTTTGGTTATTGACTAATGCAAAAGCGAACATGTTGATTCGTTAGCTCCTAACCAAATAAATATGACTATTTTCTACTTCATTTCAACTTTCTTTTCAGAAAAGCCCGGCTTTCGCCAATCGATTTTCATTGTATATATGTTGGACAAAATCACCATAAATTTCTAACATGAGGTTACATCTGGCAGATTTAATGATTTTAGTGTCTTATCTGGTGCTGATGGTCTTCATCGGCTGGTACTATAGGAATAAGGCCCGTTTAAATAAACAAAGTTACCTGATGGGGGGCAAGAAGCTGCCCTGGTATATGTTGGGGCTAAGTGATGCTTCTGACATGTTCGACATCAGTGGGACCATGTGGATGGTGTCACTGTGTTTTGTTTATGGTTTGAAAAGTATCTGGATTCCCTGGCTTTGGCCGGTGTTCAATCAGGTCTTCAATATGATGTTTTTGGCCAAATGGCTCCGAAGATCAAATGCGGATACCGGAGCGGAATGGCTGGCGACCAGGTTTGGGACTGTTGGTAAGGGCGTCAAGGCTTCGCACAATGTAACTGTTGTTTTTGCTCTGATCGGCTGCCTTGGCTTTCTGGCTTATGGCTTTGTGGGCCTTGGTAAATTCGTAGAAATTTTTATTCCCTGGCACATTGTGGAGCCCTATGTTCCGTTTCACGTCAGCGCACAGTATGTGCCTCACTTCTATGGAATATTGTTTACCATTTTTGCCACTTTTTATTCCATTCTGGGTGGAATGCATAGTATCGTGTTGGGTGATGTGATCAAATATATCATTATGACCATTGGTTGCGTTGCCATCGGATACATTGCCTTTACGCATCTAAGGGCATCTGACATAAACGTTCCCAAAGGCTGGGTAAATCCTTTCTTTGGGTGGAACCTGGATCTGGACTGGTCCAATCTGGTCAAGGATGCAAATAAAAAAATTGCTGATGATGGGTATGGTCTATTTGGAATATTTTTCATGATGATGCTCTTCAAAGGGGTTTTTGCAAGCTTGGCGGGTCCTGCACCCAACTACGATATGCAGAAAGTACTTTCCACCAGCAGTCCGAAAGATGCGTCCAAAATGACCGGATTTGTGTCAATAATTTTATTGCCTGTCCGCTACACCATGGTAATCGGCCTTACAGTTCTGGCGTTACTTTATTATAATCAATTGGACCTGAGTTCGCCCAACGGAACTGATTTCGAACGGATTCTGCCAGCTGCAATCAATGCATTTCTTCCAGTTGGAATACTGGGTATTGTTCTGACCGGACTGATGGGTGCGTTTATGGGTACATTTTCTGGAACATTAAACGCAGCGCAGGCTTATATTGTCAATGATATCTACTTAAAATATATTAAGCCAGAGGCAACAACCAATCAGATCATGACGATGAATTACCTGACGGGTCTGGTAGTTGTGGTGACCGGGGTATTTTTAGGTTTTTTTGCCAAAGACGTGAACAGCATCCTGCAATGGATTGTTTCCGGCCTGTATGGAGGCTATATTGCCGCAAATATGCTTAAATGGTATTGGTGGCGATTTAATGCCAATGGGTTTTTCTGGGGGATGCTGACTGGGATTGCCGGGGCACTTGTCTTCTCGCATTTTTTTAATGGGATCGAGTTCCTTTATTATTTTCCGGTTCTTTTTGCCATCTCTATGTTAGGCTGTATCATCGGTACCTACACCGCGCCTGCAACAGATGAAGATATTTTGAAAAGTTTTTACAGTACCGTCAGGCCCTGGGGTTTCTGGAAGCCGGTGGATGTTTTGGTGAAAAAAGATGACCCGGATTTTAATGAAAATAAAGGATTTAAACTTGATATGTTCAACGTAGCGCTGGGTATTGTGGCACAGCTCTGCCTGACTGTGCTCCCGATGTATTTTATCCTTTGGATGAAACTTCCCTTATTGATCACCGTTGCAGTGATTATTGTGATTGCGTTGATCTTGAAAAGGACCTGGTGGAATAGATTGGAAAACTAAAAATATAGCATTAGAAATAATATGGATTTTAACAAACGATTGGAAAAAATAAGCTCAAATTATGAGTCACTCATTACAAGGGAAAATAACATTAGTGAGTACACAAATGGCGTGTACCAGCGGTATCTGAATCCGGTACTTACTGCAGAACATGTACCTTTTAAATGGAAATATGATCTAGATCCAAAAAGAAACCCGTTTTTGATGGAAAGGATTGGAGTGAATGCAGTTTTTAATTCGGCAGCCATTAAATTTAACGGGAAGTATATCCTGATGGCTCGGGTGGAGGGAAGCGATAGGAAATCTTTCTTCGCAATTGCAGAGAGTCCCAATGGAGTTGATCAGTTTCGTTTCTGGGACAAGCCTTCAATCATTCCGCACAAAGATGGCGAAACCAACCTTTACGACATGAGACTGGTATCGCATGAGGATGGATGGATATATGGCGTTTTCTGTACAGAAAGCAAGGATCCGATGGTGTCAGAGGCGGATCAGTCTTCTGCAGTGGCGCAGTGTGGTATTGTCCGTACCAAGGACTTAGTGAATTGGGACCGCTTTGCAGATTTTAAAACCAACTCTGCCCAACAGCGAAATGTGGTGCTTCACCCGGAATTTGTAGATGGTAAATATGCGTTCTATACCCGTCCGCAGGATGGATTCATTGAAGCCGGAAAGGGAGGGGGGATTGCATTCGGTCTGTCAGAAACGATAGAAAACGCGGTGGTGGACCATGAGGTTGTCATTGACAAACGCGTCTATCATACTATTTATGAGGCGAAAAACGGGTTGGGTCCTGCTCCGATAAAAACCGGTAAGGGATGGTTGCAAATGGCTCATGGTGTTAGAAATACAGCAGCAGGTTTACGTTACGTGCTATATCTTTTTCTGAGTGATCTTGAAGATCTGACAGTTGTTACACATAAACCCGGAGGATATTTTATTGCACCAGAAGGCATTGAAAGAACTGGGGATGTATCAAATGTTGCTTTTTGTAATGGGTGGATTGCGGATGAGGACGGAAAGGTCTTTATTTATTATGCCTCATCGGATACGCGAATGCATGTAGCAACCTCTACGATAGATAAATTGCTTGATTACGTAATCAATACGCCTCGGGATGGTTTGAACAGTTCATCCTCGGTATCGGAAATATGTAAGCTTGTGGATAGAAATGAGCTCATCACCGATCACCATGCCCTGGTATAATAATATTCATTAGCCCAGCAGTCTTTGGTGCGGGTGTTAAAATGCTATCATAAATATTTTTTGATGAAATTGAATCCCGATCAAACTTCAGCGTCTTGTCCTCCCTAGATTATAGTTAGAGTCCAGTATGACTAATTTATGCGCCGATGGCCTGAAAATTACTTTTTCAGGTGAATCCTTGGTAATTTCTAATTCTAAATTGATGTATAATGTCTATTGTTTGGGTTGATTTTTTTCGAATCAGATCCCGATACGACTTAATTTTTTAGGTGGTTTGCTTGTTCTGAGGAAGTCTTAAGGAGTAGGGATAGAGAATTTTAATTATATTTTGTTAAAAAAGTATTAATACATCTGTCAATTGAATTCATAATATTGTTCTAACAATTTGTTACGGCAAAATCAAACTAACCAAATTTAACTGTATGAAAAGTTTTTTACAAACTACAAGCCTGTGCTTAATTTTTCTGCTGTTGCTGATCCATTCTGGATTCGCCCAGCAAAAAACTATCAAGGGTGTGGTAAGCGATGAGAAGGGACTTCCTGTTCCGGGTGTGTCGATCATGGTCAAGGGCACGCAGCAGGGCACTTCCACCAACGGCGATGGAGGGTATACGATCAATGTTCCTTCAGCCTCATCAATGCTTATTTTTAGGGCAATAGGCTATGCCACCAGAGAAGTTGCCGCTACATCCTCGGTTTTAAATGTCAGTATCAGGGTAACTACCGGCGATCTTGACGAGGTTGTTGTCAAAGGCTTCGGCGCCCAGCAGAAGAAAATAACAGTCACGGGTTCAGTTTCGACCATTTCAGGTAAAGACCTGGTATCGACTTCTGTAGCCAATGTTTCCAATATGCTCATCGGTAATGCTCCGGGCGTAAGTGGTCTACAGCAAAGCGGTGAACCGGGCAGAAATGGATCAGCGATCTATATCCGGGGCGTGTCCACCTATGCCGGCAGTACAGATCCGCTGATTGTAATTGATGGAGTACCAGAGCCTCCGGAACAGACATACTCCAGGCTGAACTCTATGGATGCAAACGAGATCGAGAGTTTGAATATTTTAAAGGATGCCTCATCAACGGCCGTATATGGTGTCCGTGGAGCAAATGGCGTAATTATCGTAACGACCAAACGGGGAAAGGTCGGAAAACCGGTGTTAAGCGCATCAACCAATTTTGGTTTTACAACTGCTGCAAACCTGCCTAAAAATGTCAGTTCTTATGATTTTGCGGTCATGAGAAATGAGGCCATCAGGACCGAACAGAGCACTTATGGCGTATCTGCCTTTAATGATCTTATTTTTGATGCAAACGATTTATGGAAGTTTGCCAATAATAGGGATTATTTGCCTTCAGAGGTTGCGGCTTATCCGGGATTGAATGATGCACAGAGAGCGGCCCTGAATGCCAGTCCGGCACTGTACTATTCCAGCAGGGACTTATTTAAGGATCAGTTTGGAGGCCGCGGACCCCAGCAGCAATTTAACCTTAATATTGCCGGTGGAACGGAAAAAGTAAAATATTATACCTCCCTGGGCTACTTTTCCCAGGGAAGTATCCTGCAGAACACAGACTATTTCGGGGCCAATACCAACTCTACTTATAACAGGTATAACTTCCTGTCCAATTTTGATATCAATGCTGTTAAGAATCTCGCGATTTCTGTAAATCTTTCCGGACAATTTGGTACCACCGTTGGGCCCGGGATAGATGGAGGTACATCTTTGGGTGACCGCTATAAAATCATTATGCAGTATCTATATGATACCAATGCGATGATGGCCCCTGGTATTATTGAGAATAAACTGATCAACAGCATCGCGGGCAATCCCGGAACACCTTCCAATCCTTTGGGACGTAAGATCGGTAGCTTACTGGGCAACCAGAATTCTATACGCAATCTTCTGGCAAGCGGATCGGAAACCACTTATGATTCCAGGTTAAGCGGGCGTATAGGCGCAAAGTACACGATGGACTATCTGACCAAAGGTTTATCCCTCCGTGCAAATGTAAATTACGAAAACAACTATAGTAAAGCCACCACCTACAGGGTGACGCTGCCTGAATATTCTGTTCGTAGAAATCCTGTTGATCCTAATGTTTTGGATTTCTTTGGGGGAGAAAGGACTTCTTCAGGTACTTTTAATCCTAATCCAAATCACAACAGTGTGAACAGGACCTTTTATGTCGATGCAGGTATCGACTATGCCCGGACTTTTGGCAGCCATAATGTAACGGCCCTGGTTCTTGGCAATGCACAAAAATATTATCTTCCTTTCGATAATTTCAATACCCCGTCAGGCAATATGGGATTGGTAGCAAATGTTGCCTATAACTATAAAGAAAAATATCTGGCAGAGGTAAGTGTGGGTTATAATGGCACCGAGCAGTTTGCAGAAGGCAGGCGGTTTGGCCTTTTTCCAGCATATTCTGCAGGCTGGGTGATGTCCAATGAATCCTTTTTTCCAAAAAATGATTACTTCACTTTCTTTAAGATCAGAGCATCTTATGGTCTGAGTGGATATGATAAAATCGGTGGCGACCGGTACGTGTATCTGCCAAGTACTTTCGTCATCAATCAACCCGGTTATTATTTTGGTAACGGCGATGGTTCGGTGGCCAATACCTTAACTCCTGGAACAAATGAGAGTAAATTAGGCAATCCTGATGTAACCTGGGAAGAAGAAACCAAAAGAAACCTGGCCATAGAGGCGAAATTTTTCAAAAACAGGCTTTCTCTTATTGTAGAAGGGTTCAAGAATGATCGAACCAATATTTTCACCCAACCTGGCACCATACCTGCAACCTATGGCGTATCTGCGGCAAATGTGCCCCGGGCCAATCTAGGTATCATGAATAACAAAGGATATGAGGTTAGTCTGGGATGGACCGAGTCAAGGGGCGATTTTAGTTATAATATTAACGGGTACCTGAGCTATGCGAAAAATAAGATTGTATTCAATGCAGAGGCACAGAATCCATATCCATGGATGAATACTGCTGGCTATAGTTTTGGCCAGTACAGAGGTTTTGTCTCTGACGGATTTTACAATACCCAGGAAGAACTTAACAACAGGCCCAACCTAACCTACAATGGAAATCAGGCGGCCCTTGGCGATATCCGCTACCGGGACATCAACGGTGATGGTCAGATTGATGCCAGTGACCGTGTTCCGATTGGTTATACCAACCGTGCATTATATGATTTCAGCCTGAAAACCGGCGTGACTTACAAAGGATTTGATTTGAATGTACTATTTATAGGGAAAAGCAAAGGATCCTTTAACATCAATAATGGAATGAACCACCCCTTTGTTAAAAATGCCGGAAATGCTTTCCAATGGCAGTTTGATGGAAGGTGGACACCGGAAAAGGTTGCCAATGGCGAGAAAATCACCTTCCCGAGGGCGACGATGAGCGGATCGGCAAGTGAGGCCAACAACTATCAGAACAGTGACTTTTGGCTGATTTCCAACGCATTCAAGAAATTGAAGAATGTAGAAATCGGTTATAGCTTCAAAAATTATGAGTTTCTTAAAAAAGCACACATCAGCTCACTTAGGATATATGCAAACGGAAATAACCTGCTGACCTGGGACAATGCCTTTGATGAAATTGATCCTGAACAGACTGATAGCGGAACCTCTTATTTATTCCCATTGACAAGGGCTTTTATTTTCGGTGCGAATATTCGCTTTTAATCCATTAATGATCCATAGGATATGAAAAAGATAATTTACATAATAGTTGGCATGGTTGGGGCAATAAGTCTTTACTCCTGCCAAAAGGAATTTTTGGAAAAACCTGAGACCACGGGAAATACCACAATAGAAACAGTATTTGCTTCATCTGTTGAAGCGACAAAGGCCCTGGCCAATGCCTACAGAACCTCACTTTGCCAGGGGCTGTTTGACAACGGTGGAACGAATATCGGTAATGGAACACTCTCTGGAATTTCGGGTGAATGCATGCCTGGCGAAACATGGGCAGATATTTATGCAGCTTACAGTCTTGCTGGATTAACTTCTGAGCGCAGTACAGATAACTTCGCTACAAATTATGTTGCCATTCGCCGAAATCTCCTGATCATCGACAATATTGACAAGGTTCCGGATATGGATGCCACAACCAAGGGTTATATCAAGGCCGAAATGACCGGGCTGATCGCTTACCGTTACCTTGGTATGTTTATCCGTTATGGCGGGGTGCCTATTGTGGATAAAACATTTGTCTCTTCTGACGATCTGGCTGTTCCACGTGCAAGTTTGCAGGCAACTTTGGACCACATCGTTAAATTATCTGATGCGGCCTATGCAGGATTGCCGGACAGTTGGCCCGAGAAATCAATAGGCCGATTGACAAAAGGGGTTGCGCTGGCGATCAAATCAAGGGCGCTACAATATGCCGCGAGACCACTTTTCAATTCAGCCACGCCATACTTGAGTATGGGGGCAAACAATAATATGATCTGTTTTGGCACTGCAAGTCTGCAACGGTGGACCGATGCGGTTACAGCAAATGAAGCAGTAATAGCCTGGGGCAAGGGACATTCGACCGACATCATCAATACAGGAGGTGGGACAAATACCGCAAACCCAAATGCACTGGATGATTATGGTACGGCAACATCGACACCGAATAACAGGGAAGTGCTGCTGGCTTATAAAGTGGATAACATTGCCAATAACGTTAAAATGTTCAAATTTTATATCCCTGTCCGCGGATCCAGTGGCCGTGGTGGAACGGACATTAATAATGAGCGTTACCTCACCGATAATGCAGGCATGATTACCAATTTTCTAAGGATTTATTACAGAGCGGACGGCGCCGATCAGGACTGGCCTAAAGTGGGTGACAGTCCAAGACCTTACACTGATTACAACTCCCGCATGCAGCAGATGGAAGCGAGGTTCAAGGCAGACAATTATGCCCATGGTATTGATGCCTGGAATAATCCTGGAAACTCGGTCTGGTCGTATGACAACATCAATTCTGGGGTGAATACCGCTGGATCTGGCAAAGGGGTTGCGCAGAGTACCAAATTTTACTACAAGGCAGGTACACGCTCCTGGTTTGAATGGCCATTGTTCCGGATGTCGGAATTCTATCTGAACCTGGCTGAAGCATATAACGAGCTGGGCAATACCGCAAAAGCACTGGAGAATTTAAATGTTGTACATAACCGGGCAGGCCTGCCATCCATCACCGAAAGCGATCAGACCAGGCTTAGGCTATTGATCCAAAGAGAATGGAGCATAGAGTTTTATAAGGAAAACAGAAGGTATTTTGATGTAAAACACTGGAAACGTGCCAATATAGCAGCCGGTGTAATCGGTGGCCAATATGAAGAGTTTAGATTTACGTTTTTACCAGGCAAAACCAATCCGGCAATCACTTCAGATATTGTGAGTTATTTCAATGCCAATACGCTGAGCCCATTCTGGAACCCTAGGATGTACCTCGAACCGATCCCCCTCTCGGAGATCAACAAACGCATATTGGTACAGAATCCGGGATATTGATCCTATATAAACCGACAATTTAATTAATGAGGAAATGATTAAAAAATATTTCAATGGCCTATTACTATTCAGTGTATCGCTTTTGGCTATTCCTTTCAGGGGATCGACCCAGGACACTGTTAAAGTTCAGCTTATTTCAAAACAAGACTCATCCAGGATGATCGAGCCAGGCAGGTTCCTGAAAGTAAATAAAATAAATTCTACAGCAGCGGTATCAACCGTTTATGGCGAATCCCTATATGCCACCCCGACCATGAATTTGACCAATACACTTTATGGTAGGCTCAATGGACTAAGTGTGAATCAGGGCTCTGGTGAACCAGGATATGATAATGCTTCACTTGGGATACGCGGGATTGGATCCATCGCGACCTTGTCTTCCAGTGGTTATAATACCTTTAAAGTTTTTGTGGATGGATTCGAAACCAACCTCAATTATTTCTCTTACCTGTCTGCGGCAGAAATTGAGAGCGTATCTATTTTGAAAGATGCGGCAGCACTGGCAACTTTTGGAATGCGGGGCGCAAATGGTGTGATTTATGTGACGACCAAACGGGGCAAAATCGGCAAGCCTACTATTCAATTTCAAACCCGAACGGGTCTTCAGCAGGCACAGAATATTTATAAACCGTTGGACGCTTTTGGATATGCCTCACTATATAATCAGGCGATCAGCAATGATAGGGGCAGAGTCTGGTCTCCAGCCTATTCTGCTGCCCAGCTTCAATCTTACCAAAATGGAACCGGGACGAATGTGGACTGGTTTGATGCTGTTTTGAAAGATCATGCCCCTTATACGGATGCTGATCTGACTTTCAATGGGGGAGATGACAATGCCCGTTACAATATAGTATTGGATTACGCCAGACAGCAGGCATTGTATGATGTAAAACAGACCGATGCGACTTCAAATGCAATTGTCAAACGCTATAATCTTCGTTCCAACCTGGATTTCAAGATGTTTGATATTTTTGAGGCAAAAGTTGATATTGGTGCCCGCCTGGAAGATCGCAAGGCACCAAATTTCAGTGGAGCAACTTTATGGCAGAACCTGGCCAGGTATCCATCCAATATTTATCCTGTTGTTGATCCAACCGGAAATTATTCCGGAACTACGCTTTATCCGGATAATCCTGTTGCGTCCATCAATTCTTTGGGATGGTTTTCTTCCCACAGGCGAATTCTGCAAGGAAACTTTTCACTTAAGGAACGGCTGGATGAATTAGTTCCGGGTTTATATCTAAGTCAATCTTATTCATTTAACAGTTATTCCCAAAGTAATTACAGTAAAACCGCTGATTACCCCAGATTTTTCAATGGACAACCAGGCGGACCAACCAATGTACTGGTTCCTTTGCGTGCAACTGGCATGAGTCCGGGCGGGCAGGAAGATTGGAAGCAGTTGATGGCGAGTGTGGGTTATGACAAGGTGTTTGGAAAACATCAGATTCAGTCTGCAGTCAATTATCACCAGTCAGATTTTAAAAATGACGGGGGTGTGGGTGCGTATATTTATCATTACCAGAACATCAGTGGCAGGGGAAACTATGTGTATGATAACAGGTATGTTGCGGAATTCGGCTTCTCCTATTTTGGAGCAGACGGTTATGCTCCCGGTAACAGATGGGGTTTTTATCCATCGCTTTCAGCAAGCTGGATCATTTCAAATGAAGGCTTCTTGAAGAACAATAAAGTGTTGAGTTTTGCAAAGCTTCGTGCTTCAGTTGGAAAAACCAGCAACATGGATTCAGAGACGCAAAACAGCGGCCGCTTCCTGTATCAGCAATATTATAACAACAGTGGTACATTTTATACCGGAAACGCCAGTTTAACCGGCAATACAGGTCTGATACAGAATGTATTGGCCAACCCGGATATATTTGCCGAACAAAGTATAAAGTATAACCTTGGTGCAGCGCTTACGCTGATCAGCAAAATAAATATCAGTGCAGATGTTTTCCTTGACAAAAGGAGCGGGATCATCTCCCGTGACAATACCATCACAGGAATTTATGGAACGGTCAATAGTTTTGCCAATTTAGGCGAGGTGACTAATAAGGGTTTCGAGGTGTCACTAAACTTTTCTGATAAAAAAGGGGAAATAGGTTATGGTGCCTGGGGACAACTCGCCTATAACAAAAACAAAATCGACTATTTTGCCGAGATTCCACAGCCTTATGAATATAACCAGCAGACCGGAAGATCCATTGCGCAGAATTATGGGCTGATCTCAACCGGATTCTACCAGTTGACTGATTTTAATGGCAGTGGAACACTTTTGAGTGGTCAGCCTGTACCTGCTTTTGGATTGGTACAGCCTGGAGATCTGAAGTATCAGGATCTTAATGGCGATAATATCATAGATGAAAAAGATATCTCATCTGTCGGAAAGTCACTATTTCCAGAAATTACCTATTCTTTTGGCGCAAACCTGAGTTATAAAGGGTTTGATTTAAGTACATTGTTCCAGGGTGTTGGAGGTTCTTCAGTCAATATATTGAGTGCTGCGCCCATTCAGGTACAGGCTTTTGTTGGAAACGGGAACGTCTTTCCATTGGCACAGGGCGCCTGGGCATACTATCCCGAACAGGGCATCGATACCAGGGCGACAGCTACATATCCGCGTTTGACAACAGCAGCGAACAATAACAACTACAGGGCAAGTTCTTTCTGGGTAAGAAACAGGGCATTTCTACGCCTGAGGAATGTAGAGCTTGGCTATGCTTTCAATGAGAACTTCACCAAAAGAATCAGCCTGAAAAACCTGCGGTTATTCATCAATGCGGTAAACCCGCTGACATGGAGCAAACTAAAAGACGAAACAGGATTGGATCCGGAAACTTTAAGTGGCTATCCGGGAATCAAGTCTTACAACGCAGGTCTTTCTGTTACATTTTAATCATTTAGAAAATGAAAAATATCAAACCAAAATATTTAGTAATGGGATGCATGCTGGCTTTAGTGGGCACATCGTGTAAGAAGAATTTTCTTGATACCCAAATGGATACTCTGCCGACTCCTGAAACGATTCAGACAACCAGAAGTTCACTCACTGGGTTTGCGAATGCATTCTATGCGCCCATAAACAATTTTGTTGGATTCAATACCCTTGACGGCAGTTTTTTTGAAGCCGCCACCGACGATGCCCAGCAGACGGTGACATTTGCCCAGGGCGTAATACCTTTTAACCAGGCTACGCTTAGTGAAGCAAACCCATCAACTGAGGTCAATAAATACTATGCAAGCTACGAAGGCATCCGGGCTGCTAACTTTTTCCTGGACTATTCCAGGAACTGGCGGGCAATGATTACCCAAAACAGAGATACAGTGACTGATGTCACCAATTATAACAGGGACAAGCTGTTTATTGCAGCTTACCGTGGTGAGGCACATATTGCCAGGGCTTTCTACTATTCTGAACTGATCAAACGTTATGGTGGCGTTCCGATCGTCACAAAAACACTCCAGCAGGCAGGTGATGATCTAACAGTAGCCAGGTCAAGCTATGATGATGTGGTTAGCTATATCGTTTCGGAAATCGATACGTATAAGGACAGCGTGGTGGTAAACTGGAAAACCAACGGTTTTTCTGATCAGGATGGACGGTTCTCAAAAGGTTCTGCTCTGGCTATTAAAGCCAGGACATTATTGTATGCAGCCAGCCTGCTTCATAATCCAGGCAATGATCCGTCAAAATGGGCAAAGGCGGCAAGTGCAGCACGTGAAGTGATGACCACTGCGGGATTGGGTTATGCACTGCATACTGGCGGTTACGGGAATTACTTTCAGGGCAATAATTCATTGAATAGTCCGGAAACCATTCTGGCAATCAGACGCACCGCATCAAATGACCTGGAACGGGCCAATTATCCTATTACCACTACAGGTGGAGCAAGTGGGGTTACCCCTTCGCACAACCTTGTTGCCGAATATGAACTGAAGGGTACTGCTGATCCGGCAAATATTTATGCCAACCGGGATCCACGCCTGGCAGAGACAGTAGTTTTAAATGGCAGTACCTGGAACGGAAGGACTATCGACCAGTCTCCTGGAGCATTTGACAACATGTTCAAATCCAATACCAGCCGTACTGGCTATTACATTAAAAAATTTCTTGCACCAAATTTAGATTTGGTCAATAATGCAACTGCCCAGCATCAATGGATCGCTTATCGCTATGCCGAAATCCTGCTAAATTATGCTGAGGCCATGAATGAGGCTTACGGTCCGGACGCCCTGGGCCCTGATGCCAATTCTACCCTCTCAGCAAGGCAAGCGCTGAATCTGGTTCGTGCACGTACAGGGGTAGCAATGCCAGCGGTGACCGCAGGTGGAAAGGACAGTTTTCGTCTGGCCGTGAAACATGAAAGACGCATCGAGCTTGCTTTCGAAGATCATCGTTATTGGGACTTGCTAAGGTGGAATGATGCTGCGAGCATACTCAATCAGCCTGTTCAAGGGGTGATGGTTACAAAAAATGCGAATGGTACCTTCAATTACGCTGTCAGTAATGTGGCGACAAGAATATTCAGGTCACCGGCAATGTACTATCTGCCTTTTCCAAGGGCAGAAGTGGTTCGCTCCAATGGTTCAATAGTTCAAAACCCAGGCTATTAAAATTGTCTTTATGAAAGCACTAAAAAATATATCTTCACTTCTATTGATTTTTTTAACAACTGTACTGCTGTTAAGTTGCGAGAAAAACGATAAGGATCTGGAATACGGAGATCCCAAAATCCTTATCCCCCAAAGTCTTACTTCGGGATCCAATCTTAATTATTTTGTTCCCAAAGGACTTGATTCCGCTTCAAGAAATTATATTATCGATGTCAAAAACAATCAGGTCAATATACTTCTTGGGGTATATCGCAGTGGAAAAGTAAAGGATGAAGCTTATTCGGTAAATATCTCCACCCGCCCGGATACGGTAACTACATTGATAGCCAATAACATATTAACCAATACAGTATTGCTGCCTGAGGGACTGTATAAACTTCCTTCTTCTGTGGCGGTGCCGGATGGTAAAAATGCCGCATCATTTTATCTTTCAATAAATTCAACTCTTTTGAAAGCAAATTATAGTGGTAAAAGAGTTGCATTAGCTGTAGCGGCATCTAACGCCAGTAGATATAGCCTAAATGCAGTAAACAATAAAGTAATCGTAATTATCGATGTGAATGCCCTCAAACTTTAAGCGCTACCAACGTGTAATTCGCTAACAAAATAAATTATAATGATTAAAGAACAGATGATAAAAGGCTTTTGCACTATAGGATTTATGCTCGCTGTGATTAGTTTGAAGGCACAGAACAAAATTATCGCTTTCTCTTTAGAGAACAGAAATGCGAAGCAATATGAAAAAGCAGAGTGGAAAATTGATGTTTCTGCTGATTTTGATAATCCTTACCTGCAGGAGGACATCTCGATGGATATGGAATTGAAATCTCCTTCAGGAAAGCATTTGGTCCTGCCATGTTACTATGAATCTGGAGCTAGCAAAAAATCGACCTGGAAAGCAAGATTTATGGGGCAGGAAAAAGGAAAGTATACCTACAGGTTTCATCTGAAAAAGAACGAAAAACTTGTTTTCTCCACGGCTACTAAAACTTTCAATATTACAGGTTCCAAAAACAAAGGAATTTTGCATGCGGGAAGCAACTGGGCATTTCGATTTGATAATGGTGATGCTTTCCGTGGTATCGGTGAAAATATTTGCTGGGAATCAAGAGATGATGATGATTCTAAATTCTTCAAGGCACTCCATGAGAATCCTAAGTACAATTATGAATATATGTTGCCCGCACTTTCCAGCCATGGTGGTAATTATTTTCGGACCTGGATATGTTCCTGGAATTTACCGCTGGACTGGAAGAGCGGTATTAATAATAAACGCTACACCAATTCTTCAGCTTATTTCAATCCCAGTGCAATCGCAAAAATGGATAGGCTGGTTAACCTTTCAGATTCGCTGGGTTTGTACATAATGCTCACCTTGGGACCAGGTTCTTATGATGCAAAGAATGGTCGCTATCCGGTATCCACTGCTGAGTTTTTTAAGGATCCAAGAGCTAAAAAACAGTACTATAACCGCCTGCGTTTTATTGTTGCCCGTTGGGGATACAGCGCTGCAATTGGTGCATGGGAATTTTTTAATGAAATTGACAATGTTCAGTTCCGAGATAAGAACAATCCCATACCAGCTGAAGATATTGTACAATGGCACAAGGAAATGGCTGAATACCTGAAAAAAATTGATCCGTTTGATCATCTGGTCACCACCAGTATATCCCATCGGGATCTAAAAGGTTTAAACAGTATCAGTGATATTGATTTCAATCAAAAGCATATCTATAAAAACAACAGGGCACTGCCAACGACGATTGTAAATTATACCCACGAATTCAATAAACCATATGTAATCGGTGAGTATGGTTATGAATATGACTGGTCGAAAAACTTTGACCTTTTTGCCCATGAGATGGACAGTGATTTTAAAAGGGGACTTTGGTATGGCCTGTTTTCTCCAACACCTGTTTTGCCACTGTCCTGGTGGTGGGAATATTTCGACAACCGGGGGACTGATACTTACATTCGTAAGGTGAGGACCATACAAGACAGGATGATGATGGCTGGGAAAGGTAACTTTGATGCTTTTTCTGTTTCATCATCTAATTTAGACCTTGAGCTATATAGCGTTAAATGCGGGAATGAGTATTATATCTATGTGTATAACCCTAAAAAAGAAAAGCTCACAACCGAAATCAATTTACTTTTAGAATCGGCAGTTTATTCTGCAGAAAGGTATGATTGTGAAAGTGGGATATCTTCTGCATTAAATGATATTACATCTATTGCTGATAAGGCCGAGATTATTACAGTGGTCTTAAATCCCGGTACCGATGCTGTTTATATTTTAAAGAAGAAATAAATTATGAAAATACTCAAATACGCAATTTGCCTTATTGTAAACCTCAGTTTGATCGGGCAGGTTAAGTCCCAGAAAACGGTAGTGATTCCGAAATTGAAAAAAACAATCGGACCAACCAGGTTCAAAAGCCTGAATTATCTATATGCCATTTCAGGAAAATATACCATTGCCGGCATCCATAACCGGGAACCGAATGCTGAACCCGCGAAATGGACTGATCAGATAAATGTCACGACCGGAAGATACCCGGGATTATGGAGCGGCGATTTTCTTTTTCAGCAGGAAAATATTTTCAACCGACAGACGATGATTAACGAAGCAGCCAAACAGTGGAGCAAAGGTTCAGTCGTTAATGTCATGTGGCATGCCTGTAATCCTGCACTGGAGCAACCTTGTGGTTGGGACAAGAAAGGTGTACTCAGTAAATTAACAGATCAACAATGGACGGAACTGCTTACCGAAGGAACCGTTATCAATTTACGCTGGAAAGCAATGATGGATGAAATTGCAGTTTATCTGCAACAATTAAAGGAGAAAGATGTTGAGGTACTTTTCCGTCCGTTGCATGAAATGAATCAGGGCGTTTTCTGGTGGGGTGGAAGGCCGGGAGCATCCGGTACGAGAAAATTGTACCAGCTCACGCACGACTATTTAACCAAAAACAAAAAACTGTCAAACCTGATCTGGGTATGGGATATACAGGATTTTAAATCTTTGGCTAAAGATGCAGTTAATTATAATCCAGGCCCCGAATATTGGGATATTGCAGCGCTGGATATCTATGATGATAAAAGTGGGTTTAGTCAGGATAAGTATGATATCATGGTGAAAGCTGGAGGAAATAAGCCAATTGCTATTGGTGAATGTCAAAAATTGCCGAGTGCAGGGCAGCTCAAAACACAGCCAAAATGGACTTTTTTTATGGGGTGGTCGGAATTGGTGTTTGAGCATAACACGAATGCAGAAATCAATAATTTAATAAATGCTGAAAATGTCATCACCCTTGATGAGATTAAAGGCTGGTAAACCGAAAGATGAAAAGATATTTCTTTATGCTGATATTGTTGGCTGGATTCCAGTCATACGCACAAAAGCCCCAAAATACATATAGTGTACAGGGCTGGTGGGGGCCTGCTTCACCACCTTACTCACCAGTGGTTGCAAATGATAAAAGTATAACTTTCCGTCTCAAGGCACCGAAGGCTTCAAAGGTAAACCTGATTTTCGGGGAATGGGCAGTGAAGCCTGCTGCAATGACTAAAGATATGGCCGGTAATTGGGAAATTAAACTTCCCGCTCAGCAGCCAGGTGTATATTCCTATCAGTTCTGGGTTGATGGCATCACTATTTTGGATCCCAAAAATCCAGTGGTAAAATCAGGTACAGAACTTTATGGCAGTATCATCGAAGTTCCAGGGGATGAGCCAAGGTTCGATGAGGTTCAGCAGGTTCCTCATGGTCTTTTGCAGTACATTAAATACCAGTCATCTTCACTTCAGAAATTAAGGGGAATGACGGTTTTTCTTCCTGCAGAATATCAACAAAATCAACAGCAGAAATTTCCGGTGTTATATTTAAGGCATGGCGGCGGGGATAATGAAACAAGCTGGACGCAGGTCGCAGGCAAAGCAGATATCATCCTGGAAAATCTAATCGCTGAAAAAAAAGCCAAACCAATGATTATTGTCATGACCAATGGCCTTATAGATGGAGGCTGGGCCGGTGGAAGTTCAAAAGATGGCGTTGAGCAACTGGAGAAAGAATTGCTGGCTGATGTTATACCTTATATAGAGAAAAATTTCAGGGTTATGGCGGATAGAAAGTCAAGGGCCATTGCCGGCCTTTCCATGGGCGGGGGTCAGGCTTACATTATAGGGCTGAAAAATCTGGATAAGTTTTCTTACATAGGCGAGTTCAGTGCGGGGCTGCTGAGTGATGCTGCCTTTGACATAAATGAAAGGGTGCCATCAGTATTCTCGAATCCAAAAAAAATCAATCAAAACATCAAATTATTGTGGATCGCATGTGGTAAAGACGATCCAAGATATCAGGGGCATTTAGCGCTGGATTATACCTTAAAGGAAAAAGGTATAATTCATGAATTTCATGATAGCCAGGGCGGTCATGAATGGCGTTTCTGGCGTGAACAGCTCCATGGGTTTGTGCAAAGGATATTTTAAATAAATACACGTTTTCCACCATAATTTTCCCTGAATTCCTTTGGGGTACAACCTTTTTTGGTTTTAAAAGTCCTGTTAAAATTGGCCATATTGTTAAAACCACATTTATAGGCAATCTCCGCTACAGATTGGGTGGTGTCAATAAGCATTCTGCTGATATGACCCAATCTGATTTCACTAAGGCTGTCAACAAAGGTGTAGCCTGTCCTTTTTTTGATAAACCGGCTGAACGAAGCCTCTGGCATGTTGGCGATTTTGGCCACGTCCGACAAGGTTAGCAACTTATCAAAATTACTGTTCATATACTCAAATACCTTTTCGATACGCCTGCTATTGTAATTGAAATCCTCTTTTGTAAATGTGGAATCGGATAGCATTCTATTGTCCTTAGAAATGGAAAGATCATGCAGGATCGATAACAGTTCAAGGATAGAGTGAAATCCGTTCTTATTACTCAAATTAAGCAGCCTTGGTGCAATTTTATCGATGGTTTCCCGGGAAAACAAAACGCCGCGTTTGGATTGTTCAAACATGCTGCGGATGAAAGAAAGTTGGTTGCGTTTCAGGAATTTTTCATCAAGCAGATCCTTATGGAACTGAATGGTTACTTCCTTGATTTCAGTACTACGGCAATTATGGGTAAACCAGCCATGAGACAGGTTAGATCCTACAAGGACTAAATCCATGTCGTCAATTTCCCCGATGTGGTCGCCGACAATACGTTCTGCACCCGGTGCATTGAGCACAAGGTTGAGTTCCATATCATCATGGTTATGCAGCGGAAAATCGAATTCGGTTTTGGTACGTGAAAAAATTGTAAAACAGTCGCTTTGTGTCAAAGGTGTGATTTCCCTTATAATATTGTTTAACATGTTATATTTGGTATGCTACTAAATTAATAAAAATACACAGGTTATAAAAGTTAGCAGTTAAAAAATACATTGCGGGTTGGTAAATAAGCATCACTAATAAAATTGATCTTATGTGTGTTATGCAGTCTTGAATGCCGATTTCTTGATCTTGTATTGTGTTTTGATGTTAAATAAACATTTACTTTTGTTAAAAATGTATTGATGCGCATCAGTGGGTATAATATGTTTTTATGGTAAAATAGTATTAACTAATCTTATGCATCAGGAATTATTTTTGAAGAAAATACAGCTTAATGGATCGTAAATTATTTCATTTTATCGGGGAATTTGAAACTGAACTGAAAAATATCCTAACGTACTGGAGGAACAACACTGTAGACCTGGATTTTGGCGGGTTTATTGGTCAGATTGCCGAAGGTGAGTTAATTAATCCTGATGCTGAAAAGGGATCGGTTTTAAATGCAAGAATCTTGTGGAGCTTCTCCGCTGCCTACAATTTTAATGGAGATTTGCAGGATTTATATTTAGCCCAGCATGGCTTTCAGTATATCAAAGAACACTTCATTGATACAAAATATGGAGGCGTTTACTGGTCGCTTGATCATACGGGAATGCCCCGGGATCGAAAAAAACAGATTTATGCCATTGCTTTCACCATCTATGCGCTTTCTGAATATTATCTGGCAACAGGTGATAATGAGGCATTGGATCTGGCAATAGCATTATTTCACGATATCGAACTTCATAGTTTTGATCCGGTAGATGGCGGCTATTTTGAGGCTTTTGCAGAAAATTGGGATCAAGTTCGGGATTTAAGGTTAAGTCAGAAAGATGCCAACGAAAAGAAAACAATGAACACGCATCTCCATATTTTGGAGGCCTATACCACGCTTTATAAAATATGGCCTGATGAACATTTAAATAATCAGATCATTGGCCTGTTAGGTGTTTTTGATAAATACATTATAGATACAGAGGGACACCTAAATCTTTTCTTTGATGAGAAATGGAACAGGAAATCCAGTGAAATTTCTTATGGTCATGACATTGAAGCATCATGGCTACTGCTGGAGGCGGCCGAAATGATTGAACACCCGGAGCTCATTTCACACTTTAAAAGCATGGCCATTAAAATTGCAGAAGCATCTGCAGAGGGTATGGATGAGGAGGCCATGATCTATGAATATTCTCCAGTGAATAATCACAGGAATGATGAGAAGCACTGGTGGGTACAAGCTGAGGCCATGGTTGGTTTCTTAAATGCATTCGAATTATCAAAGAATCAAGTTTTTTTTGAACTTTTTGATAAAATATGGAACTATACAAAGAAGCAGATAGTTGACCACCAGAGTGGTGAGTGGTTTTGGGGTAGAAATGCGGATGGTTCTGTGATGGCAAAACAGGATAAGGTTGGTCTATGGAAATGTCCTTACCATAACAGTAGGGCCTGTATAGAGATTATTTCGAGGTTAAAGCATTTGCAAAAAGATTAAATGATGTGTTGATGAGCCATACGGCTTAGGTACTCAGGTATTACTTTGATGTTCTTCAGATACATAATATCATAAAATGTTAAAATCCTATTAAAGTAATGGGAGGCTTACACTTAAGTTTGTATAAACCAAGTATAAGCTTATGCCACGATACCCCCTTTCAAATTATCCGTCCAAGAATGTATTCCTGTTAATTCTGTTTTTAAATGCATTTCCTCTTCTGCTCCTGGCACAACTTAAGGTGGAGAGTTGGGAAACCAGCAATGACAAATCGATGCTTTTATCAAAAAAGAATATTGTCGAGCCGGGAAATGATAAGGCGGAAGTCATCAACATTAACGCAGCAAAACAATATCAGTCTGTTGATGGGTTTGGGTTTGCGCTGACAGGTGGAAGTGCTCAGCATATTATCAGGATGTCTGCTACGGAGAGAAGCAAACTTCTGAATGAGCTTTTTGGAAACAGGCCTGGCCAAGTGGGAATCAGTTATATCCGCGTGAGTATAGGCGCATCTGATCTGAATGAGTACGTATTTTCTTATGATGACCTGAAAGCAGGGGAAACTGATCCAGAGTTAAAGCATTTTTCCCTATCGCAGGATGAAAAGGATGTGGTGCCTGTATTAAAGGAAATTTTGGCGATATCCCCAAAGATAAAAATTATGGGTTCTCCATGGTCCGCTCCGGTATGGATGAAATCAAACCAGAATGTTCAGGGTGGGAGATTAAAGGATGAATATTATAGTATTTATGCGGACTACTTTGTGAAATATATAGAGGCCATGAAAAAGCACGGGATTGTTATTGATGCTGTGACTGTTCAAAATGAACCTTTTAATGATGGCAATACACCCAGCATGCAGTTTCTGGCCAAAGAAGAGCTGCGTTTCATCCGCGATCATCTGGGCCCAAACTTTAAACGCAAGAATATAAAAACGAAAATAGTTCTTTATGACCACAATTGTGATGCTCCGGAATATCCCATTTCAATATTGGCAGATCAGAAGGCAGCAGCTTATATTGATGGTTCAGGATTTCATTTATATGCCGGTCAGACGGCTGCAATGGGCAAGGTTCATGATGCTTTCCCTGGGAAAAACCTTTATTTTACTGAAATGATGGCGGTAAGCAAGGATGGTGGTTTCAATACCGCCTATCCAGTAGGAAGGATATTAATAGGTGCCTTACGGAACTGGAGTAAAAATGTGATTTTGTGGAATCTAGCGGCAGATCTCGGCTATAATCCTCATACGGATAATGGAGGCTGCTCAATATGCCAGGGAGCAGTGACTATAGACGGAGATAAGGTGGTTCGCAATCTTGCCTATTATGTCATCGCACACGCATCTAAATTTGTCCCTGTCGGATCGTATAGAATTGAAAGCAGCCTTACAACAAAGGTGAGTAATGTAGCCTTTTTAACTCCGGAGGGAAAACGGGTGCTTATCATTTCCAATAATTCAGCAGAGCCCCAATTGGTAAAAGTCGTTGAGGATAAACAGTTTTTCTTTTACACTATAAATAAAGGTTCATCCCTTACCCATATCTGGTCATTATGATAGAAATGAAAAAATATATAATTCTGTTGTTTCTCTTATTTTCTTCGAGCCTTTCATTCGCTCAGAATGATATTTTAAAAAACGGTGAAACGTTGGTCACGCTTAAGGAAGGTAAAATCAGAGGAACTGTTCTCTCCAGCAGTGTGCTGGCATTTAAAGGTATTCCTTATGCGGAGCCTCCGCTGGGTGAACGCAGATGGCGATCTCCCATGCCTAAAAAGAACTGGGTTGGTGTAAAAGACGCTATGGCTTTTAGTTCACGATCGCCTCAGCGGAATACTTACGATGACATGTTTTTCAGGAGTGCTGAAGAAAGTGAAGATTGCCTCTATCTTAATATCTGGAAACCTCAAATAAAGGATGGTAAGTCCTTACCGGTGGTGGTCTACATTCACGGAGGAGGATTTTCCAGTGGGGATGGATCAGAACCCAGGTATGACGGAGAAAGTATGGCTGTCAAAGGCGTGATTTTTATTACTATAAATTATCGACTGAGTGTTTTTGGGTTTTTAGCACATCCTGACCTTTCCAAAGAGAATAAACAGGGGAGTTCTGGTAATTATGGGTTGCAGGATCAGAATGAAGCGCTGCGTTGGATCAAGCGTAATATTTCAGCATTCGGAGGAAATCCGGATCAGATCACCATTGCTGGGGAATCAGCGGGTTCTATGTCAGTTTCTGCTCAGCTGTGTTCACCGCTTTCAAAAGGATTGTTTCAAGGTGCGATCGGCCAAAGCGGCTCCATACTTGGGTTCGAACCTCCTGTGAGCCTGTCAAATGCAGAAAAAATAGGCGCCGAATTTGTAAAAGCCTGCGGAGCAAACAGCATCTCTGAATTACGTAAAATCCCAACACAGGAGTTATTAAAAAGATCAAAAGATTACTGGTTCCCCTTAACAGTAGACGGTTATTTTTTTGTAGAACAACCACTAACTACCTATACCTATGGTCGTCAGATGGATGTGCCGCTCCTTGCAGGATGGAATACTGCAGAGCGAAGTATGAATGCTATTCTGTCTAATCAGAAACCTACTGTTGACAATTATAAAGCCGGAGTGGATAGGGGCTTTGCTTCAAAGAGCAAAGAAATATTTGCTCTGTATTATGCGAACACAGATGAGCAGGTGCCACAGTTGGCGACTGACCTCGCAAGCGATCGCTTTATTTCCTATTCTACCTGGAAATGGATTGATGTGCACAGCAAAACAAATGGTCATCCTGTATATCGGTATTTGTTTTCCAGAAAACGTCCTGCTTTTATCGGACATGGATCTCATAATACAGATATAATGGGTGCGGTACATGCCTCAGATATTGAATATGCCCTTGGAAATCTCAAGCTAAACAACAGTTATAAATGGGAAAGTGAAGATTTTGAAACATCGAAAGTCTTCCAGTCCTATTTGCTAAACTTTATCAAAAGTGGCAATCCCAATGGAGAAGGTCTTCCCAGATGGTTTGGTCTTCAAAGCAGTATTCCAAAAGTCATGATTATTGATGGGGAGAGTAAATCTTTATCTGAAAAAAATGGAAAAAGATACTTGCAATTGGATGGGATAGTGAATCCCTAATTGTTTTTATCACCTAATCAAGATTTAATGAAAAACATATATGGACATCAGGGCATGGAAGGACGGTGAATTTTCCAGCTTCAATTGTTTAAAAACCCGAAACTTTATAATTGTAGTAATGGATTTTAGGTATTGAAAATTAAGGTCTCGACTAGGTTTTAGGTTTTGTATAATGCGTTTAATTAGGATAATACTTATCTTCGGTTAACGATATTTTTAGACATCGGGTTTATATTGCTATTTTTTTACTCAAATAAATATATCGTGAAATCTTTCCTAAACAGAATACTTCTTGCAGCTGTTACCCTAATTGCTTTATCAGCATATGTTGTTGCTGCCAAGCGGGTCTTTTATTATCAAATTAAGATTTATCATTACAAAAGCACTGCGCAGGAAAATACAATCGATATGTATTTAAAGACAGCTTACTTACCAGCTCTGCGCAGGGCAGGCATAAAGGAGGTGGGAGTTTTTAAGCCGATTGTGCAGGATACTTCAGATATGACTGTTTATGTTTTCATACCACTTCAAAAGCTGACCGATTTAGATAAAGTCGATATGACGATTATCAAGGATAATATAGATGCCCAAAGCGGAAAACAATATACGACTGCACCATACAATGATGCGCCATATACGCGTTTGGAATCTATATTGCTTAAAGCTTTCACTTCGATGCCGGAGTATTCGCTACCAAAGCTTTCTACACCTAAAAACGAACGGGTTTATGAATTAAGAAGTTATGAAGCCGCGACCGAAGCCCTTTCTCTCAACAAAATTGAAATGTTTAATGATTATGAGGTTGAGATTTTCTCGAAGTTGAATTTTAATGCTGTTTTTTACGGACAGGTGATTTCCGGAAGTAAAATGCCGAATTTGATGTATTTAACTACCTTTGAAAATAAAGCGGACCGGGACAGCCACTGGGCGGCTTTTGGTCCCGAATATAAAAAGATCAGTGGTTTGCCTCAGTATCAGCATAATGTTTCTAAAAATGTAACCTTGTTCCTGTATCCCGCGGATTATTCTGATATTTAAGTTTTCCCATGTCATCCTGGTAAGGATTATCTATCCTTAAATAAAACAAGGACTGCATTTAGTCAGTTTTTTTAAATAGCAGAAAATGCTGTAGCGGTAAAAAAGTGGCATTCTTGATTAGCTTAAAGCCATTGGCCAAGAGTTCTTTCTTTGCTTGCTTAACGCTCATTTTGTGTTCAGGTTTGATGGCTACTTTGGGATCTTCCGCTTTGTATTCTAATAATAGTAGCTGGCCATTGGGCTTAAGTGCTTTTTTTAAGGCGGTCAGGTAAGCTGCGGGGTATTGCAGTTCATGATAGACATCCACCATAAATGCCAGATCTATGGAGTTGGCTGGTAGATTTGGTGATTGTTCGGTACCCTTGATTACTTCCATATTGGATAGGCGGTCATTGGTTGCTATTTTTTTGAGGTAAGTGATAGCATCGTCCTGGATCTCTACAGCGTAGATCTTGCCGTTTGGGATCAGCTTGGCAATTTTTGAAGTGTAAAAGCCGGATCCCGCGCCAATATCAGCTACAATGCTATTGTCTGACAATGGTAGGGATGCGAGTGCCAAATTGGTATTTTCTTCTTTTTCGCGGCTATTTCTTTCTAACCAGTCAAGACCCTCAAAGCTCATTACATGGGCGATCTCTCTTCCCATATAAACTTTACCGGTACCGTTGGAGGATGGTTTCTTGTAAGTGTATGGAGACTGCTCCTGAGCCCTTGTCATTTGGACAGCTATCAATAAGCAAAATGGAAGTACTAGGGATGTGACGTTCATAGCGATATCAATTATAACTGAAGCGGAGATAAATTCCTAAAAGTTAAGGTAATAAATTTTTGCCATTTGGTCATATATTCATTTTTAGGCTGCTGTACTATCTTGAAATTTAAAAAGTATTACACGATTTTAAAATCAAGAAATTGTTAAAGGAAACTATCGATGTCTTCGCCAAGGATTTTTATTTGGGAACTCAACATGATAATGATAGAACTCGATTACCGCTTCAGGTATATATTAATAATGGTAGTGGAGGATTTTGGTTTATAAAAACGTTAGTTTTAGACAATTTGCTAAGCAACCAGTTTAGGCCAATCAGGGAGCAGGTTGATCTCTGTTCTATTAATTGTTGAATTATGGATATGTGCACTTTAAGATAGACATCTATCCTGGTCATTTTTGGCTGAAACAATCCACAAACAGGTCATCCAGCTTAATATAGCTGTGGAAATCCCAAGTTCTGGGACAGCAAGGTTAAAAGAAGAAAATATGGCAATGATGGAAATTGTGGCGGCAAATAATACTGGGATGAATTTTTTCATATAGGATGCTTTGGAAGGGTAGGTTCAAAAATGACTCCAGAAATAATAAATATAACTAACTGGCAACCAATATTTCTTTATTCTGACATTTCTACTAAAAAAGTCAGGTTTTTAGGTTTTGATCTGCCCATCAGTGATGGCTTGCTGACAATATGGTATTGGTATGAATTGCACCTATTATGTCCATACGAAATGCATTTAAGCATTTATATTCATTATAATTAATTTGGAAAACCATGGATCACTTTAGCTGGTTATCAAAGTGACGGGAAGCAATAAAAATGTGCATTAATATAAAATATGGAACTTAATCCTAAATCTTTTGAACCCCAACAGGTGGCCAATTCAAATATGATACTACTCGATTATTTTATTGGTGAAGGAGAAGGTCTTGAGGCGTATCAGTTAGTGCGTTTTTCAAGATCTGAGGTATGGAATGTACTTTGCGACGGCTTTCTTCTAGGCTCACTTAAGAAGAAAGATGGGAAATGGTTAGAAGATAGTGCAGGTAATCTCAGTAAACATGAATTGGTAAAGATTGGCGATTTCATTGATCGGCAACATTTCAACTCATTGCCTTACCGGATTAAAGAGCATTGGGAAGAATATGTGGAAGAAGTAATTATGCAAACTGATAGCGAATATCTCGTGGTGACCATTGCGGGAAGTAATTTTGAACGCTTTGAAAAGATGTTCCGCTCTTTTATTTCTGAATTGATTGAAGATTCATGGCCGATTCATTTTAAGGTATATGATAGTGGATTTGAAAGGGAATTTGAAATGTTCGGCACTCAGAAACTTCGATATTAACTTTGCTGTAAACTAACAGGAATAATACTTCAGCTATTTCCGTATTTCCAAATTAACAATCTTGCAGGTATACAATTATTTTCCGGATATATATCTGAACTTATTACATCCTGAATGTTTTGTTCGGGCAATTTACAATTCATGCAACTTCTTTTGGTATGCGTATGGGGTTTGAAAGATGGTGTGGTTTGAGGCCTTTTCTTTATTGTCCCGCTGACGCCTGTCAGCTTATTCTATTGATTCAGCGATTTTCTTCAGTCACGGTTTGATAACCATGTTTTCTCTCTTTAAATGGATAAATAATAAAGTAATAGTGCTTTCGCCGCTGGATGAGGGGATATTTATTTTCTGATTATGTGATGATCTAGGCTCATATTCAGCTCATATACTGTCCGATTTAGCCCACTTCAGTCCAAAAATTTCATATCCATGGCTTCCTGAATAGGTTTGTTCCAAGAAACTTAGTTAGTTGATTTAGCTGCTAAGTAGAGATGGGTCTTTCTAATCGCATAATAAGCTGCTCATACTGTGACCGTCAGGATCTTTGACATTTGGGAATGAAACATTATTCTGCGAGGAGCGGAAAATCCTGCGAAGTTGAGATGATTTCAATACGACGAAAGCGCAGGGGCAGGCGGGAGCCCGGTTTGTATGAATCGATATGTATTTCTTTAACAATTTTGAAGCGACTTTGCAAAAAGCGGGTGGTGTTGATCCTGTTTCACAGGTTTTTTACATCAATAAGGGTGAGGGTGTTACGGCCAAAGAATCTTTTAACCTGCTATCTGATCGTTCAGTTAATAAAGATGTGGTACTCAAGAGTGGTGAAAAAGCGAATCTATGGCTCAAACTAGACTTTGCTGAAAAGGTAGATGGAAAATTTGCCATGAAAAATTTTGGCGAAAGGTATGGTTTTGATCTTTCGGCAACCATTGATCGTTTCATGATCTCAGATTTAGAAAAACCTGGGTTTAAAGATCAGTTAATGAAGTCTTTGCAACGTGGTAATGTTCATGAAGTTTCCTTTTCTAAGGATGGCAGGGAAACCAAAGGTTATGTAGCCGCAAATCCTCAGTTCAAGACTTTGGATTTTTATGATGCGGGTATGAAGTCAGTCTACAGTAAGGCTGTTGATCAAAAGGAGGTAGCAAGTGAGGCAGTTATTCAGGAACCAGAAGTGGTAATGGAAGTAAAAAAGGGCAGGGGCAAATAGCCTTTGTTTAAGTTTTAGTATTGTTGAGGCTTAGCAGGGGGCATTTGCCCCTTGCTTTGTTACGTCTGGATTTTTGCGGTTTTGGGGGATTCAAATATATTTGCCGCTTAAACATTAATTTATTATGGAAAAATTTGCAAAAATTAAAGAGCTTGTGGCTTCAGTTGAGGCTGATGCTGAAAAATTTTACAATGCAGGAAATGCTGCAGCCGGAACACGTGTTCGTAAAGGTATGCAGGACCTGAAAAACCTAGCTCAGGAAATAAGAGCCGAGGTAACAGAAAAGAAAAATACGAAGTAATCAGTTCAGATTACTGTTTTGGGAATCATGCCCCAGTCCGGATTCGGGCTGGGGCATGATTGTTTTAAATAAACTGAATCATTTTGTTTCTATACTCAAAAAGTATTAAGAGAATATCAAAACAACTATCCTGTACTAAAATAGCTTCTAGTTTTATTGCTGTTATAACTTATATGGAAATTATAATTCACTCTTTGATTTTTTAAAAACCTTATTTTAACCTGCAAATCTATCGCTGAACTGCTATTTTAACGTTATTACCATTTTAAATGATATTTACTTGGGATCAACGTAAATTTGTTTTAAAGATTTCATCACCTTTCATCTTTAGATGAGATGATTTGAAAATGCTTTTCGTATTCTTCATAACTTTCAAAGCCGACAAACAGGGAAAGACTATTGTAGACAAATGATGAAAAGGTAGCCTTATCGTCAGTGATACCAAAGAACTTTTTGATTGTATTTTCTGATAGATAATTTTGATCCTGAATAAATATTTTTTCGGAAATCACTCTAAAGTCTTTAAGTGAAATGGAATCAATTTCGCATTTCAAAAGGATTAACCTTTTTAAATATTCTTCTGCATCCAATATCATAATAATGAACGATGATGGTTAGAAATAAGATATTGATGACTTTGTGAGCCACTTCAAAATATCAGTTATCTGTACAAAGTCGAAAATTTAAATTTTATTTGAAAATTATACCTTACTTTCCGTATTAATTCAAGGCTTATTAACACGTTTTTTACAATTGATTTTGATGGGACATTTCAATCCGACAACTGATTTCATTCTGCAAAGACGTTAGTCCAAGAATTTTTGAAAGCTGCTGATTGAAGGACAGCTAGATGTTTTAATTAGAATAGCAGATTATAGATCTGATATAGGATCTATAAAATTGAAGTTCTGATTAAGATACCTGAAATTGCTTACGAAAGGTAAGCGGGTTATAACCATACATGGTTTTGAATTGTCTGTTAAAGTTTGATAAGCTGTTGAACCCGGAATCTAGCCAGATTTCAGTGATACTCATTGTGGTTTCCATGAGCAATTTTGAAACATGGTTTAGTCTGACCTCGTTGACAAATGCGGTGAAAGGTTTTCGGGTGCGGTTGCTAAAATATCTGGAAAATGAAGTGGTCGACATTCCTGTTGATTTTGCTAAGGCAGGAACTGATATCTCGTTTCTGAAGTTCTCCAGAACAAAATTTATGATGTGGTTCATGCGATGGGACTCTTTTTGGTTTTGTCCAACCAGAGCCTGGCTGCAGATGTAATCCTGACTCGGGATTCTGGATATTAAATCTAAAATTTCAACAAGTTTAAGCCATTTGCCGAGCCCGTTCATGTGGATTAACTCATGGAGAATGATACTCACCTTTTGCTTTTCAATTCCCCTTACATTAATTCCCCTTACTGAATTTTTTAGCAAGGTCTGTATCCTGTATGTTTCAGGGAGTGATAAAAAACCTTCCCCAAAGGAGGAATCGCGAAAATGTACGACAATTGAGCTCGCCCTCAATGCTTTGTTTGATTGATGATAGATCTCATCATTTTGATAAGTATGTGGCAGATAAGGACCTAGCAATGCCAGATCTCCAGGTTCAAACCGACTGATTTGATTTCCAATTACACGCTTGCCTGTACTTTCGGTAACCAGTACAATTTCATATTCTGGATGGAAATGCCATGGGGTCGGAAAATAGTCATATTCAAATTTCCGGCTTACAAAGGATGCGTTGGGTTCTGATGGGAGATATTCTAATGCAGGTTTCATTGTCGGGACAGTACGCTAAGGAATCTTTATTTCATATTATGATATAAAAGTACCAGTTTTTATCATAATAAATGTAGTCGAATCTCTAATCTTTTTTGATATTACCCACACCAAATATATTCACATGTTCAGCTTAAAAGAAGTCCAGGATAATTACCTTCGACTCCCGTGCTTACCTGCAATCCCAGAGAATACTTTTACTGCCGATTTTAAAGTTCGCGTTATATGCAAACAATTTATTTTCTTCCTGATAGGCATGCTTATCGCAGGCAAGCCTTTTGCACAAAGCAGTAAATCAAATCCGCAAGGTGAGTTTATTCCGGTAGTGGGAATTATAAAAAATATCAGCGACGCTGCTTTGCTTGATATCGTTCAGCGGCAGACTTTCCGGTATTTCTGGCATTTTTCTCACCCGGTAAGCGGTATGGCCAGAGAAAGAGACAATACCGTTCGGGCTGAGTCTTACTGGGATTATATTAATGAGGCGAATGATGTTCCCAATTTAAGTAAGGGAACTTTTGGTCCGGAAGCCTGTGCGGTAGGCGGTACCGGAATGGGAATAATGGGCACTGTTGTGGCCGTTGAACGCAAATGGATTTCCCGTGATGCAGCGTTGAAAAGATTGATTAAGATTGTAGACTTCCTGGTCAAGGCTGATTGTTATCATGGTATCTATCCACATTTCCTAAACGGCGCAACAGGAAAAACAATACCCTTTGACCGTATTGACGACGGGGCAGATATCGTGGAAACCTCCTACTTGATGATGGGTTTACTTACCGCCAAAGCCTATTTTAATGGGGAAACGATTCAGGAACGGTATTTCCGCAAAAGGGTTGACCAAATGTGGGCAGCAGCAGATTGGAATTGGCATACAAAAGGGGAGGACAAAAACTTATACTGGCACTGGAGCGTAAATAACGATTTCAACATGAATTTTCCTGTGCTGGGTTATAGTGAGGCGCTTATTACTTACATTATTTCTGCTTCATCTCCCAATCATGGAATATCAAAGGCGGTGTATGAAAATGGATGGGTGGGAAGTAAAGACTGGAAAAATGGCAAAAAATATTATGGTTACAAATTACCTCTCGACGGATATGATAAAGGCGGGCCTCTTTTTTTTGAACAATATACTTACCTTGGGATCAATCCATTTGGGCTGAAAGATGATCATGGTATTGATTATGGAGAACAGACCACCAACCATACGCTCATCAACCGTGCTTACTGTATCGAAAATCCGAAAGGATATAAAGGGTATGGGGAAAATTGCTGGGGCCTAACTGCCGGAGATAGTTTTAAGGGTTATGTTGCTCATTGTCCCAGCGATGACCGCGGAGTGATCCAACCAACAGCGGCGCTGTCCTCATTTCCATATACGCCAAAATATTCCATGCAGGCACTTAAACATTTTTATTATGATCTGGGACCTAAACTATGGGGACCATATGGATTTGCTGATGGATTCAGTGAACAGCACAACTGGTTTGCGAAAACCCATTTAGCCATCGATCAGGGGCCAATTGTAGTGATGATAGAAAATTATCGTACAGGATTGCTTTGGAAACTGTTTATGGGAATTCCTGATATTAAAAATGGCTTGGCTAAGTTGGGTTTTAAATCTGAGGGACCATAGATTCATAGTAACAGAAAGTTTAATTAAAAGATTAGAATATGCTTCGTCTAGGCAAAATCACTAATATAGATAGAACCACTGGGATAGGAACGATCACGGACATCAACGAACAGGAGATCGAATTTTCTTACCGCAATGTAGATCTGGAGCTCAAGCTAAACCAGCAAATCTGGTTTAATATCGAGATGAGCAGCACTGGGCTTATCGTCAGCAAAATTACTTTACTGTTTATTACCATCCCCAAAGAAAATGAAAACCACAACTTATTTATTTACAATAACTTTATTAGCCATAACGGCCGTTTTACATTATGATAATTAGTGCTCAATCGAAAAAGACTGATGAAATCAACATTTCGAAGATTGATTTTTTTCTTCGTTTTATATCTTCCATTTGCGAAATTCCTCCTGCCATGAGCAATAAAATTATTGCAAAATGTCGTGTGCAGGAATTAAAAAAAGGGGATCTTCTGAACGCTGATGTATTGGAATTAAATGTTGTTTTTATCAGCCTGGGGGTAATCAGGGGATTTACAATGGCAGCCGGTAAGGATATTACCCTGATGATTAGCCAGGAGACCCAACTGATCGGTGCTTCAAGTCTGGATGTTTTTTCGCGCAACGATTACGCATTGTGTTATCAGGCAATGGAAGATTGCTGCCTGGTGCTATTGCCGATTAAACTTTTGAATCAGCTTAGAGATCAATACAAACAGATGGATGCCATTAATGACAGATTCATCTGGCGATATCATGCACAGGCTACGGAACGAAACCTACTCAGCAGACTCCCAACCGCGATGTTGCGGTTTTCAAGGTTAATGTTTGCTGATCCAGGGCTTTTTGATAGGGTTCAGGATAAATATTTATCTTCCTATTTGGTGATGAGGCACGAAACTTTAAGTCGCCTAAGGCGTCTTAAAAAAAAGGCATCATAATTATTGATAATGTTTTTATATGTGCAACATCATTTTTAAGACTCTCACATTTTTTGTGAGGTTAACTTTTCGAGGATGAGCTTACTAAAATAATATTAAAGCGAAATGTAACTATAAAGAAAAATGTGAATTTGTATATAAAAATATTGGTTTAATTGTTTTGCATTACTGCCTAGCAGAAGATTAAGCGCCTAAATTAATATAAAAACAGCAGGTTTGAAATGCCCTTGGTTACTATTGTGCATGTTGAATCTAATACTTTGCAAAATACATTTTTACAACGCTCGGCAAACTCCTTTGATGGCGGGCATGCAAGGAATTAAAAAGACAACTAGAGATTTTTAATCTCCATTATCAGGCATTTATGAAAAACTATCAAAATTAAATACTCTGAAAATGTTTTTATTTATTATTATGCAGGTTGCAATACTCTCGACACCATCACCACATCAGACTAGCTTTTGATCAACTCAATGTCGTGATATTTTATTTTTTATTTAGTTGGCTTTTGACATTTGTTGTAAAGATAGATTTGTTTCTCATCTTCCTACCCTACAAAAGCTCTTGAAAAATAAAAGTTGAGTATTGAGATCACCATCGGAAACTAAACATTAATTCGAACAATGTTTTCCGTTTGATGTAGCTCAATAATCAAATGTTGGAAAAGCATTTCTCTCTGATTTGCTTTCTCACTTTATATTCATATTAAAATCATCTTTTTATTCTCAACAATCAGTATTTTTCCGTTCTCCAACTCAAGCCAACCATAATCAAAACAAAATCTGTAGATGCCTTTTGATGTGTTGAGGACTCTGGTGGTAAATTCAAAGTTGAATCCGCTATCCCGAAGAAGAAAATTAGTGACAATGATTGAATTGTCCTTTTCCTCATAGAGCGCTTTGAGTATTTTGTGATTATTTTGTAGGATCTCAACGATTTTACTGTAGAACATTGGTGCATTCCATCTTTCCTCTTTTAGCTGATCACGTCTAGCACGATTACGGCATTGATCACTGCAAAAGATTTTATCGCTTCTTCCCTGGAATGAATTGCCGCAGTATTGATAACTGCAGAGCCGCCGGGTTTCTCTGAGTTGTTGCATCTCGAATAAATAATAGGGTTTTCTATATCCGTTTTTTATCCGATCTGATCGGATAGATTAATAAACAACCGATTAGCCAGAATTCAAATCCACAATTTTGTGTATACCAATATTGTTAGATATGAAAAACCCTAATCTTACTTCTGAAAACTTCTCTTTAGCAAACCGCAATTACTTCATTGATTTCAAGCGGGCGATTAACGATAGCAACTATATCTGTATCACCCGAAGTGATAAACTGCAAACCGGAGGTTACCACAGGTGGTATGCGGTGCGCATCAGACACGCGGAGCATATCATCAGAAGTATTATTGTAAATAATGGATATGAAGTTCGAATTTCTAGACGCAGGGGAACTTATTTAATTAAACAAAGATCATGAGGACTAATTTTTTTCAAGCCTTAAAGCGTCTGCAAAGTGTTGGCGCATGGGTAATTAACGTTGATTTTTCCGCAGGGCATGGACTTATTGTTTCGGTGCTTTTGAAATCACAGGATGGGGAGAATCAGAATTCCCAATTGCCGCCAATGGTTTTTAAAGGAACAGCGCAGGAGATTGACGAGGGAATCCTAGAGGGATTGACGAAGCCCGTTGAACAAACCAAAATGCTCTTTGCGAATATTTCTGCCTATAACAAGGGGCTTGAAGAAGCCAAGGCAAAACTAGTGCCGAAACACAAAGCCGAAAAGCAAGCTGTGAATACAGAAAAGCAAAAGCCTGCCGAATCAATTTCCGATAAGCCAAAGTTCGAGGACATCATCAAAGACATCAATGCGCTAAATGCAGCCTGTAAATATGCAGAAGCTGTGTCCATGGTTCCAATTGTAGAAGATTATCCCGATAAAAAATCAGAGATCGGAAAGCTGAAAGCTGATCTGGAATGGAGAATGAAACAGTTAACCTTATTGTAAAGATAAAGATTTTAATCGTGTTGACAACTAGTATTTTACCACGGGTGTTTGTTTTTACCGATAAGAACAATGAGGTCAGACTTTCTGACCCCTCCAACAAAATGACTCCCGAAGAAGTCATGAACTTTTATTCGGGAACTTACTCTGTCTGACTACCACCAAAATAGAAGGCCCCGAGATCACAGGGGATGAAATTGAATATAGATTTATAACCACTCTTGGAACAAAGGGATAATCATGAAAGGAAAAGCAAAATGCATCAGAATCAAAGCCTACAGCAAAACGTGGCAACTGCACCAAAAATTGGGACAGTTCGCCCAATCCTTAAACAGAAGAGCCAATCTTTCGGTATTAAGAAGCGACGAGCAGAAAAGTGCGCCCCCGTCGTTAGTGGAAATGGTTTTTTAAGCCACTCATTTTCTCCATTACTCAATGGTTATGCTCAGGAACTCAACGCAGCCAGTAGGGTAGCGGGAAGTATATTTTCCGCTGCCCGAAACCTCTGTGATCTCTACGGGATAAAACTGTTTGATGATGAGCGTCTGATCTATCCACAAAATGTGTCAAGGTTAGTTGAGGATTTCAAACAACAAATCGCTGCTATAGATAAGGATGCAAACGTGCTTGTCATTTCATGCGAAGACAGGCTTCCAACGCTGGCCGTTACAAAAGTCTTTGATACCAAAACCACGCTTTACTATCTGCCCGTAGAACCGCTGCATCTTTTGATGCAGCAGGAGGAGCGAAAGCCAACAGCGCAGCTTTTGCTCTCGGTGCTGTGCTATTTTTATCAGGTTGGCGGTATTCCATATTTTGGAGAAAAAAGCAGTTACCTGTACTATGTCTATGAGATGATCTATGATTGGTATAGCGATGAAGAAATTTGTGAAGACCCAAAAGAGCATCAGTATATAATTGATCATATTCGATTGGTAGAAAGCGAATCAAGCAATTTACTTAAATCTTTAAGCGATAAAGATCAGCTGGTTTTATTGAATGATTGGCTAAGCCAATTTAGCCCGAAAACAAAAGCCGATGAAAATCTGAAAGCTATCGCTATTCGTTTGAGCGCATTGATGGAGCAGTTCCCCTTTCGCTCTATCATGGACAGCATTGCCGATGACCTTAACGGCATTGACGCGGAAGGCAGGATCAACGCTAACCATTACCTTTCCTTCATTTGGAGCGGAGAGGACTGTTTATACGATCAGTTAATAGAAACGGTGAACTGCGAATTGCAGGAATATAATGAGATCGATGAGCCGATAAGTATTCAGCTATTTGATAAACCGCAAAACCAAATCTCGCATGACCTAAGCTTTGAGCAGGAGTTTTTTGATCTGCTCAACGAATTATCTGATAACCTTTATGACTTTGCACATGAAAAACATCACTGATTTATTTTTACAAAGCTATACGCCATTTAAGGCTTTGCTGTTTTACCAAAACGAAAAGGATGACCTATATGTGGAATCCTATAATATGGATTCATTGGGCAAACCGATCAACGCACACCCTTTGACGCAGAGGGAAAGTAAGGCGCTTTCCGAGTCCATGCAATCCAAGCAGGAAAATTCGAGTGGATTTCTTTGTACGGCGGGGCTGCTTTCTGATCGGGTTTTGTATGTGGACAGGAGCGGAGAGGGTTATGCCATTTGGTATACCCCCGAAATGAGAAGGCATCTGCTCTTCAAAAGTGATCTCGGCATTTCTAATGGGGAAGCTTACTTGCCGCCATTGCTTTGGAAAGCATCAAAAAACGGTTTGTCCCTATGGGCTTTGGTAGATAATGATCGACCCAATTTAGAATCCAAGCTTTATCAAGCACCGTTTTTTAACCTGTATGCTAATGGCAGGGTTTGTATGGGAAATGTCCATATCAAATTTTCATTGAACATTGATCTTGATGAATTTATACTGCAATGGGAGAAGTTTTACTTTGGGTCGGCATTCAGTCATTTATTGCAAAGCATGTCGCCCGTGAAAGGCAACATTGTTCTGCTTTGGCAACAGCAGATCGGCACAGAAAATCCCTTTCCACAAAGGCAGTTAAAAAGGTTTCCAAATTTATTAAAGGATATTATCAGATGAATACATCAAATAGAAGGGTGCACATCGTTTACCCATACTTAATCAATCCAACCAATCCGGTTTCTGTGAATCTGATCGGGGCTGGAGGAACAGGCAGCCAAATGCTAACCGCACTCGCCCATATCAATCAAGCTTTGGTTGCAATTGGTCACGCAGGATTACAAGTCAATGTTTTTGATAATGATATTGTGCAACAGGCTAACTTAGCCAGGCAATTGTATATTTTTTGGTGCAAATTGGAAAGCAGTTCCTGAAAGATTTGAGCAGAACAATGGTAAGCCTTGCGAAAATCGGATGGCTAATATAACGGTTTCCTGTGTGGATACAGTTAAATCCCGAATCAACATTGAAGCATTGCTTTGTTCTGCAGAACGCAAAAGCGCACAGCGGGACAGCAATTTATACCTACTTGATTTTGGGAATAGCAAAGAAACAGGACAGGTCCTGCTTTCAACCATCGGCGAGATAGCGCAACCTGAATCCAAAAAATTCAATACCGTTGCGGTGCTGCCCTCATGGCTTAAGGAATATCCGCCATTATTGGATGAATCGCTGGATAACGATGACACACAGAATTGTTCTTTAGCTGAGGCGTTGGAAAAACAAGACCTTTTTATTAACTCCGCACTAGTCAATTTTGGGGCATCTTTACTATGGAAAATGTTTTAAGAAGGAATAATTATGAGTAGAGGATTTTTTATGAATCTTTCTGATTACAGAACGCAACCAATTACAATTTAACTGCGTGAAAAAATACAGCCTTTCGATCCACGACCCGGTTATTTATGATAGGCGGATAAGCGGTTTAAAAGCGATCATAAAAAGCTGTTTAAATTTGTAATTGATTTTTTTGTTTATTTTAAGTCATTAAAGTATTGATAATAAAATGTATATGATGTTGTTTATTTGAATTATGAAATTCATAATTTTTTTGAGTCAACTAACAATTACAACTAAATTCACTAATGACAGGTTGTCAGTACTGTTTATGAAAGGGATCATAGTTGGTTCAAAAAAAGTCTAAATTAGTTTAATTGAGTTCAAAAATTTTCTGGTTAATCTGTGACACTTAATTTCATATTCAATATTTAAAGATTAAAATATGGAAATCTCAGAGTTAGTGACCAAGGCAGATATTGAACAATTAAAAAATGATATTTTCGAAGAGTTTCGAAGAGTTTCGAAGGTTTAGAATGTTTGGAACAAAAAGGCCAGTCCACAAGGAATGGTTAAAAAGTTATGAGGTCTGCCAAATACTTTCCATTTCAAAAGGTACCCTGAGTAATTATAGACGAAACGGTACTCTTAAATATTCAAGGATTGGCGGGTTGATGTTTTATAAATATGAGGATATAGAAAAATTAATCCTTTAACAAATTAAGATGATAAGGCTTGATATTTGTGTTTGGAATATGTGGTATTGAGATTTAATTATGCGCGAAGTTGCTATCTTAGGCTTGAACCAAAGACCTGAGAAATTTCTTTTCCATCCATGCTGCTTTAACATAAAAAGTCAATTAGCTCCAAGGCACATTCCGCTGGCTTTTCCGGTAATAAAAAGTGTCCACAGTCTTTCATATTAATGAGTTTAACGTTATGGACGGCTCCTGTTAAGCCTTGTTTCAATACCTCATATCCGCTGCCACCAATCGCCAAAACTGGGAGTTTTAATTCATCATAGTGCTTAAAATCTTCGATATCTTTAGCAAAGGCCTGATACCAGCCATTTGAAGCACGGATTGCCTCGGCATTATTATAATGATGAGCATAAACCGCAAGGTCAAATTCCGTTACTGTATCTTTTTGAACGAGAAGTTTTTCAAACATCCAATCAATGAGCAAATGCATCCTGCCTTCCATCAGTTGTTCTGGTAACTGTTTTATCTGATTGAGAGCCAGCCAAAAGGGGTATACATAATCTGCTCCCGGTATAGGCAGCATCGGCAGGCGGTACATCCCTTCTTCTGGATGTGGGGTGTCCAGCAGGATAAGCTTTTCGGCAGCCTGCGAAAAATTTGCGGCAAAACTATAGGCCACATGTGCACCTATATCTTGCCCGGCAATATAGATTTTCCCCAGATCAAGCAATTGAACCAATTCAAAAATGTCCTTTGCCATATTTTGCTTATCATAGCCGTCAGCGGGTTTTTCCGAATCACCCATTCCCCTCATCTCCACGACATACACTTTGAAATGAGCAGATAGCAAAGGCATGATTTGATGACAGCTCCACCATGTTTCGGGGTAGCCTGGAATTAGTATCAGGGGCTGACCCGCTCCACCAGTAACATAGTGTAACCTCGTGTTATTTACCTCAACATTATGGCTGAAAAATCCTGGTAATAATTTGAATAATTCAGGAGTAGTATAGGGATTTGACATCATAAAAATGCTTTTTTATTTTATAGCTTTATATTCAAATGCGAACTTAGATACTAAATTTGTACTTCACAAGTATGCAGTATACTTCATAGTTTAACTTTATTTTTCCACACCCATGAAGCTTATTCATCAGTTATCCAAAGAAACAGGCATTCCCATTCCCACATTGAGGTTTTCTGAAAAAAGCGGACTGATACAAGGAAGGTGCAAAACCGACGTTAGTACCAATAACTACCAATTTTATGATCAGGAAGCGATTGACAAACTGAACTTTATACAACTGGGCCAAGGCGGTTGGTTTTACCCTCAGCGAGATCAAAGACGTTGTCGATCTCTGGTATAAAAAGAAGATCACCCAACAAACGCAAATCGAAGTGCTGGATAGAAGGCTCGCTCAAATCGACGGAAAAATGATGGAGTTGGAAAGTATGAAAAAACAAATCAAAAAGTGTAAGGAAAACATTGTTAATAAACTATCTTTCAACCCGCGATGAAAAACATAAAAGTTAAGCTGATTTACCTATACAGTGCACTGCTATTCTTGAGCATACAATTTGCCGCTGCCCAGAGTTACGATTACAAACAGGATTTACCGGACAAAAATGATAAACTGGTCTATGAAAAAATTGTTGAGGGGTTGGACGTCAAAAAGCCACTGTTATATGCTAGCGCTAAAAAGTGGATGGCCGATAAACTTAAGAATACCGGTCCTGTACTGCAGACAGAAGACCTGACGACTGGGCAACTGATTGGCAAAGCCTATCTGGACATCGAAAAAAGGTCATCACTTGTGGGCAGTCTGGAGGGATACCCGATTTACAAGTTCAGTGTTCAACTCGATGTCAGGGACGGGAAATACCGGATTCGCATCTATGATATACTTATTAATATCCAGCCTAAAATGGGAGAGGAAGTGACTGTTAGCCTGGATTCCCTTTTATTCCAGTCGCCATCTGTTACTGGAAAAACCCGAATTGAAAAGGCAAAGGCCACCTCTTCAGATCTGAATAACCTTTTTCGTGGAATACTCAATTCTTTTAATGACATTATAAAGGAATCGAAACGTGATGACTTTTAGTGCAAATTGATAACCTATTGCGAAATAATATCGTGAATACAACCCGTTTAACCTGTAACAAAAGTTATCGTCCGGTATCAAATAGGTAATAACTGATCAAACATGAAATTTTATCACCTTTTTTTCGTACTGCTTTTAAACTTAACTGCTTTAAACAGTTTTTGCCAGCAGACCATCGTTCCTGGGAAAAAAGTTGCTAAACAAAAATGGATCCGTGACCAGGACTATAAGATGAAGTGGATCATGTTACGCGATACTGCTAGAGTCGAAGTCGGCACTGTCCATACGAAAGTTAAAGTTTCCAAAAAGACTATTCTAGTCATTACTGCCGTGAACTTAAAGGGAACAACCTCTAGTTGGATAGATTCCACCATAGTGAATAAAACTGACTTTTCACCAATTTATCACTCCTCTTCTAATGGGCAAAGGGACATGATGCTCCGTTTTGGAGCAAACATCACCGGTTATTACCTGGATAAAACATCTGGACAGCGTACCCAGATTGCGCAGCAGGTCGACAAGGGCTATTTTGATAGCAATTTTTATCCCATGCTGCTTGCTTGGCTCCCAATCGACACCTCATTGAAAGCAGATATCAATATCTTTGATTATAACCCTAACGGAAAAACAGGTCTGTTGAAAGCACGCGTGATCAAGGTTTCCCCAGGCATCTTTCCGGGTAAAAAGCTGGGCGAGCGGTCGGTGTGGATTATCGAGGCAACAGATGATATCGCTGGAGCTACAAGCCACTACTATTTTGATAAACTGACCAGACAACTATTTAAACAGGAAATCACCGCTGGCAATCGAAGAATGGAAATGAATCTCATTGAATAATTGAGACATATGAATTTTCTAATTGAAATAATTAATTACCATATTGGATCGGGTGCATTTCTCTTAGGTTTCAATTATTATAATTTATCAAGACTAGCAGTTTAATTTTAAATGAAACGCTCAAGTCAAAACCAAGCTTTTTACGTTCCTATTTAGTTAAAAACTTTGCAGTCTGATTGAAATACATTTTGATAACAGCAGTTTAATTGCTATTTTTAATACAATAAAAAACAGTTTTTCATTTTGTAAATCGCGAAATTTTAAAGTGAAATTTTAGTTAAAAACCGGACTAAAAATAAAAGTAACCAATTAGTCACCACAACATTATATGAGGTTATATGTATTTGAAAATCTGACAGTTATAATCTATAATATCATCCGGCCATTCCGACACTTGTAGATACAAATCGTATCAAAAACCCTCTAAATGGTTCATTTAGGGGTTTCGTTTTTTTATTGGTATCAGTTTAGGTAAAAGAATATCAGACTTTTTTTTACCAAATCCAATACCAGACTTTTCTCAGTATTATTGTTTTCTCAACAAAATCGAATTTTTTTTTGATAGATTTTTTTAACAAACTTACCAAGTTTATATATCCATTTTTTATCTGCTTTTGGTATTGGATTTGGTAAAAAAAATAGGGGGAAATTTGATAAAATCAAAGCACAGTTTTAGTGTTAATTTCTAAGTTAGAAGTGATAGGAGGGCCTTTGGAACTGCTCTATTGTATGTAAGAATCACTGTCGATGGAAAGATGATTTATTTCGCAACCAAAAAGTCTGTAGATTCATTACAATGGAACCAAAAAGCTCAGAAATTAAAGGAAAATTCACCAGAGAATAATTCTGTACGTGACAGAATGCGACAAATTCTTAATGATATTAATATCGCCTACGATGAATTACGTTTTCAGAAAGAATTGGTAACAGCAGAAAAAATTAAAATCAAGGTGGAAGGCGAAGATCAGGGAAAGTCATTGAGAGACTTAATCAAATATCATTTTGATCAACCAGGTAAATTACTTGCTGCTCTTTACCTTATCCTTTGGATTTTATCTCAGCGCTCAATGACTTGAACCGTAAATAGACCGGAAGAAAAGCTAAAATAATCGTGACAACGGGAAGAAACAATGCTACGTTAGCTTTTTTGTAATAAAAATAAATGGCAGCAGCGAGTATACATGGCCAAAGGATAGAGATACCAATAAGTATGCCTTTGAAAAAATCTTTTTGTTTGATCAGGCTTTTTAGGTCTTGTGCAGCGGATGGGTTATTCGTTGTCATGTTTTATGGATGTTTTACTTTTATATTAATTTTAATTTCAACTACGTTCAGTTTGGTAAGCTAAGACAAAACTAACAAAAAATTATTTATATCACAATAATGTGATATAAATAATCAATATATTTTACTGGCTTAGAGCTTAGTTATTCAATTAACTGAATGGTAGATTTCAGTAGTTATGTTTGCTGTATAAAATGAGGACTTCGCTTGTTTCTATAGAGGAATCTTTGACTTGGACACAAAAAATTGCAAATTGCACCAAAGTATAATTTAGATGACGAGAAAAATTACAGATGGTCCGGTTAGGAACAAGGAGCGCACGAAGGAAAACCTGATCACTGCTTTGAGAAAAATCCTTAAAAAGGATGGCTTTTCAGGGCTGAACATCAGCAGGGTTGCTCAGGTAGCGAAGGTAGATAGGAGGCTGATTTATGATTATTTTGGAAGCCTTGAGGGGCTGGTTAAGGAATATCTTAACACCAATGACTACTGGAAGATCAGTTCAGAGGAGATCGGAGAAATTGTGCAAAACAATAAAGCGGATGCCGGGAAGACGCTTGCCTATAATGTATTGGAGAATCAATTTGACAGTCTGATCAAGAATGAGGAGATGCGCCGGATCATTACCTGGGGGCTTAGTGAAAAATTGCCGATTTTGAAAGCGCTTGATTTGAAACGAGAGGACATCGGTAATCAGGTGCTGAGTGGGGTCTTTGATGGGCACTTTGAAAGTAGTAGTAAAAACTTCAGGGCAATGTATGCTTTATTGATGGGAGGAGTATATTACCTTACCCTTCATGCCAAAATGCAGGAAAATCCTTTTTGTGGGATAGACTTGCAAGAGTCCTCTGGTCAGGAGGAGATTAAGAAGGCACTCAGGCAGTTTATTGATCTGGCCTATTCTTAATCAGTTTATCTGAGCGCTACAGTTCAGATTACAAGTCAGCGTAAACATTGACTTTGCATAGTTCAAATAAAATCATTGAACCAGCTCAATAGTAAATGTTAATCGCTCCGCGAATCACCCTTAAACGAGCGTATTCAAATTTGATTCAATATGCGCTCTTGCCATTTTTTGGAATTCCTCTGGCGTCTGACCAGTCTGTTTTTTAAAGAACCTGCTGAAGTATGGACGATCGCTAAATCCCAGGTCAAAGGCAATTTCCTTGATCGTCACCTCGCTATGGATAATCTTTCTCTTCGCCTCCAGGATAATCCGGTCATGGATAATCTGTGTACCCGTCTTGTCCAGTTTTTCCTTTAAAATCTGGTTGAGCCTTTTCGAGCTGATGCCTAGTTTTCCCGCATAAAAATCAATATTGGTAACCGTATGGAAGTTGCTTTCCAACAACATCAAAAACTCATAAACCCGCTTTTGGTGAATGTCATGACCGGTAAATTCCAACTCCTTAACTGAAATCAGCTTTAACAGCAGCACCTTGAGCAAGGCTTTCATCATCTCAAAGTTGTTCTCCTTTTGATACTCACTCTCCATGATGGTGTATATATTGCCAAGTTCTTTCGCGGCATGCTCATCCAGCCTTAGGCATGAAAATTCGCCCTGAACATTGAAGATCCTGAAAAGATCAAGCAGAAAATCCTTGTCTTCTTCCTCCAGCATCGAGCGCTTGAAAGAAATGAGCTCACCATTTTTTCCTGCTTTGTTGAGCTGATGCACCCGGTACGGTGGAATCAGATATACCCAGTCCCCTTTGATCCGGTATGCGGGGTCCGAGATTCCATGAAGCGGGTCTTCGTTTTTCAACCATACAATCTCGAAGAAATCCTTTCTCCCCGGATCATTTAGGTAGCTCGGCGGACAGTTGTTCAAGTTGCGGATGTAAAGCACCGCCTTTTCCAGTCCAAGGGTTGTTTCAGTATTCATCCTACAAAGATATAGGCTCAGTTTAATTCTGATTGGACTTATGGATAATTATGGTGGACAATTCGGAAATCTTAATTTTTAGCACCTTAATTATGACTTTTTGCTTATATAATTTCCAGATAGTCCCACTAAATAGGCTGTTAGTGTAAAGCCTATGAATATTAGCTAAGCTACCTTTGGCCAAGAATAATATTATGAAAACAGCGGTAAACGAAATAGAACATCTGGATTTTCAACAATTAAACTGGGAGTTGCAATTGAACCTCGATCTGGTACTGGAGGAGAATCTGAAGCTCGCAAGGAAAATTGATACTGAAAATCTAATTCCCCTGATTAACGCCATCCAGCATTCGAAAAGGATATTTTTAGTTGCAGCCGGTCGATCAGGACTTGCACTTCGCGGAGCGGCAATGCGGTTGATGCATCTTGGCCTAACCGTTTATTTTGTTGGTGACACCACTACGCCGGCCATTAAAAAAGATGAGCTGCTTATTGTCGCTTCAGGATCTGGAACCACCGCCTCGATGGTAAGGGCTGCAGAAAAAGCAGGCTCTATAGGCGCAAAAGTAGTCGCTTTGACCACTGCGCCAGAATCGGAACTCGCCAAACTGGCTTTCCATACCGTGATTATCCCCGCCGCGGGAAAACAGGATTTTGAGGGTGGCAAATCTAAACAGTATGCAGGCAGTTTGTTTGAACAGTTTTTGTTCCTTTTAATGGACGTCGTATTTCAGTCGCTTTGGAAAATAGACGGAACACCGGCAGAAGTACTTTGGGAGCGGCACGCAAATCTTGAATAATAATAAAGTAAATACAAATTATAAATAAATACAATCATGGCAAAATTACAAGTAGCAATAGATTTATTAACAACTGAAGAAGCGTTGGCATTGGCAGCAAAAGTTGCTCCCTATGTAGATATTATTGAATTGGGAACCCCATTGATCAAAAACATGGGATCAACAGTAATTACCGCAATGAAAAATGCACATCCAGATAAACTTGTTTTCGCTGATCTAAAAACTGCTGATGCAGGTGAATTGGAAGCAGATATCGCGTTCAAAGCAGGAGCAGATTTAGTAACGGTAATGGGTGCAGCTGGAAACGCAACAATTATTGGCGCAGTTAAAGCAGCTAAAGCGCATGGAAAAGGTGTTGTTGTGGACACTATTGGTTATCCTGACCGTGTAAAAAGAGCAAGAGAGGTTACTGAACTTGGTGTTGAGTTTGTAGAACTTCATGCAGGACTGGATGAGCAATGGACAGCTGGTTATTCCATTCAGGTATTGATTGATGAGGCAGCCAGAGCTGGTGTACCGGTTTCAATCGCTGGTGGAGTAAATATCGAAAACGTAGCCGCAGTAATTAAAGCTGGAGCTCAAGTAGCGGTAGCTGGAGCAGCAATATATGGTGCTGAAGATCCAGCAGCAGCAGCAAAAGCACTTCGTGAGGCAATCGATGCCGCATAAGGTTACATAAGCAATTAAAGAGCTCTCCGGAGCTCTTTTTTTTGCCAGAACATTTATAATTCCGCAGTTTCTTTTAAATGGATTTGTCTCGTAATACGACTTATCCTTCAATTAGTTCAAGAATGTTAAGATGAGACTTCTTGCTAATGCTATATCCAAGATTCGCATTTGAATCAATTGGAATGACCATTTTGTTTAGCCCATCAATTAATTTACAATTAGCATTGTATCGCACTTTTGGAAGCCTACCATATGCGTATGCGCTCATTTGGTGACAAAAAAAGTTTATTTTTTGGATCAATAGAAAAGGCTTTGTACCAGGCATCAATGTTTCTGACCACACCGTTTACCCGGTATTCAGCAGGCGCATGGTAGTCCCGAAGTGTTAAACGATATGCTTCAGGAGTGTACAAAGAACGGCTAACTTGGGCTAGTGAAAGGAAATACCGCTGGTCTCGAGTGTATCCATCCATAACAGGCGAATTTCCCTTATCTTTAAGGTAGAGCTGATAGGCATCGTAGGCTACAATTGCACCTGTTAGATCGCCAATATTTTCGCCTAATGTTTGTTTGCCATCAACTTTAATGCCATCAAATGGAGAAAAGGAATTGTATTGTTCAACCAATTGGGCTGTACGCGTCTGGAAAGCCATTCGAGTATTTGTTGTCCACCAGTTCCGTAACTTTCCGTTACCATCAAACTTTGAGCCTTCATCATCAAAACAGTGACCGAGCTCATGTCCGATAATTGCGCCTATAGCGCCAAAGTTTACAGCTGCATCCGCGTAAGGGTCAAAAAATGGCGGTTGCAATATGCCTGCTGGAAATTCGATTGAATTGTATAGTTTACTGCTTGTTGCGTCTACTGTTTGCGGAACTTGGTACCATTCCTTACTGGTAAACACTTTTTTAAGCAAAGAGCGTTCATAATCCCAATTTACCTGTGCTATCAGGCGTTCGTTGTCAATGGGATCGTCTTTTTTGAAATTAATTGTTGAATAATCAGGCCATTTATCTGGATATCCAATTCTAACAGTTACAGAATTAAGCTTATCTATCGCCTCCCTTCTGCTGCTTTCATCTAGCCAGTCCAGGGATTCCATTCTTAATCTGAATGCGCTGCGGACATATCCCATTAATTCTTGGATACGTTTAAGGTAATCATTGTTAAAATACCTTTCTACATATAGCTTTCCCACAAGCTGGCCTAAACGGTTATTAACATATAATACTGCTTTTTTGTCCCTATCTGTGTCTTTGGATATTCCATTGAGCGTAGTCGAATAAAAATCAAATTGACTTTTTCGGAACCTGGTTGGCAAAAGGGTTGAATGGTTTACTACCCAGTGGAAGGCGAGATAAGATGCCCATATATCCACCGGAGTGGCAGAAAATAGCGCTGATTTTGCCTTAATTGCTAAATCCGTCTGCAATACAACTTCACTAACATTAGCAACCTTTCTTTCCTCAAGGAATACTTTCCATGGAAAACCCGGAGCGTAAGAATCTAGTTCTTTAGTTGGCATTTTGCGAAAATTGATTTTGCTGTCTCTCAATTGTGCGGGTGTCCATTGCATAGAAGCCAGCCTTGTTTCCAGTTCAATGATGTCACTTGCACGTCTTTCCGCATGAATAACCCCAACAAGGTTTAGCACATGTGTTATATATTCCTTATATGCCTTTAGATAGCCAGGATAAGGTCCATCTTCTTTTTGATAGTACATTGGGGAGGGGAGACCGATGCCACTTTCGCTAAAAGTTACCAGAAATTTGCTCCTGTCGCTGATGTCGGGCTGGGTATGGATTGTTACAATAGAAAACGATTTTGGATTGGCCATCCATTTCGCAATACTATCGTGGCTCTTGATTGAAAGTATGCGATTAACTTCGCGTTCAATAGTCTTTGTTCCAAAAGTCTCCATTTGAGCGGTATCCAAGTAGCCCTGATAGAGTGCTCTCAATTGTTGAAGCGGTTTTGAGGATATTTTTTTATTTGATTCCATAGTAATCAAATCCGCTATCCTTTCATTTACTGTTTTTTTAACCTCACTGTAGTTGCTCAGACCAGAGGAACCTGAAGGAATTGTCTTAGTTGTCAACCAACCTTCGTTTACAAATCTGTAGAAGTCATCTCCTGGTGCAATCTTTCTGCTTATGAATTGTGTCTCAACGCCCCAATTCCCAAATATAACTTTATTACTGACGTTCGTTTTTGATTGAGCACCTACATCAGTATTATTAAAAACCAATAAATAAGTAATTGCACCTAAAACAATATTCTGATAATAATTGCTATATTTCATTTTTAAGCTCTGCATGGAACGAAGTTATCGCTAAATCTAAGTTTATGATTGTAAAAATGCGAACAGTAAGCAATAAAATCCAATGATGCCGATCAGTTCCGTTATTGCCACTTTGAAAATGGATCACTTGATCTCCGGGAAATTTTAGGGCTTGAAAATAGGTCAAGATTTTGCATGTTGAAATCCATTAATTCATTGCAAATTTAAGGCTAATTATGATGTTTAAATACGAAGAGTACGAAGTCGATAAAACACTGTCATACTTTATTAAAAAACTCTGGATTTTGGATAATTCGACTAATTCTGTTGAGGTAACAGGAAAATCGGTTTTACCAAACGGGTGCTTTAATATCGCTGTGGTGCAGGGCAATGGATTGATGGTTACGCATCAAGGCCGAGAACAACATTTAACGCAAGGGACTTATTTCTGTGGACAGATGACCGAAGCCATAAGCGTAACAATCACAAATGGGTCTAAGGCGACTATGATCCAGCTCCATGCCTGGACACCAGTACATTTTAGTTCCGTTGATATGCACCAGTTTCATGACCAGATAGTGCCATTCGAATTAGCTGGGATAGATTTGGATTTGATGAGTAAACTGCCGGGACAAAACGCTCAAACCATCTGTCAAAATATTTCCTTGCTCTTTTCACAAAATCTAACTGTTAGTGTCTGCAGCAGACTGATATATTTGGCCGCCATGATCTTATTAAATAATAAAGGTTGTTACCCCATCGAAAAGTTGGCTGAAGATATAAAATGCTCATCGAGATACTTGCAAAAAATATTTAAAAAACATGTCGGACTAACACCCAAACAGTTTGCGGTCATCATCAAATTACGTTCCGCGGTAGACGAAATCGCATATCCGCAGCCGGAACAATCATCCTTTATTAGTATGGCAATCGATAATCATTTTTATGATCAGGCTCATTTTAACAATACCTTTAAATCAATAGTAAAAACTTCACCAAAAAAATTTAATCCTCCTGATTACTTCCTTTCTTTAAAGAAGTGATCACCTTATGACCTCGGAAGACCGGTAGCTACTATTTTTAATACCTCTGATTGAATGGTATATTTCAAGTTTAAATGACTGGAAGGTAGGTACAAATAAGCAAGGAAGATTTTTTAAAAAGTATATTCCAGAGGATTTGTAGAAAAAAATTACTGCTACCTTCTCTGGATCAAACATTGAAGAAAACTGGTTATCATTATTTGCTTACGCGGATATTACGCATAAATTGGGAACAGAATTGGCGGAGTCATTGAATTATCATTATCCAAATGACCTGGAAACGAATATCCGTAAGTACATAATTAGTATTAAGGAAAAAAATAGCTAATGGAAATCTGTTATCCTGAGATTGTTTCGATTATTATAATGATAGTACTTCGTAAAATACTATGCGATAGTTTTGGAGCCATATTATTTTCATAATTTAGATACTGAGTTAGGGAGAATCTTTTAGAAATTAAATGATATACTGTTTTAGTAGATAAATGCCTGACAAGATATATTTTATCAGATTTACCTTGATACATGATGGATACTATAATAACAACAGACAATATTCTAGCACTTGAAAATGAACTATATGGTGCAATTAAAGATAGAAATGTCAAGTTGCTTGATGAACTTCTTCACGATGATCTGCTTTTTATTGTGCCAAGCGGTGAAATTATCACAAAAAATATGGATATAGATAGCTATAGGGAAGATAATTTAAGAATTAATGAACTTCTTCCAAAAACTGAAAATTTAAATATTATCGGTGACACAGCAGTCATTACCGTAGTATTGTTGCTAAAGGGAGAATATAATAAGATACCTTTTGAAGCAAAATATCGCTATATCCGGTTTTGGAAACAACTTAAAGATGGAATAAAAGTTATAGGAGGAAGTGGAATAGCTATTAATGATTAGAATTGTGCATGTGCATAAGATCTATGTCCTGTATTTGGTTTTTAGGAATACGCTCATGTTACGAGACTGTTTAAGTGAATTCCACAAAAGTTCAAAAAAAGAAATTACGATATATAGAATTTATCAGACCATAAACTGGATCATCAACAGTTAATGTTACAAATGCCGACGTTATGAAATCTAACGGATGATGAGTTGAATATAATGGGGGCAATGAGCACCTCTCTTTCATTCAATAGGAAAAGATGTAAAAAAAAATTCAACACAGTAAGCGATGAGCAAAAAACTAAAATATTGATCAACTGCGATCTTGAAAAATCTTTTTTGACATTCGAAATATATCGTGATGAAAAGTTAAATCATCCTGTTATTTTTGTGTGATTTTGTTGTCCTAAATCATTGCCCGCACAAACAATGGATGCTATAATTATTAAACCCAGGAATGAATTGCTGAAGAAATTTGTTCAATATTTTTTATTCTTCAGAAAGCCAGATGCCGGGCTTGTGAGTTATTCCACCTTTCCAAACAACAACCTTTGCCTTGCTATTTACAAGGAAAATAAAATCGAGTACACAAGTGATTCAAAATCAAATCATTGCATTGTTTCAAAGGATTCATCCAGTTTCAAAAGCAGACTATTTGGTTTCCACAAGATGCCTTTTCATGTCAATGTACATTCTGCCCTTGATCAGATTTGTATCTTATTTGAACCAGCTGCCTTAACAGCTTTTACCAATGAATCTTATCAGGATCTGTTGAGTGCAGATCATGTATTTGATATATTTGGACGCAACAGTCATTTTTTACTGGAAGAAATATTTGACGATGAAGATCTTTTTAAAAGAGCGGAGAAATTAGAACATATCCTAATGTCGAACCTAAAGATCAGGCAGCCTGAAAAACTTAAAGAAGCACTAGATTTCATCTCAACTGGTAGCGATCATCTAACTATTGATATGCTGGCGAAAAAACTTGGCATTAGCCCGCCCACGTTATTTCGCCTGTTCAAATATAATGTTGGTCTAAATCCTAAATCCTATATCAACACCAATCGCTTCAGGAATATTCTTAATGAAATTCTTCAGAGGAAACAGGCCTTAACAAGTGTTGCCCATGCAAATCTTTACTATGATCAGGCCCACTTCATAAAGGATTTTAAAGCATTTTCCGGTTACTCTCCAAAACAGCTTATAAATAAAATTTCCATAGAGCAGAACAATCTGGCATGGATTTACCAAAATAAAAATCATCGCTGAACGATTTTTACAATTTTGAGAAATTCCTCTTGAGTTTCTTTGTAAAAAAAATAACAGATGAAATACCTTGTTTTAATAATGATCTCTTTTCTTGTGGCTGAATGCACCAATGCCCAAGCCCAGGTTACGAATACGGAAGACTTGCCAAAAATAACTTACGCTCAAATGCTAAGTGAGCATGATTCGCTTGTTTCCTATATCAAACAAACGAGCCCGGTTATATATTACAATAAAGAGGTAAGGGGAATTGACTTTAATCGGTACGCCAGACAGCTTAAAAAAAAGATCACGCCCAAAACATCAATGGGTGAGTATCTGCAGATTATTAAAAAGACGCTTAACGTTTCGCAAGACGGCCATACCAGTCAGCTAAATGCTACTTTGCTTGATATTGTTAATAAATATTGGGTACCCGCTAAGCTAGTATCCTTTGACAGCGCAAGTACTGTTAATATGTACAAATATGTTAAATATTTAAAGGAGGCCTATTATGCTAAACCTGAACTGAATTTAATTTATACATCAGGAGAATATTATAATCTGCTAGCCTTTAATTATAAGGGGAAAAGTTATCCATCTGGCATGAAGTTGCTGAGTTGCAATGGCAAAAGTATTCATGATTTTGTGAAGACACTCACTACACTCGTTTCTCCATTACGTTGGGACAGGATGAGGAATAGGGTATACGATGAAAATTTTTACTGGCCGGCAGAAATCTATAAAAATGGTACGCTCAAACTTGTTTTTGCCGATAAAAACAAAAACAGGTATAATTTGCACATCGCTAAACAGGATACGGTCACTTATTTAACCAAGAAAAGCAACGACTATGGCTATTTTAGCCAGACAGATACCGTAGTAACACACTATTTTGAGAAGTCGGGCATATTTTATGCTAAAATTCCTGCCATGAGGGAAGAACTGGGAGATACGATTAAACGTAGGATGGCTTTGGTTTTCGATCATCACAAGGTGAAAAGTATCGTGATCGATATCAGAGGAAATGGTGGAGGAAGTGATAATACCTATAGCAAATTCCTAAGGAAAATCGTTCGTGATACCTTAAAGAAAAAGGTAGTGGTAGCCAGAAATTTCAGCCCTTACATTCAGGCACATTACCATATTAACAGGGATTCTGTATTAAAGAATAAAACCTTCACTTTTGATCCTGGTGTACCCACGCTAAAATCGCCGGAAATGTACTACATTAAACAGAATTTTAATTTTGTCGTACCAGATACTTTAACCTTACCCTTTGATGGAAAAATATATGTGCTTCAGGATAAATTCATCTATTCCTCGGCCAGCAACCTCTCCAGCCTGGCAAAGAACAGTGAACAGTTGGTTAGCATTGGAGAAACGCCCGATCTTCTTGGTGGGCTTCAGGCCAGCACACTGATGATCATGCTGCCTTACAGCAAATTCATTTTCAGGGTAGAACCTCAGATTGATTTGACAGACATTAAACGAGTGGGTGATATTTTTCAGAATCATGTGGAATATCCTGTTCAATATACCATTGAACATTTACAATTACGGACAACGACTAAAGAGCATATTTATGGGAAAGATTTTCTTGAAAAGCATGATCCGATGTTTGAAAAGGTATTGGAACTGGAGCACAAAAAATAATGTCAATACACTTCTTGAAACGCTATTGGCGACAGGCAACTGATCTGTTTTAACGAAAGTTTCTATTGCAAATGGAATTAATATAATATCTTCAACTGAATCTCTATTTTTAATGCAATATAAAGAAGAATAAAATCAAGCTGCCCAGATCAATCTGAATCGGGTGGTGCTCTCTTATTTTAATTTCCTGAATCCTTCTCATAATCAAAAATCGATGCTATTCTATTAAAAATTAAGCTTCAATGATTTTCTGGGTTCGATTTTCCAGTTCAGGATCTTCTGGAAATTGTTTTAGGTAAAATTCCTCATAATAAGCTTTTATTATAGCAGATAAAGGTGTGGCCAACAATGCACCAATTAAACCGAATGCTGCCGCTCCGGCTAGTAGCATAAATAGACTTGACATAGGATGGATGTTCATTGTGGAAGAACGTAGTTTGGGCATTAAAAAATCTGAGATCAGTTCATTGAGTATTAAAAAGAATATCAGGCACCATAGCGCTGTCATTCCACTAACTGATAATGCGACTAATGTAGGCGGAATAGCCATAATATAGAATCCTAATTTTGGTATCAATTCTGAGAAAAAAGCAAGTGCTGCCCACACCAGGGCTCCGGGAACTTCCATCCAGGTTAAAAAACAATAAACTACCACCGCCTCAATCGTTCCTGCAATCACATTTGATTTCATCCAGCCTACCAGCATAATCGAAGTATTTACAATAGCATTTGCTGCTTTATCTCGTTTTTCTACAGGAAATAATGTAAGATAAAGTTCTATCAAAGGCTTAGGGTTACCAACGAAAAAAACTATCATACATATGAATACGATAAAAATAAATAAGTTACTAAATAATGAAATAGAAAAGTTTCCTATGCCCTTTACAACATTGCCAATTGATGGTATAGCAGAAGAGATTGAAATTTCACTTTGATCAATTTGTTTTTGTAGCTGGGGGAAATTATTGATTAGTTTGTCTATGTAATCAGTTACTGCTTTATAATATACGGGCAAATCTTGTAATAAGCTGTTTAGTTGAGTAATCAACTGTGGGATGACTATCCTAAAAAGCAAAATGGAAATACCAAAAATTATACTGAATACAATTAACGATGCAAGCCACCGCTTAAGCCCTTTCTTTTCTAATTTATTTACTGGGGCATTAATGATAAGACCAAACACAACGGCAAAAATTGCAATCAATACTACATTTAATATCTGATGAAGGAACCAGAGCAAAATAATTAATCCTGCGGTATATAATATTAATGATGTTAGGGTCCGAAATGAATTGTCATTGGTTTTCATGCTAATGTTTATTAAATTATTGTAAATGGCATTTGTATTGTTTATCTACAACAACATAATAAAATGAAAAAGGATGTTAAAAAGAGATTAAAGTTTTACAAAAGCGATGATGAGCATGGCTGATGATTGCAAGGCGCTGATTATCAGTCTTTGATTGATACGCCTGATTTTAGCTATAAATGAGAGTATGGAAATACACGGTACGTTTAGGAGAGATGACATCAATAACTACGGTCGGTGAGGACAAATCAATTTAGAATTATCAATTCAAGATTCCATGAATAGTTGATGATTTGATCAACTATAGAGATTGCACTGATTTTTTTGTCGGAATGTTGGGTTTAAGTTCATCCCGATATCGCTAACGTTTGGTGATTTTGTTATTTGAAATTGTCCGCTGACGATCGCACTTAAATCTAGAATTTGTATAATTTCTCAATGCCTGATGTTTGGTCGATCTGCCTGTCATTCGTTTCCGCCACATTTTAAAACTTCGCTCTTTCATTTCATGCCTCATCAGCACAATAACTTCCTGGTGGTTCAATCCGAATTGTGTTTCAATGGCATCAAATGTTGTCCGGTCTTCCCAGGCCATTTCTATAATCCTGTCTATTTCTATTGCTGATAATTTATTGGTGTAATTCATTTCCCAGTAATTATTTTGATTAAGTTTTTTTATTCTTGCTCATTGTACTTCAGTTATCTGATGCTTTTCTGTTTTACACATTTGTCGCTGCAATTTGTCAGCCTAACCAAAATCTTCTCAAGTTAGTTAACAATCAAATCTAATTTTCGTTCGATATCATTTTCCAATCTTTTCAAAATTTTGAGCAAAATGAAAATCTTCGAGTTTTTGAAGCAGGGAAATCAGCTGAATTTTCTCATCAAGGTCTAGCGGGGTTGTAACATTTGCCGATGCCATCCTGATTTTTTCAATACTTTTGTTCAGCTCCTGCGTTCCTTTTACCGATATGCTCAAGATCATATTGCGTTTATCTGTTCCGGAAGGTTGCTGGCTGATCAAACCTTTATCTAAAAGTCGTTTAATAATAAGTGTTCCCGCCGGCTTATCATGTATATTTTCTTTTATTAGCGCTGATTTAGTCATACTCCCAACAGATTGAAGATTAATCAGGTATATGAATTCGTCGGGCGTTGAAAATGAACTATTGGTTATGGCAGCCTTTGCCTGAACTTTAGCATATCTGTAAAGATGAACGAGTGCAGTATTAATCACGCTATCCGCCGAACGGCCATTGGTCTTTCCAGTCCATTCGCCTTCTTTAGGTTTTTGGACTTCTTCTGCAGCGTTTTGTGTACCATTCCATGCTAAAAAAGAATTTAAATCATCTTTCGCATCCACGCAGCTACTCTCGTAAGTTTTTACTAATGATAGTAGATCATTTATCAGTTTATACATCATCGTTTTATAATAATGGTTTATAATTGATTTATGCTGAATTTTATCTTTGCGAAAATATAGTTTTTAAGTTTCACTGGCTTCCATTTAAAGAAAATAATATGTCTGGTGATCCAATTAAGTTTATTTCATCACTAAATGTGTGGTTGCCAGCTAATGTCTTTTGGTTTTTATCTCGTCAAAAAAGTGTTGCTCCAAATCCCAAAGTCTGCATCATGTGTTGAAATTATTTCTCAATAAGATTACCAAAACCGATTTCCAAATTATTTGTATATTTATAATCTAATTTATTTAAATAAAGTTTATAAATATACTATTTTTGTTTGATGATTATTTCGAATTGCAACATATGTGGAAAGTGAAATAGTTGTTAAAGGAGTACGAAACAATTTGTGCCGATCTACTTAACTTAATATAATTGCTAAATTTGTTCGAATTTTATAATAATGACATAGCTATAAGCTAAAAAAATTAGTACAGCAATGTGTTGTTTCATTCCTTAATGATACAGAGCCTGCAGCAGTTTTATAAAATGCGAAAATCAGTAAAAAATCACCTATGAATAAAAAACTACTCATTTTAATTTTCTTCATTTTTTACTTATCCTGCCCAATTTTTGCGCAGGAAAAAGTTATATCCGGAACCGTAAAAGAAGCAGAAACTAATCTCGTACTTCCCGGTGTAACTGTAAAAATCCAGGGCACATCCCAGGCTACTACTACCGATAAAAATGGCTTTTATAGAATTGTTTTGTCTGGTGGCGGGGAAACTATCGTTTTTTCAATGATAGGCATGACAGAATATAAGCAATTGATCGGGAATAAAACATCAATCGATGTTTTGCTTCTTTCTGATTCAAAACAGTTAGCTGAAGTGATCATCAACGCAATTGGTATTGAAACCGAAAGGGATAAGTTTGGCTCTTCCGTATCTACCATCAAAGGTGCGGCCATTGCCAGCTCCGGTGAAACAACACTACTTACGGGAATCAGCAGTAAAGTTTCCGGTGTTTTAATTACCAGAAATGGCGGGGATCCAGGTTCTGGTGGTTATATACAAATCAGGGGGCAGAATACCATTAATGGAAGTGCTCAGCCATTATTTATTGTTGATGGGATACCGGTAAGTAATGCCAGCGACAATCTTGGAACCGCTGCGGGAAATGGCATCATTCAGCAATCGAGAATCAATGATATAAATCCGGAAGACATTGAGAGTATGGAAGTTCTTAAAGGGGCCTCAGCTGCGGCGCTTTGGGGAACAAGAGCTGCAAACGGAGTGGTGATTATTACCACAAAGAAAGGAAAAAACACCAATGGGAAAGTCAATATTGTATTTAATTCTACCTTATCGCTTGATAGGGTAAATAAATTACCTGAACTGCAAAGCACATATGGGCAAGGTACTGGTGGATTTTATAACCAGGGTGACAAATTAAGTTTTGGTGATCTGATCTCCAGCCGGACAGGGGCAAGCGACACCTATATCACCAATCCTGGCGCTGCCGGCTACCAGGGATATACTGTACTGCAGGATGGAAGCATCAGATATGCTATACCTGCCGGAAATGCGGCTAATCCCCATGGAGGTAAAAATAGTAGGGAAGTTTTCGATCGATATGGGGATATTTTCCAAACGGGTCATTTTCTGGATAATTCACTCGCTTTAAGTGGGGGCGATGAAAAGTCAAATTTCTTCATCAGTTATGCCAATTTAAGTCAAGATGGGATTATTAAATCATTAAGTGAATACGACCGTAATACGGCTCGGGTTAACGCCTCAACAAGATTTAACTCCTGGATCAAAGCCTCTGTAAACCTTGGTTACACAAAAGCAAAATCGCTAAGGGTTCAGGAAGGAGATAATGTGGATGGTTTATTATTAGGTACCACAAGAACCCCTGCAGATTTCAATAATTCGCTTTATCAGGGTAGCTACACCAATGCTTCTGGTGAGGTTTTGCAAAATGCGCATGTATCTTACCGTAATCCGTTGGGAAAGGATTTATCCACTATTTATTCTAATCCGGTATGGAACATTAATAATAACAGGAACAGCAGTAATGTCGATCGTCTGACCGGAGTTGTAGAAATCGGATTAACACCAGTTTCCTGGTTAAATATTACCGGCCGCTCTGGAATTGATAATTATGTTGATGATAGAACTGAGCGTTTCGCGAGAAACTCAGCGCTTTTTCTTAACGGATATTTGTCGAGAAGCCAGGTTTCTGAAAAGCAGTTTAATACTGATCTTTTTGCTGCTGCCAATAAAAAATTCAATGATGATTTTGGTGGTACATTATTACTCGGCGTTAACTATAACAGCAGGAGAAGAGCGACACAATCTGACGCGATATCGAATTTAATCGTGCCAACAGCGCCCGACATTCTTACTAATGCACTAAATTCAAATCTTTCTGCAAGTAATTATAGTTCCTTAATCCGGACTTATGCATATTACCTGCAAGCAGATTTAGAAGCCTATAATATGTTTTATCTAACATTGTCAGGAAGATCGGAGAGTGCTTCTACTTTTGGTGCACAGGCTAACAATACTTTCTTTTTCCCTTCTGCTGCCCTGGCCTGGCAACTTACCAAGATCAAAGGGCTTGATGATATACCTTTTCTGAATTTTGCCAAGCTTCGCCTTACCTGGGGACAAGTAGGAATTCAACCTCAGCCGTACCTTAATTTTACAACGTTTAGTCCGGCGGTATATGGTGACACTTTTACCCGTGGGTTATCTTCTGTAAGCAGTTTGTATGGAGGAGGCTATGTTAGAAGTTTGACCGAAGGCAATGACAACCTGCGCCCCGAGCGAAAGACCGAAAGTGAGATTGGTTTAGACCTTAGGATGTTCAATAACAGGTTAAATGTTTCAGTAACCGCTTATACCAATCAAACCAAGGACGTGATCCTCCCGATAAATGTGCCTAGCGAAACAGGTTTTGCCATCAAAAATGCAAATGCTGCTGTGCTTTCGAACAAAGGTCTGGAAATTGACTTTAATGGAGATGCATTGCGCCTGGGTGATTTCAGATGGAATCTATCAGCCACTTTCGCGATGAACAGAAATGTGGTAAATTCCCTTGCGGGAGCCAGCGTGTATACCTTACCTGATAGTTATATGCAAAATGCTTCCCTGATTCCAGGTCAGCCTTTCGGGATTTTTTATTCAACAGACTTTTTGAAAGACGGTAACGGTAATTATATATTGGATGGCAACGGTTTTCCACAGGCAGGTATCAGCAATGAAATTATTGGTAATCCAAATCCTAAATGGCAGGGCGGTCTGGGTAGCACTTTTACCTATAAAAATTTTTCGCTTTTCGTATTATTCGACCGCATTGCAGGAAACGATTTTTTTAATGGAACCAGGGGTTCTTTATACAGTATAGGAACACATGGAGATCAGGGGCAAACCGTTATTTCTCCAGCTGGAGGGCTGAAAGATGTTACTGGAAAAGTAATCGCCGCAGGCACTTCTTTTCAGGGACAAATAAGGGATTTTGGTGCGGGTCCTGTAGCCATTAATCAAGCCTGGTGGCAGGGAAGGGGTTCGGCATCCAATTCAGCATCTTATAAACAGTTTGTGGAAGATGGAAGTGCCTCTAGAATTCGGGAAGCTACTTTGAAATATTCTTTCAATGTGAAATCAATTAAATTTTTATCCAAGCTATCGGGCATTGACTTAAGCGTAACAGGTAGAAATCTGGTTTTATGGACAAAATACACAGGAACCGATCCGGAAGTAAATGTTTCCGGCGCTGGATTAGCCCGTGGCCAAGATTGGTTTACCAATCCAAATACCAAATCTATTCTTTTTTCTTTGCAGGTAAAATATTAATCAATACAACAAGTTATGATGATGAAACATATACGGATAACTTTATGTGTGTTTTCAATGGTTCTTACCATTACAATCACAGGGTGTAAAAAGTTATTTGATCAACCAGATATTAATAGTAACCCGAATGCGGTGACAAATATCGATTTGCCCACACTTTTTAGCGGAACATTACTGGGTGTATCCTTGTTGCATGAGGATACAGATGTCCGTATTGCCAGCATGTGGTCTGGACAGCTCAGCGGGCTCAACCGGGCCCATCTTGGCTATGCTCAATATATTGTATCCTCTCAGAATTTTTCCTGGAATACCATCTATTCGGTAGCTGGTCAGGCAAGGCTGATACAGCTTAAGGCCGATTCAGTAGGCAATAAGTGGGGAAAGGGCTTGGGTCAAATCCTTGAGGTGCTCGCTATTCAAAAAGTTGCAGATTTGTACGGTGATGTTCCTTACAGCCAGGCGTTTGATGGCAAAACTTATCCAACACCTGTATTTGATCCGCAACGTGATGTATACAAGTCGCTGTTGAATGTTTTGGATGATGCCATTAAAAATCTGTCGGTAACCAGCGGCTCCGCTTTCCCTACAAAGGATTTTATTTATAAAGGTGATGTTTCCAAGTGGAAAGCTGCTGCCAATACTTTAAAGGCAAGACTTAACCTTCATTTGGCGAATTATGCAGCCGCTGCCGAATGTGCCAGACTTGGAATTGGTGTATCAGGCGATGCATTCGTGCCACACGGAAATAGTATAGGTGTAGACATAAACCAGAACTATGATTTTTTTGCGGTTTCCCGAACCGGTGATACCGGTTTTGATGGAGCTTACTTGCCTGTATTACTAAAAAGCAGAATAGGCTCATCCAATACCAAAACAGATGAAACGGCTTTGTATAATTTTTTCTTTAAGGTAGGAATTACTGCTACGGGTAGTTTGGATCCGAACACTGTAGACGGTGCCTTCGTATTAAATGCCTCGCATCCGATAATTACTTATTGTGAAAACCAGCTGATTCTTGCTGAAGCACTTGCTCGGCAAGGTTTATTGGAAGATGCGGTGGTTGCGCTCAATACCGTACGCAGCAGGTTTAGCACTGGTTTATATAATGGTAAGACTTTGCCAACCACTGGTAGAAAATATGATCCTTATATTTTGTCTGATTTTGGAACAAATGGTCTTGCCAATCCCACAGCATCAGGCAGTATTCAATATGCATTGTTGTACGAGATTGTTGTTCAGCGCTACATTGTACTATTGATGCAATATGAAGTATTTAATGATTATCGGAGACTTTCCTCTGCCTTACCAGTAGTAGAATTACCTATTCCATTAAAAACAGGTACTAAGAAACCAAACCGGTTAATCTATCCGCAGACGGAGATTAATACTAATCCCAATGTACCCAAACCTTTACCAGACCAGTTCACGAAAGTAGCACTCTTCAATTAAATGGAATTGATTAAAAAAAGAAACTTGCCGGCACTTGCAGATAGTGCCAAATGGAGATATTTCAATTTTATAGCCCTTTATTTTGCCGAAGGCTTACCTATGGGGATGCTCTTTATCGGCATACCGGCATGGATGGCCATGAACGATAAAAGTATTGTGGAGATCGGTAGTTTTGATGTGGCCTGTGCATTGCCTTGGACCTTTAAATTCTTTGTTGCGCCATTAATGGACCGCTACACTTATCTGCCCATGGGGCGTAAAAGGCCTTGGGTAATCTTATGCCAAACAGGGTTATTTCTAAGTATGCTTGGCTTTGCTTTTGTACCAGACCCCTTAAATAATGTGCACCTATTGGTTATCGGAGGTTTTATAGTTTCTATTTTTGGAGCCTCACAGGATGCTGCTACCGATGGTTTGGCTGTTGATACAGTACCTGCCGAGGAACAGGCTAAAACAAATGCTTACATGAATGGATCGAGAATGATTGGCAGTTCGTTTGCACTTACCATCGGAACTTGGTTGTTAACGGATTATAACTTCACGATTTCTGTATTGGCAATCGCAATATTGATTGGAATTATAATCTTTGTGCCTCTTCTCTTGCGAGAACAAATATCGGAGCGGTTATTTCCATGGAGCACGGGCGAGCCTGACAACAATAATGAAAAGCTCCAGATCAATAGCTGGTCAGCCATGGTGAGGTCGCTGTATATGGCTTTCAGTTTAAAGAATTCTTTCTTGCTCGGACTATTGCTTTTTACTTCGCAGGGCGCTTACAATTATTTCGAGAAGTTGCTCCCAATTTTTGCAGTTAAGGTGAGTGGCTGGACAAATGTATATTATTCCCATGTTTTTTCAATCGCCGATCTTACCGGTGGTATATTGGGTATATTGTTGGGAGGCTGGCTAATCGATAGGTTCGGGAAAAAAAGAATGATCTATACCTACATGTTTTTCATTTGCATCGAAACGCTGTTGCTTGTATTTATGAATAAATATTGGACCAACGTACCATTCCTTTATGGATTCATTGTTATTTACCGTTGGGTTAATGCTTTTGCCAAGATAGGTGTATTCGCAATTGCGATGCAGTGTTGTTCAAAAAAGGTTTCTGCTAGCCAGTTTACCTTTTACATGACTATTGGAGCACTAGGATCTATGGTTGGTGCTGCACTGATTGCTCCTGTTAAATCTTTCTTCAGCTGGGAAATTTCTTTTGCAATATTTGCCATGTTGATGTTGATCAGTGCATTGATTTTAAGGTTATTGAATTTCCACAAACTGGAACAACAGATTTCTGATCTGGCAGATTTAGATAGCGAGAGAGTGGCAGTGGGTGTATCTTAGGCATTTGAATATATATTGATAAGTATTTATCGGACACCTAAGCTGTTTATTTAGCGATAATGATTAGCACACTTTCTGCCCATAATCTTATTGGCTATCCGAAATTAATATGGATCTTTCGATATACTATTTTTGATTTGGATAGCCGAGGGATATTGAAGGATAGTAACCTGATCTACTGGACCGATCTTAATCAGTCCCATGTTTTCAAATGCTTTAAGCCAACGCATCATGGGTAAAACGTGCCATTTCTGTTTATAGCGAACAGCATTTTTGATAATGGAATCAAAATGGTTTAAAGGTGGATCATATTTATCATGATATTGATGTAAGATATAATCCCGTACAAAGATCAGCTGGATTCCTAATTGATGAAACTTGGTAGCGAAATCCGTATCCTCTGCGCCATAACCTATAAAAGATTCATCAAAGCCGCCAATCTTATCAAATGTTTGTTTTCGAATGGCAAATATTAAAGACCAGAATTGAAGATGCTCAACGGGCTGCCCGGAGAGTATTTTTTCCCTGTTAGGATGTGCTACCGCCTGTTGCTTTAAAACATTATAATTTCCGGTATTGGGAAGTATAGGCAGATAAAGTGGATAGGCAGTAATAACATTTTCTGCATTTAATCCTGCTAACATTGGTGAGAAAAGGGTAGGTGATACGATGCAGTCTACGTCGATAAATATAATATTTTCGGTTTTAGTGGCACTTATCCCAATATTTCTTGCAACAGCTAGGGGTAATTGATGGGGTCCGGTGATGCGATGAAAATATACATTTAATTTATCTGGAGCAGGCAATTCTTCCAGATCATCCATACAAACCACCTGGATATCAATGGGAAGCATCGAGGCTGCATTTATTGATTCTAAGAGATTGGCCAACTGCTGCCTACGTCCTTTAACAATGGTTACAATACTAAATTCCATACCATTCATTCATTTTTTGTGCTATATCCGCCGCTGCTGATGCATTTACTAAGTTCTTAGAGATTGGCCTAAATGCCTTTGCTTTTTCTATCGTCACTTTCCATTGCTCGGCATTAAAATCCTCTCGTGCTAAAAAGGCAATTTGATTATTAAATAACATGTCTGCATGCACTGCCTGTTCATTGTAGGGTCTGGACTCTGGAAGCAGGATCAGGCGTTTATTGAGTGATAAAAGTTCCGCAATGGTGTTTTGGCCGGCTGCCGATATGACGATGTCACCGGTTGTCGCCTGGCTGATATCTTCAATAATACCCAACTGGTTGCAATTCTCACCTAAATCATAATGCCGTTTATTCCCTATAATCGTGAAATTCGTGTCTGGATTATGTGTTATTTTTTTGATCACCTTTTGATCGTAATTGTCAGAGCCTAAAATTATAGTGATTTTTTGAATGTTGGAAGGAATAACATGTTGGATTTCTCTAATGGCGTATTTGGATAAATATCCGCTGTAAAATGTTTTTGCTGAATACCGATAGTCGGGTTGCTCCAATATTTGAGGAAAGTGAGCAATGATGTGATCTGCCAGCTCGTGTGCAAATACCTGTGTTGGGTCATTCGATATATTTCCCGGCAAATGAACTAATACTACTGGCACACCCATTCCCCGAACCATGATAGCCAGCTCAGGAACACCATCGCAGTAAAATACCTTTGGCCTATAGTGTATAATGGCATCTGCCAAGGCTCTGGCTCTATTTGCAGCCTCTTCCTTATAAGGGGTTACTTCAAAAGCTTGAGAAAAAGTATGCTCCGGGATCTCATAGTCAATAGGATACTTTGGAGGAAGTTCGAGGACAGCGACCTGATGTACATTTTTTAAACAGTTGGTGATAGTGGCGTTTGTGGTTACAGCAATGACATCAAAAAAGACAGACAACGCAGGTAAGAGCATATTGAAAGTTGCCATATGGCCATTGCCGTGTGCGTGGACGAAATAGAATATGGTCGGTTTTTTCATGATGTGATTTTTGTAGCCAGGCGTTCATATAACTTTACATACTCACCAGACGTCTTTTTAATATTGAAAGTCTTAGCGAAATCTCTGCATTCGCGTGGCGTGGCATGTTTAATGTTTTCTAAGGGGATGATCAGGTCCTGCCATCGTTGTGAATCAACTGCTATGGAAACTTGTTTATTACGTAGTTCTGGTGGTATAGCGGTTTCAAAACCTATAACAGGTATTCCACTCGCCAGCATTTCTATTGTACTCAGCCCGAAAGGCTCCTCCCAGCTGGCTGTGGCCAGGTAGGCGAAAGCGCCTGCGGCAAATTTGTTTAATTCCTGCTGGTTTAGATGCGAGATATACTGAATACTTTTGCTAAGCTGTGGCTGGATAAAGTCGTTGAAATATTGCTGATCGAAGATTGGTCCGATGATCTTTAGTGGCTTTTTTAAATGGTTGGCAAGGTGGATAGCCGCCTCAACGTTTTTTTCTTTTGTGATTCGCCCACTCCAAAGCAAATAGCCTTCTTCCGAATTTCGATCATACATTTTCCACTGGTCTAGATCAATTCCATTCAAGATCACTTCAATATCCTTTCCCAGTGATGGTTCCCATCTTTCGCTCATCCGTTTTGAAATTGCGATAGGCAAGGCAGGTGCATGCTTAACGAAAAATTTATAGATCAGCTCAAATTTTTTGGTTGGAGGCAAATGTAATGTCAGTATACTCGGAATTTTAAACAGTGCACCCACTGCGTATATCTCTGGGATAAAGGAATTGTAATGGATAATGTCATAATTACCCACATCGAACATACCAAACTGTAAGCTTTGATAGTGCTGCTGTCCAAGCCACTCAGCGCAGGGGCGGTAGGCATCATCTTTCATGCTCAGCGGGCTTTGCGAAAATTCAATAACCTGAAAAAGGTTTTTTTCATCTGCGTCTTTCGCAATTACATCAACACTATGGCCCAGAAGCACCAGTTGGTTTGCATGCGCAACAATAAAGGCTTCGGTACCGCCATTATAAGGTTCTCGAAGCGTAATAAATGGTCCTGCAACCAAGAGTATTTTCATAGGAGTTCCTCAAAATAGCTGATGTACCGTTTGGCCATCTTCGTTAAAGAAAATTTTTCAGCATGTAGCCGAACTTTATTGCTTTCCAAAGGAATTGCAGTTTCAATTGCTTTGATTAGGGATTTTATATTCCTTTGATCTGCAGTAGCCCCGCTATCGATATTTATCAATTCCCGAAAGGCACCGCGGTCAAACCCTGCCACTGGTACACCCGAAGACATGGCCTCGATATTGGTAAGGCCAAAGGGTTCTTCCCAGCGAACAGCATTTACCATCACAGTCGCCCCACTCATATGAGCGTGTAGATCAGACTGTTGAAGATGGCCAAGGTAAGTGTCTTTTATCCTAATTCGGGGTTTTATTTGTTCATCAAAATATTTCTTATCGTCAACTGGTCCGGCAAATTTCAAAGGTATACCCATTTCATGTGCTGCATCAAGTGCGATGTCTAGCCCTTTTGCAAGGACAATTCTTCCAAACCAGAAAAGATATTCCCGCCGGTTGCGGATCATTGGCCACTTATCCAGGTCTACGCCATTATATATAAGCTTTGAACCTCTGTTTAAATAAGGTCGCCAGGTTGCTTCGAATGATTTTGAAGGTATCACAAAATGAAGGTTTTCAGCGCCTGAACAAATCGTGATTGCCGCCTTCAATTTGCTGATTGGTGGGGTATGTAAGGTGGTTACAACAGGAATAGATGCTTTTACTCCCCAAATTATGGGCAGCTCATGGGTCGAATTGTTGTGAACGACATCGAATTCATTCTCCTCAATAAATTTCAGTATCGATAGGTATTCATCATTCTCATATATCTCGAAATGATCATCCATACGATATTCCTGACCATAAAAACCTTTAATATTTAGTTCTGGATCACTATCGACATGGGCAAACAAAGTGATTTCGTGCCCCAGTCGGATATATTCTTTACATAAACTATGCGTAAAAGACTCTAAACCACCACGAAATGGCTCAGCGATTGGAAGTCTGGTTTTGGCGATAACAGCAATTTTCATATGGCTACCCTGTAATTTCTGTCGTTTCGATAGCACTTTTTGTGAGTAGCCTGTCAGCAGATTTCACCTGCTCATCCATATCATAAAACAGTACTTTGCGGTATAATTTTAAATAGTTTTCAGTCATTTGCTGAATACTCATGGAAGAGGCAAATTCTCTGCAATTGTCGGAATTGACTGAACGACTTTTTTCAACCAGCGCAACCAGATCTTGCCATTGGAGAGAAGAGGTAGTTAATACACTTTCATCTGACCAATCTGGTGGAACTGCTGTATTGTAGCCGATTACGGGTACGCCGCTAGCCAACATTTCCAGGGCAGCCAGTCCGAAGGGTTCTTGCCAGGTTGCCGTTACAAGATATCCTGTGGCATGTCGACTCAACCTACTTAGTTCGCGTTGGGTGAGGTGACCAACGTATTCAATTTCACTGTTGAGATGTGGTTTAACATCACTGTCGAAATAAGACTGATCAGCGATTCTGCCAGCAATCTTCAACCGCACCTGCATGTGCTTGGCCAGATTAATGGCATCAACAACATTCTTTTTTTGATTGATCCGTGCAGACCATAGCAAATATTCGCGATCACCTGATTTTTTTATGGGCCAAAGATCCATGTCAATACCATTGTTTATCAGAGGGATATCCATACCAAGTGCCTGATCCCATTGTTCTTTTACTCTTTCTGATATTGCAACAAAAGTTATATTTTTCCCTCTGGAAAGTTTTTTATATACAGCCACTCTTTGTTTATCGGCTGGTGAATGCAGTGTAAGGAATATGGGCTTTTTAAAATTCAATCCTGTTTTCAAGAGATGAGGATAAAACATATGATAATGGATAACATCATATTTTTCAACATCCAGTTTTTTAAATTGGCGCCTTTCTTTAATCCGTTTAAAAAAATCAGGATTATCTGTGATGGAAGAAGTAAATGGATTTAGAAGATTGAATTTCTTACTGGCTTCTGCCTCCGCTGCAATAACATCTACCTCATGACCAGCTTCAATAAGCTGGAGGGCAAATGATACAATAAAGGCTTCTATGCCGCTATTGAAAGGCTCCTTAAGTGATATCCCTGGACCAGAAACAAGTAATATTTTCATAAATGTACTGTGCCAGTCTTCTTGGCTGAAATTTTTGTTTTCATAAAAAAAAATGGATGCCTAACGGCTAAAGGTATTCGTGTGTTCTAAACATTAACGTTATAATTGAAACAATTAAAGTCGTTAATCTTCGAATTCCAGAGAATTCTGAAACTCAATCAAAAGCTTCCCGATTTTAATATTGTAATATAGCTTGGTTTACCATCTTGTATAGGTTTGTTAATGGGCAAACTATTCAAAGTTATACTGTAAGTCATCATAGGGTGATTTTAATAGATCAAACGTTCTATTTAAACTTTATAAAATCTTAAAAGTTTTAGGAAGTTTATTGGCATCAGGTTAAATGGGAAATTCTTGATTTGGGATAGTGTTTCACTAATTGCCCTTGAGCGCATTATTCCTATAAAAGTATTATTGAAAAAAATAGAGATAGGATGTACTTGTTAAAATATCAAGCACTTTTGATTTGTGTTGGCAAATTTTATTTGATCCGTCCGCTTTCATTTTCTAATGCAGAGGTTCTGGTTCTTGGGCCTTTGGAGTTTCCGGTAGAAAACTTGTAACTGAAGCTTAGTTTCAGTTGCCTTGTTTCAAAATAGCTGTAGTTTCGAATCGTAAAATTTCCTACACTTTGAAAGGAATTTCCCTTGCTTCCTTTAAAAATATCACTATAAACAATTCTTAAAGTTCCGTTCTTTTGCCAGAAAGCTCGCTGTAATCCTAAGTCTATCTGACTATTGGGTTTAAAAAACTGATTCGCCCCAACAAGGCGTTTAGAATTATAAAATCCCATCACTTCCCCGATAAAACCTTTTGGCAATTGGAATGTCTGCTGAAGACTTAGTCTTGCAGCCGTTTGTTTAAGATCAAGTGTTCTTCCGTTTCCAAAATCAATATTATTATAAAGCCTGAAAAACGTTCCGTTGAAGGTGATATCCCACCAATTAGCAGGCTTTAATGATTGTGTTAATGTTAATGCAAGATGTTGTTGATTGCCCAAATTTCTTGGGATCATCACAATTTTTGATGGCCCGATGGTATCGGTTACCTCCACGCTGAAATCATTGGTGTAGGTATAACTCAAACCCGCTATAGTGCTTTTATGTACATATTGTATTAATCCGCGTTGGCTGATCTGAGGTTTTAAGAATGGATTTCCCTGCCAAAAAGAGAGTTCATCTAACAAATAGATAAATGGATTTAGGTTTTGGTAAGCTGGTCGATCTATTCTTTTGGAATAACTAAAAGAGAAGCTATTTGATGAAGAAGCAGTTAAACTTGCCGAGAAGAAAGGGAAGAGGTTCGTGTAGTTTCTGTCGATGCGTTGCTGATTTCCCGCAATGGTAGATATCTCTTCCAGTTTACCTGTAGAGGCCGAATGTTCCACTCGCAATCCGCTCTGGAGCTGCCATTTTCCTATCTGTTTTCTATAATTAAAATATCCGCTGCTGATGTTTTCCATGAATGAAAATCTGTTTGATCGGGTGGGGTCCAGTATTTCAGCAGCTTGCTGAACTTCCAGAAACCTGGAGTCGTTTGCTGATGATACGGTTGAATATTTTATTCCTGTCTCCAGTTTTCCTTTCCAAAGGTTAGTGGTATAATCAAGTTTCAATGCTCCTAAAGTAATATCAATTCCATTTAAAGAGCGGTAGAGATTGTCACTTATTACCGTATTGTCAATCAGCGTGTACCTGTTTGATTGAAGGTTTCCTGCCTGTTTGGTAAAACTACCGTAGTCTGCATCAATATTCAGGATCCTGCCCAGCGTATCTTCATATTTATAATTTGCATTTAAATTATAACGCTGGGTTCCCTGGGCATAGTAATCGTTTACGGCAGTTAAAGTTTGCTCCACTACCTTTGTCGATTCAGGGCCAATATCAGTTCTGGTATCGGTTATTCCTCCTCCAAAGAGGAAATTGCCATTTAATAAAATGCCTACTGTACTTTTTTTATTGATTATAAAATCTGCACCCACCCTCGATCCGATTTTATTTCTTTTATCAATATCGTCTGTGAAACTGTTAAAAAATCTACCTTCCTGAATCCGGTCTCCTCCATAGAGATAGGAATAATAACCTAAAAAATGACTGTAGGAGCCATATAGATTAAACCTGTTTTTTCTGTAGTTGATGGAAAGGTCTTGATTGTTCCTTAAATATACACCGTAATTTAAACCTGTAGTCATGCTCACATTTAATCCATCTACTGTGGATTTTAAAGTCTTCACATTGATAATTCCTGCCGTACCTGCCGCATCATATTTGGCTCCGGGGCTGTTGATGATTTCAATTGATCTGATGTTAGAAGATGACATTGTTTTTAGTAGCTCGGCAACTTCTCCGTTAGATAGATAAGTCATCTTCCCATCAATTAAAATCGATGCGCCAGCTTTACCATTTAACGAGATGGAGTTATCACTGGCAACGCTCACGCCTGGAGCCCTAGCTAATAATTCAAGCGCATTTGTACCCTGAGCACTAATACTTTTGGAAACGTTGAAAATTATATTTCCATCATTCATTTCAATCACTCTTTGATTGCCCTTAATCTGTACTGATTGTAGATTTTTTGTTTCAGGTTCAAGTCTGATTTTTCCAAAATCGTGTAGGCCCATCAGATATTTACCCTCCGGAAATTTCAGAATCAGGTTTTCATATCCAAGGGAAGTCAGTTTTAAAGTGAAACCCTCATATTTTTTTAATGGATAAGCAAATTTGAAATTTCCATTTTCGTCAGCAATGGCACCACTTACCAGCATTCCATTTTCCATGAGAGAAACTGTTACAAATGGAACTCCCTGATCATCTGTACTTATTACTTTTCCAGAAATAAGCACCTGATTGGCTTTAGGTTTCTGCTCCTCCATCTCCTGGCTTCGAATCACAATCAGCGATTCGGAAAGTAATTGGGCAGACAATTTTTTTGGAACAAGGATGCTGTCTAACAAAGCCTTTACTGCAATATTATTGGCATTTACAGATATTAAAATCGTATCTGCCACTACATCGTTGCTGTAAACAATGGCGTAACCACTCTTAATTTGTATCTGCCTGAATAGTTCTACTAACGGTTTTTTTTCAAGTTTTACTGAAATTTTTACTTGTTGTGCATTTGCAGACCAGTTAAAAATAAAGAAAAAGAGAAATATTATAAGAAAATATTTTTTATCAGTCATAGCAAGGCTTTACATTCAGTTGCGCATTCGGTTAATCCTTATTGTCTAGGCAATGGATTGGTACTGTTTTTCGTTAAATAATGCTTTAAAAATCCCCAATTAAGTTTTTTTGAATGAGTCATGCTTTTACTAATTGGATGATCACATTGTTTATTCATGCTCCTTAATTACCACCAGCCTTTTATTAATTGTGTAAGTTAAGGGGTAAGAAAATTTAAGGGAAGTAAGTGCCTGTTCGATGGTTTCATTAATAAATATGCCGCTGAAGCGTTTTTCTTTGAGTGCTTCGCTTTGGATATCTATTTTCACATCGTATTTTTTCTCCAATTTAATGGCTAAATCCTTAAGCTTATCTTTTCTGAAAACCAATGTATCTGCAATCCATTTGGTTTCGTTTAAAAGTTCGGATGGATCTATTGATTTAATCTGGAGCTTATTATTTTCTGCTTTTTGGGTGGTAGTGTATACAATTTTCTCGTTGGGGTGCAGTAAAAATGTTTTGTTCTCATCTTGCCTTTCACTAACCTGAATCAAACCCCTAATCAGTGCCACTTCGATATTTTGGCTTTCCTTTTGTGTTTTAACATTGAAGGCCGTTCCTTTTACTTCAATATCGATAGCACCGGCATGTACAAAAAGTTGAATTTTACTGTTTTTTACTACATCAAAATAAGCTTCTCCTTCAATGGTAATTTCCCTTTTTTGCTTTCCAAATAACTTATTATAACTTAATGTTGAGTTTTTATTTAGCCAAACTTTGGTTCCATCATCAAGCATTTTAAAGGTTTTTGTTTCGTTAGTTGTTAATCTTTCAATTTCGGCCATTGATTGCTTGTAAAGAAGCTGATAAACGATTAAACTAACAAAGGAAAGAATAATAATAACCGCCGCAGCCTTAAGCCAAATTCCTGGAATGGAAAAATTCCAAGGGCTTGAATAATCGTATTTGCCGCTTATTTGACTGTTTTCATTGTCTTGAATAGCAGCCCAAATTTGGTTCAATTGCTGCTGTCTATCGGTTTGGTCGGATTTATTGTGCTTAATAAAATATTGCTCAAGATGATCTGCCAATTCCCTATAATGTGCATTATCGCTAATGGCCTTATTGAGTAAAACGCTGTCATACGCTTCAATTTCGCCCGAAAGCTTTTTTGAAAATAATTTAATGAATTTTTGTCTGTTCATCATTCCATGCATTTACATTAAAGACAGTTTTAATGTGAAAACTACTCACTGCATCATAAAAAAAAAGATAAGATCAATTGCGCAACGATGCTACGCCTCTTTTTATATTGGGGGTGATACCCTAAATATATACTAATCGTATCGGCCAAAGATTTTACAGCTTTGTAGAGCTGATTTTCAACTGTCCTGACTGAAATCCCCAGAATCTCTGCCACCGCCTTGCTCTTTAATCCGTCTTCCTTAATCATAATAAAAATGATCCTACGCTGTTCAGGAAGTTCTGCAATGGCTTTGTTAAGCAGTTTATACAATTCCTGATCGGTAATATTCGAAGTTTCTATCGACACCTCCTCAGCTGACCATAGATTAAAACCTAACTTTCTTCTCTTTTCAGACCTGATCAAATTAAGACTGGCATTTTTTATAGAAGTGAACAGATATACTTCTGGACTATTTACTTTTGATAAACTACCACGTTTCAGCCACAATTTTACAAAGAGTTCTGATGTTATTTCTTCAGCACTTTCCAGGTTACTTAAATAATGCCTTGCTACCGCCAAAAGCTTATGGTGATAAAGCATAAAAAGCTCATCAAAAGCAGATTTGTTTCCCTGCTCAATGTTTTTAAATAATGTTAAAATCTTCAGTTCTTTTTCTGACATCAACAGGCAATCTCTTTTAGTTCTGTGCTTTTATCATAAAGACACAATTGTTTCAAGATATACTTATTCCCAATAAAAATAAATTATTTCATGATATTCCGGCTTATAGTATAAAGCCAGTCATCATTCCAAATTGAATAAAGCAAATTATAAAAATTGGGAGGAATTGAAATTTATCTGTTTGCTAAGAGATTGCAAATGATTTGGGTATTATTTTCTATTATTCAAATGATAAAAATATACATTAAATAATCAACTTCACTTTTAAGTGAACGAAAGTAATTTTATAGAATCGTAGGTTTTCGAGTTATTTCGCTTTTGAGGTTGTTGTTTAATAAAATGTTTTTACTTTAGTAATTGAAGAACTAATTATTAATCATCCCCTTGATCAATGCTGAACAATTTTTTGTGTTTTGTTATGATCAATATTTATTATGCACAAAGCAAAATCATTTCTATCCAACCTCGTTTACAATAAGTTTTTTTGGCAGTTTTTTCTGGCAGTTTTCATGCTCGGAATGGCTGTATTTTTTATTCGGGCACAGCATGTAGAGGTTGTGCAAATTAACGAGCAACTTCGCACCTCGATACCTATTTACATTGTATTGGGTATTCTTTTAACTGGAGTTTATATTGTTGCCCAGGGCCAAATGTATGTGCACAGTTTCAAGGCTTTAAATGTCGACCTATCTTTAGGAAATGCCATTAAGCTTTTTTTAAAGCGTAATTTAATTAGTATATTTTTACCTGCAGGAGGCTTTTCTTCCCTCATTTTTTTTACAAGGGAAATTGAAGAAAAGGGTATTTCTAAATCCAAAATCCATCTTTCATCTACACTATTTGCTTTCTGCGGGATTCTATCCGTAGTTGTCGTTGCAATTCCTGTTTTGGGTATTGCCTTACTGTCCACAAAATTAGGTCAGGTTGAAATTTGGAGTTTCGTTTTTTTATTACTGCTTACCATTTTTCTTTTTGTTTCCATTTACTCCATCTCAAAAAAAGGTTGGGCCTATCGCTACATCGCTAAAATCAGACCATCGCTTTCAACGGTTTTTGATGACATGATCGAAGAACAAATTAGCAGAAAGCAGTTCTGGTTAACATTGCTAGTTTCCATTTCGATTGAATTTATCGGCATTGTTCATTTATATATTTGCATGCTGGCACTGGGTTTTCAAGCCAGCATTCCTGCTGCAATTGTAGGATATATTGTGATGGTTATTTTGCTGATTGCTTCGCCTTTTCTACGTGGTTTGGGTACCATTGAGGTTTCGCTTACCTTCATTCTCGGTCAGTTTGGCTTCCCGCTAATTGCAGCAGCAACCATTACGCTAATGTTCAGGTTTTTTGAATTCTGGCTGCCTTTAATCGGTGGTGTTATTTCTTTTATCCTTAAAAAAGATAGTATTGTTCTTCGTATCCTGCCGGCTTTCATTATCCTTATTTTGGGCGTGGTGAATATTATTTCTTCCATTACACCATCCATTCCAACAAGGTTAAGGTTGGTTAAGAATATTCTTCCCGAGGATTTGATCGTAACCAGTAATGCACTGGTCCTCATCTTCGGACTGATTCTCGTAATGGTGAGCATCTTTTTACTTCAGGGATCTAAAAGAGCCTGGTATGTTGCCATATCCCTTACCTTGTTTTCCATTATTGGCCATTTGCTAAAAGCTGCTGATTATGAAGAGGCTGCATTGGCGCTGATTGCCGGCTCATCATTATTTTACACCAGGGATAATTACAAACTCAAGCCTCATCCAAAGTTTGTCAAAATTAGCTACAGTGTATTTATCTATGCTATTGCCTCAGTATTTGCCTATGGCGTACTGGGTTTTTATTTCATGGAGAAAAGGCATTTTGGTGTAGAGTTTAAATTCATTGATTCGGTAACAGCCGTGTTGAAAGTAATCTTCTTTATTGATGATAAGGCATTACACCCGTTAACAAAATTCGGCATCCACTTCGAACAGTCGATTTATGCAGCGAGTGGGGTAGTTATCCTGTTCATCATTTTCAGTTTATTAAAGCCATATTTTTCCAAGCCTTATAACAGTCCTGAAGAATTTAAGGAGGCCGATATGCTGATGGCTGAAAATGGAAATTCGGCGCTCGATTATTTTAAAACCTATCCTGATAAGTTCATTTACTTTAACGAGAGCCGAACGGCGTTTATCAGTTTCAAAATTACCAGGCATTTTGCACTCGTATTGGAAGATCCCGTTGCAGATAATACGGCTGATAAAATCGCGATGATTGAAAAGTTTGAGGAGCGTTGTCGTGAAAATGGTTTCATTGCAGCTTATTACCGTGTGGATGAAGACTCCTTGGATATGTATAAAGGGATCGGTAAAAAGTATATTCCCATTGGCGAAGAGGCAATTCTTGATCTGAAAGCATTTACGATTGATGGCGGGAAGATGAAGACCACCAGAAGTGCAATTAACAGATTAAGTGGTGAAGGCTATGTATTTAAGGTTTATAAAGGCCAGCAAAAAGAGGGTTTATTACAGAAATTACAAACGGTTTCTGATAATTGGCTTCGCGATTTAAACCAGAAAGAAGTTGCATTTACACAAGGGGTTTTCGATAAGAGCATTTTAAAGAACCAGGTTATTTTGACCATTGAGGATCAGGAGGAAAAAGTATACGCGTTTTTAAATATCGTTCCGGATTATGCACCTGGGGAGGCAACTTATGATTTAATCAGAAAGGAAACCGATGCACCAAATGGCGTTTTGGATATGCTGCTGGCAAAAACGTTTTTATACCTGAAAGATGAAGGGTTTGAAAGTGTAAATATGGGACTAGCACCACTTTCGGGTATTGATGGGCCTGATTTTACTCAAAAAACCATTAAGTATGCTTATGATAACTTAAAGGCTTTTGCCCAATTTAAAGGGTTAAGAAAATACAAGGAAAAGTTTTATCCATCATGGAGAAAAAAGTATCTGATTTACAGTCATCATTACCATTTGCTGCAAGTGCCGAATGCTTTAAAACGCATATCAGAAGGCAGCTAGTTTATAAACCCGATTGAATGGTATTCACTACTTTTTGGATATCGTTGTTAAATTTATGCGAACCAGGAATCTGGATTTTGACGATGTTTTTTATTTCTGGAAAAGCCTTATAAATATTTTCATCTTCATCACGGCCGAAAATCATCATTAAACGGCTATTAATTTTGGCAAGCTCGGGAACGGTTTTGTATTTGGCCTCCTTGCTACCAAAGCCCATCATATCGGTGAGCTTCACCACAAAATCAGTGGATGTCGATGGCGATAATACAACTGTGGATTGATATTTTGTCTGTAAATCCTTAGTTAAACGTGGTATAAGAAATAAAGCGGCATCCGCACCAAATGAATAGCCTAAAATCGAAAATTCATCTTTATCCCAAGTTTTTAAATAATATGCAATGATGCTATTTAAATCCTGCGCCAATTTATCGGGCGTTTTCGAATCCCAAAAATATTTTTTACTATCTAAACTTACTATTGCATAGTTCTTTTCCACCAGGCCATCTACAACACTCTGTGAAAAGCTGTTCATTCCACCGTCACCGCTCAGGTAAAAAATAATGCGTTTGGCGCTGTTCTTTTGTTTTAGGGTAAGCGGATATTTGGACATATCTTGTGCATTGGCCTGAAAAGCATAAAAACCGATCAGGATGAGTACGTATAGGGAGATTTTTTGCATTGTTATTTTCTTGTTTTCAAGGCGGAAACTATTTTTTCATATTCTATTTCTTCATAATGATGATCGCCCTGAAGCTTGCTTAGTATGAAGTTTTTCTGAATGGTGGATTCCAGAGGCTTTTCATTTTCCTCAACACCGTAGAAACAATAGATCGGCACATTAATTTTTTTTACTTCCAGATCAACCTTATAAGGATTATTGTCGCTCGAAAGATTAGTGAGATCTCCAAATCGAACTTTAAAAGCGGTAGTAGAATAAGGCGATAGCATTTCCAGAGCCATTACATGCCTTTTTGCACGGTATGGCAATCGATTGTAGATAAAGGGAATAATGTCGGCGCCAAAAGAATATCCACATAAATAAATCTGGTTTGTTTGATACTTCAAGGCATATTTTCTGATGAGCTGACTGATGTCTTTTTCTGTTTCCTCTGGTGTTTTTTGCTTCCAGAAATAATCTCTTGAATTAATTCCAATGGTGTGGAAACCTTTTTTTGCAAACATTAAAGAAAGATCATCTTCAAACTTAATCCAGCCACCATCGCCAGAAAGAAAAATAAGCAGTTTTTTTGCAGCTGGATTTTTTGCTGGATAAAAGAAAACAGGCAAATTAAATTCCCGGCTTTCGACACCGAAATTTTCATGTACCCGTTCTCGTTTAAAGATTGCACAACCATTTAGCAGAAGTGCACCAATAATCAACAACCACCCAAAATTCTTCATCCTTAAAAAAATGTAAAACCAAGTGTAAACGAAAGTCCGTGTGGGTTAATATCCAAATCGTTCGTACTCATTTTATAACCTTTAAATCCGACAGCTAAAAAAGTATTTATGCCCTGGCTGATGCGGTATTTAGCGCCAAATCCAGTATAAACATAAAACCCCTGTTCAGAAATTTTAGCTTTGATATTAGGTGTGGGGTCTTCAGCACGATCGTATTGGTTAAATGAAATTCCAAGCGAGGTTTCGGCGTAAGGCCTTATTTTTCTGCTTGTTTTAAAGTTATATTTTAAGTTGCCATAAATAGGCAAGAACCTAACCTGATATAATACATATCCATTGTCGTGGTGTACGGGCGTACTGGAATACTCGATGCCGATGCCTGGTTCAAGTCCGTTGTTGAAAAGATAGTTTGCCTTTAACGAAGGTGCGTAAAAAAGATTACTGTGGGTAGAGCGCATCAGCTCAAATGCAGGGGATACCGAAAATTTACCAACTTCGCCATTTTTCTGTTGTGCGCTTATCGAAAAAGGTAAGGCAATTAATAGGAATTGAAAGAAATGTTTTTTAGAGATCATTTGATTTTAAAAAGATGTAGTAAACATAATAAAAAGCAAATTCACTTAACGAAACTTCCATTAATTTTAACATAAGTATGCTTATTTAATGCACCACTAACCTACAATCGACTAATATTTTTTGGTAGTCGCTAATTTCAATGTTTCTGTTTAAAAGCTGCAAAAGAAGTTTCATTGCATTTTCTCCAACTGATTCGGGGTTTTCTTCGATAGAGGCAACAGGAGGTGAATTAAAATAGCTTATAAACGAGGTATTACCGAAGCCAATGCATTCGAGGTTTTGAAAGTTCGGATGATTAATTGAACGCAAATATTTCATGGCATCAAATAAAATTGGTTCTTTAAAAGCCACCAGAGCTGTTGGTATTTTCTCTTCAGATGAAAATAGACTTTTAATGGCAGTAATGGTACTTTCTTTATCAAAATCGGTGTAAGCCACCAGTTCTGCAGAAAACGGAATACCATGATCTTTAAGTGAATGGATGTAACCATTAAATCGATCGTGGGTAAAACTGATCATTTTTGGGCCGCCCAGATAGGCAATATGTTGATGGCCCCTTTCAATCAGGAACTTGGTAGCTTGATAGGCACCCTGAAAAGTATTGCACAAAACTTTATGACAGTTCAGGTTAAAACTTGGGTTTCGGGTATAGTAAACTACTGGAGTACCCATTTTCTCAAATTCGTTAAAATGAGAAAAATCTTGGGTATGTTTAGAAATGGCTACAATTAAACCATCTACCCGGGTTTGTAAAAGCATATTTGCAGATTGGATTTCCTTCTCTAAACTATCATGCGATTGACTGATGATAACATTGTACCCGAGTGTAGAAGCAAATTGTTCGAGGCCATAAACACTTCTCGTAAAAAAATGGTCTAAAAGGTTCGGTAAAATTATACCTATAATTTTTGATTTTCCTTGTTTAAGATTAATGGCAGATTTGTTTGGCGTAAAGTGTAATTCCCTTGCCAAATCCTGAACACGCTTTTTAGTGAATTCGTTTATGGTAGGATAGTTATTCAATGCTTTAGACACTGTTGATATTGACATCTTTAATTTTTCTGCCAAATTTTTTAAGGTTACCGGAGTGTTTTGCATATCGCATGGAGATAGGGTAATGCATAGTTAAGCAAAATTATGCTATTATTTCAAACGTTTGAAATATAGTTTAAGCATGTTTTTTGTGTTTATTGGATATTAGTGTGGAGGAATTCTTTTTTGCTTCCATAAATTAGATCAATTAAAAAAAACTAACCAAATAAACATGAAAAAAAATTACCCTATCATGCAACCGCTGTTGCCATGCAGTTATTCACGGTACTTAAACTTAGGCATTCAAACAACATCCAAATCTCCAACATAGGTATTAATTATCCTATTCATTTATTTTAAAAAGCAGATTATTTAGGCGCTATTCAATGGTCTAAAGTCTATGCAATTATTATTACGAAAACTTATTATGCTTTTGGCGTAACAGGACTGGTATTGGTATGCGCAAGTTTCACTAAACAGATTAATATTAATATAAATTATGAAGAAATTTTATTTTCTTTTAAATGCTTTAACGGTTAATATAATTAAGCTTATCCCGAAAGCAAAAATTATTGCGGTTATTGCATTTACTATACTGATAAACAGTTCGGCTTTTGCTCAAAGCACAATAACAGGAACAGTTAGAGATGAAAAAGGCATTACGATGCCTGGTGTGAGTGTAAAAGTAAAGGGATCGCAAATTGGCGCCGTTACGGATGAAAATGGTAGATATACCATCAAAACCACTGCTTCAGATGCTGTATTGGTATTTGCTTATATTGGTTTTGCAACTAAGGAAGTTGCCGTAGCAGGCAAGACCTCTATTAACATTAGTCTTGCCGATGATGCACAAGGATTAAACGATGTGGTTGTGATTGGTTATGGAACCCAAAAGAAGGTAAACTTAACAGGTGCTGTGGCACAGGTTGATGGAAAGCAACTTCAAGATCGTCCGGTTCCAAATGCAATTGCTGCCTTACAGGGTATTTCGCCAGGCGTTACAGTTACCAGAGGAAGTGGTAAACCCGGTGCTGAAGGATTGGGAATAAGAATCAGGGGCTTCTCTTCTGCAAATACAACAGCAGCGTTAACTTTGGTTGATGGTGTGGAAATGGATCTGGCATTGATTAATCCTGATGATATTGAAAATATTTCCGTACTGAAAGATGCGGCTGCAGCTTCTATTTATGGAGCACGTGCCGCTGGAGGCGTAATTTTGGTTACAACTAAAAAAGGTGCGAGCGGCAAAACACGCATTAATTTCAGTAATAACTACAGCTTAAATATCACAGCAAGGCAGCCACAGCGACTTAACTCTTGGGATGAACAAACATTAATCGACGAAGCCCGTTTAAATGCTACTGGCGCTCGTGAGTTTACTCCAGAGCAAATCGAATGGCTCAAAAACCCTAACTTTAATTATCGCGAAAACCAAACTGCAGATCGTTGGGATTATTATGACAATACCAACTGGATAAAGGAAGGTATGGATAAAGTGAATGCATCTCAAAAATATAATTTATCTATTGGAGGTGGCAGGCAGGATTTAAATTATCTCTTGTCGGGTAGTTATTTCAAAAGAGATGGTGTTATGCGCTTTGGACCAGATGATAATTCGGTAAAAACCATGCGCTTATCATTAAACTCTGAAATTAACAAATACTTATCCGTTGGAGCGATTTTAAGTTATGCGGGGTCGCAGGTAAACGAAAATTCTTACAGCACAGGCAATATTATTGATTTGCTTTATCGGGTACGTACCAGGCAGTCGCTGTATGTTCCAAAAGAAGATGTTACGGGAAATATCTACAATGGCGATTTACAATTAAATCCTGTAGACATTGAAAAAAATGCTGGTTTCCAAAGAAGCGATTTCGATAACTTTGTTGGAAAAATTAATATTACGGCTAAGAACTTTATAAAAGGACTTACTGTAGATTTAAATGCCTCCCGTAATTATGGTTTTTATAATTATGAAGCCGATAGGAGAACATTAAATTGGTACGGTAGAAGCACTAATACTGTACGTAATACATTAAATGCCTTAAACCAACTCGATCTTACTAAGAACAAAAGTTACCAAGATAATTTAACTGGCCAGATTTCTTACGATTTGCAAGTAAAGAAACACAATTTTAAAATTTTGGGAGGTGCTTCATTTGAGCAGTATAGAAAGGATGAATTTTCTGCAAGTGCCACTGGCATGGTAACCAACGATTTCTTTAGTCTAAATTTTGGAGATGCTGCAACTAAAACCAATAAGGATAAGGTTGAAACCTGGGCATTTGGATCTATTTTCGGAAGGTTTAATTACAACTACGACGAAAAATACCTGTTCGAAGCAGTTGTTCGTTATGATGGAAGTTCTCGTTTAGCTCCAGAAAATCGCTTTCAGGTTTTTCCTGCTTTTTCTGCCGGATGGAGAATTAGCGAAGAACAGTTTTTTAAAGATAATGTCCCATTCGTAAGCAATTTAAAACTTCGAGGTTCATGGGGCCAAGTGGGTAATGGTGCTGTTTTAGGCTTCTATGATTATTTTCCATTAATTACCAGTGGTATTGGTATAGATAACCAAAACAGGGTAATCTTCAATGGCTTGAAAACCCAGTATCTTTATCAAAATCAATTGGCTTCAGCCAATAAAACCTGGGAAACCGTACAATCCAGTAACATTGGTATTGATGCCGGTCTTTTCAAAAATAAGCTAACCTTAACAGCAGATTATTATGTAAAGTATAATAAAGACATGCTGGCCGATTTGTTTCTACCAAGTACAATAGGGGTAAATGTTCCTAAGTTAAATGTTGGCGAACTTAAAAGCTGGGGTTGGGAATTGGAGTTAAAATGGAGAGATACCTTTAAAAACGGTGATTACAGAATAGGATTTAATATTGCCGATAATCAAAATAAAGTTACCAAATATGATGGACGGAATTCTGTAGCGAATGCAGGAGTGGTAGAGATTTTACAAGGCTATCCGCTAAATACGGTTTGGGGTTATAAAACCGATGGGTATTTCCAAACACAAGCTGAAGCAGATGCTTACAAAGCCAGGGTGAGGTATCCGTTTTTCGCCAATCCAGCTGCAGGCGATGTTAAGTACCTGGATTTAGATGGAAATGGTGTAATCGATGCAGGTGGTGGTACGCCAACCAATTCAGGCGATTTGGTAAATCTTGGCACCACTAACGCCAGATATACTTTTGGTTTCGATCTTGGTGCATCGTGGAAAGGATTCGACATCACCGTATTTTTTCAGGGAGTTGCCAAAAGAGCCTTTTTGATTGATGAAAATACGCTTTCTCCAATTTTAGGAACGGCAAACATGCCATGGACGATCCATTTGGATCGTTGGAGCCCCGAGAATCCAAATGCCTTTTTCCCACGGATGTTTCAAACTAGTGCACATAATTTCCGACCATCTGATAAATGGGTACAGAATGGAAATTACATCCGCTTAAAAAACCTTACGCTAGGTTATAATTTTAAACCACAAAATAAAATTTTCCAAAATTTAAGGGTTTATGTGGCAGGACAAGATTTGTTCGAAAAAACAGATGTGCTAAGCGTTTTCGATCCCGAAGTTGGAAATGATGTAAATGCACAAACGTATCCTTTTTATCGTTCTGTGTCCTTCGGTTTAAATATTACTTTATAAAATGATTGATATGAAAATAACATATAAAATATTCTTTGCAGCCATATTGATTGTATCCACATTAAATGCTTGCAAAAAACTAGATCGTTTACCAGAAACGGAACTAACCGATAATACATTCTGGAATACAGAAAGCGATTTAATGAATGCCGCAAATAGGATGTACCAGCAATTGGCAGGTTACACCATAGATAACCGAGGCGATGATAATGTAAACCAAGGTGGCCTTAATCAGATTAGCAATGGAAACCGTGGTGTACCAGGAACAAGCGATGATTGGAGAATTCCTTATCAGCATATATTCACGGCCAATAACATTTTGGAGAAAGGTACAAAAGCCCAGGTAAGCGATGCGATCAAGAACCGTTATTTTGCCGAAGCTAGATTCTTTAGGGCATACGCCTATTTTAATCTTGTTCAAAAATATGGCAATGTGCCTTTAATTTTGAAAACCTTAGGTGTAGATGCACCAGAACTATCTATGCCGAGCACCGATCGCTTATTGGTGGTACAAGCCATGTATGATGATTTGGATTTTGCCGCAACCTGGTTACCCACACGAGCAGCGTTACCGGCATTACAATATGGAAGAGTTACCAAAAGTGCTGCATGGGCTTTAAAAGCCCGTATCGCTTTAAATGAAGGTACCCGCATGAAATTTTTTGGAATTGCTGATTACCAAAAGCACCTGCAAATAGCTGTTGATGCCTCTACTCTGGTAATGGGGCAGGGCCATCGGCTTTTTGCTAATTATCAGGGGATGTTTACCCATGATGGTGAAGGCGCATCCAATACCGAAAATGTTTTTGTGAAACTATATGGCGGAACATCAGCAATTGGTTTGGTACATAATACTTCCCGCGATTTGGAAAATGGTAGAATAGCGCCAACTAGAAATTTAATCCGCATGTTTTTGTACAGAGATGGGTTGCCGGCATTTAATACTGATAATTCTGTTTCTGCATCCAGATCTCCACTGTTTGTTAATGAAGGATCAGAACCATCATACAACACAATCCTGGATAATCGTGATCCACGTATCACTACATTGGTTTTCAGGAGTGGTGAACAAGCCTATCAACGTCCTTGGGTTCCGGGTACATCGTTAGGGTCGAGATCTGCTTTTGCAGCTAAAAAAGGTTTCAATGCGCAAGACTGGACAACAAACAATAATTCTACAGTACACAAACCTCTAATTCGATATGCAGAAGTCTTATTAATTTATGCTGAAGCAAAATATGAATTAACTGAAAATATTTCAGATGCTGATCTGGATCTGTCCATCAACGTGATTAGAAACAGAGCTGGTTTAAACGTGAGATTAACAAATGCTTTTGTTGCTGCAAATAATTTAAGCATGAGAGAAGAAATAAGAAGAGAGCGTACAGTTGAATTATCATTGGAAGGCTTTAGATATGGAGATCTCATCAGGTGGAAAACTGCTGAAACAGTTTTGCCTAAAGCTTTATTGGGCGCTAAGTACAATGCGCTTGAATGGGTTGGCACTGTTGCTTCAACGTTGGTTTTAAATGCCGATGGTGTATTGGTTGTTGAGGCAGCTAATAACAGGGCTTTTAACCCACTTAGAGATTATTTATATCCTGTGCCTTTACAGGAGATCAGTTTAAGCGGGAACAATATTAAGCAAAATCCAAACTGGAATTAAAAAACTGAAAAGCATGAAATTATTACATATAAAATTTTTAACAGGCATCCTGTTTAATATTACTTTGTTATCAAGTTGCGATAAACTTGATACAGATCCTGTTGGCGTACCAGAGTTAGAGAACTATTATTATGCTGGCTTTTTCTCTATACCATGGAACAATACAGGAACAGCTTCCGTATTAAGAAACCAGACAGCACTCGTGAAATTTCCGGTTAAATTTCATTCTTCTTACCTGCGTGATTACGATCCCTCGGTGCAATATTCTCTGATCACCACCGGTATAACCAATCCGGCTGTTGTTGGTCAGGATTTTGAAGTGGTAGATAAAAGTGGAAATAGAATTCAGCCCACCAATGGAATTTATAATTTAGTATTCCCAAAAGCTGAAACTAAAATAGATACCTTGTATTTTAAGGTACTGAATAATTCATTGGCTGGTACCCGCAGAATAGAAATTAATCTGGTTACCAATACCACGCAGCAATATACTGTAGGTACTTTTACCCAGGCATTTAAACGATTTATAGAAATCAGATAACTTTACTATAGTTTTTTAAAATACTAATTCCTTCCTGCTGATCCATTTCGGCAGGAAGGTTAATTAAATTTAGCAAATTTTCACACTAACAGTTCCCGGTCTTCCAAATTTATCCCTTCGTATTTATGCTAAAATTTAAGTTGTTGTTTGTATTTACGATTTCATTAATTTGGATTTCCGTTTGCTCTGCTCAAATGGGAGGACGAAAACTGATCAGCTTAAATGATCAATGGCAATTTCATAAAGATAAAGAACCACAACAGCCGGTAATAATCCCACATACCTGGAATGCAAAAGATGTATTGGATGATCAGCCCGGTTATTACAGAGGTTTAGGTTTTTACACCAGGAAATTAAAATTTGATGAATCGGCTAGAGGGAAACAGATCTTTTTGATTTTTAATGGGGTTGGTCAGGAAGCGGAAGTATTTGTTAACGGAACTTTGGCAGCAAGGCACATCGGCAGTTATACCCGTTTCACGGTACCGATAACAAAATTCTTAAATTATAAAAATGATGTAGTAGAAGTGCAGGTTAATAACCGTTTCAATGAAGACATACCGCCCTTAACTGCCGATTTTACTTTTTTTGGAGGTATCTATCGAAATGTAAATCTGTTGATTGCTGATCAGGTACATTTTTCGCAAAGTGAGAACGGGAGTTCCGGTATATTCATCACCACTCCAGAAGTAAGCTCCAGTTCTGCGAATGTTAAAGTAAATTCTTATATTGAAAATGCAGGAACTACCGATAAGGTGGTACAGATTATCCATCAAATATTCGATGCAAAAGGATTACTCATTGCCACTAAAACAGCCAATATTAAAATCATAAAGGGAGAAAAGAAATCTGTTGTTCAGGATATCAGATCAATTAAAAATCCTGAATTATGGTCAACTGAAAATCCATATCTCTACCGTATAATTTCTAAAATTCTGGATGCGAAAACTAAAAAAGTGATTGATCAGGTTTCTCATCCACTAGGCTTTCGTTGGTTTAAGTTTGATCCCAATACAGGATTTTTCTTAAATGGTAAACCGCTCAAGTTGATGGGGGCAAGTCGTCACCAGGATTATGAAGATCTTAGCAATGCTACACCCGATGCGCTCCAGATAAGGGATGTAGAACTGATAAAAGAAATGGGCGGCAACTTTTTACGGGTAGCTCATTATCCTCAAGATCCTTTAATTTTGGAAACGTGCGACCGCTTAGGTATCCTGGCTTCTGTCGAAATTCCAGTGGTGAATACCATTACAGAATCAGCTGCTTTTACCAATAACTGCTTAAACATGGAGCGGGAAATGATCAGCCAGAATTTCAACCATCCAAGTGTGATCATTTGGGCGTATATGAATGAGATATTATTGCGACCAAAGTTTACAGATGACAAACCCCGCCAGCAGATTTATTTTGATCATGTTCGTGAACTTGCACAAAAACTCGATAGTTTAACACGTAAATTAGATCCATCGCGGTACACTTTATTGGTCAATCATGGTGCCTGGGATCTTTACAATAAAGTTGGCCTCACCAAAATTCCAATGATTGTTGGTTGGAATTTATACTCAGGCTGGTATTCCGGAGTACCCGCAGATTTCGAAAAATTTTTAGATCGCCACCATAAAGAGTTACCAAACACGCCTTTTCTGGTAACAGAATATGGGGCAGATGCCGATCCAAGGATTAGATCCACAGATCCGGTAAGGTTTGATAAAAGCGTAGAATATGCAGTAAAATTCCATCAAACCTATCTCAATGCCATGCTAAACAGGCAGTTTGTAGCAGGTGGAATGGCCTGGAATCTTGCCGATTTTAATTCAGAAACCCGTGAGGAAACCATGCCTCATATCAATAATAAAGGATTACTCACCATTGGACGCAAACCAAAGGATACATACTTTCTTTATCAGGCATATTTGTTGCAAAAACCTTATTTAAAAATAACATCGGCACAATGGAATGAACGAACAGCCTTAGCCGATTCTGGTAAAACAACAAGCACTCAGCTGATACAGGTAGCTACAAATTTTAAAACAGCCGAATTATATTTAAAAGGTGTTAGTTTGGGTATTAAAGATGCTGTAGATCATATGATAGATTGGCAAGTGCCATTTAAAAATGGCATTAACAAATTAAGTGTAATTTCTGGCGATCAAAATGACCAGGCTGAAATTAATTTCCAATTGCAACCTTATCGTTTTACAGATACCATTCCGTTTCAACAGATGAATGTGCTTTTAGGTGCCAAGCGCATGTATATAGATGAAAAGCAGCATCAACTGTGGATACCGGATCAGCCTTTTAGAAAAGGATCTTGGGGTTATGTTGGCGGCATGCCGTTTAAAGGTAGCAATAACAGAATCAGTTATGGCAGCGATAAAAATCTACTGGGTACTGATCATGATCCAATTTATCAAACCCAGCAAGTAGGAATTGAGCAATTTAAATTTGATGTTCCGGATGGTGAGTATGAACTTGTACTTCATTTTGCTGAATTGTTGGGGGGCGAGGCAAAAGAAAAATTAGCTTATAACCTGGAAAATAACACTAAAAAAGAGATCGAACAGCGCAGAATTTTTAACGTACTGATCAACGATGAGATGTTTATGGAAAATGTAGATCTAGCAACCGATTATGGTTATGCAACTGCTGTAGAAAAGAAAACCCGAGTTACAGTTTTTGGAAAAAAAGGCATTACCATCAGTTTTAATAATCTTGTCGGCAAAGCCGTTTTAAATGCAATTCAACTAAGAAAAATTTATTAATTATAAAATGTTCAGGTACTTCAAATATATATTGATCTTTGCTTTACTGTTTTGTAGCGAGATCTCGTGGTCACAAAAATCAGTTCGCTTAAGCCAAAACTGGGAATTTCTGAAACAAGATTTGGGCGGAATATGGGAAGCCGTTCGCCCTGTTGGAGTAGGTAATCCAGAATCTGTTCCGCTTTGGGAAAATGTAAACCTGCCTCATTGCGTTAATGCTACTGATGCAGTTGATCCAGATTTAAATTATTATCAAGGTCCGGCTTGGTACCGTACACAACTTAAAATTGAAAACCTTTACAAAAACGGAAGAACAATTTTGCATTTTGAGGGAGCAGGGCAAAAAACAGAAATTTATGTTTATACAACAAAAGTAGCTACGCATGTTGGTGGTTACGATGAATGGAAAGTCGACATTACCGATGCAGTTGCTTCATTTCAAAAAACAGAGATTTATCAAAAGCAGTTTAAAGGTAAAGTACCCATTTCCATCCGTACAGATAACTCAAGGGATTTGGAAATGATTCCATCCGATTTATCTGATTTCAATGTATACGGAGGCATATATCGTCATTTAAATTTAGTTTATGTTCCATCTCTTTCAATCGATCAGATGTTTGTAAAGGCTGAAGTTGATGCTGAAGGTAAATCAGGTAAATTACGATTGACCGCACGTTTTTACAATCCAAATCAAGTGGGTGGGGCAAGCATTAAAGCCAATATAATCGATCCTAATGGAAAAATTGTAAGCTCAATCAATAAAAAACTGGAAATAAGCAATGATTTGCCTTTTTGGGAGATCACGGTGAAGAAACCTCAATTATGGTCAACGGAAAAGCCTGTTCAATATCGCCTGCAATACGAACTCATTTCATCAATAGGAAATGATAAAGGCGAGGAGAAATTTGGTTTCAGGAACATTGAATTTGTAGAGAAGGGACCATTTAACCTGAATGGAAAACGTTTATTGCTTCGTGGAACACATCGGCATGAAGATCATGCAGGTGTTGCAGCAGCCATGACAGATGATATGATCCGTACGGAAATGAAAATGATGAAAGATATGGGGGTAAATTTCATCCGCTTAGGACATTACCAACAATCACCAACGGTTTTAAACTTATGCGATAGCTTGGGTATCCTGGTGTGGGAAGAAATTCCTTGGTGCCGCGGTGGTTTGGGAGGTGATGTTTACAAGCAACAGGCCCGGACTATGTTGAAAAATATGATTGAGCAACATTACAATCATCCCTCAATAATGATTTGGGGTTTGGGAAATGAAAACGACTGGCCAGGAGATTTTCCGGAATTTGATAAGGAGAAAATCAGAACTTTTATGAAAGAATTGAACGATCTTTCTCATAAGCTGGATGCCAGTCGCTACACCGCCATTCGCCGTTGCGATTTCTGTGCTGATATTGTTGATGTTTATTCGCCTTCCATTTGGGCTGGCTGGTATCGCGGGGCATATACCGATTATAAAAAAGCATCAGAAGATGAATTTGCCAAAGTAAAACGTTTTTTACATGTAGAATGGGGCGGAGACAGCCATGCCATGCGACATTCTGAAAACCCCGATAAGGCTTTAAGTAAGATTAAAACAGGTGGTAAAACAGATGAACGTGCTGGCGATGCTTCATTATATGGAGGTGGAGCTAGAATCTCAAAAGATGGGGATTGGAGCGAATCATACATCACCAATTTGATAGATTGGCACCTGAAAGAGCAAGAAAACATGCCATGGCTTAGTGGTGCAGCTTATTGGCCATTTAAGGATTTCTCTACGCCTGTTCGGCCAGATAATCCTGTGCCGTACATGAACCAGAAAGGTGTAGTGGAAAGAGATTTTACCAAAAAGGAATCTTATTATGTTTTTCAGTCTTACTGGACCGATAAACCAATGGCTCACATTTATGGACACAGCTGGCCGGTACGTTGGGGCGGAATAGGTGAAGAGAAAATGGTAAAAGTTTATTCGAATTGTAGTGAAGCTGAAATTTTTCTTAACGGCAAAAGTTTTGGAATAAAAAAACGAAATAGTCAAGATTTTCCCGCTGCGGGCTTACGCTGGAATCTTCCTTTTGTTAAAGGAGAAAATACGGTTAAGGTTATAGCCAAAAAAGGTAATGTAAGGGTAACAGATGAGATTAAATTCAATTATCAGACCGAGAAATGGGGTAAGCCCGTCAGTATGGTTCTCTCTAAAATTGCCCAACAAGATGATGTGGCCACTTTGGAGGTAAAGCTTTTCGATAGCAAAGGCATTTTATGTCTGGATGCCATCAACTGGATCAACTTTGGTTTAACTGGTGATGGTAAATTATCGGATAACATGGGAACTTCATCTGGATCCAGAAAGGTACAGGCATATAATGGTCGGGCCATTATAAAAGTGAAATTAAATAAAGGAAAAAGTATTGCTTCTGTAGTATCAGAAGGTATTCCAACGGTTTTTAGAGAATTATAATCATGAAAAAGATCTTATCTATTTTCGTAGTAACTGTTTTATATGTTATGGTAACTGCATTTGCAGGATTTCAAAAGGATGTAGATCATCTGGAGAAACAAGCAATCGAATTATTAAAAAAACAAATTATAACAGAAGCCGCGTGGGCATTAAAGCAAACTCCGGTTACCATTACAGCCTCATCATCTCCACGCAGTGCAGGTGGGAAGCATGATTTTTTCTCTGAGGCGGATTATTGGTGGCCAGATCCAAAAAATCCAAATGGGCCTTATATTAGCAAAGATGGTTTAACAAACCCGGATAATTTTCTTGAGCACCGTAAAGCAATGATCCGATTTAGTAAAATTATCGGTGCATTGGCATCAGCTTATAAAATCACAGGCGATGAGAAATACGTTAAACACGCTGTAAAGCATTTTCAAGCCTGGTTTATCAATAGCGAAACCTTAATGAATCCAAACTTGCTATTTGCCCAGGCTGTGAAAGGCAGATTTACTGGCCGGAATTATGGGATTATCGATACCATTCATTTGATGGAAGTGGCTCAGGGTGCACTGGTTATGCAAAATGCAAAATCCTTTAACAATGCAACTTTGCAAGGTGTTAAACAATGGTTTGCTGATTATACTTTATGGCTAAATACCTCTGTGCCCGGAATTCAGGAGAAGACAGTAAAAAATAATCATGCAACATGTTGGGCCATGCAGGTAGCATCATTCGCCAAGTTGTGCAATGATGAAAACATGCTTGACTCTTTACGAATCAGTTATAAAACCATTTTGCTGCCCAATCAAATGGGCAATGATGGAAGTTTTCCGCTGGAAATGGCCAGGACTAAAGCTTATGGTTATTCAATCTTTAATCTCGATGCCATGACGATGCTCTGTCAAATTTTATCAACGCCCAACGATAATCTTTTTAATTTTGAAACTCCAGATGGCAAATCAATCAAAAAAGGAATTCATTATTTGTATCCATATATAGTTGATAAAAATAAATGGATATTGAAACCTGATGTGATGTATTGGGAAAATTGGCCGGTTGCACAGCCCTTTTTATTTTTTGGAGCTGTGCAGTACAATCAGCAAGATTGGTTTTTAGCCTGGAAAAAATTAAATCACCAACCACAGGTAGAGGAAGTAATCCGAAACCTACCTATTCGCAACCCCTTAATTTGGTTATAGTATGAAAATTAAAATGATGTTATTTTGTGTTTTGTCGCTTAATTTGGCTAAAGCACAAAAAGTTAATGTGAAACAGGCTTTTGCTGCAGCTGAAAAGCAAACCGATTTATTAATTAAAAATGTTGATTCTGCCCGCCTTATAAAACCAAACTTGGTTTCACCCCGAACAGTAGAAAATGGGCAGTTTAAGATGGTGGTTTCAAGAGATTGGACCAGTGGATTCTTTCCTGCCGAACTTTGGTATTTTTACCAATATACCAAGGATAAGAAATGGTTAAATCTGGCTAAAAAATATACGCAGGATATAAAGAAAGAGCAATACAACAGGGGAACACACGATCTGGGATTTATGATTTACGGACCCTTTGGAAATGGATACCGAATAACAGGTGATACAGCATATAAATCTGTTATTATTCAAGCTGCCAAGTCACTTTCAACACGTTTTAATAAAACAGCAGGGGTATTAAAATCATGGGACCACAATGGCGATAAATGGAAATATCCAGTAATCATTGATAATATGATGAATCTGGAACTGCTGTTTGAAGCTACTAAAATGACGGGTGACTCATCGTTTTATAAGATTGCAGTTTCTCATGCACATCATACAATTAAAAATCATTTCCGCCCTGATTTCAGTTCTTATCATGTGATTGATTATGATACACTAAAAGCTGGGAATATTCTCCAAAAGTTAACAGCACAAGGTTATGCAAATGAATCTGCCTGGGCTCGTGGTCAGGCCTGGGCATTATATGGGTATACACTTTGTTTCAGAGAAACGAAAAACATAAACTACCTTTCTCAGGCAGATGGGATTGCAGGATTCATCCTGAATAATAAAATTACCCCAGCCGATGGCATCCCTTATTGGGATTACAATGATCCAAATATTCCAAATGTTTCCAGAGATGCTTCGGCGGCAGCAATAACTGCTTCTGCGCTGTATGAACTGGCAAAATACAGTAAAAATGCTAAAAAGTATAAAGCGGCTGCTGATAAAATTCTGTATTCCTTAAGTACTAAATATACCAGTAAATTGGGTGCCAATTATGGTTTTATTTTAGAACACAGTACGGGTCATAGGCCAGCTAAATCTGAAATTGATGTGCCAATCAACTATGCCGATTATTATTATTTAGAGGCACTTCTGAGAAGCAAATAAAACTAAATTTTTTTAATAGCTACGTGATATTGAAAATGTTCATTTAGCAAAGAATACAATAATAAAATATAATAAAACTGAACAATTAATGATAAAAGATATGGAGAACCTCTTCTCCCTAAAAAACAAAGTTGTAGTGGTAACTGGCGCAACGGGTGTTTTGGGAGAAGCATTTATTAATGGACTTGCTGCTGCCGAAGCAACGGTTGTGGTTATTGGAAGAAACGAAGAAGCCGCAAAACTTAGGGCAGAAACGGTTACAAAAGCAGGTGGTAAGGCAATTTATATCATTGCGGATGTACTGAACGAACAGCATCTGGTTGATGCAAAAGCCGAAGTCATTAAAACGTTTGGCCGGATAGACGGGTTGGTAAACGGTGCCGGGGGCAATATTGCCGAAGCTGTTGTTCAGCCTGCGAGTGATATTTTTGATTTGAATATCGATGCACTGAAACAGGCCTTCGACTTAAATCTTTTTGGAACGCTTGTGCCGACACAGATTTTCGGGAAGGAAATTGCAAAAAACGGCGGAAGCATTGTAAATATTTCTTCGGTTTCGGCAACCCAGGCGGTAACCCGGGTTTTGGGCTATTCACTGGCAAAATCCTCTATAGACAGTTACACCAAATGGATGGCGGTGGAGCTGGCCAACCGTTATGGCGATAAGGTAAGGATGAACGCGATTGTCCCTGGTTTTTTTATCACCAACCAGAACAGGGCGCTTTTAACAAACGAAGACGGCTCATTGACCAGCAGGGGAAATGCCATCATCTCAAAAACACCCTTCAAGAGATTCGGTGACCCGGAAGAATTAATTGGGGCATTGATCTATCTGCTGAGTGACGCCTCAAAATTTGTGAACGGGGAAAATATAACGGTTGATGGTGGGTTCGGGGCTTTTTCTGGTGTATAAATATGGGAACTAAATATAAAAAACTGGAACAGACCTGGCGCTGGTACGGTCCGAACGATCCGGTAAGCCTGCAGGATGTTAAGCAGGCCGGGGCCACTGGGATTGTAACGGCCCTACACCACGTTCCACATGGCGAAGTCTGGCCGCTGGCAGATATCCTGGAGAGAAAGAACATTATTGAAGCGGCCGGTCTGAGCTGGTCGGTAGTGGAAAGTGTGCCCGTTCACGAGGCAATCAAAACCCGGAGGGCCGACGCGGAACATTACCTGGAAAACTACCGGGTTACCCTGCTGAACCTGGCACAGTGCGGGATCAAAACCGTGTGCTATAATTTTATGCCGGTTTTGGATTGGACGCGTACGCAGCTCGATCTGGAGATGACCGATGGGTCCAGGGCACTGTATTTTAACTGGATAGACCTGGCGGTATTTGATCTCCACATCCTCAAGAGAGAAAATGCGGAAGCTGATTATGCTGAATCAGTACTAAAAAGGGCAAACGAAAAATTCTTAAAGCTTGACCAGACAGAACTGGATGATCTGCGCATCAATGTGCTGATGGGCATTCCGGATGAAAAGGAAATAGAACTGGAGACACTGAGGGCAAGCATAAATGAATATGCAGCCATCGGAACGCAGGGGCTGAAAGAAAACCTGAAATATTTCCTGTCCTCGATTGCTGAAGTCTGTACCAGGGAGGGCATCAGGATGACCATACATCCCGATGATCCACCATACCCGATTTTAGGTCTGCCAAGAATTGCAAGCACATTGGCAGACTTCAAGTACATTATCGAAGAAGTGGATCAGGCTTTTAACGGTATCTGTTTTTGTACGGGATCTTTGGGGGCAGGCCTGAAAAACGATGCATTGGAGATTTTTGATACGGTGAAAGAACGTGTCTACTTTGCCCATTTGCGCAATGTTACAAAGGATGAGGATGGCAGTTTCTATGAGGCCGATCATCTGGGGGGGGATGTGAACATGTATGAAATCATGAAGGCACTATCTGAAGAAAACGCAAAACGGGATCAAGCGATTCCTTTTCGGCCTGACCACGGGCACCAGATGCTCGACGATTTAAAAAAGCAAACCAATCCCGGTTATTCGGCTATAGGTAGGCTACGCGGACTGGCTGAACTAAGAGGTTTGGAAGTTGGTGTAACTGGAAATTATTAATCAAAAAATCTTTCAGTTGCTACCAACTTAGGTTCTTAATGATAAGCCACATTCAAGGTATTTAATGAATATTGTAAAAATAATTGCATTCTCGAATTTTAAAACTATGTCGAAAATTTTCTCTGTTATGGTATTGAAATCATTGATAATATAATTTATTTAAGTCTTGATGTTTCAGATTGTTATAGCTTAGATCTTGCCAATGTTTATATTTGATTGATCTTTACGAAGAAAAAGATCATGAGATAGAATGTTGGATAAATAGCTATAATTATTAATTTTATGCTGATGAATGATCAAGTTATTTCTTTTGAGCCTGGAACTTCTTTCACAGTTGGATCGATTGATGATGTTAGTGTAAAAAAATATAACATCGGGAATGAGTTTTTTACCAGCGATAGTCTAGCAATAGAAGAACCGCTCGAAATAAGATTAGCTTTCAAAGAATCTTCTGAAAAGATCCTTCGGAATATTTCGGTTACCATGCGTACCCCAGGCCACGATAATGAACTTGCTGTAGGATTTCTTTTCACAGAAGGAATTATAAACGATCAATCTGATATTGAATCTGTGATATCCCTTGCATGCGGAGATGGCCAGAGCAACACGATAACCGTACACTTAAAAGATCATGCCCAGCCCGCATTCAATGGTATTGAACGAAATTTTTACACCACTTCCAGCTGTGGAGTTTGCGGCAAAACCTCCATTCAGTCTATTAAGACAGTAAGCAAGTTTGACTCGCCTTTACTTGAAAAAATAAAGATCAGCCGCGAGGCAATTTATAACCTGCCGGTTTTGTTAAGAAAGTATCAGTTGGTTTTTTCTACCACTGGTGGGCTCCATGCTAGTGCACTTTTTAATATGCAAGGAGAATTTTTGTATTTAAGAGAAGATGTAGGGCGTCATAATGCTTTGGATAAATTAATTGGAAAGGCTATTTCTGAAGCTAGCCTTCCACTCAATGAGCACATTCTTTTGCTGAGCGGCCGTGCCAGTTTTGAACTGATACAAAAAGCCGCGATGGCGGGAATTCGCTTTGTTGTGGCCATTGGTGCTCCTTCAAGCCTTGCAGTAAAATTGGCAAAGGAGTTCAATATAACCCTCATTGGATTTCTGCGAAATAAAAGCTTTAATCTATATAATGGCGAATTGCAATTAAACTAAGATATCATGAAAATACGCATTAAAGGCAATTCAATTCGATACAGGCTTACCCGCCCAGAAGTAGAAGGGTTCAATGAGCAAAAAGCTATCATAGAAACCGTAGATTTTGGTTCTCAAATACTTACCTATGGTTTAATCATTACCAATGATATCGAATTTTCAGCAACATATGTTGATCATACCATTATGGTTCATTTTCCCTTAGTATTACTGAATGAATGGAAGTCGACGGAAAAAGTGGGTTATAAGGCAGAGAGTGGAATGATATCCATCCTGATTGAAAAAGACTTTACCTGTCTGGATAATGTAGAAGAAGACCAGAGCGAGAATTATCCTAACCCACTCTCAACTGTTAAGCTATGAAAAAGCCAAAAGTTTTGCCTGATCCCGAGAATCCAATCAAACTTCTAGATTTAAAGTTAACACCAGCTAAAAAATGGGCTGCCGGCATTCCGGCGGTTACAGCAGCATTAAGCGATGTAGTGGAGGAGGGTATTCCTTTCAGGGGAGTGCGGGCACTCTTTACAATGAATCAAAAAGGCGGTTTTGATTGCTCAAGTTGTGCATGGCCTGATCCGGACGATGACCGCTCACCTATTGGAGAGTATTGTGAAAACGGAGCAAAAGCATTGGCAGATGAGGCTACTATGAAAAAGGTAACGGCTAAGTTTTTTGCCGAGAACTCCGTTAATAATCTTTCCAAACTTACAGATTTTGAGATTGGCCGACAGGGGCGCCTGGCCGAACCCATGTACTTACCTGAAAATGGCACTCATTATTTGCCGATTAGCTGGGAGAAGGCATTTGAAAAAATTTCTACACACCTAAACGCCCTGCACTCGCCTGATGAGGCTGCCTTTTATACATCTGGACGTACGAGTAATGAAACATCTTTTTTGTATCAGCTTTTTGCAAAGGAATTTGGCACCAATAACATGCCCGATTGCTCTAATATGTGCCATGAAACATCAGGTACAGCACTTCTCTCTACAATAGGTATTGGAAAAGGAACTGTAAAACTTGATGATTTCTATCATTCGGATGTGATTATCATCATTGGTCATAATCCAGGAACCAATGCGCCCCGAATGATGAGTGCCCTTGAAAAAGGTAAGAAAAACGGTGCAAAAATAATTGCTATAAACCCTTTGCCAGAAGCCGGATTAATGGGATTTAAAAATCCCCAGGAGATTAGTGGCATTATCGGAAATGGAATACATTACGCAGATCTTTATCTTCCCGTTAAAATTAATGGAGATATGGCCCTGCTCAAAGCGATTAGTATATTGCTGTTGGAGATGGAGAAAGATATGCCTGGGCATGTTTTAGATCAGGAATTTATAAATGAGAAAACAACAGGATTTGAAAGTTGGGCAGAACAGTTTAAAAATTATGATCTTCCAAGCCTGGCAATATCTGCGGGGCTAAGTGAACAAGAAATCAGAAAAGCGGCCGAAATAATAGGCAATAAAAGAAAGATTATTTTTGCATGGGGTATGGGACTTACCCAGCAGCCCAACGGAGTGGATATGCTCAAAGAAATAGTGAATATTCTGCTCTTAAAAGGAAGTATTGGTAAACCCGGATCAGGAGTATGTCCTGTAAGAGGTCACAGTAATGTTCAGGGTAATAGGACTATGCTGATCAATGAAAAGCCAACCAAAGAGCAGTTGGATAAACTCAAAGAGGTATTCGGATTTGAGCCTCCCCGTAAACGCGGATATGATGTAGTCGGTACAATTCATGCCATGCATGAAGAAAAAGTAAAGGTGTTTTTTGCGATGGGTGGAAATTTCCTTTCAGCCACTCCAGATACCACTTTTACTGCCGCTGCCATGCAAAAGCTTAGGCTTTCTGTTCACGTTTCTACCAAATTGAATCGCAGCCACCTTATCCACGGCAAAGAGGCGCTGATTTTGCCAACTTTATCAAGAAGCGACATTGATATGGTTAATGGGGTTCATCAATTTATCTCTACGGAAAACTCGATGGGAGTAGTACAATCTTCCAAAGGGATATTAAAGCCTGTATCGGATAAACTCATGAATGAAACACATATTGTTTGCAATATGGCTATGGCTACCCTAAAAGATCGCTCTGTTATAGACTGGAAGTCTTTTGCAGATGACTATGATAAAATACGTGATGTAATTGAGAAGTGTGTTCCAGGATTTGAAAACTATAATATTCGTATAAGGAAAAAAGGAGGGTTTTATCTTCCTAATGCCGCAAGAGATGGGAAATTTATCACTGCAGAATTTGGAGACAGGGCGCCTTTCACCATTACTTCAGTTCCAGAAAATGAACTTGCTGAAAACGAATACATGATGGCGACAACACGTTCTCATGATCAGTTTAATACTACGATTTATGGTCTAGAAGATCGTTATCGTGGCGTAAAGAATGAGCGACGGGTTATTTTCATGAATCAAAAGGATATGGACAAAGCAGGATTTAAGGCTAAAGACAAGGTCGACTTATATAATTTCGATGCTGGCATAGAAAGAGTTGCTCCACTTTTTTTGGTTGTTCCATACGAAATTCCTGAGCGGAATACGGTAACCTATTTTCCAGAAACAAATGTGCTCGTTTCTATCAATAATGTGGTTGGAGAAAGTAACATGCCAGCTTCCAAGTTCGTGAAGATTCAGATCAGGAGGCATAGGGAAAATCCAGATTAATGGGTCAATTTTTATCTGGAAATTATAATATTTTCTACTAAGGCTAACGTAAGAAGTACTTTGAAAGATATTTTAGAATAGTTTCTTTGGGTGAAATCAAATTAAAAAATATAAAATATCACCTTGTGAACACTCAATTTAAAGAAATAGGTACGATACGATAAAATTCCAAAGCTGGTGATATATTGCTATCAACCAGCTTTAGAATAAAATTAACACTTAGATTTTTTTAATAGACTGTTTTATTGGTCAAAGCCAAACGTTTTTTGGATGCTAAAATTGCTCCAAAACCTGCGCTGGCAGCACCAAGGATCATTCCGATGAAAGAGAATATAGCAAATTTAGAAAGTGCAGAAGATACATCATCGCCAATTTCTCTTGCTTTTTGTTCAGCTTCAGCTTTTACTTCATTTACTTTTTCTTTCGCAGATTTTAAGGTATTTACCCAATTATCAACAATTTGCTCAGATTCAGCCTGGCTTTTTCCTGTTCTGTTTTTCACAACATTCACCAAAGCTTCCTTATCTACAGCGTTAAAGGTCGAATTATTTTCCGAAAACAACTTTTGAAATAATTCATCTAATTGTTGCTGTGCCTGCTGAGGATTTTCTAAAGCTTCCTGTCCGGCAGATTTGCCTTGTGCTTTAGCCTGATCTGCTTTCTTTTCCAAAGCTTTTGGCTGCAATTCTTTTTTCTCTGTTTGTTTCAATAACAGCTCTGCTTCCTGCTTCATTTTTGCAAATGTGTTTCGATCAACACCCAACTGGTCTTTAATCAGATTTCCAGCTTCGGGTGCTGCAGCTTTTATGCCATCTCCAGCTATAGAAAAGCCTTTGGTAATTACACTTCCAACTCCGCCTACTATTTTGCCAACAGAAGAAGTGATCAGGTACATATTCAGAAAAGTTAGCAAGCACCAGGTTAACAGGCCATGCAAAACCAGGTCAGTTTTTTGAATATGGTTGGAAAACCAGCCCGCAACCCATCCGCCAGTAAATACTGAAATTAACATGGTAATGATCCACCATATTAGTGCACCGGTACCCAAACCGCTAAACGGCTTTGCTTCTTCCATTGGATTGATGCTTCCAAAGCCAATGCCCAGCCCTAAAAAGCTCAATAGTAATTGTACTGCGATAGCGATAAATACCCCTGCAATTATTGCGCTCCAGGATAATCGGTTAATAAAACTGATTGCAGTATTTTCTTTTGTTGTATGAATTGTTTGTGCCATGATTTTATTATTTAATAAGTAGATGATTTTTTAAAGGATAAAAGAAATGCTGGATGATAGGTATCCATTTTATTTTTATTTAATATCTCCTTTAACTTTATTTGCTGTTCTTTGGCCAGGAAGATAAATCTGGAAACCAAATGACAGGTTTAGATTATTTTGCGTAGTTGAGCTACCAAAACCAACCAGGCCATTATATTTTAACAATGTTTCCAGGCCGATATTCGGCGTAACAAAATATGCAAAACCAGGACCAACACTGATGTTTAATCCATTGGTATTGCCACCACCTTTACTAACGTTAACACCACCAATACCAGCCGTTGCTTCTGCAAAGAAGCGGCCATGACGAAGTACCTCCGTATCGCTACCTGCATAATAACGGCCTAATGCACCAACACCATAGCTTGTGGTGGTATTGGAATTTTTTGCCGTTTCCAAACCGAAATTTACATAACCTCCAAGGGCTACGTTATCCTGTATAAACCATGCCGCTTTCGGCGTAATGTCTACACTGAATATTTTTGGATCATCCAGGCCCAGGTTGATATTGGTCAGGTTACCACCAACCATCACATTGCCCTTTTGGATTTGTGCATTCGCAGCGATAACTGTTGCTGCTGATATTAAGATTGTTGCCAGAACTTTTTTCATGATTTTTGCTTGTTAACTATATGTATATTTATTAATGTTTAGTACAATGTGAATTCTACACGACGGTTTTCTTGACGACCAGCTGCAGTTTTGTTGGTTGAAATTGGTTGATCAGGTCCGTAACCAGTAGCTTCAATTCTTGATGCATTAGCACCTTGAGATACTAAATATGCTTTAACTGATTCTGCTCTTTCTTTTGATAAACGCAGGTTTAATTCTCTTCCACCAGTGTTATCTGTATGGCCTGCCAATTTTAAACTGAAGTTTTTCTCTATTAATAAACCAGCAACTCTGTTTAATGAGGCATATGATTTAGAACGGATAGTAGATTTGCCCAAATCAAATTCTAAGTTTGAAATTGCATCTTTTACTACCTTGCGGTCTGCATCGGTAATCACTGTTGTTTCTTTGATGATTGTTGTTGGAGTCGCTAACGGACAACCAGAACCATCAACTACAGTCCCTGAAGGTGTGCCTGGGCATTTGTCGAATTTATTTGCTACGCCATCATTGTCATCATCAGCTAAATCTTTGGCATATTGCGCTCTGTCTCTGGCCGCGTTTTGCTCTGCCGTAGATAATGCGCTCCTTAATTCAGCACTTTCTTCTGCACTTTGTTTACGCAAGTCGGCAACTGCACTGTAATTTTGTAATTGCGAATTTTCCTTGTTTCCTAATGAAAATTCTAAACCTGCGTGAGCGTAAGAAAATCTGCTTTCATTGTAAGCATTTTTAACAGTTGGCGAAGATTTGATAAAATTAATATCATAACCTAAATCGATGTTAATTCCTTTAGATACACCAAACTTAAATCCAACTCCTGTCGGGATGAACCATCCTTCTCTGTCAGTAAATGATTGGATAGTTCCAACCTGAGAGGCAGATGACATATAGCCAGCACCGGCTTTTACGTAAGGAATTAAAACTGCATTTTCAGTGTTCAAGCTAAAATTAGCAATGTTTAAAACTGCTGTTAATGATCCAGACCAATCGATCTTATTTCTTTGCTCAATTGTACTTGTAGAATTTAATGTTTTGATTTCTCCACGTAAAAAATCGGCCTGCAAGCCTAAAGCGGGTAATATTTGCTTTTTTATAAAAGCACCGTAACCAATGCTTTTAAATTCATCGGCTTTTACACTACTTCCACCAAGGAAAGTGTTTTGACTTAAAATACCTCCATGAGCACCAACGCTCCATGTTCTAAGGGATTGTTTTCCAAATCTTCCCGAAGGTGTTGGCGTTTCCTGTGCGAAGATTGGACTTGCCAGGCTTAAAAGCCCAAGCAGTAGGGTTGATTTTGTAAATTTAATGTTCATCATTTTTGGGTTTTGTTTTATATTTATCTTGTTGGCTTCTTCAATAATTACTGATTTGAAAGAGAGCATTGATTAATCCTGTTTTGAGGCTAATAGTTTATACTTTCCGTTAAGCCATATCCTCCAATTGAGCCATCGTTATGTAAACAGCACGTAGCCAGTTTACCGAGACAATCCTTTGAATAAATCGCTATCTCAATTTTTTGCTGAAGCAAAGGGTTTTTTATCCTGATGACTGTGATATCTTTTATTCATGGTCGTGTTGATTTAATAAAAGACCTTCTTCCTTTATTTTTCCACCATAAAGTAAATGAATTGGACTTTTTGAGGAAAATCAAATCGTCAGAATGCCTGACCTGTCCGATGGAAGGCTGGCATTGATCGTCGAAAGAAATTGAAATGTTGGCTTATAACCAGGATTCAAAGTGGGATCTGAACTGGGTACGGTATTGATCGGTAACAGGTATGACTGCTTTTCCGATTTTTACGGTATTGTGCTGGATGGCATCAATCTTATCAAGCGCAACAATAAAAGATCGATGTATACGCATAAATTGACCGGATGGCAAGAGGCCTTCCATTGCTTTCATTGTGGATAATGCTGTGATGATTTTTCCGTTCTCAGTATAAATCCTGATGTAATCTTTCTGACTTTCGCCGTAAAGGATTTCGTTAACCGCTACACGCACCAGCTCATGCTCAACTTTTAGAAATATATATTCGTTATTATCTTGTTGGATGAAATTTGGAAGGATATGATTTTTGGCTTTAAAGGCCGCCTTGAAAAAATCTTCGTACGAAAAAGGTTTCAAAAGATAGTCGATTGCATCTACTTTGTATCCTTGGGAAGCATATTCTCCAGATCCGCTGATAAAGATGATCCTTGGCATATCTTTTCCATATTGATTGTAGAGCGTTTTCGCAAAGCTCATTCCGTCGATGCCAGGCAGGTTAATATCAAGAATTATCAAATCAATGCCCGAATTGCCCAACACATCGATCGCATCTGCAGGACTGCTATGAACCGATACCAGATCGAGAAAAGAGGTTTCCCGGACAAATTCACTGACATAACTGCTTACTTCAGGATCATCATCAATTACAATACAGCTGAGTTTATTTCTCATCGTGTAGCATTGTAAAGGTAAAATGAATAGTAACGGTCATCAGGGATATAGCGCATATTTTGATGCAAAGTTAACTTTATCCCCGAGAAATGAAAAAGATCATTTGCGAAAATTTATACGCAATCTGTTTCTGTTTACTATGTATGAAAAGGTCTCGAACGGTTGAATTTTATGGACCGGTTTTTTAAATATCCATTTTACAGATGCCTATGGTATGGGATGATAAATTGTACTGTACAACCTCGATCCTCATCACTTTCTAATGAAATTGTTCCGCCCTGCAATGATATAAGCTTACGGCAGAGATATAATCCCAAACCCGTTCCGGCCTGCTGACCACCAGCCTGATAATAAGGAGTAAAAAGTTGCGCCTGTTTATTTTTGGCAATACCCGAACCAGTATCTTTTATTGTTACAACAAGTGGTGAAGTTTCGCCAGCTTGTTGAAGTTCGGCTGATAAATGTACATATCCTTTTTTGGTGTATTTAATGGCATTGCTCAATAAATTAATTAACACTTGTTTCAACCGCAAATCATCGCCTTTAACACTTACCCCAGCCAGGCCATTCAGTTCAAGATTGAGATCAATTCCTTTCTTTTCTGCCATAAAACGCATGGCCTCAACCGAATCGGTAATGGCCTGTTCTGGAGAAAAGGTGGTTATTTTTAATTCTACGTCGCTTTGCTCGAGTTTGCTAAAATCCAGTACATTATTTACCGTTTCCAAAAGCATGGAGGATGATAAGTTTATTGAGGTAACTTTGCTTTCTTGTTCGTGCAATAAATTGCTTCTTTTAAGCATAAAAACAGCGCCATTGATTGCCATAAGTTTATTCCTGATTTCATGGCTCATGATAGCCAAAATCTGTGATTTTTGATCGGCAAGTCTGATTGCCCTTGAGTTTTCTCTGATATAGCGACGCTCCAAACCTGAAGCTTTCCTGATGTAAATGATCGAAACGACTATAAATATTAGAATGAAAACTGAAGTGATGGTGATATAGGTATTAAGCTCACGCGATGTAGACTGATATTCCCTGAGAATCTGCTCTCTACTTTTTTCGTAGGCAATATGTTCAATACCCTGAATTCCCTGCAATAACTGGCGTAACTCGGTAAGCAGATTTAAATTTGCCAGGATCATTTCCTGATTCGACTGACCTAGAGCATCATAAGCTGTGCCCAGTTGCTTCAAGGCTAGTTTTTGTGCTTCCAGGTTATTAGCGCTTTCTTGTATTTTCTGTTCTTTAATGGTTAGAACCTTTACTTTGGAGGTGTTCCTTACTGCATCCTTCAGTCTGGTGATCAGATTTCTTTTACTTGCCTCATTTCGGACGGTAACTGAAGTATCGATCCGCATATTGTTTGGTACTCCTTTGCGTGATGAACGATCTTCAATGGAGCTTAATGTGGTTTTTTCCAAGAGCACATTAAATCTTTTCTGAAGTTCAAACAATTGATTTGAGATGTCGATTTTTTGTTGAAGTGCGAGAGCAATCTGCTGTTTACTTTTTGATAGCTGATTGTTTTTATCGGATTTGTAGCCTTGTACAATAGCATTCATTTTTGTGAATACGTTTTTAAGTTGGTTTTTGTAGGCTTCGAGATCACTCGATTTTCCGTTAGCGCTTGCCTGCTGAAAACTGTTTTCGGTTAGGTTCAAATCAATCAGTAACCTGCTGATTGCTGGCTGTTGCCATGGCTGCTCAAGCTGATTACCCAAGCGATCCAATTTTCGAGTGATGCTAATGCGAAGGATAAATGATCCGATGGTAATAATGAAAATGAGCATAAGAAAGACAATAAAAAGTCTTCTGATGATTGAGGTAAAATGTTCAGATTGTCGTGGAGTGCTCATCTGGCGTATGATAAAACTGGTTAGAATTTGTAATCAAAAATGACTTAGTAAAAATGGTAGATTAATCATAAGTGATGTAAAATAGAATGCCAATCGATTTTATCATCACTATGTATACATATTATTAGTGCTCTATTCTAAATAGTAAAAAATATTTTTTGTTTTGTTTTTGCGAAAATTTATTCAATTAATCATTTGCATTTATTATACTGTTGGGTTTTTTGGTATTATTTATTCATAGAATATATTGATAAAGATTTTGTAACGTTCTGGAAAATAAGTGATGGGTGAGAGCGCTATAATGCTATGTATGGCCGTAACTTATGTTTGGTCTGTTCTATTCAAACGAATTGAAAACTTAATATATATTAGTTGAAGATAATGTGAGGCAATCTAAATGTTCAAAATCTGCACCTCATTGAACAAATATTGAACCTTGTTTTGCAATATCCGAGCGAAATTGTGAGATTATAAATAAGTCTTAGATAAATGCACAACATAATTATAATATACCAAATATTAATTTCAGCAATCCATGTAACCATCGAAAAATCTATGATTGATAATTAATAGTGACTGAATACACTATTAATTATCAACGAATTAACATTAAAGGTTTGCGTTATTTTACTCTCAGCGCCATAACTATTTTAATAAGATCATCCAACTTAATAACACTTTAACCTATGTTTTTAAACAATAAATCAATCGAATTCATCAAAGAAAATGTAAAAAGAATTATTTTATCATTCCTTTTTCTTTCTTCTATACCGTCATCATATGCTCAAAATGCTTCAAACACCTATTCGTGGGATTCTTTACCTAAAATAAAAGAGACGGAATTTAAAAAGGATACGGTTGAAATCACAACCTTCCAAGCAAAGGCCGATGGCATCACTTTGAATACACAAGCCATAAATGATGCTATTAAAACATGCAGCTTGAATGGTGGTGGTGTGGTCTTGGTTCGAAAAGGTTTATGGCTTACAGGTCCTATATATCTTAAAAGCAATGTCAACCTTCATTTGCATCGAGGTGCTACATTGCTCTTTACTGCAGATAAGAGTCAGTATAAAATTGTAGCTGGCGATTACGAAGGTAGAAGTGTTGCCCGTAATGAATCTCCAATAAATGGTACTGATCTTGAAAATTGCGCAATAACTGGTGAGGGGATTATTGATGGCAATGGAGATGCATGGCGGGCAGTTGGTAGCTCACAACTTACTGCTGGGGAATGGAAAAGTAAACTTGCCTCTGGTGGAGTATTAAGTGATGATGGCAAAACCTGGTTTCCCAGTCAACAATATAAAGATGCCCATGTGCTTGGAAAAAGCATGTTACTCTTGCCTGGAAAAAAGACTGAGGATTTTGCTGATATGAAAGATTTTCTACGTCCAAATTTAATGGTTCTGAAAAACTGCAAAAGAATACTTTTAGAGGGCGTAATCTTTCAGAATTCTGCAGCCTGGTGTTTGCACCCAGTTATCAGTGAGGATTTAACAATTAGGAAAATAACAGTTAAAAATCCTCATTATGCCCAAAATGGCGATGGTTTAGATTTAGAATCTTGCAAGAATTTTATTGTAGAAAATAGTGTATTCGATGTTGGAGATGATGCCATCTGTATCAAGTCGGGAAAAGATGAGGAGGGAAGAAAACGTGGAATTGCAACAGAAAGTGGGATAATAAGGGGTAATGTGGTTTATAGCGGTCATGGTGGTGTAGTAGTTGGAAGTGAAATGAGTGGTGGCGCCAGGAATATTTTTATTGAAAATTGTACATTTTTGGGAACTGATAAAGGCCTGCGTTTTAAATCGACAAGAGGAAGGGGTGGAGTTGTGGAAAATATTTTCGCCAGAAATATTTTTATGAATAACATCGCACAGGAAGCTATATTTTTTGATATGTTTTATTTTGTGAAGTTTGCAACCGATAGTGAACGCGACCAAACACCAGTAGTAAATGAGGGAACGCCTATATTTAAGAACATGGTATTCGATCAAGTGTATTGCAATGGAGCAAATAAGGGAATATTCATCCGAGGCTTATCAGAAATGCACATTCAAAATATCAGCATCAGTAATTCCGTATTCAAGGTAAATATTGGTGCCGAGCTTGCTCAGGTATCTAATCTAAAGCTCAATAATTTGAAATTTACCACTACATCAAGTTCACCATTGGTTACAATATCTACCAGCCAAAACATTACATTCAACGGATTTACATATAACCCTGAAGTACCCGTGTTGATTAAATTGGAAGGACGAGATATAGGAGGTATATCTTTGCAAAATACTGATTATAGTATTGCTAAAAAAAGGCTTGAATTGAAAACTGGGGCTACCGAAAAAATGATTGTATTTCGATAAAAGAATTTACAATTTTTGGTGATTCAGCTTTACAAGTTTAACCTTTATATGATTAATTCAGTACTTTTACTGGCACACGCCGAAATAAATTTCATTTTTGGGTGATTTGATGTATAACCAAAAAAAGCAGATCCTTCCAGGAACATGAATCACCTTTTAAAATTTTTCTGTTTAGTCACCATTTGGCTTTTCATGGGCACTCAGATCAAAGCCCAACTTAATTTTAGAAGTGAGTTTTATTCAACAGAAAATGGTTTATCACATGATGCGGTAACCACTTTTATGAAAGATCGGGAGGGTTTTATATGGATTGGAACGTGGAATGGAATTAACCGTTTTGATGGTCATCATTTTCGTTCCTTCAATTCATTTCCGGGCGATTTATCTCATTTAAAAAATGATAGAATTGACCAGATTGTAGAAGACCATATCAATAACCTCTGGATAAAAGCCTATGATAATCAGATTTATCGTTTTGATAAAGTAAAGGAACAGTTCTATCCATTTAAAAGCAAGCTGGGCAATAAGTTATCATTCACACGAATAAAGGTTGGGCTCAACGGCGCAATATGGTTAATTACCAAAAATAAAGGGCTGATCGTTATTCCTGATCCGCGAAAACCAGATAAATATTTCCATTATACCAGCAATTCAGATTCAAAAATTAAATTACCATCCGATCAATTGAATTTTCTTTTAGAAGAAGGGGGAAATAAGATCTGGATTTCTACAGCAAAAGGTATAATCTGCTTGGATAAAAAGCAAGATGGATTTAATAAAGTTAAGCTCGATTCAAAAATCTTTAATGTTGAGAATTTTTTTACCTATGCCGAAAGTAGCACCAAGATCTATTTTGGATCTTCAAGTGGAAACTTAATCTCTTATGATAAGAGTAGTCAATCGGTATCTAAACAGAAGATTACGAATTACAAAATCAACAATTTACTAGCCTCGAAAACAGGAAACGGTGTGTATGCAACCACATCTGGCAGCGAAGTGATAAATGTTAAGTTTACAAAGGAAAAATTCCAGCTCAACCGTTTTATTGCAAGCGAAAAACTGGCCTGGATGTATGAAGATAATAGAGGGTTGGTTTGGATAGAGCCAGAACATACCGGGGTATTTTGTTTTAATCCGTTAGTAGGCAAGTTCAAAAAGTTCACGTCAGTAAGTGATGATGGCTATTCATACAATGGCACTTATTTCAGGGCGTTTGAAGATTTCAAAGGTAGGGTATGGGTAAGTATGAAGAATGCAGGATTGGGTTATTTTGAAGGTAATAAGCCAATATTTAATGCATTTTCCAATAGCAAAAATCCATCTCTGGATAATTTGCCTAACGGGATAACAGCATTATTTAATGAAAAGAATGGTGTAATCTGGTTCAGTACCATCGATCGTGGGGTAAATAAATTGATACTGCAGGATGGCTATTTTAAGCAGCGGTTTCCTAATGCACAGTCACTTCAAAAATCTGATAATGAAGTCCGGGGTCTTTGGGTTGATAAAAACCAGCGTTTATGGCTTGGTCAGAAAAGTAAAAATCTTTATGTACTCAAAAATGGTGTAAAAATACCCATCAAATTTAGCAATCTAGAGAAAAATCTGGGAGCTGTTTATTGCATCATGGATGATAGCAAAGGTAACATTTGGATGGGTACTAAAGCCAATGGGCTGTTTTTAGCAAAACCAAAAAATAAGGAAAAAACAACTTATGAATTAGTCCACTTCAAAAAAGGTAATGCCGGCATTTTTTCGCTTAACAGTGATGAGATTTATTCCCTATTGGAAGATAAATATGGCAAAATTTGGGTTGGTACATTTGATGAAGGTTTGAATATAGCTACAGAGCAGAATGGCAATTATACTTTCTTAAATAAAAATAACGGATTGAAGGGTTATCCTTCCGAAGGCTTTGACAAAATCAGAAGCATGGCATTTGATGCTAAAGGTAACGTATGGATTGGCACAACGAACGGTTTGGTAATAAAAGAAGTTAGTTCTGATAAATTATCAGGTAGAACCTATTCAAGTTACAGTAAAATACCGGGTGCCAAAAATAGTTTGGGCAATAACGATATCCAGTTTATTTTTCGTGATCATCGAAACATCATGTGGTTATGTACATCAGGTGGTGGTTTAGATAAAGCGCTTTTTACAAATCCCTTGGTTAAAGTTGATTTTAGAAATTACACTACTCTGGATGGTCTTCCGAATGATTATGTGTTAAGTTGCACTGAAGATCATCATGGATTTATTTGGGCAGCCACCCAAAATGGTTTGTCAAAATTTAATCCTGTAAAGGAAGAATTTACAAACTTTGGTCTTCACAACGGACTACCTAAAGTCACGTTTTCCGAATCTGCCAGTCAGCGATTCTCCGATCACGCTCTGGTTTTTGGTACAAACAGGGGTTATATCTACTTCCACCCCGATAGCATCAAAATTCAAAAAAGTACTGCAAAGATGGTATTCACCAATCTTCAGGTTAATAATACCGATCAGTTCCCTTCTGATAGCGGAATCATAAACGCCGGTGTTAATTACCTAAACACATTAAAATTAAAATATAATCAGAACATTATCAGTATTGACTATGCCATACTTGACTCTAAAAAGGGTGTGAAACAGTTGTATGCCTATCGTTTAAGGGGTTTCGAAACAAACTGGACCAATAATAGAGAGCGGCGTAGAGCAACATATACCAACCTTCCGCCAGGTAATTATGTATTTGAAGTAAAAAGCTTAAATAATGATCTTTACACTAAAGTTCCTTATAAACAATTTCAAATCGAAATCTCGTCTCCACCCTGGAAAACTTGGTGGGCTTATCTAATTTATTTGATTTTATTAGTAGGAGCAATTGAAATGGCAAGGCGTATTACCCTTACCATGTTGAAACTAAGAAACAAAATAGCAATTGACCAAAAACTAGCCGAATTAAAATCCAATTTTTTTACCAATATCTCTCATGAATTAAGAACGCCATTAACCTTGATTTTAAATCCAATAGATGAAATTGGACGTAACGAAGTGCTTAGTCAGCAGGGTTTTGATCAGATTGAAATTGTCAAGAAAAATTCTAATCGGATGATCAGGTTTATCAATCAGTTATTGGATCTCCGCAAAATGGAAAGCGGAAAGGCCCATTTAAAAATTGCCCGTTTTGATCTGCTGATTCTTATTAAAGAAGTGTTTGCTTATTTCAGTGAAGTGGCAGTAAGTAAAAATATTTCTTTATCAATTCATAGCGATTATCCTGAAATCATGATTTGGGCAGATAGAGAAAAACTTGATATTGTAATCTATAACCTCTTATCTAATGCTTTCAAATTTACACCAGATAATAAGTCTATTCAGGTAAATATTGAATTTGAAACTCCTTTGAATCAGGTTTACATTGTGGTCCAGGATCAGGGGACAGGGGTAGAGCATCATAAACTAAACGAAATTTTCAATCTTTATTATCAGACTAATGATCATAATGACGTTAATCAAAAAGGATCGGGTATTGGTTTAGCGCTATCTAAAGAGATTATTACCTTGCATCATGGACAGATTTCCGCATTTTTGAATACAGATAAAGGATTAAGTGTAAAGGTTTCTTTGTTAATGGGAAGGAATCATTTTAGCGGAGAAAATATCGAATTTATTGATGAGCTAATAGCCACTGAGGCAGTACATGCTATGGTGAAACCTGAATTTACAGAAGAAATTATAGATCAGAATAACACCAAAACCTTTTCTCTATTATTGGTTGAAGATAATACAGACTTACGCCACTTTTTAACTCAACAACTTAGCCGGATCTATAATGTGGAAACAGCTAGCGATGGTTTAGAGGGATTGCAAATGGCTCAAAGAACAATGCCTGATTTAATATTGAGTGATGTAATGATGCCGCGGATGAGTGGTATTGAAATGCTTATTGAACTAAAAAAAGTCGTGGCTACAAGTCATATTCCTGTAGTGCTTTTATCTGCCAAGTATGCCGTCGAGAATCAAATTGAAGGTTTACAGTATGGTGCCGATTATTATATAACAAAGCCCTTCAACAATGATCTTTTGATGGCAGCAATTGCAGGCTTAATCAAACAAAGAAAATCATTATTTATTGATTTGGTTGAAAAAAAGGAGCTTCCATTGCTTCAGCCTTCCAACATAGTGATTACGGATAAGGATAAAATCTTTATGGAAAGGGTAATCGATATTGTGGAGCGCAATATGGAAAATACGGAGTTCAATATTGATTCGGTAGCAGAAACCATTGGTATGGGCCGATCTACATTTTACCGGAAATTTAAGAGCTTAACAGATCTTGCACCAGTTGAATTCGTACGTGATATGCGCTTGCAAAGAGCTAAGCAATATCTAGATGCAGGAGAAAACAGCATTTCGGTAATTGCATACACTGTTGGGTTTAATAATGCTAAATATTTCAGCACCTGCTTTAAGGAAAAATATAAATGCTCTCCATCAGAATATTTGCGTTCTAAAACCAGTTAAGATTCTTTTTGCTTAAATCTTCGACCGATTTGATCATTTTTTAAACACCTCTATATTTCTTTCCGGATAGTTTTGTGGTTATACTTCTAACCAAAATCTTATCAACTATTTAAGTAGTTAGCTGCTTATAATAATTTTTAAGGCTGATCCGGAACTTTATGAGAATTGAGCATTTAAAAACCTTCTGTACCAAATCATTATTCATTTTAGTATTTATAGCCTTTTGGCTCGATGGATTTACACAACAACAATTAAAGCTGCAATACACCCAACCAGCATCCAATTGGAACGAAGCTTTGCCTCTGGGTAATGGACGACTAGGGTTAATGGCATTTGGTAAGCCTGATCAGGAGCATTTGCAATTAAACGAGGAAACCGTTTGGGCAGGTGAACCCGGCAACAACGTCCCGGTCAATACTTTCAGTCAGATTAATGAGATCCGAAAGCTATTATTTGAAGGTAAGAATACAGAGGCACAAGCGCTATCCAATCAAACGTTTCCACGTCAGGCACCCGCTAACTTAAATTATGGAATGCCCTATCAAACCGTTGGCGATGTCTGGCTAACTTTTCCTGGTCATGAAAAATATACCAATTACAAGAGGTCATTGGATATTGCGAATGCAATTTCGACAGTGAAATATGAGGTAATGGGTACAACTTATACCCGTGAGGTTTTTTCATCCTTCACCGATGATGTGATAATCATGAAGATTTCAGCCAGCAAACCCAAAAGTATAAGCTTTGGTATTGGGATGTCAAGTATTCAAAAAGATCACCATATCGGTCAAGAGGGTAGTTTGCTGGAACTTTCGGGCAGGAGCGGTAGCGTTGATAATAAGCAAGGAAAGGTAAAGTTTGTGGCCTTGATAAAGCCTATGCTTAAAGGGGGAAGTTTAAAGGAGGATTCAACTACGTTGACGATAACCAATGCTGATGAGGTTACACTTTACATCTCAGTTGGTACGAATTTTAAAAATTATAAAAATCTATCGCTGGATGCAGATAATAAAGCCCGATCAATCTTAAGTAGGGCAATTAAGGTTAATTATTCAAAAGCATTAATAGCTCACAAGGATAAATACAAATCATTTTTTAGCAGGGTTGAAATCAATCTGGGCGATTCGCCGCAATCCAAAAAGACAACAGATGTTAGGGTAAAGGAATTTGGCTTTCACTATGATCCGCAACTGGTTGCCTTATACTTTCAATTCGGGAGATATCTGTTAATTTCCTGCTCTCAACCAGGGGGGCAGCCTGCTAACTTACAGGGAATTTGGAATGATAAAAATTCGCCACCCTGGGACAGCAAGTATACTGTAAATATCAATACAGAAATGAATTACTGGCCTGCTGAAATTACTAATTTGTCTGAAATGCATCAGCCATTATTTACCATGTTGAAGGATTTATCGGAAACTGGCAAGCAAAGTGCTTATGAAATGTACCGTGCCAGAGGCTGGAATATGCATCATAATACTGATTTATGGCGTATTACAGGAATAGTAGATGGTGGTTTTTATGGCATGTGGCCAATGGGGGGTGCCTGGCTAACCCAGCACCTTTGGCAACATTATCTTTTTAGCGGGGATGAAAAATTTTTAAAGGAATATTACCCTGTACTTAAAGGTGCGGCCCTGTTTTACCTCGATGTTTTAAAAGAAGAACCTAAAACGGGATGGCTCGTTATGGCCCCCTCTATGTCGCCAGAAAATACTTATGAAAAAGGTGTTGGTGTAGCTGCCGGAACCACGATGGATAATCAATTGATATTTGATACCTTTCACAATATTATAAATTCCGCGAAAATTTTAAAGGTTGATCAACCTTTGGCCGACTCCATTGCTGTAGCATTAACCAGATTGCCACCCATGCAAATTGGGAAACACAATCAATTGCAAGAGTGGTTACAGGATTTAGATCGCCCAGATGACAAGCATCGTCATATTTCTCATCTTTATGGCTTATATCCATCCGGACAAATTTCACCATTCAGAAACCCGGAATTATTGGCAGCAGCTAAAAATTCGCTGATCTATCGTGGAGATAAATCAACCGGATGGTCAATGGGATGGAAAGTAAATTGGTGGGCCCGAATGCTTGATGGCAACAAAGCATATAAATTAATTGCCGATCAACTGAGTCCTGCACCTATAGAAACGAAAGGACAATCAGGAGGAACATATCCCAATCTGTTTGATGCACATCCACCTTTTCAAATTGACGGAAATTTTGGATGCACCGCCGGTATTGCAGAGATGTTACTCCAAAGCTATGATGGGAATATTTTCGTATTACCTGCCCTGCCAGATGCTCTTAAAAATGGATTTGTTAAAGGACTACAAGCACGTGGTGGATTTGAATTGGATATTGAATGGATGTCGGGAAAGCTCAAAAAACTTACCATTAAATCCAAAATAGGGGGAAATTGCAGGTTAAGGATTGCTGATGGTACAAGGTTAAATGGTAACGTGGCTTTAATAAATGCAAAAGGAGAAAACAGCAATAAGTTCTATCAGGTAAACTTAATTAAGTTGCCGAAGATCTCGAATGAGTCAAAATTGAAAGATATCAGTGTGCCTAAAACTAGTCTCTATGATTTTGAAACAGTAGCTGGTAAAACCTACATATTCAATACACAATAAAATCAGATCGTAATAAATGCCATCTGGAATGTTTTATTGGGGGAATTGCACAATTAAAAGACCACTTTGGTCATTTTTTAAACCATCAGTTATATCACTAAATATATTTTTGTTAAATCAGATGAGGAATAAATGTGACTAAAACGGATTTTCCAATCATGCTAACCAAATAAAAAAAGTTGAGACAAATTTAGACTGTAACCTATTCAACACAGCTTTATAATAATTGCCAACCCACTTTAAAAAAATAAACTTTTTTGAAATAAAAACTTAAAACGAAAACTTTTAGAGCCTTTTAATGCAAACGGTTGCATAAGGATATAGATGATCTAACCAATTAACACAAACTATTAACCAGCAAATTTTTTATTTAAAAATTTTGCTAAAACTAACCAATTAATTTTATGAGGAATTATTACCAAAGCAACTTCCTTGAGGAGTTTTCAAGTTTCAGCCAATTGTCAGCATGGCTAACAAAAACTTACATACCATTCAGCTTAATCCAACTGTTGATTTTCAAATTTTCTCAAACTGCTAATTCTATTTTATGAAATACATATACATTATAGTTATGCTGTTTTTATGCACTTCACATTTTAGTTATGCACAGAACCGCGTTATAAAAGGCCAGATTGCCGATGAAAAGGGCGGGACAATTGTTGGCGCAAATGTAAGTTTAAAAGGTACTACGAAAGTAGTAAATACAGATGCCGATGGAAAATTTTCCATTACAGTTCCAGCTGGTGATGCTACATTGGTTGTGCAATTTGTTGGATATATTAAGAAAGAAGTAAGCATAGGTGCAAATGGTTTAACGGCCAAAATTACGCTTCAGGAGGATGTAAATGTCTTGCAGGAGGTAACAGTTGTAAACGTAGGTTATGGAACCGTATCTCGGGAGGCTTTAACTGGATCTGTATCTTCACTCCGGGCTGATCAGATTAAGGATATTCCAATTAACTCTGCCGAGCAAGCGCTCGCTGGTCGCCTCGCTGGTGTTCAGGTAACGGCTACAGATGGTGCTCCAGGTACAAACGTACAGATTAGAATCAGGGGCGGTAGCTCGATTACGCAAGATAATTCTCCGCTGTATATAGTGGATGGTGTGCAGGTAGAAAATGCATTAAGAGCGCTATCTCCACAAGATATCGAATCAATAGATGTATTAAAAGATGCGGCATCAACGGCCATTTATGGTGCCAGAGGTGCTAATGGAGTTGTGTTAATCACGACAAAATCAGGTAAGCGTGGCAAGATGACTGTAAGTTACAATGGCTTTGTCGGAGCGAGTAAAATACTGGGTAAGCTGGATGTTTTAGATGCTACCGATTATTTGAAATATCAGTATGAAAGAAGCCGTGGAAATGTGCTTGACAGTACGTCTTTTGTGAATAATTATGGTCCTTTTGATACCCTGGAAGTTTATAGGGATAAGGGACGCGACTGGCAAAACGAAGTATTTGGTAAAGTTGCGTTGCAACAAACCCATAATTTGAGTTTAAATGGTGGTGATGAAAAGGTAAGTTACAATTTAAGTTTAACCACAAATGGTCAGGAAGGGGTAATGATTAACTCTGATTTTGACCGTAAGTTGTTGGGTTTTAAAATGGAACTGAGACCAAATAAAAAATTTAGATCCGGATTTACAGTGAGATACACTGATGAACGAATTAATGGTGCAGGCGTTTCAAGTCCGGGATTGGCAAGGGATAATTTCCTGAAGAATACGCTTTCCTACCGGCCCATTGATAGTAAAAATCCCAGTGATATTGATTTTTATGATGCTCAATATTTAGCCGTATCTGATCTGAGAAATCCTGTGATTAACGCAACTGCTGTATACCGAAAAACTTTTGGCAAGCGTTATAATCTCTCTGGTTATTTAAGTTATGCCTTAACACCGGATATTACGGCAAGGGTAACGGTTGGTTATGATAACAATAACTCACGTACCAATAATTTTTATTCAGAAATTACAGGCCAGGCTTCTTTATATTCAGCTATGCCAATAGCCTCTATTTTAACAGGTACGGTAAATTCATTGAATAACTCAAATACAATTACTTACAGCAAGAAAAACATAGACAAGCATCATGATATTGATGTATTGATCGGTCAGGAATCTTACCAAACCCGTAACGAGCAGTTTAATGCCGAAACCAGGTATTTTCCGCTTGGAATTAGTGCTGAAAAAGCACTATCCAATATGAATCTGGGTAATCCACCTGCCGGGCAGGCGCAACCACGTCCCACCACCAATAACGTAATGGCCAGAACATTCTCGTTTTTCGGGAGAGTGAACTATGGCTTTGATAAAAAATATTTATTAACGTTAACTGCAAGGGGTGATGGAAGTTCGAAATTTATGGAATGCCAACGTTGGGGATTCTTCCCATCCGGGGCATTTGCATGGAGAATTATTGATGAAAAATTTGCACAATCTATCAAGCCGATTGTTTCTGATGCCAAATTAAGACTGAGTTACGGTTCAACGGGTAACAATCGAATAAACGATTTCAGTTATCTTCCTTTGTATTCTTCGAGCACTTATTATGGTTTAAATGAGCAACTTGTACCTGGCGTGGTTCCAAGTCAGCTGGCTAATCCGAATGTGAAATGGGAAACAACCATATCTCGGAATTTGGGTTTAGATTTGAGTTTTTTTAACAATCGGGTTCAATTTACAACTGATGTTTATTACAACAGCACTAAAGATTTATTATTGCAAAATCCAATTCCGCAAACTTCGGGTTATACGCAGCAAACACAAAATATCGCGGCAACTTCAAACCGTGGTATTGAATTTCAGTTAAGTGGTTTAATCGTACAAACCAAAAACTTTAGTTACTCTGCAAGTTACAATATGTCTTTTAACAGGAACAGAGTAGAGAAACTTAATGATGGAATAACAAGCAAGGGTTACGCTTCGGGCTGGGATGCCAATACTGGAAATGATTATTTGGTTGAAGTGGGTAAGCCTTTGGGTCAAATGTATGGATACCGTTCTGATGGTTTTTATAAAGTAAGTGATTTCAATTATAATCCAACCACCCGAGCATATACATTGAAGCCAGAAATTGCCTCATTTTTCGGTGTAACCAGAAGTACCATACAACCTGGGACAATGAAATTGCTGGATCTGGGAGGGTCGATCAAAAATCCTGATGGAAGTCCGGCGATTCATACTGATGAAGATAGGACAGTAATTGGAAATGCGGTGCCTAAATTTATTGGCGGGCTAAATCAGCAGTTCTCTTATAAAAATTGGGATATGAGTGTTTTCGTCAATTTTAGTGTGGGTAACGATATTTATAATGCCAATAAAATTGAATTAACCAACTCCAGACTACGTGGCGTAAATTTATTAGAATCTGTGAATGGCAGATTTACAACAATTGATCAGAATGGTGTATCCATATACAATGATCCAGCAAAACTAGAAGCTTACAATGCCAATGCAACCACCTGGCGACCATATGAAAACAGCAATTTATTTACAGATTGGGCAGTAGAAGACGGTTCATTTTTAAGAATTAACAACATCACTTTAGGTTATACGCTTCCAACAGATTTTGCCAAGAAAATTAAGCTCTCAAGCCTTCGTTTCTATGCAACAGTGAACAATCTGGCAACCATTACAGGTTATTCAGGATTTGATCCAGAGGTAAACACGCGTACAAATGGTGGTCTAACACCAGGAGTAGATTATTCTGCTTATCCAAGATCAAGGACTATACTCGTTGGACTTAACTTAACATTTTAACATTAAATTTCTGACCATGAAATTAAAAAATATCAAATTAATTACTTTTGGAGCCATAATAATGGCTGGGGTATTAGGTATCACTTCGTGTAAAAAGTTTTTAGAGGTAAAACCTGAATCTGCTTTTTCACCTGATGATATCTTCAGTAATGTATCCAGCGCAAACTCTGCGGTTATGGGCATCTACCAACTTTTAGCTGGTGATGATGGTTATGGGCAAAGGCAATCATTGGTTTTTGTAAACGATACGGATGAATTTTCCAGAAGTGGCGATGTAGATGCTGGGGCCAGAGGCCTTGCCCGTTATAGTGCTGATGCTGGTAACAGTGAACTTTCGGCTACTTTTATTCGGGGTTATCAAGGTATAGAAAGGGCAAATCTGTGCATCAAATATATCCCTCAAATGGTGGCTTATAATTCTGGATCAGCCTCCGATAAAAAAGAGCTTCGCAGATTATACGCTGAAGCATTGATGTTAAGATCTATTTATTACTTCGATCTGGTTAAAAACTGGGGCGATGTGCCATTGCAGTTGGAACCGTCTGTTTCAGGAATGGATTTTAATCTCAGTAAAACCAATAGTGAGGTAATTTATGATCAGATATTAGGTGATATTCTAATTGCTGAACGCCTGTTGCCCTGGAGAAAAGAAACCACTTCTGATGAGCGCATTACACAAGGCGCTGCCAGGGGCATGAGAGCAAGGATTGCACTATTTAGAGGAGGCTTTCAATTAAGAAGGGTGTCGAAGGTTATGGAGCGCCTTCCAGATTATTTGAAGTATTACACTATGGCCCGCGATGAGTGTGATACCGTGATGAAATCTGGTCAGCATGCACTAAACCCAAGTTATTACGATGTATTTAAAAAGGCAAATGAACTTACTCTTGATAATGTTTATGGCGAAAGAATGCTCGAAGTTGCTCAGGCTGGTGGTAATGCCAACTATGACAGTAAATTGGGCAGGGCAAGCGGAACCAGAATAGCTGATGGATCACGTTATGGCCCGGCAGGTGGCGCTTTGAATCCAACAGCCAGCTATTATTATTCATTTGATGTTGCTGATCCTAGAAAAGAAGTGACTATTGCACATTATAACATCGATGCGAACAACCTAAAAAGCCCAGCTCGCATTACGGAAATGAACGATGGTAAGTACCGCCGTGATTGGCGCCCGATTATTGCAGGTGCAACACAGACTTTAGGTATCAACTGGATCATGTTACGCTATTCGGATGTTTTGTTAATGTACGCAGAGGCCGTAAATGAAATTAATGGTTCACCAGATGCATCGGCAATTAAGGCCTTTGAAGATGTACGCAGGCGGGCATTTACCTCTTCGCCTGGAAAAGTAGGCACAACGCCTACTTCTAAAACAGCATTTTTCAATGCGATTGTACAGGAAAGATCGTGGGAATTGGGCGGTGAAGGTGTACGGAAATATGATTTGGTTCGCTGGAATATATTGGGTGCAAAATTAGCACAGGCCAGAGCCGAAATGACATCGATTGTAAATACACCAACCAGATATCCCCGTTACCTGTATTACAGAAACGTTGGTGAAGAATTCGAATTTTTACCGGGAACTGGTTACTATCTTCCTGATCCAGCCGTTGCTCCGGCACCACTCTATAATGCAACCACAAATCCGACAGGTTACATTCGTGTAGACTGGAGACAGAATTTAACCATTACAGCTGGTGGAGCTATTGAAAAATTGGGTAGGACATTCCAATCCAACCATTCCGAGGTTCTCCCAATACATAGAAGCATTATGGATTTAAACCCAAATCTTAAACAGGATTACGGATACTAAATTGCGTTGCCTATTAATTTACTAGGATTGATTGTACCTTAAAAATTATTTTTAGGTGCAATCTATTCTCAGATATGAATACCAGACTATGCATCTATAAAAGCCTTAAGTAACAAGCGTTGCTGATGAAGTTAATCTGAATGAAGAATATTACTAAAACCTGCACAGTTTATTTGCATCCAAAAAAGCACTCAATGCAATACTCATAAGTTTGATCTACCAATAAAAAAAAATATTCTGAAGAAATGGTGCTAACCTGATATCAAATTTTACATGAAGTATATATCAATTTTATTTTTCTTCATCCTGTTGGTTGTAGTTGCAAACAATCGTGTTGAAGCGCTATCAATTGAAAAAATAATTACCGTTGCCAAAGATGGTACTGCAGATTTCCAAACCATCCAATCGGCGGTTAATTCTGTTAGAGATCATTTGCAAGGAAAAGTGACCATTAAGGTTTCTGATGGTATATACCACGAAAAATTGGTTATTCCTGCATGGAAGAAAAATATCCGTATTCTGGGAGCAAATAAAGATAGAACTATTATTACTGGGGATGATTATTCGGGAAAGGATTTTCCAACGAAGGATTTTACGGGCAATTCGAAATATAGTACTTATACTTCATATACAGTTCTGATTCAGGGAAATGACTGTACGCTTGAAAACCTGACCATTGAAAATACTGCAGGCAAAGTAGGTCAAGCTGTTGCACTGGCCATAGAAGCAGATCGTTTCAGAGCCATCAGCTGTAATATATTGGGTAATCAGGATACACTTTACTGCTCGAAAGATGGCCGGAATTATTTCAAGTCCTGCCTGATAGCTGGAACAACGGATTTTATTTTTGGGGAAGCAACTGCTGTTTTTCAGCACTGCGTAATCGAAAGTTTGGCCAATTCGTATATCACTGCCGCATCTACAACACCTCAACAGCCTTATGGCTTCGTTTTTTTTGATTGCGAACTGATCGCTAAAGCTGGTGTTGGCAAAGTTTATCTTGGAAGACCATGGAGGCCATACGCAAGGACTGTTTTCATTCGTACCAAAATGGGCGCACACATTACTGCAGAAGGTTGGCATCCCTGGCCGGGAGATGCTGAATTTCCTAATAAGGAACGTACAGCATACTATAGAGAATATCAAAACAGCGGCCCAGGAGCCGATGGAGGAGGAAGGGTTCCTTGGTCCAAAAGTCTCTCAAAATCAGATCTTAAGGTTTATGAGATGAATAAAATCTTTAGGGGATGGAACTACACAATCTACTAGCAAATTAACCTACTAATCTGTATCAAAAATAAAACAATGAACATATCTCAATTTGCCCGATTAGCAGTTCGTAAACCAAAAATCAGCAATATTTATCAAGTTCCCGGACTTCAGGAAATTTTAAAAACCAGAGATCCTTTATCACTGCTTACAGATGTGCTGGAAGAATCGGGTGCAAAGGTTTTTTATAAGGCTAACGACTATTTCATTTCAAACCGTTTAGGTGGCATTCCAATCAGGCTCAAATGGAAGGAAAGGGCAGAAGTCCGTAAATCATATGCATTATTGAGAATATTACCAAAAAAAGAGTTTATGGTAAGGGCTGGTCTCGCCATTGCTGATCTTGGGGCACTAGCGATCACTAAAGAAAGTATTGAGATGCTTCAACTATCAAATTTATGTTTAAAAGTAATTGTAGTGATTCGTGAGGAGGATATATTGGTAAATACGCATCAATTGCATGATTCTGGACATGCTGATTATTTCAGGAATGCTTATCTGCTAACCGGACAACATTCAGCATTATCCATGTTTGATCCTTGGCTTCGGAATATACCCGACCTTACCATATATGTGATTGCAAAAAGCAAGGAAAAGACAAAGAAACGCCAAAAATTTCCCTTTCGTTTAATTAATGCCTGAAACCAGCTATGATTATGAAAACCATGATGTGCTTCTTTTTGCTTGTATTTTCATTTCTTGCAAAAGCACAAGATTTTATTCCCTTATATCCGGAAGGTAAAATCCCAAATTCAAAAGGCCTGAAGCGCAAAGATAGTATTGTCAATGAGCGAATCTACCGTGTGGCAACACCAGGAATGTATGCTTTTTTTCCATCCAAACAGGAAAATAAAGGAGCAGCAGTGGTTATTTGTCCTGGTGGTGGCTATGAGCGGCTGGCATATGTAATTAGCGGTATACAATTAGCGAAGTGGTTCAACATACTTGGCATTTCTGCTTTTGTGCTTAATTACCGATTGCCGAATGATGTAGATTTAGTTCACAGAGAACAAGCGCCATTACAGGATGCACAAAGGGCAATTAAATATATCAGGAACAATGCTGTGAATTGGGGAATCAGGCCGGACAAAATTGGCATTCAGGGCTCATCTGCTGGCGGACATCTGGCTTGTCTTGCTGGGACCGCGGCAAGTGATTTGGTAAAAATCGGTGATCCACTGGATTCTGTTTCTTATCGTCCCAATTTTATGATTTTGGTATCACCTGTGGTTGATATGGACAAATATGCCCACAAAGGCAGCAGAAAAAATTTATTGGGTGAACAACCAAGTCCCCAGATGATTAATAGATATTCTCCTCAATTGCATGTAAATAAAGATACACCCATTTGTTTTATCGCAGATGCTTTCAATGATAATGCGGTAGATCCACATAACAGCCTTTTATTTTTTCAGGCTTTATTAGAAAACCAAATTCAAAGTTGCTTGCATGTTTTTCCACAAGGAGGGCACGCCATCGCCCTGCGTAATAACCCAGGATCAACCGAATTATGGACTACATTGTGCGAAAAATGGATGGTTGAAATGTCAATCATCCCACTGAGTGTAAATAAATAACACATAATACTTATCCTTAAAATCATTGTTTATATTTTTCACTCATTCCAGAGAGACAGATAAATTCAGTCTGAAATTTATTTTACAGCATTGGTTTGCTAACGGGAATAAAAATGGTATTACCCTTAGCAACCTGCTTTTTGCATTATAAAAAAATAGCAATTGTACAGTCCAGAATAAATCAACTATTCGGGAATTTATTAATTTACAATTCTATCGGATTAAACTCACTAGTTGGTGAAATTCAATTTGAACTCAGTTTTAGTCTACCAAATGAACCTAATAATATTAGTGATCCCTACGTTTAACTCCTTAATGTTTAATTTAATTTAATGAAAAAATTCTTTGCAATACTTCTTTTTTTCCTCCTTACAATCGATGCTCAGGCGCAAAATTCGGCATGGCGTACGGGCGTGAGAGATACCAGTTACTCTAGTCAGGGTGACTATCGTTCCAATAAAAAGAAATATCCCTTTATTAAATTGGTTACTGATCAGCCTCAAGAAAATGTAAAGGAAAAACGAAATTTGGTTTATAGTAAAAGTAAGGATAGGAAACTGCATATTGATGCTTTTTTGCCAACACAATTATGCCAAACACCTGCCGTAATCATTGTTCATGGTGGGGGCTGGCGGTCTGGAGATAGGAGTCAGCACATTCCACTTGCACAACGCCTTGCTGCTAGAGGTATAGCATCCTTTACTATTGAATATCGCCTATCAACCGAAGCTTTTTACCCGGCTGCAGTTTTTGATCTTAAGGCATCAGTAAGATGGTTGAAAGCCAATGCAGATAGATTCAATATAGATACCGCCAAAATAGCAATTTTAGGATTTTCTGCAGGCGGGCAGCTCGCCTCTTTGATTGGAGTTACAGCAGGCGTCATAAAGTTGGAGGGCAATTCTGGTTCAACAAAATATTCAAGTACGGTTAATGCTGTAATCAATATTGATGGAACACTTTCATTTATACATCCTGAATCATGGGAGGCGCAAAATCAAAATAGTATCAACGCATCTGCGATGTGGTTGGGCTATCCCCGAACACAGCGGCTGGATCTTTGGGCCGAGGCATCTCCACTTAATTATGCCGAACAAAATAAAGTTCCATTTCTTTTCCTTAACAGTTCTATTGAGCGCATGCATGCAGGACGTAACGATTTTCAAAAGATCATGGATCAGAAAGGGATTTATACCGATTTAAAAACCTTCAAAGATAGCCCGCATTCATTTTGTCTTTACCAGCCTTGGTTTGATCTGATGGTTGATGATATTGTATCCTTTATAAAAAAGGTATTCAATTAAGTCCACCATGTTTTGTAACAGGTAAATTAATTTGGTGAATACACAAATATCTTGAACAAGTGTGTGAATGCATACGGTTTGCTATATTGCATAAAAACAATTAGGTTTTTGGATGAATAAGTCCAAATCCCATTTATGATGAAAGAAAAGGAATTGACGATTTACGACTTGGCCAATCATCTGGGCATTTCAGCAGCAACAGTTAGCAGGGCGTTGCAGGATCATCCTGCAGTAAGCCAGAAAACGAAGAAAAAAATTATGGATCTGGCCGCCAAGATGGGATACCGGTCAAACAAGTTTGCCAGCAATTTACGCAAACAGCGGAGTAATACTATCGGGGTGATTGTACCGCGTTTGAATAGTCTTTTCATCTCATCTGTACTATCGGGCATGGAACGTATTTTAAATGATGCTAACTATAATCTTATTATCGGCCAATCATTAGAACAAGAAGCAAGAGAGAAAGTAAATGCAATAACGATGTTCAACAGCAGGGTTGATGCTTTAGTTGTTTCCCTGGCAGCTGATACACAAGATATGAGTCACTTTGCCCGCTTCACTAAAAGAAAAATCCCCATCCTGTTCTTCGATCGCACTACAGATGCAGTTCCCGCAACAAGAATTATGATTGATAATTTTAGTGCAGGCTATAAAGCAACCACTCATTTAATTGAACAGGGCTGTAAAAAAATAGTTCACCTTACTGGTAATTTGCTTAGAGATGTTTATAAGGATAGATTTGATGGTTACAAGGCTGCGCTTGATGATAATGGCCTCTTATATAATCCTGAACTTTTGATATCTAACGACATGAGCGAATTTTCAGTTCGGGAGGCTTTTGTAAACTACATCCGTAAATCTGATACAATGCCTGATGGACTTTTTGCTGCAAATGATACTTCAGCCGCCTTTGTGCTTACTGTTTTAAAGGAAAATGGTTTATCGGCGCCCGATGATATAGCCATTGTTGGTTTTAATAACGACCTGACCTCGAGAATCACCGATCCACAGATCACAACAATTAATTACCCTGGGATTGAAATGGGACAAAATATTGCCCGAATACTGTTGAGTCAAATTGAAGGAGACGGCTTAGAACATTACACGAACACAGTTATACTTTCTTCAGACTTACTCATCAGGCCATCTTCGATGCGAAAAGTTGGTATTTAAAATTTAAATTCAAAATGAATAAAGACTTGCTATGCTATTTTATATTTAGCTGAAATAATGTTAGATTTATTTTAGCAATTGACTAATGGTCCGACCGCTAATGGATATATTGTTGAATGCAAATTATCAAATATAGAATTCAATGAAAATCGATCAATTATGGCCTCTTGATGGGGAAAGCGTTAGATTGGCTACAATAGGGCAATACAAAATGATTTCCAGTCCTACAGAACATGGTTATGACAAGCTCGGGAAACTGGCCTGTGAAGCATTTGATATGCCCATCTGCCTCATTACACTTATTGATGAGAACCAGATTTTGATAAGAGCGGCTATCGGAATATCAGTAGATAGTTCAATTCCGCGTTCAGATAACTTTATCAGTCAATTGCTACCAGCAGACACAATTACCATTATTAAAGATGCTGATAAAATTCATGAATTGTCAACTTTGCTCGATCATTCTATTTACTACACTGCCGGTGTTCCCATGATAACTTCAGAGGGTTATAATATAGGCTCTATTTGGTTAATGGATGACAAAAATCCTGAACCTGTATTAAAAAAACAAGATTTATTGATTCAGTTTGCCAGGGTAACAACAGATCGGATGGCCTTATGGTTAATTGCATCCGATGATGCACAGATTCGTCTCCAGAATGAACAGTTGTTATCTCAAAATGAGAAAGCGGTAGAACAGGTATCACATTTGAAAAACTTTCAGGATGCCATCTCTGATGCAAACATCGTTTTGGAGGGTGTTTTGGATAGCTATGAAATGATTTTTAAACATGCGCCAATTGCTATGGGTATCTGTTCGGCATTGAATAAAAATATTTGGCAAGCAAATGAGGCCATGAAAAATGCATTTGGAGTGGGCGAACTGGAGGGAAGATCACTTGATGAACTGATTATAAGTGCTGATGGACAGGGTTTTGGCGAATTGCTTGATCAGATTCATCAGCAATCCAAAGCCTATGCCGTTAAAGAATCGAAATTGCTTATTAATACAAACAACGAGACAAAGCACATTTATGCTGATATTTCTCTCCAGCCGGTTGGCCGCATGGGGGATGAGCAAAGCAATATTATGTTTATGATTGATGATGTTACTGCACGTGTGTTTTCGCGGCAGGTAATGGAAGAATCAAATCAAGTGCTTCTAAATGCAATTGAAGATACGGGAATGGGATATACGATTGTCGATTTTTCTACTGGTAAAATGAATTCCAATGGTCGACTGAAGCAAAATTATGGATTTGAAACTTCCGAGGATTTTGATTATCCAGATCTATTTAATGCAATAATGCCAGAATTTAGAAGTTCGGTAAAAGCAGCTGTAGATAAAGCTATTCTCAATGGCAGCATTTATCAGGCAGAATATATGGTGAAATGGCCTAATGGTTCATTGCATTGGCTGCGTGCTTATGGCAAACCGGTGTATGATGCAGATGGTAAAGCCTCACATATTATTGGGTTTAATAAAATTATTCCGACACCAAATTAGCAAACGCTTGCCCGGCATCCCTATATAACAAAAAACCTCTACTGAATATATGATTCAATAGAGGTTTTTTTATTTCTAATCCTTTATAACATTATTTTTCAAGCCATATCATTTGTGTAAAAGCCCCGTTAGTTGCAATATCCCAGGCTTCTACTCTAACCCATTTGCGCCCAGATAGGTTTATCGGCCAGCTAAAACTTTTCTTGCCAAAAGCTTGAGTGTTAGTTAAATCAATTCTCTCACGATAAATTTCCTTACCATCACCAGAAACGATATCGACATGGTTCATATGAAAAGTCCAGTCGAGATTTATATTTACTTTAACATCGCCATTGTTAGTTAAGCTTAACGTTTCCCCAGATTTTTTTCCATTGATATTAAATGAAGGAATCAAAACTTCCCCAGTTGAAACGAAAAACTTTCCATTACGCATTGCATCCAATACTGTTTGCCAACCTTGTTCATACTTTGGTGTTTTATCCATTTCTAGATAATTCACATTGAGGTGAGCGTACATTTCGTTCTGATGCGTGATTGTAAAAATATCTGCTTCAGAAATAACATGTTTTTTCAAGCCCCAATTGGCCATATCATCCATTAATTTCAGTACTCGTTGACTAAGCGTTGGAATAGAAAGATCAGCAGGAATAGGTTTCCAGGCTGCTCCAAGAAAAGTTTCTGATTTAAAAAAATCTTCGTCTTTGTAAGCATCAGGATACCCTGTTGATGCTTTTGTTCTGGCATGTGCTGTCCATGCTAAACCCTTTTCTAATTCCAAAAGCTTCAACATTTCTGCTTTGTTGCCAACGTGATAAACCTTGCCTATTTTTGGGTCGGTCATTACAAATTGCTCATTGTCTTTTCGCGACATTACCCAATACACAGGCTTTGGAAAAAAGGCTAACCAATGACCACCATAAAAATTATTGGCTTCTTCGCCTGGGAGTAGTAGAAACTTATCATCCGATAATCTTTTTGTTTGCTCAAATAAAGCTGTCAGTTCTTTTAGTCGATCAGGATCAGGACCTTTCGGATGTCCTGGCCCGTGAAATTCTGCCAGTTTTACGATATCCAATCCATGTTTTTTTAACACATCAACAAATTCTGGTTTTGCTGGAATAGGTTTTCCGGCCAGAACAACATCCGATATAAATTCATTATGAAAATGCGTGGCCATCGTTTTATATCCGGGAACAGGTTTGTAAGCATCATCATGAGTAAACTTTTTTACTTCTGCTAATGCAGATGAAGCATTTCCCAAATCGAGCAAACAGAAAAAATTTAGTCGTTGTTGCGTTTTCGGAGGCGCATTAAACCATGGCACATATCGGTTATCGCCATAAGGATCCTGACGAATACCCATTCCAAAGCCAGGAATTAATTTATGGAAGTTATTTCCATACCAGGTAAACTTTAAATTAAAAGCCTCATCCAGGGGATAAAAATATTGATGCGGTGCCGGAAATAATGCCAAACTTCCGCCAGGATTTTCTCCAATAATTGTACGGTACTTCACTTCCAGATTACGACTTGTATCTGCTGCCGTTGGTGCCGAATGTTGTAGCTCATCCTGAACATTTGCCCAAGCCATTGATTTCCATATGGCTTTTTTATTTACTAGTCCGGCATCATAAAGAATTGCGGTCGAATCTACTTCGGTTGCCATTACTGCGGCAACATTAAATAGCGGACTCCCATTATATAAAGTGATTTCAATATTTCCTTTAAATCGATCCGCATTCACACCATCAATAGTTACGATAGTTTGTTGTCCTTTGGTAATTACTTTTGCGTTTTGCTTATTGATTATTACAGGATATGAGTGAAATGGTTTTTTTGGTACACGATCAAAAAAAACATCCCAGCCGCCACTTGAAGGGCTTAAAGAGCGCTTTCCAATAGTGAGTACAAATGCTGGATCCAAATCGGATCCAATTTCCTTGAAAACTTTGTTTTTTCCTAATAAAACACTCTTGAACATGGGATGATCTTTTTGCAGATCAATTAACATTTTACCTGTTAAGTTATGTCCAGCTGGCCAGGTTAAGGTGATTACTTTTTTATCGACACTTACTTCAGATCCATTCTTTTTGAATCCTGATAACTCGATTTTTGATTCTTGTGCGCTGGCATGAAGCGCAAAGAAAAATACATAGGTTAGAATAATTTTTCTCATAATAAACTAAATGTAGAGAAAAAATTATCCTACCATGCCGAACTAAAGTAAAAATGATGATAGGTGTTTAAATATATCCTAAATCGATTTATCTGTACCTTGTTCATACCTCTCATCACCTTCCTTGTCCTCGTGAACAATAAGAGATTCTGGTGCAGCCCCGGCAGGATTTGAACCCGTTCCTGAAGTTTTTGGTGTACTTAAAATATCAGTGTTGTTTTGTTCTGGATGCTCGTCCAGAGCTGTGTTTCCCAAAGCCTTTTGGCTTAATTCTTCCTGGTCTGATCTTTCATTGTTAAGATCTACTTCATTTTTCTTTATATCTTTCATAGTGTGAATAACAGGTAGGAAAAATTAAAGTTTGAGAAAATGTTTTATCAGGATAATAGATTTTGCCTATCAAAATATAGAATTAAATGATTGGGAATATCCCTTTCAAACTTTTACTTTTATATACTATCAAAACACAAAAGATAGCCCAACTGTTCAACCTTAAAATATTATAATAATGGAAAAAGACTCAAACGACATCAGTCAGTGCCCTTTTCACAATGGCAGCATGAAACAAAATGTAGGGGGTGGCGGTACTCGAAATCGCGATTGGTGGCCGAATCAATTAAAAATCAATATTTTACGTCAACATTCTTCTTTATCTGATCCAATGGATAAAGATTTTGATTATGCAGCAGCATTCAAAAGTTTAGATCTGGGAGCTGTTAAAACAGATTTACACGCTTTGATGACTGATTCTCAAGACTGGTGGCCAGCAGACTTTGGTCATTATGGTGGTCTATTTATCAGAATGGCATGGCACAGCGCCGGAACTTATCGCGTAGGAGATGGAAGAGGTGGTGCCGGTGCGGGTCTACAGCGCTTTGCTCCATTGAACAGCTGGCCTGATAACGTAAGTTTGGATAAGGCCAGAAGGTTGCTTTGGCCAATCAAACAAAAATATGGTCGCAAAATTTCTTGGGCCGATTTAATGATACTTGCAGGTAATATTGCACTAGAATCAATGGGATTTAAAACTTTTGGTTTTGCAGGGGGAAGAGAAGACGTTTGGGAAGCTGATGAATCGGTGTATTGGGGCTCGGAAAAAACCTGGCTCGGAGGCGATGTTCGTTATGCACATGGCTCGCAAGGTGTAACAGAACAAGGCGGAGTTTTAGTGAGTGACGATGATGCAGATGGCGATACCCATTCCCGTAATTTAGAAAAGCCTCTTGCTGCGGTTCAAATGGGATTAATTTATGTTAATCCTGAAGGGCCTGATGGCAATCCAGATCCAATTTTAGCGGCTAAAGATATTCGCGATACGTTTGGACGAATGGCTATGGATGATGAGGAAACTGTTGCGCTTATTGCCGGTGGACACACTTTTGGTAAAACCCATGGAGCTGCATCATCAGATCATGTTGGTAAAGAACCTGAAGCTTCTGATATTGAAAGCCAGGGCTTTGGTTGGCATAACAGCTTTGCATCTGGTACAGGAAAGGATGCCATTACCAGTGGGTTGGAAGTAACCTGGACCACAACTCCAACACAGTGGAGCAATAACTTTTTCGAGAACTTATTTGGTTTTGAGTGGGAGTTAAGTAAAAGTCCGGCTGGTGCACATCAATGGGTAGCAAAAAATGCCGAGGATATTATTCCAGATGCCTTTGATAGTTCGAAAAAGCATAAGCCTACCATGCTAACCACAGATCTTTCTCTGCGTTTTGATCCTGCTTATGAAAAGATCTCAAGAAGGTTTTTAGAAAACCCAGATCAATTTGCAGATGCTTTTGCTAAGGCGTGGTTTAAATTAACCCATCGCGATATGGGACCGGTTGCCCGTTATTTAGGTTCCGATGTTCCACAAGAGGAATTATTATGGCAAGATCCTATTCCATCAGTAAACCATGCATTGGTAACTGAATCAGATATCGAATCACTGAAATCTAAAATATTACAATCTGGATTAAGTATTGCTGAATTGGTATCAACAGCCTGGGCTTCAGCATCAACTTTCCGTGGATCTGATAAGCGTGGTGGAGCGAATGGTGCCCGAATCCGTTTGGCACCGCAAAAAGATTGGAAAGTAAATAATCCAGCACAATTGCAAAAGGTATTAGCGGTTTTAGAAACTGTTCAAAATGATTTTAATGGATCACAGTTAGATGGGAAGAAAGTTTCTATTGCCGATTTAATTGTACTTGCTGGATCTGCTGCGGTTGAGAAAGCCATAATTGAAGGGGGATATACAAACAAAGTTCCTTTTACTGCTGGCCGTATGGATGCCTCTCAAGATCAAACGGATGTAGAATCTTTTGGATATTTAGAGCCACAGGCTGATGGATTCCGAAATTATAGCAAAACTCGATTTACCGTTTCGACTGAAGAATTATTAATCGATAAAGCACATTTACTCAATTTAACAGCACCAGAATTAACTGTGTTGTTAGGTGGTTTAAGAACCTTGGATATAAACTTTGATGGATCTAAAAATGGCGTTTTAACTTTGAAGCCTGGTCAGTTAAGTAATGATTTCTTTGTAAATTTATTGGATATGAACACCGCATGGAAAGCAATATCTGATGATAAAGAAGTTTATTTGGGAAGCGACCGCAAAACTGGTCAACCGAAATGGACTGCTACACGTGCTGATCTTGTTTTTGGCTCAAATTCTGAATTAAGAGCAATTGCCGAGGTTTATGCCAGTTCAGATTCGCAACAAAAATTTGTAGATGATTTTGTGGCAGTTTGGACCAAAGTAATGAATCTGGATCGTTTTGATTTAGTATAAAACATATTTGAATTCAAATTTAAAAGCACCGAATTTCGGTGCTTTTTTTATTTTAAATAACCCTGTTTTAGATACATTGTAATATAATCTTTCAAGAATTTTACACGATAAATTCGAATGATTATAAACATTTCTGCGTTGTTACTGTTAAAAATACAACTCAAAACGTATTAGCTATGGACATTAATAACGAGAACCACTACACCAATCATCAGGAAGGCGAATCAACTTCTAATTCACCAAGCAAAGAACAAAATAGAACTGTTGCTGGTATTAATGATATCAGCAGGGCTTTTTGGGATGAAATTAATAACGAAATAGCCTCTAATGATTTACCGCTTTGGAGAATGTGGCGCTAGGCCAATAGATGGAACATTTATTTTTTAAGGATTGGACTTCCGTATTTCATGTCATCATTTGCGCTGTAATTTCTTTCATAGCACTATTCATATTTATCAGGATTTCTGGAAAAAGAACGCTCGCAAAGCTTAATGCTTTCGACTTTGTTGTTACCGTAACACTAGGTTCAACTTTATCATCAATGATTTTAAAGAAAGTGCCGCTGGTAGAAGGTAGTGCTGGTTTAATAGTGATTATTTTATTGCAATATACGCTTGCTTTGCTGGCAAAGAGATCTCACAAATTAGAAAAAATTATCAATTCTACGCCAACTTTGGTTTTTTATGATGGCAATTTTATAGATGAGGCCATGGATAAAGAGGTGATCACCAAGGAGGAAATTTACGCCGAAATCAGGAAGTATAGATTGCATAAAATGGACGATGTTCAGGCTGTTGTTATGGAACTTAATGGCACTTTCACCGTGGTAAAAAAATCAAATAAAGCCGGCAAAAGTTCGCTAGATGATATCGAACTCGAAGATCAGTAATCGTTAGTTAATTTAAATTGGTATCTCAAACCAAAACTCTGCACCCTTATTTTCCTCACTATTTACGCCGATTTTACCCTTGTGGCGCTCTATAATTTCAGCAGAAATATAAAGCCCTAATCCCAACCCGGAGAATAAATGAGATGATTCTTCAACCCTAAAAAATCTATCAAATATATATTCAGTTTTATCTTTAGGGATACCTATACCAAAATCACGTACCGAAACTCTTAAAACATTTTCATTCCTTTCGGTTTTAATGATAATTTCATTAGAGTGAGGCGAATATTTAAGTGCATTGGATAGGAAATTGGAAACCACTTGTTCAATTCTATTCTTATCGGCATAAACCATAAGTCCATCTTCAAGTTGCATGGTGATAGAATGTTTCCCTAAACTCCCTTGTAGCCCATCAGCAGATTCTTCTATAACTTCATTAATGTTGAAATTGGTAAAAGTAAATACCATTTTTCCGGCCTGGATGCGGGTTACATCTAATAAATCATCTACCAATGATGTAAGTTTTCCAATCTGTTTGGTCGCCTTATCAATAAATCCTGAAATGTGCTCAAACTTCTCTTGTTGGGCCATTTTCAAAGCAAATTGTAAATAACCTTTTATACTGGTAATAGGCGTTTTCAATTCATGACTGGCAATACTCATAAATTCATCTTTCTTGTTCATGAGGTTTTTTGTAGCCTCTTGAGCAATCATCAAATCGGTTACTTCAAAACCGAAAAATGCAACACCATCAATTGCACCATTATCAGAAAATACCGGATTTAATATAATATCAAACCAACTGTCTTTTATTTTGCCAGTTTGCTTGTCTTTTTGCTGAAGTTTAAAGGAGTTGGCAATAAATGTTTCACCAGTTTGAAGCACCTTCTTTTCGATACTGATTAATTCCTCAGTATCAAATTGCGATCCTTCTTTGAGTTGTTTTTTACCAATATAATCGGTTCCACCATCGAATTGGATAAAAGCTTCATTTACAAATTCATAAACTAAATCTTTACCTCTTCTGATACTGATTAAAGCTGGTGCCTTTTTGAAAATGCTATAAAACTCATCCTGCTGCTTTTTAATCAGTTTCTGAAGTTCATTTCTTCGCTTTTCATTATGTTTCTGCTTGCTGATATCGATAATGTATGAAACAGCATCCTTGCCATCTTCATCATCCAGAATTGCCGATCCAACCAATACATCAATAGTTTTACCTGCTTTGGTAATGTATTGTTTTTCAAATGGTGGGCAGAAACCTTCATTTTTTACTAAATCAGCAGATATTTTACTGATGGGCAAGAACTCTGGTGGCGTAATATCGTTCCATCTAATTAAGCCATTTTCCAAATCTTTTGTGGTGTAACCCAGCATTTCAATAAATACTTTGTTGGCTGTTTCTATTCTACCAGATTGAACATCCGAAAAAATCATCCCGATCACATTCGAATCGAATATTTTTCTGAATTTTTTCTCTGTCGAATTTAGTCTGGTCTCCGTATCTATCAAAACTGTGATATCTAAGATAGAGCCAACCATGCGGTAAGGAATGCCGTTATCATCCAATAAAATGCTCCCACGATCAAGAATCGTAGCATAATCACCATCTGCTTTTTTCAGTCGATATTGCGAAGTCCATTGTGTTTCAGAATTATTAATGGCTTCATAAACACTATCTTTCACCCTTTTTCTATCCTCATGGTGAATATTTTCGAAGAAAAAAGAAATGTTTTGGTTGGCAGGATTGTTATCATAACCAAACATGGTGGCAAAATTATCATTTCGCCACATGGTATTATTAGCTAAATCCCAATCCCATATCGTATCGTTAGTAGCTTGAGATACCAAGTTGAAACGTTCCTCACTTTCAGAAAGCTTAACCGTACGTTCGAGTATTTTTTGCTCGAGTTCGGTGTTCAGTTCCTTTAAATTTTCTCTGGTACCAAGCAATTCGTTATAGTTTCGCTTAAGTTTTTCTTCTGCTAATTTTTGTTTTGTGATATCGGTAATAGTCGCAGCAAAACCATCGGCCATTTTCACCGCAACAATTTCAATCCAGATCTTATCCGTTAATTTGGTTTCATACTGTAATGATGTACCTTTTTCTACAACATTAATATACTTACTTAATAAATTTCCTTCGGCTATCTCAGGTAAATTCTCGAGCATTTTACCATTAATAAGCTCTTTCTCTTTTTTGTTTAAAATTTTTAACGAAGATTCATTGAAAGATATGCACTCAAAATCAGTTATAAAATGTTGTTTATTTCGCACCGCCTTAAATGCCATTACACCATTTAAACTTGCATTAAATACGCCACTTATAATGTTGCTTAACTCTGTAAGTTTCGATATATCAACAAAAGTGATGACTACGCCATCAATTTTTTTATCTTTTCGCAGATAAGGCATAATTCTCATCAGGCTGCTATGGCCATTTTTGATTTGAATTTCCTTTTCAATAATTTTTCCTGTTTTAATTACAGAATCGATATCGAAATTTAAATTATCGGTTTTTATGTTATTCGAAATTTGCTCGATCGATCTACCAATATCAGCCTCTATCAAATTCACCATGCTAATGGCAGCTGCATTAAATTTGCGGATAAACATACCTGAATCAACAAAAATTTGCCCAATGTCGGTACTTCTGAAATAATTGTCTAAGTCATCATTTAACTCAATTAACTCTTTAATTTTTACCTGATGTTCGGTATTCAGCGTATGTAATTCTTCGTTTAAAGATTGTAATTCTTCGTTACTCGATTGCAATTCTTCATTGGCAGAAAGCAATTCTTCGTTGGTAGATTGAAGTTCCTCATTGGTGGTTTCCATCTCTTCAACAGCAAGTTGCAGGTTGTTTCGGGTTTCATTGAGTTCGGCTTCCAGCTCAAAAATATATTCATTCTGGTCTCCATCATGAAAAGCTACCATTCCCAAATCATCTTTATCGGGAATAGTTTCCAGCGTACTTTCCCCAAAAACAATCATGGTAAACCCATTGCTGCTTCTTTCATCAGCAGGTTGTACTGAAATATTCAAATAGGTTTCCTTATTTCTTGTTGCAAACCTTACACGTTTGAGGTGAGTAACCTTATTATCTTTCCAGGCTTTTCTTAATGCTGTATTTAAAATGATCGAAATTTCTTTCGGCACCATCTTCAATATATTTAGCTCAATTTTATCTTCAGGCAATGAAAGAAATTGTCGATAATCGCCAATTGCATCTTGCATGATGTAAGACTTATCAATATAAACGCCAACATAATTTAAGTCTTTCGTTAAGAAAGTATTAAAACTTTTCTCAATAGGAGTGATGGCAAAATCGGTAGCACTAAGTTTTTTTTCTTGACTGGAAACTGATCTAGATTCTGTATTATAAGTATTATAGGTTGAATAATTTATGATTCCAGTTTTCTGATAAATTTTCCATTTGCTGGAAATTTCTGTTAAACCTGCTCTTAATGATGAAGCAGTTTCACTGGAACCCAACATTAAATAACCACCAGAAACCAATGAAAAATGAAATATGGATAAAATTTTCTCCTGTAATACGCTGTTTACATAAATAAGCATATTACGACAGGTAACCATATCGTTTTTGATAAATGGAGGAGATTTAATTACATCGTGCTTTGCAAAAACTACTTGTTTTCTAATCGATGGAATAACACCATAAAATTGTCCATCCTGAGCAAAGTATTTCTTGAAATATTTTGAGGGAATTTCTTTATTGATACTGGAAGGATACTGATTTCTGGAAGCAATTTCAATGCTTTTCTCATCAATGTCAGTCGCGAAAATTTTAATCTCAATTTTCTTACCCGATTTTTCTATAATATCGTTGGCAATTACTGCAATGGTATATGCCTCTTGTCCTGTACTGCAGGCGCAAACCCAAATTTTTAAAGTGTCTCCATTAATTTTTTGATCTATAATAACTTTTATCTGATCGGCGAAAGCTTCAAAGGCACCTTTATCCCTGAAAAACTTGGTCACACCAATTAAAAAATCCTGACCTAAAACCGCTACTTCTTTTTGATTTTTTTTCAATAAAGCAACATATTGATCGAGTGTTTTAACATTGTTTTCATTCATCCTGCGGCCAATTCTTCTAATTATTGTTGGCGTTTTGTATAAATTGAAATCGTTACCACTTTGCAGATGAACCATTTTAAAAATTTCATCTAAAAGTTTTTCGTTTATTTTACCATTTTCTAAAACCTGAACTGGCTCTTCGTTAACATAATTAAAAAGTTCCTTATGCATTTCAGGAGCTGCAAGAACGTGATCTACATTACCTGAAGCTATGGCGCTATTTGGCATTCCATCAAATTTTGCTGTCGATGGCTCCTGAACGATTACCATACCGCCATGTTCTTTTATGGCTTGAATGCCTTTTGTTCCATCTGTGCCCGTACCAGAAAGTATTACGGCGATGGCTTTTTCTCTTTTATCTGTTGCTAAAGTGTATAAGAAATGATCGATAGCAGTGTTAGGTGCTTTTATTACCGATTTGTCTGCCAGCTTTAATCGGCCTTGGCTTACCGTCATTAATTTATTATTGGGAATGATGTAAACACAATCTTGTTGAATAGCCATATCATTGGCTGCTTCAAAAACTTTCATGTGTGTGTGTTTGGCAACCAACTCAACCAAAAGGCTTTTATAATCTGATGATAAGTGCTGAATAACAACAAATGAAAAACTTGCATTTGAGGGCATGTGATCAAAAAATTCATGAATAGCTTCCAAACCACCTGCCGAAGCTCCAATTGCAACAATATATTTATCGTATCTTTTTGAAGTTTCTTTTATCACTTGATCACTCATTTGTTTAATTATAAATTTGTTTCGCCCTGAATTCAAATAAGAAATTCCTTAAAGATTCTGCAATATCAATTTCAGTTTTTTTCCAATCTTCTGATTGTCCGTAAATGGTTTGTAGCCATTGTTTAAAAGAGTTTCTCGGATGATAATTTAAGCCATCCTTTTCAAAATTTATAGCTTGATTTGGATCACCGCCCCATTTTATATTTTGAATCACTTCCGGCCTTAAGCAAATTAAAAATTCTCCTTTTCCAGGATCAATCGGAATTACCAACAGACCACTTGCAATATGCGGATAAGCCTTTGCTTCCTCGTAAATTTCCCCTAAATTTTCACTGTAAAATACTTTGTTTGTTCCTTTACCTTCAAGCCACAGTACTAAATTTTCAAGTTCATCCATTTCTGGAACATTGCCCAGCGTTTTAATTTTACCATTTAAACTCAGTGCAATTCCAGTAGCATTAAACAACGAAAGCAGGTTTTGGTTTGCATCTGCAAATATTCCTTTAACAATATCATCTTCTGCATAAATTAATTCAGCAATTTCGCTTCTTTGCTGTAATAATTTCGTGCTATCCAGCAATTCTTGATGTTTGATTATTGAAGAAATGCGATAAGAGATTTCCATGCTTAACCAATCAAAAATTGATCTGCTTTCTACACTTAAATATTTGCTTGTAACATGGTGGCAAGAAATTAAACCCCACAATTCGCCATCTACAATAATACGTATAGACATGGAAGCGGTAACATTCATATTGGCCATATACTCCAAATGCACATTTGCTACGCTGCGTAAATTACAATCAGAAAGATCTAAAAATCCATTGGTAACGGAATTAATTACCGGGAAAAGTTTAACCGTTTTATAATTCCTGTTGGGGATTAAGCGAAATGGATTTTTGAGGTAAAGCGCCCTGGCTTGTTTTGGTACATCCGATGCTGGGAAGGTTTGCCCTAAATAACTATCCAATTCACCCGTAATTTCTTCAGCTATCACGGTTCCATTCCAATCTTTATCAAAACGATACATTCGAATGCCATCAAAGCGGGCAATTCTTCTTATTTCCTTTATACTGGCCTCACAAACCTCCTGCAAGTTATCTGTACTCTCTAATGTAGAAATGAAAGATCTTACACCTTGAAAAACTTCAGTAAAACTGTGTTCGGGTTCTTTATCTACTTTTTCTATTTCAAGAATGATGAAATCTTTTTTAACATGAGCCAATATATTTACGGGTTCAGTAACCGATCCTTTTTGTAAAGAAAACTGAAATGGTAAACGATTTCTCAATCCTTTATTTACTTCAGCTTTGAAATGTTTAAAATCATCTGGTAGCAAATATTCCTGAAAACCGATTGATATGCATTCTTTAACATTGCAACCAATTATTTCATTCACATTTTCACTGGCTTGAAGGATACTGTATGTTTTGGAATCCAAAACTAAAAGATACCCAAAATCTTGAATGGAATTGGTTTGATGGATGGCTAGATTTCCGCAAAATTCTGTATCGTAGTTTTTTTGTTGACTCATCTTTAAATTTTTCGCATTTCTAAAATTTAGAAATGTTTAGGCGATTGATAGTAAATGTTGATTATCAAACACTTAATTGCATGCAGAACAAAACTTATGTTCGCTTGGAAAAAACAGGTAGATCTCAACGTCTAAAAATATAAAAAAGCGCCGTGAAAACTATTTTTTATAATGAAAATGCTACTCCTTTACATATTAATCAATATTTCTGCGCTTGTCTTCTTATTATAATCATCATTCTTTTAAAACATTATTACAGAAATAAACTTTAATATTAAAATTATTTAAGATGAATCGTTTTGAAAATAAAGTAGCATTGGTAACAGGAAGCAGCCAGGGAATAGGTGAAGCCTGTGCTTTAAGATTAGCCAAAGAAGGTGCAGATATAATATTGAACGGGCGCAAGTTTGATGAACGTGGAGAAAAACTAATTGCTAAAATTGAAGGAATGGGCAGAAAGGCTAAATTTTTAGCAGCTGATGTAAGTAAATCAAAAGAAGTAATTAAGCTGGTTGATGATGCAATTGCTGCATTTGGTTCTTTAGATATTTTGGTAAACAATGCAGGCCTGGAAACGAAAGCTGATTTTTGGGATGTGACCGAAGATGACTATGATTTGGTAATGAATACCAACTTAAAAGGTGTATTCTTTGGCATTCAAACTTTTGTAAAATATTGTAAAAGCAATAAAAAAGCTGGCACAATCATAAATATGAGTTCTGTTCATGAAGAAATTGTTTTTCCGCATTTTGCAGCTTATTGTGCCAGCAAGGGTGGTTTAAAAATGCTTTGCAGAAATTTAGCCAGTGAGTTGGCTCCTTTAAACATCCGAATTAATAACGTTGCGCCGGGTGCTATTACCACACCTATAAATAAAGATTTATTAAATAATAAAAAACAGCTGGCAAAAGTTTTGGATAACATTCCTATGAGCAGAATGGGGAAAGTAGATGATGTTGCAGCAGTTGTTGCATTTTTGGCTTCGGATGAAGCTGCCTATGTTACAGGATCTACATATACTGTTGATGGCGGCTTAACTTACCACTACGAAGAGCAGTAACAAATTTTTAAAATAATTAAAGGCGCTACAATAAATAAAAAGACTGCTTATTCGACTTTTCGGTAAAGCAGTCGCTCTATGCGCATAATATAATAACTTCTTTATAAGAATGCCTCTTAGGAAAACAACAATGTTTATGTTGATATTAAGGGGGCAGATTAATTATACTAAAAATCCACCACCTAATAAATCATTTCCTTCGTAAAACACCGCCGATTGGCCAGGTGCAATTGCTGAAACATTATGATCAAAAACCACACGCATTCTATCTTTTTCCTGAACAATTGTACTTAACATACCCGCATCTTTGTAACGAATTTTAGTAATCACATCATTCATTGGTTCTTCGATGTTGGCGTATTTAATTAAATTGATGTTACGAACCAATGCTTCTTTGCGTTCCAATTCTTCGGCTTTACCCAAAACAACGGTATTGCTTTCTGGCAAAATTTGAGTAACAAACATTGGTTCGCCAAAAGCTACACCTAAACCTTTGCGTTGGCCAATAGTGTAAAATGGATAACCTTTATGCTGACCAACAACCATCCCATTACTTAGAATGAAGTTTCCACCAGCAACTTTATCTTCTAAATCTTCAACTTTATGTTTCAAAAATGCCCTGTAATCATTATCGGGAACGAAACAGATTTCGTAACTCTCTGATTTTTTTGCCAGTTCTTCCTGTCCCATATCCAAAGCCATCTGCCTGATATCGGATTTAGCGAAACTGCCTAAGGGGAATTTAGTTCGTGATAGGTTTTCTTGCGAAACTCCCCAAAGCACATAAGATTGATCCTTGTTTTCGTCTTTACCTTTTGAAATCACATAACGCCCACTATCTTGCTGGCGAATATTTGCGTAATGCCCTGTTGCAATAAATTCACAATCTAATTTATTGGCCCGTTTTAATAATGCTTCCCATTTAATGTGCGTATTGCACAATACGCATGGATTTGGTGTTCTTCCAGCTAAATATTCATCAACAAAATTATCGATTACATAATCGCCAAATTCATCACGAATATCTAAAATATAATGAGGAAAACCGTAATTTACGGCCAAGGTACGTGCATCATTGATGCTATCTAAAGAGCAACAGCCAGTTTCTTTACTGCTGCCTCCTGCACTTGCGTAATCCCAAGTCTTCATGGTTAAGCCAATAACTTCATAACCCTGCTCATGCAACATTACAGCCGCTACCGAACTATCAACCCCGCCACTCATGGCAACCAGAATTCTACCGTGTTTACTCATTTTGTTTTAATAGGATGCAAAAATAAGGTTTATTTATCTGAAATTATTTAATGCAAGTCAGTTCCTTGTAAAAAGCAGTAACGGATTTAATGAATAAACCTTTCTAAACTAAACCTGATCGTCAGCGATTCCCGATTTTTCATCGGGATAAGCAGAGAGCAGGACGGGTATTACCTAAATGCACTGAACATTGCTTTCCAAATCATCTTCATCACCCTGTACTTTTTTGTATTTTTTATGTTGATTAAACGATTTAGTTAAAGTTTTTATGCAGATTAGTTTTTTAATTAATACCTTAGAATCTTCAAAAAATCAAACATCAATTTTTAAATAATATGATTAAGAAATTCATCCTGCCTTGTCTTTTATTGTCTGCTTTTGTAGCATCGGCACAGCAGAATTTGGTTCAATATGTTAAGCCTATTATTGGCACATCTAAAATGGGACACACCTATCCTGGAGCTACCGTTCCTTTTGGTGCTGTGCAATTGAGTCCTGAAACAGACACGTTATCTTACGAAGTAAATGGAAAATATAATGGCGATGTATATAAGTATTGTGCAGGCTACAAATATGAAGATAAAACAATAACAGGTTTCAGCCATACGCATTTTAGTGGCACAGGTCATTCAGATTTAGGCGATTTTTTAATCATGCCCACACAAGGTAAATTGCAATTAAACCCAGGCACTGCAGATAATCCAAAAGGTGGTTACCGTTCTGCATATTCGCATGCGAACGAAAAAGCAGAAGCTGGTTATTACAAAGTAAAATTGGATGACGATAATATAACTGCCGAATTAACCGCAACGGATAGAGTTGGAATGCACCAATATACTTTTCCAAAATCAGATCAATCGCATATAATTTTGGATTTGATGGCAGGGATTTATAATTACGAGGATAAAACCGTGTGGACTTATGTTCGTGTAGTTAACGATACTTTAGTTACCGGTTATCGCCAAACTAATGGATGGGCAAGAACCAGAACGGTTTATTTTGCAATGAGTTTCTCTAAACCTTTTAAAAGTTATGGACGTAAAAGTTATGATGCAAAACAGGCTTACAGAGGTTTTTGGGGTAAATTTAATCAAGATCAAAACTTCCCCGAAATTGCTGGTAAAAAGCTGAAAATGTATTTTGATTTTGATACGCAAGAAGGAGAGAAGGTGAAAATAAAATTTGCCCTTTCGCCTGTAAGTCAAGAAAATGCGCTTCAAAATATGCGTGCTGAAATATCAGGTTGGGATTTTGATAAAGTAAAAGCCCAAGCACAGAATACCTGGAACAAAGAATTGAACAAAATTCAGGTTAATACTTCTAACAATAATAAAATTAACTTCTATACAGCACTTTATCACTCTTTTATTAATCCCACAACTTATACCGATGTAAACGGAGAATATAAGGGATTAGATCAAGGCATTCATAAGGCAGAAGGTTTTACTAACTATACAACCTTTTCACTTTGGGATACTTATAGGGCTTTGCATCCTTTCTTTAATATTATGCAGCCAAGCCGAAGTAATGATATGGTAAAATCGATGATAGCGCATTATGATCAAAGTAGTTTAAAAATGTTGCCAATTTGGTCGCACTATGCGAATGATAACTGGTGCATGAGTGGTTATCATAGTGTTTCTGTTTTAGCCGATGCCATTATCAAAGGAATTTACAATGGTGATGCGAATAAAGCGTTAGATGCTTGTGTTACAACGGCTAAACACCGCGATTATGAAGGTATAGGTTACTATATGGACAAAGGTTACATCCCAGCCGAAAGAAGTGGTGTTTCGGTTTCGAATACTTTGGAATATGCTTACGATGATTGGGCAATTGCACAATTGGCAAAGAAATTAAATCGCATGGATGTTTACAACGAATTTATTAAACGTTCAAACAATTGGAGAAATAATTACGATACGGCATCTGGTTTTATGCGTCCTCGTTTAGCCGATGGAACTTTCAAAAAAGCTTTTGATCCGAAAGATACGGAAGGACAAGGTTTTATTGAAGGAAATAGCTGGAATTATAGCTTCTTCGTTCCACATGATCCAACTTCATTGGTTGAGGTAATGGGTGGAAAGAAAAAATTTGCAGCTCGATTAGATTCATTATTTAGTATGCACCTGCCGGATGAATTTTTTGCACATACAGAAGATATTACCCGCGAAGGTATAATTGGTGGTTATGTTCACGGAAATGAACCAGCGCACCACGTAGCTTATCTTTACAACTGGACAGATGAAGTATACAAAGGCCAGGCACAAATTCGCCACATTTTAAATATGCAATACAAACCAACTGCCGATGGTTTGGGAGGAAATGATGATTGCGGACAAATGAGTGCTTGGTATATGTTTTCTGCCATGGGATTTTACCCGGTAGCGCCAGGCTCTGATGTTTATTCGTTAGGTAGCCCGCTGGTAAACAATGCGGTAATTAACTTAGAGAATGGCAAAACTTTCACGGTTGAAGCAATTAAGCAAAGCGATAAAAACGTTTATGTTCAAAAAGTGTTATTGAATGGTAAAGAGATTACCAATCATCAAATCAATCATGCTGATATTACGAATGGTGGCAAGCTTACATTTTACATGAGCGCCAAACCAAAAAAATAACATTTCAAAAATCATCCCTATTGTTATGTTAAACCGTTGGCGAAAGCCAGCGGTTTTTTTGTTGATTTGTACTTCATCTTTACACCCTGAACGTCTTCGCGAGGAGGCACGACGAAGCAATCTCCTTTAAGATAATCATCCTACCGAAACGATGTTTTTATAGCGATTGTAATTGCAACCCTGAGCGTCTTTGCAACAATATTTACAATTCTTCCTTGCCTATATTTGTGGCAATTTAACCATAATGTAAAACATAAAAATGGGTTTTTCAAAAATGGAATTTACTTAAACCTTAAACATACCTCAACCACCATTGATTATGTTTTTCTTTATAGCCCTTGAACCATTTGCAAGGAAGATAGAGCATGGCCACAACAGCAATCCAGATTAAATAAACAATGCTTAAGTTAAAACCAAACTCATTAGGTCGAAACCAAAATGGAATTTGAACAATTTGATTACTTGTAAAACCTGTAGCGAAAAAAGCAATTACCAAAACGGTGTGCAGTAAATAAAAATGGATAACATAATAAAAGAATGGAACAGCGCCATATATCGATGATATCCTGCTAAACCAATTTTTCATCTTTTCGGTAAAAGCCAAAAACAGAAGGGCTACACCGATAGTCATGCAGGTATATTGTAAAGATGGTGGGTACTTACTTACATTAAAAAACGACAGTAAATTTTTAAACGCATCATGATATTCCTTTCTTGGGGCTGGGTCGCCATAAAGATTAATAAATCTTAAAAACATAAATAGGAAAATGGACAAAGTGCCCGAAATAATGAGATTTCGTTTTCTTTCAATGGCATCATAGCCTTTGCTGTACCAATTACCAATGCCATAACCGATAAACATAATACCTGTCCAAGGTAAAATGGCATAGAAAACACCAAGTAAATGCGTACTAGATAAGGGCACAACAGTGCCAAAGGCGGTGAAGAATACCTTTAAAAGCAAACCTAAACTTTCATCTTCAGGTGCCGGAAACAGATTAAAAATATTATGTCCGAAAACTATAATTAAACCAATAATTAGCACCGCATTACGAGAGATTCTACTTAATAAACCCAGCAAAATCATGCTCCAACCAATTACCCAAATCACTTGTAAAATCACGAAATTATAAAAGGGATTAAAAGTTAATCCGAGGGAAATGATAATAATTTCAACTATAATCAACCATAAACCACGTTTCAAAAGAAACCCACCTGCTTTTTCCGAACTCTTATTTTGTGATGATAGATAAGCCGATAAACCCGAAAGAAAAACAAAAATGGGAGCACAGAAATGAGTAATCCATCTGGTAAAAAACAATATACCTGTAGTAGTTTGCGGATCGAGCGGATTTGCTGTCATGGCCTCAATGTGAAAAAAATCACGTGTATGGTCAAGTGCCATAATAATCATCACAAGTCCACGAAGAATGTCTATAGAAAGTATGCGTTTTGATAGATGGGATGTATCAAGATTCATAATAGTGCGTTTTCAACTTTAAATATAGCAATTCTATTTAGGATGAATAATAGGTTACTGAAAATGATATAGGAATGGTCGTGATCAATAAAATTATATTAACGATAGGGATGTTTAAATAAATTCTTGGGATTGGAAAATTCAATTAAACTATTAAAAACATCGAATCAAAAAAAGTAAATTAGGTGAATAACTTTATTTTAAAGTGCTAATAACAATTGCTACTTTCATGTATAAGTTTATGGTAATCATTCACTTAAATGTCTAGCCTAATCTAAATTTTTATCTATGATTAATACTGCCCTAGATTTTATTTCAAAAGAAATCAATGCCTATTTAAACAACATTGCCAGTACTAATTATGAAGATTACATTGTAGTTTCAAGCATTGTATACGATGGCAAATTGGCTATTCCTGATAAAACCCTGGGTTTAACTTTAATAAATATTGAAGAAGAACATTTGGCAAAAAATCAGCAGTTAACTGTTCGAAATATGCAGGACGACATCAAATACCGAAATCCTGATATATCCCTAAATCTGTCTATAGTGATATCTGCAAATTTTCATAATAAAGATTCCAAATCGCCGCAGTTAGATTATCTTGATGGCCTAAAAAGGCTTTCGCAAGTGATTTCATTTTTCCAATATAAAAGTGTGTTTACGCAGGCAAACTCGCCACTACTGGTAGTTTCTGATAGCAAAATTGAGCGATTGAGTGCTGAGCTTATCAGTTTTAATTTTGAAAAAATAAACCATTTCTGGAGCATTATTGGTCACAGCTATTTACCTTCGGTAGTGTACAAAATCCGCATGTCAACCATTCAAGAAAATGCACAATATGGTGGGATTATTAAAAATATATCAACCCAAAATAAAAATGAATTATGAGAGACTATAGCAAATTATTTTCGGTTAATGTGCGTCACAATTACTATCAAGATAATTTGTGTCAAGATTTAATTTTTGTGCCAACTCAACAATCGAGTTTATTGATGCTTAATCAACTTTACTTGTACCAAAATTTTGCTACAGGATTTAACCTGGTTCGCGAAGTTGATACTGGACAGCCAAAGATAAAACTACAAGAAACCCAACTGCATTTTGGCATTGGCTTGAAACAGGCCGCTAAGTTTTTTGCCATTACAAACTTAAATGAAGCATCTCCAGCCAAGGAATTTTTAAGCAATAAAAAGATTTACCTTACAAACAATGGCCTAAATGAAAATTTAAAATTAAATATCATCGATGCCATTGTAGGCGATTCGATGAACCTTAATTTCATCCTTGCGGCAAATAGCGAAATTACTTTAAGAGTTAACACTTCATCAGCAAGCGATCTGATCATTGCATACAATACTGATGGAACACCGATTGCAAGTCCATATAAGATTAAAAAAGGCGAAGATGGAACTTTTGCTAAACTGCTCGACCTATCCAAATTACCTGATGGTTTATACACCATCTCCATAAAGAATGCTGCGGATACCGGTGAGGATTTATTGACTTATAAAATTTTTAAAAGCAATGAGCTTCAATTGAAGTCTAATTTTGGAGTATTGGATCTTAAGCTTCCCGGCATTGAAACAGCTGTAGAGGAAACGAAATTTGTGATCGATTTTACCCGAAAGGAAACCATTTGGAACTATTATGTGGTTAACCGAAGTGGTAGCGATCTGGATGATTTCGATTTTTTTATCCATGATAAAAGTGCTGACGGAACTTCAGGTGGAAATCCTGTTTATTCAAAATATACGTTTTTGGGGACAGCAGTGCCAGACAATGATACCGATTCCATCACAAAAATATCAGATGGAAAAATTACTGTGTTTAAAAGCAACACTAAAATTCCATTTTTTCAAAAGTTAAAAACAGGTTTAGAGTTGAGCAAAAACGTAGGGCCAACCAAAGTAATTATTTCCAAACATTTACCTAATCCTACGCCAGAAAATCAATCAGGTGAGGAGAGTAAAATTTATATATATGTTTAAAAAATAAATTGTTAGATATGGCGCAATCATATAAACATCCTGGAGTATATGTCGAAGAAATTTCGAAGATTCCACCCTCAATTGCACAAGTGGAAACTGCAATACCGGGTTTTATTGGCTATACCGCAAAGCGAGAAAAAAATGGAATAGCATTCGATGTAAATATTCCTCAGCGGATTACCTCACTATTGGAGTTTGAGCAATATTTTGGCGGTGCATTTCCAGAAGTTTTGGAAGTAACCATAGAAAATCCTGAAAACGGATCTGCCATACCAAAAATAGTGATCGCACCAGCGGATGTACTATCAGGTTATTTGCTCTATTACCATGTTAAAATGTTTTATGAAAATGGAGGTAGCTCGTGTTTTATTGTTTCGGTAGGAACTTTTACTGCCACACCTGCATTCGATAAAACTGAACTTCTAAACGGTTTGGATGCCTGTGAAAAGGTGGATGAAATTACTTTATTGGTGATTCCTGAAATTACAACCTTAACCATTTCATCGCAAATTAAAGAGCTTAACGATGCCATGCTTGCTCAATGTGCCAAGTTGCGAGATCGGTTTGCCATTTTGGATGCATCACAAGCAGATTTATCTACGCCAGTATTGGTTGCCGATAAATTTAGAAGCGATTTTATTAGCGATATTAACTTGAAATACGGCGCTGTTTATTATCCGCAGGTACAAAGTGGCGCAATTTATAATCGCGTAGCGGATGAAAATATTTTAATAAGTAAAGATAATCGCGGTGGCGACTATACCGGTATTTATAAATCGGTTGGCGATATTAAGAAACCCATCACTGATATAACCAAACCTGCGGCGCAAGCTTCAGTTGCGGCCTATACAAAAATTACAATTGATGCTACGCCAACCGAGAAGCAATCAATCAGCATTGCTGGTATCAGCTTAACTTTTGATACTGGTGGAATAGCTATTGACGGCACTACCACGGCAATTGCTAAAAGTTTAAAAGATATAATTATTGCCCATAATGATTTAAAATTATTGATCGGTGCCGAATCTTCAGGAAAAATAGTAACCATTACCGCCTTAAAAGCTGGTGCTGATGGAAATAATATTTCAGTTGCTTACGATCCAAAAGGTGGTGCTATTGCTGTGAAATTAGATTCCTCAACTTTAATGGGAGGTTTCGATAGTGTCGATTTCCAATTATTCAATCAAATAAAATCTGCTTTAAATGCTTATACCGTTCCACTTTATCCATCGGGCATGATGGCCGGAGTTATGGCCCGGGTAGATCATGACCGTGGCGTTTGGAAAGCACCTGCAAATGTAAATATTAAAACAGTTTATAAGCCTTTAATGGCGATTAATGATGAGCAACACAATTACCTAAATATTGATCCAACAGGAGGGAAAAGTATCAATGCGATAAGAAGGTTCACTGGGAGAGGTACCCTGGTTTCGGGTGCCAGAACTTTAGCTGGAAATGATAACGAGTGGCGATACATTCCAATTAGGCGCTTATTCATTGTGGTTGAGGAATCAATTAAAAAAGCTACAGAATTTGTGGTATTTGAACCCAACGACTCAAATACATGGGTGCGGGTAAAAGCCATGTGCGAAAACTTTTTAAATCAATTGTGGCGACAAGGTGCCTTGGCAGGTGCAAAACCAGAGCATGCTTACTTTGTAAATGTGGGTTTAGGTGTAACCATGACATCAATCGATGTTTTAGAAGGAAGATTGATTATTGAGATTGGTATGGCCGCCACTCGTCCGGCAGAGTTTATTATTTTAAAAATCTCACATTTATTAGCGAAATCTTAAAGTCACAGGAATAAAACTTAAGTCGATGATATAGGGTATACAATTTGTTCCAATAACAGAATTATCTATTGCGGGTTTGGTAGTTAATGATGAATTATCAAATAATCTAAATGTTATCGGTAAACTTATCCCGGCTGGTAATGCAGGTATTATTTCATCATAAAAATGAATTCCAGATACCAGCAGATTTTGTGATGGTAATATTAGAATGAGAATCGATAAGGTTTATAAATAATAAAGCATTATTTAACTTCACTCCAACTTCAAAAACTCCTTTTTTACCCATCTGTTATCAATATTTATTTTGCTCCAGCCATTGTTTTCGTCTCTAATAAACACTTCCTGGCCTTTACTTAGCGAAGCAACCTTCGGAAAAGTATTACCAGCACCACTGCGTACATTTAAAGTAGCTGCATTAACTGTAGCCCGAATAACTGGCTTGGTATAATTAGCGTTAACCCAATGTTCCTGAGATCCTGAAATTTTATACCACCCATCTTTTTCTTTAAAAACCCTAATTACGGCACCCAGTAAGGCAGGTTCTCTATCACTCGCTTTTTTCGCTTGACCATTTGCAGCTTCCCTAATATTTAAACTTTCTGCAGTTACATACACATATTTTAAAATATCAGTATTGGTTACAGATGTTGATGGGATGGAGATTCCACCAATTGCCGCACTCACCAACGGTAAAAAATTTTTCTCACAATCGGCAACTTTATTGCCCCCAAAAAAGTTTGTACCAGGGCAGGTTTTATTGTTTTTAGTACCATTATTCCTAATACCCGAACTCAAATCGAACCAATGATGATAAACAATTTTATTGCTATTAACTGCTATTCCAAATTTTTTACACAAGGCGGCTGTCATTCTGATAATGGTATCTTTATGGGCAGCTGTCATAGCATCCTTTCCTTTATCAAAATTTCCAACATGCTCCATGCAGATGGAATTAGAATTAAAGCCGAGGATACAGGCAGGCGTTTTCTCTAAACTTCGTCCGGTAATGATCGATCCATCGGCAAAAGTGCTAAAATGTTGGCCGATATCTGCCCAGCCGTTTTCACTTACATGATACTCTTTCATGCCTTTTTGCAGGTCAAATTGATTGTTTCCTTTAAACTGAATGTAACTAGGACTCCAGGTATGGTGTTGTTGAATGTACAAAATAGTCCGGGCAACCCTCAAATTAGAAAGCCAGTTTTCAAATTCATCGATGTTCATTAAGCTGAAGCCAAATTTAGTAGTCATAAGAGTTTTTTGATAAATTAATTTTTCTGGCGATGTACAGCTACGAGAGAAAAAGGAGGGATCTTTTTGCGCCATTTAAATATACAAATAATATATATAACTTTTTTAATATCAATTAATTAACTAATATTATTTAGCATTGTATCTTCAGTTTAAATGATGATTAAATTTCGTAATCAAGTTTTAAGTTGAATTTTTACTTGTTAGCTTTTTTAATAATGATTAAAATTTAGTTATTAATAATTAGTGATAGTATCCAACTTCATGTTTAACCAGAAAATCGATTTAGGAATAGTTTAATTGGCTTTTTTTATTTTGATGTTAATAAAATTATATTAATATTTGTTTCAGTGCTAACCAAATGTCTTTTCAGTTTATTTAGAATCTAGAATTAATCACATTTAAAATTTAAGAATAATTTGAGATCATCTATTTTAAAATACGTAATACTTCGAATGCGATATAAATTATTAGTTGTCATCGCCTCAATGCTGTTATATACCAAATCTTCCTTGGCACAACATCAAAGAGATGAATATTTAAATAGAATAAGTATTATTGAAAGTAACATCAATAAATATTTCTTCGTAAAAATTAAAGGCCTGTATTTGGAGAACATTGGCGAACATGAAAAACCGTATTCTTATTTATGGCCATTATGTGCGTTAATTCAGGCCACAAATGAAAGTGAAGCCGTTGGACGAAAGCAGGTGATGAAACCTGTTATTGCAGCGATAAACCAGTATTACACAACAGAATCTCCATCGCCCTCTTACCAGTCTTATATAACTAAAAGTTCCCGATTTTATGATGACAACCAATGGATCGCCATTGCGTATTTGGATGCTTACAATAGAAATAAAAATCCTTTTTATTTAGCAAAAGCTAAAGAAATTTATAGCTGGCTTTTAACTGGTTACGACGAAAAACTTGGTGGTGGTTTGTATTGGAGGAAGGATGAAAAAACTTCAAAAAATTCCTGTTCAAACGGACCAAACGTTTTGGTGTCGCTACAGTTATATCAAATTACCAAACAAAAGAAATACTTAGATACAGCACTTTTGGTATATCATTGGACGAATAAAATGCTCCGTTCTCCTGAAGGTATATTTTACGATGCCATTGATGTAAAAAACGCAAAAATAGATTCAGCTACTTACACCTACAATACTGGAACGATGTTGCAGGCAAACGTTATACTTTATCAAATTACAAAGGATAAAAAGTATTTATCAGAAGCTAAATTTATTGCAAATAACGCCGAAAAACATTTTTATAAAAACAATAAACTAGGTGATCATTATTGGTTTAACGTTGTTTTGTTAAGAGGTTACCTCGAATTACTTAAGGTGGAAAATGATGCCAATCGATTATCATTTCTAGTAAATGAAGGCGAACGAATTTGGAAAGAGGAGCGTGACGAAAATAATCTATTGGGAAAACAAAAAAACAAATCGTTAATTATGCAAGCGGCAATGCTAGAATATTATGCTCGATTAGCGCAACTAAAATAAGCAAATTATTATATCATATCTATAATGAAAAGAAGAACATTTATTCAAAACACAGGCTTACTAGGCGCTGGAGTTTTAACCTCAAAGTTTTCTCTGGCGGCCAATCTTGTGCTCGAATTTCCAGTTGTAAGGGTTGCAGCCGGCGAAAGACATTTTCAAAGTAAAGCTGTTGATGCTGCTATCAAAACCTTTCAATCCAACGTTAAAAATCCAGAACTTACGTGGCTTTTTGAAAATTGTTTCCCTAATACTTTAGATACAACTGTGTATTATGAGGAAAAAAATGGAAAACCAGATACTTATGTTATTACTGGTGATATTGATGCAATGTGGCTTCGCGATAGCTCTGCACAGGTTTGGCCTTATCTTCAGTTTGTTAATGAGGATGAACCGCTTAAAAAGTTAATTGCCGGAGTAATTATTCATCAAACCCAATGTGTTTTAAAAGATCCTTATGCCAATGCTTTTTATGGCGATGCAAATAAAGTTGGTGAATGGAAAACCGATAAAACTAAAATGCAGGCAGGAGTACATGAGCGTAAGTGGGAAATAGATTCCTTGTGTTATCCTATTCGTTTGGCTTATCATTATTGGAAAAAAACTGGTGATAAAACACCATTCGATGCAGATTGGAAAAAGGGAATCGAAGCAACTTTAAAGACTTTTAAAGAGCAGCAACGCAAAGCGGATAAAGGACCTTATCATTTTCAACGCGAAACCACTCAACCTACAGATTCATTACCCATGGCAGGTTATGGTTTCCCTGTAAATCCTGTTGGATTAATTTGTTCTGCTTTCCGCCCCAGTGATGATGCAACTATTTTCCCCTTTTTGGTGCCATCTAATTTCTTTGCAGTTTCGAGTTTAAAGCAGGCCGCAGAAATGATCAAAGCTTTACAACCAGATAAAACTTTAGAAAGCAATTTGTTAAATCTTTCGAATGAAGTGAGTACTGCACTACAAAAATACGCCACTGTTAATCATCCAAAATATGGTAAAATTTATGCCTTTGAGGTTGATGGATTTGGCAGCTCGTATTTGATGGATGATTCCAATGTACCAAGTTTGCTAAGTTTGCCTTATTTGGGTGCAATGAAAGCAGATGATCCAATTTATCAAAATACAAGGAGGTTTGCTTTATCGAAAGATAATCCATATTTCTTTAAAGGTACTGCTGCTGAAGGAATTGGCGGGCCACATGCTGGGCAGGATATGATTTGGCCAATGAGCATTACCATGAGGGCTTTAACATCTAAAGACGATACCGAAATTAAATACTGTATTGATACCTTACGCAAAACGCATGCTGGCAAAGGTTTTATGCATGAATCGTTTAACAAAGATAATCCAGCAAACTTTACCCGTGCCTGGTTTGCGTGGTCAAACACTTTATTTGGCGAGTTGCTGTGGAAAACCTATCACGAAAAGCCAGCGTTATTAAAAGCTTAATTTATATGCCCGATTTTTTACAACCGGGCATTTTTTTTGCATTTGATCAACAGTTAAAACCACCAGATGGTGGATATGTAAAACTAATGTTAGATCGTAAGGATTATTTTTTTTGAAGATTAATTTTTTTGTAAATTGTGCAACATTATTCTAATAACCCTTGCAAAACGAATACACGAACATTCCTGCTGATATTGAGTCGATCAGCAAAATACCAGCAGTTGCGAACATTTTAGAAATTGTTTGTAATACAACTGGAATGGGCTTTTCTGCTGTTGCCAGAGTCACATCAGATAAATGGGTGGTTTGTGCTGTTAACGATAACATAAATTTTGGTTTAAATCCTGGCGGAGAATTAAAGCTGGAAACAACCATTTGTAACGAAATCAGGCAACATCATGATCCAGTAATTATCGATCATGTTTCAGAAAACGAAGAATTTGCCAACCACCATACACCCAAAATGTATGGCTTTGAGAGTTACATATCGGTGCCTATTGTAAGAAAAGACGGTGTATTTTTTGGCACGCTTTGCGCCATCGATCCTAAACCGGCTAAACTCAATAATCCTACCATTATTGGCATGTTCAAAATGTTTGCTGATTTGATTGCCTTTCATTTAGATGCCTTGGATCGGCTTGCAATATCAGAAGAAAGTTTGCAAATTGAAAAGGAAACTGCTGAAGTAAGAGAGCAATTTATTGCCATCCTTGGTCATGATTTGCGAAATCCTTTAAATGCCATATCGAATAGTGCGCAATTATTAGCACGTATTAATCATGATGATAGGACACAGAAGCTGGTTAATATTATAAAAGATTCATCCTTCAGAATGAATGGATTAATTGAAAATATGCTCGATTTCGCAAGTGGAAGGCTAGGAGGCGGTATAAATATTTCCCCTACGCCTGATGAAGATCTTGAAAAAGTATTGTACCAGGTTATTGAGGAGATCCATGCCATTTCTCCGGATAAAAAATTGAATCTAAATTTTGATATTGCTCATCCAATCCATGCAGATGGGAAGCGGATAGCCCAGCTTTTTTCCAATTTATTAGGTAATGCATTGGCCTACAGTTCGGCTGATTCTACCATTGATATTTCTGCCATAACCAACGAAGATGAATTTAAACTTTGCGTAGCTAATCCTGGAAAAAAAATTCCAGAAGCAGCGATGGAAAGATTATTTCAACCTTTTTCAAGGGGTGAAGTAGAACCTAATCAAAAAGGACTCGGTTTAGGTTTGTACATAGCTGCAGAAATTGCTAAGGCACATGGTGGTACGCTAGATGTTAGCTCCGACGCTGATAAAACTTGTTTTACTCTTATTTTACCAACGCTAAAATGATTGTAAACGATCAAACTCCAACCTCAACAATTTTAGAATTAAAAGTTGGAATGCATATAGATAATAATCTGATTTCTGGCAACATTGCTCATATAGAAATTCAGGAAACAGATGAATATTTATTGTTTTTGTTTGATCTTGAACAGGGAAATCAAATTATTGTTAGGAAACTTAAGCAGGTTTGCTAAATTATAATATTGATTTTGGATTGAAATTAACCTGAAAGATTTGATCTTCTCATCTTCCTATTTATATCAGCCAGAATTAAAATGGCGATATTTCTTTAATTATTATCATTTTCCATGCTAAATATCTGTTTGATATCATCGTTGATTTTCATTTCTCATGTGATGCATATAAATATTTAAAAGGTTGCATTCGCCACTAATACCTTTAAATGTCATTTCATCAATTAATTGTTTTCTTAAGGGCAAAACTTTAGGTGTCTTCATTCATATAAAAAATTAAAGACTTCGGCATTTGCATGATGTTCTTGTAGATTTTATGTTTGAAGATCCGTGATTTCCAATTTAGGATTTAAACAAATTTTAATATAAAGGTCTAAAACGCTTTTCCTTTAATTTCTAGAGTTAGATTTTTCCTAATGGCGAATATTTTATAAATTGTAATTAATATTCTAACCAAATATATTTTTCTTCTCTATGAAAGTAGATTATATCGCTTTATCTGTGCCTGTTTTTTTTATTCTGATTGGGATAGAGCTTGCCTACAACTTTTATAAAAAACTAAATTATTACAGGCTTAATGATAGTATTTCAAATTTAAGTCAGGGAATAGGGCAGCAACTGACAGGGATTTTTATGAAAACAGCGTTGTTTTTTGGTTATAAATATATTTTCGAATATTGGCGGTTTTTCGAAATGCCGAAGACCATTTGGGTATGGATTATTCTTTTTATTGGTGTCGATTTTTTCTATTATTGGTTCCACAGAATGAGCCACCAGATTAATGCATTATGGGCGGCTCATATTGTTCACCATCAATCTGAAGAATATAATTTAACCGTTGCACTGCGTCAGAGCTGGTTTCAAGGTTGGTTTAGCTGGGTTTTTTATCTGCCCTTGGCTTTTGCAGGTTTCGACCCAATTATGTTCTTAACCTTAAGCTCTTTCAATACTTTGTATCAGTTTTGGATTCATACCCGAGCCATCAAATCGATGGGTTTTTTGGAATACATCCTGAACACGCCATCACACCATCGGGTTCATCATGGCTCTAATCCGAAATACATTGATAAAAACCATGCGGGTACATTAATTATTTGGGATAGGTTTTTTGGTACCTTCCAGAAAGAAGAAGAGGAAGTTTATTACGGCATAACTAAACCTTTGGCAAGTTGGAACCCGGTTTGGGCAAACCTTCACTATTGGGATGATTTAGTTAAAACCGCTCGCCAATCGCCAAAAATGAGCGATAAGATTAAAGTATTTTTAAAACCTCCAGGTTGGTTTCCAGCGCATTTGGGTGGTTTTCAAAACGCTCCTGAAATAGATGTAGAAAATTATAAAAAATATAATCCCCAATTTCAATCTAAACTTATCGGATATGTTTTAGTGCAATTTCTAATTGCATTAACTGCAGGCTCGGTAATATTATTCTCTTATACAAAATTGGATGCGTTGTCGTTGGTTTCTGGCACAGTTTTTACTATATGTACATTAATAACCTGCGGTGCTTTATTGGAACAGAAACATTGGCTCATCAGATTCGAATATTTTAGATTAACACTAGGTTTTCTTTTGGTTTTAATTTTGAAATTTCCAATTGGATATCAACTAATGTTTGCAGGCATCCAGTTAATATCCGTAATTTGGTATTTTAATTTGCACAAAGCAAAATCAAATGTCAATGAAAACTAAATTGTTCTCTTTTATTTTTGCGCTAGTTTTTATTATTCAGCTTTATGCAGAAACAGATGGCAACATTCAATTGCGAAATTTCTCAAAGCCATTAATTGTTATTTCGCTCTTAATGTGGCTTTACTTGAGTACAAGTCTTAAAGGTCGGTTTCATAAAAGAATTTTTACGGGTTTAATTTTTGCACTGGCAGGCGATATTTTTTTAATGTTGCAAACTGGCCATCCAAGTTTTTTTATCTACGGATTGATCACTTTCTTGCTTTGCCATATTTTTTATATCAGGGCATTTATCCTTGACCATAAATCAAATCCAAACCACAAAAATGCTTTCTTTTTGTGGGTAGTTGGAGCGTTGATTATCTTTTGTGTGGGGCTGTTTTTCTACCTTCAACCATTCTTAGGTAGTATGCAGTTTGCCGTTTTGCTGTATGCTATCATTATAACATTTATGGCGATTATGGCTGTAAATCGGTATGGTAAGGTGAATATTTTTAGCTACAAACTTATTTTATATGGTGCTTTATTTTTTCTCTTATCCGATAGTGCATTGGCTGTAAATAAGTTTGCCCAGCCAATTCCCCAGGTTGGAGTTTTAATTATGGCTACATATATGATAGCGCAATATTTAATCGTTTACGGAACGGTTGAGCGGAAATTAGTGGTAACTAAAACGGAAATTTAGAAAACAGCATTTGCTAATAGACAGCAATTTGTAGATAACGTTTTCACTCTGAGTCATTAACTATTTGTTTCAATCATAAGCAGATTTCTCGTTTCTCATCCAACTTAAAACCGTTGACTGAAGTCAAAGACAATGAATAGTAAATTGGTTGAAAATTAAATAAATCTATGGCTAATTCCCACCACCTATTCCTTAATTTTTTTGCTTTTTTTCTTTATCCAATATCGTAAAAACCTGCACCAATCTTTCACCGCTTTCATCAACCAAAGTTAATGTATGTTTGCCAGGTGATGGGCTGATGGCCAATTGATGATAATTGGTTGTCGTGGATACGTATTCATTATCGATATGCCAATAAATTTTCGAGTTTTGATTTCGGTGTGCTGCATTTAAAACGATTTTGCCCCTCGTTCCATCCAGTTCAAGAGGAATATAAACAATGGCGCCATTTTTAGGATAAATCAATTCCATTACATTGTTGCCACCATTATTATCGCAACCGGCCATAAAAGGAGGCAAACTTTTGTAATCGCTGTTTTTAATTTTATAATAATATTCCATCGCCGGCGGCAAGATAAACCAGCTTTTGTGTTGCATATTAGTAACACTTTCGCATTGGTCAGTTACGCGGTAAGTTCCAGTCCGGTCTAAATGTATTAGTTTATGAAAAGGGCAGGCTACTGTTTTCTCACCTGAAGTTGGTACCAATTCATCTACTGCATCAGGACAATTTTCGCCGGTTTTGTAACCGCTCTGTTTACAAACTTTAATTTTTTTAAGTTTGGTTGCTGGAATTTCAAACCATTTTCCTTTGGGTAACAGCTTGAAAATATCGAATAATACTGGCGCAGCAGCCTCAATGCCTACTAAACCCGGGCGACCCTCACCATCGGCATTGCCAACCCAAACGCAAACCACATAATTCGGCGTTAAACCAACCGCCCAGGCATCGCGAAAACCAAAACTTGTTCCTGTTTTCCACGCCACTCTTTGCGATGAAGAAAACTGCTCCCATAAGCCCTCATCACCGGGCCGCATTACTTCTTCCATGGCATTGAAAGTAGCCCAGATTGCGCCATGGTCTAAAAATGAATTACGTTGGTAATCTTTTTCTTCAGTTTTATTGGAACTAAAATAAGTTGCCGGTTTATAATCATCAGGATTATATAAACCTTTATAGGTATTGAAGTGGTTTAGCGTTCGAACCATTCCCATGTAAGTATTGGCTAAATCCCACATGGTAACTTCACTGCCACCTAAAATTAACGATAAACCGTAGTGGTCGGCGGGTTGATTTAAAGTGCCGATTCCAAGTTTTTTAAGCTTATCATAAAATCGTTCGTACTTATATTGCTGCAACATTTTCACCGCCGGAATATTTAGCGAACGGCTCAAAGCTTTATCGGCTGAAATGGCTCCATCGTAACCCAAATCATAATTTTGTGGTGAATAACCGGCAATTTGTGTCGGAATATCTGGAACTAAAGTATGCGGCAAGATGAATCCATCATTTAACATACTGGCATAAAGCAATGGCTTTAGTGTACTTCCCGGACTTCGGGGCGCTTTAATCATATCTACATGGCTCTGTAAATCTGCATTCTCGGGTTGATAAATATTTCCAACGTAACTCACTACCTGTCCTGTTTTGGCATTTAAAACCAAAGCAGAAATATTATTAATATCGTTTGCACGGTATCGATTATTATATCTTTTTAAAATTGAATTGATTTTGAGCTGAATATCTTCGCTTAAAGTTGATTTTATTCTTGTAGTAGTGATTTCCAGGCTGGCACGCTCAACTTTAAAACGGTTGAGTAAATGCGGAGCATTTTGTGGTAAGGGTAGTGGCTTACCTGGAACGGGTTCGAGTTTAGAAAGATTAGCTATCGATTGGTCGATGTATTTTAATTTGGCTAATTTATCCAGCAAATCATTTCGTTTTTTTATTAAGCGGGCAGAATTTTTACCTGGGTGAACCAGGGATGGACTATTTGGAAGAACAGCTAGTGTCGCCATTTCTCCCCAGGAAAGTGTCTTTGAATCTCTGCCGTAATAGCGCCAGCTAGCAGCCTCCAAACCCACAACATTACTTCCGAAAGGGGCATTTGCTGCATATAAACCAATTATTTCTTCTTTTGAATATTTAAGTTCTAATCGCAAAGCTAGAATCACTTCCAGTAACTTTTGCCAAATGGTTCGATCTTGTTTTCGAGATAAACGAATGACTTGCATTGTTAGCGTACTGCCTCCACTTACCACACTTTTTGCTTTAAAATTTTGTCGCATGGCTCTGCTCATGGCCAAAAAATCAATCCCGAAATGATTGTAGAATCGTTTATCTTCAAAGGCAATGATGCAATCTTTAAATTTTACAGGAACTGAATCTGCAACGGGGAATCGCCATTGACCATCGCTTGCAATTGCTGCACTTAATAGCTTTCCATTATTAGCCTCAATTACATAGGAAGTAGGGGATTTGAAAAGTTTTGCAGGTAATGCAAAAAGAAAGGCTACAAGCAAAGCAAAGCAAATGATGTCGGTAATTAGAAATGCTTTTGGAGGTTTGCTCATTAATTATGATTTTTTTATGCAATGGTGCTAGTCCTTATGAACCTTGAATTTATTATAGATTTCGGTTCTTGAGGACACGAACCGAGGCGATGGTATTTATACTTTAAGTTACTATGCCGTGGTTCGTGTCTCCACGAACCATTAAGTTTTAGTGAGGCACTAACCATAAAAAGAACTAAAACTCTAATCTCAAGTCTTTCAAAAATTTAAATCTCGTGTTGTTATTCTCATAAAAACTTGCGGATGAATACAAATAATTAGACGGCTCATCAGCTAATTGCCAACGCTCTGCTGTTGGATTATTGTGTAAATAATCTAACTTTTGATATGCTACATCAGGAGAATATAAATGTATAGCTAAAGAATCTCTTTGCCAAAATTCATAATTTTTGTTAGCTAGATTAACCCGATAAGTTGTTAATTCTTCATCATTTAATAACTTTTTAAATTCATGAGCTGTATATTTTAAGAACGAGCTCTGAGCTGTTTCCTTTCCGTTTAATTCATTTACTTTCCAAATTAAATGTATGTGGTTTGGCATAATAACAAATGCATAGAGATCAATTTTTTTAAGTTTACATAAATGTTCAAATGAACTAATTATTATGTTTTTAAATTCGTTTTTGAACAAAAGATTTTGCCATTTGTTAATTGTTGCCGTCCAAAAATATATTTGTCCTATTTCGATATAACTTTTTCTCTGATGTTCAAATAATTTATCCATTTAAAATAAGCTTAAGATTCAAAATTTCGGTTCGTGGGGACACGAACCGAGGCTATGGTATGTTACTCAATGTTTTGTTGAGCACTAAACTTGCGAAATTCGACCCGGCTCTTTGCCTTTCAAAACTTCGTAAGTTATGTTTATTACTTCACCACCTGAACCCACTTACCAGCTTGCGTTGCAGAAATATCATTATTATACATCGCTTCGCACTGAACAGCAGATAAATAATACCTACCTGTATAAGATGCATTTAGCAAAACTTTGTAAACCAAACTTTCATTTTCTCGGATATTGAAATAAGTAAAAACCCGATCATCTCTTATATCCTGATAAGTAAATGGAGATGAGGCTAAAATACTTTGGTTATCGTTAACACGGGTATTGATAATTTCCCATCCAGAAGGGAAGATTTGAGTCAATGCCATTTGCTCATAGTAACCCAATCTGCCTGGGTTTTTAACAGTTACTTCAGCATAAAAATCAGTTCCCTGTTTTAATTTGGTTGGGTCTAATGGTGTTCCGTTCAAACGTTTGTAAGCAACATTCATATCTAAAACATCAGGTCTGTTTGGTAAGAAATTATTCTGACCGGCAACTGGTTGTCCTTCTAAAACCAAGCGAACAAATAATACATTATTTCCATTATTGGTAACCGAAGCTGTACCTCCTTTAAAGTTTACCGGAGTGCTATTTAAATACTGGTTTGAGTTAACAGGAGCCGACTTGCCATCTAAAACATATTGATATTGCAACTTATTTGATGACTGATTAGAACCGCAGAATTTTGCAATTGCCAATAAACTGTAAGCCGTTGTTTGGGTACTGTACCATGTATTTTCACCAAGTTTAGCTGCCAAAGGTTGTAGTAAACTGGCAGCTTTTGCTTTTTGTCCAAGTAATGTTAAGGTTTCTAAAATCATCGCTTCATCACGAACATCTGAACCGTATGTTCCACCGAGCTGCTTGTAAGGCTGGATAGTAGTATCCAATCCGCTGATCATGTTTTGAGCGACATTATTTTGCCCTGCCAGTTTGTAGGCAGCAGCCAAACGCCATTTCGCAGCCACCGAAAGATATTCGAAAGCTTTTAAACGATTCATAGCAGCCATTTCAGGTTTTTTAGCCAAAGCCAACATATATAAACGGTAAGCTTGAGATAAATCACCACCGTAAAAATTATTGCTGTTAGGTGCCCAATTCGCTGCTTTTGTTTTTTGATAACGCAACAATTCATCGAGCAAACCAACAGGTAAAGAGTAACCTGCATTTTGTGCCTCAACCAAAAAATGACCAGCATAGTTGCTTCCCCATTCATCAGAACTTCCTTCACCTGGCCAATAAGATAGTCCTCCATCGGTAGTTTGGAAGCCTTTAATCCTATTAATTCCAGCTTTTATGTTAGATTCTGTTTTGGCTTTTTGCTGTTCATTCAATGGACTTAATCTATCTAAATACAATTGAGGAAAAATGCCTGATGTAGTTTGCTCAATGCATCCGTGAGGATATTGAATTAAATAACTTAATCTTTTTCCCAAATTGATTGCCGGGATTGAAGAAACTTCCAAAGATCCGGAATTGGTTCCTGCCATCCCGATAGGTAGATAATTTACAGCCCATTTGGTATGCGGTTGAACTGTGGCCGAAACTACATTTGTTACATAAGGATTTGGATTCCTGATGTCCATTTCTACATCGTATTCTGTTCTTTCGCCGCCACTTTGTGCTACTACTTTTACTTTGGCAATACCAACCTTATCTGGTGCCTTAACTTCAAAATAAGCCATTTGCTCACCAGTTTTTTGGTAGTAAAGTTGCTGTTTATTCGTGCCCTGAACAATTAAATTATTAGCTTGTAACTGAACGGAAACATTCTTTAAATTGTTTTCAGTCGCAAAAACGGTAACCGGTAAAGTAAAGCTTTCACCCGGACCAATCACCCGTGGCAGCGTAGCCAAAACCATTAAAGGTTTTTTAACCTGAACAGATTTTTCTGCAAATCCGTAGGCGGCATCCTGACCAGCAACAACCATCGCCCTAACGGCGCCAATGTATTGAGGTAACTTAAATTTATGGTTTTTGCTTTCGCCATTACCAATAGTATAAGGACCCATAAATTTAACAACCGCTTTAAATCTATTGGCCTTTGCAGGATTTAAATTTTTATTGATGCTTCCATCACCACCAATACTTAGGATGCGCTCTAAATTGCCACCCCATGCGCCTAAAACATAATCAAATAAATCCCAGGTTTTTACGCCCAATCCTTCGCGGGCATAAAATGCGCTATGTGGATCTGGTGTTTTAAAGCGTGTTAAATCCAATAATCCCTCATCAACCAAAGCAATTGTGTAAGTCATTGCTTTACCATTTTGCTCGCCAACGGTAATTGTGTTTTCGGTTTCAGGCTTGATTTTATCCAACATTTTAATCGTTGGTTTCAAAATGGTTTGAGGGTCTTCAACCGAAATCGGAATAGCACCATACATTCTGAGTGGCAAATCGTTTACGGTTTGTGCATGTGGCTGCAATAGCGTAACATTTGCGAAAACGTTTGGCGCCATGTCTTTTTCAGCCTTGAATTTATACTGTGTTTGTCCGGCTTTGGTATCAATCCAGAAAGTTTTTAAAACCCGACTTCCGTTTTCAATTGAAATTAAAGCTCGTCCATCTTTACCTGTCGGGATGGTTAAAGTTATGTCTTCGCCGACTGTGAATTTTTCTTTGTTAGCCGTAAAAGATAACATTGATGCTTCTGTTGGATTTGAACCTTGCTCACGCTGTGCCCAACCTGGCCAATCTACATAAACAGATTTTCCGGTTACGTGGCCACCGTTTTCATCGCGTACTAAAATCAAATAACGGCCCCATTCGGGTTCATTGATTCGTAAATTCCAGCTTCCTTTACCGTTTGATAAAGTAACGCTGTGCGTTTCAACCAGTTTGTTATATTGGTTCTGCGTGAAATTCGCATAAGTGTTTTGGTTATCTTGTTCCCACCACCAGCGCCATTGTGTTTTGTATAATTCAACCTGAACGGTTTTACTGCCACTAAGTAGCTTTCCATCGGTATTTACATTTACAATTTCGATTTTGTGGTCTTTCCCGGTAACCAACATTCCACTAAGTTTATCGCCTTTTTCCGGACGGATACCCAAATAGCTTTTATAAACGTGATATGGAATACTGAAATTATCAATACTGAAATTACCCCCTGGCTCGAAAACTTTCGTGGTAAAGTTTGCCCTTAAAACACCTGGAGCGGTATTGTTTTCATTCAGGTTGGTGTTAATTTGTGCTGTTCCGGCTCCATTTAAAGTACCTTCAAAAATTGTTTTTACCTGCGATTCGAAATTTACGGTCGGGTTATCAAAACTAAAACCATCGAAACCTTTAAATTTGGTTTCTGTGGTATTTAGATTTACATCAACCTTGGCTTTAAGATTTTGTGCTGGGGTACCGAAAAGCCACTTTGCCGATAGGGTAGCGGCAGATGTGCCCGAACTTAAATAGGTTCTGTTGCCCACATTGAAATCAATTTTCAAGCGGTTAGGCATAACCGTTTCAATCTTTAATGTTTTAGTAAATGTTGCACCACCAGCCTTTACTTTTGCCATCCAATTTCCAGTTGGGACGGTACTTTCTGTAGCCGTTTTAAAAGTGTAGAATCCATTTATCGGTTTACCATTTATCAATCGTTTATACAGCTGACCTTTAGGGTTATAAAACTCCATCGTAACCGGATAATTTGTTGGAAGTTTTTTCGGTTTATCTTCTAAAATAAAAGAAACAAACAAGCTATCACCTGGTCGCCAAACGCCACGTTCGCCATAAATAAATCCTTTTAAGCCACTCTGAACTACATCTCCACCAACATCGAAACGACTTAATGGTAAAGAACTTCCATCATCCAGTTTTAAATAACCACGCTCCGAACCATTTTTGGCAATCAATAAAAACGGCTGACGTTTCAAATCGAATCTGGCAAAACCATCGCCATCAGTTTTAGTGGTAAAAATAATTTGCTTCTGGTAGTCCATCAGCTCCAGATTTACGCCACTTAACGGTTTTGCAGTTAATAAATCTGTTGCTACGATAAGCATACTGTTATCGTTACCGCGTTTGGCCACTAAACCAATATTTGATGCAATTAAGTTTCTGCTCGTCCAACGTTCATTGGTATAAAAAGATGGCGTACAAGGATTATCCTTGTCATTCCAGCGGTAATTTCTTGGATAATAATTGTTATAGCGTTGCCAGAAATCATCGTCTTCATCAATTTTTTCGCCATAGCCTTCGTAATCTCCATAATATTCTTCACCATCTCCACTGCTTGCTGTTGCTTCACCAGCTTTGCAGTTGTAAGCATTATATTCTTGCCTGAAGGCGATGGTTACCCGATACATTGCACCCGGTTCGGTGCGAATCATTTTATCTAAATCCAGTGTAAAGCGATTTTTCTTATGAAGATTAAGGGCCTTATCCTCATCCAATCGAACTGTTTTTTGAAGGATTGGTTTTGCAACCCTACGTAACTCATTGCCATCTTTATAACTATTGGTTTGGAAAAATTGTGGTATGTTGTTTTCGTAAATCTTAATCACCGTAACATCAACTGCTTTTAAGTTGATGGCTTCAAAAGGTAAAACCAACTTTCCAGAATTTGGTAAAATCGTTCCTCCACCTGCAATTGTTACCGATGGGATTTTATCTTCAAAAACTAAATTCGCTGTTTTACCGCCTGTTAAGGTTTTACCGTTAATGTTTTCTACACCGTTATTAACGCTCAATGTATACTTGCCTTTCAATTCTTCGGCTGCGTAAACTTTAACCTGACTTGCATCAATGGTGTAACGTAAATCGCTCAGATTGCCAAGCGAAATCATTCCTGTTAAATCCTGACCAACACCAATCGGCTCTGAAAATTGTACCAGAGCATAATCTTCCTCGCCCTGGATGGCTTTCATATCTAAAATTTCGAACTTATTTAAAGCTGGAATTCTGATTTCTTCTTCACCTTTTTGGTCGGCATCAATAGCGTCGCCATCCCAATCAATCTTCAGATTTTGATCTTCGCCTTTCTTTTTTATACTATCGATTGTGAATTTTGAAATGTTTTTAGCAGGATCGTGCTGCCATTTAACTTTCAGTTTCTGATCAAAATCGAGTTCAATTACCTTTTCAATTTTGGAAGTTTCCTCTACATCTGCTGTCGCAACTTCGCCGGTTAGCTTCATGTAATCCAACGAAGTATTATTTTGAGAAACCAAACCGTTTTGAGAAAGCATTATGCCAGGCGTAATTACCTTAAACTCAAAATCGAAATCCTCCAAGCCTTTTTCGGTATCCGAAACTTCAGAAAGTTTGAATGTGGCTTCATATTCTTTTCCGGGTTTTAAATTTTCATCAGGACGGAATTCTACTGTTTGAGGATCTATCCAATAGGTTTTTCCTGAAATAGATGGCGAAAAATCGAATAACTCCCGAGAATCAGCCTTGCCTAAATCTTGCATTCCTGTAGCAGCATTTGCTAAGTGAACGCGAATAAAGCTCTTTTTTGAAATGGTTCCAGAAGTGTAAGCTTCGATATATTTTGCATAAGCCTGATTTTCCTCATTTGTTTTTTTCTTGCGATTGAAATAAAAAAAGAAGATTGCAGCGATTGAAACTGCTAACAAACCAATAAAAATAAATTTCTTTTTGGAGGATGATTGATAGGTAGAGGGTTGTTCCATTTTTGAAATTCTGATTAGATGTGATTGAAAATTAACTAAAATTTCAGTTAAATTAAATTATGTTGAAAAGTAAGGTGTTGTGGGGATTTTGATTCATTTCAATCTTTACAACTCAATTAAAACTATCCTTTTTATTTTTCCAATTCGATAGAAGATGCATATCTGCCACAAATATTGAGTGTTTTGCTGCTTTCTAATTATTATTTGTAAAATGTAGTGGATGTAATTTACATGATTAACGTTCTTTTTATTTTGCTCCTTTGCTATGATTTAGATAAGTTTACAACATCAACCCAAACTGTGAACCATATATGATTAAGAAAATATTAATTTTTTCGAGCCTGATAATGTTAGCGAACTTTTCTTTCGCCCAGAAAACTGAAGTAGAAGATGCCGTAACCAAATTAACCAAATTAATGGTTGCACCTGATAGTTTGGCATTAGATAAGTTAATTTTGAATAATTTGAGCTATGGTCATTCCAGTGGTAAAATAGAAACTAAGCAGCAGTTTATACATTCTTTAGTGTCTGGCTCATCGGATTTTGTAGACATTAATTTAACCGACCAAACAGTTACCGTTCAAAATAAAACAGCTTTGGTGCGCCATACGTTAAACGCCAAAACCAACGATAAAAATATTCCCGGAAATGTGAAGTTATATATTTTGCTAATTTGGAGTAAAGAGAAAGCAGGGTGGAAGTTGTTGGGTAGACAGGCGGTTAAGGTGCCTTAGTGGTAGATTGGTTCATTTGTTCAATAGTTAATTAGTTTGCGTTTAAATCTACCAATGAACTAATGACTAATGAACCAAAAATTACTTTATCATCACCCCAGGTCTATTTACCAAAGGAATTTTAATCAGATTGGAATCAACAATACTTTCAGGCAGGAAAATAAATTTCTTATCGTAGATGGTAGAACCGATATAATAGCTTAACCAGTACTCATTCGTTAAACCGAAAACTTCAGGATCAATAGCCTCAACTCCTTTAAAGTCGTTTGCTTCCATATCTCCGATGAAATGCCTTAAAACAGAAGTTTTAACTTGCTTTCCATCTTTCTCACCATAACCTTTCGAGCTGATTAATACATTACTAATCGGCTCATTTTTTAAATTAACAAGATAAACAGTCCAGTTTTTTACTTCTGGAGTTTCGCTCATCAACACAACAGCCATTGCGATATCTTCAACTGTATTTTCTGGTAAATCGGCTTTCACTGTAAATTGTTTAATGGTTTAAATTGAATAAATCGGTTAATTGTTTGGAGAATAACTAACCGATTTATGATATAATTCTTCGACAAGCTCAGAATGACAGTCTTGTAAAACGTTGAATAAATTACTTCAGGCTTTTCTCCATTATCATGGAAATCCTAAAATCCTTAAATCCTGGTTATTTCTTTTTTGCCACCGCCTTTTTTGCCACCGCCTTTTTCGCTGGTGCTTTTTTCTTTGCAGGTGCCTTTTTCTTTACTTCAAAAGCTTTAGGAACCTGTTCAACAATCATTTTTTTAATGACTTCCAAATCAACATCAACCAATTCTTCAGGCGTGTACTTTTGTTTTGTAGCTTCGTTGTACCTAAGTTTTAGCATTAACTTGCCAAAGCGAATAAACGGTCCCCAACGGCCATTCTCAATAGAAATTTTTTCTTCTTCCCAGGTTTTAATAAATCTGTTTGCTTCTTTTTCTACTTTTTTGCCAATCAGTGTATTGATATCTTCTTGCGATAGATTGTCGAAATCGTAACCTTTAGCAGGAATATTAATGAACAAATCGTTCCATTTAATGAAAGGCCCAAAACGTCCCTTGCCTTTGGTAACACCTAGTCCTTCGTAATAAGCAATCGGAGCATCGTCATCTTTTTTCTGTTTGATAATTTCAACTGCTCGTTCGTAAGTAACAGCCAAAGGCTCCTCATTTTTCGGAAGCGATATAAAAGTTTCACCCCATTTTACATAAGGGCCGAAACGACCAACACCAACTAAAACCTCTTTATCTTCAAAATCGGGTAGTGAGAATGGAAGTTTGAACAACTCCAATGCCTCTTCTAACTGAATGGTAGCAACCGATTGATTACGCATTAAACTTGCATAACGTGGTTTTTCTTCTTCATCAAGTTCGCCAATTTGTACCAACGGACCAAATTTACCAACCTTGGTATAAACATTTTTACCAGTTGCGGGATCTAAACCCAACAAACGTTCGCCTGTAGCACGTTCAGCAGTTTCTAAAGTGGTTTCTACTTCTGCATGAAAAGGGCTGTAAAAAGAATGAAGCATTTTAGTCCACTCTTGTAAACCTTGAGCAATCTCATCAAATTCTTTCTCCACTTTTGCGGTGAAGTTAAAATCTACAATTCCTTTAAAATGCTCAACCAAAAAATCGTTAACCACCTCACCGATATCAGTAGGGAAAAGCTTTTGTTTTTCGGCACCTGTAATTTCCGATTTTGAATCCTTTCTAACTTTGCCATCAGCTAAAATTATAGCTGTAAATTTACGCTGTTTACCATCTCTGTCTTCTTTAACAACATATCCACGGTTTTGAACGGTAGAAATTGTTGGTGCATAAGTAGATGGACGGCCAATGCCAAGTTCTTCTAATTTCTTAACTAAACTGGCCTCAGTATATCTTGCCGGCGGACGAGAATAACGCTCTGTTGCCTGCATTTCCTTTAAAAACAACTCTTGTCCTTTGGCTAAAGGAGGTAAAATAGAACCACCTTCTTTTTCTTCGCCTTCTTCATCATCCGTAGATTCTAAATAAACTTTTAAGAAACCATCGAATTTTAAAACTTCGCCTTCGGCCACTAAATGTTCTTTTCTGGTTGATGCCGTAATTTGAGCGGTTGTTTTTTCAAACAAAGCTTCACTCATTTGCGATGCGATGGAACGTTTCCAGATTAAATCGTACAAACGTTTCTCCGAAATATCGCCATCAACGGTATGTCTGTCAAAATAAGTAGGGCGGATAGCTTCGTGAGCTTCCTGTGCACCTGCAGATTTCGTTCTGTAAACTCTTTGCTGGTGGTATTTATCGCCGTAAGCCGATTTTATTTCAGCAGCTGCAGCACTTAAGGCGGTTTCCGATAAGTTCACCGAATCCGTTCTCATGTAAGTAATCTTACCTGCCTCGTACAAGCGTTGCGCCACTTGCATGGTTCTCGCTACCGGAAAACCCAATTTGCGTGATGCTTCCTGTTGTAATGTAGATGTGGTAAAAGGCGCTGCAGGGTTACGTTTGGCGGGTTTGGTTTCTAAACTTGTAATATCAAATTTAGCTGAAGCGCAATCCTGTAAGTATTTTTCAGCATCAGCCTCACTCTCGAAGCGTTGCGGCAATTCCGCTTTTACAATTTCTTTGCCTTTTCCAGTCGAGAATTGAGCAGTGATTTTATAAGCAGCAGAAGCGTTGAAGTTTTGAACTTCCCTTTCTCTATCAACAATTAAACGTACCGCTACAGATTGTACTCGACCTGCAGAAAGTGATGGTTTAACTTTCTTCCACAAAACGGGCGAAAGTTCGAAACCTACCAATCTATCTAAAACACGACGGGCCTGTTGTGCATTAACCAAGTTATAATCTATCGTTCTCGGACTATCGATTGCTTTTAATATTGCAGGTTTTGTAATTTCATGAAAAACGATACGCTTTGTTTTCTCCACTTTTAGGCCTAAAGTTTCGAATAAATGCCAGGAAATGGCTTCTCCCTCACGGTCCTCATCGGATGCTAACCATACCATTTCTGCGTCTTTAGCAAGTTTCTTCAATTCGGCAACTAAAGCTTTTTTATCTGCTGGTACCTCGTATTTTTGTGCAAAATCATTACCAATATCAATCGCCATATCGCCTTTGGCTAAATCCCGAATATGGCCATAGCTCGATTTTACAAGAAAATCTTTGCCTAGATAGCCTTCTATAGTTTTAGCTTTTGCGGGGGACTCGACGATTAATAAATTTTTGGCCATGAAATAACGATTTTGTGCAAATAAAGCTATAATTAAAGTATAAATCCAAACATGAGCTAAATTTTATACAAATTATTTTTCAAAATCTCATAGAAATTGGAGCGTTTTTTACCAGTTTAACCTCAATATTTTAATTATTTGAAAAGCAATTTCGGTGGTTCTATTTCAGGCTTTGTCCCGCCCTATGTTTCAAATCCTCAACCTCGTACCTTGGTTTCCGGGTTTTTCACTCGGTCGGGTTTAGGTGGCGCATATAGAATTGCTATTAACGATTAATAGCAACTTTGCAAAGGTTTCTCCCAAAAGAATGTGATTTCGTTTCTAAACCCAATAGTAGCGAAACTACTTTGTTGTAGCAGCATAACCGAAATTTGGAAAAAATCGAAGCGTATGGCATGGCTAATTGTCCCGAAAAGATTTATGCTTATATTTCAAAATTTTTAAAAGATTGTATTATTTACAACATCATTACTTATCCAAAAACTATTTGTGTCTATATTCGTATATAAAAACAAAAACAATGATCAGCACTATCCTTATCCTACTCAACTTTTTGGTGCCTACGCCACCAAAAAATGTTTACGACTTCAGCTTCAAAACAATTGATGGCAAAGAAGTTAAATTATCAAAATTTAAAGGCAAGAAAATTTTAATTGTCAATACTGCTTCAAAATGTGGCTACACGCCTCAATATGAAGATTTAGAAAAACTTCAAAAGCAATACGGTAAAAAAATTGTACTTATTGGCTTTCCAGCGGGTAACTTTGGTGGGCAAGAGTTTTCTACCAATGCAGAAATTAAAGAATTTTGTACTGGGAAATACAATGTTTCATTTTTAATGGCTGAAAAAACCAGCGTTAAAGGTGATGATATCAGTCCGTTGTTTAAATATTTAACTTCGCAAACCAATACAGAAGAGCAAGGCGATATTAAATGGAACTTTGAAAAGTTTTTAGTTAACGAAAAAGGGGAGTTGGTTCACCGTTTCCGTTCTAAAACAAAACCTTTAGATGAGGCGATTGTAAAAAACCTATAATAATGGTAAAAGTGAGATGTAAAATGGAATGATTTTCTCTCTCATTACTTAAAAAAGGGTAAAATGGAAATTCCATTTTACCCTTTTTTTTAATGTATTTATGCTTGAAGATTTGTTAAGCATTCAAAATGAAAATAAGATATAGAATGATCATTAGATAAATTCATCCATTTTACATCCTCAAACTAGTTTCTCTCCAGAACACTTCTCCAAACTGCAGCGCTTAGAATAGCTCCTACAACTGGTGCTGCAATAAACATCCAAACTTGTTTTAATGCCTCTCCACCAGCAAATACTGCCGGGCCAATACTACGGGCAGGATTTACAGAAACACCTGTAATTTTTATTCCAACAATGTGAATTAAAACTAATGAAAGCCCAATTGCTAAACCTGCAAAACCTCCGTTAATGTTTTTAGTTGATGTGGCACCAAAAATTACCAGCAAGAAAATAAATGTAAATGCTGCTTCTGCAATAAATGCAGCGGTAGAATTATACTCACCTAAATAACCTTTGCCCCAGCCATTTGATCCTAAAGCCCATTCTTTCATCTCGAAATTGGACTGGTTGCTAACAATTAAATAGAGTAAGCCAGCACCAGCAATAGCCCCTAAAATTTGAGCAACAATATAATAAGCCGCTTCGCTAGCTTTCATACGTCCTGCTACCACCATTCCAATTGAAATTGCCGGATTAATGTGAGAACCCGAAATGTGTCCGATGGCATAAGCCATTGCAACAACAGATAAGCCAAATGCAAAAGAAATACCCAGCAGACCAACACCTGTTGTGCCATTTGCACCTGCAATTACAGCGCTACCGCAACCCATTAAAACCAATACTAATGTGCCAAGAAACTCGGCTGTGAATTTTGAGAATTTACTCGTCTCCATGTTATTTTTTATTTAAGATTAAAAAAACAATAGGGGGAGATTTGGCTCAAAAGTAGCTGAAAATTTATAATATCAAAATTTACAGTATTAATAATTTATGATACTACAATTTAATAGGAATTTTGGGCAAAAGAAAGGGGCTTAAAATCTTAAGCCCCTAATAAACCAAACAAACTATTTATGAAGTATATAGATAACGGATACCTCAAAAAAAAGTTTGAAAAAAAATGTATCTTGTGATTAATGATTGTTGTAGGCTAGATTTCGCTATAAATTTAGAGAAATAAACTTAGCTGATCGGGTACATGTTGTGCTGGATTAAAACTGTAAGCTAAATTTTCACTTTCTTTTTTGCTTACATAAAACAGTGGAGTTTCCTGATAACGCGATGCTACCTGTACATAGGTATCTCCGGCCACTTGCTTAAAAATGCTTTCCACCAAAACAGGATCGTTATTGTCTTTTGATAAATGACTTAATAAAAGATGGGTCATAAAATCCGGCTTATGGTTTTGAAACAATTCCAGTGCTTGTGTATTGCTGAGGTGGCCATGCCCACTGGTTATTCTTCTTTTCAAAAAATATGGATAACTTCCATTGGCCAGCATTTGAGTACAATAATTTGCTTCTAAAAAAGCAGCGTGGCAAGTTTTAAATTGACTGATTAACCGGTCGCAAACTGCACCAATATCTGTAAATACACCAACTTTTACATCATCGCATTCCACAGTAAAACTGTAAGGATCTGCAGCATCATGAAATTTTGAAAAGGTATGAACAGTTAAATTTCCAATTTTAATCTGCTGTAAATGAGAAATTGGAAAAACGTTTCCTTCGATTAAAGAAAGTTTGCTGCTTTTATAAGTTGTTGAACTAATATATACCGGAAGTTGATGCTTTTTCGCAAATACAGTTAGGCCTTTTATATGATCACTGTGTTCATGTGAAATGAAAATGGCTTTAACTTTCTGAATAGATAAACCTAATCGAAGCATTCTTATTTCAACCTCCTTACAGGTTAAGCCCACATCAACAAGTATTGCCTCATTATCGTTGCCCACATAGTAACAATTACCGTTACTTCCCGAATTTATTGAAGTGAAATATAATGCCATTTTGAAGCTGCAAGGTACAGCTTATTTGCATAACGATAAAGTAAATTATATTCTTAATCCGTTATGTTCCACCAATCTGGAAAGCAGCGGAAGAAATGCCTGGATAAGATTTATTTCTTCGGAAGAGAATATTTTATCCATTGTTTGCACGAGCCATTCTTCTTTAATCTTCCGACTAGCTATAATGTGCTTTTCGCCCAATTTAGTAAGGTTGATGAAGATTTTCCGTTTGTCGTCTCCGCTTGGATGTCTTTCTACACACTTCGCATCAACCAAACGATTGATGATTTGTGAAATTGCTTGCTTCGAAACCCGTTCCATATCAGCCAGTTCTGTAGATAACATTTTGCCGTGTTGCTCCAACAACGACATGGTTAACAATTCAGCGTTGCTAAAAGCCGAACTCACGTTCTGTTTTCTCAATTCCCTGGTTAGTCGGGTAACAGTACTTCGTAGTTTTGCGGCAATTTCTTGCGTTTGTGTAGGCATCTTTAAGTAAATTAACTTTACAAATATAAGCTTAATTTACTTCATCTTATCATACTAAATCTGGCTACCTTTTATAATTGTGATCCTAATATGATAAAAAGGAACGTTTTTTGTTTCTGAATAATATTTAAAAATGTTACTTTTGTAAAGTTACTTTACTATTTTAATCATGAGTATATTTCGTTCGTTAAGGCATTATAATTACAGATTGTTTTTTACTGGTCAAGCCATTTCATTAATTGGTACATGGATGCAGCGTGTAGCCATAAGTTGGTTGGTATATCGTTTAACAGGATCGGCATTTTTATTGGGGTTGATCACGTTTTTAAGTTTAATTCCTTCGTTAATTCTGGCGCCTTATGCTGGCAGTTATGTTGATAGGCACAATAAATACAAAATCTTAATCATCACTCAAGTAATTCTGATGTTGCAGGCTGGTGCGCTTGCGGTAATGATTTGGTTTAAGGTATACGATATGTTTTGGATCGCTGCCTTATCTCTTGTTCAGGGTTTAGTAAATGCTTTTGATGTTACGGCCAGGCAATCGCTTATGGTTAATTTAATCGATGATAAAGAAGATTTGCCGAATGCCATTGCTTTAAATTCATCAGTTTTTAATGCAGCGAGATTAATTGGTCCGGCATTGGCAGGGGTAATTTTAAGTACTTTGGGTGAGGATATTTGTTTTTTGATCAACTTTGTTAGTTTCATAGCTGTACTTGGCTGCATGGTTATGATGAAATTAAAGCTCACGGAACATGCAAAATCAAAAGAAAATATATGGATCGATCTAAAAAAAGGGTACGATTATTTAAAGGCTTCGCCAGATTTAGCTTCTATGATTTTAATGATGGCGGCATCAAGTTTATTGGTAATTCCATTTACCACCTTACTTCCAGTTTTTGCAAAAGATATATTTAATGGCACCGCTACTACTTTTGGCTGGTTTGAAAGCGCTGCAGGCTTTGGCGCATTTTTTGGCGCTATTTACATGGCAACACTAAAAATTAATCAGAATCTACAAAAGGTTGTGATGGTTTCTGGAATATTGTTAGCGGTTTCCGTTGTAGCTTTGGCCATAAGTCCATCGCTAATATTGGCTTTGGTTTGTACAGGTTTGGCAGCACTTGGTTTAATGGCACAAACCTCATCGATAAATACCTATCTGCAAACACATGCTGATGATTTAATGAGAGGACGAACACTTAGTTACTACATCATGGCTTATCAGGGTGTTTTACCAATCGGAAGTTTATTGATGGGATATCTTGCACATCAATTTGGTACACAAACTGTTGTAGCTTTTGAAGGCATTGCAGGGTTATTTATTGTAGGTGCGTTTATTTATAATGAAAAGCATCGCAACGAGATTAAAAGAGAAGCTATTTCACTTACCTAATTTGGTAATATATTGTCCAGCGAAATGAGTAAACCCAATATCTTAAATCGAATCCAATTCTAAGCCTTTCAAATAAATCAATATATTTGGCATCGTTATTTGCGTTAAATTATTTTAATGGGGTAGCTTAATCATTTACAAATTGCTTTAATCCATTTTATAAAATTATAATTGTGCTGCTACCCTAAAAATTAAATCATTATGCCCAATTTAAAATTTAGAGTTTTCTTAGTTTATTTTACGCTTCTTTCATCCGTTTGCTTCTCACAGGTTAATTCCATTCAAAACATTCAGGGTAGAAATATTCAAAGCTTAAACGGCAAGTGGAATTATATTATCGATCCATACGAAAACGGCTATTACGATTACCGGCATCAGCCTTACGATCAATCTAAAACCGGTGCAGGTGGTTTCTTTGACGATAAAGAACAAAAAGATAAATCGGAACTGGTTGAATATAATTTCAATGGTTCTCCTCAAATGAATGTTCCTGGTGATTGGAATTCGCAATCAGAAAAACTGGAACTTTACGAGGGAACCATTTGGCTGCGTAAGAAATTTGATGCCAAGCCAGAAAAAGGTAAAAAATACTTTGTCTATTTTGGAGCTGTAAACTACGAAGCTCATGTTTATTTAAATGGCAAAAAACTTGGTGTGCACAAAGGCGGATTTACACCGTTTCAGTTCGACGTAACAAACAAATTAAAAATCGGTGAAAATTCACTTGTAGTTAAAGTGGATAATACCAGAAGGCCCGATGAAATCCCGACTGTAAATACCGATTGGTGGAATTATGGTGGTATTACCCGGGATGTGTTTTTGGCAGAATTTCCCGATCATTTTATTAGCGACTATAAATTACAGCTGGTAAAAGGAAACAATAATCTCATTAATTTTTCTTTAAAACTAGCCGATGCCACTGCTGGACAGGATATAACATTATCAATTCCGGAATTAAAACTGGAGAAAAAATATAAAACGGATAGTGAGGGAAAGGTTGATGACGAATTTACCTGGAATAATTTAAGTTTATGGTCTCCAGAGAATCCAAAACTTTATGCTGCGAATATCAAATCTGATAAAGAAAATATTAATGATAAAATTGGTTTTAGAACGATAGAAGCTAAGGGCGATAGTATTTTATTAAATGGCAAATCTACTTTTTTGAGGGGCATTTCCCTTCATGATGAGAACCCATTAATAGCTGGGCGTTTACGTTCGGAAGGTGATATGCGGATGATGCTGCAATGGGCAAAGGATATGAATTGCAATTACGTTCGCCTGGCGCATTATCCTCACAATGAAGAAATGATTCGTTTGGCTGATGAAATGGGCTTAATGGTTTGGGCAGAAGTTCCGGTTTATTGGACCATCAGCTGGAAAAACCCTGCAACTTATGTTAACGCCAAACAGCAACTTACAGATTTAATCGTTCGAGATAAAAACAGGGCAAGTGTAATCATTTGGTCGGTTGGAAATGAAACCCCCTTAAGCGATGCCCGATTAAGCTTTATGACCAATTTAGTTGAAACTGCCCGTTCATTAGATGATACCCGTTTAATTGCAGCCGCGCTTGAAGTTCACCGCGAAGGGAATACCATGGTTTTAAATGATCCACTGGGAGAAAAAATTGATTTGGTAAGCTTTAACGAATATGCCGGCTGGTATTTTGGTGGTTTACCTAGTGAAATTACCAAATATGATTTCAATATAAAATATAATAAGCCAGTTGTAATTAGCGAATTTGGCGGCGATGCTTTAGCAGGCTTTCATGCCGATGAAAACACCCGTTGGAGCGAAGAATATCAGGAAGCATTGTACAAAAATCAGATTACGATGTTGAGTAAGATCAAATCATTAAGGGGAATCACACCTTGGATTTTAACCGATTTCAGATCGCCAAGAAGACAACACCCTGTTTATCAAAATTTTTGGAACCGAAAAGGGTTGATATCAGAAACCGGAAAAAAGAAAAAAGCATATTTCGTACTTAAAAACTTCTATAACGAAATGCAGGAAAAGTATAAATAGTAATTCCTGTAAAAAAAGTATAGCTCCTGATTGATAATCACTTATTAATGGCGTTTAAAAATGATACGCAATAATTGATATTTTGTGACTTTAATGATCGATTTATTCGGAAATTAGAAGCTCAAATATAATTAAGCACTAATTGGTAGTGCAAATAAATAATCAACTATGATAAAACAAAACATAAGCATTCTGTTGGTTTTGGCAACTGTATTTTCAACTGCAGCGCAAACCAAGAAACCAGCTAAAGCTGCTGCAAAAACTATTCAGGCTTTTTCAGTTGGGAATAAAAAGGTAACTGTTTACACTACTGCCGAAAAAACTGATTATCGCATTAGTAAAACAGAGACGATAAATTTTGTAGAAAATAAACAACCTTTCGAAACCGAGCCAACTATTTTTGTTGATCCAACCATTAAATATCAAACTTTAGTGGGCATTGGTGGCGCACTTACTGATGCATCGGCAGAAACTTTTGCTAAGCTTTCGAAGAAAAATCAACAAGAATTATTAGCAGCGTATTACAATAAGGATAAGGGTATTGGCTATACTTTAGCACGTACCAATATTGCCAGCTGCGATTTTTCGAGCGGAAGTTACACTTACGTTCAGGATAATGATAAGGATTTGAAAACTTTCAGTGTTGCGCATGATGAGCAATTTAAAATTCCATTAATTAAACAAGCAACATCAGCCGCAGGTGGAAAACTAACGCTTTATGTGAGCCCCTGGTCGCCACCAGCTTGGATGAAAGATAATAACAGTTTAATTAAAGGTGGCCATTTGTTACCAGAATATCGCCAGAGTTGGGCAAACCACTATGTAAAGTTCATCAAAACTTACGAAGCGATGGGCATGCCCATTTGGGGATTATCAGTGCAAAACGAGCCAATGGCTAAACAGATTTGGGAATCGTGCGTGTATACAGCTGAAGAAGAACGGGATTTTATCAAGAATTTCTTAGGTCCAACTTTACAGAAATCAGGTTTATCATCTAAAAAGTTAATTGCCTGGGATCATAACCGTGATCAGATTTTTCAAAGAGCGAGTACCATTCTAAACGATAAAGAAGCTGCAAAATATGTTTGGGGAATTGGTTTTCATTGGTACGAAACCTGGACAGGAAGCGGCATGCAATTTGGAAATGTTCGTCAAACACACGAAGCTTATCCTGATAAAGCCATAATTTTTACCGAAGGCTGTAAGGAAAAATATGATGTTAAAAAACTAGATGACTGGACATTAGGCGAACGCTATGGTTATTCAATGATTAACGATTTCAATGCTGGAACTGCTGCCTGGACCGATTGGAACATTCTTTTAGATGAACACGGAGGGCCAAACCATGTAGGCAATTTCTGTTTTGCCCCGGTACATGCTGATACTAAAAACGATAAATTAATCTATACCAATGCCTATTACTACATGGGCCACTTTTCAAAATTTATCCGTCCGGGAGCAAAAAGAGTTGGTACAGCTTCAAGTCGTGATCTATTACAATCCACTTCTTTTTTAAATGCTGATGGAAAATTGGTTGTTGTAGTAATGAATCAATCAGATGAAAAATTAAAATATAGTTTATGGATTAAAGGTCAAGCCGCTACAACTACAAGCCTGCCACACTCCATTGCTACATTAGTTGTAGAATAACCGAATAAAAATCTAAAGAAATGATAAAAAATATTGATAGCCTGTTTTCTCTCAAAAACAAAGTTGTTGTGGTAACCGGCGCAACGGGTGTTTTGGGGGAAGCATTTATTAATGGACTTGCTGCTGCCGAAGCAACGGTTGTGGTTATTGGAAGAAACGAAGAAGCCGCAAAACTTAGGGCAGAAACGGTTACAAAAGCAGGTGGTAAGGCAATTTATATCATTGCGGATGTACTGAACGAACAGCATCTGGTTGATGCAAAAGCCGAAGTCATTAAAACGTTTGGCCGGATAGACGGGTTGGTAAACGGTGCCGGGGGCAATATTGCCGAAGCTGTTGTTCAGCCTGCGAGTGATATTTTTGATTTGAATATCGATGCACTGAAACAGGCCTTCGACTTAAATCTTTTTGGAACGCTTGTGCCGACACAGATTTTCGGGAAGGAAATTGCAAAAAACGGCGGAAGCATTGTAAATATTTCTTCGGTTTCGGCAACCCAGGCGGTAACCCGGGTTTTGGGCTATTCACTGGCAAAATCCTCTATAGACAGTTACACCAAATGGATGGCGGTGGAGCTGGCCAACCGTTATGGCGATAAGGTAAGGATGAACGCGATTGTCCCTGGTTTTTTTATCACCAACCAGAACAGGGCGCTTTTAACAAACGAAGACGGCTCATTGACCAGCAGGGGAAATGCCATCATCTCAAAAACACCCTTCAAGAGATTCGGTGACCCGGAAGAATTAATTGGGGCATTGATCTATCTGCTGAGTGACGCCTCAAAATTTGTGAACGGGGAAAATATAACGGTTGATGGTGGGTTCGGGGCTTTTTCTGGTGTATAAATATGGGAACTAAATATAAAAAACTGGAACAGACCTGGCGCTGGTACGGTCCGAACGATCCGGTAAGCCGGCAGGATGTTAAGCAGGCCGGGGCCACTGGGATTGTAACGGCCCTACACCACGTTCCACATGGCGAAGTCTGGCCGCTGGCAGATATCCTGGAGAGAAAGAACATTATTGAAGCGGCCGGTCTGAGCTGGTCGGTAGTGGAAAGTGTGCCCGTTCACGAGGCAATCAAAACCCGGAGGGCCGACGCGGAACATTACCTGGAAAACTACCGGGTTACCCTGCTGAACCTGGCACAGTGCGGGATCAAAACCGTGTGCTATAATTTTATGCCGGTTTTGGATTGGACGCGTACGCAGCTCGATCTGGAGATGACCGATGGGTCCAGGGCACTGTATTTTAACTGGATAGACCTGGCGGTATTTGATCTCCACATCCTCAAGAGAGAAAATGCGGAAGCTGATTATGCTGAATCAGTACTAAAAAGGGCAAACGAAAAATTCTTAAAGCTTGACCAGACAGAACTGGATGATCTGCGCATCAATGTGCTGATGGGCATTCCGGATGAAAAGGAAATAGAACTGGAGACACTGAGGGCAAGCATAAATGAATATGCAGCCATCGGAACGCAGGGGCTGAAAGAAAACCTGAAATATTTCCTGTCCTCGATTGCTGAAGTCTGTACCAGGGAGGGCATCAGGATGACCATACATCCCGATGATCCACCATACCCGATTTTAGGTCTGCCAAGAATTGCAAGCACATTGGCAGACTTCAAGTACATTATCGAAGAAGTGGATCAGGCTTTTAACGGTATCTGTTTTTGTACGGGATCTTTGGGGGCAGGCCTGAAAAACGATGCATTGGAGATTTTTGATACGGTGAAAGAACGTGTCTACTTTGCCCATTTGCGCAATGTTACAAAGGATGAGGATGGCAGTTTCTATGAGGCCGATCATCTGGGGGGGGATGTGAACATGTATGAAATCATGAAGGCACTATCTGAAGAAAACGCAAAACGGGATCAAGCGATTCCTTTTCGGCCTGACCACGGGCACCAGATGCTCGATGATTTAAAAAAGCAAACCAATCCCGGTTATTCGGCTATAGGTAGGCTACGCGGACTGGCTGAACTAAGAGGTTTGGAAGTTGGTGTAACTGGAAATTATTAATTTATTAAACAAAACCTGCTAAACAATAGCGGGTTTTGTTTTTTACAATCAAGTTTATGGCTTGAAATTTGAGCATCACTTATTATGGAAAACAAATCAACTCCCGGAAAGAAAATTCTAATTCCTTCAGTCATTCATGATGATTTACCTGAAGTTAAAAAACCAGAACATCTTCGTAAAGTTGCTCCAGATCACGACGATTCTTTACCAGAAAATCCAGAAAGAAATTATCATCATGATGAACTTTTTCGGTCATCAACTTCAAGCCATAATGAAATAAAATATGCTGATGATGATATTTGGAATGGGGAAGATGCTTAGTTTATTTTAAACTAATATCTACTTTCATTAAAAATACATTGTAAGGTTCCCATTGCGACATGGTAAAATATAACTCATTACCGGTGTCTTTTAATGGGTAAATGTATGGACAGTATAAACCTTTAAATTGATTAACACCGGCCAATATTTTTAGGTTGCTCCAAGTACCAATAATATCTTTTGCATCTCGGTAAACCATGGCGTGAAATTTACTTTTCGCATTTGGATCATATGCTGAATCGTAGCTGTAAGCAATAATCCACCGTTTAAACTTTTTATGAAATAGGAGTGAAGCCTCACCAATTGGACCAGGGATAATGATGGTTGCTTTACTTTCATCTCCTTTTACCCATTGTTTTAAATCGCCATTCCAATATTCATATTGCTTTATATCAAGCATATATTTTTGTTTAATTCTTGCCAAATAACCTGGTCCGCCACGCCCAGAAAGGCTGCCGATCATAAAAATATAACCATCTTTTTTGGCGTAACAAACCTGCGAAAATTTGCTGTCACCACTAAATGTTACTTCGCTTTTTCTCGTCCAGGTTTTTCCATCATCGGTTGAAGCATATAATGACGAAAAATTGGTTAGCCATCGTCCATTTCCACCAGCCCAATCATAAATGTTCATATAGTGCACATAATCAGTATTATTAACCCTTATAGCTGCAGTTGGAATAGAGGTATTGTATTTTTTTGGATTGGTTTTCCCACCAGCACAAATTTCTCTGGCACTGCCATTTTTATCTAAAGCCATTGAGTCGATGGTGATTCCATCTTCCAAATTATCATCACTGGAAAACGCTAAAACATTCGATCGCCAGTTCGCACCATTTCCGCCCCCTTTTCCATCTTTTTCCGCAATAAATTCCCTTCCATGTGTATCACCAAAGAAAATACCAACTTTATCGCCTTTCATCTGCCAAAAAATTCCTAAATCAGTTCCACCAACATCATAATTCTGCGCAGTGTTATTTGGGCTAGGAAGCTGTTCGCCTTTAAGTGGAGTACCTGTTATTCGAGAAACTTTTTGAACATTGCTTAATTTCAGTTCAGGTAATTGACTCTTTTGTGCTACACCACTTAAACACCACATTAAAATGAGGCTTATAGTTAAACTAAAAGGTTTTACTAACTTGAGCAGTAGATTGGTTTTCATAAATTTTTATATCTGGTTTAATGGTCTAAAGTAAAGATCTTTAAAGGAATTATAAGAAATCTAAAGTAATTGTTACCTAAAATGAAACTTGGAGATACCAATTTCAACGTGTATTAAAACGTTTGATTATATTTTTTGTTAATTTGATCACACATCATAAATTTCAATGCGAAAATTTCTTCAGCGTATTTTAGGTAATTGGGTAATCAGGTTATCAAACAAATTTGGTTCAAGGCCTAATCAAAAACGCATTCATGAGGCATTGAGTAAGCTTTATCAAACCATTATTGATAATCCTGGTAAGCGGGGCTTAATTTTTGAAGTTAAACAAACCGATAAATTCATTATCCTTTCCGATCAGCATAAAGGAGCAAGAGATTATGCAGATGATTTCTCTTTGGCAGAACAAAACTACCTCGCAGCGCTCGCACACTATCACACTGAAAATTATCACTATATTAATTTAGGAGACAGTGAAGAGCTTTGGGAAAACCTCATGGAATCTGTAATTAAACATAATCAAGATACTTTTGATGCAGAAAAAGCTTTTATTCAAACAGACTCTTTTACTAAAGTATTTGGAAATCATGACTTATACTGGGATAATGACCCGCTAGCTGGATTTAATTTGAATCGAATTTATGGAAAGAAAATCTCCGTATATGAAGGCGTTATTTTGAGAGTACCAATTAATGGAAAACTTCTTAATATCTTTTTAACTCATGGTCATCAGGGTGATTTGCAAAGTGATGGAAATTGGTTTAGTAAGTGGTTTGTAAGTACCGTCTGGGCACCTTTGCAATCTTTTTTGCGGATTAATCCCAATACTCCGGCCTATGATAATCAATTAAAAACTGAACATAATAGCATGATGTACAGTTGGCAGATGCAGCAAAAAAATACAGCTTTAATTACAGGCCATACCCATCAACCAGTTTTTGCATCACTTACACATTTAGAGCGGATTTACTTAAAGCTTAAGAAAGCCACAATAATTAAAAATCAAAAAGAAATCGACGTGCTAAATGCAGAATTAAAAAAAAGAATAAAGGAAGGAGATGAAGCACCAGAATTTAAACAATATAAGCCCGGTTATTTCAATAGCGGTTGCTGCTGTTTCAGCGATGGCGATATTACAGGAATCGAAATTGAAAATGGTTTAATTCGCTTAATTAAATGGTCGTTTCTTAAATTGGGAAAACCTGAAAGGATATTACTTGAAGAAATGAGTTTGAATGAATTATTAGATTAATTTATTTAATAGGCAATTGAATGTAGAAAGTAGTTCCCAAACCTTGTCCAGCACTTTCTGCCCAAATTTTCCCCTTATGCATATCTAAAAGCATTTTAATAAGGGTTAAACCTAAACCGTTTGAATTTTCATGATGTGTTGATGCAGCGCTAAGAGGAGCAAACTTAATGAATAATATCTCCAAATCTTCGGCTGATAAACCCACACCTTGATCTTTCACAGCAATGGTAATTAGATTTTCTGATGTTTTATTTGTGATAACAATCTGTGTATTGGGGCCAGAAAATTTAATTGAATTGTGAATAACATGATAAAATAATTCGATTAGTTTATCTGTATCGCCATATATTTCAACTTTTGAATCAATATTGATTTGGATTGATTGATTTTTTTTGTCTGTGAATTTTTGTAATTTTTCGGTGGCTGTTAACAATATCTCACGTAAATCGACCAAAACTTTTTGAGGCTTAAATGAACCGTTAACTTTTTTTGCCGAACTTAATATTTCATTTAAACTATCTACCATTCGTTTAGCTTGCATATTAATTTTGCCGGCGATTAATCCGGCCTTTTCATCAATACTTGGCATTCTTGTAACCAATTCCGATTGAAGAGAAATGGTAGTCATAGGATTTTTCAAATCGTGTATAAGTACGTGCAAGCGATCATCTTGAGCCGTTAAGGTTTTTCTGATGGCTATTCTTGTTTCTAAAAGATCAATAACCAGGTTTGCAAGCTGCTTAAACATTCTTTTCTGACTATCGGATATCGTTTTTACCTCTTTTCCAAAAGCGTAAATGGCACCAATGTTAAAACCATCTGGTGATTGGATTGGTACAGCGATAAAAAAACCTATATTTTGATCAACCTGATACAGTTTTTCTGGTTCAATCACTAAAACATCATCCGTTAAAATTGCTAGTGAAACCAGACTCTCATTTCGATTGAGTTTTATATCATTCCCAATTTTGGATTTAATAAAAATCCCATCATTTGCAATAAAACAAATCCCAGCATTGCTTACCCCAAATAGATCTGCAGCTAAAATGGAAATACGATCATAAGAAATTTCTGCTGGAGAATTTAGAATTTCATAGTGAAATAACTTTTTTAGGCGAGTATCTTCATTAATCGGGATAATATTATCGAACATATATAGGTATTTTATTTTTCTATCACTTGCTTTTACATGATGGGATTAAAGGTAAAGAATATCATTAGAAACGGTAGAAAGTAGAAACAATAAGTAGTAAATTTAGTTTAATATACTGTTAGACGTCAGAATAGATAACAACCAAAACTGTTAAAATGAGATTATATATAGAACGAAAGCCCGTTAAAGTTCATCCTGATACAAAAAGGGTTATTGCCCGTTTTTTTTTCAATGGAGAAGAGAGAGCACTTGAAGTAATTAGAAAAGTTTTAGAGTTTTCTGATGAAAAAGTATTTGGTTTAATATCGCCAATATTACAAGAGTATTCAAAGCGGCATCGCAACATTACAAAAATTTTAAATCGCCACTGTAAGAAGCTTAAAAAACAGTTTGCTATACTAGGAACAGATATCGAAGAACTTGATCAATATACCCGCTTGCTTATTGGCGCATATTTTACACACGAATATTCAATTGAATCGGCGGCATTCTTTAATCCAAGTATTGTTGATGATCCGGATCAAACGGATTTAGTTGAGGGCGAAAAGCGTGTAATTATTAGTTTCCGTGCTGTAGGCGAAGGTCACATTTCGTCTATCGTTTTTCGTAGGGCATTAATCGACAAAAATAACAACATTCAGGTTTTACCTGTTGGCGATTATGTAGATGAGGCAGAAGTAGTTAAAAATGCCATCTATGTTAAAAAACTTTTTCTTAAAAAAGCGGCTTATGCGCAGATTGATCCATCGGTTTTGGAAGAGATTGAAGCTAAACTGGATGATAAGTTTGAGTACACCAGTTTGAGTAATATTATCAAAGATTCTAAAACGTTATATAAAGATAATCCCGCGAAATTAGTGGAATTTGATAAAGTGCTTTGGTTATCAGATACTTATCATACCATTAGTTTTTCAAAGGATACCGATATTTCTGATCGGGTAATTTTCCCTATTTCAGAATTTGAGCGTAAAGGAATTGAAGATGCCAGGTTTGTTAAGTTTGTTAAAGATGATGGTAAAGTGGTGTATTATGCTACCTACACCGCATTTGATGGCTCATTGATTATTCCAAAGTTGGTACAAACTGATGATTTTTATGAGTTTAAAGTAATTCCACTGTATGGTGATGGCGCACAGAATAAAAATCTAGCATTGTTTCCACGAAAAATTAATGGAAAATATGTAATGATGAGCAGGATAGATGGCTGGAACAATTACATCATGTTTTCTGATAAAGTTAATGTTTGGGAAAACCCTATCTTATTGAAGCAACCCAGATATGATTGGGAATTGGTTCAAATTGGAAATTGTGGTTCTCCCATCGAAACCGAAAAAGGTTGGTTGGTGATTACTCATGGTGTTGGTCCGATGCGGAGATATTGTATCGGGGTGGTATTACTGGATTTAAACGATCCAACAAAAGAGATTGGTCATTTAATTGAGCCATTGATTATCCCAAATAATGACGAACGAGAAGGATATGTACCAAATGTAGTATACTCTTGCGGTTCGATCATTAGTAATGGCGAACTCATTATCCCTTATGGATTATCAGATTATAGCTCATCATTTGCAACCGTTAATTTGGAATTATTGTTAAATCGATTGTTGGATAATAACGATAAATAAGATAATCTTTAATAAATACAAAAGGGCTGATTCAAAAATTGAATCAGCCCTTTTGTATTTACAGGTAAAATATTTTAAGCTAGTTTATCTACTTCTACCAATGGCGAAGCAAGTGTTACATATTCTGCTTCAGCTGCTTTTAAAACGGCTAAATGAGAAATAAAATAGGCTAATGTACTTTCTGCTCCCTGGTTTCTATTTACGCTGTTAAATTGCAAACCATCAGCACAACCATGTGTTTCAAAATCATATAAAGGAATATGAAGACTGTTTTTACCTAAAAACCATTCGTAACTGATGTGCATTTTGTTTAAATATTCCGCATCTTTTGTAATCTCAAAGGTTTTAGCATACAATAATACCATTGCCATAGTTTCAATAGCCTGTTGATCGTAAATTGGATTTTTCCCATGTTTTTTCATCCACCCAGCATTTCCAACAGGATTTAAATATCCATTTTCAAAAGAAAAACTATTTAAAAATTTGATGCTTTCCATCGCAATATTATAAGATTCCAAATTTCCGGTAACTTCATAATGATGTAATAAAGCTAAAGGTAATATTGCATTATCGTATGTTAGGATATCTTCAAACCAGTGCCAATCACCATCTTTATTTGCATGATAGGATGAAATAAGTGATTTTGATAAACTGTTAATTTCGTTTATTAGTAAATCGTCTCCCTGATGAGCATTTAAAAAATTGGCAATCCCGATAATGGTATTGGCTTTTCCTCTTAAATATTTCAAATCTTTAAAATGGGTTACTGAATGGGAAAACAACTCTCTTCCAAACTCCCTGTAAGAATTGTTGGGAGCAACTGAAATTAAATAACCAAGCGACCAGATCGTTCTACCAAAAGAATCTTCAGAACCAACTTCATCAAGGTAATTGCGGTTAAAACTTAAAAAATTTCTAAAATTTCCATCTTCCAACTGCATATATTGGATAAAACTCAAATAAACAGGAATAAGCTTTAATGCTTTCTGATTTTTATCCTGTTCAAATGCCATTAAAGCCATAATCAAGGCACGGGCATTATCATCAATACAATAACCTTCTTTTAAATTAGGTATGCCAAAACGGGCATGTTGTATAATACCAGTATCATCAGTTAATAATGAAATGTGGCTTAAATTTAGCGCAGGCATACTTTCCACATCAATAATAGGAGGTACGATTCTTTCTGGCTTACTTCCTGCTGCTAATGCTGCCTCTAAAACATTTAAATATACGTTACCAATTGCCGGCCATCTTAAATTCAATCCGTAGTGGTAAGCGTTTTGTTTTAGTTGTTGATGCTTACTCTCATCACTTAATAGCTCGTTAACTATTTCCGCTAATTGATTATCATTTTTAAAATCAAATAACTTTCCTCTATTATCGGCTAACAATTCTTGTGCATGCCAATATGGAGTAGAAACTACTGCAGCTCCAGCACCAATGGCATAAGATAAAGTCCCACTGGTGATTTGTGCCTCATTTAAATAAGGCGTAACGTATAAATAACAAGCGGTTAAATATTGGTGTAGTTCTTCTTCGGAAACAAATTTATTTACGAAAGCAATATTATTTTCAACTCCTAACTCTTTTGCTAGTGCTTTTAGGCTATCGCGATATTCTTCGCCGTTATGTTTAACCACCCCCGGATGTGTATTGCCAAGTATTACATATAGTACTTCAGGATGGTTAGCAACAATACTTGGAAGTGCCTTAATCATGGTTTCCAAGCCTTTATTCCGACTGATTAATCCAAAAGTAAATAAGACTTTTCTGTTTTTGAAAAGATCACTCTGAGCAACTTCATTATTCAGAATTGGCTCCAAGTCAGGCACACCATGTTCAATTAATTTTATCGATGATTTAGGGATTTGGTAAATGCTGGTTAAAAATAAAACAGCTTTTTTGCTCATCACCACAATTTTAGAAGATTTTAATGCAATCTCTTTAATTATCGTTTGTTGCATAAAATTTGGCTCTTTTAGAACCGTATGTAATATGGTAATAAATGGCTTTTTTAACCTATTAATTAGCGAAAGAAGAAATACGCCGCTATTACCACCGAAGATACCAAACTCATGTTCAATAATTACAGTGTCGATATCACTCTCGTTAATAAAATTGGCTGCATCAATATAATCTTGTTGATTTTGTTGTCTGATCACAAACTTAACCTCATTTGGATATGCGTGTTCATCAAGGTTATCAGATTCATTCATTGCAACAACAAAACTCTTTTGTGCATTGTATGATGGATTTAAGCTTAAAGCGTTAACTAGATTCTGGTTGAATGTTGCTAACCCGCATTCGCGTGGTGGATAAGTGGATATATATGCGATCTTCATAGGTACTTAACTAGATTAATGTATTTATTTAACATAATGGATTACAAATGGTTTTGATTTGCATAGTTTTCTGGTTAATATGACAAAACAATATGTTTTATGTGCTTGTTAATCATGAAATTTAAAGCCTTATAGTTATGAGATCGATTTGGAAAGGTTCAATTGGATTCGGATTGGTTAATATCCCGGTGAAATTATTTTCTGGTGTGCAAACTACTCATCTTGATTTTGATATGCTTGATGAACGCGATCATGAAAAGATTCGTTACCAGCGTGTGAACGAGAAAACACACAAAGAGGTTCCGTTTGAAAAAATTGTGAAAGGTTATTTTTTAAAAGATAAATACATCATTTTAGAGAAACACGATTTTGAGGAAGCTTCGCCAGAGAAGACAAAGATTATTGAATTGGAAAACTTTGTTGATATTAAAGAAATCAACCCAATTTATTATGAAACCTCATATTACACAGAACCAGAGAAACAAGGCAAAAAAGCATACGCATTGCTTTTAAAAGCACTTGAAAAATCAGGAAAAGCTGGTGTAGCTCGTTTTGTGCTTAGAAATACGGAAAATCTTTGCGTTATCCACCCCATGGATGGCGTAATAGTAATTACAAAAATAAGATTTGAGCAAGAAATTAGAAGTTTATCAGAAATTAATAAGGTTACAGATATTTCAATAACCAAAAAGGAAATGGATGTAGGTTTAGCCCTGATTAAACAATATAGCGCTAAATTCGACTTGAGTTCTTTTAAAGATGATTACAGTGATGAGCTATTAAAAATGATTAAAGCCAAAGCAAAAGGCAAAAGGGCTACTGTGAAGAAAATGAAACCACAAAAGGCAACAAGTGATGATTTATATGATCAATTGATGCAAAGTCTGAGTTCGAAAAAAGGAGCTTAAGAGTTGAGGGTTGAAAGTACAAAGTATAAAGTTAAAAGTATAAACTATAAAGTATAAGGCCAGGAATTGATTTTCAATTACCTGGCCTTTCTTTTATTTAAATGCAGCTTTCAATTGCTCTGCAGCATATGCTTGTGCGGCTTTTGCTTCAGGTACCAAAATCGCCATACCAAAAAATTCATGGGTAACACCTTCATAATTTCTGCTGTTTACTTTAACTCCAGCATCAGATAATTTATTTGCCAACATTGTTCCATCATCATGTAGAGGATCAATTTCTGCTGTAATTATTGTGGTAGGAGGTAAACCTTTTAAATTAGCATTTACTAACGAGATTTTAGGATTCTGTGATTCAATCATTGTTGTTAAATACTTTTCAGTAAACCAGCCCATCATTGCTTTATTTAATGGTTTTGCATTGGCATAAAGTTTATACGATTCGGTATTCATATTGGCTTGTGCAATTGGATAAACCAAAACCTGATGAACAGGAATCATTATTTTTTTATCTCTTGCAGCAATCGATACATTAGCGGCTAAATTGCCACCTGCACTTTCACCAACAACAGCAATTTTAGCAGGATCACCTTTTATAGTTGCTGCGTTTTTAACAACCCATTCGTATGCTGCAAGCGCATCGTTGTGGGCAGTTGGAAATTTATTTTCTGGCGCTAATCTATAAGCTACAGAAACAACTACGGCATTTACCTGCTCTGCTAAACCTTGAGCCGAAGCGTTGTAAACGTCAAGATTTGCAATTACAAAACCTCCACCATGATAATAAACAATTACTGGGAAAGGACCGCTGCCAGTTTTTGGAGTATATATTCTAACATGTATTTTTCCACCGGCAACATCAATATCTTTACCTGTGGTATCAACTTTTGGTGCTGGTACTGCAATGTTATTCTCTTTAACCAAATCCATCACTGCATCAGTAGGTGTATGGTTTTTTCTAGCAGCAACTGGATCCAAGGTTTCTATTGGCTTATCGCCATAACTTGCCAGCTTTTCTATAACAGTTTGCATTTCAGGTTTAATGGTTTGTCCCCAGTCTGGAGCAGGGCCAGCTGGTTTTAATGCTACCGCTGTAGACGAATCAGCGGTGGTAGAATCCGTTAAATTTGTTGATTTGTCGCCGCCAGTACAGGCTGACAATGTTATCGCAACTGCGCATACCGCAGACGAGAATTTTAATAATTTGTTTTTCATAGGGTTAATTTTTTCTTTTTATAAACGCTATTTCTATAACGCTATCAAATAGATAAGTGTTTTTTTTCACTCACAACTTTTTAGAATCTAATTTATTATCAAACATCTATGTCTATTAGCTTGTTCTATCAAAAACTACATTGATATGCTAACGGAAATTACAGGATTGCCAGATCAAATATTTGGTGTAAGAGCTACAGGCGAAGTTACCGGAGATGATATAAAGGATGTTTTACTACCTGGATTAAAACGTACAGCCGATCGGTTTGATGAAATAAGATACCTTTTAGTATTGGAAACCGATGTAAAAAACTTCACCGCCGGAGCCTGGATTCAAGATGCAAAAGCAGGATTACAAAATTTCACAAAGTGGAAAAAAATTGCTGTTGTAAGTCATGAAAAAGGTGTGGAATGGTTTAGTGATGTTTTTACCATTGCAACGCCTGGTTCATCAAAAGGATTTAAACCTGATGAAATTGAAGAAGCCAAAGCATGGCTAATATTAGAAGACTAATCAAAACTCATAGATATGAAAAATTCAAAAACATCGGCAGAAGATAACAAAGCTACTGCTCCGAAAACCGTTAAAGCTAAAGGTTCTGAAGAAAAAGTGACATCTGCAAAAGATGCAAAAAAAGTTGATGTAAGTAAAAACGGACCAAAAAAAGACAAGAAAGGATAAAAGAGGTTTGACATTAATAATGCTAGATACTGAAACAGTAACTCGGTTTTACGACAAAATTTACGATTGGTTAATAGATAGAGGTCCTGCTTTTATTTTAGGTGTTTCCTTGTTATTTATTGGTCTATGGCTCATCAAACTTTTTAGCAGGTGGTCAAATTCTGCTATGACAAAACGGGCAGTAAATCCATCGTTAACTCCATTCTTAACCAGTCTAATTATTATTGCTTTAAGGATTGTGTTGGTATTAAGCGTGATGCAAATTATCGGCATTCAGCTTACTTTTTTAACAGTGCTTGTTGGAGGTATTGGCGTAGCTGCTGGTTTAGCATTATCAGGAACCCTTCAAAATTTTGCGAGTGGTGTGCTCATCCTTTTGCTTAAACCTTTTGTAGTAGGCGATAATATCATTGCCCAAGGCCAGGAGGGAACCGTAAAATCAATACAAATTTTTTATACAATTGTAAGAACTTTTGATAACCGTTCTGTAGTTATTCCTAACAGTAAATTATCTAACGAGGTAATTATTAACATTAGCAAAGAAGGTGTAAGGCGTTTGGATATCGAAATTAAATTTAGTTATGGGATAGATTTCGAACAAATAGTTCAGATATTTAATAAAACTGTTGATGATTTTAAAAGATGCCTAAAAACTCCCGAAAGGAGAATCGGGGTATCAACGCTAGAAGATAGTGGTTATAAAGTTGCTATGAATATTTGGGTAAAGGCACATGGCTTTATGGATACTAAATTATCGTTTCAGCAACAGTTAATGGAAAATCTAAAAAATGGTGGTGTTAAATTACCAGGTATGCCAGATTAATTTGTCTTTTTTAATAGCGCATAAATTTTGTCCATCAACTCATCAATATTAAAAGGTTTAGCCATAAAATCGTCGGCAGAAACTCCATCGAGCGTATAATTTGTAGAATTATATCGTGCCGAAATCATTAAAACAGGAATGTGGCTAGTGGAAGATTTTTCTTTCAATTCTTTTAATAGAACTCTTCCATCAACATCTGGCAACATAATATCCATAATAATCACATCAGGGTTAAATTCCGTTACATGATTAATGAAATCTGCACCTTTGTTAAGGCCGGCAACATTAAAAGCTTCGCTTTCTAAAATAAGAGTAATAACATCTAAAATCGCATGGTTATCTTCTATAACCAAAATGTTCTTTTTTGACAAAGTTTGATGATTGTTTTAAATTTGGAACAAAGATAAAATAAAAAATATATCTCAAAACTGAATATAGCTAATTAGAGTCATTCTAAAAGAAATGTAATATTTGTCAATTCAAAAATTCTGATACTTTTGTATGTACTAATAAATTTTATGAATAAACTTTCTGTTGATTTAACCAATTGTGACAAAGAGCCAATCCATATTCCGGGCAAAGTGCAGTCGCATGGTTTTTTAATCGCTATTAATAAAACTGATCTTACCATTTCTTATGTTAGCGAGAATACAGGAGATTACCTCTTTACGCCTGCTAAAGATTTATTAGATAGGCCAATCTCAGCTTTATCGGGTTATTTTAATCAACCTGATTTTAATATTGATGATTTATTAAAGCTAGGCGTAATCAGAAAAAGCTTTGATGCCATCAGTCCATATCCAGTAGAAGTAAATAAAAATCCTTTTTATCTTATTATAAATGAATCAGTTAATGATTGGCTTTTAGAGTTTGAACCGGTAAGTTTACAATATGATATTCAGAGTTTAGTAGGTAGATCGGCATCTGCCATGCTACAGGGAAAATCTGTATCAGCTCTTTTGAGTGGGGCTGCTGTAGAAGTTAAAAAACTAATCAATTATGATCGAATCATGATTTATAAGTTTTTGGATGATGGGCACGGAGAAGTTGTTGCCGAAGAAAAAGAAGAGCATCTTGAACCATTTTTTGGCTTGCATTATCCGGCTTCTGATATACCAAAACAAGCAAGGGAACTATATAAACTTAATCTAACGCGTTTAATTGCTAATGTTAATACCAATGATTCCCCAATAATTACTTTTAAAGAAAACACACCGCTTGATCTTACCAATGGCGGATTAAGAGCAGTTTCGCCAATTCATATTCAATATTTAAAGAATATGGGCGTATATTCCAGCTTTAGTATTTCACTTATTGCAAATGGAGAATTATGGGGTTTAATTGCTTGTCATAATTACAGTCCAAAATTTATCGATTATAAGGCCAGAGAGGGATCTAAATTAATTGGTGAAATATTATCTTCTGCATTGGAATACAGACAGGCAGAAGAAGATTCGGAAGCTGTAGAACTTTTTAACAGCACAGCAATTGTACTTTCCGAACACTTAAATCGTGATAAATATTTAGTCGACGCCTTAACCAATCACGACAAAAATTTATTAAACGTTACAAATGGAACAGGTGTGGCCATTATTTTTGAAAATGAGCTTAAAACCATCGGTCAAGTTCCTGATGACGAATCTATTTGGGAATTGGCAGATTGGATCAAAGATAATAGTGATGAATCTATCTATTATACGCACCGACTTTCAGAAATTTTTCATCCGGCTAAAAATTATAAAGATATAGCTTCCGGAATATTGGCCTGTTCTATCAGTAAAGATCCTGATGAGGTGATGATATGGTTTAAGCCAGAACAACTGTCAACAGTGAACTGGGCAGGAAATCCTGATAAGCCTGTAACGCCTTCGGCTGATGGATTAGCCAATCTTTCACCAAGAAAATCTTTCGAAACCTGGTCGCAAGTGGTTAATAACACCTCAGAGAAGTGGTTGCCGGAAGAAATTACCTCTGTGCTACGCATTCGCGAAATTATTGTTGCCCATATTAATAAGAAAGCCAATGAGATAAGATTGTTGAATGAAAAACTACAATCTGCCTATGAGGAGCTTGATACATTCAGTTATACCATATCACATGATTTAAGAACACCGCTAACTTCTATTAAAACATATGCAGAGCTGATGTTAAAGAACAAAACGCTTGATGATAATGGAAAGAAAATGCTGGACAGAATTGTGAGTGGCGCCAATAAAATGAATTTTTTGATAAAGGAGATATTAAATTTAGCTAGAGTAGGCCGTTCAGAAATTGTTTACGAAACGGTTAATATGCAATCTTTAATAAAAGAGATCAGTACGGAAGTGTGGGCGGCTTTTAAAGCAGACAATGCCGAACTCATTTTAGGGCAATCAATTGATCTGAAAGGTGATAAAACGATGATTGCTCAAGTATTTACAAATTTAATTAGTAATGCTGTAAAATACTCATCAATGGTAGAAAAGCCTAAAATTTCGGTTTCGGCTAATATGGATGGTGGAGAAACCATTTATTCTGTAAAGGATAATGGTATGGGAATTGATAACCGTTATTACGACAGGGTTTTTGAGCTTTTTAAGCGCATGGACAATGTGAAGGAGATTGAGGGAACAGGTGTAGGTTTAGCCATAGTAAAAAGAATAGTTGAAAGGCATAATGGAAGGGTTTGGTTTGAAAGCAAACTAAATTCAGGTTCAACATTTTACGTGGCTTTTAAAAATAGATAAAAGATGACGCCAGATATATTTTATGTGGAAGACGATATGGATTATGCATTTTTTATGCAAAATGCCGTACAAGAAGTTAAAGAGACTTTAAATTTAAGTATTGTAGAAGATGGTAAAGAAGCATTAGCAAAATTACAAGCTTTTGCTGATACTAAAACGAAGCCTAAATTAATATTATTGGATTTAAACTTGCCAGGATTATCTGGTTTAGATTTATTAAAGTTTATTAGAGATATTCCTTACTTAAAATCGGTGCCAGTAATTTTATTCTCTACATCAGATAATCCGGATGATGTTAAGGCATCTATTGAATTTGGTGCAAATGCCTATTTAACTAAACCTGATGGCTATGATAACCTTATAAAATGCGTACACTCGGTACACGATTTTTGGTTTAACCAGCATTTACGATTAAATTAATTATTGATATATTTTTATAAAGATTCGAATTTTCCATTCGAATCTTTTCTTTTTTACACCTTTTAATTTTAGATAATTTCCCAATTATGATTGCCAATTTATTGAGAACTGAAACCGCTGAGCATCATGCAGCACTAGAATCATTAATGTTTGTGAATGAAATTATGAACAATTCTTTAAGCATTGAAAATTATAAAAAACTTTTAACAATCAATTATATCATTCATCAAAGATTAGAAAACAAGTTAGCCAATATGCTCGACACAGACCTAGCCGAAAAGCTAGATATGAAGAACAGGCTGAAATTATCTGCTCTTGAAAAAGATTTGGAATATTGGCAGATTGACAATTTAACATTACCAGATGTTAATTTTGAAATGTATGTTCCTGAACGGAATAATACAGAAGTATTGGGAGCACTTTATGTATTAGAAGGCGCTACATTGGGTGGAAACGTGATAAAGAGGCATATTTTGGCCAATTCAAATTTTACCAATCACGAAGGTGGATTAAACTATTACGGCGTATACGGTGAAGAACTTGGATCAAAATGGAAAACGTTTGTGTCGATATTGAATGAAAGTGTTCCGGAGGCTGATTATGAACGTTGTATAAGAAGCGCAAATGAAACCTTTAATAACTTGATAAAATTATCCAAACAGATTAACTAGGCACTTCAAATTTGCAACATAAATTTCGAAAAATACATCTATACTACTGCAAAGGCATTTTTCTTATTGTTAGAATGTGCAAAACTTCTTTCAAATTAATATTTGCTTTATCTTGTTAATTCACAGTAAATATGTATTATTGAAAAAATAAATTTTTTAAACCTTAAAAACATCAATTAGCGATGGAAAAATTCTCAAAAGTTAAAGCTGCTGTTGCTGCGATTGAAGCAGATGTAGAAAAATTTTATAATGCTGGCAATGCAGCTGCTGGTACTCGTGTGCGTAAAGCAATGCAAGATCTTAAAGTTTTAGCACAAGAAATCCGTGCAGAAGTAACTGACAAGAAAAACTCTGGAAAATAATATTTCGCGAGTAAGAACAAAAAGGGTTTCGGTATGCCGAAACCCTTTTTGCGTTTAATGGTGTTTTTAGGTTCTTTGGGTTAGGAGTTATGTAATTTTGTGTTAGTAATTTATGGATATATCAGTAAAACTGGCAACCAATTTAGACAGTTAACTAATTTTAACGTGTAACCAATTAAATCAAAAAGGCCTACAAAAAGATAAAGCTCCCCATCGCGGGGAGCATCTATCCAACTAACAAAACATATTTTTTTAAGGTGATTTATGCCATCTATCCCTTTTTAAGTAGTTTATACTCAAATACGGGTTTACCACGCTCGCCACCATCGCTTCCTACACCCATACTAACAAATCTTAATTTATAAATATTACCAGCGCTGTCTTTTACAACATAAAAACGATCCGTTTTAATACCTGTTCCTGTGGTTGATCTCCATTTGCTTCCTATAGCATCTTTTGATGTAAGAAATGTTAATGCAGCTAAATTACTTTCAGCAAATGTTGTATAAGTCAACGTACTGGTCGTTAAAATTTCAGCCGCAGATACACCCGCTAAATTGTTTATAGCAATATAATCCTGGAACCAATAAGGCGATCCTAGGCCAGAGTTATATGTTCCATAGCTCCACGCTAAATCCCATTCTGATTTTTTAGGTTCCGCGGTTACTGTTTTATTATTTTCCAATGAAACGAAGACAAGATTAAAATCAGCATTTTTAGCAACATCTAAAGTTTTGATTGCAGTTTCACCTAATCTTGCGTATTGAATTTTATAGCCAGCGCCATTTCGGCTAATTTTTATCTTAAACCATTTATCCTTGTCTTTACTACCTTCAAAACTGATTAGGAAAACTTTATTTTCAGCATCAGTTGCGCTAATTTCAGGAATGGCTGTTTTAGTAATATCACCATCCCAATTATCTACAAGTGAAACTGTTGCAGGATCAGTAATGTCATGATTTAGATTTACAGTTGTACCAGGATCTGATACTGTAACGGTGGCAATGTCAGTTTTAGTGGTTACTACAGCAGTAGTTTGATAAGCTGCATTTAATACAACCCTAAAACGGCTATCTGATGTTAAACCAAAATTAAAACTTTTTCTATCTGCAACGGCTGATTTATCTGTGCTTAAATCTGCATAAACAATATTAGCATAATTTGATTCTGCGGTTTTGCCACTTAGTGTAAGCGTGGCACCATCTGATGGTGGTACGACAATTATGGGTTCTTCAGACGTTTTCTTACAGGCTGTAAACGAGATCGTTAAAGCAGCGATTGCAATCATTGAGTTAAGTTTATTCATGTTTTTAATTATTGTGTTTAAAAATTATTTATTCCAGTTAAAAGTTAATCCGAGCACGTAAGAGCGACCATAACTGTATGGTACAGCACCGCCACCTGTACTGTGAGCACCACCAGATGCAGTTGAAGTATTGCTTAGTTGGGTTACGTTAAATATGTTTTTTACTCCAGCGTTGAGGGTAATGTATTTATAGAAGTTTTTATTCAACATTAAATCTGCCAGGCTAAAGCCACCGATCTCAACCAATTGATATTCTGTAGCACTATTAGCTGTACTTTGATAACTTGGTACAGCTCCGGAATATTTATAGAACAAACTTATATTTCCTTTTATCTGGGGAAAATTGTAAAGTAAAGTAGCTGTAACCTCTGGCGACCAGGCAAATTCTGGAATCGCTAAATTTGGATTGTTTTCAAGTTGATCATTATATCTACCAATATATGATGCTCCGATAGTGGCATTTAGGTTTTTATAGATAATGGTATTGTCTAAAGTAAAGCCGGTTGTTTTGAATTTTGTAACATTAAATAGGGTTGTTATCGTTGCATCTTGTGCCGATTGCGCAAATGTTATTCGGTTTTTAAAAAGATTATAAAAACCCGCCAAAGTAGAACGAAATTGTAATTCATCTCTTTTTAATCCAGCCCAGGTTATTGAACCATTAAAACTATTTGATTCTTCTGCCTTTAAATTCGGATTGCCGATGATGTTATGACTGGCATCAACAAAATCATAATATAATTCCCTTAATGCTGGAGATCTAAATCCTTTGGCATAGGCCAATCTTAAATCGAAGTTTTCACTTAAAGTAAACTTGGTATTTAATGATGGAATGATGGGAGGAGCAGGGTATATGGAATTTTTAATAAATCTCAAACCAGGCCTGATGTTTATCCCTTCAGTTGGTTTGATTTCTGAGCTGAAAAAAAATGCGTAATCATTAATTACCGGCGAACCATTAATCCGTTGCCCACTCGCTGCATCCCTATTAAATTCAAAACCGGGTTGAAATGAAATCTTTGGATTCAATACGTATTGTGCCGTGGTTCTGAAAATGGTTGAATTAAATTTAGCAGTATCTTGTTTACCTTGTTCAGTACTTAAAGCATCAGCGCCTGTACTAAAATTGTGGTTAATGGTTTTTGTTAACCGTTGTAAATCAGAATATCCAGCTATTGCAGTAATTTGAAGCGATGGATTTAATCTCCATTCAGATTGTAGTTGATTGGTATATCGCTTGGTTTTGTAAGTTTGCCATTCTGCAATATAATTCAGAGGGTTCATTCCACCACGACTGATAATTTCCTCCTGTAAACCATCCAGCCGATACCAGATATTGAAGTTATTATTTCTATAACCAATTTTAGTATTGGCAAGCCATTGTTCTTTAGGTTTCCATCGATTGCCACTTGCTAAATCCTGATCAACAATATCTCTTGAAGTTGTACTCGGTTTAATATTCCACCCTGCAAAATCGTTATGCGTAAGTCCAACTAAAGCACTCCACCCATTATTTTGCCAGCTTATGCCAACATTTTGAACATGGTTCCCTTTATCAGAAAATGCTTTATATTCTTTTCCAACAGTTTCTTCTTGTATTCTTGCAGTAATATTTAGAAGTGATTTTCCCGCTTTTTTTGTAATAATGTTAATTACTCCAGCCAAGGCATCAGCACCATAAATTACCGACATTGGTCCTTCTACAATTTCAATCCGTTCAATGGTATTAATATCGATTTGGTTTAAACTTTCCCTTGTATCCGATCGGTCTATCATCGGTACACCATCAAGTAAAACTTTCACATTTCTACCTGTCATGCCCATAATGGTTACATCAGTAGTTCCTAATGTTAAATCATTACTAAATCTAAAACCTAATTCGGTATTTAAAACTTGCTGAAGGTTTACTGCTCCGCGAAGTCTGATTTTTTCTGCACTAATGGTTCTAACGTTATAAACAGAGTTTTTTAATGATTGAGGGATAAACTGTCCCGTTACTACAACATCTTTTAAATCGGTAGTCTTGGTGGTATCTCTTTTAATTTCTTGAGCCACAACTACAAATCCGCATAGCAATAACACAAACGATAAATATATTTTCATTTATTTAGACTAATTATAAATAATTGTGCAAATTTGTGCATAATCAGAAACATCAGATAACGCCATACGGATAATAAATGCCGTAAAACGGATTAAAAAGAAATGGGAATAACAATATCAGACTATGCTAGCGGAGAAATTATTTATACAAATTCCTATCCCTATAATTTCGAAGTACCAAAAGATATTGATGAGAATAATCGCGAAATAATTGGAGTTGATTACCAGTTGCAGATTAGTGAAAAATGGTTCGAGGGAATTCATATCACCATTACAGAAATTATGACAGATATAGCTAGAGATTTTAAATATACTTCAACTTACGATAATATTGGATTTCTTTACTGTATGGAAGGTGAGCTCAATTTTCATAGTAACAAAGCAGCAGAGGATTTTTATAAGTTAACTTCAAAACAACAACACATTGCTCAAGGACAATTAAGCAATACAATTGTTAGTGTTGATGGTAAATTAAAATACTTACATATTCAACTTACGCCATCGTATTATCAAAGAATTGCAGATACAAAATTCATACAAGAATCATTTCCCAAAGAAAACATTGTTGAGCCAGAAATGGAACTTTTATTACAATCGATTATTAATTCAAAATATGTTGGTAGAGCAAACAGATTGTTTATTGAATCTAAAATATTCGAACTGATTATACATTACATAGATCAACGTAATAAACCTGCAAATTTCCTGATTAAACGAGATGATGTTGAAAAGATTTTATTGGCCAAACAGATGGTGGAGGCAGATATTCAGAAACCAAAATCTCTAGTCGAATTATCTCGAAAGGTGGGCATTAACGATTACAAGCTTAAAAAAGGATTTAAAGAAATTACAGGTTATACTGTTTTTGGCTATTTGTATAAAATTCGAATGGAGCAGGCATACCATTATTTATCTCAAGAGAAGAAAAGCGTTAACGAAGTTTCATATTTAGTAGGGTACAAGAACCCTCAACATTTCATTTATGCCTTTAAAAAACTTTACAAGGTTTTGCCCGGCAGTTTAAACAAAAGTTAAAACTCCACGCAAACGTTTGTGTGGTTAATATTTCTCATCATTCACAACCAAATCTGATTCTACTATGGTATTGTAAAAAGCCTGATTTTGCAAATTGGGGCTGCTAATTAAATCTAAAAGAATATTTGCAGCTTTTTGCCCTTGCAGGTAAGGATATTGCTCTACTGACGCAACCGGTGAGTGATCCAAATAACTGATGATGGGTAGATTTGCATAACTAACTACATCAAAATCATTAATCACATTAAGTTGCTTAAAATGTTTTATTAAGAATAGGGCAACATAATCGTTAAAGGTTACAATTGCTGTAGGTTTCCGTTTGTGATTCAAAAACTGGTTTGCTGCTTCTATGGTGCCTTTCTCTGTTAGATCACAATTTACAATTAACGAAGGGTCGAATTTTAGTCTATTAAAGGTAATGGCTTGCATATAACCATCTTTTCTTTCTTCACTAGCAAATAATGTGGCCGGTCCGTTAATCATTCCAATGCTTCGGTGACCTTTTTTTAGTAGATAATTTATCGCTTTCACCGTTGCACTTTCCAAACTACAGGCAACATAATGAACGTTTTTAAATGGAGGAATGCGATCAAAAAATACAACTGGAATATTAAAGGAATTTAACTTTTCAAAATGATCAAATTTAGAAGTGTCTTTACTTATGGAAACAAGTAAGCCATCCACCCGTTGGTTTTTCATCTTGTCTACCAGTTTTACTTCCTGATCATAATCATCATGAGATTGAGCAAAAATTACCGTATAATTTTTCTTCAGGGCCTCGTCTTCAATTGCAGATATAGCTGTCGAAAAAAAGTGTTCCGATAATTCGGGTAAGATTACGCCAATGGTATACGTTTTGCCTTTTTGAAATAGTATAGCTGCATTATTTGGCTCATAATTAAGTGATTTAGCCAACTGCTTTATTTTTTCTCTGGTTACAGCTCCAATACTAGGATGATCGTGTAAGCCTCTAGAAACGCTAGAAGGAGAAATATTCAAAAGCCTTGCTATTTCTTTTATAGTGGTTGGTTTGGATTGCATTTTGCCTGGTAAACTACTTCTTCGTGATGTAATAATACGAAATTAATCAAACGTTTGCGTTGTTTTTTTAACACATTTCTTTTAATGAACATTTAAATATCAATACATTCGAATATCTTTTAAAATGGTAATAACTCAAAATGTATAAGCTTTATGAATAGAAGACAGTTTGTTAGAAATGCAGGATTAACTACGGCCGCATTTGCTGCAGTTCCAGACCAATCGATTTTTGCATCGTCTAGTGAAGATAAAATTAAAGTGGTAATGATCGGTGTGGGGTTGCGTGGTCAAAATCATTTGGATTTACTGTTAAAAAGGAATGATGTTGATTTGGTAGCAATTTGCGATATAGACGACAGAATGTTGACGATGAGTAAAGCGATAATTGCAAAAAGTGGAAAGCCAATGCCAAAAATTTTCACTGGCAATGAAAACGTTTGGAAAAAGATGCTTGAAACAAAGGGAATTAAAGCAGTAATTATTTCTACACCATGGGAGCTACATAAACCTATGATTATTGGCGCTATTGATGCCGGAATTAAATATGTTGGCACCGAGGTTTCGTTGGGGATTAACCTGCAAGATCATTGGGATGTGGTTCATGCTGCAGAAAAAGGAAATGCAAATGTAATGATGTTGGAAAATGTTTGTTACCGAAGAGATGTTCTTGCCGCACTAAATATGGTTCGTCAGGGTGTATTTGGTGAGATGATTCATTTTCAAGGTGGTTATCAACACGATTTAAGAGAGGTTAAATTTAACGATGGTGTTAATCCTTACGGACATGGAGTAGAGTTTGGTGAAAAAGGATTTTCTGAAGCCAAATGGAGAACAAACCATTCTGTTCATCGCAATGGCGATTTGTATCCAACACATGGCGTTGGGCCGATAGCGCAATGTATTGACATAAATCGTGGAAATAGGTTTTTAAAGTTAAATTCATTTGCCACTAAATCGCGTGGCTTACACAATTATATTGTAGAGAAAGGCGGTGCAGGGCATCCAAATGCGAAAGTGAATTTCAGATTAGGAGATATCGTAACCACCACAATCGATTGTGCAAATGGAGAAACCATTATTTTGCAGCATGATACCAATTTGCCACGACCATATTCTTTAGGTTTTCGTTTTCAAGGCACAAAAGGTTTATGGATGGATGTAAATAAAAGCATTTATGTAGAAGGTGTAAGCAAACCACACGCATGGGATACTGCAAAAGAATGGCTAGAAAAATACGATCATCCATTATGGAAGAAATATGGAAATGATGCACAAGGAGCTGGGCATGGTGGTATGGATTTCTTTGTAATTCATGCATTTATAGAATCGGCAAAGAGAAATCAAACAACTCCATTAGATGTTTACGATGCTGCCTCGTGGAGTGCCATTACGCCATTAAGCGAACAGTCTATCGAGTTGGGAAATGAAACTGTAGAATTTCCTGATTTTACGGGTGGTAAATGGATGAGTAGAAAACCTATTTTTGCGTTTAACGACGACTATTAATGATGACCTGTACAGGAATAAGTTTAGAATATGGAATTTATTACAAAATGAATATATTCTTACTAATTTCAGTTTAATGGTTTTTCAAAATCATTTGTTTGAACTGATGTCAAAGTAATTATTTTAAATTTTTAAAGGTCTCAATTTATTTGAGGCCTTTTATTTTTACTGAGAATTTTAAAAAGGTCATTATATTGTTGTTATGCAAAATATATTGACTGTTCGTGTGAGGCCATTCGAGGCTAGGTAAACTTTGAGTTATACCGTAAAAAAGGTTTAGCCCACACGATTTTATTCTCAGGAGTCTGAACAGTACTTAAGGCCGCAGAGCGAGCCTGGATAAAACAAAAGGATAGACGAAGGAG
>NZ_CAKLBU010000005.1 GCF_920984735.1 Pedobacter sp. Leaf250 | reverse complement strand
TAAAAGTGTGTTCCAGGCAAGAAATTGCGTTTGAGACATAGAGCTCGCAGAGGAAATTCTTATTTATGATTGCCCGCTAAGTGTGGGTAGGTAATTCTTATTGCATATTATTTATAGAGGAAATATAGTACATATTCTCCGCAAAATCAAGCTATTCTACGCAAAAATGCGGAGAATAGCAAGACTAATCTCCGCATAATTTATAACTTAAAATGGATGATTAATAGCAATCCATTAAAATCTGTCCTCGAGATTGATAATAGCTGATACTTTTTTGTTGATCATTTAGGCATAATTTATCCAATAATTCAATTACATCTTTCTGCATACTCAAAGAGCCACAAAGCATAATTACGCCATTATTTTTAAGTGTTTCACACACAAAAGATTGATCTAAAGCCAACAAATCCTTCACGTATTGTTTCTCTCCTTCTCTTGAATATGCCACATGTAATGAAGTTAAAAGATTAGCTTCTTTATTAATGGCATTTTCGTAAAGTGTAAATGAATCTTTGTTTCTAAATCCACAGTAAAGGTGAATATCCTGAACACGGCCTTGCTGATCTATCATCCCTAAAAACGGTGCAATGCCTGTTCCATTTGATACCATGATTACAGTTTTTGCTTTAACAGGAAAATGAAAATGTGAATTGCGAACTATTGCAGCTTTTAATGTTTTTCCAACCTCAAGCTCATGTAAAAATCCAGAACCTAAACCACCTTGATGCAGCTTCACACTCAACTGCACATCATTACCTATTTTACCAATGGAATATAATCGCTCTCTGTGATCGTTGGCAGGATAGATCGCCAGTAGATCGCCCGAAGTAAACCTATTTCTTTTCTTGGGTTTTAATCGAATGATAAATGAAGTTTCTGCATGGCTCGAAACCGTTTTTTCCATCACTTCAAACATTTGTGTTTTAACAGGCTTTGGAGCCAATAGTTTATCAAGAGAACTAAGTTCAAGATTAGAATTTTGGGCCCATAGGGTTGCCCATCTTATAAATTCTTCTGGTGAGCGATCGTTTACAGTATGAATTTCGAGTAATGGTTTTGCCCAACTCTCTTTTGATAAGGCATTATTGATTTCGTAGCCAAACTTACAAAAATCGGGATAGGCATGTGAGCCGAAAGCAATTACCGAAAAATCGGCATTTGTTGATTGCTTATATTTTCGCAGCAGCGACTTAAATTTTGATGCATTTGTTGGTGCATCGCCCTGACCATAAGTTGCTGCAAATATTAAGATTTGTTTGGCTTGCGGAAAGTTTTTATAATCGTTAAGCTCGGCCATGAAAGCACTTTTGCCATTTTTTAGCAATTGTGCATGTATGGCGTTAGCAAAACGAAAGGTTGTTCCGTTTTCAGAACCAACTAATAAAATAAACTCTGACTGATCAGATTTATATTTGTTTTTGATGCGATTTGCCCTGCGTTTCCACCAGATTACAAACCCCGAATAAATAAAAAATAAAATATTAGCAGAAGCAATTGCCAAAACAATTGCCCAAATGGCACTTCCTCTACCAGTATGCAAATCCATACTGAGGTTGTTAAACAATGTTGCCTTTGAATAAGCTTGCTCCGTAATTACATCTCCAGTAATCTGGTTTACGGTAATTTCCCTATTGTTAAGTTTGAGTGTAAAATAATCTTCAACATCTTCAGAAAATGGAAATTCTATTGATTGAAGATCCGTTAGCGGAATATCCTTAAATACTTCAAAAGTGGATATTTTCTTTTTAGGAGAAACTTTTAAAGCGTCGAAATCTACTTTATGCGTAATTTTCTGTTCTTTGATAATTCCAAATCTTTGGAGTGAAAGATATGTTCCAGTTAATGAAATGATGATGATTGGAATGAGCAACAATCTACCCAAAACCACATGGTAATATTGTGCAAAGCCATCTCTCACAATTTTTCCAAAAAACTTTTTAAAACTTCTTTGTCGCTGAATGATCAGAACGGTTCCTGATGTTGCAATAAGAAATAAGAGAAAAGCGGTTAATCCGACGAAAAACCTGCCCAGTTCATGCAGGAATAATGAACGGTGTAAAGTGGTAGTCCACCTAAAAAATTCATTTTCTTTAGTAACCTTACCTAGAGATTGTCCAGTTTCAGGATCAACATAAAAATTTCCAGATTGATCATTCAAATCTGTTCCATTCACTACTACAAATTGATTGGCATCAATACTTACATCAGCAATATCGGTATATGATTTTTGCAGTGTCGGAATCAGCTGTGCTACATTTAGCTGATCAAAGTCTTTTGATTTGTAAGGCTGTATTTTTTCGGTTACCGGCTTAAAGGAAAGTATAATTCCAGTAACAGATGCGAGGGTTATAAAAAGAAAAGAAGATACAGCCAGTACAAGATGGCTGTATCTCCATACAGAAATTGTCATTTAATAAGCTTTTTAGTTTGGACTTAGGCGTACATATCTAATGTAACCCGTTCCATCAGTTTTGGCCGCCAAACCTTCAGTGGTTAAAGGAATTTCAGCATCTTTAACATAATATTTGTTGTCTTCTACAGCGGTTTCAAAACGCAACTTATAACCTTTGTTAATTTTAACAGTTTCAATATCGAAAACAGTTACACTTCTATCACCACCGGTTACCGATGCACCTGTAATGGCACTAATATTTGTGGGTTTACTTTTATAAGCTTTATGCCACTCTTTAAGATCAGGATACCATTTTTTATCAGAACCCATTACATAAAGTGTTTTTTCGTAAGCACCTTTTGCATCAATTAACGATACGGCAATATAAGCACCTTCGCCTGTGTAATTGGTCATTTGCACCATACACTTGTACTTCGTTATTTTTTGTGCTGAAGATAGTGTAGGTACGGAAAGAATTAGCGCAAAAGCCAGGCACAGTTTATAAATATTGTTCATTATTATTATTTCAAAAAGTCGATTGATACTTTGTTTTTTGTTAAAAATTCGTTCTCTGTTGCTAAATCGTAAGGTGTTTCTTTAAATTCAGTAGCCACATCTTTTTTAGCACCTACCGAAATTAAATATTTTAAAAGTTCGGTGTCTTTGGCAGTCATGGCCGCTTTGTGTAAAGCAGTATAACCTTCTTTATTTTTCAGGTTTACATCCACTTTATAGTCGGAAACTAATTTGGCCAATGCTAAATCATTCTTGGCAACCGCTAAATGATACAATGTATTGCCATTTGGCTGAACCGCAGCAAGATTAAAGCCTTTATCATTTAACACTTTTAATTTGGCATTAAAATCTTCCATGCCTCGAGGTCCGTAAGACTGGAAAAGATAGTAGGCCAAATTATTTCCATCTTTATCTGCACTGTTAATATCAGCACCTTTACTCAATAAAAAATTAACCGCCTCAGCCGAATTGCCACGAACAGCCATTGCCAGTGCAGATACGCCTTTCGCGTTAACCTGATTAATATTTTTAACATTTTTAGCCAGTAACTCTAAGGTAGCAATATCTCTATTTCCACCTGCAGCCGCCATAAAAGCAGTATTACCTTCTTTATCTGCAGCATTTACATCTACACCTTTCTTAAGGAAATAATTAATCACCTCCTCTTGTTTTGGTTTACGGGCAACATACGAAAGCGCATTTTCTCCGTTGCTTCCAATTACTGTAGGTTTTAGTTTTAGTCCTTCTAAATATTGAAAAACAGCTAAGCCATTTGAACTTCCTCTACCACCTTGCGCAGCCATAATAAATGCGTTATCATTATATTTAACGCCTTTGGCAATCAATTTATTCATCAATTCGATATTTCCACTTCTTGCAACGTAGTTAAATGCAGTATTTCCAGCAGCGTCAATACTGTTTAAACTCAAACCTTTTGAAACGAAATAATCGGTTAAAGCGAAATTTTTATCGTTAGCAATACCAATTAACAATGCATTTGCACCATCGTGATTCAAATTGGTTTTAATATCAGCACCATTTGCAATTAGAAGATCATAAACTTTAGTATCAGCTTGACCACCACCAGCCGCAAAAGTTAATGGAGTTGCACCATGACTATCTTGAATATTAACTTTCGCTCCGTTTTTTAATAAGTACTCCATTACAGGAATGTTTCCTCTTGATGCTGACCAGAAAAGATAAGTTCTACTATCGTGAGTGATTTTATTTACATCATTACCTGGCTGTGCCAACAGAAATAAGATGGTTTCTGCGGGAGCATTATTATTAATAGCCAATACTGTAGCATCGAACGACATTTGATTTAATTGCGATGGACTGTTTCCTTTCGCAATTTCTGCCTTGATTGTTGCTAAATCGGTATTTCCTTTCCAGAACGACTGATCAAAAAAAGTGTTTTTTTGAGCCTGTGTAGTAAACGATGCTATTGCAAGAACAGCAATTAGGATTTTTTTCATTTCTAAGCTTAAGAGTTTGATTAATGATTCAATAGTCCAATAGTAGAAGCTAAAAGAATTTCGGCTAAGTTAACAAGAATCATTCTAAATAAAGAATGTTACGTATATTTATTTATACTAATTACAAGTAACAATAAGGTTAACCATTAGCTAAGGAAAAAAAATCTTAAATGTTAAGGATGTTGAGATTTCAGTTTATCAAAACATACTATAGCAAGTTCAGAAAAAATAATTTTTACAGCTCAGGAAGGTGAGTGCAAAGATGATAGAGAAATTAATGCAAACTAGGAAATCTTAGTATTTTGTTTTCATTATAAAAGTGGCTTTAACACTACCCAGACATTCTCAGCTAAAATTTTATCTCCCTCGGCAGTTGGATGAATGCCATCTTCCTGATTAAGTTTAGGAATACCACCCACTTTATCGAGCAAGAACGGTATTAAAGCCATGTTGTTTTTTTTAGCTAAATCGGGAAAAATATTTTTAAAATCGTTGGTATATCGGGCACCCATACTTGGAGGCATTTGCATACCAGCCAAAACCAGTTTAACATTAGGGTATTTCGCTTTCACCGCATCGATAATATCCTGAAGATTTTTGATGGTTTGTTTTACAGGCAATCCCCTCAAGCCATCGTTGGCGCCTAATTCAAGTACAAAAATATCAATAGGCTGTTTCAACAACCAATCAATCCTACCTTTACCACCTGCAGAAGTTTCGCCACTTAAACCTCCATTAATTACATTATAAGGCAGGTTTAAAGAATCGATTCTGTTTTGAATAAGTGCTGGAAATGCTTCAGTTGGGTCCAGTCCATACCCAGCGGTTAAACTGGTTCCAAAAAAGAGAATGTTTTTTTTATCTGCAGTATTCGCAGATTTTTTTTGGTCAGCCGAATCTAAAGTTTCTTCTGCAGTGCCATTACTTTTATTGTTTCCACAGGCAGCCAACATTATAGCCAAAACAAATAAACCAATAAAGCGTTTTCGTAACATCATATCTAATTTTTTCTCTAAGTAAAAACCACTATCTTAACAGGCAATGCCATGTTATGTTTGGCAGAACATACATACAAAACTATAATTCAAAAATTTGGAAAATATATTAAACATTCGAAATGTAAGTAAAATTTATCAAAACGCCGGACGAGAGCTAACCGTTTTGGATCAAATAAATTTCTCTATCGAGGCTGGTTCAACAGTTGCCATTACAGGTCCATCCGGAAGTGGAAAAACTACCTTATTAGGTTTGTGCGCAGGGTTAGACCGGGCAAGCAACGGTACTGTTGAGCTTAATGGCATTGCATTGGAAAAACTAAATGAAGATGAGCGGGCTGCTGTTCGAAATCAATATGTGGGTTTCATTTTTCAAAATTTCCAGCTTTTGCCTACGCTTACGGCTTTAGAAAATGTAATGGTACCGATGGAGCTTAGAGGTGCAAAAAATATTAAAACCCAAGCCATGGAACTTTTAGAAAAGGTAGGCCTGGCCGATCGTTCTCACCATTATCCAATACAATTATCTGGTGGCGAGCAACAGCGTGTATCATTGGCACGGGCTTTTTCCAATAAACCTGCTATTCTTTTTGCCGATGAACCTACAGGAAATCTTGATGCAGAAACCAGCGAAAAAGTTATCAAATTGCTATTTGATTTGAACAAAGATTTCGGAACAACCTTAGTTATTGTAACCCACGATTTAGAACTTGCAGCCCGAACGAGTAGAACCATAAAAATTAAAGGTGGTGTAATTATTTCAGATGAAAACCCAACTTATGCCTAATCATATCCCGCAGCAAAGCATCAGTTTTTCATGGCTTTTCAAAATGGCTTGGCGAGATAGCCGCAAAAACCGCTCACGACTCTTACTTTTCATTTCTTCGATTGTTTTAGGAATTGCTGCCTTGGTGGCTGTATATTCTTTTAAGGATAATTTACAACGCGATATTGATGCTCAAGCAAAAGAACTTACCGGAGCCGATTTGGTTTTGGATAGCAGAAAAGGCGTTAGCAAAGCGATGCAAAAATTGATTGACAGCCTCGGTAATGAACGATCGCAGGAGAAAACCTTTGCTTCAATGATCTATTTTGAAAATGGAGGTGGCAGCAGGTTGGTTCAAATGAAAGCGCTTGAAGGAAATTATCCCTATTATGGATCAATAGAAACCAACCCGATAAGCGCAGCCAATCATTTTCAGGAAGGCAGAACCGCTTTGGTTGACCAAACCCTAATGCTACAGTTTAATACCAAAGTGGGTGACTCCGTTCAAATTGGCGATTTAAAGTTCAAAATATTAGGCTCATTAATTAAAGCTCCTGGGCAAAATGGAATTGCTGCAAGTGTAGCACCAATTGTTTATCTCCCGTTAAAATATTTAGAAAAAACCAATCTAATAAAAACGGGAAGTAGAATTAACAATAAATTTTATTTCCGATATGATGATCCATCGGGAGTTGATGAATGGGTAAAAAAGAATGAGGTTAAGCTAGAAAAAGAAGGTTTTGATGCTGATACCGTAGAATCAAGAAAAGAACAAACCGGCAGATCTTTTAAAGATGTAAATCGATTTCTGGCACTTTCAGGTTTCATTGCCTTGTTACTAGGTTGCGTAGGCGTGGGCAGTGCCATCCATGTATATATCCAGGAAAAGTTAAGTGCAATTGCAACATTACGTTGTTTGGGGCTTAAATCGCGACATGCTTTTTTAATTTATCTGATTCAAATATTTTTTATTGGCTTAATTGCGGCCACCATTGGCGTTATCTTAGGAACTGGGATCCAATTTTTATTGCCTTTGGTTTTAAAAGATTTTCTTCCTGTGGAAATAACCATGCAAGTTTCATGGTCGGCAGTTGGCCAGGGTTTATTGCTGGGCTTAATCATCTCTGTACTGTTTGCATTACCCTCGCTCCTATCCGTGAGAAAAATTTCACCGCTTAATGCTATTCGTTTATCTTTTGAGAAAATTGGTGGCAAGACTGATCCATTAACCTGGTTGGTTTATTTACTAATGGCGGCATTTGTGGTGGGTTTTACCCATTTGCAAATGAAAAACTGGACCCAGACATTAGCTTTTACCATTAGCATCGGTGTAGCCTTTATTTTGCTGATTGTTCTATCCAAACTATTAATGTTTTTGGTTAAAACCTTACTTCCAAAATCATCCAGTTATTTGTGGAGGCAAGGTTTTGCAAATTTGTATCGGCCAAACAATCAAACATTAATGCTAACTGTTTCTATTGGTTTATCAACAACTTTTATCTGTACCTTATTTTTTGTTCAGGGAATTTTGATGAGTCGTGTTACGCTTTCATCGGGCAGCAACCAGCCTAACATGGTGATGTTCGATATCCAAAAAACGCAGAAGGAACGAATTGATAGTTTAACTAAAGCCTTTAAATTGCCGTTAATGAATCAAGTGCCCGTAATTACCATGCGCATTGAAGAAATAAATGGTAAAAAAGCAAGTGCTGACACCAATAACAGAAGAGCTTACCGAAACGAAATCAGGGCAACATACCAAGATAGCTTAACCGCAGCAGAAAAAATTGTAAAAGGCAAATGGATTGGAAAGGTGAAACCAAAAGAAACGATTTACATTTCCCTTGACCAGCGATATGCCGATCAGATTAATGTTGGTTTGGATGATAAAATTCTGTTCAATGTTCAAGGCATGATGATTTCAACAGTTGTTGGTAGCTTGCGTGAAGTAAATTGGAGCAGAATGCAAACCAATTTTAGAGTTGTGTTTCCTGCGGGAGTTTTAGAAGAAGCACCACAGTTTCATGTACTCATGACCCGCGTTCCAACGAGTGAACTGTCGGCTAAATTTCAGGGTGAAGTGGTTAAAAACTTTCCCAATGTATCGGTAATCGATTTAGATCTTATCTTGAAATTATTGGATGAGATTCTTAGTAAAATCGGATTTGTTATTCAATTTATGGCAGGTTTTAGTATGGTAACTGGATGGATTGTTTTAGTATCGGCAGTATTAACCAGTAAAAATCAAAGATTAAAGGAGAGTATTTTATTAAGAACAATCGGTGCAAGCAAAAAGCAAATTTTAGCCATAAACGCGATTGAATATTTCTTTTTGGGTGCATTTGCCGCTGGTGCCGGATTGATTTTAGCCATCGGCGGAAGTTGGGCATTAGCAAAATTTAGCTTCGATGCGAATTTCATTCCACCATTTTGGGCAACCCTGGGTCTATTTGGATCAGTTGTATTTATAGTTGTAATTACCGGCGTATTAAGTACCCGAAGTATTCTGAATCAGCCACCGTTAAAAATCTTAAGATCGGAAGGATAAATTGATATAAACAACAACGTTTCTTAATGATAAAATCTTTGTTAAATTTTAATCATTAAGAAACCTTTTTATAATAGATACGTTTTCTAAGCATATTGATTTAAAAATGAACAATAAGCTTAGAAACGCAATTTTACTCGCCACATTAGGCGTCATCATTATTAGTTATGCAAGTTGCAGTGTTACCATACCACAGGGCGCTACTGCAGTAAAACCATTTCAAAAAGATAAATATTTGGGTACTTGGTTTGAAATTGCCAGAATGGATTTCAAATTTGAAAAAGATCTAAATAATGTAACAGCAACTTATTCGCTTAACGAAGATGGCACCATAAAAGTTGACAATAAAGGTTATAATGTTGTTAAAAAAGAATGGAAGCAAAGTATAGGTAAAGCCAAATTTGTAAACGAAAATACTGAAGCAAGATTAAAGGTTTCCTTCTTCGGTCCTTTTTACGCTGGCTATAATGTGATCGAAATCGATAAGGATTACCAATATGCTTTGGTTGTGGGAAATAACCTGGATTACCTTTGGATTTTATCGAGAACAAAAACTATTCCTGAAAGCGTTAAACAGGCTTACCTGAAAAAAGCAGAAGGCCTGGGTTATAAAACTGCTAAATTGGTTTGGACAAAACATGATTGATAAAATATTCTTGCTATTTTACAATACTTTTATAGCATGATCAGACTAAATAGCGAAACACCAAACGATATCTTACAGGATGTAAAAATTGGTGATATGGTTACCGATACCTTTAGCAAAACCGGGTTAGTTGAAAGTATTGAAACCAACGACGATGGGCTTTACAAAATCTATGAATTTCATTTGGTTACCGGGAGGACGATTACTGTGAAAAAATAAAAGGTATTAAAATTCCACATACATGTCGCTAATCATCCTTTTGCTAGCCATTTTACTTCTTTTCATTTTAATTTTGAAAAAAGTAAATCCAATGATTGCCCTGCTGTTGGTGGCCATACTTACAGGGTTATTTTTAGGCATGCCTGGCAGCCAGGTAATGGCATCAGTAAGTAATGGCATTGGAAGTACTTTAGGTAACATGGTCATGGTGCTTGCACTGGGTGCCATGATGGGAAAACTGATTGAAGATAGTGGCTCTGCCAGAAAGATAGTTTTTCTTCTCATTAAAGCCTTTGGTAAAAACAACGTTCAGTGGGCGGTATTAATCACCGGATTAATGGTTGGAATTCCGCTATTTTACAATGCAGGCTTTGTTGTGTTGATTCCTTTAGTGTTTGCAATTGCATCCGCCACCGGTCTTTCTAAATTATACATCGGCATACCAATGGCAGCCGCCCTTTCAGTTACCCATGGCTTTCTCCCCCCACATCCTGGCCCAGTAGCATTAGCAGGCATTTTTCATGCAGATATTGGCAAAACATTAATATATGGATTAATTTTAAGTTTACCCATTGCCATCATAGCTGGTGTTTATTTTCCGAGATTAATTATCAAAAGAGATCAAACGCTTAATTCCGAACTTTTTATTGAAGAGGGAAATGATCTCCCATCGGCAGGCAAAAGTTTTATAACTGCGCTACTACCTGTCTTTTTAATCGTTGCTGGCACAATTGGCAATAGTATTTCCATCAATTACTTCGGAAAATCGATATTTACCTTTCTTGCAGATCCAACAGCAGCATTGTTACTTTCTGTTATCATCACACTTTTTATTCAGCAAACATCTATAGAAAAGGCAATGGAATCTTGCGCTGAGGGTGTAAAAAGTATCGCCATGATTATTTTAATTATTGCGGCTGGAGGTGCCTTTAAGCAAATTTTAATTGATAGCGGCATGGGTGAAACCGTTAAAAACTTAACGGCAAACTTAAATCTATCGCCACTAATATTGGCTTGGTTAATTACTGCTGCCCTTCGTGTAACCTTAGGCTCGGCAACTGTAGCCGCCCTTACTGCATCGGGGATGGTTCTGCCGTTAATTGGCCCGAATGCCCCACCAGAATTAATGGTGCTATCAGTTGGCGCTGGAAGTTTAATGTTCTCACATGTTAACGATACTGGGTTCTGGATGTTTAAGGAATACTTCAACCTAACACTTAAAGAAACTTTCCGTACATGGACCATGATGGAGAGTATTGTATCCATCTTAGGCTTATTTGGAGTTTTGGCATTAAACCAATTTTAAGATCCGCTTTTACTAAAAAATTTACTGAAGTACATCATTTGATAAGCGATTGCATTTTCCCAGTATTCGAAATTATGAACGCCCGGTCGCACAGTAAAATCGTGTGGAATGTTACGGGCAATCAATTTATCATGTAAAGCAACGTTTACATCATAAAAGAAATCGTTACGGCCAACATCAAATATAATTGCCAATTTATTGGGACTCAACAAATGGGTCAGATTTATTACGGTATTTGCTTCCCAGCGATCTGGAAACTGATTATAAGGACCCAACCTTTTGGCTATATTCCAGTTTTCAGGAAAAGGTCTGATATCCACACCACCGCTCATGCTTCCACAAGCGCCATAAATATCCTGGTGCCTAAAAGCAAGATACAAACCTCCATGTCCGCCCATGCTTAAACCCGTTATTGCTCTTCCATTTTTATCATTGATGGTTCGGTAACGACTATCAACAAATTCCACCAATTCTTTAGCAATATAAGTTTCGTATTGATAGGAAGGATCAATTGGGCTATCGAAATACCAGCTGGTTACTCCCCCATCCGGACAAACCACTATAATACTAAAATTATCTGCTAGCTTTTTTACGGCTTCTTTATCCTTAGTGTTCAATAACCAATCTGAATATTTACCGCCTGCCCCATGCAGCAAGTATAATACTGGAAAACGTTTTGTTGAGCCTTCATAAAGCTGCGGTTTTATAACCGCAGCTTTAATCTCCTTATTCATTACTTTGCTTTTTGTAATTACAGTATCTACCGATGCAGCAAAGGCTTGTGAAGATGAAAATAAAATAAAAAGTATGGCAAGATGATTTAGTATTTCTTTTTTCATATTTGAAAGATGATTCTCAAAATGAAATTAGAGTTTTTTAACCACATGCCGAAATGATTCCAATTTTTACCGATAAGTTACCAAACTAGTTCTTAGTTACTTTATCTACCCTAACATAACTCATCGATTGATTAGCATTTTCTAAATACTTTTCGCTGTATTTTTTATGAATGCTTTCCTTTTGCTTTACGCCATTTATGATAAGATTATTTTTATCAAGCGAAAATGAAAGTGTTTTTGTGTTCGAGATCAATCCGTCTTTTAATAATTCGGCACTGATTTTATTCCCATCATTAACAGTATAGCTACCGCTCACTTTGGGAGGAGTTGGAGGCGTAGGAGGAGTTGCTGGAACAGCGTATGCTCCAGGTGTAGGTGGTGAAGGAGAAACAGGCACGGCACTTGGTCTTGCCTGACGTGGTGGTTTCGGCGCTCTTGGAGGTTTCTGATCATTTTTGTATTCTCTAGCGTATTGTGCTGCATCAATTTCAGCTTCTTTCGCATCAATTACAGCCTGCTTGGCGTCCTCCTTTGCTACTTTGGCATCTATAATTGCTTGCGCTGCATCTTTCCTTGCCACTTCCGCGTCAATAACGGCTTGCTTTGCATCTATCTTTGCTTGTCTAATTACTTCATCATTATTATCTTGAGATTGATTATAAGATCGATTTCTTTTATCCCTATCTTCTCTTTGTTTACCTTTTTCCGTAGCTTTCTTTTCTGCAGCTTTCATTTTCTGTTCAATTTCCTTTTCCATCTGGTCGGCAGATTTATTTTTCTTTGCCGTATCCTGCATAGCTAAAATTGAGGTAGAAATGGTTGTCTTATTTAATGATGCTGCATGGCCTATATTTTTAAAAGCTGCAGTAAATATCACAGTAGATACCAGTGCGATAGTTAATATTGTCTTTTCCATTTTGTTTAAAGTTGAATTGGTGTTCAATAACATCCTGCTCGCTCTATGCAGCAGGCTTCCGTTTTTGCCATTTATGCCCATGGCATAAGCAGGTGCACACTGCTTAAATTCCTGACAAAAAATTAAGGCCTTAACATAATTTTTCCGATCGTCTACACAAGAAATGGCCAAATCATCACAACAATGTTCGCGTTCGGTTCTAATAAGTTGCGATACCCACAATACCGCAGGGTTAAAGAAGAATACAATTTCGATAAAGCTTTGCAATAGATTCACCAGATAATCTCTACGCTTGATATGAGCCAGTTCATGTGCTAAAATGGCTTCTACCTCTACGGTACTTAGTCCATTTAACAAACCCAACGGAATTAAAATAAGCGGCTTAAAATGACCAACTACCATTGGCACCTTTGCAATACCAGATTGTACCATTTTTACCTGTTGATGTAAACCAAGTTTATCTGACAACAAATCCAGATGTTCATCCCAAGTTTTACCAGCAGCATAAGTTTGATTGTTCCTCAGATGATGAATACTGCTTAGGCCCGCCAACAATTGTATGCTCTTACCACATATTACTAAAAACCAAATCAATACAATTTGAAAGGCATACGAATTCCAAACACTCAAAAAATTAGTCAAGATTGTGAATAAGTCAAACTGCAATCCTGTAATATTAATTTGATTATCATTCAATGTTGATAAATGAATGCTTAGTTCATTTGCTTTTTTAATATTGGTTTCAACCGCATGAGTGTTTAATTCTAAATAAAATGAAATGGAAATAGCAACAACGAATAGGAACAAACTTCCTGTAAGTAAATTGTAACGTAATTTTGCGCTAGCTTTTCGGGTGGCAAACATGATGGCACCAGCAAATATAGCAAGAACTACACCCAGCCATAAAGAATGAAATAATGTGGCACCTAAAGCATTTAGCCAATTTTCAGGTAAAAAATTAATTTGTTTAAAATTCATTGTCGTGGTTCCTTAGAATTTTTAAAATTTAATCCATGCCATCCAATAGCCGCTTAATCTCCTCAATTTCTGCTTTCGAAGTTTTTTCATTGCCCAAAAGCTGCATCATTAATTGCGATGCAGAGCCTTTATACAAGGTGTTTACGAAACGATCTAATAATTGAACTTTAGTTTTCTCCTCTGCCTCAACAGGAATATAAATGTGTTTCATTTGGCTTTCATCACGTTTTAAAATTCCTTTTTCGGTTAAGATCTGCATCTGCTTTAATGTCGATGTATAATTCACCTCCCTATTTTGATTCAATGTATCGTTTACAAAGCGAACCGTAGACGGGCCGAACTCCCAAAGCACCTGCAGAATTTCTAGTTCAGCTTTGGTTGGTTCTGGCAAAGTATTATCAGATTGATCATTCTTCATAACCAAAGGTACGATGTTTTTCGTACGATACAAATATTACCTAATTTTTTTTTTAAAAAAAGTTTTTTGGTTATAAATTGGAATAATTTTAGCTCTCAAATTAATCTTTTACGACGTCCATGATTGATATTAATATCCTTCAATGGGGAGAATACAATGTAAAACCACTAAACGTTCCTATGAAACGAACGGAAAAACATCTTTTTTCCTACCGGGGATACGTTCCTAAGGAACGATTTCAAAAATCTTAATTATTATAAATACTTCAGGGTTTCAAAAGCCATTATTACAAAGATTTAATTACCGCGATTAAATCTTCTTCTCCAAATGCTGCTTCAGCACTTTCAAAGGTTTTTAAGGCAGTTTCAGCCAATGGCGATGAAATGCCTTCGTCTCTGGCTAACCTTAAATCTTTCACAATATGCTTTAAAGCAAATGCTGGTTTATAATGATCAGCAAGAATGGCATCACCTTTTATTTTGGTGAAAATATTTCCAATAGCTGCATTATTAATCAGGTTTAGAAGGTCATCGGTTTTAATTCCATTATTATTGGCAAACAAAACCGTTTCAGCTAAACCTTGAGCGTACAAGGCCAATAAAGAATTGATCGCCAGCTTGGCTTGATTTCCAGCTCCTGTTTCTCCCACACGCAATGTTAGTTTACCTAAAGTATCAAGAACGGGTTTTGCTTTTTCGAAAACCGTTTCATCACCGCCAACCACAATCACTAACTGACCGGTTTCAGCTTGTTTTACACTGCCAGAAACAGGTGCGTCCAGATATGCATTTCCCTTTTGCTGGCTTTTCTGATCCATCGCCTTAGAAACAGCTGGAGAAACTGTACTCATATTAATGATGATTTTTCCAGAGGCCTCGGCTGAAAGTAAACCGTTTTCAGATTCGAAAATCTGCTTGATGGCTTCATCATCTGATACCATGATGATCACAATATCCACATTTTCCAAAAGAGATTTTGGCGTTTCAGCAATTGTTGAACCCAATTTATTTAATTCAATTCCCTTATCCTTACTGCGATTGTAAACTGAAACTTTATAACCTGCATTTATGAGCTGAGCTGCCATCGGGATTCCCATATTGCCCAGACCTATCCATCCAATATTCATGTATTTTAATTTTTAATGATTAACAAATTTGCTAAAGAAAAGCCTTAATTATTACCCTTTAAATATATTTTTAACTTATTTAATAGATGATGTGATAAAATAATGTTTAAAGTATTTAAATAATTTATATCATTTAAGATTTAAGTTTGCTTAAACGAAAATATTATGCTCCTCAAAGATTTATACTCCCCCACCTTTTACAATCGACTGGCTAATGCTTTAGCCGTCACTATTCCTCATTTCGACAAAAATAAATTTATACAAAACATTTATGTTCCTGATTTTGAATCGAAGGAACTGAAAGAGCGCATGAAGCATACTTCTTTGGTATTAAAGATATTTATGCCAGAAGATTATGTAGAAACGGTTTCCCTTATCAAAAAAACTATTGAAGAATTGCGGACTAAAGGAATTGGAGAAGATGGATTGGCCTTTATGTTTTTACCAGATTACCTGGAAACATTTGGTATTGATCATTTTGAAGAATCGGTTGAAGCATTGGAATTCGTTACTCAGTTTGTGAGTTGTGAATTTGCCGTTCGACCTTTCATTTTAAAATACGAGCAACGAATGATTGAAAAAATGCTGACTTGGTCTTTACATGAAAATCACAAAGTGAGGAGATTGGCAAGTGAAGGCAGCCGGCCAAGATTGCCCTGGGCAATGGCAATTCCATTTCTCAAAAAAGATCCATCTTCAATTTTACCGATCTTAAATAATCTTAAACAAGACCCTTCAGAATATGTAAGGCGAAGTGTGGCCAACAGTTTGAACGATATTGCAAAAGATCATCCTCAAATAGTGCTCGATATGGCCAAAAGCTGGACAGGTTTGAGCGGTGAAACGGATGCAATTATTAAACATGGAAGCAGAACGCTACTGAAACAAGGTTATGCGGAAATTTTACAACACTATGGCTTGGATGATAAAGGTATAGTAGTGAAAGACTTTGAAATACTTACCCCAAAAGTAAAAATTGGTGAAAGTCTAACCTTTTCTTTCATTGTAAAAAATGAGAATACAGCTGAGAAAAAAATCAGATTGGAATATGCCATTTATTATAAAAAGCAAAATGGGCAAAACACGAAAAAGGTGTTTAAAATTTCAGAGCGGATTTATCCTGCGGGAGCAGAAATAAGTGTTCTTCGCAAACAGAAGTTCGTTTTGATCACCACTCGAAAATTTCACCTGGGAGATCATCAAATTTCTATTATAATAAATGGAACAGAAAAAGACTCATTTACTTTTGAACTTCTTGCTTAATTGAGTTTGGCTAAAAGTTCATCCAACAGCGGAATTTGCCGGTCTTTAATGGCCTTACAGGCATTTTCATAGTTAAACCATTCGCCTCGATCCACTTCGACAAAGTGCTGCTTTTTACCAGTTTTTGGTGGCCATTCCATTTCGAAAGTATTGCTTACTAAAGTCGTAGGATCTAAATCGCCTTCAACTGCCCAACACAATACCTTTTTCCCTCCTTTTTGTACAATTGGTGTTAATTCCAAAAATTCGCCATCAATTTTTGTTCCAACTTCTTCCTCAAATTCTCTTATTGCTGCATGTAACGGGGCCTCATCTGGCTCAAATTCTCCTTTGGGAACAGACCAAACACCAAAATCTTTTTTGGCGAAAATTGGTCCACCAGGATGTATTAAAAAAAATTCAATTCCTGAAATACTTTTCCTGTAAAGTAATATTCCTGCGCTAACCCTCATAATGTAAATTGTTGTAGTAAAAAATACCCCTGAATTCTTCTCCTATACAACAAATTATTAGAGTAGTTGTGTTGATCACTTTTAAAAACTGTACAGACTGACAAAGTTTTCCGCAACCAAACTATGATAACTTCGTAAATCGATTTTTAAGTGTACCAATTTACGTTAATCCTTATGTCTAACTTCCTGTAGTCAATCAGGCGGTATATAGAAGGATCTTACTGGTTTTTTCTTTGATGAGACTGAAGAAGTTTCTGAGTACTTACAACTGTATAAACCAAAAAAAAAGCCATCCCTTTCGGGACAGCTTTCATCTGTTAACGCTTTATTACCTTACTATAGCATCGGCATTGTGTTAAATTGCGAAATGAATTACATGAATATTAAATCACACCCCGCAAATTATACAAATTTAGTTATCTGATGAATATTGCTTTTTGCAAATATTCATCAGATAACTAACAATTTGGGATACATAATAATAACTATACCTAAATGTTTATATGATTCAAAAATATTGGCAAGACTCCCACTTCACTCACCTTGATTACTAGTGAAGTTCTCTCACTCAAGAACCCAGCAAAACTTAATATATCGAAAAAATCTTGAAAATTATCAAACCAAATTAACGCTTTACCGTTAATTATAATCTTCATACCATTTTATTTGACCTCAAAAAGAAACGTTAATGAATCCTTTGCCTACACGGTTTACTGATACGAAGATTATAAACATCCTTGCTCAAGCGCCAAACGCTATCGCCATATATTCGGGTGAGGATATTTATATTCATTTTGCGAATGACGCCATGATTGCATTGTGGGGAAAAGACCAATCAGTTATTGGTAAAACTATTTCTCAGGCATTACCTGAAATTGTAGGTCAACCGTTTATTGGCATATTACAAGAGGTATGGAAAAGCGGCCAAACTTACGAAAGTAAAAACACACCAGCTGAACTTTTCGTAGATGGAGAATTGAAGGTTTTTTATTTCGACTTTATATACCAAGCCATTAAAAATGAAGTGGGGGAAACTGATTATATATTACATACCACTAGCGATGTTACCGAACTAAATAGTGCCAGAGATATAGCAATTGAAAGCGAAGCAAAAGAGCAGGCTTTGGCACATGAGCAAGAGATTAATATCGAACTGGCGGCCATAAATGAAAAACTTGCTAGTTCGATGGAAGAGTTGAGCAGTACGAATGAAGCACTTCAGCAGAGCAAAGAAAATTTTCAAACCCTTAATGAGGCACTGGAACAAAGGGTAGCGGAGCGAATTAAAACCATCGCTTATTTAAATCAGGAATTAGAGGCTTCCAATGAAGAAATTTTGGCAGCAAATGAGGAATTGGCGGCCACAAATGAAGAACTTACTCAAAGCAATCAGTTGCTTTATGAAAGCACTTCAAAATTAGAAAAAACCTTAACAAGCTTAGCAGAAAGTGAGTACCGCACCAGAAGTATCATTGAAAATGCACCTTTTCCTATTGGTGTTTATACAGGCAAAGAAATGGTTATTACATTTGCCAATGCTTCAATTATTGGGGTGTGGGGAAAAGGCGATGATGTAATAGGAAAGCGTTATGCAGACATTCTTCCAGAGCTGGATAATCAAGCCATTTTCGAGCAGCTCGATCAGGTATTTACTACAGGTGTTTTTTTTGAAGCCCGAAATCAACGTTTAAAATTAGTGGTAAATGGGGTACCGAGAATTTTCTATTTCAATTATATTTTTACTGCATTAAAAAATGAAGCTGGTGAAATATATGGCGTAATGAATACTGCCGCTGATGTCACTGATGTAGTATTGGCTAAGCAAGCGCTTGAAATTGCAGCGCAAGAAAAACAAGAATTAAACGAAGAATTGGCAACCATCAACGAAGAAATGGTTGCGATAAATGAAGAGCTATCTGCTTCAAACGAAGAACAGGCCAGGTTTAATCTGGAGTTGTCTTCTCTATATGAAAAATTAAGGATTAGTCAGGATGAGCTCGAGCTTGCCATTGATGCCGCAGGATTAGGCACTTTCGACCTTGATCCTTCCACGGGTCGATTTACGGGAAATAATTTAACCAAGACCTGGTTTGGATTACAACCAGATGATGAAATAGAACTTAATAAAGCAACCGATGTTATTCATGACATGGATAGAGACAAGGTTATTCTTGCTATTCAAAAAGCTTTAAATCCTGAGTATGGCGGGCATTACGATATTACTTACACCATTCAATTATCTAATTCAAATGAAGGCCGCATTGTAAGGGCAAAAGGTAAAGCACTTTTTAATAGGCAAAATGTTGCCATTCGTTTAAGTGGTGTTCTATTGGATGTAACAGAGCAAGTGACATCAACACAAAAGATGGCCATGCTACTCGAAAATTTGGCTCAAAGTGAGCAAAAATTCCGTTTTTTGATTCAACAGGCTCCGGTAGCCATCAATGTTTTTAAAACTGACGAGCTTATTATTGATAGTGCCAATAGAAAAATGCTGGAAATTTGGGGTAAAACAGAACCCGTTGATGGTAAAAAATTTATTGAGGTACTTCCGGAATTAGCCAACCAACCCTTTATTGATATTTTAAAGAATGTATTGGCAACAAACCAACCTTATTATGGAATAGAGAACAAAGTATACATTTTAAAAAATGGAATACCCGAAGAACGATATTTTAACTTCATTTATCAACCTGTAAAAGGAAACGCTGAAATCACTGATAGCATTTTACAGGTAGTTACAGAAGTTACAGAACAGGTAAATGCAAAAAAAGAAGTAATTGAAATTAATACCCGTTTAAACATTGCCATTGAGGCCGGTTCATTAGGTTCGACAGAAGTTGATATTTCTACAGGAAGCATGATTTGTAATGACCGTTTTAAAGCTTGTTTTGGATGGCCGCTTGACAAAAAGTTTACTTATAATGACCTTTTTGAAGTCATGCTTCCTCCACATAGGGAAAGTATAAAAACATTAATGGATGAAGCCATTAAAAACAATACGGTTTACCAGGCAGAATATGAAGTAAGCTGGCCAGATGGATCTATCCATTGGGTAAGCGCACACGGAAAAGCCCGATACAATAACGATGGCCAGGCCATTAAAATGGTGAGCATTGTTTCGGATATTACAGAGGTTAAAGCTGATGAGCAGCGTAAAAATGATTTTATTGGCATGGTGAGTCATGAGTTGAAAACACCGCTAACCTCTTTAACTGCATATATTCAACTTTTGCAAAGTAAAGCCAGTAAGAATGATGATGGATTTGCTTTAAGTGTTTTGGAAAAAGCCAATAATCAATCGAAAAAGATGGTTAACATGATCAATAGCTTTTTAAATGTTTCCCGATTAGAATCAGGAAAAATTCATATTGAAGCAGAAAATTTTGACCTATCTCTTTTATTAAATGAGATTGAAGAAGAGTTTAATGTGGTGGTTAACAGCCATCAATTTGTTTTTAAAACAGTACAAATTTATGTAAATGCCGATAGGGAAAAGATTGGACAAGTAATCAATAATTTTATATCCAATGCAGTTAAATATTCTCCAATTGGTAGCACCATAGAAATTTCCTGTCATATTGATAATCAATCGGCCATTGTATTGGTTCGTGATGAAGGCATTGGTATCATGCCTGAAGATCAGCATCAACTATTTGAACGTTATTACCGGGTATTGAACCAACCGCAAACAGTATCAGGTTTTGGAATTGGTTTATACCTTTGTGCTGAAATTATTGAAAGGCATCACGGTAAAATTTGGCTAGAAAGTGAAATTAATCAGGGATCAACTTTTTATTTTAGCTTACCCATTTAACACACCATTAATGATATAGAAGTTATAAGTTTTTTCTTTTCCAAAACATACTTTAACACTTAATAAATTACAATAGTGGATGTATTATGTAAGTTCAAGGTCTGGCAGTTATCAAAAGATTTGCAGATCCCTTAAAATAATTTATTTCCCTCCATAGATGGCGTGAAATCTATTAAAACATCTATCGCATTGATAGCGTTTTACATGAATAAAATTCAAAATATTTCTAAATAAATAAGTTCTCGGGATGCGGTAGGTTTCGTGGTTCCTGCATTTTGGGCATGGTGGGCATGTGCTCACTTTAAGCGCCTGTAATTCTTTAATCATAATAGGGATAGCCTCTCGGGATATAAGAGTACTAACAAATATCTACTATAATTTTGAAGATTTTATGAATTTTATCGACACATAATGACTAATGATCGATTATTTTTATAATTTCAGCTGATTTCGTCAAAAATATAGCATAGGGTTGTGTTGTAAAATCTATGAATACATCATTTTTTCTCAACCTCATTCTCCTATAAAATTTTTAAGTGATAACTCTGCATATTATCTTAATCCGAAGTGATCCTTTTGGAAAAAAAAATTATTGCTACAATGATTACCTAAGCAAATAATAAATACGAAAATCAGCAGAGAATATCTCTAAATAGGTGATTTCAGATAAATTAAGCTGCATAGCAAAATCACTGATGCTCAATAAGATTTTAGAAGATGCGGGAATGATTATTTAGTAAAGAGGGGTTCTTCAACAAAAAAAGTCCCACTTTTTTACAAGTAGGACTTTTAGTTTTTATAGATAGATATTATAGAAGACCGTATAGGCCGTGTGCATAAGATCTTAAAGATGCAGATACGGTGTTCATTTTTTCAGGAGAAGGTCCTTTTACTTTATACGCTTCAGGATGCATTTCTAGTGCCTGATCATTTTCTTGTTCTATTGTGTTTTTGTTGCTTAATGTAGCATTTTGTTCTTCGCTCAATTTTAAAGGTGCCATGTCATATCTTTTTATACTTGAAAAACATGCATTTTATCGTTTTGTTTTCTCAACTAAGCAAAAAATTAAAGTTTTACATTCGTTAATCCATGCAAGATCTATTCAATAGTTGAAATCCAATTTTCTGTAGTCGAAATTTTTACAGGAATTGATGAAGCAACGATTTTGAGGACGCCTCCAGCATTGATATCTTCTTGTGTGATATAATTTTTATTGAGCGATTTTCCGTTCAAGAATACCTGCTTGATATATTTGTTCCTTAAGTCGAAATTTTCTACCTCCACTTTAAAAGTTTTTCCCTTTGATAACTTGTAAGTTATAGATGAAAATAACGGTACATTTAAGAAGTAAACCGGCCAGCCCACGCAAGCAGGAGAAAAACCACTGGCAGTAAAAATGTACCAGGCACTCATGGCACCTGCATCATCATCCATGGTGCGCAAATAAGCATCTGGTTGATTGCGATAAATTTTACCGATGTAACTTCCAATGCCTCTGCTATTATCATTAAAATAATTTTGGATTACGGTATCAGCAGCCAATTGATGCATCCAGTATTGAGATTTATAACCTTGCTTGGTTACATTATACATTAACGGTACTTGTAAATCCGGTTCGTTTGCATGGTTATATAAATCACGGGAAAAAAATTCATCCAGCTTGGCCAGATAAGATTCTTCTCCCCCATCCAATTCCATTAAGCCTTTAAAATCATAAGGAACAAACCAGCGGTATTGCCAAATGGTACCCTGATATAAGCCACGGGCCTGCATTTGATCTACATCACGTTTGCTCAAATCTTTAAAGTCTTTGTTCCAGTATTTTTTGTACTCCAGCGCTTTGGCTTTATAAAACTCGGTTCTCTGTGGATTTTTCAAGATCTTGAAAATCTCGGCCATTGCCCAATTATCATAGCTTGATTCGAGTGCTTTATCTGGCGATTTGTAATCCAAGCCTTTGACTTCCTTTTCTAAAGAATCGGCAATTTTTGCAAAGTCGACAGGATAACCTTTGCGATAGGCATCGAGTAATACCACAATGGCATGCTCTGACCTGACAGTGTTTGAGGGCTCTTTTTGTCCTGCGTAATCTTTTTTACCCGAGTTGTATAAATCAGCAATAGATGTAACCATTCCAGCGTAACGATCAGGCATAATGATTGAAAGTAAAGGCAGTTGTGTGCGGTAATTATCCCAAATGGCCCAGCCGTTATAGCGGATTTGTTTGTCCTTTTGCAGTTCTCCCTTAGTGTTTCGGTATTGCCCATCCTGATCTGAAATGACATAAGGCGACTGCATGGTTCGGTATAGAAGCGAATAAAATAACTTAGCATCTTTCAAATCTCCCTTCAATTCAATTTTGGATAAATTAGCATTCCAATCGGCAATGCTTTGCGATTTTATTTCAGCAAATGTTTTATTATTTATTGCCAACTCAGCTGCTTGCATACTTACAGAAGACAATGCAACATTTATTTCAGCGAAGGTTGATTTCTCATTTAATTTAACAATCAGTTTATGATCTGAAATTTCCGTCCATTTTACATTGCCAGTTACAATCAAATGGTAGTAAATTCTATATTTACCTACGCCGCAAGTGGTTTTGGATTCAATCCATCCAGAAATTGAATTTTGATTGATCACATGCTCCTCTGCAACGAAAGCGCCATTGAAGGCATAACCCAAATCCAAATAAACACCTTTTTTCCCTTTTGGAAATTGATAAACATGTCTTCCGGCATTACCTAAAACCGAAAAGCTCACTTTAATTTTATTTTCAAAACCCACTTCATAATAACCAGGACCTGCCTTTTCAGAAGATTTGATCAATTCGGTTTGTTTAGGATCATCGCCTAAAAAAGGCTTTACAAAGATATTTCCTCCAGAACCCTGACAGCCCACACCTTCAAAACGGTTGTGTGTAAAACCTTCAAACTTCTTTGCTAAGTATTCATAACCAGTGTGTGTTTTTGGGTAAGTTTGCGGACCAATGCTCAACATACTGAAAGGATAAGAAGCAGCAGGCGACATTTGCCCATGATCTCCCGATGAACCTAAAAAAACATTCACTAAATCAACCGGCTTATTATTGCCTATTGTATTTAATCCTATTTTAGATTGTGCTAAAACGTTTAATTTAACAAAAAGTAGTAATGTTATTATTTTGAAACTTATTTTCATGTTGATGATAAAATTAGCCCAAAGTAACATTTTAACATGAAGTGATTGTTATGTTTTAGTTTCTTTACAAAGCAAATTACAAGCAACAAAAAAGCCATTCCGATGATTTCGAAATGGCTCTATTTCTTTTAAGGATCAGCTTATTTAATCATTACCGGAACAGAAACTTTATCCCAATCTAAAGAGAAACCAGTTTTAGTAATTTTGTAAACCAAACGTTCTTGAGTAGCTTTTAAAGCTTTAGTTTTTACATCAACGCGTAAAGCATCTTTAGCCTCTTCATATTTATATGCACCCCACTGTTTTGGCTCTTTGTTGAAAATAGCTGTCCAGGTACCACTTTCTTTAGGAATTAAAAAGAAACTATATTTGCCTGCAGGAAGTGATTTACCTTGTACCATAATATCTTTATCTGTTTCGAAAGTCGTTGCCTCATTTGCACCAGCACGCCATACTTTATCGTAAGCTTCTAAACCACCCCAAATTTTACGTCCTTTAACCGCAGGACTACTGTAATTAATGGTGATGTTTGCATTTTTAACCTTTCCTGTTACCGTAGCGGCAGGACTCGGTTTTGGTTGAGCATCTTGTGCAATTGCACCTGTTGAGATCGTTATTGCGGTAAAAAGCAAAGCGATTGATTTAATCATCGTTTTCATAGTAGTAATATTATTTATCTGTTTTTGTTGTTTTTGATTTTACGAATTTAAAGCTTTGGCACGATAAAATAATAATCCCAAAGTCGAAAAAATAATAACTGCTGCAGCGCCAATTACATTTAACCAAAGGAACGACACCACATCAAATTCATAAACGGCGATAACGGCTATTTCTGATAAAATTGCTGAAATAAAAACGATAGGCCCATTGATTTTTTTAAAGTAGAACGCCACCAGGAAGATCCCCAGAATAGGACCATAAAAAAGCGAGCCTAAAACATTTACAGCTTCAATAAGCGAACCCATTTGCGTGGCAAACATGGCTACAGCAATAGAGAAAATTCCCCAACCCAATGTATGAAGCCTGCTATATTTTAATTCTGTACTATCGTCTAATTCCTTTTTAGTGAAAATCAAATGAACATCCTTTAATGAACATGCAGCCAACGAGTTTAAAGCTGCTGAAATGGAACCCCAACTGGCTAAGAAAATCACAGCGAACAATAACCCGATCATCCCAACAGGCAGCGTATTTTTTACGAAGTACAAAAAAATGTAATTGGTATCAGTTTTTTCTGCATTAAAATTCGATTTATTGATGGCCTCTTCTACCCTTGCATGCAAATTTTTAACGTCTTTTTGAGTTTCTTTAAAATTTGTAATTGAAGTTTCCAAGCTTGCAGAATGACTTTCTTTTTGCTCAAGAATAGCTTTAGATTGAGCATTGAATTTTTCTTCCAAGAGTTTATGTTCTCCTTCAAAAACCGCAGCTTGTTGTGGTTGTGTTTCTTTTAAATATTGATAAGATCGTTCATTAAAATAGATTGGCGCAGGTTTCAACGAAAAAAATGCGAATAGTAATGCTCCGATTAAAAGAATAGCAAATTGCATTGGAATTTTAACCAAACCATTTAATAACAAACCCATTTTTGCGTTTGTATTATCTTTGGCGGTAATGTATCGCCCTACCTGACTTTGATCGGTTCCGAAGTAAGAGAGTGCCAGAAAAAATCCGCCAATTAACCCGCTCCATATATTGTATTTATCTTTCCAATCGAATTCTGTAGTAATTACATTTAATTTGCCTGATTTGCCTGCAAGATACAGTGCGTCGCTAAAGCCTACCCCATTAGGCATGTTTTGAACCAGTAAATATCCTGCAAACGCCATGGTTCCTAAAATGATCAAAAATTGTAATTTTTGCGTATGTGCTATCGCTTTTGCCCCGCCAACATACGTGTAAATCAATAGAATTCCGCCTGTTAAAACGTTGGTTAAATAGATGTTCCAGTTTAAAACACTTGATAGGATGATACTTGGCGCATAAATGCTGATTCCGGTTGATAATCCCCGGGAAAAGAGAAACAAAAGAGAAGTTAACACCCTGGTTTTCTTATCAAATCGCTGCTCTAAGTATTCGTAAGCAGTATAAACATTCAATCGTTGAAAGATAGGAATGAATGTAATGCAGATTACAATCATCGCCAATGGCAAACCAAAATAATATTGAACGAAGCGCATACCATCGGTATAGGCCTGACCAGGAGCTGATAGAAATGTAATTGCACTTGCCTGCGTGGCCATAATGCCTAAAAGCACAATGTACCAAGGCATTTGATTATCGGCCTTGAGGTAAGATTCATTGCTTTTCTGTCCGCGACCAATGAAAACGCCGTAAGCCACAACAGCCAATAAAGTAAAGATGAGTACTAACCAATCGATATTACTCATGCCCAAAATTTAGTAAAAAGGTAATAGAAAACAATTTGAAAAATTAGGGCAAGCGCAAGCAAAATGTACCAGGTATTCCAATTTTTGAGCTGATTTTTCATCTTATTTCCCTGCTGAAATAAAATTAAAAAACAACCTTGCAGCACCTATATTTCCAGCTGGCAATTGCCTGAAAAAAGCTAAAGGTGTATAAATAAAATTTCCCTTTCCGTATTTTGCATATAAGGTCGATCCCTTTAAAGGCTCCTCTCCTGCATCATTCATTTCAAAAAGCGGCTCGTATTTATCATCCCATTTATCTGGAAAATATGCACCACGTTCTTGAATCCATCCATTAAAATCTTCAGCAGTAATTTTATTAGGGTAGTTTAAAAGTTTATGATTTGGATTTAAAAATTTAACCGCGGCGTTTTCTTCAGTAACTCTTTTATTGCTAATATTCAATGGATAAACAGCAAAGTCTTGCAAAGCCATATCTTGAGTAGTATTGTACTGCATTACAATTGTTCCTCCATTTTCAACATATCCTTTTAAAGCATTCTGCCAATTTTTAATTCTCTTTTCTGTATTGATCACCCTTACACCAGTTATAATTGCATCGTAGGTGGCCAATTTAGCGGGGTTCAAAATATCGGCTTTGTTTAAAACATCAACCTGTAATCCGGCCTGGCGCAAAAATTCTGGAATTAAATCGCCAGCACCTTCAATATATCCAACCTTTTTTGCCAAAATTTTAACGTTTCCTTTTAATAGCCAGGTTGAGGCAGGCACAAAATATTGCAGCGATGGTAAATGCGGATATTGAATTAAAACCTGACCTTGAGTGAATTCACTATTTTCTGACGAAAAAACGGCTTCTAACTTATTTTGGTTTGTTTTTATTTTCGCCAACTCACTTGCTGGAATTACAAAATCTTTAATGGTGATGGTATTTTCCTGCAGGTTAATCCCCGTAAAATTTGCTATAACTAAATTACCAATTTTAAAACTGACCTTACCATAATTGATATATTTGTTTGCTTTTAATCGCAATGTGATTTTTAAATCTTCTTTATCTGATGCGAAATATACAGGTTCTACGAAACTTAAATCCATTGCAGGAACGATCCTCAATTGTTCTACCACGTCGCCTTTAACCGGATCTAATTTCTTATATGAAAGTGGTAATTTCACATTGAATTTTTCCGCTCCTATTTTAAGTAAAAGTGATACATTCAAGGCTGATTCAGTCTCTGCCAAACCAATAAGCGTATCATTGTTTACGCTAAAAGTAGCCGCATCTTTTGCGGGTTTCTCCAACCAATACGGCGCTGTTGATACAGTATTTATTGGGATTTGAATTTTGCGCTGTATTGTAATGAGCGAATCACCTGAAATCCTTCTGTTTAAAACATCGGTTTGATTAATCCAGTTGACTTGTTCGAGTATTACCGGAGATGATGACCGAGACACAACATTCAAACTAAAATTATAACTGTTCCCGGCAATGGCTTCAGCCTGATTAGTAACTACTTCGCCCATAAAACCCGAGCAGCTTAAAATAATATGATCAATTGCTGCAAGTTTATCACGTTTTAAATTAACATCCTGAATCTCTGCAATTCTCTTTCGCAACATTAATAAACCATGTAAACTTTTATCAGGATGATTGTAATCAAATGATAGAAGAATGATATCGATCAGTTCATCGATATTATCAATGCCTTTTTCAGACCAATTCAAAGGAACTTTATCGAATAATGATTCCTTTGCTGGAACGCCTAAAACATGACTAAAGTATTCTGTCCGCACACCCGCAACAGATTGAGTTCCCGCTCCTTGACTTTTGTGCAAACTTCTGCTTAAGCCAGCTAATTCTCCATAACCCATGCCCAATTGTGCATCATATTGGCCAACTGTAACTTTCAATTGATTTTCAGAAGTTGTGTTGGTTGAGCCAAAACGGAAAGTATTCCAAAGCAATCTTTTGGGTTGCCAAACATCTACATACTTTAATTGATTTGGGAACATATTTTTATCTGCAGCTGCTTTGAAAGCTTTTTCGGCAACTACCGCAGAAGCTGCATGTTGCCCGTGACCTGCCGCAGCCGTTGGGGGAAAACGACATATAATTACATCTGGGCGGAATTTTCTAATTACCCAAACCACATCGGCAGTAATGCTATCTGCATCCCATTGTTTAAAAGTGTCTTCCGTATTTTTTGAAAATCCGAAATCAATAGCTCTGGTAAAAAACTGCTGTGCTCCATCAAGTTTTCTAGCTTCTAAAAGTTCATGCGTACGAATTAAGCCCAATGCTGCGCCTTGTTCGGTTCCCAATAAATTCTGTCCTCCATCGCCCCTTGTTAATGATAAATAACCTGTTTCTACATTTTGATCATTAATTAACCATGATAACAAACCAGTATTTTCATCATCGGGATGTGCAGCCAAATAAAGTACTTTGGGAATATGTTTTAATGTTTTCAACTCCCTGTAAATTTCTGCTGATTTAGCTGGCCGAATTTGTTGAGCCCAACCAGAATACATGAAAAAAAACAGGATGATGATTAGGATTATTCTTTTAAACATAGATTTTGCTTTGTGCAACAAATATGCTTAAAATGGTTTTATTTAAAGCAGAGGAAATAAAAAAGGTAGAAATTATTATCCGCCCAAATTCCTGTTTTATCTTTAATATTGCATCATAAATTCAACCTATGAATGGCATTGTCCTCATCATTGATGATGAAAAGAAAATCTGCAGTCTGCTTTCCAGAATTATTGAATTGGAGGGATTTAAAACCTTGCAGGCCAATACCGGCAAAGAAGGTTTGAAACTTCTAAAAAACAATGAAGTAAGCATCGTAATTAGTGATGTTAAATTGCCAGATGTGAATGGCGTAGCCATGGTAAAAGATATTAAAGCAATTAAGCCTTATGTTGAAATAATTAATTTAACGGCTTACGGCACCATTGCAGATGGTGTTTTGGCCATAAAAAATGGTGCCTTCGATTATCTGGTTAAGGGTGATGACAATGACAAAATTATTCCCTTGCTATACAAGGCAATGGATAAAGCAAATCTTCAATACAGAATTTTTGAGCATGAAGATAAGGCTAATAAAAAGCATCAATTTTCTACAATTATTGGTCAATCTAAAATTTTAAAAGAAGCAATTGATTTAGCAAAAAGAGTTAGCAAAACTGATACTACTGTTTTACTTTTAGGTGAAACCGGAACAGGTAAAGAGGTTTTTGCTCAATCCATTCATTCAGAAAGCCTTAGATCTGGCAAACCTTTTGTTGCCTTAAATTGCAGTGGTTTTAGTCCAGATTTACTGGAAAGTGAGCTTTTTGGTTATAAAGCAGGAGCCTTTACCGGCGCTAATAAAGATAAGAAAGGTTTGCTTGAGGAAGCAAATGGCGGCACACTTTTTCTTGATGAAATTGGTGAGATGAATCTTGATTTGCAGGCCAAATTATTAAGGGTTTTAGAAAATCAAAGTTTTATAAAAGTTGGCGATACCAATACCCAAAAAGTAAACGTTCGCATTTTGGCGGCAACCAATAAAGATTTAAAAGCAGATGCTGCATCAGGCAAATTTCGATCGGATTTATACTATCGTTTATCTGTGTTTACGATAATTCTTCCTCCACTAAGAGAGAGAAAACAGGATATTCCGGCTTTGGCGGCACATTACCTCAATGAATTTTCAATAAAAATAAATCATCCAGAACTTAAACTAGATGATCAAATTTTGAGTGTTTTTGAAAAATATAACTGGAAAGGAAATGTGAGAGAACTCAAAAATGTGATTGAGCGATTGGTTATTCTATCAGATGGAGATCAATTAAATATATCAGCCTTGCCTATGGAATTTTTCGAATTTGCGCCTATGGAAAACAACTTTAATCTTCAGCAAATAGAGAAACAACACATCCAAAAAGTGTTAATTCATACTAAAGGGAATAAAACTGAAACATCTAGGTTACTCGGCATAGGCTTAACAACGCTTTACCGGAAGATTGACGAATATGGGATTAATGAGGTGTAGAATTCATAGCTCGTTATACTAAAAATACAGTTCATCCTTTGATAATTCAAGTATTATTTTAACCAGGTTGAGCCGAATGGTCTTCATCCAAATTATAAAAAATAACTTTTACTATTTCTTCTTCCTTATCCAAAACGATAAAAACCTTTCCAAAATGGAAAGGTTTTTTTTTGCCTAAAGATATCAGAAAATAAGCAAGCAACTGAAAAACAACAACTTGAATCAATTTTATATTCAACGGCACAAGAGTTGGCAATAGGCATTTCATAAATCAATAAGTTATGACAATTATCCTGTTTCTAATTCTAATCCTGCTCTGTTGGGCAACTTACCTTTCTATCGATTGGTTTGAAAAAATCTAAAGAAAATGTTAGCACTATTTATCATCGCAATCGCCGTATTTATTTATATGATTTACGTGTTGATTAAACCAGAAAAATTTTAAAACAGAAAAAATGGAAAGTAGAAAAATGGGGAATGGAAAATTGAAAATAGGCAATATAGAATAGAACATTAATCTATTTCCGATTACCTATTTTAAAACATTTATTTCAAAATACCTATTTCCAATTCCCTACATCTCCCATTCTCCCAAAACAAAAAAAATGAACACTGAATTAACAGGCATTATTGCCACCTTCTTGCTAACGATAGTCATTGCTATCCCTTTGGGGAAATATTTGGCGAAGGTTTTTGCAGGAGAAAAAGTTTGGACAGACTTTTTAAAACCGCTCGAAAACGGAATTTATAAACTTTCAGGCATCAATATTAAAGAACAGATGAACTGGAAACAACAATTAAAAGCCTTATTAACCATTAATATTTTATGGTTGTTTTATGGTTTTTTTGTATTGATATTTCAAGATAAACTGCCTTTCAATCCTGATGGAAATCCAGGCATGACACCTGATTTAGCTTTCAATACCATCATCAGTTTTGTAGCCAATTGTAACCTGCAACATTATTCGGGCGAAAGCGGCGTAAGTTATTTAACACAGCAATTTGTGCTGATGTTTCTTCAATTTGTAAGTGCAGCCACTGGTATAGCCGCAGCCGTAGTTTTATTCAAAGCTTTTAGAGATAAAACCACCACACAGCTAGGCAACTTCTGGGAGTTTTTTGTGAAATCTATCACTCGTTTGCTATTGCCATTATCAATTTTTGTGGCCTTAGTTTTAACTTTTAACGGTACACCAGCTAGTTACGATGCGAAAGACCAGTTTATTTCTCTTCAAGGCGATACCGTAAATGTTTCTCGCGGTCCTGCAGCGCAGATGATTGCCATAAAACACTTGGGAACGAATGGTGGTGGGTATTTTGGTGCAAATTCTGCCCATCCATTCGAAAACCCGAGTTACTTAACCAATATGGTCGAAATCATTGCGCAAACCATTATTCCAATGGCCATGATTATCGCTTTTGGTTATTTCATCCGCAGGAGAAAGTTAGCATGGACCATTTTCGGCGTAATGACGATTGGTTTATTTATGCTGATGATTCCGACTTTAACTTCAGAGTTAGGCGGAAACCCTGCTTTAGCTAAAATGGGCATATCGCAAACTACTGGCGCAATGGAAGGTAAAGAAGTACGCCTCGGACCAGCTGCCACAGCCTATTGGAGTACGTTAACGACAGTTATTTCTACTGGTTCGGTGAATGGAATGCATGATAGCACGATGCCATTAACAGGCTTATGGCAATTATTAGCCATGATGATTAACGCCATTTATGGTGGTTGTGGCGTGGGTTTATTAAATTATTTCATTTATCTGATTATCGCTGTATTTATTTCGGGATTAATGGTGGGCAGAACGCCTGAGTTTTTAGGTCATAAGGTTGAAGCGAGAGAGATTAAAATCGCCGCCATCATTACGTTGTTAAGTCCGTTTTTAATTTTAGCGGGAACAGCCATTGCAAGTTTTGTATTTACCAATCATGGCGATGCCGCTTGGGCTACCCAACCTAAAAACTGGTTAAATAATCCTGGTTTCCACGGTTTCTCCGAAATGCTTTACGAAGTCACTTCATCAAATGCGAACAATGGTTCTGGCTTTGAAGGTTTAGGCGATAACAATGTATTCTGGAATGTGCTTACAGGCGTGATTATTTTCTTAGGTCGCTTCTTGCCGATTATTGGACCAGTTGCCATTGCAGGTTTATTAGGCGCTAAAAAATTTATACCAGAATCTGCAGGAACTTTAAAAACCGACACCAAAACCTTTGCCCTCATGACTTTCGCTGTGATTTTAGTGCTTAATGCCCTATCGTACTTTCCAGCGTTGGCTTTGGGGCCGTTGGCAGAATATTTTTCTCAATTGAGGTAAAACGTGAGATGGAAGATGGATAAGTGAATAGCTTAAACATCATTCAACTCCAAAGATTTATAAATGATGGAAAATGAATATTGGAACAGTCCAAAACACATCATCCATCTTACATCAAACATCTTACATATTTAAAAATGAAACCCAATAATAAATTATTCGAACCTGCTTTAGTGCAAACTGCATTGAAACAATCTTTCATCAAACTCGACCCACGGGTAATGGTTCGCAATCCGGTAATGTTTACCGTTGAAATTGGCACTTTGGTAATGGCTTACGTTACCGTGTACTCTTTCAGTAACAGCGGACAAGGCTCTCCGCTGTATAATTTCTTTATCTTTTTAGTGCTTTTGTTAACCATTTTGTTTGCCAATTTCGCTGAAGCAATTGCTGAAGCTAGAGGTAAAGCACAAGCAGATAGTTTACGTAAAACCCGTGAAGAAACGCCAGCAAAAGTGCTTTTAGCTAATGGAACAATTGAAATCCGTTCATCAAATCAATTAAAAAAAGGCGATGTTTTTGTTTGCGAAACTGGCGATACCATTCCCACCGATGGGGAAATTATCGAAGGTATCGCAACCATTGATGAATCAGCAATAACAGGCGAATCTGCACCAGTTATTCGTGAATCTGGTGGTGATAAATCGTCGGTAACTGGCGGAACAAAAGTTTTATCAGATGAGATAAAAGTACAAGTGAGTACCGCTCCTGGCGAAAGCTTTTTAGATAAAATGATTGCTTTGGTTGAAGGTGCTTCCCGTCAGAAAACACCGAATGAAATTGCCTTGACAATACTTTTAGCAAGTTTTACTTTGGTTTTCATTATCGTTTGTGTTACGTTGAAACCATTTGCAGACTACGCCAACACGCCGATTACCATTGCGGCATTAATTTCACTGTTCGTTTGTTTAATCCCAACGACTATTGGCGGTTTATTATCGGCCATCGGTATCGCCGGAATGGACCGAGCTTTAAGAGCAAATGTGATTACCAAATCGGGTAAAGCGGTAGAAACTGCGGGCGATATAGATGTTTTGCTTTTGGATAAAACTGGAACGATAACCATCGGTAACCGCAAAGCAACCAACTTCTACCCAACCGCAGGCGTAATTATTAAAGATTTTATCGATGCTTGCGTGTTAAGTTCTTTAGCGGATGAAACTCCTGAAGGAAAATCGATTATTGAATTAGCGGCTGAACAAGGTTTCAATAATTCAGGAACACCACAAGGTTCAACATTTATCAAATTTACAGCCGAAACCCGTTCGAGCGGATTGGATACTGCCGATGGAAGACGCATCAGAAAAGGTGCTTTTGATTCCATCAGGAATATCGTTGAAAAAGCTGGGAATATTTTTCCATCAGATATTGAAGACCATGTAAAATCCATCGCTACAAATGGAGGAACACCTTTAGTGGTTTCAGAAAACGAAAAGGCTTTAGGCGTAATTGAATTACAGGACATTATTAAACCAGGGATTAGCGAACGTTTCGAACGCTTAAGAAAAATGGGGGTAAAAACTGTAATGGTAACGGGCGATAATCCTTTAACGGCCAAATATATTGCCGAAAAAGCTGGTGTAGATGATTTTATCGCGGAAGCAAAACCTGAGGATAAAATGAATTACATTAAAGATGAACAGGCTTTAGGCAAACTGGTTGCCATGATGGGCGATGGTACAAATGATGCACCTGCGCTTGCACAGGCTGATGTTGGCGTGGCGATGAACAGCGGAACGCAAGCTGCAAAAGAAGCTGGAAACATGGTTGATTTGGATAACGACCCAACCAAATTAATCGAAATTGTAGAAATCGGGAAGCAGCTTTTAATTACCCGAGGAACACTGACTACTTTCTCCATCGCGAATGATGTGGCTAAGTATTTCGCAATCGTTCCGGCATTGTTTATTGCTTCCATCCCAGCTTTACAAAGTCTAAATATTATGGGTTTGCATACACCTGAAAGTGCGATTATGTCGGCCGTAATTTTCAACGCGATTATCATTCCGATTTTAATTCCGTTGGCGTTAAAAGGCGTGGCATATAAACCGATTGGCGCTACTGCTTTGCTTCGTAGAAACTTATTTATTTATGGCATCGGAGGTGTTGTTGCTCCGTTTATCGGCATCAAATTAATTGACTTGGTAATTGGGTTGCTTGTTTAAAAGAGAAATGGGGAATAGGGAATAGATAATTGAAATACCACTGGTCGCTAATAACCATTATCTAAAACTATTCCCTAATAGCCATTACCTAAAATTCAAATCTATTTGCCATTCCCTAATAATCATTTACTATATAAAATCACTGAAATGAAAAAATACATCATACAATCGCTACGCTTAACCTTAGTTTTAATCGTATTATTATGCATCATCTACCCAATTAGCATCGCGTTAGCAGGCAAACTTTCTAACGGAAAAGGTGGCGGAGAAAAAATCTCCAAAAATGGAAAAACTGTTGGCTACCAATTATTAGGTCAATCGTTTACCAAACCAGAATATTTCTGGGGTCGTCCATCAGCAGTTGCTTACAATGCAGCAGGCTCTGCAGGCTCGAACAAAGGTCCATCCAATCCAGATTATTTGAAAGAAGTTCAATCAAGAATTGATACACTTTTGAAATACAACCCAGGGTTGAAAAAATCAGAAATTCCTGCCGATATGGTTACTGCTTCAGGAAGTGGGTTAGACCCAAATATTTCTGAGCAAGGTGCAGCCATTCAAATTGCCAGAATTGCAAAAACCAGAAAAATAAGCGAGCAGAAGGTTAAGGATTTAGTGGCGATGAATACCTTAAAACCATTACTAGGCTTATTCGGGCCATCATCAGTAAATGTTTTAAAACTGAATTTGGCACTTGATAATTTGTAATCCGATAAGTCGTCATTGCGAGGCACGAAGCAATGACGACCGCTTTAAAAAATCAGAATCTTAAACGGCGTCCGTCCTTTCGACTGGAGCGCAGCGGAACGGAGAAATCTTTGAGCCTTTCAACACATTATTCAAAGATTTCTCCACTACGGTCGAAATGACGGCCGACTAAAAAAACCTTGAAATCCATACAATAACAATGAAAAAACTAATCACAATTATAACAACATTAACAGCAAGCTTAACAGCATTCGCTCAGGAAGAGCCAAAAGTAAAATTCTCTGGTTATTTAGAAACTTACTACGGCTACGATTTTAACAAACCCGCAGACCATAATCGCCCAGGTTTTATTTATTCTCACAACAGAATCAACGAGGTAAACTTAAATTTAGGTTTTATCAAAGCGGCTTATGATAGTGGTTCAATCCGTGCGAATTTGGCGGTAATGGCAGGAACTTATGCCAACGCTAACTTAGCCGCCGAACCTGGCGTTTTGAAGAATATTTTTGAGGCCAATGCAGGCATTAAATTATCCAAGTCAGAAAACCTTTGGATTGATGCCGGTATTTTTTCTTCGCACATTGGTTTCGAAGGAGCGGTTTCAAAAGATTGTTGGGTGCTAACCAGAAATATTTCTTCAGAAAATACACCATATTACGAATCAGGAGCAAAACTTACTTATGGCACTCAAGATGGAAAATTAACCGCGACCCTACTCTACCTAAATGGATGGCAAAGAATTACCCGTGTTGACGGCAATAATAAACCCGCTGGTGGTTTACAATTAACCTTGAAACCGACCGATAAAATCACGGTTAACTACAGCAATTATTTAGGAACCGAAGGTGCAGATTCTGTTCGCAGTAACCGTTTTTACCATAACATTTATGGAATCTTTCAGGTTACGGATAAATTTGGCTTAACACTTGGTTTAGATTATGGAACGCAGCAAAAAGTTAAAGGGAGCAGCGAGAAAAATGAAATCTTATCGCCTGTGGCAATTGCACAATATAAGTTCGCTCCAAAATGGGCCATTGCTGGTAGATTTGAATATTACGAAGACAAAAACGGTATTTTTATATCAACAGGAACACCTAATGGATTTAAAACCAAAGGCTATTCTTTAAACCTCGATTACTCGCCAATCTCAAACGCGGTGATCCGTTTAGAAGGAAAAACCTATGATAGCAAGGACAAAATTTTTAACAGAGAAAATAATTCTGTGAATGCGAATACAACTTTAACGGCGAGTATTGCAGTAGCATTTTAATTGATGGATAAGGTAAGATGTAAAATGGATGATGTGCAAAGTTCCATCATCAATTTTACATTATTACATTTTACATAGATGACAAAAGACGATTCAGTTAAAAACTTCCTAAATCTCATTAAAAAATCGAGGAGAGGAAAACTTAAAATCTACATTGGGATGAGCGCTGGCGTGGGCAAAACCTACCGAATGCTGCAAGAATCTCATGCGCTTTTGCGTAACGGAATCGATATTTGCATTGGCTATGTAGAAACCCACAAAAGAGCAGAAACAGAAGCTTTGGTTGCTGGTTTACCTTTAATCCCAAGAAAAAATATTTTTTATCGGGGTAAGGAAATTGATGAAATGGATTTGCAAGGAATTTTAAACCGTCACCCTGAAATTGTTGTGGTTGATGAATTGGCGCATACTAACGCAGAGGGCAGTAAAAATGCTAAACGCTGGCAAGATGTTTTCGATTTACTGGAGGCAGGAATTAGTGTAATATCAGCAGTAAATATTCAACATTTAGAAAGTATTAATGAGGAGATTGAACACATTACTGGCATTAATGTTACAGAACGTATTCCCGATAAAATTCTTGAAATTGCAGATGAAATCGTCAATATTGATTTAACGGCTGATGAATTGGTAACCCGATTAAAAGAGGGAAAAATTTACGATAAAAGCAAAATTGAAAGGGCTTTAGAAAACTTTTTCCAATCGGATAAGATTTTACAGCTTAGAGAACTGGCATTAAAAGAAGTGGTTCATCAAGTGGAGCGAAAAATCCAAGCTGAAATCCCTAAATCTATTAAACTTAGGCCTGAAAGATTTTTGGCTTGTATCTCGTCCAATGCCGAAACTGCAGGCGTAGTGATACGTAAAACGGCAAGGCTTGCCTCCTATTACCATTCGCCCTGGGTTGTTCTTTATGTTCAAAGCGATGCAGAAAGTTTAGATAAAATTAAGCTTGATAAACAGCGGCACTTAATTAACCATTTTAAGCTGGCAACAGAACTAGGCGCCGAAGTAATTAAAATTAAAAGTAATCAGGTTACGCAAAGTATTATCAATATGGCAACAGAAAAAGAAATCACCACCATTTGCATTGGCAAACCGCATTTAAATATTTTTCAGGTCATCCTGCGAACAGCAATTTTTAATCAACTGTTGCGTAATTTAGCCGCAAAAGAAATTGATCTGGTAATACTATCATAAATGGATTTAACCACAAAGAACACAAAGAAAAACGCAAAGAACGCAAAGTAAATGGCAACTATCTTGGTATTTCTCTGTGAAGAACTCGGTGCTCTCTGTGGTAAAAACCTTAATTTAATTAACCACAAATTAAACTGAGAAAAACTAAAGAGTACACGGAGTTTGAAGAACTAGCTTTGCGTTTCTTTGCGAAAAAACTCAGCGCTCTTTGCAGTTAACAAAAAAACAATATCAACATGAAAATAAAAACCAAGCTCCGCCTCGGATTCGGGTTTCTCTTTATAATCGTTTTATCCTTTGGCTTGATTGCTTTATTCTTTTTGAATGAGCTTTCTGATAAATCGAAAGTAATCCTGAAAGACAATTACAAATCGTTAAAATATGTTGCCGCAATGAGAAATATTGTCGACAATAATACATTTCCGCTATCAAACGAACTGGCTAAAAAATTCGATGAAAACTTAAAAAATGAAGGGCAGAACATTACTGAAAATGGTGAAAAAATCGCCTATCAAAAGTTAGCAGCAGCCTACGCATTTCTACAGCAGCCAACCGGGATTAAAAATCTAATCGCTCTACGAAATGCACTTCAAAAAATTGAAGAAGTAAATATGAAGGCCATATATGAGAAAAATGAGCAGGCAAATAAAACTTCATCAAATGCTAACCTGTATATTTCCATTGCCGCAATGTTGAGCTTTTTAATCCTCTTTACCTTCATTGTTAATTTTCCGGGTTTTGTAGCTAATCCACTTGCCGAATTTAGCGATGCGATTAAGCAAATTAGTAGAAAAAATTACAAGCAACGCTTACATTTTAACAATCACGACGAATTTACAGAACTGGCTGATGCTTTTAATGGAATGGTGGTAAAACTGAATGAATGGGAGAACAGCAATTTATCTAAAATAAAATCAGAAAAATCGAGAATAGAAGCCATTATTGCACAAATGCAAGATGCCATTATCGGCTTAAATGAAAAAGGAGAAGTGCTCTTTTTAAATCATCTTGCCGCAAAGCTGATGAGTTTGGATGAAGAAAAAATCATTGGTCAGAATGTTGCAGAACTGATTAAAAAAAATGAACTATTAAAGCGAATCATCAAACCTGAAACCGATGATAAAACGCTTAAAATTTATGCTGATGAAAAGGAATCATATTTCCAACTAGAAAACAGGGAAATCATCATTCCCAATTATGAAACACCTGAAGATAAAACCATATTTGAATCTTCAAAATCAGCTGGAAGTGTTTATGTTTTAAAGAACATTACGCAGTTTAAAGAACTAGACGAAGCCAAGACCAATTTCATTGCTACTGTTTCTCACGAACTTAAAACGCCGCTTTCTTCTATAAAAATGAGCTTAAAGCTCTTAAATGATCATCGCGTTGGCGCAATGAATGAAGAACAAAATCAGCTTTTAACCCACATCAAAGAAGATAGCGATAGACTTTTAAAAATCACAAGCGAACTTTTGGATTTATCTCAAGTGGAAACAGGGAATCTTAAACTTACTTTCGCAATCACAAAACCTGAAGATATTGTTCATTACGCCATCGATGCCGTTAAATTCCAGGCAGAACAAAAATCAATAAAACTGGAGTTGAACTGTAACCTGAACTTGCCGAAAGTAAATGCTGATATTCAGAAAACAGCTTGGGTTTTGGTTAATTTTTTATCCAATGCATTGCGTTACAGCGCTGAAAAATCGAAAGTTATTATTGATGTTTTCCAAAAGGATAAATCCATTCAGTTTTCGGTTCAGGATTTCGGCAAAGGCATTGATGAAAAATACCAGAAACGCTTATTCGACCGCTATTTTCAAGTTCCTACTGATGGACAAAACAAATCTGGATCGGGTTTGGGATTAGCAATTTCTAAAGATTTTATCGAAGCTGAGGAAGGTAAAATTTGGGTTGAAAGTGCTATTGGAGAAGGCAGCAGATTTAGTTTTACTTTACCAATCGCTTCAACTTAAACAATGTAAGGTTCCATTTCTTTATCGATGCTTTTCCGCAATTCCATTAACTTAATGGCATAACCATGCATGGCTATTTCTTTCTCCGTTTTAGGTTTAAATGATGGAATCGGTTTTGGTTGCCCATCCTCTCCAACTGCTACAAAAACAATAATACAGTGCGTATTTTTAATAAAATCGGATTTTCCAATGGGTTTGGAATATGCATCAACAGCAATGTGCATGCTTGTTTTTCCTGTGTAAATAATGCGAGCTTCCATTTTTACCAAATGGCCAATGTGTACTGGATGAAAAAATCTTATGCCACCCACATAAACCGTTACACAATAAGAATCGCTCCATTGTAAGGCGCAAGCAAATGCAGCTTGATCAATCCATTTCATCATCATTCCACCATGTACTTTTCCACCATAATTTACATCAGATGGTTCACTTAAAAATTGTAGTTCGATGTGATTATTTGTCCTGGCCATTGAGGTTGAGTTTGTTCTTGGTAACCGCAAAGTACACAAAGTGAAAACGCAAAGAAAGAGAAGTTGGATTTTTATTATAAAAAAAGTCGTTCCAAATGGAACGACTAATTAATGTTTTACCACAGAGAACACCGAGTTTTTCACAGAGAAACGCAGAGCTAATCTGACACAAACTTCGTGTACTCTGTGGCTTTTTCTTAGTGTACTTGTGGTTAAAAAATTTAAAGTTTACCACAAAGCACACAGAGTTTTTCACAGAGAAACGCAGAGCTAATTTTATATATACTTCGTGAACTCGGTGGTTTTTCTTTATGTACTCTGTGGTAAAATAATATACTAAACCATTCACAAGTTAATCTTATTTTGGCATGATGCTAATTGCATAACCGCCACCTGGCGCACAATTTAAAGTCAATTTTGTTTTATTAGTTACTTCCATTTTACGAATGGTATAAGCTTTAGGATTCGTTTCGTAATGCGCATCCTTTGCATCAGCATAAATGGTTGCGGTATATTTTTTTCCCGCATCTAAAAAGCTGAAATCAATTTTCGAAGTACGTGCTATCTCATCATTGGTTCTGCCAACAAACCAGTTGTTTTTTCCTTTTGCTTTTCGGGCAAATGTAATGTAATCTCCAGGTTCCGCCTCTAAGACTTTGGTATCGTCCCAATCAACAGCTACATCTTTAATAAACTGGAAAGCATCTAAGTATTTATTATAAGTTTCTGGTAAATCAGCAGCCATTTGCAAAGGGCTGTACATGGTTACATAAAGTGCCAATTGGCGAGCAAGTGTTGTATGAACAAATGAATTGTTTTCAGGATTATAAGCACTTACCTTAGTTTCGAAGATTCCTGGCGTGTAATCCATCGGACCGCCAATTAACCGTGTAAAAGGTAGAATGGTAGTATGGTCGGCATTATTGCCGCCAAAAGCTTCATATTCAGTTCCACGGGCAGATTCGTTTCCAATTAAATTCGGATAAGTACGAGCTAAACCTGTAGGGCGAACTGCTTCGTGTGCATTAACCATAATTTTATAGTCTGCAGCTTTTTCAATTGCATACAAATAATGGTTATTTAACCACTGTCCGTAGTGGTGTTCTCCACGAGGAATCATATTGCCTACGTAACCACTTTTCACTGCATCGTAACCATTGGCTTTCATAAATTTGTAAGCGGTATCTAAATGTCTTTCATAATTACGAACCGAGGATGAAGTTTCGTGGTGCATAATCATTTTAACATTTTTACTTGCCGCATAGCGATGCAATTCCTGCACGTCAAAATCAGGATAAGGCGTTACGAAATCAAAAACATAATCTTTTGTTTTACCGAACCAATCTTCCCAACCTTCATTCCATCCTTCAACCAAAACACCATCAAAACCATGTTTCGCCGCAAAATCGATGTATTCTTTTACGTGAGCCGTATTCGCCGCATGTTTCCCATTTGGTTTAGTTTTTGAATAATCGGTTACACCCAATTGAACGCTTGTTAAATCATTATAAGCCCAGGTGCTTTTTCCCGTTATCATTTCCCACCAAACACCAACATATTTTGTTGGTTTAATCCACGATACATCTTTGAATTTTGTAGGTTCATTAAGGTTATACGTTAATTTTGAAGTTAGAATGTCAGCAGCTTTGTCGCTCAAAATAATCGTTCTCCAAGGTGTAACGCAAGGTGCTTGCAGATAACCCTTATCTCCTACTGCGTCTGGCGTTAACCACGATTCTAAAACCATGTTTTTATCATCCAGATTTAACGACATTAACGAATAGTTTATTAAAGCCGCCTCGTGAATGTTGATATACAAACCATCCTTACTTTTCATCATTAAAGGAGTTTGTAAACCTGTTGGCGAAAAAGTAGTTTGCGATGCATTTGGTGTAACCGCATCCTTCATTTTACCACGAACTTCTGAAAGGTTTGAAGTAACAATACTGTATTCCTGTGTATCATAATCGCCAGGTAACCAAAAAGCTTTATGGTCGCCTGCTAAAGCAAATTGTGTTTTTTCTTCTTTAATGATGAAATAATCAAGATTTTTTTGTTCAGGAAATTCATATCTGAATCCCAAACCATCATTAAATAAACGCAAACGCACAATAATAAAACGATTGGTTTCCTTTTGCGTTAAGGTAACTGCCAATTCATTATAATGATTCACGATTTCCTTTACCTCGCCCCAAACTGGTTTCCAGGTTTCATTGAAAGTGCTCGTTTTACTATCCGTAATGGTAAATCCGTTCATTAAAGATTTACCATCCTTTAATTCTAAACCGAGTTTACTGGTTTTGATAACCTGCTTGCCTTTATATTTTAAACTATAAGTAGGTACGCCGCCATCAGCCAATGAAAAGCTTGCCACTAAATTAGCATCTGGCGATTTAAGTTCCTGTCCGGAAACGTTCCCGAAGAATAGCAAAAGGCAAATTAATGCCATAAATTTTGAGCAATTAAGGGATTTGTAGTTTAGGTTTTTATTCACTTTATATAATTTATTTTTTAATTCTTTTATACTCCACGTCATTGCGAGGCACGAAGCAATCTCAATTCAATATTTGTTAAAAAGATTGCTTCGCACCACGCAATGACGAGTTCTTTTATCTGTGTCGTTCGTACTTAATCCAACAATAAAGTTTCATCGTCATCATCTGTTAAACTTAACTGAATGCTATCACTGCCTGCAATACCTTCAATTGAGCCACGGATGTGCGTAGCGTTCAACAATACTTTTTCCAATTGTTTTTCACGGGCTTTCCATAAACGTTCCATCGCATCGCGTTCGCGTTGAATGGACAATTTCATGCTCATAAAACCCTCACGAATGGCTTTCCATTGCTCAGAAAATTCAGCTCCGGTCAAATAATCGTAAAGCATGTGCATTTTATCTCCACGATTTTCCTGCGATTTCACTGCGCTTGATAATCGTAAAATCCCATCTCTTAAAACGTAAGCTACTGCATTTACCTCTTCAAAAGAGCAAATCCACACACCATCCTTTTGCCCGAAACAATCCATACCTTTTGGATAACATTGACTAACGATAACCGCAACATCAACGCCCATGCTCCGCATATCTTTTTTTAGCTTTTCAATCCAGTCGCCACCAAAATCTTTGGTGCGTTTACTTTCATAAATAATTTTACCACATTCTTGCCCAAAGTTGTTGCGAACCACTTGAACACAATCTGCCCCACGTACACCTTTACCAACCTCTTCAATTAAATCGAAAGGGAAATTACTTCGCAACAGTTCTTCTAAAATAAGTTCTTGCACCTCACCCTGCAATTGCATACTGCCTTGTTCGGCTTTGCGCTTCATCTCTTCAGCCAGTTTTTTCTGGTCATCGAGTTGCTTTTCCAATTCTTTTAAGCGCAGCTGATGCTCGGTATCTTTAATGCTGTTTTTTTCAGCTTCCTGCTTCCGAATCTGCTCTACCAACTCGTTACGCTGCTCCTGCATTTTACGCTGCATGGAGAGCTCCATTTCCTGCTCCTTTAAAAGCAAACCTTCTTCGCGTTTTAAAAACTGTAATTCTTTTTCGCGGGCCAACCTTAATTTTTCAGCATTGTCTTTAGCAGAACCTTCCAGCATTTGTAGCTTGGTTTCATAATCAGAAGCGATACTTTTACGTAAATTTTCTTCTAAATCGCCCTTCAGCTTATTTTTTTCTTCTATTAATTTAGCCTCAAAAGCTTTCTGTTGTTGCTTTTTATCTGATTCAAAAACCAATACCTTTCGTTGATATTCTTCATCTTTTTGTCTGGCATAAGCGGCCGCCTTCTCACGTAACTCTTTCTTATAATCTTCGGCCATGGCCTCCTCCATCGGAAAAACATGAGCACAGTTTGGGCATTTAATTTCGGTAGCCATAAATAATTTTTAATCCAGAAAAAACTGAAGCAATACAAAGATATTAAAGCTTTGTAGGAATAAGTAAACGAGTTTTGCACCATCTGTGCTATAATACTGTCGATCGGACTTCGTTACCAGCTGTAAGGATTTTACTTACAGGACATTTTGCCGCAATATCTTCAAGCCTTTGTTTCTGTTCATCGGTTAAATTGCCCGTACAAGTGATTTCTTCAAGAAATATATTTTGCGCATTTTCAATACCCATATTCACTACTACTTCAATTTTTTGAACCTCCCAACCTTTTCTGTCTACATACATTCTTAAAGTTATGGCCACGCATGATGCCAAAGATGCCATCAACAAACCTTTTGGTGCAAACCCTTTGTGCGTTCCACCTAATTCTATCGGCTCATCTATCACAATATCGTGTGAGCCATTTGTTACTGAACATGCGTAATGCTCCTTATTTATTGTCGCTTTTACCATAAAAAATTTTGAGGTATAAATATTGGGGTTAATTTACAATATAAAAAATAATTAGAAAATTGAGGGTTCTGTTCACTTGGCGGTTTGCAGCCCTGCCATTTGCTCTAGCCCTCGCAAAAAAACTCGGGGCTGCCGCGTCTGTCAGGTTTAAACACAAAGTTTCTTTGTAAGGCATTAATAAAGGCAAAGAGCGGGAGCGATTTTTATTTCTGAGGAAAGCCAAAGCTTCAAAAAAACACGTTACACTCAAGATTTCAAAATTTTACTGATTTAAAAAATTATGAAACATTATAACTTAGCGTTTGTTGGAATAAAAAATACATCATTATGAACCCCAGATAATTAAAATTAAATTTTTATTATTTAAGGCTACATCTTACAATTAAACAAAATATTAAAAGAGATGAAATACAGAAAGTTAATCGGGAAATATTTTGCCCACAAATCGAACAGCAATGCTCAAATTGCTTTAGCGCTAGTTGCGGGGTTGGCTGCAGGTGCAGTAATAAGTGTTTTATTCGCTCCAGATAGTGGAGAAGGGACGCGTGGAAAAATTGCCAGTGGTGCTAAAAATTTACGCTATGGTTTTCAAGACAAATACAACCTGTTAAAAGAGAAGGTTTTTGGCGTAGAAGCTATTGAAGAAGATATTGTGGAACACGAGGTGCCTCATTTTAAGCACAAAGTAACTAAGAAGGCAAAATCTGACATTAAAGATATTTTAGAGCATGCACATGAAAATGGGCAAGTGCAAGAAGGACAAGGATAATTTGATTGTTGAGAGTCACTCATGGCTCTCAACAATTTCATTTTAATAAGCAGTTCATTTTCTTAGTTTTGCGGTATAAACTGCGAAAATGATATTCATTCTTTCTAAAATTCTTATCTATTTTCTTAAACCGATCACCTGGATTTTTTTAGCATTAGTTATTGCAGTTTTTTTTCCGAAAAAAAGACGCCTGTTTCTAATACTAGCATTTGTCTTTCTTCTCTTTTTTTCCAACGGCTTTATTGTTGGTAAATTTTTCAATTTTTATGAGTCTGGTTATCCAACTAAACAAAAATATGATGTTGGAATAGTATTGGGTGGATATTCTGGCTATAATGAACGAAACCAGAAAATCGAATTTGGATCGGCTTCCGATCGATTATTTCAAGCGATTGATTTATACAAATCGGGCAGAATCAATAAAATTTTAATCAGCAGCGGAAGTGCAAATTTATTTGACACAAGTAAAAAAGAAGCTGATCTAACTATAATCTATTTGCATCAAATAGGAATTCCAGATTCATCGATTGTTGTAGAAAACTTAAGTCGCAACACAATAGAAAATGCTAAAAATAGCTTGGCAATTGTAGAGAAGATTAATCCTAATGCCAAAGTTTTAGTAATTACCAGTGCCTGGCATATCCCGAGATCGAGATTGATTTTTAATCGCTTTGCCAAACATAAAATTGATTACTACCCGACGGATTATTTTGGTAAAACGGAATATGATTTCGCAGATTATTTTATTCCAAGCGCATCAGCATTACAAGCCTGGGAAATGCTTTTGAAAGAATGGGTAGGTTATATAGTGGATGGTTTGAGGTGGTAAATGGTTAATTGTTTGAATTTTCTAAATTGTTTAACTGCTTAAACTGCAGTGAAAATTTAGAAAAAAAATTGTTAACTTGTTTATCCAAATTCCTTCAACCTTCAACCTTCAACCTTCAACCTTCAACCTTCAACCTTCAACCTTCAACCTTCAACCTTCAACCTTCAACCTTAACTCTCAATAGCTTTAAACAGCAAATCCTTAAGTTCTAATAAGTTTTTTTGTGCTACAGATGATATAAAAATAGATGGGATATTTGGCAGGTCCTGCTTCATTTCATCCATTAATTCTTCATCCAACATATCAGACTTGGTAATGGCTAAAACATGGGGTTTTTGCATTAATTCAGGGTTGTAAGATAACAACTCACTCTTTAAAATCTCATATTCTTCTCTGATGGTTCTACTGGTATCGGCAGGAACCATAAATAATAAAACAGAGTTACGTTCGATATGACGCAGGAAGCGGTAACCTAAACCTTTTCCTTTTGATGCACCTTCGATAATACCAGGAATATCGGCCATTACGAAAGACTTTCCTCCTCTGTAACTCACGATTCCTAGATTGGGTACAATGGTTGTGAATGGATAATCTGCAATTTCTGGCTTTGCAGCCGATACAACAGATAGCAAAGTAGATTTACCCGCATTCGGGAAACCAACCAAACCTACATCGGCCAAAACTTTTAATTCGAGAATATTCCAAACTTCCTGCCCTGACTCTCCTGGTTGAGCAAAGCGTGGAGTTTGCTGCACTGAATTTTTAAAGTGAGCATTTCCTAAACCTCCACGACCACCAGCGGTTAGAATTTTGGTTTCGCCATCTTTTGTAATTTCAAAAAGCACCTCCCCTGTCTCCGCATCTTTGGCAATAGTTCCTAGCGGAACTTCCAAAATTTCATCCTGACCTTGTTTACCGAATTTATGAGAGCTTCCGCCGGCACCACCATCTTGAGCAATAATATGCTTGCGGTATTTAAGGTGTAATAATGTCCAAATGTGTATGCTTCCTTTAACGATGATATGACCACCACGGCCGCCATCGCCACCATCAGGACCACCCATTGAGGTTAAAATATCACGATGCAAATGTGCTGAACCTGCTCCGCCTTTACCAGAACGGCAACAAATTTTAACATAATCTACGAAATTAGAACCCTGCGACATAGTATTTACGATTTTAGATTGACGATTTTAGATTAAAAAACCGACAAATGTTTTTTGTATTTTTTTGTTCTCTGATTTTTGATTTGCAAAAATCGCTAAAAAACAAACATCCGCAAAAAACAACTAATGCTATTTTTGCGGATGTTATTATTTTTAAATTATATAATTTAAAACTGATCGATTACAGCGCAAAGATCAGTATAAACATTTTCTATTTCACCTATTCCATTTACCTTTTTCAACTTACCCTGCTCCTCATAATAAGGCAATACATGGATTGTTTTTTCAAAGTATTCTGAAATGCGTTTCTTTAATTTTTCCGCATCATCATCCGGACGGCCACTAACTTTATGACGTTCGGCAATGCGTTTTGTCAATTCTTCCTGATCAACATCTAAAGCAATTACACCAGCAATTTTGCTGCCTTTACGCTCTAAAAACAAATCAAGTTCTATAGCCTGAGGAACCGTACGTGGAAAACCATCAAACACAAAACCTTTTGCATCAGGATTTTTATCCACCTCTTCTTCAAGCATGGCAATTGTAATCGCATCTGGAACCAATTCTCCATCTGCCAATAATTGACTTACTTTTTTTCCTAATTCTGTTTCGCCTTTTACGTGTGCTCTAAAAAGATCGCCTGTTGAAACATGTACCAACTGATATTTTGAAATCAGCTTTTCAGATTGGGTGCCTTTACCCGCCCCTGGAGGGCCAAAGAGAACTAAATTAAGCATTAACGTGGTTTAGGTTGTCTTTAAAATAAAAAAGTCTTGTTATAACGACTTAAACTAATCATGAAAACCACACAAAGTGTTGCCTTTCAAGGCTGCAAATATATAATTATTAATTTAGATGAGTTTTATAATCGGCAATTTATTTGAAAAACCAACCAGTTTAAAAACTATCTAAATTATTTTAAGAAGAATGTTAGGTTTTATTTACTGTTTACCTAATTTTCTAATTAGTCAATACATTTTATCAAAATAAATGATTAAAATTTTCACAATGCCAATGAGATTATTAAACAAAAAGAATACTCTGAAATAAATTACACCTCAATGCATTACATTCAATTGCAACAGATAGACATTAAAATATTATTTAGATCTGATTCTCTTTTTATAATCTCACTATGGTATTAAATTGGCCTTACGGAGGGAATCAAACAAATCATAAAATGCATCCTCGGTATTTTGAAATATTAAAAACCCCATCTTTCTACTTTTCGACATATCAGTCATTACTTCTATTGGTCTGCCAAGATCAAGATCTGTATGCCATGCAGATGCCAAACGACTCAAATCTGTTTCATTCAATTTATATTTTTCAGCAATATTTGCCCAAATCTCTACATCATTAGCCATCTCTTTCTCCAGAGGCTGGATAGTACCTTCAAAACCTACCGATTCGATTTCAAAATAATCAGCCAAACGATTCCATAATCTACTCCAACGAAAAACATCGCCATTTACAACATTAAAAGCTTCATTCTTTGCTTCTTCTGTGGTTGATGCCCAAATTAAATGGGCGGCCAAAACTTTCGCATCAGTTACATCTGATAATCCATTCCACTGTGCTGCCGAACCTGGCCATCTAAACTTACGCCCTGTTTCCTTACAAATGGTGGCATAAACTGCTAATGTTGTGCCTAAATTCATAGCGTTACCCACTGCCTGGCCGATAACGGTGTGCGGTCTGTGGATGCTCCAGGTAAAACCATCACGATGCGCAGCTTCATAAACTTCATCTTCTTGAGCATAATAGAAATTTTCTATATTTAAGCGGGGGTGTTCCTCTCTCAAAGGTGTTTCAGGTAGAAATCCATCTTGAGCATAGGCTTCAAACGGACCTAAATAATGTTTTAAACCTGTAACCAAAGCTACATGTTCAACCGATTTATGTATAGATAAAACATCAAGAAGGTTACGAACCATCAAACTATTAACCCTTATATTTTCTGCCTCGGTATCATTTCTCATCCAGGTTGTAATGTATACATGTGTTGGTTTTATTTCTGCTAAACCCACCTTTAGGCTATCAATATCTAAAAGATCAGCTATCACTGGTTTAAGGCCTTTAATCCCGAGGTTAGGGTTTCGGGCTAAACCATAAGTATTCCATCCCTCATTAATTAGACTTATTGCTAAATTACTTCCGGTGATACCACTTGCTCCTACTACTAATGCAATTTTACTCATCCTTATATTTCCTTATTTGAAATTCAAAATTACCTTGACAGAAATTTACAGCACTTGATATGCATCAAGAAATACGATTGATCTAAATCAATATGCAGTCGGCACAACCAAAATTTTATATTTGTTCTTTAAATAACAATTAAATGATCAATGTTCTTTTCAATCATATAGAAGAAAAAGTTTCACTTAGCAGTGATGATAAGTTATTGATAGAAAAATTCTTTTACCCTAAAAAGTTGAGGAAAAAACAATATTTACTTCAAGAAGGAGATGTTTGCAGGGATATAGTTTTTGTTGCAAAGGGTTTGTTAAGAACTTACAATATTGATGAAAAAGGCAATGAACACATGAGTTTGTTCGGCTGGGAAGGTTGGTGGCTATCAGATTTTAACAGTTTCCTTTCTGGCGAACCTGCGATTTTTAATATAGATGCAATTGAAAATTCGGAATTGCTAACGCTGTCGAGAAACCATTATGAAGAATTAACATTGGCTGTTCCAATTATGGACCGTTATTTTCGGATACTTTATCAAAATAGTTTGGTAACCAAAGAACGGAGACTAATGAGCACGATTACACATAGTGCTGAAGAACGTTACCTTCAATTAACAGCATCAAACCAGCAAATTATTGAGCGGATTCCTCAAAACTTAATTGCTTCTTATTTGGGAATCGCTCCCGAAACATTGAGCAGAATTAAGAAAAACCTGTTATCGAAAAAATAAGCAGGATTGAATTAATCATCCAGCATTTGAAAATTATTAAATAAAAAAAATGGAGTTAAATCAAAATGATTTAACTCCATTTAGTGCACTAGAAGGGACTACAATTGAACAATTAATACCTTTGCTTATGTTGTTTAATTCTGTAGACAAAAAATAAAAAAGCTATTAATGACCCTGTTAAGCACATTTATATAACTTCATAGCTTTTACTGCTGGTTGTAAGCGAATCATTTTTTTTAATTTTAAGACGACTATCAAATCATGGATTTCAGTCGAATATATTTCTGTAGAAGTAAAAGTGAGCTTAATTGAACAATCACTAAAGCCACTATTTCATCTTGTAATATTTAGATTAAGCAAATTAGCTAGAATTAATTTAGTTGCCGCCCTGCCTGGACACACCAAATTATTTGACCCCATCTCACCAATCTTTAATTCTTGTAGACTTATTGATAAACATGTTGTTACCAGAAAAATATTTTTGGTGAGAAGGGGTTATTGGCTTCGGTTTATCCACTCCAGCACCAAAAAACATTTTGTTATCCAACGAGCAAATTGCCCACCATTTTCCAGTTCTGGCCGTCTCAAGATTTTCAAAAAACAGCATTTGTTCCTTAGCTGACTCTAATGTCTGATAGCTTATCCCATAGTATTTTATTAAGTCGGGATCTGAAAGTCCTTTGAAAATATTCTCAAGGTCATTTACATTAAAAGACCGTAACAAAAGTCTTTCGTCTTAACCCCTGAATATTCTGATTTTACCATCTCCATTAACAATGAACCTTAAAGATATTAATTATTACTAATCTGTTGTTGGAACTCCCAAAAGGTCACCCATATCAAGAAAAGGTGGATTTTTGATAGGATTAAATCTAAAATACAAAGTTCTTTTCAAAAAACGAACTTTTAATTTGCCATTTCAGTTTATCATTTACTCATTATCAAAAACTAAAAATTGAATTCGATTAATGAAATGAGTTTATGATGATATTGGGAAAAAGCAGAGTACAGTAGGACAATAGTAGGCGACTCTGCGAACTATAAAATTCTCAAGTCCTACCTCGTGAAACTTATTAAATAATCAGGGAATAATTATAAGCCTGCCAGTTCTATTTATACCGATACTTCGGTAGGTGGATACCCAAAATGCTTTTTAAAAGCGAATGAAAAGTGAGAAAGATTTTCAAACCCTGTTTCCATGTAGATCTCAGCAACTTTTTTATCTTTTTTGGCCAAATGGAAATGGGCTAATTCCAGACGCTTTCTTGTGAGCCAGCGCTGTGGAGTTGTCTTAAAGGCTTTTTTAAAATCTCGGATAAAAGTCGAAAGGCTTCGACCACTCAGATAAGCAAATTTCTCAAGTGGCATATTAAATTTAAAATGTTTTTCCATGAAATCGACCAGGTTAATCTTGCCAGGTTCGGAGAAATCACTTAAAATATTATCTATGTTAGGCTCAATAAATCTTAGGATAGCTATCGCCTCCTCCAGCTTAAGTTTCGCTATATTTTCAGGAAGTTTATTTTTAAGATCAAAGTATGGTCTCACTGACGAAAAGAGACTTTCCAGAAGCGGATGTTTAGCGAGGATTCTCACAGATGTATCAGGATAGGCTAAAAAATTGGGCATTTCATTGGCATAGAATGGTTTTAAATGGGCAACAGTTAAGCGGAAAACTACTGATTCATAGGGTTGGTCGTTTTTCGGATATTTGATAACGGTTGAAATTTGATTTCTTGGGAAAACCAACATGCTTCCTTCCTCAAAGATATAGGTGCGATCCGCCTGTACTACCTTCATTTCACCAGAAACCATGTACACCAAAGAATGAAATTCAAAACTAAGATCGTCTTTAAACATTTCTTCTTCCTTAACCGTCCAAACTAAGTCTGTGAATTTGCTGAAGTTTTGATTTGCCATCTCAATAAATTAAGTAATTGCCTTTTGATCCTGAATTGCTTCAAAGATCAAAAGATTTTTAAGATTTCTAACTTAAGAAAGTACAACAACTACCTTCCCTTTAGTAGCATGGGTTTCTACCTGTAGGTGTGCCGTTATAAGTTTCTTCGAGTGAAAAGGTTTGGGAAATGTGCGATTTGATCGCTCCTGACTCCAATAATGACCTGATCGCTTCTACATCTCCCTGGTGATCGGTAGTATCTGTCACATTCATTCTTCTAACTATGACATTCTTCTTCTTTTTTGCTTGCTCTATAAATTCTTCAGTTGGATGGACCATTAGACTTAAAAGTGTCCCACCAGATTTCAATGCTTGAATGCCACGGCCAATATGTGATTCATCCTGCCTCCAGACTGCATCATGTACTAAATCTGCATCTGTAACCAAATCCTCAAAATTAGTGGTTTTGTAATCAATAAACTCGTCAGCACCTAAACCGAGCACAAATTCTCTGTTTTCTTCAGAAGCTATTCCAATTACATAAGCGCCAAGGTGTTTTGCAATCTGCACTGCATAATGGCCGACACCACCTGATGCACCAGTGATTACTACCTTGTCTCCTTTTTTAATCTCGCCATATCTAACCAGCGAAACATATGCAGTTTGTGCTGCCATAGTTGCTGCAGCAGCTTCCTGGAAACTTATGTTGGAAGGCTTTTTTGCAAGATCAGATTCCGGTGCGCTGACGTACTCGGCATAGCCTGCACCTGCTCCAAGGAACTTAACCATCCCAAATACTTCGTCTCCCTCTTTGAATCTGGTAACATCCTTTCCTGTTTTAATTATTATACCTGCAATATCCCAACCTAATATAACGTAAGGTTCGGTTGGCTCACCAAGACTGATAAATGTCCAAAGTTAATTGCTCTTTTTTTTTGAGCTTACCTATTAAAAATTTTTTCAAACGATTGAAAAAGTATTCAATCTCTCCGATAGCACTATTGATACATAACCAACAGGATAGAACAGGATGGATCAGCAGTTAAAAAAACGTAAAATCGTATAAGCATTTAACCAAATATACTTCAATTTTAAGACCTGTTTTTGTTTCATTCTGAGGGAACAATGCAACTTAATCTTCCAAAAAAAAGCTTTTAATGAAAAGAATTGTTCTAGCATGTTTACTCCTAGCCTCTTTATTTGGTTTTGCCCAACAGAAAAACAAGCAGCTTATCGAAAAACCCTTATATAGAGATCCAATCTACGATGGCGCTGCTGATCCTGTAGTCATTTGGAATAAAAATGAAAAGAAATGGTTTATGTTTTACACGAACAGAAGGGCAAATGAAAAAAATCTGGATGGAATTAGCTGGGTTCATGGAACTAGGATTGGCATTGCCGAATCTAAAGATGGTGTAAAATGGAATTATCGCGACACTTGCGACATTCAGTACCGCCTTACCGATTATACGCATTGGGCACCTGAAGTAATTGAAAATAAAGGAACTTATCACATGTACCTTACCTATGTACCCGGTGTTTTCAAAGATTGGCGTCATCCAAGATACATCGTACACCTAACCAGTAAAAATCTCATCAACTGGAAATTCGAATCTAAATTACCACTTGCTTCTGATCGATGTATTGATGCCTGCGTTTTCAAACTTCCTGGCAACCAAGGCTGGAGAATGTATTACAACAATGAAATGGCTGGAAAATCCATTTTTTATGCTGATAGTAAAGATTTGTATCACTGGGAAGATAGCAGCAAGCGAATTGTTGGTGACAAAGGCTGCGAGGGCCCAAAGGTTTTCTATTGGAAAAACACCTATTGGATGATTGTGGATAACTGGAAGGGGCTTGGCGTTTATTCTTCTACTGATTTATTAAACTGGAAACGTCAGGAGAAAAACATTCTGCAAGAACCTGGAAAAGGTAAAGATGATGGCGTAATGGGCGGACATTGCGATGTGTTGGTAAACAACGGAAGAGCTTACGTTTACTATTTTACCCATCCAGGCAAAACACCCGAAAACAAAGGAATTGATAATTATACCACAAGAAGAAGTTCTATTCAAATGGCTGAACTGAAATATAATAATGGCGAAATTTCTTGCGACAGGGATGAACCACTTAATCTGAAACTCAAACACTAACCAAATATAAATGAAGCACCTATACCTTATTGTTTTTTGTAGCCTGTTAACTCTAAATCTTCATGCTCAAAACGCTCGTAAAACTTACAATTTTAATCCCAGTTGGAAACTTTTTGTTGGGGATAATGATAATGCAGCGGCTATTGATTTCGATGATAAAGAATGGAAATCCATTACCTTACCACATGCATGGAATGAGGATGAGGCATTTAAGAAATCAATTGAACAATTATCTACAGGAATTGCCTGGTATCGCAAGCATTTTAAGGTTGCTAATGCTAAAGATCGAAAGGTATTTCTAGAATTTGAAGGTATCAGACAGGCTGGAGAATTTTATTTAAATGGAAAATTTATTGGTCGCCATGAAAATGGTGTTACTGCTTTTGGTTTCGACATCAGCGACCTAATTGATCCAGAAAAAGACAATGTGCTGGCCGTGAGAATTGATAACGCCTGGAATTATAAAGAAAAAGCCACTAACTCCGGTTACCAATGGAGCGATAAAAATTTCAATGCCAACTATGGTGGCATTTCAAAGAATGTTCGTTTACATGTAACTGGTAAAATTTATCAAACCCTACCCCTTAACGCATTGTTAAAAACAACTGGAAATTACATCTACGCTAAGGATTTTAACATTGCGGGTAAAAGTGCTGTAGTGGTTTCTGAATCAGAAATTAAAAACGAGACGAGTGAAACTAAGAAAGTTCAATATGAAGTAGAGATCATTGATGCTGAAGGCAAAAGCATTAAAACATACAGTTCATCCATTCAGGATATTGCACCGGGTAATACCGCAACCTTAAATGCAGAATCATTGGTGAATGGTCTGAATTTTTGGAGCTGGGGTTATGGTTATCTCTACACCGTGATTTCACGTTTGAAAGTAGATGGCACTACAGTTGACGAGTTAAAAACCAAAACAGGTTTTAGAAAAGGAGAATTTAAAAACGGGATGGTTTATTTGAATGATCGTGTTTTGATGATGAAAGGTTATGCCCAGCGCACCAGCAATGAATGGCCTGCAATTGGCCTATCTGTACCAGCGTGGTTAAGCGATTACAGCAACGGCCTGATGGTGGAAAGCAATGCAAATCTGGTGCGTTGGATGCATATTTCTCCATGGAAACAAGATGTTGAATCATGCGATCGTATGGGTCTAATTCAAGCAATGCCAGCAGGCGACGCGGAGAAAGATGTTACCGGAACCCGATGGGATCAGCGTAAATCTGTAATGACCGATGCCATTATTTATAACAGAAATAATCCAAGTATTTTATTTTATGAATGTGGAAACGAATCCATCAGTGCAGCCCACATGGCTGAAATGAAAGCCATTCGTGATTTGTATGATCCAAACGGAGGAAGAGCAATCGGATCAAGAGAAATGTTGGATATTCCTGCTGCCGAATATGGTGGAGAAATGCTCTACATCAACAAAAGTGCAACAAAACCTTTATGGTCTATGGAATATTCCAGAGATGAAGGGTTGCGTAAATATTGGGATGAATTCTCTCCTCCTTTTCATAAAGACGGTGCCGGACCATTATACAAAGGCGCTGATGCAAGCACTTACAATAGAAACCAAGATACGCATGCGATAGAAAATGTGGTAAGGTGGAATGAATATTACAAAGAACGACCAGGAACGGGTACCAGAGTAAGTTCTGGAGGTGTAAACATCATTTTCTCTGATTCTAATACGCATTACCGTGGCGAAGAAAACTATCGCCGTAGCGGAGAAGTTGATCCAATGAGAATTCCAAAGGATGGATTTTTTGCCCATAAAGTAATGTGGGATGGTTGGGTTGATGCAAAAAAAACAGGCATTCATATTATCGGTCACTGGAATTACAAAGCCGGAACAAAGAAAAATGTTTATGTGATTGCTTCTGGAGAAAAAGTTCAACTTTTTCTTAATGGAAAATCATTGGGTTTTGGAACTAAGCGAGATGGCTTTTTGTTTACCTTCAAAGATGTCGCTTATCAGGCTGGTGTTTTAACGGCAGTTTCTTACGATAACAAAGGTCTTAAATCAGCTGAAAAACAATTAAAAACCGCTGGAGAACCGGCAGCTATAAAATTAACCAAAATGCAACATCCAACAGGATTTAAAGCTGATGGTGCTGATTTGGTTTTGGTGCAGATTGAAGTTGTGGACGCCGCTGGAAATCGTAGTCCTATTGCTTTAAACATGATCAACTTTGAGGTTTCCGGCCCTGCTGAATGGCGTGGTGGTTTGGCGCAAGGTCCTGACAACTATATTTTGTCAAAACAATTACCTGTAGAAGGTGGTGTCAATCGGATATTGATCAGATCAACTACAACGCCGGGTAAAATCAACATTACGGCAAAATCAACTGGTTTAAAATCAGCAACAATTGAATTGACAACACTTCCCGTTAGCATTCAAAACGGCTTATCTTCTCAATTTCCTGCTGATGGTTTAAAACCTAGTTTAAAGCGAGGTGCAACGCCTGCAGCACAGACTTATCAGATCAGCAGAAAAGCAATAAAAATTGTGGCTGCTACAGCTGGTGCCAATTCGGATAAAGCCAGTTTAAGTTTTGATGATAATGAACTAAGCGATTGGGTTAACGATGGAGATTTGAATACTGCATGGATCAAATATAATTTGGAAAAAGAAACCACAGTAACAGAGGTAGAACTCAAAGTAAATGGATTCAGAACAAAGGCTTATCCAATCAGAATTTTGGTTGATGACAAAGAAGTTTTCAAAGGAAATACTATTCCTAGTCTGGGTTATTTCACAGCCATTTGCAAGCCAACTAAAGGTAAAACGGTAACCATCCAATTACTGGGTTCGGGTAAAGAAACCGCCGAAAGTGGTAAAATTGGGGTTGAGGTAAATGGAAAAAAATTAGATGACGGCATTGAAAGAGCAGAAATCAAGTCAAAGGGTGGTTTGAGCATTATCGAAACTGAAATTTACGAGGCTAAATAACAATCACTATAAATTAAAGCTTGCCTACTATGAATGTTAGAATAAAATTAAGTTTCATTTTCATACTTTGTTGCGTTTTCCATTCACTTGGCAAAGCACAAGATAAGGCAGATATTACCGTAAATTTTGATAATAAAGTTTCGGAAATGAAACCTATTTGGGCATGGTTTGGCTACGACGTGCCCAATTATACTTACATGAAAGATGGGCAGAAACTGCTCACAGACATTTCCAAATTAAGTCCTGTTCCTGTTTATGTGAGGGCACACAACCTCCTCACTTCGGGCGATGGAACACCAGCATTGAAATGGGGTTCAACCACTGTTTATACAGAAGACGAACAAGGAAATCCTGTTTACAATTGGACTATTGTTGATCGTATATTCGACACCTACATCAAACGAGGGATGAAACCTTTAGCACAAATTGGTTTTATGCCAGAAGCATTATCTACAAAACCCCAACCCTACCAACACAAATGGAAACCCGGAACCCGATATGAAGAGATTTTAACTGGATGGGCTTATCCACCGAAAGATTATAAAAAATGGGGCAACCTGGCGTATGAGTGGGTAAAACATTGCGTGGAACGATATGGAAAGAAAGAAGTGGAAAGCTGGTATTGGGAGGTTTGGAACGAGGCTGATGGTGCCTATTGGAAAGGTACTCAAGCAGAATTTTTCAAGCTGTATGACTATGCAGCAGATGGCGTGAAACGGGCATTGCCTACGGCCAAAATTGGTGGTGCAAATGTAACCGGTGGTGGAAGCAGATACCTTGATGCTTTTATCAAACACTGTTTAACTGATACAAATTATGTAACAGGCAAAATAGGGTCTCCGCTAGATGCCGTTTTATTTCATGCCAAAGGCTCGCCAAAAGTGGTTAATGGAGCAGTAGTTATGAATTTACGCACCGAGCTACGTAATGTAGAAGCTAACTACAAAGTGATTAATAGGTATCCTCAAATAAAAAACATCCCTGTTATTATTGGAGAGTTCGATCCGGAAGGTTGTGCAGATTGCGGAATGGCAACCAATCCGGAAAATGCTTACCGAAATGGCACCATGTATTCAAGCTACACCGCAGCTTCGTTTGCAAGACTTTATGAATTAACAGATAAATACAATATCAATTTACTTGGAGCAGTGAGCTGGTCGTTTGAGTTTGAAAATCAACCTTGGTTTGCAGGATTTAGAGATTTGGCGACAAATGGAGTGAACAAACCTGTTTTAAACGTATTTAAAATGTTTGGCATGATGATTGGAAATCGCGTTGAGGCGACCAGCAACAAAATGTATCCTTTACAAACGGTATTGGATTCTAGCATTCGAAAACAAACTGCTGACATTGGTGTGTTGGCAGCAAAATCTCAAAACACCTCCACAGTGATGATATGGAATTATCACGATGAAGATAAAAAAGGAAATATCGACACGGTAAGCCTCTCATTAAAAGGTTTAAACAAAAGCTCAGTAACCATCACCCGATATTTAATAGATGATGAAAACAGCAATTCTTATGAAGTCTGGAAAAAAATGGGCTCACCGCAATCGCCATCATCTGCACAAATCCGTGAATTAGAGAAATCCAGCCAGCTAAAATCAATTGGTAAATCCATAAAATTCAATCCAAATCAAGGCTCGTTTCAGTTTGAATTAAGCAGACAAGGCGTAACATTATTGAGCATAAAATGATGAAGAGAAATAAAAAATTTAGTTTGATGATCTTGTTTTTATTAGTTATTGCATTTTGCCAAAACATTAATCAGGCAGAAGCGCAAACCAATAACATCAAAAATGACTCATTTTGGAAAACAAAAGATGGAGCGCCAATTTATAGTCAGGGCGGCGGTATTTTCCAGTTTATCGATTCCCAATCTGGCATAAAGAAATATTTTTGGTACGGCGTAAAATATGCTGAAGCAGAACTTTATCGCAATGATCCTTCTGTCACTTATCCAAATGCGACCTTTGAATCGGTAACGTGCTACAGTTCTACAGACTTAACAAATTGGACCAGCGAAGGTGATGTTTTGACTAAAAGTGAAATTAGCAGAGTACCGAAAACCTGGTTAGGTCGTTTGGGTGTTGCTTATATTAAAGAGCTTAAAAAGTACGCCATGTTTGTTCAGCATGGCAACCAAGTATTAATTACTACTGCCGATACTCCAAATGGACCTTTTACTTGGCACCAAAGAATTGACATGGAACCCATGATTGGAACTCCCAATACAGGCGACCAAACGGTTTTTACGGATGATGATACCGGGAAATCTTATCTGGTTTATTCCTACGGTAGAGGTCGTAATAAAATTTACATATCTGAAATCGGTGTTAAAGATGGAAAAATAAACCTTCTTGATTGTACCGAGATTTTTAAAGGCGAAAGTAGAGAAGGTAATTGCATGTTCAAATACAAAGGCAAATATTACATGTACGCCTCCAATATATATGGCTGGGATGGCTCATTGGCTTATTACCTAGTAGCAGATGATATTAGAGGCCCGTATTTACCCACAAATAAAATGCTTGTAACGGCTGGAAGTGAGGATGATTATGCACATATTTCACAAACAGGTTTCTTTGTAAATGTTAAAGGAACAAAGAGGGAAACTGTTATTTTTTGTGGCGATCGCTGGTCGGACTTTGCCGGAAATGGGTTAGGATACAATCAGTGGTGCCCAATGTCATTTAATGGAAGTACTCCCCATTTCAATTCACTTCATTCGTGGAATTTAGATGCAAAAACGGGTTATTGGACTATCGCTTCAGACAATGATTATGTTAAAAACGGAAGTTTTGAAGCTGATAGAAGACGTATTCCAAGTGAGGTAAAACCACTACAATTGGTACTTACAGGCTGGAATACGCAAATTATAACGGGTAATAAAGTAAGTTTAGACAGTTTAACTTCTCCAAACCTAAATCATTTTAACACAACCGCTGAACGGAAAATCGTGGTCGGCGAAAAGAGTTTAAACATTAGCGATAAAATAAATTTCAAACGAAAAGTTTCACAATTGATTTCTTCATCAAATCAGGTAAAACTAACGGATGGGCTTTACAACTTAACTGCAAAAGTGAAAAACAGTACCGGTTTCAATAACCTGGAGCTTTATGCTTTTAGCAATAATAAAAAATTCAGCATGCATTTTGAAACCGAGAATAAGAATTGGAAAAACATTATGCTAAAGAATATTAAAATATTAAATGGTAAAGTAGAAATTGGATTTAGTGCCGACGGAAAAGCAAATGCATTTTGTTTGGCTGATGATGTTACACTGGTAAAGGTAAAATAATGGCTAACTATAAATTAATCATTTTCATCTCAGCAATCTTAATTGCACAATGGGCAAACATTTTTGCGCAACAAGCTGGAAACACTAATGCGATATATTCCGGACTGGCTTGGTATGACCAGAACGGAAAAGTGGTAAGCGCCCATGGAGCGAATATTGTTATGAAAAATGGTAAATTTTATTTATTTGGAGAGGTACATAGCGATACCAGCAATGCATTTGCGGGCTTCAATTGTTATTCATCGAAAGATCTATACAACTGGAAATTTGAAAGCATGGCGCTTCCTGTTCAAAAGAATGGAAAGCTAGGACCAAATCGTGTTGGGGAAAGGGTAAAAGTAATGAAAAACCCTTCTTCTGGCGATTTTGTGATGTTTATGCATGTAGACACATTGGGTTATAAAGATCAATTTGTGGGTTATGCTACCGCTAAAAAAATTACTGGACCATATCAATTTAAAGGACCGTTACTTTTTAATGGTAAGCCAATAAAAAAATGGGATATGGGTACTTTTCAAGATCATGATGGAACGGGATATTTATTGACTCACGGTGGTATGATTCATCAGTTGAGTACGGATTACAAATCTATTATCGCAGAAACCAATCCAACCATTGCTACAGGCTTTGAATCTCCTACCCTTTTCCGGAAAAATGACACTTATTATTTTATTGGTTCGCATCTTACTTCATGGGAGAAAAATGACAATTATTATTTTACCGCAAAGTCGCTTTCTGGCCCGTGGACTGCCCGTGGATTACTGGCACCTAAAGACAAATTAACCTGGAATTCACAATCCACATTTGTATTAAAAATCGAAGGAACTAAAGACACCACTTTCATGTTTATGGGCGATAGATGGTCTTTTCCGAAGCAACATTCTGCTGCCACTTATGTGTGGCAACCCATCACGTTTACAGGCGATTCCATTTCCATTCCTCAATATTTGAATGCCTGGACTGTAAACTTAAATACAGGCGCAGCCAATACAATACGCTTAAATCACAAAATCTTATTACCAAACAATAAGCAAATCAGTTATTCGGGTAACTGGAAAAGTTCCACAATCGATTCAATTCCAATAATCAGGTCTAATGATCCAAAAGCATTTTTATCATTTAAATTCAATGGAAAACAGATTGGGTTATATGCGTATCTTCTACCAGATAATGGTTACGCTAAAGTTGAAATACTCAATAATAAGGGCGAGGTCGTGGTCAAAAACATTATAGATCTCTATTCAAAATCTCCTATGTCTCAATTGGCTTTCCTGAGTCCAATATTGAATAAATCGGAGTATCAGTTGATCGTAACAGTTACTGGTGAAAGGCCAAATTGGTCTGATAAGCGAAAAACTTTATATGGAAGTACAGGTAATAACATTACAATCGCTAAACTAATTATTCTATAGTAGTCAAATGGATTTAAAGAAAATCATACCCACAATCATTTTTGCTTTCATCATTCATTATCAAGTGTTTGCCGATTTCATTTTTCGCAAAGGAGAAAATATAAGTGTCACAATCTCCAAAAATGAAGCAGAGGTTGTACATACCGCTCTTGATATTTTTGGTCGGGATTACCATACTGTATTCGGTGGCAATTTATCTAAAGGAACTAACTCCAGTATTTTTATAGGAACCCTTGGGAATGGAAATGTTGCAGAAAAAGAGATTGATCAAAAATCCCTTGATGAATTAAAATCACATTCTGAGGGCTACTTATTGTTCGTTAAAAACAATAAGATTTATGTTATTGGTAGCGACAAAAGAGGTACGGCTTATGGCATTCTTGAATTATCACGTCGCATAGGCGTTTCTCCATGGGAATGGTGGGCAGATTCATCAATTGCAAAACAAAATTCAGTATTACTCAAAAACGGTCTTCGATTAATCGAATACCCTTCGGTTGCACATAGAGGAATTTTTATAAATGATGAAGATTGGGGACTTACACCTTGGAGTTATCAAACCCATGAACCTTCAAAAATTAAAGGACAAATCGGCCCAAAAACACATGCCCGTATTTTCGAATTGCTACTACGTTTGAGAGCGAATGCTTTCTGGCCAGCCATGCATGATGTTTCAGTTGCTTTCTTTCAAACCCCAGGAAATAAAGAAATAGCGGATAAATACGGGATTATTGTGGGTGCATCGCATTGCGAACCCATGATGCGTAGTGCCAACACCGAATGGAAAATTGACGGCAAAGGCAACTATGATTATGTTAATAATAAAGAAAATGTATTGAGTTTTTGGGAAAGCCGTGTTAAGGAACTTAAAAATTCGGATAACATTTATACGCTTGGAATTCGTGGTGTGCATGACGGTAAAATGCAAGGTGCAAATACACTTCAGGAACAATTTGATGCCATTACTTCGATTTTTAAAGATCAGCGGGAGTTGATTGGAAAAAACCTAAACGCGGATGTGACTAAAGTTCCACAGGTTTTTATTCCATATAAGGAAGTGCTCGAAGTATATGACATGGGGCTAAAAGTTCCGGAGGACGTGACGTTGATGTGGACTGATGATAACTATGGCTATATCCGCCACTTCCCTACCGAAGCGGAGCGAAATCGCAAAGGGGGAAATGGCGTTTATTATCATATTTCATATTGGGGTCGGCCGCATGACTATCTTTGGCTGGCTACCAATCATCCTGCTCAAATTTACACTCAAATGAAGCTGGCTTACGATAAAGGTGCTAAAGACATGTGGATTTTAAATGTGGGCGATATTAAGCCTGGGGAATATTTAACTGAGCTTTTTTTGGATATGGCCTGGAATATCAACTCCATAGAAGACAATAAGGCAGGTCTGGATCAGCATTTGCAAAAATGGCTGGCCAGGGAATTTGGAAAACAAAATTCAACAGCATTGTTGGCAATAATGAATGAGTATTATCGCCTTGCTTACATTCGCAAACCCGAATTTATGGGTAACAGCCGCACAGAAGAAAAGGATCCAAAGTTCAAAGAAATATCGGACTTGCCGTGGAGTGAACAGGAAATCAGAAACCGCATAGCTGCGTACGGTAAAATTGCAGAAAAAGTTATTCAGTTGTCTAAAGTTATTTCTCCTGCAAAGCAAGATGCATGGTTTGAATTAGTTGAATATCCGATACGTGGTGCCGCAGAAATGAATAAGAAGATTTTGTATGGGCAATTGGCCAGACATGGCTTAGCGAAATGGTCTGACAGCGATGCCGCCTTTGACTCCATTGAAAAACTGACTGCAAAATATAATTCTCTAGCTAACGGAAAATGGAAAAACATGATGAATGCAAAGCCAAGAGATCTTGCCGTTTTTCAGAAATTAACTCAGATAAAATCGTTAGATCCGCTAAAAACATTCAATGTTCCATTTGCAACAATCAATGGAAATCAGTTTACAAAATTTGAGGGCAACAAACCGCTAGCACATGGCTTAGGATATGAAAGTGCAGCTGTAACCATCAAAAAAGGAGATCATGCGGTTTATGAATTTAAGAACCCTCAGGCAGATTCAGTAAGCATTGAAGTTTCGCTTGCGCCCAATCATCCTGTTGAAGGAAAATTGATTCGTTACGAAATTACAGTCGATGGACAAACTCCGCAGCAAGTGGATTATCATACTTATGATCGAAGTGAAGAATGGAAAAATAATGTACTCACTAATCAGGCAAAGCGAACGATCAAGCTGAAATTAGATGTTAACCGCCAATCTCATCTGGTAGCCATAAAAGCTTTAGATGAAGGTGTTATTGTTGATCAGATAAAAGTTTTCAAATAATTGGCCTACTTCTTAGATAAATATTTACTTAAAAAACCAATCATTACACTATCCATCTTGGCTGTTTCCATTTCTCCAAAATTGCCATGCTTTCCTCCTTTCACAATATACAATTGCGTGGGCGAACGCTGGCTTTTCAGCATTTGGTAAAGCGTTTCTGATTGCTGAATCGGTACTGTTTGATCCTGATCGCCGTGGATAAATAATGTCGGGATCTTATTTTTGGCAACATAATTTACTGGCGACAATGATTTGATAAAAGTTGTATCGTTCTTTTTATCAGCTAGCCATGCTGACGATGCACTTCTCGCATCGGTTGCCGGTTTCCAGGTCAACAAATCTGTTGGTCCGTATTTACTGATAATGGCAGCCACTTTAAATTTTCGTTTATTGTAAACTTTGCGCTGAGATTGTAAACCCGCAAGCAAAGCCAAGTGTGCACCAGCAGAGCCACCCATTAGCACCATTTTATTAACATCATAATTTAAAACTGTTGTATTTTTAATGAGATAATTGATGGCTTCATTTACATCTTCAATCGCTGCCGGTGCGGGATCCTGTTTGGCTAACCGATATTCAATATTTGCCACCGAATAGCCATGTTGAATAAAAACTTTAATCTTCTCGTATTCTGCCTCTTTATTCCCATGAACCCAGCCACCACCATGAATGTAAACAACCAGTGCTGCTTTCTTATTGATATTTTGCTGGTAAAAATCGAGTTTTCCCTCCCATCCGTTTTTTATCGTATAAACGATGTTCAGCTTTTGCAAAACATTTGTTGGCACCTGAGCCAAAACAGTATTAATCAATAAAATCAAGGCAACCATCACAACATTTTTTTTCATGGTAAAATTTATTTTTTTACCGCTATCGGTTCTCCATTTACCAAAACATTATCAAATTTCACATCATCATATTTATTTTTTAGCACTGGATTTTTGGTAGTAATATGAAGGTTTTTGAAAGCGAAATCAGAAAGTTTATCCAAAGGATTACCATTCATTTCGCCAAATTTATTGGCCTCAACTTTAATATTAGTCATTTTGATATTCCTGATCGTCCCAAATGGTTTCTCAGTACTTCCTGCTAAATCAAAAAATTGCTTCCAAGGATTTAAACTAATTACCGATCCACATTTACCAGTAATGTTATCAATAGTAATGTTTTCGTAAAGCTGAAAAGTATCTCCTCTCATTTTAAGGTTCAAAATAGGGCAATTGTTATCTACCACACAGTTGCGCAACGTAATATTCTTGGCATGTATGCATTCGCTTCCCAATGTTAAAACCGCATGGGCAATACCGAAAGTACAATTTTCAATTAAAACGTCTTCAACAATGCCGTTTTCAGGTAATTGGTAAGCGGTTGGTCCTTTGCCACCTTTAATGGCAATTGCATCATCGTTTACAGATATATAACAATTCCTGATTACTACATTTTTGCAAACATCCAGGTCGATTCCATCTGTACTTGGTGCAGGAATTGGCAAGTATGGAGAGCGTATGTAGGTGTTCTCCACCAGAATGTTGTTGCACTGGTAAAAATGTGTAGTCCAGAAACCTGCATTGCGCAATTTCACATTTTGAATTTTTACGTTATCGCTGCCCCAGATAAAAATTAATCTTGGTCTGCTCACTTCGAGATTGGTACTTTCTTTCCCAATTTTTCTTAGCGAATCACGATGGGTCCAAAATGTTCTCCAGAATTTTGATCCATTGCCGTTAATGGTGCCAGGTCCGGTTATATTGAAATCGTTTACCTGATAAGCATTAATGAGTGCCGCAAAATATTTCAAACTTCTGCCTTCCATCCTCGATGCAATAAAAGGATAGTTTTTGATGTCATCAGATCCCTTTAACACCGCTCCTTCTTGCAAAACGAGTTTTGTTTTTTTCTTAAAAAATAAAGCGCCGCTTAAAAAAGTACCTTTCGGGATAATAATTTCTCCACCACCTTTGGCAGCCGCACGGTCAATTACTTTTTGAATGACTTTGGTTTGAATGATATTGCTATCCGCTTTTGCACCAAATTTGGTAATGTCGTATTGTTGGGCATTCAGCTTGAAAACGCTGATCAATAATATTAAAACTAAAATATATTTCATACTTGGTTAGGAGCCTAATCATTAAGCCTTTCCCTCAAATATCCTTAAAGCAAGTATGAAATGCGTCCTGTAGTATCCTGCAACGAATAATTGTAAAAACTGACTTTGAGAACGGGCAACTTGCTACAGTACTTTACTGAGATAAATAGTTTTTAAACCTTTCGCTGCCACTTGATTTTGTCCATAGGTCAATTGTGTTTTATCTTTAATGATAGCTGATATAATCATGTAATTACTGGTCTGTTCTGCAATTGTCCAATTTTGAAATGAAGTAATGTCCTTATTCTCGATGAAAAGGGTTTTAGCCCCAAGCATATTCATTACTTTATAATCTGAAGTTTGCACATCTGCGTTAATATCATTGGAGAATTTAATCTGAAGATTATCAAATGCCCAGTAACTTTTAATCGCATCAGCAACAGTGTGACGCACAACAGCGCCAGAAGCATCATATAATATAATATCATAACCTCCTGTAGACCATTTTCCATTAATTATTTCATTGCCCTCGGAATCTTCGCCTTTCCTACAAGCCATTAAAGAGGAGATGAATACTAAAAATAAGATTGTGTATTTCATAATCATTAGTTAGATCATAAAATTAACTAATACGATGTAAATTAGCAAGTTAATAGACATTGTAATTTGAAATTCAGCAATAATTTTGAAACGAATGACGTATAGCTTGTGCTAAAATAAGAAAGGACAACCCATCCGGAATTGTCCTTTTTTCTAACCAAATATATACCTGTTATGAGTCAGATAATTTTTTAATGTTCAGCCTTTGCTGAACTTGAATTCCGTTTTTAAATTTTATAGTCTCTTTAATAATTTAAAGCTTGAAATGTTTTTATCCTTAACCTAATCGATTAATATTATTCACTCCATTTAGAATGTTTGGGTAATAATATACATCGATAACTAAGTAACTCGATATTTGTTATTGTTTCTTGAATATCTGGTTAAAAAGCCTTTGATTAGTGAGGATAACTTTAAATCATCAGCAGTTTTTAATGTTTAGACAAATTTAAATTATAGGCGTTGGTATAGCGTCCTGCACTGTTATTTATTTACTAATAAAAATAACATTTATATAGAAAAAATTTTACTATTTAATGCTCGTGATTTCTGAAAATTAAATAGGCTTTTACCTTTTATTGGTAAAAGCCTATTTAAGTTAATTTTATTTCCATTCAAACGGCAAATACCAATTGGCAGGATTTAAAAGTTTTGCTCTTGCTGCACTTGCAGAGGGGTCGCCATCTTTTAAAAGTTTCTGATAAACCCGGTCAGCTAAGAAGGCAGGGTTGTTTTGTCGGCGGGCAATGCGAACCAAATCCGGCCAACGATTTCCTTCAAACGCCAATTCCAAAGCAGCCTCATCAATTAGTTTACCCTCTAAGCCAATCATATCATTTTGTAGACTAATATCTAATGCTGTCACACCCGCTCGATTTCGAACACCGGTGTTCCGATACCACGGACTTTTATAGTCATTATTGTTTCTTGCGTCCAAATAGTATGGTGCGGGATATGGGGTTTGCATCGTGTTAATTTCTTCAAATGATATTGGAGTTGGTGATCCAGTTGCCGATCGCGTACCAGTATAAAACGTATTGGCAATGCCAATGTTTAGTAAAGCCCAACCCAACTTCGTTTTGCCATCTCGGTTTGCCGCTTCCGAAAAACGCAAGTGCAATAATGCAGCTCTGTAAATGCCCCATTTTCCACCTTTGTTCAGGTTTGTTACCGGAGTAACATTATCTATTAATTTTGTGATTGCCGGGCCGGAGGCTGTTGTTTCATAAGATAATTTTCCTCTGGCGTCATAAGGGATTCCACTATACTGTCTTTGTGCATTCCAATTCTCAATAGCTGCTTGTGATGGCTTGATCAAGTATTTACCGTATAAGGGAGAACAAAATTCAATCATTGGATTACCTGGCTTGAAACTTGAACTATAAGGGATCCCCCAGAAAAATTCAGAATTCCATACGATGTTGGTATTTTGAGCACTGAACATGGTCTTCCAACCTTGGTCATACAACAAAGAACTCTCATCCTGATATCTGGCATAACGTACCGCCTGATCGTTATAAGCTGATCCTCCTGAATATACCACCTTATAAGCATCAAAAGCAATATTGATATTGGTATTATTATTTTCTATGTTTAAGATTTTGCTGTAATTTTCTGCTGCTTTCAGATAATTATTGTTCCATAGATATAAATCGCCCAATACGAATGGTTTACAAATGAATATCTTTTGTGTATTGTTTCCATCAATAGTGATAACCAATGGATTGCCAGTTGGATAAGCGTATACTTCTTTGTAAGGCAATTTTTCCGTAAAATCAATCAGTTTAGTTAAAAGATCTTCAAACGAAATGCGTGGATGAGCCGCTAAATTCTTAATATCTTCCACATTTTCTATCGGATCAGTAATGTAAGGAACGCTGCCATATTGGATACCCAACTGTAAATAAATCCAGCTTCTTAATGCTCCAATATCAGAGAAGTGTTTATTGTATTCATCAACGCTCATCCGAAAATCCTCCCGCATCAACTGGAAGTTTTTCAACGCATCGTTACAATTCAAAATCACTTTGTAATAAGGCCTTGGATCTACATAAGGATTGTCTTTTGTGGCACTATGATTCGACAATTGTTTCAAATCAGGATCGGCATTCGCGGTTACGCTTACTAAATCAGCCCTTAACTCATTTTGGAGAATATATGTTTTTTGCAAACTTAAAAACTGACCATAAATGCCAATTACTGCCGCATCAGCATCTGTTGAGTTGCGATAAGCGTTTGATTTATCAAGTGTAGACTCTGGAGCCTCATCAATTATTTTTTTGCAAGACCATGAACCTGTTGCAAGCAGGGCTACTGCTAAAAGGGCAATAACTTTTTTATTAAAATCCATCTTCATCTTTTTATCAATTATCAATTATAAACCAATTCTAACACCCAACTGAACCGATCTGAATTGCGGTTCCAAAGTAGTATCAACCCCTTGTGTAAAAATACTGCTGGTAGCACTAAACTCAGGGTCGTAACCCAAATATTTGGTTAGTGTAAGTAAGTTATTTCCGGTCGCGTAAATTCTTGCATACTTGATGGCTTTGGTTTTCAAAGGCACATTATAAGTTAAGTTTACAGAACGTAAGCGTAAGTATGACCCATCTTCAATCCAACGATCAGAAAACTGAGCATTGCCCATCGGATCGCCAAAGCTTGCTTTTGGAACATTGGTAACCTGCCCCTCGCCTCTCCAACGGTTCCGCATGATTTCCGATTGATTGTAATATGAATTTCCGGATTCCAATACAGAACGTGTATAGTTATAAACATCGTTTCCTAATACAAAAGAAACCAATAGATCCAGTGTCCAGTTTTTGTAACCAAAAGTATTATTAATACTTCCAAAAAGATCTGGATTTGGGTTACCAATCACCACACGATCTGAAGCATTAATAATCTTATCGCCATTCGTATCAATGAACCTCATATCGCCACCTTTAAATGGTACCGAAACGCCAGCACTATTCACAATGGCTAAACCGGAAGCTGCAGCCTCTGAATCGGTAGCGTAAACGCCATTGGTACGTTGACCATAGAATAAATTGGCCGCCTGACCAACTCTGGTCAAATATGTACCGTTGGCATAGGTGGTTAGGATATCATTTCCACCAGCCAAACTTTGGATTTTATTTCTGTATAAACCGAGATTCACACCTAAATCCCATTTAATTTTTTTGTTGATTACCCGAGCATTTAAACCAAAATCAAAGCCGTTGGTTTGCATACCACCTTGGTTATCGATGTAAGAATCGATACCGCCGATTGAAGTAACCGGCATATAGGCAAGCATTTTAGTTGTGGTGTGTACAAAGTAGTCAAAACTCATGCTCAAACGTTCGTTAAAAAACGAGGCATCTACACCTGCATTAAACTTTGCAACACGTTCCCACTGGATATTTGGATTGGCTATGTTACCACGAACCAAGCCCTGAAGACCTAATAAATTCTGTGAAACGTAATATTGTCTATTATTGTAGTTACCGATATCATCATTGCCAACGATGCCATAACTCATGCGTAATTTTAAAAGATCAACACCTTTGTAAGTTTGCATAAAATCTTCAGAAGAAACAATCCATGCACCACTTAAAGCAGGTAATAGGGCCGTTTTTCCACCGAAAAGATTTAATCCGTATCCTGAAGTACTTGCTGATAGAGTTCCATCGTTTCTACCAAAGCGTGAGGAAGCATCAGCTGCAAGTGCAAGACTTAAAAAATATTTGTCTTTAAAGCTGTAATCGGTAGTAAAATAGGTATTCAATGAACTCCATTTGCCAATATCGCCACCAAAAAATCTTAATGCAGCATTACTATTTCCAATACTGATCAATACATCTGTAGCCGAGTTATAACCAATTGCAAAATCCTGCTCGCTTGAGTTTTGTGAGTAGCGTGTTCCCAAGCTCATATTTAAGCTGTGATCTTTAGCGAATGTTTTATTGAAAGCGAAACGTAAATCGTTAAAAACATTGGAATAACGAATTACCTGAGAACCCAATTTACTATCGCCAATGGTGTTATCCAAAACTTCATCAGTTACACCTTTACGAGGGATAAATAAAGTTTCCTGAGTTTTATCATATGTTAATCCCGTTAGGTTAGAAAGTTTAAAATTTTTATTGAATTCGTAATTAAAAACAATATTTCCGAAGAAACGATAAGCTTTTTTCTGATTTAAACCTTTTTCAATCAATGCTCTTGGGTTACTTACTCCCAAAGTATCAGCATCTGCCAAATTCGGCGATACCGCCCCGCTAGCACTAATTTCATTTTTAGCTAAAAAAGGCGCTTTGACTAACGATAAAAATATAGGATTGGTACGAGGCGCAATTCCCTGATCTTTCAAACTTTGTTCTGTATAGCTGAATGATAAATTCGTATTGGCCTGAAGTTTTTTCGTCAGATTCAAATCACTGTTAAAACGCATGTGATAATTGGTATTGTTGGTTGAATCAATTACACTTTTATTTTTTGAATATCCGGCCGAAAGGGCATACTTCGCTATGTTATCTCCACCACTTACTTTTAAGAAATAGTTTTGATTAAAGCTGCGCTTGAAAACTTCTTTTTGCCAATCAGTATTCTGATGATACATGGCGTAAGTTGGATTCGTCGCTTGATTTTGATCATCATTCATGTAAGGCAATGCAGCGATGGCACTACTAGTCAACCCGCGGCTTTGCAAAACATCAGAAAGGTAAGTTCTAAAGTCGCCAGCATTCATTACCGAAAGTTGACGTGGTACAAGATTCATGCTGCTGTAGGCAGCAAAATCTATTTGAGTGGCTAAGTCCTTCGCGTGATTGGTTGTTATAATCATTACGCCATTGGCTGCCTTGGTTCCGTAAACTGTTGAAGCTGCGGCATCCTTAATTAAACTAACGCTCTCAATATCATGTACATCAATAAATTGTAAAGGGTTATTTCGGTGACCAGCAGTTAAAGACGAACCGTAGGAGTTGGCATCGAAAATCATTCCATCTACAACATAAAGTGGTTGGTTGGTGGCATAAAGTGATGTAAAACCTCTTACAAATAAATCTGCACCAACTCCTGGCGTTCCCGATCTTCTGATCGCATTCAACCCAGCCATTCTACCTTGCAAATAGCTATCGGGCGTTTCTGCACTAGTTGTCCATCCACCTTGTGGATTAGAAAAATTTATGGCTGATGAAGTTCTGGCCAAGTTTTTTGTACCTGATGGCAAAACCACTTCAGTAAACAATGAGGCATAACTGCTTGGATAAATTTTAATGGTTGCTAACTTACCCTTGTGTACAGCTAACAATTTAGTGTGGTAGCCAATATTGCTTATAATAATGGTTGCGTTGAAATCGGGAACAATGATAGAGAAACGGCCTTTATCATCGGTTAGTGCACCAGAAAAATCTGTAACGGTTAATTTAACGCCGATAACAGGTTTGTTGGAAACACCATCTACCACTATTCCAGTTATTTTTTGGCCAACAAGTTTTTTAACTTTTACCTTAACGGTTGTGGTATCTGTACTGTATTTACTGGTATCTGTTGTTGTAGTGTCTGTTTGTTGGGCAAAAGCCGCAGTTGCAAACACCAGTGCAAAAAACACAAGTGAAATTCTTTTTTTTATGATGGTAAAATTATACATAGTCAATTTTTAATTCAGATTATGGAAGAATAGGTTCGAATCTCAAATAATCCAATATGAGCGTGTTAACGTTTACCGCAGCGCTTGCTGCAGCAGTAAGCCTTAAATCTAACAGACCGTATTGTTTGGGGGTATATTCTCCGAGTAGAACTTCATTGTAATTTAACGGTGTTACTGTTTGCGTTGCGAATAAATCGTACACAGGTACAGTTGGCGTTGATGTTAGGGGATTATATATAAAGTAGCGTTGTGTAAAATTTGCTACTTGAGCATCACCAGCTGCTCCAGAAATTGCCCTTGCATAAACTTTATATTTAACTACCGGAATTCCTCCGCGTAAATACCGAATAAAGTATTCGGAAACACCATGGCTGTAAACTTCAATATCTTTATATTGAACACCTAAATTGTCAAGTTTTGTACGGTAATAGGTATTTCCGGTACGATCAGAACGAAAACCTGATGGGTTTTCTCCTTCGATTTTGAAAACAGGGATTTTATCTTTAAGCCTGAAAGGTAGAGCACTCATGACGTGAACAATACCATTGCTTGCCCGGTAAGATTTTACTACTGCGGCCTTACTAACAGGGATTTTAACACCACGGGTTGATGTTAAGGTATCGGGCAACTTATCTGCACTATAGATTCCCTTTACTGTAAAATCAGCAACAAGCCCCAATTTATCGTTAACAGAAAAGTATGGTGTTAGCTTAGCTGTTTCACTGTTAAAAGCTGCGTCCTGCAGCATAAAAAACGTGTACTGCTGGTTTTCTGCTCTAAGATCGGCTACCAATGACCAATAAAGGTTTCTGGAAACCATTGGTGGATTGGGTGCAAAAATCGGCGCACCTAAGCTGGTATATCCTATTATAACTGCATTTGCAGTATCAACAACCATTGTTGTGATATTACTGATATAATTTGTTTGAACAGGCGCATCATTACTCGAAAGCATATATTCCCAAATATTTTGCTTTGTTGGTATTGCTTTGTTAATGGTGTAAACCGCACCATTTTTTACAAATGAACCATTGCCAATCACACCTGCATCTTCAAAGCTACTGCCAATCAGGCTCGCAAATTTCTTATTGATCAGTTGAACCCGTAATGTATCAGAAATGCTTTTTGGTTTAGCAATAGTGGTTAAGGCAATGTGGTTCGCTACAAAATCTTTCAGCTTAGCTGGGTCAGATGAAATGGCTACGTCTAATGTCGCTAAAGCATCATTTGTGGGCGCCCAAACGGTATAGTTTTGTGATGAAGCCAACAATTTATCGTAGCCAGTGCTTCTTAAAAAATCACTGAATTTACTTAAGTTGGGCTCAGCAGCTACCTTTTGAAAAACGTCGATTGTGTTATCAACATTCACAATTTCCGTATGCTCTTCCATTACGTTTTTGCAAGCATTGAGCCAAATTAAAGCACTGAGCAGCAATAGGGTATTGAATATATTTAGTTTCATTGAGAATATTCTTTTGGTTAGAATTTTAATGTGCCGGGGGAAAATTCTCCGGCTATTATTTATGGTCTTTTAAAAAGTGTACCTGATGTAGAAAAACGTGGATAATTCTGATCATCATCAATTGGGATAAAGTGAATCATATCTAAATAAGTATTCCCACTTCCTTCTCTACCACCTGGAAGCATCGTAATTCTTACCCAATGCCTATCGGTTGTTTGAATATCAGCGGTTCCTACTAATCTGCCCGTCATGGTATCCCAACCTGTACCGGTAACGGGTTGCTCTCCCCTAACTGTACCAGCATATTCTGCTGTAGTAGCAATGTATCTTTTAAATCCATTGGTCAGCATCAATGGATCGGCTGAGGCCAGACTTGAGGTAGCCGAAGTAACGCCAGATGTAGAAAGACTCTGTCTGAAATCAAGTAAAGTAGGCATTACCTGTTCGCCAGTTCGGCCAACATCTACGCCAACCTGGCTAAGCACTCCGTTTCCATTCTGACCATAACATATCCATATTTTATATCTGCCTTTCACTAACATTGGTGTTCTAAATTCTACCCATTGTGCTCTGGCGGTGTTTGGACCCATAGATAAGGTTAGTAAATCGCCACCATTGTATCTTCTAGGTGCAGGTGCTATAGCATAATAATCATATTGTGTTGTGGTAGTAAGTTTTGTTGGGTTATTAAAATTAATGCCCGAAGCAATACTGCCACCATTAGCGATCAGAAAAATATTTGCGGAAGCTGCTCCTCTCCATTTCGGATTTGATTTTAGCTCCGCCTGATCTGCCAGATCAAAATAGACTGCTGTTTGAACCCTTACTTTGATGGCAAAAGGTTTCTTCACTTCATGAGATACACCGTTGGAAGCGGTTACATCGCTAAAAGTTCGGTTAATTTCTACACCCGGCTCTACTATACCATTAAATTCATCCTCGTTAAGCAATACTGATTGTCCTGAGAATTTTGTGGTAATGATTTCTTTAGGCGCCAAAGTGTATATAGCTGGAGAAGTAATAATGTCTGGTATGTAAGATGGTCCGGCTGAAATATGATAAGCCATGTACAACCACAAACTATCAGCATGATTTTTTGGATTACCTGTTTTAGAGTAGCGATTTTTGAAACTTGTATAACTTGCGTAACCTGCTGCCCTGAGGGCCGAGTCTGATTCCAATATCAGTGTTTGAAACCTTCGGGTGGTATCTTTTGCCGCAGCACCGTCAATATTTAAGGAATCGTAAAATCCGGTTTCTTTAAGTGCCTGTGTAAAATAAGTATAGCGTGAATTGGCTTCAATGCTTTTTGCCAATGTTAACACAGCTGGGTTAAGTACATGATCCAATACGTGGATAATGCCATTTCCAACCCTGATATTTGATTTTGTAACCTTGGCTAATTTGTTTACCACATAACTGCTTACCCCACCTTGATTTACTGCACCTGTTTGCAGATATTGACCGTACAAAGTTATTTGTGGTAATTTGCCATCAGTAAATTTATTGGTTGCAACTGTGTCAGGAAGCAAATGAAAAGTAACTACTTTTTTCAACTCATCTGGCGAAAGATCGTTTACACTGCCTTTGTTATTTGCTTTTAACCAGGCAGTAACCGCAATGTTATCCGGAGCAAACAAAGTATATTTTCCATATGCACCCAAAAAACCTGTTGTTCCTGATCGATCAATGATTTGCTTGAAGAGTGAAAACTGTTCAGGATAGCGGCTAAGGTAGCCGGTAATATTTACATCATCTGTTGTGGTTAAAGTAAGTGATTCTCTTTTACAAGCATTTATAAAGACTAATGTAAAAGCGAAAGCAACGATCGCTATGAAGGTGTTGCGGACATTTAAATTATTTTTCATCATGCTATTATTTAGTGTAAAATGGATTTTGAACTAATTGAGGATCAGCGAAAATTTCAGCTTCGTGGATCGGAAAATAATGACTGTTTATATCTTTAAATTTCGTAATCGCCGATTGTTGAAGTGCAGGAGAAACAGTTTGAGAAACGATAGTTGTCAGTAAATCAAGTCTTCTGTAGTTGTCTCTCTTGGCTACACGCAATAGGTCAAACCAACGTTTCCCTTCAAAGGCAAACTCTCTTCCACGTTCAGCAAGGATATAATCAACAATTCCATCGGCATCAGCCGGATCCACAGTTTGTTCAGTAGCTGTAATTGCGTTTCTACGTAATCTGATATCTGCTATAGTTTGTAAAGCTTCAGCTCCACCTCCGGTCATTGCAAGTGCTTCAGCTTTAAATAAAAGAACATCAGTGATGCGGTAAACTTGCCAGTTTAAAAAAGATGGATTCTCTGTTCCCCATTTACTGATGGTAAAATCAGAATTCCGATAGAAGTTATCAGCACGAATATCGAAAATTCGATCTGGATCAACGTCATCCGGCGGAAATACATCACTTGCTACATACGCCGAGGCGATAAATCTTTTTCTGGCAGGCAATACCAGTAAATTATAAAATGGGTTATTAACAGTAGCATTATTAAATTCAAAAATGGTCTCAGCCGAGCTTCCTGTAAAAAACACATTAAAATACCAAGCAGAGGTAGCCGATTGCATTGCATACCTTTGAGAACTGATGATTTTATTACATTCTTCAATACAACCCTGGTAATTGTCCATCCATAAATAAACATCGGCTAAGAGTGCATTAACAGTAAATTTGGTTACACGGCCTTTATCTAGTCTATTATTTCCAAAAGTAACCACTGCAGTTGCTTCTGCTCTCTTCAAATCTGCTACAATTTGTGCTAAGATCTGGCTTGCAGGTGTAACCGTTAAATTTTCCAAATCGGTATCTTTCGTTGTTGCCTTTAGTTTTAAGGGCACATCTCTAAAGCTCTTAACCAAATAAAAATACATCATACTACGTAAGGCAAGCACCTCACTTAAATAGGCATTTAATTGTTCATTGGTTAATGTTGGGTCAATATCACGTACGCCTGGCGCATTATCTAAAACCGTATTGCAAAAATTAATAGTACGGTAAAAAGCAGACCATCTTGCCAAAGAATTGCTTTGCGTGATATTGACATCGAAAATATCCTTTTCTTCATTTAACGATCCTGGTCCCGGATCAATCATGTCTGCCCGTATTTCACCAAAAGTGAATAAATTTTCAGTTAACGATCTGTCACCTACTCCAGGAGGAGGCGCCAATAAAGACGCATAACAACCCGAAACTGCAGCTTGAATATCTTCTTTCGTCTTCCAGAAACCCTGTCTTGTGATACCGTCACGAGGCTGTGTATCTAACCATTTTTTACATGAGCTCGACATGATCAGCACCATGACTACAGCTGCACTATATATAATTTTTTTCATATTGTTGCTGATTAAAAGTTTGCTGTTAAACCTAAAGTGATCGTTTTTATAGGAGGTGTTGTTGAGTTATCGACAACAGTTGAAAATGTCGACAATCTTACAGGAACCTCCGGATCCTGTCCGGTATATTTGGTAAAGGTTAAGATGTTTTCCATCATAATGTTTGCACTTAAACCTTTCATACCAATGCGCTTTAACAGGTTTTTATTAAAATCATATTTTAAAGTGATACTTCTTAAACGCAGATACGAACCATCTTCCACATATCGGTCAGACCCTAAAAAGTTATAACCTGTAGCGAAAGCTGCACGCGGCATATCAGTGATATCGCCTTCGGCTCTCCATCTACGCAATACAGCAGTACTCTGATTATTAAAACCATTCATACTGGTGGTGTTTATTTTCGTTCCATTGATGATTTGATATCCAGTTCTATAAGTAAAATTGGCACCAAAACGAAGGTTTCCATTGAAAGTAATTGCTGTTCCAAAACCACCAGTTAGATTCGGATTGCCATTACCTAAGTAAACAATATCCTTATAATCGATATTACCATCATGATTGATATCCTCATATATGGCATCTCCTGGTTGAAAAACATAATCAATAGATGGGTAAGCGAAACGCATGAAGATCTGCTGACCATTTGGACCTATGATCTGGTTACCATTTTCATCCAGCGCAATGGTTGAATTTTTATCGGGATAAACCCCTTTAAATTTAAATCCGTAGAACGATCCAAATGGATTATTCTCTTGCAAATAAACCTTAAAAGTATTATTAGTGGTAATTCTTGCATTATTTTCTCTAGGTACCAAAGGAGATATCTCGCGAATCATATTTACATTGTGTGAAATGTTAAAATTGAAATCAACACGTAATTTTTTCGATTTAACCGGCGTGTAGAACAAACTGAATTCCCAACCCTGGTTATCCATTGTACCTACGTTCATGTCTACTCCAGAATAACCATTGTAAGTTGGTATAGCCAAGCCATTATAGAATAAATCAGTTGTACGTTTGCGGTAAACATCAATATCCATGTTTAGTGAATTTTTCAATAAAACCACTGTTAAGCCTACGTTTGATTGTGTAACCTTCTCCCATCGCAAATCTGAAAGCTCAATATTTGATGGATATACGCCTGATGATCCCAAATAACTGAAACCATAATTTTGGTAAGTATTAAAATACGAATAATCGTTACGAGGTGCATTACCCACCACACCATAACTTGCTCTTAAAGCTAAATTATCGATATATTTTGTGGTGTTTTTCATGAATGGTTCTCCAGAGATCCTCCAAAGAACAGATGCTGATGGAAATAAACCATAACGATTATTTGGTCCGAACTTAGAGTTTCCATCTCCCCTAACGCCACCATTAACAATGTAACGATCCAAGAATTTATATTGAGCACTCATTAATAAACCAACTGAACGGCTTTGCGAAAATGATGAATATGCTGAACCATTTTGATTTGTTCTACCATCAATAGAAGGATCTGCTAAATATGATGAAGCCGTATTGGTGGCAAACATTCCTTGCCCGGTTCGTCTACTGTCATTGCTATCAAACCTAGCAAAAGCAATCAAATCATGGTTTTTACCTAATTCTGGTGTGTATGATAAAGTCATGTTGGTAGCGATGGTAAATGAATCTCCGTCAGAATCACCAGCATAATTTACAACAGGCTCAGAAAACGGGCGACCGGTAGCAACTTGAGGTAAGAAAGTTTTTACCTTCGTATTGTTTATATCTGCTTGAAAATTTGCGTTGAACCTTAAGCGCTCAGGAATAATTTGGTATTGTAAACTAAATTTTGGTATAACCCTTTCGCCCAACTGCCGATTGCTCGCCGCCATCGCCATTGCCAATGGATTGTAAGTTCCAGATATTCTCGCCCTGGTAAAATCATAAAGAAAACTACCTTGAGCTGTATTCGCCGGACTGAAATAGTTTGCCGTTAAATTACCATATTCATCATACTCATAAACCGCTTGATTTGGCATTTTGGTATAAGCCACATCTCTCAAACCGTTTGTATATAAATTTTGATTATCTATGTGGGTATAAGCAATATCCGCACTGAAACGAATTTTTGTCGATACTGTATAATCCAAATTTACCCGGGCACTTAAACGCCCTAAACTGGTTCCAACGGTAGTACCATTTTGGTTGAAATAATTTACAGATGCACGATATTTAGCTTTTTCACCACCACCAGATATTGATAAGTTGTGATCTTGCAAATAACCTATTCTTGTTACGCTTTCTAACCAATTGGTATTGTTGCTGTAATTATAATAGTTATAAGGGTCATTACGGTCATATTGAAATTGCTTGGCAAAATCTGATGTAGAGAATTGTCTGCCAGCATTGTAAAATTCTTCCAAAATCAGTGACGAGTACTGATTACCCGTTAACATTGGAATAGCGCTTGGTTGTTTTGAGTATGATCCTTTAAAATTATAGGAGATGCTTGGTGGACCCATTACCCCTCTTTTTGTATTGATAACCAATACACCATTTGCTGCTCTTGATCCCCAGATCGCCGTTGCTGCAGCATCTTTTAATACGCTAATATCTTTGATATCTGAAGGTGCAATATTTAAAAGCTGGCCATAGTTATTCTCATCAGAGGTTGCAAAGTTAAAATCAGATGGAATAGTAATATCATATGGCATACCGTCTACCACGATTAACGGATCTACAGCACCATTGATGGAAGATGTACCACGAATACGGATTTGCATAGGTGCGCCCGGATCGCCACTGCTTGCGGCAATATCCAAACCCGCCAATCTACCTTGTAAAGCCTGATCGATTGATGCAGCTTGCATGTCTTCTAATTCCTTTGCATTGATGGTACCTACAGCCGAAGTCTGATCGCGTTTATCAATGCTCATTCCACTACCATTGTCAGATTTTGCTTTTGATACAATCTGCACTTCATCCATTTGATTATCTGCAGACTCTATCTGAAAATTGATTACTGCCTTATCTATAGCCAATGGTGCGGTTGATTTATAGCCAATATAAGAGACCATAATACGGTAAGTTTTATCATTAACTGGAAGCGAATAATTTCCATCAATATCGGTAGAAACACCTTTTATTACCCTACGGTCTTTATCAACAATAGTTACAGATGCACCAATAATTGGCTGTCTGTCTTTCTTGTCGATAACCTTACCTTTCACATAATTGATTTGCTGTGCCGATGTTACAGAAGACAATAGCAAACAGCATAATAATATAAAAATACTATATGTATATTTCTTAGTCATGTTGGTTAGAATTGATATTTTAGATAAGAGTTGATCTGATGGATAACTGTTCTGTTTGATAGCACATTGCTTCTATCATTAGCACCCAATAATACATTCACTGTAGCATTTGTTACATCGCGTAGCTGAAGTGTTGTAGTGGTATTCATTACCACATTTATTTTAGCGGCATCACCAGAAGAACCTTTGAGAAGCGTTTCGAATTCACCCATTTTTTGTCCATCGCTTACCACAGTTGTTTTATTTAAAATGTGATATTGTATGAAATTGCTGACTTTACTAACATCCAATCCATCAGTTGGAATAAAATTTGGAACACCAGTAGTTACGTTTCCAGGTAAAAGACCGGCCCTTACTGCACTAACAATTGCGGCATTTGTAGGGATAAAAATGGTATAGTTAATTCCATCTGTTGTTCCGGTAATGGCACCTGTTGTTTTATTATAAAGAACATTGTTGGATAAAAACTGGAAGAAATTGTAGTAAGGATCTGATGCTACTGTTCCATATTTTTCAATATGTTTGCCAATGTTCAGCGCTGTAAAAGTTAATGCCTCTTTGCCATAAACTACAGCACCATTTGTTGGCGTGGTGCTGATTGAATCTACTGGGATTGTTTGTTTCGCTACCAGCGTGCTATCTTGTGTTCCTGCAGAAAGCAATCGCCCTCTATCATATTTGATGTATTCTCCATTGGAAGCTTCTAAAATCCCAGCACCACTGGTAATATTTGGTATTGCTCTATTGCCCAAAGGGATGATATGCGTTTGAAGAATCCGTCTTAAAGTCACTAAATCACCACGAATTGGTTGACTTACGAAAAAAGGCTCGTAAGTGAAACCCATTTTTCTCATCGTTGCATCAGGAATAGGTACAACGAGATAACGAAGCGAAGGCGTTTTTAATTGAATAGTCAGATTAAAATACAGAAGCGCTTGCTTCATGATACTATAATCAGGATCTAAATTTATATTTCCATAAACTGAAGAGAATACACTGGCGTCCTGACTTTTATTAGAGCCATACAGGAAGCCATTACTTAAAATCTGTTTATCTATCAGATCTGCTGTAGTAAGTTTAGTAACATCACCCAAAGCATTCTGTACAGTGGCTAACTTGGTTGGCCAAACGGTAACATTATACATGTGGGCATTTATGTAATCCCTTATAATATCAGGTGCTACCACATAAAGCTCATTTAGGTTTCTTACGCCTCTTTTTCTCCAATATTTTAAAAGAACATCTTTCGCATAAGTATCAATAGCTGAATTTGTTGGTGCAATAATACTATACGATCCAGACTGTGCGTCGTTCGCATCTGCTTTTAAATAATTTTCATTATTCGGAGAGAAACTTAGTAAAGTACTATAACTTTTAACGTAAACGTTGGCAGCCTTCCCTGTTAAAACCTCGTATCTATGAGATATATCAGCATTTAATCCAAAGGTTACAAATTTATCCAACAGCCCTTTGAAGGAACTGTATTCCGCTTTAGTATTAATGTGTTGATCGATGCTTAAAGGTGGAGTTAATACCCTATCGATTACATGAATAATCCCATTCTCAGCTATAATATTTTGCTGATTTGAAACAATATGTGCCGGACCAATATTGGCTCCATTATAAACGATATTTGGATAAAAGAAATTATAATCGGCAGCGGTTAAACCCGAAAAAGCCATAAATGGGGCTAAAAAATAGGTTACACTTTTGTTATTGAAATCTCCGGCAAAGTAAATACCGTTTCGGTTTGTTGCGATAGCTTTAATAGGATTTCCATTGTTATCCTTGTCATCATAAACAAAATCATAATAAACTGATCTTCTTCTAAAAGCTGTGTTTTTGATGAATCCCCTATTCGAGAAAAAATCACTTAATTTTTCTGTTTTCTCCCCGTCGTAAATCATCGAATACCGAACAATTTTTGAAGCCAGATCTGCAGTGATTTCTGTAAGCGAATTCTCTTGTAGGTAAGTTTTAAATGCATCATCAGTTGGCGCAAAAACAGTCCAAGATCCAGCTGTACTTAAGGTTTCCTTGTAACCAGCTTTATCAATACATTCTAAAAACCTGCTAAAGTTACCCTTGGCTTGTAGCTGTTGATAAATCGGATCTCCGAGATTTTCGGGGCGACCATAAAATTCATCAAATTCCTTCTTCCGGCAGCTGCTCAGAAAAACAATAAATGTCAAAGTGACGATTAAAAATTTTGGTAAAATTTTACTCATAATAATTTTATTGGATGCAAACGGCCATAAAACTAAAATGCAAAACGGTACTCTACGAAGGATCGGATAAGGTATTGAAAGCGACGGAAAAAGGCGTGTAGATTTCTATTGCATAGATTCGGTTAACGAACGTTATTTTAAAATATTTGGTTAAAGATTATTTGGTTAGTAAACTTTACTAAAGATATATAGCGTGGTTAATTTTTCCATCCTGTACCATCCTGTCATTATTATAAAATATTATCATAAAAATAAGCAACAGGCTTGGTTATCAAAATAAATCGATTTACCTATTTCCTTTAAATTAAAAACAGGTATAAATTCATTGAATTTTAAAAAAATAAAGTTGAATTCATTAAAAATAAGGAGTGATGGTAACGGGACCAATTAATCCAGAAGGCATAACTGACCACTTAGCGGCATCAAAATCTTTGTAATTTATGTTTACAAAATTTATTTCATGGTATTTCCTCCACTCAATTTTTTTAATATCCATATCACGAATGCGGTTGGCCATCAAATTAACTACTTCAATTTTGATTGTATTATTGCCTTGCTTTAAGTATTTCCCGATTCGGGCTTCAAAAGGAATGCTCCATAAAATACCTACTTCCTGACCATTGATCCAAACCCGGGCGCTTTCATCAACCTGATGAAGATTTAAAACATATTCTTTAGCCGTTTTTGCCTTTAAATTGAATTGAGTAGTATAAACTCCGGTTCCTGAAAAAGCCGTCAGTTTTGGGTCTTTTAATTCCGTCCATGAAACCAATTGATTGATTTTTTGATCGGCAGGAAGCTCCGGTCCACCATCTGTAAAATGTAACAACCAGGGATTATTCAGAACGAAAGGCTGATCGGATTTGTTCAGATACTGCCAGGCAATATTCTGCGGCTTATCTATAGAAACATTTATAAATAGCGCTTCTCCCGATTTAATCTGAACACGAACGTTTTTCCCCTGCATTGCAGCTGAACCTATAATTCCACTCTGAGGATCAAGAATTGTGGCATTTCCCACTACACTTAAAGGAACTTGTGTATCAATATCTTTTGAGCTATGATTAACCAGGTAGTAAAAAGTATTATTATTCACTTTTCTTCTAATAAACTGTAAACCCGAATCGGTTAAGGTCTCTCTATTTATTGAATTTTTAACCAGTGCCTTTTGAATATCAACAGCTGTCACAATCTTTCCCTTACCGATTTTGTAAGTTATAAGTTCATCATCTTTTTGAGCTGAAGTAATTTTATTTAAGGTGTTTTTCAGCTTTGTCCTTCTGTTTTCAAGATCATTTAAACCGGGAACATCTTGAGGTAATTCTTGAAAAATAACCGTTGCACCATTGTTCGCCAATTGTACGATATTATCCAAAGTTTCTGGACTCATTAATTTACAGGATGGAACGACCAATATTTTGTAAGAACTGGCGTCTTTATTGGTACGAAGCAATCCATTTTCTGTCGTTGTTTTGGCTAATAACCTATCTGAGGCGAAGTCAAATGAATAACCAACTTTAGTTAAATCTTTAGCTAATTTATAAAAAGCGGAGGGATGCAACCATTCGTCAACATCATGAACCTTTAATGCCATATCCAATCCTTTTGCTTTGTTCCAAACATCATAAATTGGCCAATAAATTAGCAGTTCATTATCAGATTTACCCGATTGTAAAATGGATTGACAACGGGTAATGTAATTATTCAGTCCTTGCGCATGTGGCCATAAACTATTATTTGGATTCATTTCTACCGAAGCGTAAAATAACCAACCCGGCCAAGGCACATTTTCAGGAGAATTTGTTGTACCGTGATAAAAAATGTGGTTCACACCCGATAGAAACAATTGTTCTGCCTCAGGTTTGCACTGTGAATAGGAGGTTTTAAAATGTTCGGTAAGCCATGTAAAAGTTTCAGAAGAAACAAGTTTTTTTCCACCAGTATGCGCCGCTGAAGAAGCGAATTTGCTCATCATTGGATCTGGATCCACATTTCTGACATCTGCAGGATCTCTCCTGATACCCGGTATATCGAACGAACTCGAACCGAAGGTTTCAGTTTCCGGAATATCAACTGCGCCGTAAAGATCTAGCAAATTTCCTGGCGAACCATGTGATTGATTTTTGGTTAATGATTTCAATCCGTGTGCCCAGTTCGTCCAGTTTTTTGTAAAATTATCCAACAACAATTCATCCATGGTTTCACGATAATCAGATTTTAAGCGGGCAATATCCTCATTTGTTGAATCCTTGCTAACCAAATCTTTTAGATGTTTGGATAGATCATATCCCCTATTTTTTTTGAATTCAGCAAAAAAAGTTGGGGTCCAAGTTGCGCCATAAACTTCATAGCTATCATTGAAAAATGATCGAACGCCTTGTGGCTTATTTTTAAATGAATCTGTAAATCGTTTAAGGTAAATATCAACTGAAGGCTTATCCAGATGATCAAGCGTAAAGCCTTCTCCACCTGGAGCGGCACGTTTTACCATTTGACGGGTTTTACCAGCAAAAGCAGCATAAATATTCCAAATACCTGATTTTGGCGACCAGCTTAAAGTTCCATCCTGTTGAACTGAGGCAAATAAATCTTCCGTTTCGCCATTTGGACCATAAGCTGTAACTGCCTGTAATTTGGCAAAATCCTGCTTGGCTTCTTTAACTTTTAAAACTTCATTCAGGCTATCTCCACCATTTAATTTATAATCTTGGATAATTAACTTGGTTGCCGCATTTTCTGGTTTAACCTGTGGACCACCAAATGGCCAGCCCGTTCCGGTATTCATATCAACGCCCATGCCCAACGAATTCGCTTGTTTAACCGTAAAGTGTAATGCTTTAATCCACTGAGGCGAAAGAAATGAAAGGTATTGTTTTTCATAACCAACAGCACCATAAATAGGTGTAATCTCCACTCCGCCTAACCCCGACGAGGCATATTTTTGTAAAACGATATTCAGGTTTTTTTCATCAACCGCATTTCCCATCCACCACCATCTTGTCCAGGGCTTCATTTGGCTTTCCACTTTTGGCCATGTTACGGTCTCTGTAGCTTTCAGCTGAGCATTGGAAATGTTATAAAATGAAATACAAATAAAAAGCAGCGAGAAAAATCGTTTTGTTTGCATGTTTTTTAATCTAAATGAAATACCTGTTCTAAGGGAATTGAAATGGGAGATTGGTTGGGATTCGTTTCCATGATATCGGCCATATAAGCCCACCATTTCTGAACGATTTCTACACTGCCTAGATCTTGAGAAGAATTGCCATTTTGCTGTTGAACTGCAAATAAGGTATCGGTTTCTTCATCCAAAAAAATGGAATAATCACTAATGCCATTTTCCTTTAATAATGCTGCCAATTCTGGCCAAATTGCATCGTGACGAGCTTTATATTCGGCCTTAAATCCTGGCTTAAGTTTCATTTTAAATGCAATTTTCATTTTTTTATTTTTAGTTAGCTGACGTAAAATATTTCAATCTTTCAAAAAAGCATCCAGCCTTTCCTAATTTACACTCAAACTAATTTCACTAACATTATTACCAGCCGATTTTATCCAGATGACATTATTTTTCCCATCGTAGAACCAACCTGGTTTTTGATTTAACTGATTTTCATCATTCACTAAATCCATTTTTTTACCATTCTCAGAAACTGACTTTGGTGCAGTTTTACCATTCCAGTGAATCTTCGCTAAATAGCGATGATTGCTTGGCTTAAATGGCCCCACAGGCTTTGCAATGTTTAAAATCATATGATCATCCTTTAAGGAAGATGTAATTTTGGTAATCGAGAAATTTCCGGTTTTGTAATTTGAACTGAGGTTATCATCTTCGTAAAGATCATACTTGGAATCACCAAATGGGAATACATCTAAAGTAACTACATCAACAGGTTTTTCGCCAGCGTAAATCATCTCTGTTTGCATCGGGATAATACTTCCAGCTTTAACAAAAAGCGGAATGGTATCTAACGGAGCTACTACATGATGATAACTTTTTCCAGCAAGTTTTTCTCCGGTGTAATAGTTAAACCAACTTCCTTCAGGCAGATAAATGGAACGTGTAATTGCACCTTTTGTGGTTACCGGGGCAACCATAAAGTTGTCGCCAAACATGTATTGGTCTCCAATTTCATAAACATTTTCATCATCCTGATAATTTAAAACTAAAGCCCTCATCATTGGCACACCGGTTTCATGTTGCTGATGCATACTGCTATAGAGATAAGGAAATAAACGGTAACGAAGCAGGTCATATTTCTTGAAGTTTTGCAATGCTTGGTCGCCATAATTCCAGGGTTCTTTATAGCCTGGATGATCCATACCAAAAACAAGCGCAATCGGACTGAACATACCAAACTGCACCCAACGGATGTACAATTCCGGATCGGCCTGATGTTCAAAACCACCCATACAATGTGCCCATGAGCCCACACCTGATAGCCCAACATTTAAACCTGCTTTAATTACTGGCGCAAAATACTGCCATTCACTAGGCCAATCGCCAGCAAAAATATAGGGGTAACGTTGGATACCTGAATAACCTTCTCTGGTTTGGTTCAACCCACGAAAACCATTGAATTTTTCAAATTCTAAGAAAGGTGCTTTTGCATAAGCAATGGGAAACAAATTATGCAGTCGTTCTGCATCTTTTCCTGTCGGGCCAACCTTTTCACTTTCATTGGCTAAAGCACCAAAAGCGCTTCCTTCATCTGTTTTAAGAAATTTTGCGCCTAATTTAGCCACCCTCATCACACCATTATCCCACCACCACTGTGTTGCCTTTTCATCAAAAAAGTTAACAAATTCTCCGGGTTTACCGTTTTCAGGATAAGTGTAGCCTTTCTCCTGCGCCTGATCTAACAAATTTAATTTCTTTGCGTTATCAAACCTCGGACGAAGGTGCAAACCAACCATTTTATAATTCATGGCGTAAATGCTATCGAACATGCCTTTTGGATTTTTAAAGGTTTCCCGCCATTCGAAAGAAGTGGCACCCTTTCCTCCTTTTTCGCCGAACAATCTCCAGGTAGAATCGAGCCATAGTAAATCCACAGGAATACCAAGTGTTCTATATTTTCTGGCCAATTCAACCACATATTGATCTGAGGTTTTCTCTTCATGTCCCCAGGTTCCGCCGCTATAGGTACCTGCATGTAAACCTAGCGCAAACTGAGGCAACATAGGCGATTTGCCCGTAATTGAAGTGTATGAATTTAGGATTTCGGGGAATGTTGGACCGTAAATGAAATAGTAATCCAATTCGCCATCAGCCGCTTTAAAACTGTATTGTTCTTTGTTTGTTGAACCCATATCCCACTCCGTGGCAAAAGAATTATGTAAGAAAATGCCATAACCTTTTGTGCTCATAAAAAATGGAACTGGGCAGTAATTGGCTTCTAAAATATTGTAGGCGCCAATAGCATGTGGCAAGCCTTTTCCACGACCAACATTTAATGTCACTTTTTTAAACCGGCGATCCACAAAATCCATCCGCTCACCAAAACCGAAAAAATGTTCATCAGCCTGAAGCTTTTTAGTTACACCAACTTTGGCTTCCGACTTATTGATTGCACCATTATTTTCAGCACTTAAAAGTTTCCCTTTTAGATCATAAACATCAATTTTGAATGGTGTTTTAGTAATTCTGATCAAAATTTTTGCTGTGGTAATAATAAATTGATCTTTCTTCTCTTCAACCTTTGCGTTTACATTTGGCCAATTATAGCTGATTACCATCAGATTTTCGTTTGCTTCAAACTTACCATTCCAACTCGCTCTAATGCGAAACATTTCTGGCGTACAAAAATCGAGTTTTACTTGGCCTTTGGTTGTTGAAAATGACACTGCATTTCCATCCTGTTTGAAACCAGTTTTATAATCTCCAATGGTTTGTGAGGAAGCGGTAAACGATACCAGGAAAAAGGCCAAAGCCAGATAGTTTTTTAACATATTCTTTATGGTAAAATGCCGCTATTTCTTCAGTTTGTATACTTCAGCTCCGGCTAATAAAAAGCAACCCAAGCCATAATCTTCAAAATCTGGCTTACTGGTGTAAGTAACAGGCTGACCATCTTTTGGCTCTTTACCCGTTCCTTGTGTAAAACCTAAAAATCCATTTTTTTGTACTGCCTCTTTAGCCATTCCGTTCCATGCTTTAGTAATGATTGGCAAATAGGTTTTTTTATCTAAAATACCTTGATTTACGCCCCATGCCATTCCATAAACAAACAATGCAGTTCCCGATGTTTCTTTTCCACCAAAATGATTGGGATCATGTAAACTCACATTCCAAAAACCATCAGCACGTTGCAAAGGAACCAAAGCCTTAATCATTTCATGATAGGTTTTCATGTAGTCATCATAACCGGCAGCATCTTTTGGCATTGTTTCCAATACACGTACAAAAGCCGCTACTACCCATCCATTTCCTCTCGACCAATAACAATCTTCGCCATTTGGCTCTTTGTATGGCGGAACGAAATCCTTATCTCTCCACCAAAGTCCATCTTTTGCGTTGTACAAACCGCCACCTTGAACATTTTTGCTATGCAAATACATTTTGTACATGTAATCGTAGTAGCTATTATCGTTATAGAGTTTCCCTAATTTGGCGAAAACTGGCATAGCCATTTGCAAAGCATCAATCCATGTCCAATCATCTACCTTGCCTGATTTTATCATCAAATCCATCGAAGCCTTAATGTCTTTAATACGCTCCGGTTTTTTATCAATATTGTATAAATCAATATAGGTTTGTCCACATGCCTGATTATCCGCATCACGGGTTTTCACACCATCTCTTAAGCCCCATTTGTGCTTCTCTCCCCATTGAACGGCGTAATAGTAATATTCCTTTTTAGGATTAATTTGATGTAAAGCCATTAATCCTTCATAATATACTGCTCTTGTCCAAAGGTTACTCGGCCTTTCTTTATTGGTAATGATTGATTTTCCGGCATCAGGCCACTTATTCATAAAATAAGTATTGGTCAGCCTCATGGCTTTTAAAACATCTTTTTTGTTTGGAAATTTTTGAGCAAAAAGCAATTGGGCGGATAGCCCAATTAATAAGGCCGAACTGTATATAAATTTCTTCATTATAATCTTGTATTTGGTTATTTAATGACGCGTTCCTGATGATTAATTTGATTTCGGTTTAGGTTTTAATTCATCCGGACTGTCTTTTGTAAAGGTATCAAACTGAATTTTGGATGGACTTTCAAAAATATCTTTTACCGTATTAAATGTCACTTCGTATTTGGGATTGAATTGATCAGACATCATATAATTTTGCAAACTAAAGTAAAGTTGTTGCGCTGATGGTGTATCTTTCAAATCAGGACTTAAGTTAGCACTCGATACAATTAGTTTTCCTCTGCCCACTTTTGCCTCTAAAACCAAAGCCAGTTTACGATTCAAAAACCAGGTATCAATAGGCTGAATAATAGGTTTAAACCCTTTTGGAAAATCCTCGAGATTCATTACCTGAGCTTTATTTACAATTTCCCACCATTGCATATCGCTGTGATTTTCAGTTGGAAAATGAGCAAAAGCAGGATTTTTTGAATCGCAAAGAATACCCAAGGTATGTGGCGGACGCATTTTGAACCATGAGGTATTCCAAAAAACTGGCAGAAACGTTTGTACCACTTCTTTTCCCTTGATCACTTTTCCTGCTGCGTTTAAAAATACATTTCCGCCTTCATCCAATACTTTTTTAGCTTGATCATCCAGTTTATCTGTATAATAGAAACTGCTTTTAACTTTCGGAAGTTCGGCAGGAAAAACCCAGAAATTCCAGTCGTTAGCAAAATCAGTACCCTCGATTGTTACTTCTATATTTAATTTGGTTGCTTTTTGAATGGTATTAAGATTGAAACTAATGTCGCCAACGTTAATACCATTTGCAACAGGTATATTTTTTTGAACAAAATTTCCATTTGTTAAAATCGCTCCGGATTCATCTGTTATTGTCCAGAGAAACTTAGCATTGGTTAAAGGCGCTTTACCAAAGTGAGCAACTTCGATATTCGCCGCTAGTATTTCATTATTGGTATAAACGAATTTTGGAACCTTCAGCAAAGGAACAGTACTGTTAGAAAATCGTCTGAATTCTTTTGCCGTGACATACCCTTTTTCATCCCAAAAAGCATCTAAAACACCAACAAGAGCGGTTCCTTGCCCTGGGTAATCATTTAAAGAAAGTAACTGATAGCCGTTGTAGTTTGGCGTTCTAAGTGCTTTTTCTATTTCATTTTTATAGCAAAGAGCCTGTAATTTTCCAGAGGCCATCAAAAAGTCTTTCGCCTGATCGGCCATGTCATGATCAGCCAGATCCTCCTGGAACATTTCAAAGTTTTTTGCTTTGTAAACGCCAGTGTATTTTTTCATTTCCTCGAAATTCGGAAACGCACAATATTGTCCCATTTCATGCGCTACGAAAGGAACGGTAAACTGCTCGATTTGCTTGGCGTAAGTTGAAATGCTTTCGGGCTTTTTTCCCCAATCCAAACCCCTTGCTCCGGCTCGCACCATAAATTCGTTATTTGGGATAACGGGCCAGCTTCCGCCAACGGATGCACCAGTGTACAATCTTCTTGAATCTTTCGCCTTCCAATAATTATTAAACTTGGTTAAATATTCCACTTGCCTGCCACGTGGTTCATTACCGTAAGCCATCATGCAAAACGATGCATAATTCCCGTAGTTTTTGGTCATGCGATTGGTTTCATCGTAAATAAACTGGTCGATGGGTTTACCTTCGCCAATGGATGAACCATGATTTGCCCAACTTGGTCCTTCGGGTTGCAAATAAAAACCGGTTAAATCTGCAGCAATAAATGCCGCTTCTGGTGGGCACCAAGAATGAAAACGCATGTGATTTAAACCGTGTGCTTTAGAGATTTTGAAAATTCGCTCCCATGCCGCTACATCCATTGATGGATAACCCGTTAAAGGAAACTCACAATTATTTACTGTCCCACGTAAAAATACCGGGCGACCGTTAATTTCAAAACTTCTGCCAACCGCTTTAAATTCTCTCATACCAAACTGAACTTGTTTGCTATCTTTTTTTCCATCGTTAGCAATTAAAGAGGTAGTCAAACGGTATAATGCTGGATCAAATTCATCCCATGTGGCAATTTTTTCGCCCATTGGTAAATTCACTTCCAATGTGCTTTTTCCATTTTTAATTTGATAAGGAACAGTTATCGGTTTAACACTCACAATATCTTTGGTATTAAAGCTTTTTGCTGATAAAGTGATTTTTCCGCTGGAAGAAATGTTGGAGCTTGCCTTAAGCTCAATTTTTACCATCGCTGATTTTTTCTTCAAATCAGGATAAATCTGAATATCTTCAAAATATATTGGAGAACCAGCTTGCAGAAGCATTTTGCCAACTACGCCATTCCAGTTTCCTTGCGTATGATCTGTTAAACTGTGCGAATCCTGACCTACATTAATGGCTTTAATTCTGTTATCAATTAACAAACTGATGGTATGTTTACCTGGTTTTAAATTTGCGGGTAGTTCAAAATTTTGCGCAACCACGAAAGTAAACTGCGTACCTACCTCAACATCATCAATCCATACGCGGGTTTCTGAATGCGGATATTCCAATAATAAAACCACTCTTTGGCCCTTCCAATTCGCTGGAACTTCTATATCTTTTTGATACCAGGCGGCACCAGTATAATGCTTAGCCGGTGTTAGCCAAAAAGGAATTTTTAGATTGCCGGGTTCACGGTATTTTTCTAAGCGGGGATGATAAAAATAGGAGCTGTCATAAATACTTCCTGTCCATTTTGTTTTAAGTGTAATATCGTTACCTTTTAAATTTTCGGCCATTGAACCTGGCAGATTGATGGTTTCAGGTAATTTATTGACATACCATTTGGCCTTAACCCCTTCATCCTGAGCATCAATTTTAAATCTCCATTTACCTTTTAATGAGATAGTTTGCCCTAAAGCACCTGTTGAAAATATGGCAATAAAACATATAGCTATAGCTATCCATTTGGTAAACGACAATACCTTTATCTGCATAATTTTTTCGAAATGAATGCCAAAGCATTCTGTATATCTGGTTAAAGCCACTATTATAGGGTTAAAAATAGTTTTGGGCAACCTGTAGTGTCCTGCTAAACCAGTATTTATTCATAATGATCTCGAATAATTTCCAATGTAAAATTGGCATTGCTCGAGATCTTATTAATTACCTCTATTTCAAGTAAGCTTTCAGCTTGTTTTTTTTCAATGCTTTCAAGCCCTCAACCACCAAAGCGGCGTTTACTTTTGCACCTTCTTCATTGGTGTGCGTATGATCCTTTTCAGTAAAATAACTTTTTATCTGATCAGCTGTTGAAGCGGCGTACTTAGCTTTAATGAATTGATTTAATGGAATAAAATCCACGTTTTCTGCTTTCGCAAGTTCTTGTGCCCATCCAGCGTAACTGTCGTTAACCAAAACTACTTTGCCATCTTTAACAGGGTTTCTTGGGATGGAAGAACAAATAATTGCTGTTGCACCTTTTGCTTTAATATCGTTGATGAACTTGCGCATATACCAACCATAAGTGTAAACTACTTCCTGTTTCTTTTTTATGGGATTGTAAGTGTCCTTGCTTTCCATTCCAATGCCTTTTATAGTACCACGGGCACGGGCTGTATCGTCGAGTGGGCTACTATCATTATGTCCAAACTGCATCATTACGAAATCTCCTTTTTTAACTTTTGTTAAAACCGCATCCCACAAACCATTTGTTTGAAATGTTCTGCTACTTGTTCCGCCCAATGCATCATTCTCAACGTTAATTTTATCGGTATTGAAGAAGTTTTCGATAAAGCTTCCCCATCCCCATAATGAACCATCTCCTTTGCCTTTGCCGTTTTTTACCGTAGAATCTCCTATTAAAAATAAAGTAGGTTTCTGCTTTTGTTTCAAAATGATAAAAGAAGAAAAGATGATGAATGCACCCAATAAGATCAGGTTTAAATATTTTGTATTTGATTTCATGAGTTTTTTATTTTCTGGGTTAAGATGATAATATAGATTTCTAATTAGCGTGTCGAATCAATAAGTTTCTTTAAGGCTGTCATGTTGAGCCTGTCGAAACACATCAAATATGTCCTTTAAAGTCCTTTGATAAGCTCAGGATGACAACTTTTTATAACGCGACAATTAAACTTTACAACAAATATTTTTTCAGCTTACAATTTTTCAATTTTTTAATGCCATCCACTACAGATTGGGCATTTAATTTTGCGCCTTCTAAATTGGTGTGTGTATGGTCGCCGGGGAAAAAGGCTTTTACTTTTTCAGGTCCCATTGCATCATATTTATCTCCGGTAATTTTATTCAGATCGACAAAAAAAGCCTGCTCTTGTTGTGCCACTTCTGCTGCCCACTTTCCAAAACTTTGATCGGCACGAAGCACTTTACCATCCTTAAACTGATTTCTTGGAATCATAGAAACTACAATTGGTGTTGCCCCTTTAGCCTTTGTATCGCGAACAAACTTGCGAATATACCAGCCATAAGTATGTACGGTTTCCACTTTTCCATCAGGCCAGGTCAATACTTTTGTTTCTTCTCCGATTCCCTTCAAAACGCCACGTCGCCCTGCTTTTGTGGTGTCGGGTTCACTCCCATCATTATGTCCGAATTGCATGGTTACAAAATCGCCTGGTTTTAATGTTTCCAAAACCTTATCCCATCTACCTTCTGAAAGAAATGTTCTGGTACTTCTTCCAGCCATCGCATTATTTTCCACATGAATTTTGGTGGTATCAAAAAGTGCGGCAATCGGCGTGCCCCAACCCCAGGTTTCTTTATTTGAATTCCTAACCGTTGAATCGCCAATAGTATGAAGTGCTGGTTTTTCTGGTTTAACAAATGCTGAAGCGACGATCAGTATTCCTGCAGCAGCCCATAGTTTTATTGATATTGATTTCATTTTAATATTTAATTCAGATTCTATTTATTGACCACTTCTAATCTTATCGATCCGCTTTCCAGTCCATCCGCTGTTGCTTTTACTTCAATATTTCCAATTGCATTTGCTTTAATGTTTGCCATTACCAGGCCATGATAAGCATGCCTTTGTTGCGCCATATACATTTCGTGGCTTGCAATGTTACCGTTATCAATTGCATAAATCATACCAGCTCCTGAAATTGTAAACTTAATGAGGTTATCGGCATTTGGACAGAGATTTCCTTTTTCATCATACACTTTCGCCGTTACAAAGGCCACATCATCCCAGATATTTTTGATTTTAGTTTTATCAACTGAGAGCAAGATTTTTGAAGGTGGGCCAGCGGTTTTCAATTCTTCTGAAGCCACTTCTTTACCTTTATTTCTACCTACAACTTTTATCGTTCCCTTTTCAAAAGTAACATCAAATAAACGCGGAGAATCATCAGCAGGTTTGGGTTTGCTCCCAAGTGATTTGCCGTTCAAAAACAACTCAACCTCATCGCAATTACTGTAAATTGCAACTTTTGCATCATCATAAGTATCAAAATCTGTTGGTGTCCAGTTGCCGATCCAATCGCCGGCGCCGGCATTTTCCTCTTTTCTTACCATGTGAACAATTGGTTTGTCCGACCACCAGCTTTGGCGTTGCAAACTTTGTTGTTTCCAGCTTCCTATGCGGTCAAATAATCCCTGACCGTTAGTTATTTGTGGCCAATCAGCCTCTCCCAAATAATCGAAACCTGTCCATAAAAACTGTCCTGCCATAAAAGGGTTATCCCGAAGGGCTAAATATTGTTGAATAACATGTGTGTTTTCTGTTCCGATTACTTTTAAATTGGGTTTCTGATTGTGCAGGGCCACCAACTCATTTTCACGGTAATTTTGTCCAACAACATCCATCGTTTCAGCAAAACCATTGGTATATACTTTTGAATTTGCAGGTCGGAAAAGCGCCATGGTAACTGGCCGACTTGGATCTAATTGATGAACCAAATCCTGTTGATCTTTATATTTTTGAAATCCTTCTGGATTATCTAAATTATCATGGATTTCATTGCCTACGCTGTATATCACGATGGAAGGATGATTGCGATCTCTCAACACCATATCTCTGGTATCTCGTTCCCACCATTCTTTCCAAAAGCGATTGTAACCTTTTTCGCCATTGTTTTTAGCTGATGTCCAGGTATCAAAAGTTTCATCCATTACCAAAAACCCCATTTGATCGCATAAATCTAAAAACTCGGGCGCAACCGGATTATGAGCTGTCCGAATGGCGTTTACTCCGGCTTCCTGTAGTTTTTTCAACCGAAATTCCCATACACTTAAAGGAACCGCAGCACCTACAGCGCCGCCATCGTGATGCAAACAAGCGCCTTTTAATTTGAAATTTTTACCGTTTAGCCAGAAACCAGTAGCGGCATCAAACTTAAAATTTCTGATACCGAATTGATTAATCTGATCATCGATAATTTTGCCACCAATACTCATTTTTGTAAGTATTTTATATAAGCTTGGCATTTCTACACTCCAAAGTTTTGGGTTGGCAACTTCTATAGAATGATCGAGCTTGATGGATGTATTGGCTGCGATGGCCTGCTTGGACTGAACTGTCTTAATTACTTTCCCGCTTCCATCCAAAACAGAAGTTTCTACCGTAATTTGGGCAGCTTTGGCAGATTCGTTAGAAACTACAGTTTGTACTTTTACAGTGGCCTTCTGAGTAGAAACGTCTGGAGTAGTAATGAAAACGCCCCAGTTATCAATATGGATAAGATCTGTAACTACCAAACGAGTATGCCTGTAAATGCCAGCACCAGTATAATAACGCGATGCAGGTTGAACCGTATTATCAGCCTTTACGGCAATTATGTTGGTTTTCCCTTTTCCAAAATTGAGGTGTTTGCTCAAATCGTAATTGAAGCTGATGTATCCGTAAGGACGTTTGCCCAAATGAACACCATTGATCCAAACATCACTGTTTGCCATTACCCCATCGAATTCAATACTGATTTTCTTACCCAATAGAGTTTCATCAAGATTAAAACTTTTACGATACCAACCTATGCCCGAAGGAAGATATCCACCGCCTCTGGCAGTCAGATTTGCTTTATCATACGCACCTTCTATGCTCCAATCATGAGGCACATTTAATTTCCGCCATTTTGAGCTGTCAAAATCAATTTTGTCAGCGCCATTCACATCTTCCTGCATGAAAGACCAATCGTTATCAAAATTATTAATCACTCTTACTGGCTTGGCCATTTGAGCAAGAACAGCATTTTGCAAGAAGCACAATGCAATAAACAATATTATTTTCAAGGATTTAATCATCTGAGCATACTATTTATGAGGTTCGACAAGTGTGATATTAGGTTTGGGTGCTTTTTTCATTCCATGGCCAAAATAAAAGCCGGTATGAGGTGGTTGGTTATAGCCAACATTCTGCCAGGCAATACTTAAACGATATTGCGGATCGTGCATCAGGGTGTAGTTACGATGAACTGAAGGAATCGTGGTGGTATAAATCCTTAAACTTTGATTGTCATAAGAACGAAGAATCAGTTCCTCACGCCAATCGCCAAAAAGATCGGCACTTAAAGTTGGGGTAGATTTTGTCCAATTGTTGGCAACAGCACCATTTGCTGTTAAAAGTCTTCCTCCATTGTATTTATCGATATGATTACCATCTAAAAGTTCGCGTGAGAGATCGCCATCCCAATAAATCAAAAAGTTGGTGGAACGGGGTTGCTCTCCAATTCTGTTGCCTTTTATATCAAACAGTCCATTCGAACCCGACCACCACATTTGTGCACCTACTCGAGTATTGTCGATGTTATCGGCAACGCCTCGGCCCACATCTTCATCCTCCGAGCCATGCCAAAGAATTTTACCTGTTTTGGCATCGTAAACTGCAGCACCTGGTCCTTTCGTTCCTTCCTCAATTTCATGAACGCCAAACACTTCCAATCCTGGCCTTTCCGGATCAAGATCTGAAACATGCAAAGCATCGCCATGCCTTAAACCCGTGGTGTATAAACCTTTGCCATTGTCATCCACACACATTGATCCAAATATAATTTCATCCTTTCCATCTCCATCTACATCAGCTACGCTTAAATTGTGGTTGCCCATACCTGAAAATGGATTTTTTCCATCTTTTGAATCGAAAACCCAACGCGAAGTAAGTTTTCCATTGCGCCAGTCCCATGCAGCTAAAACCGTTCTCCCATAATAGCCACGACCCATTACGACACTCGGATGAATCCCATCCAGATAAGCAATGCAAGCCGTAAAACGATCAACACGATTTCCAGAATTATCATTTTTACCATTACCACCTTTTCCGCCCCAAGCGCCAATATCTCCACGTTCAGGCAAGTAGGCTGTGGTGGCTAAAGCTTCTCCGGTTTTCCCACTAAAAATGGTAAAAAACTCAGGGCCTTCTAATATTTTCCCATTTTTGTTACGGTAATCTTTTGTCGAATCGCCAATAACTTTTCCTATCCCATCAGTGGTTCCATCAGCCGTTTTACAGGCAAATTCTGCAATTCCATCCCCATCCAAATCATAAACCATAAATTGAGTATAATGCGCTCCTTCCCGAATATTTTTACCCAAATTAATTTCCCATAAAAAAGTTCCATCCATTTTATATGCCTGAAAAATGGGTGGATCGGTAATCCCATTTGAAGAGTTATCCCGGCTTTTCCCTGTTTGATGTAGTACAATATCATATTCTCCATCACCATCTAAGTCACCTACAGAAGCATCATTCGGCGTATAGCCAACTGGGGTTTTCAATGGAATATTGAGGTATTGCTGAACGGGAGTTTTGGCCTCAAGGATAAACGGTTTGCTCGCTTCTTCTTCTTGATTGTGATTTACAGCTTTCACAAAATAACTGTTTTCTACATCCGGATTTATACCCACATCCTGAAAGTTGGTTCCTTTGGTTAGCGGAATTTTGTTGAGTTTAAGAGGCGACAAGTTCCCAGTTTTACGATAAAGATTAAAGGCAATATCATCCGGTTCTGTTCCTAAAATCCTCCAGCTAACAAAAACTGAATCGGCACCCTGGCGAATGGCAACCACCCCTCTTCCCAATTTTTCCATTTGGCGTTGGGCAAAAACAGGTAATGATGAAATCATCACTAAAAACAGGAAGCAGAATTTCAAATCAGCTGGTTTAAAGTTCATTAATTGTGTTATTATTTGCTGTTTAATTTTATTGAATGACATAAGTACTTTTAGCTGCAACCGCTGATCCTTTTTCGGTAATACCATCGGCTTTTATGATAATCATTCCTTTATTATCACCATTGTAAAACACAACATTTGCTTCTCCTTTTGTATCTGTTTCCAATTTTGGCGCCCAAAAAATAGTGGTGCGTAAATCTTTATTCTTACTTGCAGGATTGCTGTAATTTGGAGAATAAAAATCTCTGGCAGTATAATAACCTGTCAAGTTCAAGTTTAGAAGATGAAGATTTGTCTCACCAAGTGCATCATCTTTTATTGTTAAAGTTAACAGATAAACATCTTCACCATCGTTATTAATAAGATGCTGAACCTTTACCTGGTTGATTTTATCCATGGTCAAACTATAATAATCTAATCTTTCACCAACTAATTCTTCTTTGTTATTTATTTTAATTCTTGGTCGTATTTTTTTTCCATTAGAAAGGAATGAAATGCCTTCAGAAGTACCAGAATCTGCATCATCTAAAGGGTATGCACCATTTACTTTGGTAAGTAAAAAATGCTCCAAACCGTTAAAAGAATAATCTGCTGAGGTAATGTTAAAAACCTGTTCAGGATAACCAAATGTTAACATGGTTTGATCAAAAAGCACTACTTTTTTATTTTGATCTGCTTTAATATCCACACTATTAAGCGTAATAGAATCGCCAAATTTATAGCTTCGATTGTAATCCATCCGCTTACTGATTTCGCCATCAATATTTTTAGCAAAATCCGCTAATCCGTTTTTAAACGTGATTTGCAATGGTTTTTCAACTGAATCAATTTGAAGCCAGCCGCCTTTTTTCCCCTTAATATCTTGAGAAGATATTTTTATTGGCTGGTTACCGTACCATTTTAATCCATCAATAAAATAGTGACCATTTTGGTCTGTTTTGGCCGTAAATAATTTATCGCCGCTAAATCCAGAACCAAATAGGGTAATATTCATATTTTGAAGTGGCTTGTTGCCAACTTTTTCCTTTACCAAACCTTTTATGGTAAGGCCAGGCTCTGGTAAATAACTTACATTAATGGTAGCATCGGCTAATTTTCTCCATAAATAATTTCTCCAACCTTGCGTTAATAAAAGTAAATCCAGTTGTTTTGAGCGAGAAGGATTTTTAACATCGAAATATTGATCTGGATTTTTAATCTCGCCCTTAATTTCTGATTGCAACAGCAGATAAGATGTGATATTACCTCCATCATCCGGGATCAATCCATCAACGGCAGCCAGCGAAAAATTTGTTTTTACAGGTAAACCAAAAATATCAGTTGCCTTCACATTTAGTATCACTTTCTCACGAGACTTGTATACCGTTTTATTAGGAACTACAGTATAGTTAACCTTTTTTCCACCTTCAATAAAAATTAATCTTTCACAATGCGGTTTACCCAAATCATCAACCAAAGTGATTACTGCTATACCTGCGGGAAAATTTTTAGTTGGGATAGAAATAGAAATACTTGGTTTGACCATTTTTACAGTTCCGGTGTAAATATTTTCTCCTGCATGTTTGATTAGTACTGATAAGGTTTTGCCATTGATTTCCTGAAACATCGGCTCGTTGGCATTGATTAATGCCTTGATATTTAGTGAATCGTTGGTAACATGTAAAGCCAAACCTTTTTTAAGAATTTGCGGTAACGCAGCTGAAAATTTCTCTTTGCCGAAAAAACCCATAACTAGATAAGTTTCGTTTACCTTAGGCGTAAAAGTTAAAAGTCCCATTCCGGCCTCGGTACTCTGAAAACTGGTTACAGTATCGCCTTTGCTAGAAATAATGCTACCAGATGCCTTTAATCCATTTCCCAAATTATCATTTGTTTTAAAAGCTACCAAACTATTTACACCTTCAACGAGCGATCCTCCCTCCGGAAAAAAATTAATTGTTTTTTTATTACTGGTTTCGGCGAGGCCTACAGGTTTTTTATTCGCATTACGCGTGGCGTAAGTAGCATTTTCTTTGAGATTATTGGTAATATAGATGCTTTTTTGGAACACAAAATCATTACCGAAATTCCGCATCCAATTGGTGTAAGCACGAATATTGTACCAACCTGTTGGGATATAATCTAATAATTTAAAATCGCCTTTACCCAAGCCTTTGTTTAACAAAATTGTTTTCTTATCCAGTATCTGTGAATCTGGCGAAATCAATTCCACATACAAATTTGCGCTACTTGAACTTAAGCTAAAACTTCTTCCATTTACCAAATACGCACTAAACCAAACATCTTCCCCGGCGCTGTAATAACTTCTGTCAGTTTGGAGATAGGTTTTTTCAAAGAACAGCTTCATTGTTTTTGGGTCTGGCGCCTGACTTACCGATTTTTGCTGAGCAAAACTTAAATGCGACCAAATGCTTATAGCGATTAGAAAAATTGTTCTTTTGATATTCATATAAGCTTAATTAGATGCAACAACAACTTCATATACTTTTCCGGCCACTGTTTCAATCGTATTCTTATAGTCTTTGCCAAGTTTAATTTCCTTCGCGTTTTTAGCTTTGAGGGCAACGGGCGTTAAAAGGTTTAATTGGCCGCCGTTTCTAGATAAAATCGAAGCCTTCGTTAATTTACCATCATTCCAATATAAATCGACCACAAAACCACCCCGGGCGACCAATCCTTTAACATAACCTTGTTTCCATGATACTGGCAGGGCAGGTAATAGTTGTACATGATCTAAATGACTTTGCAAAAGCATTTCGGCAATACCAGCTGTTGCACCAAAATTGCCATCAATTTGAAAAGGTGGGTGTGTATCGAAGAGATTGTTTAGTGTAGAATTTTTAAGCAGTTCCTGATACATTTTATAGGCATGATTTCCATCAAGCAACCTTGCCCAAAAATTAATTTTCCAGGCCTTGCTCCAACCTGTTCCTTCGTCGCCCCTAACTGTTAGTGTTTTGATTGCAGCATTGGAATATACGGTATCAATCAATGGAGAAATTTCTCGTCCGGGATGCAGGCCAAAGAGATGAGAAACATGGCGGTGCTGTGGCTCAACATCTTCAAAATCGCCGTACCATTCTTGCAAATTTCCCTTTTTCCCGATTTGAAGTGGACGAAGCTGATCGCGTTTGGCTTTCAGAAGATTAGCAAAATCCTGATCGATGCCTAAAAATTTTGAGGCGTCGATTACATTATTAAACAAATCCCTAATAATCGATAAATCCATTGTCGAACCAATAGTTACAACTTCCTTGCTCCCATCGGGCAACAAATAGCTGTTCTCTGGAGAGGTTGAAGGTGCTGTAACCAAATAGCCATCTTTTTCAACCAGCCAATCCAAACTAAAAAGTGCGGCACCTTTCATTAACGGATATGCAGTTTCTTTTAAATATTTTTTATCTCCAGAAAAAAGATAATGTTCATATAAATGCTGCGAAAGCCACGGACTGCCCATTGACCAATTTGCCCATTTAGGATCGCCAGTACCCTCTCCTACAGGATTCGTTTGCGCCCAAATATCAGAGTTATGAAGCAATGCCCAGCCTTTAGCACCGTAATAATTTTTAGCCGTTTTTTCTCCGTTAATCGCCATGTGCTTAATCTGCGTGATCAACGGCTCAGTTAATTCCGATAAATTAGTCATTTCGGCTGGCCAGTAATTCATCTGTAAATTAATATTGGTGGTATAATTACTTCTCCATGATGGCCTGATTGATGCATTCCAAATGCCTTGCAAATTGGCAGCAATACCACCCGGACGAGAGCAGGAAATCAACAGGTATCTTCCAAACTGAAAGTACAATTCTTCTAAACCAAAATCGGGATTACCTTTCTTGTAATTGCTCAAACGCTCATCGGTGGGTATGTTTGCTAATAATTCCCTGGCATTATTAATCGAAATTTCCAAACGATTGAAATATTTTTGATAATCGCCAACGTGAGATTTTTGAAGTGCATCAAAGGTCTTTTTTTCCGCACTTTTTAGATAATTTATTGCTTTTAAATTTTCATCAACCCCATCTTTATCAGGATATTGATTAAAACCGTTAAAGCTTGTAGCGCCTGAAACCATCAATACTATTTCTGATGCACCAGAAACATTCAACAGACTGTCGGTACTTAATTTACCATCTGTTTTGATAATTTTTACTCTGGCTTGATAGCGCATTCCATTGTGACGAAGGCTATCTGAATAAATTAAAGGCTTTTGATTTCTGCGTTCATCTGATGTAATACGAGCTTTACCCTCTAATAAAATCTGATTATTTCCTTCTGTTTTAACCAAATGCTTCAATTCAGCATTTAAACCAAAGCTTACATTTAAAGCCGACTTTTTACTGGATGTTAATCGAATAACGATTACCTGATCAGGAAATGAGGAAAAAATCTCTCTTTTAAAATGAATTCCGTTCGCATCAAATGATGTTGTAGCAATGGCTGTCGATATATCTAAAGTTCTACTATAATTGCTGGCTATTCCAACAAGTTTTTGTTTAAGAACAAGATTTGCCAGTGGCTGATACATATTGGTATTTGGCCCCTGCATTTTTTTCATCAGTTTTACAGCCTCGCCATTCTGCCCTGCAAAAAGTAACTTCCTTACTTGTGGTAAATATTGAATTGCTCCGGGGTTTGGGTTGAGATCGGCTGGTCCGCCAGTCCAGAGTGTTTCTTCATTAAGCTGAATGAGTTCCGACTCAACTCTTCCAAATATCATGGCGCCCAATCTTCCGTTCCCGATAGGTAAAGCTTCATCCCAGTTTTTAGCTGGATTTTTGTACCATAGCGTTTTACTTAATGTTGGCTTTTGCGCATGGGCATTCGCAAAAAAACAAAATACCATTACAAAAATATTGAAATAACGGAGCCTCATAAAAATGATATTGGTTAGTAATTGATGCTTACCTGACAAAGAATTTAAGCAGTCATCAAGTCGACAATTTAAAGACTAAATCATGAACAGGCATCCTGTGGTATCCTGTAATTTGATGTTAACATGCTACAGCAACGATTTGAGCGCATTCAAGTTAACCTCAATAACATCTTCTACATAAATGTTACCTACCGTGAATAATTTAAAAGCATGATCAACTAATTACGATTGATTCTACAAAAATAGGCATGATAACTTTGTAGAGTGAACTTGCTAAAAAAAATAATCGTACAAATAACGTTTATTATCTTAAAAATTTTACTTTTACAAATAGTACCGACCAAATATTATAACAATGAGATTCCATTCCCCTATAAAAAGTGTGTTATTCACATGTTTTACTTTATTGTTTGCCATTACTTCTAATGCACAAACTCCAAAAGTTATTAAAGTTAACGTTGATCAATCTATTGCAAAAGTACAACCCAACATGTGGGGTGTGTTTTTCGAGGATATTAATTTTGGTGCGGATGGCGGTATTTATGCTGAGCTCATTAAAAACAGATCATTTGAATTTGCAAAACCCTTAATGGGCTGGTCGATTTCTAGAAACAGGTCACAGGAAGGAGAGATATTGGTAGTGAATCGCAAAGAAGAAAATGCAGCAAATCCACGTTACCTTCAGGTTAAAAAAGCTACGGATAATTTTTTCGAACTGGTTAATGAAGGATTCAAAGGCATCGGCGTAAAAAAAGGCATGCGTTATGATTTTTCAGTAATGTATCGCCAGTTGCAACCTGGCATAAAGATGGTTTTGCTTTTAAAAGATCCTGATAAAAAAGTAATCGGTCAGGGTTCTTTTACCCCAGAAGGCAGCGGCAGCGAATGGAAAAAACAATCGGCAAGTTTTGTGGCAACAGAAACCAATGCTAAAGCAAAATTTTCTATTTTATTTCAAGGCAAGGGAAATATTGATTTAGATATGATTTCATTATTTCCTGGCGATACCTGGAAAAACCGAAAACAAGGATTAAGAGCAGATATGGTTCAGCTTTTAGCTGATATGAAACCTGGATTTATTCGTTTTCCTGGTGGATGTATTGTGGAAGGAACAGATTTAGCCAATCGTTATCAATGGAAAAATACCATTGGCCCTATTGAAGAGCGAAAATTGCTCATCAACCGATGGAATACAGAATTTGCCCACCGTCCTGCGCCTGATTATTACCAAACTTTCGGACTTGGATTTTTTGAGTATTTCCAGTTAGCTGAAGATATTGGATCGGATGCTTTACCGATTTTAAACTGTGGAATGGCCTGCCAATTTAATACTGGCGAAGTGGCGGCATTGGATGAACTTGATCCTTATGTGCAGGATGCACTAGATTTAATTGAATTTGCCAATGGCGATATCAACACCAAATGGGGCAAAAAAAGAGCTGAGCTTGGCCACCCAAAGCCATTTAATTTGAAGATGATGGGTGTTGGAAATGAAAACTGGGGACCACAATACCTGGAACGTTTAGCCATTTTTACCAAAGTAATTAAGGCAAAATATCCTGATTTTAAATTAATCAATAGTTCTGGGACTGACCCTGAAGGCGATCGTTTTAATTTATTGAACACTTCACTACGTGAAAATAAAGCCGATTTTATAGATGAACATTATTACCGCCCGGCAGATTGGTTTTTGAAAAATGCTGGTAGATATGACAACTACCCAAGAAATGAAACCAAAGTTTTTGTTGGCGAATACGCTGTACATGCCGATAAAAAAGTAATTGGTAGCGACCGCAACAACTGGCAAAGCGCTCTGGCTTCTGCATCTTTAATGACGGGTTTAGAGCGCAATGCTGATGTAGTTCAAATGGCATCTTATGCACCACTTTTTGCACATATTGATGGCTGGCAATGGGCGCCTGATATGATATGGGTAGACAATCTTCAATCATACGGAACGCCTGATTATTATGTACAGAAATTATTTTCTACCAATAAAGGAACCGATGTGGTTTCCATCACACTTGATGAAAAAAATATTATTGGCCAGGATGGGCTTTTTGCATCATCCGTACTGGATAAGGGAAAGAAAGAGTTGATTATCAAAATAGCCAACAACTCCGATCAAAACCAAAATATAGATTTCGATCTTAATGGAAAAACAAAATTGAAAAGCAAAGGAACGATTGATGAATTGGCAAGTATAAACCTCAACCAATTAAATTCTTTCGAAAACCCTGGTGCTGTTAGTCCAAAAACATCAGCGATTAACTTAAAAGGCAAAAAATTAAATGCCACATTAAAACCTTTTTCTTTTAACGTCATCAAAATCCCATTCAATTAAAAATGAAGAAACTAATCCTATCTGCAGCAATACTTTGCAATGCCATTTTTGCCAATGCGCAAAGTGAAACTTTGTTAACCATCAAACCTACCAGCGATCAGGTGGTAAGCAAACACATTTACGGGCATTTTTCGGAACATTTGGGCCGCTGTATTTATGATGGTTTTTGGGTTGATGAAAATTCCACCATCCCGAATAAAGGCAGAATACGCTTGGATCTTGTAAATGCTTTAAAGAAAATTAATGTGCCCAATTTGCGCTGGCCAGGTGGTTGCTTTGCTGATGAATATCATTGGAGAGATGGAATCGGTCCAAGAAATGAACGTCCGAAAATGGTAAACACCAATTGGGGCGGCGTAACGGAAGACAATAGTTTCGGTACACACGAATTTTTAGAGCTTTGCAAAATGCTCAACTGTGAACCTTACATAGCAGGTAATGTAGGTAGCGGAACGGTAGAAGAAATGGCAAAATGGGTAGAGTATTTAAATTTTGATGGGGTAAGTCCAATGACTGCTATACGCAAGCAAAACGGAATGGACAAGCCGTGGAAGGTTTCATTCTGGGGTGTAGGGAACGAAAGTTGGGGCTGTGGCGGCAACATGACGGCTGCTTATTACAGCGATTTGTACAGAAGATACGCAACTTATGCCCGTGATTATCCTGGCGCACCTTTAAAAAGAATTGCCAGTGGCGCTAACGCTGAAGATTATAATTGGACAGAAACCTGCATGAAGAATATTGGCGCAGGCAGAATGTGGGGCTTAACCTTGCATTATTACACTATTCCAACCGGCAAATGGACCGTAAAAGGATCAGCAACCAAATTTGATGAAGAACAATATTTCAATACGATGAAAAATTGTATTCGAATGGAAGAAATTGTGACTAAACATTCGGCGATTATGGATAAATACGATCCAAAAAAGAAAGTAGCACTAATTGTAGACGAATGGGGAATCTGGACAGATGTTGAACCGGGCACAAACCCTGGCTTTCTTTATCAGCAAAACAGTTTGCGTGATGCGCTAATTGCAGGCACCACATTGAACATCTTCAACAATCACTCTGATCGGGTAAGGATGGCAAACTTAGCACAAACGGTAAATGTGCTACAAGCCTTGATTTTAACGGAGAAAGATAAAATGATCCTTACTCCTACTTATCACGTTTTCGATTTATTCAAAGTGCACATGGACGCCAAATATTTACCTATCAATTTTACAAGCCCTGATTACGTTTTTGGAGATAAAAAAATTGCAGCATTAAATGTATCTGCTTCGCAGGATTCAACAGGTGCAGTTCACATTTCTTTGGTTAACCTTGATCCAAAAAAGAAAATTTCTGTTAATACAGATTTAGGTCAATTGGAATGGAAAAGCGTAACCGGCCAAATTCTTACCTCTGGAAAATTAACTGATGTAAACACTTTTGCAGATGTTAATAAAATACACAATGCTAAATTTACTGGCGCAAAAAAATCTGGCAACTCCTTACAAGTTGATATTCCAGCACAATCTGTTGTGGTGCTGGAATTAAAATGATAAATCATATGAAAAAGATATACATTCTTTTAGCAACACTGATTTGTTGCACTTCTAACTTGTTGGCTCAATCCAAAAACGAAGTTTATCTGTTTGCTTACTTTAAAAACAATGGGCAAGATGGTTTGCATTTAGCTTACAGTAAAAATGCCTTCCAGTGGAACGCCCTTAAAAATGATTCGTCGTTTTTAAAACCGACCGTGAGCAAAGATAAACTTATGAGAGATCCATGTATTATTCGTGGCGCTGATGGCTTATTTCACATGGTTTGGACAGTTAGTTGGAAAGATAAAGGAATTGGTTATGCAAGTTCGAAAGATTTAATTCATTGGAGTAAGCAAGAATTTTTGCCAGTTATGGCCAAAGCGGAAGGTGCAAGAAATACTTGGGCACCCGAAATCACGTACGATAATAACACCAAAATGTATATGATTTATTGGGCGAGTACCATTACAGGAAAATTTCCAGAAACAGCCTCGACCATGGAGGATGGCTACAACCACAGAATTTACTATACTACCACAAAGGATTTCAAAATCTATTCGGACACAAAACTACTTTACGAACCTGGGTTTAATGTAATTGATGCTTCAATTGTAAAAGATAAAGACAAGTTCATTATGTTTTTGAAGGATGAGACCCGAGAACCCGCTCAAAAAAATATTAAAATTGCATACGCCGATCAGTTGCTTGGACCTTATACCAAAGCTAGCGAATCCATTACTGGAAATTATTGGGCAGAAGGACCAACTGCTCTGAAATTAAACAATAACTGGCTTGTTTATTTCGATAAATATCGCGAACATAAATATGGTGCTATTCAATCATCCGATTTGAAAAACTGGACTGATGTTTCCGATAAAATCTCTCTTCCAAAAGGATTAAGACATGGAACCATCCTAACCATTAAACCCAAAGAATTCAAAAAATTATTAGCACAATAAATGATGTTGAAAAAAATCAGTATATCCATCCTCATGCTTTCGGCTATGAAATTGTCGAGTATTGCTCAGGAGAAAATCATTGCATCAAAAGGCAATCCTATTATCACTGATAAATATACTGCCGACCCTGCAGCTTATGTTTATGGCGATTCTGTTTATTTATATACCGGCCATGATGTGGCCCCAAAGGGGAAAGAACGGTATGAGATGCATGATTGGTTGCTCTATTCTTCAGCTGATATGGTAAACTGGAAAGAGCATCAATCGCCGTTGAATGTGAAAGATTTTGCCTGGGCAAAAGATGATGCCTGGGCTTCGCAAGTGATTGAACGTGATGGAAAATTTTATTGGTTCGTAGCTATTTCTCACGGAACCATTCATGGCAAATCAATTGGTGTGGCCGTAGCCGATAATCCTCGTGGCCCATTTAAAGACGCAATAGGCAGAGCACTGATTACAAACGACATGACGACCGATGTAAAAATTAGTTGGGATGATATTGATCCCTCGGTTATTATCGATGATGATGGGCAGGCTTATTTATTTTGGGGAAATCAAAAATGTTATTACGCTAAACTGAAAAAGAATATGATCGAATTGGATGGTCCTATTCAGCGTATTGATATTCCTGAATTTACAGAAGCGCCGTGGATTCATAAGCGTAAAAACTGGTATTATCTATCTTATGCATCAGGTTTTCCGGAAAAAATTGTTTATGCCATGAGTAAAAAAGTTACTGGTCCGTGGGAATACAAAGGTATTTTAAACGAAGTGGCAGGAAACTCCAATACGAATCACCAGGCGATTATTGATTTTAAAGGAAAATCATATTTTATTTACCACAACGGCGCCATAAATAACGATGGAGGAAGTTTCCGCAGATCGGTTTGTATTGATTACATAAATTATAATAGCGATGGAACAATGAAAAGAGTTGTTATGACCAGTGAAGGTGTTAAAAAGGTAAAATAAACTAACAATAGTTTATTATTTCTCAGGCTTCCATTGCAATACGTTAACTGCGGTAGGCTCGGATTTCGACCTACCTTCACCATCTACCTGAACAACTTTTTGCAGAAAGAGATTCAGAATTCCTTTATTTTTCCAAAGTTCTGTATCATAACTTGGTTCCCAATCGCCTACAAAATCATTGGTTAAATCTTTTATAGCCCATTTCTGGCTGTAAATATTTTCGTTTATAGCTATTGAAACTTTATTCCCTCTTTCCTCATCTCTAAAGATAATACCAACAGCCTGAAACTTAGCTTTTTTCCATGTAATAATTTGAGGCCTTGATATAGGGATTTTCTTTGTTCCGCTACCACTTAAACTAAATACCGTTTTTCTGAAACTCAGGTCATTTATGGCCCAGCCACTTCCATCATTAAAAACGATATGATATTGAGGTACCGATTCGTCTGTCTCACGCCAATAACTAGTGATAAAAACACTTCCAGTTTTGTCGGCAAACATTGATGTTTGATTAATCAGTTCACTTTTTTCAGGAATTTTAAGTGCATATTCGGCATTAGTTGCTGTTATTGGCAGTGTATATTTGTTACCTGTCGATTTCTCCCAATGCATTCCTCCATCTTTCGATCTTGCATAGCAAACATCGTGATTACTTGCCACGTCTGGACTTTCACGCCATACCCAAGATAAATGTAATGTCCCTATCTTATCAATTGCTACCTGCCAATAAGCATTTCGCTTTCCTTCACCATCTATCAAACCATCTTGAATGCAGTTCCAGGTTTTATTTTTAACACTATAACGGTTAATCATCAAATTTCCATTTCCTGACCCTCCATCTCTGTAAAAAAACAGTAAATCACCATTTCGCAATTTGTAAAATTCCGGATAACTAACTTTGTTTTCATTTTTAGAGGTCATGCTTTGCTTTTCGCCAAGCCTTAAAGCGCCTGGAGAAAGTCCTTTTGCATAATTTAGTGCATTATTGTGTTGCCCCCATGCCACATGTAAAAAACCTGCTCCATCAATCATAATGCTAATTGATTTATGAGCATCGGTGGCATCTCCTTTATATTGCGTTTTTTCTATAATCCATTTTTGGCTTCCAGATTTTCTTTTCGCTAATACCAAAAATTGCGCTTTATCATAATATGCAGAATATTGGTTTCCTTTAAAGGTTACCAAAGAGTTTTTCCTGAAAATAACAGTATTTACCGAATTATTAGCCCAACCATCTAAAGCTATTGTGCTGATATTATTTTCTTGAGCCCTTGAACTAGCAGCATGAATTACAATGCAAAAAGAAAAGGTGATGATATATAGTAGACCCTTTTTAACATTAATTTTATTCAAAATGATATATAATTTAAGTTGAATTTCAGTTTGTTTCGTTTATAATTAATCATATATGTATCCTAACAATAAGACTTTCAGTGAGATTCTATTTTTCAGCAATAATAAAACGGTAATATTCACATCCAGCCAGTAGAAATGCGCCTACACCAAAGTTAGCAGTCGAGCTTGCATCAACAATCTGTCCGGGGATAGCTTTTTCTCCAATTGGTTGAACAAAGCCAACTCTTCCATCGTTTTGCAAAGCCGTTTGAGATAAATAATTCCAACCCGATTTAGCCGCTGGAAAAAACTCCTTTTCTTTCAAAATACCATTGTTAATACCCCAAAATAAACCATAGGTAAAAAAAGCAGTACCACTTGTTTCTGGTCCGGGAGCATGTTGAGAATCGAGCATACTTCTGGTCCAATAACCATCTTTTTGCTGAGAATTTAAAATGGCAAAAGCCATGCTCTTGAAAATTTTAATATATTCCTTGCGATGTGGATCATTTTTGGGCAGATCTGCCAGCACCTTGGCCAGGCCAGCGAAAACCCAGCCGTTACCCCTTGCCCAAAAGTCTTTACCACCATTGCTCGATTTATGATTTGGATATACATATTTAGCATCGCGAAAATAAAGCTTTGCTTTCTCATCATACATAATACTATTAGAAAACGAAAGGTACTCATACAATTTTTCCAGGTATTTTTTGTCTCCTGTTAAGTTGTAAAGTTTGGTCATCACGGGCATTACCATGTATAATCCATCGGCCCACCACCAATAATCACTTTTATTGGTGCTCATTTGGTAATTCATTACTGCTTTCGCACGAGCAATTTTATATTCTTCTGGCTTAATATTGTATAAATCAATGTAGGTTTGGAAACAAATCTGCCAATCGCCAAAGAGTACATAATCATCCTTTTCGCCATATTTATACTTCCACTCGGTTGTATCAGTTGATTTAGCGCCCATCCATTGGTTATGATTAGCCCAATCTTCAGAATATCTCCTATAAGTTTCATTCTTGGTGAGTTTATAGATTTCCATGTTGCCCGTGTGATAAGCTGCATGATCCCAAAAAGCCCTCACTTGAGGTTTATTATTGGTTTGCCAATAGGAATTTGCCAAATTTATTTTTGCTAAAACTGTTTCCTTCTCTTGTGCATAACAAAAAAAAGACGTCAGAAACATCAATGGTATTATTATTTTAATTGCCTTAATTTTTTTCATTGTTAATAGGTTCGATTTGTTTTAATGTTGCAAATATTTTAATCTTACCAGATTATAAAACATCGATTAATTCAATATACATCTTTTGCAACGTGTTATACTAGCAAACAATTAAAGTGTTAGTTATAGAGCAATTAGAATATTCAATAATCTCATTTCATAAGTCTCAGCTCATAAATATTGGCGATCATAGTTCCATTGCTCGCCTCAAATTTGATCGTCATTTCTTTCGCTAACAATGCCTTCGGAATCGTAAATTCACGATTAAAAAACTCATTTCCTTTGCTCCCATCAAGTGTTATTTTTTCGATTATCGTATTGTTGATAAGGATATTAAAATTTTTGTTCTTTTCTGCACCGTAAAAGCGTAAACTAACTTTATGTGCTTTTAGTCCCTCATTTTTCAGCTTATAACTGAACCAGCCTTTCCCATTTCTAAAATGCTGATCTTTAAAAATTCCATTTTCTGTATTCTCTCCTTGAAAATCATGATCATTTTCAGGTTGTTGCTCTCCGGTACTAACAAAATCAACAGTTGCCAATTCAAGCTTTTGCTTTTCAATTTCAGCAGTTTCTATTGCTTTTGCCCTTTCAGGAAGCTTTTCTATTGAGGAATATGGAAAGTAAATCATATATCTTTTCTCGCTGAGGTTGTAAAATGGAACCAGAGTCAAATCTTTATATTTCTGTTGATAAATGATATCTGCTGCGCTAAAAGTTGAGAAACTATTCTGCAAACTAAGTAACTGGCTTGCAAGTGATGTTTTATTTCCAGCTATTAAAGGAACTTCGTTCAAAGGGAGAAGTGCCCCTGAAGCAATGTGCCCCATTCTGCTTCCATCTGCAATTAAATTTTGCTGATTAAGGCTGTCTATTTCTGCAGCCAAGACAATCGGTCCATATAAAAAAGCCACCCAGTCCGATCCATCTGGTAAAAATTCAGCGGTTGTGTGCATCGGTAATAACAGTTTTACAACATCGCCTGTTGACCATAACCGATTAATGCTGATGTATCCATTTCCCAAATCTTTTCCCTCAACTTTTTCTCCATTAATGTAAATTATCATTTTACCAGCTTCTACCCATGATGGATTTCTAAAGCTCAAAGCGAATTGCGTTTTACGCTTGAGTTTTAACTTAAAAGTTGTGTAATCTTTGGCAGGAAATGTTGTTTCCTGAATTAGGTTGAGACCTTTTTCTTTCCAATTAAGTGTTGATGGAATGAACAGGTTGACAAATAAATTACGTTCATCATGTGCGTAAATCAGTTCGCCATATTTTCCGTGATTTTCAAGTCCGGAGCCTACACAGCACCAAAAACTTTCTTGTGGATTAGAATAAGTTCGATAATGCACCGGACGCATGGGCGTGAAATAAACGAATCCGCCTTTGCTACGTTGTGAAGTCAGAATATGATTGTAAAGGGTACGCTCGTAATAATCTAAATATTTACTTGATGGATTAGAGAGAAAAAGTTGCTTCGTTAACTTCAACATGTTATATGAGTTACATGTTTCTGGCCCTTCCCGTGATTCAATCATTGAAGAGAAATCATTAGAGGGATGAAAATGCTCTCGCACACTGTTTCCACCAATGGCCACGGTACGATGTTTCACAACTGTTTTCCAGAAAAAATCAACAGCATTTGCCATTGAAGAATCGCCACTAACCAATGCAATTTGCTCATAACCAATAACCTTTGGTATTTGCGTATTGGCATGCAAACCATTCAAAGCGTCCTTTTTATTTTCGAGTGGTTTAAGTAGGGACAGATCAGAAAATTGATAGGCTAATTTTAGGTATTTCTTATTTTTTGTAATCGAATAAACATTTGCAAAAACCTCGTTTAAACCGCCATGCTCACTTTTCAATAAGGTTTGAATTTGTTGATCTGACAAATCCGAAACCAAATCAAGGCACCAATCAGTAAGGTTAATGAGCATTTTTTTTGCTTTGCTATTTCCGGCAACAGCATAGGCATCATAAAGGCCTGCGTATATTTTATGGATATTGTATAATGGTACCCATCTATCATTCAAAGAAAAAGTGGATGATTTGATATTTCCAGCTTTTATCTGCTGCCAGATCTTTTTTCCGCCGGGAATACCAGATAGATAACCATTACCATTTTTTACCTGACATTTCTCCAACTCGTCAACCATGTAATTAAGCCTTTGTTTGACTTTTAAATCGCCTGTTGAGGCATACATCAATGAAAGTGCTGAAACATAATGCCCTGCAATATGACCATCTAAACCTGTATTTTCCCAGTTACCATACGAACTTGCTTTTGGGGTCAACCCAGCCTCGAGTAAGTACGGAGATAAAAGTTTATCTGCATCAAGAGCAAGCATATAATTTTTATCAGTTTCTTGCGCTGCCAAAAACGGACTTTCCAATAAGTGAACATCAGATAAACTAAATGCGCTAATTTTACTTTGCGCAAAAGAACTTAGTGCTAAACCAGAAATACAAATAATTAAAGGGAGGAATCTCATGCTCGTAAATTAGTTACCATCAGGCTTTAGCAAACTACTTTTAGGGCTATCTGGCCATTTCCAAACCATCGGATCATCGGGTTTAGAAGGATCAAAATCAGGATAATCATCTGTGATGTATTTTGCCAGGTTTAACTTTTTTGTTTTGATACCCAGAACCACGCATTTTGCAATTTCATAAGCACCATATGGGTTGAAGTGTGTATTATCTGCAAGTGGTTTATCTTGCCCAGGATAACTGTTGGCAGGATAATGAACCAAAGCTTTTTTTGATTGTTCCTCACCCAAAGCATCATACAATTTGGCTGTCATAACATTCAGATCAATTAAAGCTACATCTTCAGCTGCAGCAACCTTTCTTGCGGCATCTGGGAAATCGCCCAAGGTATTTTGTGTTTTACCATCTGCTCCAAAAGATCTTCTACTAGTAGAAGTAACAATGACAGGGATTCCACCTTTTTTCTTAAACGCCGATACAAACATTTTCAAACGCTCGGTATATGACTTGTATGCACCATCATTTGCTCCTTTTTCCTTTTGATCGTTGTGCCCGAATTCGATAAAAAGATAATCACCCGGTTTGGCCACGCTTAGAATTTTATCCAATCTTCTACTTCCGGAAAATGAGCCAAGTGTTAAGCCTGATTCTGCATGATTGGCGATAGCAACCCCTGACTTAAAAAACCGAGTAATCATTTGCCCCCAAGATGCCCAAGGCTCATCTTCTTGATTAACCACCGTAGAATTTCCAGCCAAAAACACCGTAATCTGATCATCAACCTTTGTAATTTCCAGAGCCACCAAGGCTGTTTGATGATCAAATTCAAGGGTTAGTTTATCGTCCCAATCCAGTTTTGTTAATTCACGTGGTTTCAACCCAACAACCCTTCCATCATTAATATTTCTATTTTTAATATTTACGATAAAAGTTTTGGTTACTAATTCACCTGCTTTGGTTTTTACATCTTCCAGCATTAAACGGCGAGATTCTGCTTTTACAGTTGTTAGCGCAGCAGCTTTTTTGTCGCCAAGAGTGACTGTAATTTTATAATTCCCTTCAGGTACCGCCACCGAAAAATAAAAGGGTTGATTGCTTCTTACCAAATCAGCGGTTAGCAAGTTTTTATCGCCATGATTAATACCTTCCACTTTGGTATCGAAATCGAAACCATACTTCATATTCTTTGAAAAAGTGGTTTCAGGTAAAATCTGGATATAATTCCTTGCTACTTTTCCTGGTCCGAAGTCGAACTTGTAATCGACTTTTTGCTGGGCATCTACGCTGATATTAAAGCTTAAAATTGCTGTGATTAGAAGTATGGCTTTAAAATTCATTTGGTTAGTGTGTTTTTTGATATTAAGTGTGTTTAAAGATTGGACAAGGCTACACGAGAACACTATAATTGATTGGAAAATCCTGTTACGTTTTCGTGAATACTTTCAGAATCAGTGATATTGGTTGCGGTAACGCTTTTTAACGAAATGTTTTTAACAGGTAGTTTCTTCTCTCCCAAAATCCTGGAAATAAATTTCACTTCCTTTGCAGTTACCTGATCTAAGAATACGTTTTCGATTGGCGTAAGTCTTACCTCAACGGTTGGCACCAAGTTTTTCCACTGATATAATACATTTGTTTCTATTCCGAGAATGCCAAGGTCAATTTTTCCTGCCTGAATATTTTTGGCGTAGATATTTTTAACGAAGCCGCCCATTCGTTCATTGGTTTTGATAAAAATTAAATGGTTAAGCTTTGCGCCCTCTTTTACTTCACAATTTTCTATCAAAACATTTTCGATACCGCCAGATAGCTCGCTACCAAGGGCTAAAAGCTGATGCCCGTTTTTAACTAAACAATTTCTAATCACAATATTTTTAGATGGTGTTTTGAGTCTCCATCCTTCAGGATTTCGCCCTGATTTAATTGCGATGGCGTCATCCCCCTGATCGAAAATACAATCTTCTATTAAGACATTTTGACTCATTTCCGGATCTACGCCATCATTATTATGGCCGTGAGCATAAACCTTCAATTTTCTAATGACGACATTTTTTGATAAATAAGGATGGATGGTCCAAAATGGACTATTGGTAATGGTTAATCCTTCTAACAACACATTTTCGCATCGGTTAAACTGAATAAATTGTGGACGCAAATGTGCCGTATCGTTTACCATTTGCCTGTCTTTTACAGGACTGTAAGCTGATGCTAGATTATATAATCTTTTTATACTTTCCATGTGAGCCTTTGGTCTGGAGAACCAGGTTTTCCAAACATCCATTTTGGCTTTTATTTCGCCATCGCCAGTAATGGCAATATTTTTACATTCAAAAGCATATATGAGGGGCGAGTAATTGTAACATTCCATCCCTTCCCAGCTACTCTGAACTGCTGGCAGATAATCATTGGGATCATCAGAAAATAAAAGTACTGCACCTTTATTTAAGTGAAGGTTTACATTACTCTTTAAATGTATTTTCCCCGTTAACCATTCGCCTTCAGGTACTATAACAATTCCACCATTTATTTTACTGGCTTGATTTATTGCTGCTGCTATTGCATTTGAATTTTTAATTTTATCACCTTGAACGGCACCAAAACCAACTATTGAAAACTTTTTATTTCCAGAAAAATCAGGAAATTTAATTGCAGGCATTGCGAACGGTGCTGTGACCTTAATTTCGTTAATTTTTACGCTATCTATTTTATTACTAAAGGAAAGTGTAACTGTAGAAATCAGAATCAAAAAGAGAATTTGTCTATTCATAACAACGAATCATTTAAACACCAGAAGTGTAAAAGGATGATAATAATATTTGGTTAAACTGCTAAAATGGATCAGCAGCAACCAAATATGCATAAACAATTTCTTTTCCCCATCCTGTAGCCACCCGTTCCAGATGAGATTTAAATCAACAACAAGTAGAGTAATTATTAATGTACGGTGTTAATCTCAATTTGGCTACTTTTTAAGCCTTTACCATATACATTCAATTGCATTTTACCTGCCTTTTTGTTTGATTCAACAAGCACAACAAGCTTTCCGCTAAATAGCTTCATGGTTGGCTTTTCAAATGATTCTAATGAAGTGGCATCGCCATTACAAACAGCTTTAAATTTACCAGCCCCTTTTACTTCAAATTTTAAGGATTGATTTTCAGTAGGGCAAGGATTACCGTCTTTATCTACCACAAATACCGTTACAAAAGATAGATCTCTGCCATCGGCTTTGATCTTATTTCTATCTGCGGCTAGAATAATACGATCTGGCTTACCTGCTGTTACTATTTTTTCTTCTGCAACTGGTTTTCCTTGTGCATCTAAAGCTACCACTTTAAGTATGCCTGGTTGGTATTTTACATCCATCCACATTAATCTGTAGCGATTTTGAGGCGATGTTTTATCCTTTTTTCTAACACCTAAACTTTTTCCATTTAAGAAAAGTTCAGCACTGTCATAACTCGTGTACACAAATACAGGCGTAATTTCTCCTTCTCTACCCGCCCAATTCCAGTGCGGCAATAAGTGCAGTGTGGGTTCACTTTTATTCCATCTGCTCCGATACAAATAATATCGATCTTTTGGTAAACCTGCTAAATCAGAAATGCCAAAATAGGAGCTTCTGGAAGGCCAGCTATTATCATATGGTGTTGGCTCGCCCAAGTAATCGAAGCCTGTCCACACAAACTCTCCAATAACCCACGGTTTATCATCTTGCATCACAAAATCATCATCAGGAAGATTAGACCAGCTGCAATATTCCATATCATAAGATGATGACTGAAAATCATCATATTGCTTATCTTTTGCCTTTATTACAGGAAATTTGTAAACGCCTCGCGAGCTTAGCGTTGAAGCCGTTTCAGAACCTAAGATAAATCCTTGCGGAAAGGCCTTATTGGCATCCTCATAGAGATGTACTCTATAGTTTAATCCCGGAATATCTAACAAAGCACCAAAACCAGACTGCATAGTAGCCTTTACCTGATCCATACCCACCGTAACAGGACGAGTAGGATCTTCACGGTGAAAGATCTCTTGAAGCCATTTTGCCCGTTTTACACCTTCAGCCCCAAACTGATCCGGAACTTCGTTCCCTGAACTCCACATTACAATACTGGGGTGGTTCTTATTGGCTTTTACCAAATTCACAATATCCTTTTCAGCATCAGTATTGAAATACAAATGATAACCATTTTCTACTTTAGCCTTTGCCCATTCATCAAAACTTTCGGCCAGAAACATAAATCCCATTTCATCGCAAAGCTCCAATTGTTCTGGCGATGGCATATTATGTGAACTTCTGATGGCATCGCAACCCATGTCTTTTAAGATGGTCAACTGCCTGCGTAACGCAGCAACATTAATTGCAGCACCAAGCGGACCCAAATCATGGTGTAAACAAACACCTTTAAACTTCCTTACATTTCCATTTAAGCTGAAGCCTTTTCCTGCCTGGAAATTAATGGTTCTGATACCAAAACGTGTTCTAACTTCATCTTTAAGTGCATTACCATCATACACTTTAGATACCAAAGTGTATAAATATGGGCTTTCAGGGCTCCATAATTTCGGCTCACGAATCTGAATATTTTGATCACCTTCATTACCAAAAAATGATTTCACAGTATCAATTGCAACCTGTTTACCCTGATGATCTAAAACCTGGTTTACAAGGTGTAAATTAGAACCATTGAGTTTTGTTTTAACATTAACCTTTGCAAATTCAGTTTGAACAACTGGTGTGGTTACCGTAATCCCCCACTGCTCGATACTTTTTTCTTCTTTGATGATAAGATGAACATTGCGGTATAAACCAGCACCAGGATACCAACGCGAAGATTTAGCCCTATTATTAAGGTGTATGGCCAGAACATTTTCGTTAGATTGGAGATCCTTTGTAATGTCTATATAGAAATAGTTGTAACCATAATTCCACTCGCCAATCAGTTTTCCGTTGAGGTAAACACGTGGTTCACTCATGGCGCCATCTATTTGAACCAATACTTTTTGAGTAGGTTTAATTATTGGTAAAGCAAGTTTTTTTCGATACCAACCTTCTCCAATGTAAGGCAATGCCCCTGTTCTACCTGTTTTCTCAGTTGGTTTAGTTTCACCGTTTTGAGTAATAGCAGTAACCTGTTTGTCTATTTCTTTATCAAAAGGACCTGAAATAGCCCAATCGTGTGGAATTCGAACCGTTTGCCATTTGGTATCATCAAACTTTTGCAATGCTGCATCGGTAAAATTTCCTTTTGAAAACTTCCATCCTTCATCAAGAATAATTTCAGTTCTCTGGGCCATTCCTTGAAAATAAAAAGAAATGAGAAGTGATGCAATTAGAAGTACTTTATGTTTAAACATTAGCCGATGATGATTAGTTGATTTAGCTTCGATTAGAATTGCAAGAGTTTACAGTTCGCCAAGAAACGAAACATTTCACAGAAAATCAATAGAATGAATGATTAAATAGTTCACTCTTATCATATGTTAAAGATTAACTTAGCAAAACAAAATCTCCTTGTGAAAGAACAAAACAGGCAATATTTACAATTCAGTAAACTCATCATAGCCTCAACATTACAACTCTTTGATCTACCTATTTCTCAAGTTTAGTTCGACCTACGTTATTAATAGTTGCTTTGGAATAAAAAGATATTTCATTTAGTTTTCTATTATATTTGATTGACGGGATTCTATTTCCGGCACAACCTGGGGATTATTCCAAAAGTGGCCACTTGTTTTTCTGCAAAGTGGTCACTTTTTTCGGTTTAAAATGGCCACTGTTTTCGCTTCAAAGTGGTCACTCGGCTCATTTTAAGCGGTTTTAAGGCTTATTTAAAGCCAACTTGATTCAATGGTTGTTTTTGTGCTCAAGGCAGCTTCAGCGGAGCGCTAAAGCGCTTAAAAATGGTTTTTTTAGAAAGGGTGTTGCTGGAGTTTTTTGTCTGTCGGTTCTTGGATGTAATCTTGCCCTATAACAGCTTTATTGGCTGGATAATCATATCCGGGATGCCGTGGAGTGAAGTTTTGTGCGGATGAGGGGCAGAGCATTGACAAAATTTCTTTTGCGGTGGTTCTGATAGGAATGGATATATTTGGGACTCTTCTCAAGATGTCCTGCTCAAAGTCGGACTAATCTACGGGTGTACAGTTTGGAACGGAATCCGCTGTCTACTATTACCGAAATCCCCAGCTTAATACTAATCACAGTGAAGCATACGAAATACTCAATAAAGAGCTAGAATTATTGACGGACTTAAAATCAACTTATCACAAGTTTGATACGTTAGAAAAACGGGAGTTTATAGATCTGGTGTTCGACTCGAATCTCTATTACGAAAACGGCATGTATCGAACACCCACGATGAAGAATATCTTATCATCTAAACGCCTTAAGATGAGGGAATTAGAAGTCTTGATTGTGAATAAAAAAAGGAAAGATTTTTCAATCCTCCCTTCAAGTGCACTTGTAGGGATTCGAACCCCAAACCTTCTCATCCGTAGTGAGATGCTCTATCCAATTGAGCTACAAATGCAATTCCGTTTGTTAACGGACTGCAAAAGTAAGATTTGAGATTTAAATTCGCAATTATATTTGAAAAAAAATCGATCTTACTTTTGCAAAAAATTTGATTATGCTTTTAACGAATCGTTAATCGCTTTAAAATCAGGCAAGTCCTTTGCTTCTTCCAACACTTCGGAATAGATAATTTTTCCTTCTTCGTCGATAACAAAGGCTGCTCTTTTAGAAACACCTTTCAATCCGAACACAAATTCAGGATAAAAAGCACTATAAGCTTCTGAAACTTCTTTATTAAAATCAGACAATAAGGGAAATTGATAATTTTGAACTTCTTTAAACTTGGCTAATGAAAATGGAGAATCAACTGAAATTCCTAAAACCTGTGCATCAATTCCTTCATAAAAACTGAAATTATCTCTTATTGCACATAATTGCTCGGTACACGTTCCGGTAAAAGCCATTGGAAAGAAATGAATAATTACTTTTTTTCCTTTAAAAGCTGATAATGAAACTTCAGTTAAATCTGAACTGTATAATTTAAAATCAGGGGCGTGATCGCCAATTTGTAGTGACATATATTATATTGTTAAATTGTTGTAATTGATAAATTGTTTAACTGGTTAATTGTTTAAGCGTAACGCAAAGTCTCAAAAAAAAAAGCTCACTAATTTGTCTATTTCCTCATTTCCATTTCCCATTTTCACTTTCTACTTTCTACTTTCTACTTTCTACTTTTCATCTGCTCATCCACAATCTTCAACCCCTCTTCAAAGCTATGCGGTTTATAATCCAAATCTTTTATCGTTTTATCTAATACAAAACCAGTTTTAATTGGCCGTTTTGCAGATTGATTTAAACTCTGAGAACTTATTTCAGAAATTATCGATTTATCGAGCGACCAATAATCGGCAACTTTTCTCACTAAATCTGCAATGCTCATGTAATCTTTCCCCGAAACGTGATAAACACCCTGCGAATTTTTTTCTACCGCTAATAAACAGGCTTCGGCTAAATCCTCTGCCAAAGTTGGCATTCGCCATTGATCGTTTACGACATTAATAGGTAAACCTTTTTCCAACGCACCTTTAGCCCAAAGCACAATATTGCTCCGGCTCATATCATTTGTAATACCATACACTAAAATGGTACGTAAAATTGCCCAGTTTGCTCTCGATTCTTTAACCGTCAATTCTGCAAGAAGTTTAGTTTCGCCATAATAGCTTAATGGATTTGTCGCATCTTCTTCTTTGTAAGGCCCATTGGCACCATCAAAAATAAAATCAGTGCTTAAATGTATCAATTGAATATTAAATTCTTCGCAAAGCGATACTAAGTTTTGAGTAGCCTCTACATTTAGCTGACGGCAAAGTTCCTTATTCGCTTCAGCGGTATCAACATTGGTCATGGCTGCTGTATGAACAATGGCATCGGGTTTAAATTTTTCAATTATTGTTCTTACCTGCACGGGATCAAGGATATCCATTTCAGCATACTGATAACCATTTGTAATCGGATATCTGTTGGCACCTTTTGAAGTTGCGATCAGCTTCACCCGCCCCTCGGTTAATACTTTTTCTGTTATTTTTTGACCTAAAAGGCCATTGCTACCTGTTGTTAAAATGGTTTTCATTAATTGATTTTATGCCTCTAAATTACCCATTAAAATGACCTAAGAAAAATTTGCAATATATATTTAAAATTTACTAATAATAACTTAACTTTGCCAACCGAATTGGAGCCCCTACAAACAGCTTTAATTCATTGACTATAATAAATATACTCACAACAGATATGCCTAACTTAGGAAAAATAGCACAAATTATCGGCCCAGTGGTTGACGTTAGCTTTGCTGATGATGCCCATCTACCTAAAATTTTCGATGCGTTAGAGATAACAAAAGAAAATGGACAAAAAATTGTTTTAGAAGTTCAACAGCATTTAGGCGAAGATCGCGTACGTGCAATCTCTATGGACTCTACTGATGGTTTAGTTCGTGGAATGAAGGTACTTGATACTGGTTCAGCGATTAAAATGCCAGTTGGCGATCAAATTAAAGGTCGTTTATTTAATGTAGTTGGTGACGCAATTGACGGAATCACTGCAGTGGATAAAGCTGATGGTCGTCCGATTCACGCCACTCCTCCTAAGTTCGAAGATTTATCAACAGAAACTGAAGTACTTTTTACCGGTATTAAAGTAATCGATTTATTAGAGCCTTACGCAAAAGGTGGTAAAATTGGTTTATTCGGTGGTGCTGGTGTAGGTAAAACAGTATTAATCATGGAGTTGGTAAACAACATCGCTAAAGCTTATGCTGGTTTATCAGTATTCGCAGGTGTTGGTGAACGTACTCGTGAGGGTAACGATTTACTTCGTGAGTTTATCGAATCAGGTGTAATTAACTATGGCGATGAATTCTTACACTCGATGGAAAAAGGTGGATGGGATTTGAAAGCTGTTGATACTGAAAAATTAAAAGAATCAAAAGCAACATTGGTATTCGGTCAAATGAACGAGCCTCCTGGTGCACGTGCTCGTGTAGCATTATCAGGATTAACAGTTGCAGAATATTTCCGTGATGGTGATGGCGAAGGCGCTGGAAAAGATATCCTTTTCTTCGTTGATAACATCTTCCGTTTCACTCAGGCAGGTTCTGAGGTATCGGCTTTATTAGGTCGTATGCCATCTGCGGTAGGTTACCAACCAACATTGGCAACTGAGATGGGTTTAATGCAAGAGCGTATTACTTCAACAAAACGCGGTTCAATTACATCTGTACAAGCGGTTTACGTACCTGCGGATGATTTAACTGACCCAGCTCCGGCTACAACTTTCGCCCACTTAGACGCAACTACAGTACTTTCCCGTAAAATTGCTGAGTTAGGTATTTACCCAGCGGTAGATCCATTGGATTCTACTTCACGTATCCTTTCTCCTGCTGTTTTAGGTGATGAGCACTATAATACCGCACAACGTGTTAAAGAAACTTTACAACGCTATAAAGAATTACAAGATATCATCGCGATTTTAGGTATGGACGAATTATCTGAAGAAGATAAATTAGTCGTATCAAGAGCTCGTCGTGTTCAACGTTTCTTATCTCAACCTTTCCACGTAGCTGAGCAATTTACAGGCTTAAAAGGTGTATTGGTTGACATTAAAGATACCATCAAAGGTTTCAACATGATTATGGATGGTGAAGTTGATGAATATCCTGAAGCTGCATTTAACTTAGTTGGTAGCATTGAAGATGCTATTGAAAAAGGTAAAAAATTATTGGCAGAAGCGAACTAGTACGTTGTACGTAATAAGTTATACGTTTTAAGTGCAAGTCGGTCGACTCAAAACTTAAAACGTAAAACGTAAAACTTTAAAAATGAATTTAGAAATCTTAACTCCAGATAAAAAAGTTTTCGAAGGTGAAGTAACAGCAGTTACGGTTCCTGGCACTTTAGGTTCTTTTCAGATTTTAAAAGACCATGCAGCCATTATCTCAACTTTAGAAGATGGAGAAGTTATTATAAAAGCAGGCAAAGCTGATGAACAACGTTTTTTCATTAAAGGCGGAGTAGTTGAAGCCATCCACAACAAAATTGTTGTGTTGGCAGAAGGTATTGCTTAAAATAATTAAACAATAAAAGAAAGCCTTTTCGACTAATTTGAAGGCACTGAAAAAGTCCCTTAATTGAAAAGGATAAAAAGGAGTAGAAAACTAGTTTTTCTGCTCCTTTTTTTGTATTTTAAAGGTGTATTATTACTGCTTTTAAGATGCTTCTTCAACAGCAAATCCAGTTTAGCGAGTTTTCCAGGCTTTATGATCTGATTGTTCCCAAAGAGAACCTCCTGCGCAAGATCAACGAGCTTATAGATTTTGGTTTTATATATGATGAGCTCCTAAATAAATACTGCCCGGACAACGGGCGTAATGCTGAGAGTCCGGTACGCATGTTTAAATATCTGCTTTTGAAAACCATATTCACCGTTTCAGATGTCGATGTGGTAGAGCGTTCCCACTATGATATGTCCTTCAAATATTTTCTGGAGATGTCCCCGGAGGAAGACGTGATCAATTCAAGCTCATTGACCAAGTTCCGAAAGCTCCGCCTCAAGGATATGGATCTTTTAAACCTTCTGATCGGTAAAACCGTTTCCCTGGCCCTTGAAAAAGGCATTATTAAATCCAGGTCCATCATTGTCGATGCGACGCATTCACTTTCCAGATCCAATCCATATTCCCCTATTGAAGTACTCAGGCAACGCTCGAAAATGCTTCGAAAGGCAGTGTATCTAATGGATGATGATCTCAAGGGTCAGATGCCTGAGAAGAATGATTCAAATGATATCCTTAAAGAAATAGCATACTGCAAGAAGTTACAAAAACTTATCGAGTCTGATGAAGCATTAAGTGAGATTCCTGCTGTGAAAGAGAAGCTAAACCTCCTAAAGGAAACAGTGGAAGATACCCGGGAGAACTATGCAATATCCAAAGATATGGATGCCAGGGTTGGCCACAAAACAGCTGACAGCAGTTTTTTTGGTTACAAAACTCATTTGGCAATGACAGAGGAACGTATTATAACGGCCGCTGTTGTCACCTCAGCTGAGAAGGGCGATGGTCCTGAACTTCCAAAATTATTGGACCGGACACAGTCATACGGAATGGAGGTGGATACCATCATAGGTGATGCAGCTTATGCCGGCAAGAACAACCTCAGGCTTAAGGATTTGAACGGAAATAAGATTAAGATCGTTGCCAGGATGAACCCTGCTATTACCCATGGTACCAGAAAAGAGGAAGAAAAGTTTGATTACAACAAAGACGCTGATATGTTCGTATGCCCTGCAGGGCATCTGGCCATGTACAAACGGGTGCAGGGCAAAAAGGTAGATAAGAGCAATCAGTCAATGACCTATCATTTCGATATTGAAAAATGCAAAGTATGCCCGCTAAGAGATGGCTGCTATAAACCGGAAGCCAAAAGCAGGACATACTCAGTTACAATAAAACCAGACGAGCACAAAGAGCAGGAAATATTCCAACAGAGCGAGTACTTCAGGGAGAAATCAAAACACAGATATAAAATTGAGGCGAAAAATAGTGAATTAAAAAATGTTCATGGATATGACAGAGCAAATTCCTATGGCCTTGAAAGCATGAAAATGCAAGGTGCAATCGCGATTTTCGTGGTAAATCTAAAAAGAATACTGAAATTCTAAAGCGGGATCATTATTACCAAAAAAACATGCCAAAAAGGGTCATAAAACGCTGAAATCCGTCGAGAGAACTTGATGAACTGGAATCAGTAAAAAAGATAAAAACACTCAAAAAACAAAAAGCGGATGGAGATCTTATGACCTACTCATCCGCTAATTTCTTTATAGACCATTTTAAGTCTACTTTTTCAGTGCCCTCACTAATTTCGAAGAGGCTTTTATATGTACTTTAAAGTAGGCATAACTAGGAGTGATTTTGTAAATTGATCAATGATTAAATTTGTTAAGAATAATCAATTTTGTTCGGCAAAAATTCATTTTAAGAAGAAAAATTGAAAATTTATAATGCTAGCATAATAAACATACCGTATACCGTTTTGATATTCGGTCTATCTCCAACGGCATTAAATCACTAATTCCATTACCACAGCGAATAACATTCTGTTTTCTTAGTTAAGTATAGAATTATATTCTTATTTCACTTTTTTCTGATTTCTCTTGCATATTAATGAACCAAAAACTAAATTGGTATTTATAAAGCATTGCGAAATAATGATTACACGAAACAACATTTTTTTAAACACCACCACTGCAAATGCAGCTGGAAATGTTGTGTTGTTACCTGTCATTATTCTGAATCTACTACTCCTAAATATTTTATGGGGCAATAAGCGGACGCAGATTAAATAGATTTTAAAAAAACTAAATATACCTAAAGCGTCCTGATACAAACAGGACGCTTTTTTTAAATAACAAAACGCAGTATTATGAAGTACTATAATTCTAATACGATTATTTACCTTGATGGAAAGTTTGAAAAGGCTGTAGATAGCAACACTGACCTTTATGGCCAGTCGCTGCATTATGGTTATGCAGCTTTCGAGGGAATAAGGGCATACAAAACGCACAATGGTAATCGCATTTTTAAAGCTGCTGCCCATTTCGACCGTCTAGAACGTTCTTGTCAACTGGCCAATATTCCTTTTCCATGGAATAAACAAGAATTAATCAAAGAAACCTATAAACTTCTAACATTAAATAAACTGAAAGATGCTTACATCCGCCCGTTAGTTTTTTGCCACCCAAATATGAAATTGAATGAGCCTAGCGGTGTATCAATTTTGATTTGTGCCTGGGATTGGGATGCTTATTCAGGTAATAAATTATTGAAATTAACCATTTCAGATTACGAAAGGCCGAATCCAAAATCGACTCCGATGGAAGCAAAACTTAGTGGAAACTATGTAAACTCAATTTTAGCAACCACCGCAGCCAACATTAAAGGATACGATGAAGCGCTACTTTTGGATATGCATGGTTTCGTAGCTGAAGCATCTGGCGCAAATATCTTTTTGGAGAAAGATGGCAAACTTTACACACCATCTTTAGGAAATATTTTACCTGGAATTACCCGGGCTACCGTTAAAGAGCTTTGTACAGTTTTAGATATTGAATGTATGGAGAAAAAACTAACCGTTGAAGATTTAAGACAAGCAGATAGCGCTTTCCTATGTGGCACAGCTACAGAAATTGCTGGAATTGCTTCAATTGATGATATCATTTTCCGCAACCTTTGGAGAGAATCTGTCGGTTACACCATACAACGTGCTTATAAAAACTTGGTGCTTGAGAAAGTGAACTACGAAGTGATTATATAGTTTCAAGTGGCGAGAGTTAAGTATCAAGACAGATTGCAAACATTACAACTTTAAAATAATACAACATTACAACCGACCAAAACAATGAGCGAATTAAATAAGTACAGTAAAACATTTACACAAGACCCAACACAACCTGCGGCGCAAGCTATGCTTTATGGAATCGGATTAACCGATGCAGATATGGCAAAAGCACAAGTCGGTATTGCTAGCATGGGTTACGATGGTAACATTTGCAATATGCACCTTAACGACCTTGCAAAAGATGTTAAAACTGGTGTCTGGAAAAATGATTTAGTTGGCTTAGTTTTTAATACGATTGGCGTGAGCGATGGAATGAGTAATGGTACGGATGGTATGCGTTACTCATTGGTAAGTCGCGATGTAATTGCAGATAGTATCGAAACCATTTGTGGTGGGCAATATTATGATGGAATTATTTCTATTCCGGGTTGTGATAAAAATATGCCAGGGGCGATAATGGCTATGGCTCGTTTAGACCGCCCGTCGATTATGGTTTACGGTGGTACAATTGCTCCTGGTCATTACAAAGGCGAAGAATTGAATATTGTTTCGGCTTTTGAGGCTTTAGGACAAAAAATCTGCGGTAATTTATCTGAAGAGGATTATCAGGGAATCATCAAACATACTTGTCCAGGTGCGGGCGCTTGTGGCGGCATGTACACCGCAAACACAATGGCATCTGCTATTGAAGCATTAGGTATGAGTTTGCCTTATTCTTCGTCAAATCCAGCGGTAAGTCCTGAGAAAAAACAAGAATGTTTAGATGCTGGAAAATATATCAAAGTTTTATTAGAAAAAGATATTAAACCATCTGATATCATGACGAGAAAAGCATTTGAGAATGCAATTCGCTCGATCATTATATTAGGTGGAAGTACAAATGCGGTATTGCATTTTATCGCAATGGGAAAAGCCATCGGTGTAGAAATTACGCAAGATGATTTCCAAAGAATGAGTGATGTTACACCTGTTTTAGCCGATTTTAAGCCAAGTGGAAAATACCTGATGCAAGATTTGCATCAATATGGCGGTATCCCTGCTGTGTTGAAATTTTTATTAAACGAGGGCTTATTGCATGGCGATTGCTTAACTGTAACTGGTAAAACAATGGCCGAAAATTTAGCTGATGTGAAATCGATTATGGATTACGACCAGAAAATCATTCAAAAACTGAGTGAGCCAATTAAAGCAACTGGTCACTTACAAATTCTTTACGGAAATTTAGCAGAAAAAGGTTCAGTTGCAAAAATATCTGGTAAAGAAGGCGAAAAATTTGAAGGTCCTGCACGTGTATTTGATGGCGAGCATGATTTAATTGCTGGTATTTCAAGCGGTCGTGTTCAACCTGGTGATGTAATTGTGATTAAAAACTCTGGCCCTGTTGGTGCTCCAGGCATGCCTGAAATGTTAAAACCAACTTCGGCAATTATTGGTGCAGGTTTGGGTAAATCGGTTGCTTTAATTACTGATGGACGTTTCTCTGGTGGTACTCACGGTTTCGTGGTTGGTCACATCACGCCAGAATCGTATAAGGGCGGTTTAATTGGTTTGGTTGAAGATAATGACCCAATTTTAATCGACGCCGTTAATAACATCATCAGTTTACAAGTAAGCGAAGAGGTTATCGCAGAGCGAAGAAAAAAATATGTACAGCCTGCATTGAAAGTAACCAAAGGTGTTTTATATAAATATGCTAAAACTGTATCAGATGCAGCAAGTGGATGCGTAACTGACGAGTATTAACCTCCTGAAGGGGAAAGAAACTTAACAAGTAAATAAACTTGAACTGGTCACAATTTGTGACCGCTTACTAAGAAAAGCACTAATATCATCACAAACCGTGATGAACTTGATGTCAGAAATTGTGACATCAAGTTTAAAAATAATAGAACCGCAAAAACATAATTATGGAAACTGCACAAGATACAATACAACAAACCGAGGCGAAGGCAGAAACCTCAAAAACTTTTAAGGGAACTGGCTCGCAGGTTTTGTTAAATGGATTAATTGAAGAAGGTGTTACCACCATTTTTGGTTATCCTGGAGGAGCAATTATGCCGATTTACGATGCGTTGTACGATTATACAGATAAATTGCAGCACATCTTGGTCCGTCATGAGCAAGGTGGCATCCATGCTGCTCAGGGTTTTGCTAGAGCAAGCGGTAAAGTTGGTGTATGTTTTGCAACCAGCGGACCAGGTGCAACCAACTTAGTTACGGGTTTAGCTGATGCACAAATCGACAGTACACCTTTGGTTTGTATCACTGGACAAGTTTTCGCTCATTTATTAGGAACTGATGCTTTTCAAGAAACTGATGTAATTAACATTACTACCCCAGTTACCAAATGGAATTATCAGGTTACTGACGCCAAGGAAATCCCAGAGGTTTTAGCGAAAGCATTTTACATTGCTAAAAGTGGCCGACCGGGTCCTGTTTTAATTGATATTACTAAAAATGCGCAAATACAGATTGAGGAATTTCCTGAATATGTAAAGTGTAATCATATCCGCTCCTACCGCCCGAAACCAAAAGTTAGGGTTGAGTATATTGAGCAAGCTGCAGCTTTAATCAACGCGGCAAAAAAACCATTTGTATTATTCGGACAAGGCGTTGTTTTGGGCAAAGCTGAAGAAGAGTTTAAAGCTTTTATCGAGAAAAGTGGTATTCCTGCCGCATGGACAATTATGGGAGAAGGTGCTATTCCAACTTCCCACCCTTTAAATGTCGGTATGTTGGGCATGCACGGCAATTATGGTCCTAATGTTTTAACCAACGAATGCGATATTTTAATTGCTATTGGGATGCGTTTCGATGACCGTGTTACTGGCCGTTTAGATAAATATGCAAAACAGGCTAAAGTAATACACTTCGATATCGACCCAGCTGAAATTGATAAAAATGTTAAAGCAGAAGTTGGGGTTTGGGGCGATTGTAAAGAAACACTACCATTATTAACCAACTTGGTTGAACCTAAAAAACACGAAGAATGGGTTACTAAATTCAGAGATTATAACCAACAAGAAATAGACCAGGTGATCACTCCCGAACTTTTCCCTGCGGGAGATGAAATTACCATGGGCGAAGTTTTACGCAACATTAACGAAATTTGTGGTGGTGATGCAGTGATTGTAACAGATGTTGGTCAACACCAAATGGTTGCTTGCCGTTATGCTAAATTTAACAATACGCGAAGCAATATTACCTCAGGTGGTTTAGGCACGATGGGTTTTGGTTTACCAGCAGCAATTGGTGCTAAATATGGTGCGCCAAACAAAACTGTAATTGCAATTATTGGCGATGGTGGTTTCCAAATGACGCCACAAGAACTGGGTACTATCATGCAATTTGGTGCAGCAGTTAAAATCCTGATTTTGAACAACCGTTTCCTAGGAATGGTTCGCCAGTGGCAAGAGCTATTTAACGATAAACGTTATTCATCGGTAAACATTACCAGTCCTGATTTTGTGGCACTTGCTAAAGCTTACTACATTGAAGCTGATAAAGTTGATGAACGTGACAACCTGAGAACAGCACTGGAAACTATGATTAATCACGAAGGCTCTTACTTATTAGAAGTAATGGTTGGACGAGAAAATAACGTTTTCCCGATGGTTCCACAAGGAATGAGTGTAAGCGAGATTAGGTTGAAATAATTAAGATAAAAGAACAAAGAGCAAGGAATAAAGATTAAAAGTACAGGCGTTTTGTCTTTTATCCTTGTTCCTTTATCCTTAATCCAAGAAACATGAGTACTGAAAACACAATAGAACATAAAATAGATAAAGCTGATTTAGAGGGAAAGCAGGAATATACCATTACGGTTTATGCTGAAAATCGTATCGGTTTATTAAACAGGATTGCGATTATCTTCTCCAAAAGGAAAATCAATATCGAAAGCTTAAACACTTCTCCATCTGAAATTGATGGCATCCACCGTTTCAACATTGTAATTACGGAAAGTTATGAAGTGGTAAGAAAACTGGCTCGTCAGATTGAAAAGCAAATCGAAGTTTTGAAAGTTTATTTCAATACCAACAAGGAAATTATCTGGCAGGAACTGGCTTTATACAAAGTTTCTACTGATGAAATTGCAGAAAAAGTAACTGTAGAAAGACTGCTTAGACAATACGGTGCAAGTGCAGTTGTAATCCGTAAAGATTATACTGTTTTTGCTGTGACTGGTCATAGAGAAGAGACCGATGCTTTAGTGAAAGCTTTGGAGCCTTATGAATTAATTGAATTTGTGCGCTCGGCCAGGGTGGCGATTATTAAAGACAGTGCTGGTTTCCATGAAAAATTAAAAGAATTTGAAGCTTTCGAACCTGGAGAAGAACTGGTTGAGAATGAGTTTTTAGATAAAGGCGAGAAGATTTTTACCATGTAGATAAAATAATCCGTCATTGCGAGGAGGAACGACGAAGCAATCTATTTAGAAATCAGACAGATTGCTTCGGCTCGCACAAATCAAGCCTCGCAATGACGAAAATCAAAAAAATATGAAATGTAATGGCGTTAAGCCAATTTTAAGAATGTTCGATTATGAGAAAGCAGTCGAATTTTACGTGGATTGGTTAGGCTTTACCATAGATTGGGAGCATCGTTTTGAAGATAATACACCAACTTATATGCAAATTTCATTGGATGGAATTGAATTGCATTTAAGCGAGCATCATGGCGATTGTGCTCCGAGTGCTCATATTCATATCGATTGCACAGGCTTGAAAGAATTTCATAAGCAGATTATTGACAAGAAATATAAATATAACAGACCAGGTTTGGAAAGAACTTTTTACGGAAGTTGGGCAGTTACGGTAAACGACCCATTTTTTAATAAGATAAATTTTAATCAACCATTAGATGCGTCAGAGATTGAAGCATAAAAATATGATGAACGAAGTATTTGAATTTATAATTAACTCACGCAAGGCATTTATTCAGTTAGTTGATAGCTTAACTATTGAGCAGTTAAATAAAATCCCTGAAGGTTACAGCAATAATATCATCTGGAATTTCGGACATATTGTGGTGAGTACGCAAACGCTTTGTTATGTACGCACAGGAATTTTAGCCGATGCAAGTTCTGTTAAGTTTAATGAATTTTATAGAAAAGATACTCGCCCGACCTATACTGTAACAGCGGAGGAAGTTTTAGAATTAAAAACTTTGGCACTTGAAAGCATTGAAAAAATAAAAGAAGATTACGCTAATGGCATATTTTCAAACATCACTCCTTTTTCTACTTCGACTTATGGCGTGGAAATGAAAAGTGTTGAGGAGGTTTTGATTACAACCGTAGGCCATGATAATGTGCATTATGGATATGCATGGGCACTGAAAAAAGGTGTAGAAAGGTTTAGGGTTTAGGGTTTAGGGTTTAGGGTTTAGGGTGAAAACACGAACCTGGGTAAAATAAACCCGATTGAAGTGGAAATACTTTTTGAAGGTTTTACGAAAAAGATTGCCACGTCGTTCCTCCTCGCAATGACGGAAATGGAGCAAACTGACTGAATGCAAAAATATTGCAACGTAAAGCGGGACTAAAATAACCGAAGAGCACAGAAATCGCTTTTCAAAAAGAATAAAAAACAAGAAAATAGAACCATAAAATAAATAACAAAAACGATGTCAAATTATTTTAACACATTACCTCTTAGAGAAAAATTAAACCAATTGGGTGTTTGCGATTTCATGGAAAGCAACGAATTTTTAGATGGCGTTAGCGCTTTGAAAGGCAAAAAACTAGTAATTGTGGGTTGCGGCGCTCAAGGCTTAAACCAGGGTTTAAATTTAAGAGATAGTGGTTTAGATGTAAGCTACACGTTGCGCAAAGAGGCTATTGAGGGCAAAAGAGATTCGTGGAAAAATGCAACGGAAAACAATTTCAAGGTTGGTACTTACGAAGAATTAATTCCAACTGCTGATGTGGTAATTAACCTTACGCCTGATAAACAACACACTGCGGTTGTGAATGCGATTATGCCTTTAATGAAAGATGGCGCTACTTTATTGTATTCTCACGGTTTTAATATTGTGGAGGAAGGTATGCAAATCCGTAAAGATTTAACGGTAATTATGGTTGCGCCTAAATGCCCAGGTAGTGAAGTTAGAGCAGAATATGTTCGTGGCTTTGGTGTACCGACTTTAATTGCTGTACACCCAGAAAACGACCCTCAAGGTAAAGGACTAGCGCAGGCAAAAGCTTATGCTGTTGGTACGGGCGGTCACAGAGCTGGTGTTTTAAAATCTTCTTTCGTTGCTGAGGTTAAATCTGATTTAATGGGCGAGCAAACCATTCTTTGTGGTTTATTGCAAACGGGTTCTATCCTATCTTTCGATAAAATGGTAGAGAAAGGAATCGATGCGGGTTACGCTTCGAAACTTGTTCAATATGGTGTTGAGGTAATTACCGAAGCGTTAAAGCAAGGTGGTATTACGGCAATGGTTGATCGACTGAGCAATGTTGCTAAAATTAAGGCTTTCGAAATTTCGGAAGAATTGAAAGATATTATGCGTCCGTTATTCCAAAAACACCAGGACGATATTATGAGTGGCGAATTTAGTCGCATCATGATGGAAGATTGGGCAAATGGCGATAAAAACCTTTTGGCTTGGAGAGCTGAAACTGGCGAAACCGCTTTCGAAAAAACGCCAGCTGGCGATGTTAAAATCGGCGAGCAAGAATATTTCGACAACTATTTATTGATGGTTGCTTTCGTACGTGCAGGTGTTGAATTGGCTTTTGAAACGATGGTTCAGGCGGGTATTAAACCAGAATCTGCTTACTATGAATCGTTACACGAAACACCACTTATTGCAAACACCATTGCCCGTAAGAAATTATTCGAAATGAACCGTGTAATTTCTGATACAGCTGAGTATGGTTGTTATTTATTCGACCAAGCTTGTAAACCTCTATTGGCTGATTTCATGAAAAAAGTGGATACTGATTTAGTTGGTAAAAACTTTAACGAAGGCAAAGATGGTGGTGTTGATAACAGAAAATTAATTGATGTTAACGAGGCTATCCGCTCGCACGAAGTAGAACAAATTGGTGCTACTTTACGCAAAGCGATGACGGCTATGAAGGCGATTAAAACTGCATAGAATAAAAAGAATGTCATCCTGAGCTTGTCGAAGGAATTCTTTTTATTCGTTAAAAGGTCTTCGACAAACTCAGACTGACAACATTAAATACAAAACAAAATGTCAAAAACATTAGTAGAAAAAATTTGGGATGCACACGTTGTAAAAAGTGAAGAAGGGTTTCCTGATATTTTATACATTGATACACACTTAATACATGAGGTTACTTCTCCGCAGGCTTTTGATGGTTTGCGCAAAAGAGGTTTGCCTGTTTTTCGTCCGCAGCAAACAGTGGCTACGGCCGACCATAACGTACCAACTTTAAACCAGTTATTGCCAATTAAAGAAGAGCTTTCTCGCTACCAAGTGGATATGCTGACTAAAAATTGTGCTGAATTTGGAATTGAGCTTTATGGCTTAGGTCATCCTTTTCAGGGGATTGTTCACGTAATCGGCCCTGAATTGGGTATTACCTTACCAGGAAAAACGATGGTTTGTGGCGATAGTCATACTTCTACGCATGGTGCTTTTGGTGCAATTGCTTTTGGTATCGGAACATCGCAGGTAGAGCAGGTTTTCGCAACACAATGTTTATTGCAATCGAAGCCTAAAACCATGAAAATTGAAGTTAACGGCGAACTTGGCAAAGGTGTTGGTGCGAAAGACATTATTCTTTACATCATCGCTCAGATTTCTGCAGCTGGTGGCACAGGATATTTCATTGAATACGCAGGTTCGGCAATTGAGAGTTTAAGCATGGAAGCTCGAATGACTATCTGTAACATGAGTATCGAAATGGGTGCAAGAGGCGGCTTAATTGCTCCAGACCAAATCACTTTCGATTACATTAAAGGTAGAGAGTTTGCGCCAGCAGGTGAAGAGTGGGATAAATCTTTAGCTTATTGGAAAACATTATACAGCGATGCTGATGCCACATTTGATAGCGTTTTAACTTTCGATGCGGCAGATATTGCACCAATGATTACTTACGGAACCAACCCGGGAATGGGAATGGGTATCCAGGAAAATATCCCTGCAACTAGTGCACAACCTGAGAAAGAGAAACTTTCTTATCAAAAGGCGTTGGATTATATGGGTTTTGATGATGATGCATCATTAATCGGCAAACCGGTTGATTATGTTTTCATTGGAAGCTGTACCAACTCTCGTATTGAAGATTTACGTGAAGTGGCTGATTTTGTAAAGGATAAACGCAAAGCGGATAACGTTACGGTCTGGATTGTTCCGGGTTCGAAACAAGTGGAGCAACAAGCTAAAAACGAAGGTTTGGATAAAATTTTCGAAGCAGCTGGTTTCCAATTACGTGAGCCGGGTTGCAGTGCTTGTTTGGGAATGAATGAAGATAAAATCCCAGCAGGAAAATACTGTGTTTCTACATCGAACAGAAATTTTGAAGGTAGACAAGGACAAAATGCAAGAACTTTATTGGCTAGTCCGTTAACAGCGGCAGCGGCGGCTGTTACAGGTGTGATTACGGATGTGAGGGAAATGCTTTTGCAAGAACAAAGATAAAGGAACAAAGATTAAAGACTTCTTGACCTTTACCACTCATCATTGCGAGGCACGAAGCAATCTCACTTATAAAATATATTGCTTCGTACCTCGCAATGACGATAACGCAAAAAAATCTTAGATGACCTTAGGTATCTTAGATGGTAAAAAATTAAAACAAATAAAAATGCCAGAAATAGTTTGGGATGCAACATTATACGACAAGCAACACCACTTCGTATCTGATTACGGAGCGGATGTTTTGCAATGGTTAGCGCCCAAAGCCGACGAACACATTTTAGATGTGGGTTGCGGCACTGGTCAGCTGGCTGCGCAAATTGCCGAAAGTGGTGCAGTTGTTTTAGGCACTGATGCATCGGCAGATATGATTGCCAATGCAAAAGTGGCTTACCCAAATTTAAACTTCGAAGTGGTGGATGGAACGCAACTTCCTTACTATGAAAAGTTTGATGCAATTTTCAGTAATGCGACTTTCCATTGGATTGAAAACCAAAATGCTTTGGCTCAGGCATTATTTAAAAGCCTTAAAACTGGCGGAAGATTGGTTGCGGAGTTTGGCGGCAAAGGCAATGTTAAAAGCATAACCGATGTGATAAAATCTGCCGCTGAACAATTAGGCTTTGCAGATAAAGTGCTGACTAATTTTTGGTTCTTTCCATCAATTAGTGCTTACGCTACGCTTTTAGAATCGAAAGGTTTTGAAGTAGAACAAATTTGGTTATTCGACAGACCAACCAAACTGATTGGCGAGGAAGGAATGTATGTTTGGATTAATCAATTTGCACAACATGCATTTAAAAACTTAACAGAAGAACAAGCTGAATCTATTAAAAATTTAGCTGTAGAAATACTGAAACCCAATTACTTCATCAACGGAGAATGGGTAGCAGATTATAGAAGATTGCGAGTGAAAGCGAAAAAAGAGTAATAAGTTTTAGGTTATACGTTGTAAGTCTAAACAACCAACAAACCAAAGAACAAAAAAACGACACAATGAAAAAATTCACAAAATTAACATCGGCAGTAGTGCCTTTAAATATAGAAAACATAGATACCGACCAGATTATTCCTGCTAGGTTTTTAAAAGCGACAACTCGTGAGGGTTTTGGTGAAAACTTATTCCGCGATTGGCGATACGAAAATGATAATCAACCTAAAGCTGATTTCGTTTTGAACAATCCAACGTACAGCGGTCAGGTTTTAGTCGCTGGCAAAAACTTTGGTTGCGGCAGTAGTCGTGAGCATGCAGCCTGGGCTATTCAGGATGCAGGTTTTGATGCCGTAATCAGTAGTTTCTTCGCCGACATTTTTAAAGGTAATGCCTTAAACAATGGATTATTACCAATCCAAGTGAGTGAAGATTTCCTGGCTCAAATTTTTAAAGCAGTAGAAAACAATGCTAAATCTCCTTTAGAAGTTGATTTAGAAAACCAAACGGTAACTATTATTGAAACAGGCGCTCAGGAATCTTTCGAGATTAATGCATATAAGAAATCATGCTTAATTAATGGTTATGATGATATCGATTTCATCCTTGCCCAGAAAGGTTTGATTGAGGAATTTGAGAAAAGGTAGCACACTCGTCATTGCGAGGTACGAAGCAATCTTAAAGCTATAGATTGCTTCGTACCTCGCAATGACGACCGCCAATAAAAATCATTAAAATCAATGTAATCATCCCGAAGGGAAAAATAAAAGCATGAGAGAAAGTTTCGTCAGTATCCAAGATTTAACCTTAAAATACCAACAAAAATCGGTGTTAAAGAATTTGAACTGGACAATAAATACTGGTGAACAATATGTTTTATTTGGTGAAAGCGGAAGCGGAAAAACTTCTTTAGCTAAAATAATTGCTGGCTTACAAAGTGCCATTGGCGAAGTAAAAATCAACTTTAGTAATGAAAGCGATTTACCAGCTGAAGTTTTATTTGTAGAAAGCTGGTATCAATTTAAAAATTTAGAAGGTGTTGCAAATTTCTATTATCAGCAACGTTACACCAGTCAACAAGCCAAGGACACCTTAACTGTTCATGCAGAATTGGTGAGTTATGGCAAAGAAAAAGGACTTCATTTAGATCAGGTTGAACATATTTTAGAAGCTTTAAATTTTTCTTCTTTTGCCAGTTCGCAATTGATTGAATTATCAAGCGGAGAACACAAAAAACTGCAATTGGTTAAGGCTTTGTGGCTAAAACCACAACTGTTAATCATCGATCAACCTTACACAGGTTTAGATGCAGCTTCACGCAGAAATTTAAACATTTTATTAGATGAGGTTGCTGAATCAGGCGTTCAGTTGATTTTAATTTCTAACGATACTGAATTGCCAAATTCAGTTAATCGCTTTGCGGAGATAAAAGATGGTAAAATCAGCGTTTCAGATTCAAGAGTTGTAACATCAGTTTCTGCTGAAAAACATCTAAAGGAAATTCCAGATTTTTTAAAAGAATCGCCAGTTTATTCTTCGCAAGACATTGTGAAAATGGTTGATGTAAACATCATCTATGGTGAAAAACAGGTTTTAAAAAATATTAACTGGGAAGTTAAAGCAGGCGAAAAATGGTTGTTGCAAGGACATAATGGTTCTGGAAAATCAACTTTATTAAGTCTGGTAAATGGCGACCATCCGCAATCTTACGCCAACGAACTTTACTTATTTGGCAACAGACGTGGAAGTGGCGAAAGCATTTGGGATATTAAACAGCACATCGGTTTAATTTCTCCCGAATTCCATTGGTATTTTGATGCTTCGGCAACTGTTTGGCAAAGTATTGCTTCTGGTTTTTATGATACTGTTGGATTATTTCAACAATTGCCTTACAGCAAAAGCCAGCAGGTTGATGAATTGGTAGCATATTTTGGATTAACCGAAAATAAAAACGAATTGTTAATCTCACTTCCATTAGGGAAACAGCGCCTGGTTTTACTAGCCAGAACAATCATTAAAAATCCTGAACTATTGATTCTGGATGAACCTTGTCAGGGTTTAGACCAACAGCAAACACAACATTTTAACCAATTGGTTGATGAGTTGTGCAGCAATGGAATGACTTTAATTTATGTTGGCCATTTTGAATCGCAGCTGCCAACCTGCATCGAAAAAAGAATATTATTAGAAAAAGGCGAGGTAAAAGCCGTCGAAAATTTGAATATAGAAATACTAAGCTAAAACATAATTGCCACGGAAACACAGAATACACGGAATCAATTTTTTCCCAATTTCCGAGTCTCCGCGGCAAATGATTAGCCGAAAAACAATAGAAGTCGAAAATGAAGAAGAACATTTTAGTAATACCCGGAGATGGTATTGGACCAGAAGTAACCACCTGGGGAAAAGCAGCATTAGAAAAAATTGCAGAAATTTTCGGTCATGAATTTGTATTTGATGAAGCTTTAATGGGCCACGCTGCTATTGAAGTTACAGGCGAACCTTTGCCAGACGAAACTTTAGAGAAAGCAAGAAAAAGCGATGCCATCCTCTTTGGAGCCATCGGCCATGCCAAATACGACAACGACCCAAGTTTGAAAGTTAGACCTGAGCAAGGTTTATTAAAAATCCGTAAGGAACTTGGTTTATTTGCAAACCTCCGCCCGATACTATTATTTGATGAACTTCTTCAGGCATCAAGCATTAAACCTGAAATATTGAGAGGAACAGATATCTTGTTCTTCCGCGAATTAACTGGCGATGTTTATTTCGGCGAAAAAACACGTTCGGAAGATAGAAATACGGCTTCTGATTTGATGATTTACCACCGTTACGAAGTAGAGCGTATTGCACACAAAGCTTATCAGGCAGCTCAACAACGTAGCAAAAGGTTATGTTCTGTTGATAAAGCAAACGTTTTAGAAAGTTCTCGTTTATGGCGTGAAACTGTCCAGGAAATTGCCAAACAATATCCTGATGTAGAAACCGAACACATGTTTATTGATAACGCTGCGATGCAATTAATCAAAAACCCAAAGAAATTTGATGTGGTTTTAACTGCAAATTTATTTGGCGATATCTTAACTGATGAAGCTTCACAAATTGCAGGTTCAATGGGTATGCTGGCTTCGGCATCTGTTGGCGAAAGCACAGGCTTCTTTGAGCCTATTCATGGTTCAGCACACGATATTACAGGTAAAGATTTAGCAAATCCTCTCGCTTCTGTCCTATCAGCAGCGCTGATGTTAGAAATTGGTTTCGGACTAAAAGAGGAAGCTAAATTACTGGTTGATACCATTGATGAAGTTTTGAAAGAAGGTTTTAGAACACACGATATTGCCGACCAAACCACCAACCGATTTAAAGTTTTAGGCACAGCCGAAATGGGCAAATTGGTATTAAAATTTTTATCCCAAAAAACATCTACAACACAAGAATCATGATACACGACCCAAATAAAGTCTATATTTTCGACACCACTTTACGCGATGGAGAGCAGGTTCCAGGCTGCCAATTGGATACTAACCAGAAAATTGAGATTGCTAAAGCACTTGAATTACTTGGTGTTGATGTGATTGAAGCTGGTTTTCCAATTTCGAGTCCGGGAGATTTTCAAAGCGTTGTTGAATTATCAAAAGCAATTAAAAACCCTACCATTTGTGCCTTAACAAGGGCGATTAAAGGAGATATTGATGTTGCTGCTGAATCTTTACAATATGCGAAACACCCACGAATTCATACCGGTATTGGTGCATCTGATATGCACATTCAATACAAGTTTAACAGTACCCGCGAAAAGATTTTAGAAAGAGCTGTTGAAGCGGTAAAGTATGCCAAAAAATTTATAGAAGATGTAGAATTTTATGCTGAAGATGCAGGCAGAGCAGATAATGCCTTTTTAGCACAAATGATTGAAGCAGTAATTGCAGCAGGCGCAACTGTAGTAAATATTCCTGATACAAATGGCTACTGTTTGCCCGACCAATACGGCTCAAAAATTCTTTACTTAAAAGAAAACGTGAAGAATATAGACCATGCTATTATTTCGGTTCACTGCCATAACGATTTAGGTGTTGCAACCGCAAACAGTATTGCTGGTGTTTTAAATGGTGCCCGTCAAATTGAATGTACCATTAACGGAATCGGCGAAAGGGCTGGAAACACCGCCTTAGAAGAAGTTTCGATGATTTTGAAAACACATGCTTTAGGTTTACATACGGGAATCAACAGTAAGCATTTTACCGAAATCAGTGGAATGGTGAGCAGAATGATGCACATGCCTGTGCAACCGAACAAAGCAATTATAGGTAAAAATGCTTTTGCCCATAGCTCTGGTATTCATCAAGATGGATTTTTGAAACACCGCGAAAACTACGAAATCATCAATCCTGAAGATGTTGGTTTAAACAGTGCTGATATTATTTTAACGGCTCGAAGCGGCCGTCATGCTTTAAAACATCATTTGGAGCGTTTAGATTACGACATTGATAAAATTAATATTGATGATGTTTATGAGCGTTTCTTGGTTTTAGCTGATGAGAAAAAAGACATTACAGATGACGACTTGCTTTTCTTAATGAGTAATGGCGAAACTCCATCGTACTTAAATGGCTATAAATTGAATTTACTTCAAGTGGTTTGTGGTGATTTAGTTAGTCCTACTGCTACCATTAAACTTCAATATAACAACGAGGAAAAAGAGGCTAAGGCAGAAGGTAACGGACCAGTTGATGCTACCATAAATGCGATTTCGAGCCTAATTGATAAAGATATCGCATTAAAAGAATTTACCATTCAAGCCATGCATGGTGGAAGTGATGATGTGAGCAAGGTAAATATGAAAGTAGATTACAATGGAAAATCTTTTGTCGGCTTTGGTTTCAGCACTGATATTGTTAAGGCATCTGCTAATGCTTATTTAGACGCGATTAATAAGTTTTTGTAATAGAGCGGAAATCTTAAAGTTGAAAGTGGAAAGTTTAAAGTGGAGAGTTTAAAGTTAAAAGTTTAAAGCAAAATCGTCGTTGCGAGGCACGAAGCAATCTCTTTTGTTAAAAATAATATTTCGAATGAGATTGCTTCAATCGATGAAAAATCGATTTCGCAATGACGGGCATAGGGCAGAATATAATCATGAGCTTCACGAAGTATCAGGACAAGTTGTCGAAGGACAACAATTTTGCTTCTCGATTATAGAATGGTCTTCGACAGGCTCAGACTGACAAAACGCAGATTTGCCACTTAGATATTGAAAACTTTGAGGGACAACTTCTCCGGATTTTTATCGGGAGGTTGAGGGTTGGTTTTTTACTTTCCTGCACAGACCAAAGTTTTTTATACTGATAGCAGTGAAAATACTTTTTGTTACGGGTCTTCGACAAGCTCAGACTGACAATCGCAAAAAGATTGCAACGAATAGCAGGGCTACAATAACCGATTAGCATTAAACTTGCTTTTCAAAAAAATGTACACAATATTAAAAGCCCCTTTAGGGGTTTGGGGTTAAAAAATGAACAATACAATAAAAAATACTTTCGATTTTGAAAATGCTTTTAAGACTTTGGAGGGCGTTGTAAAACGTACGCCGCTGGAGTTCAATGAGGGATTATCGTTAAAATATAATGCAAATATCTATCTTAAAAGAGAAGATCTACAAATTGTACGTTCCTATAAATTGCGTGGCGCTTATAATAAAATCAGTGCGCTAAACGCTAATGCTTTACAAAATGGAATCGTGTGTGCCAGCGCAGGCAATCATGCGCAAGGAGTTGCTTACTCATGTAAAAAACTCGGCATTAAAGGTGTTATTTTTATGCCCGAAATTACGCCCAAACAGAAGATTAAACAGGTAAACATGTTTGGTGGTGATAATATTGAGATTGTTTTGGTTGGCGATACCTTTGATGATTGTTTAAAAGAAGCCTTGGTTTATTGCGAAGAAAAATCATCTACATTTATTCCCCCTTTTGATGACGAAAAAGTAATTGAAGGACAAGCCACCGTTGCGATGGAAGTTTTTCAGGATTTACCAGAGCTCGATGCTATCATTGTACCTGTTGGTGGTGGTGGTTTAGCATCGGGTGTAAGTTCCTATCTTCAAACGGTAAAGCCTGATGTTAAGATTTTTGGGGTTGAGCCAATGGGTGCTCCATCGTTAAGCGAAGCACTTAAAAATGGCGGCCCAATAACAGTTGAAAAAATTGAACGCTTTGTTGATGGTGCAGCTGTGAAAAGGATGGGTTGGATCACCTATAAATATTGTAAAGAGCTTTTGAGTTCTACATACCTAATTCCTGAAGGACAAATTTGCACCACAATTTTAAAGCTTTATAACGAAGATGCCATTGTGGTAGAACCTGCTGGTGCATTATCGGTTGCCGCTTTAGAGCAATTAAAAGATCAAATTAAAGGTAAAACTGTTGTTTGTATTGTTAGCGGTGGCAATAACGATATCGAGCGTATGCAAGAAATTAAAGAGAAATCTTTACTTTTTGAGGGCTTGAAACATTATTTCATTGTTCGTTTTCCGCAAAGACCAGGTGCGCTAAAGTTATTCGTAAATGAAGTTTTAGGTCCGCATGATGATATCACCCGTTTTGAATTTATCAAAAAAACCAACAAAGAAAATGGTCCGGCCTTAGTGGGTATCGAATTAACCGATAAGGATGATTATGCGAGCCTATTGCAACGCATGAAAGATTTTAAATTCGAAATTATCGAGTTGAACCAGGATCAAACTTTGTTTGAATATCTGGTTTAAGAATTAACTGCTCCGAAGAAATTCTTTGGAGCGGTTGAATTAAGATTCTTTAACTAAAATTTCTTTAGCCATAATCATGGGAACGCTAATACATTTTTTTTCCATGTAGTTCATTACGCGTTCCAAAACCTCCCGAGAAGCCTCGTCCATTTGACTAATCTCATCGGCAAAAACACCATTCAGAGCTGTGTTTTTAATTTCTTTTATTTTGCGTGGAACTTCTTGCATCGCCAATTCAATACGGCGCTGTTTTAAAACGGTGAAGAACTCAGTAATGTTGTTGTTGATAATATCTTCGGCATGAACCAGTTCATTATAGCGCTCCTGAATGTTTTTGCGGGCAACTTCTTTTAATGATTCTACTTCAATGTAATGAATCAGATTGTTATGAATAACCGCAGGTTCTACATCATTAGGTATTGCCAAATCAACAATCACCTTTTTGCCTGCATCGCCATTAAGTAATTTAGCATATAATTCTTCATTAATAATGGCTTCGGTGGAACCTGTACAAGTGATAATTACATCAAAACCTTCAGAAAAATTTTCTAATTCGGTAAGTGGATAAGCTTTACCATTCAATTCCTCTGCCAAAGCTTCGGCTTTTGAAAGTGTACGGTTAAAAATTGAAAAGTTGGAATATTTATGCTTATTAAGGTATTTTGCAATGTTCTGATTGGTTTCACCGGCACCAATAATTAAAACGCGTGAGTTGCCACACATATTTAATTCTTTAAGTTTGCGGTAGGCCAAAGAAACTACAGAAACAGGGTTTTTTGAAATGTTGGTGTGTGTGTAAACCTCTTTCGCAGTCTTCACTACCCTATCCATAATCATACGCATGTAATCGCCGGTAAAACCTGCATCGCGACAGTTTTCATAAGCTTTGCGTATTTGAGCAAGAATTTCCTTTTCGCCGACAACCAAACTTTCTAAAGAGCAAGAAGTTCTTAATAAATGATTAAAAGCTTCTTCGTTTTCGTAAACCGTTACATTATCGAGAAAACGTTCCATAAATTCTGCAGGCAAGCCCATGTCAAGCACTGTTAAAAATTTAGTTACAAATTCTTTATCGGTTTTTTCTTTGGTGAGGAAAACGAATTCGACACGGTTACATGTGCCAATGTAAAATATTTCGCTAACCGGAAGCTCTGCTTGAAGATTCTTCAATCTGCTATCTAAACTCTGATCACATATTACCAACTTCCCTAAAGATTTCAGGTCGATGTGATGGTGCGTAAAAGCTATTACCTTTAAATATTCCAAGTGCTCCGTTATTAACTATTATCGGGAAACAAAAGTAACATGGTTAGCGGTTGCGAACGTCATTAATCTGTAATTTACATCAATTTAGAACGGTTTTAAATAGACGTATTTAGCTGACAAAATCTGAAATTGGTTTTTGAAAAGCAAGGCAATGTTTCATTTTAATGTTCGTCCTGCTTTCCCCACAAGCACAATAAAACCTGTGATGACTGCAAGCATACCTTAAATAAATAAAAACAGATGCTTAAATTATGGCTTTTCGTTCAATCATGTTTAGATAATATAGCTCAGTGCATATAAATTAAAACTACCTCGCTATGCAAGGCATACCTACCTGAAAAATAAGTAGCTGAGTTTCATCATCGCTCAAATACTTAGATTGAAATATAACAAAAACATATTTCGTAGGTTTATAAATTGTACCAATTCCTTAAATAATGATTACACAAAATGATTTTAGCCTTAGCGGTTCAGATGGAAAATTAATTATTGGCGACATTACCTTCGATGATAAAAACCCAAATACACCTATTGTACTTTTTATCCATGGCTTTAAAGGTTTTAAAGATTGGGGCGCACATAATTTAGTTGCCCGATATTTTGCCGCGAACGGTTATCGTTATATTAAATTTAATTTATCGCATAGCGGTGTATCAACTGATCATCCAAATGATGTAAACGATTTAGAAACTTTTGCTAACAATACGTTTTCGAGAGAGCTATTTGATATAAACGCGGTACTAGATTTTATTGAAAAATCTTATGGCAGGCAAATCGAAGTGAATGTAATCGGGCACAGCAGAGGTGGCGGTTTAGCAATTATTGAGGCTGCAAATGATTTACGAATCAATAAATTGATTACCTGGAGTGCCATTTCGAGTTTTAATAGTTTGTGGAAAAAAGAGCAGGAAGCAGAATGGAAAACTACGGGAAAAATATATGTTACCAATGCTCGAACTAAGGAACAAATGCCCCTAAACGTTAACCTACTAAATGATTTTGAAGAAAATGCCGAAACACTTAATATAATTGAGGCGGCAAAACGCATCAATATTCCTTGGTTAATTGTTCAGGGAGATGATGATGTTAATGTTCCTTTTGATAATGCCCAAAAACTGGCTGATGCCAATCCAAACAGCAAGCTTATTAAAATTGAGGGCGCAAATCATGTTTATGGCGCATCTCAACCTTATGAAAAAGAAACCATACCACCACTTTTATTTAAAGTGTGCGAAAGGTTTTAACGTTTTTGGGGGAATAATAAATCCTCTGGCTTCACCATTTAAGGGATTGAAGATAATTTAATAAAAACGTGCTTATTGCTCCTAAATTCCTTTATGGTAAAGTTTTATGTTAGCAACAAATTTAATCATTGCCCCTACGCACAAACCCACGCATGTCGCTACCACTAGGACTCTGGAAAATTTCCAAATCAAAATAAGGAACCGCAGCAAGTAAATGATCAAAAATATCTGCTGCTACTTCTTCAAATTTTTTCAATCCTTTTTCTTTGGAAAACACATAAATCTCTATTGGTAATCCGTTTTCTGTAGCTTGTAACTGCCGAACCATAAAAGTTAAATCGGTATTGATATAAGGATTGCTTTCTAAGTATTTTTCTGCATAAACCCTAAAAGTTCCAATATTGGTCATGTGCCTTCCATTTACCAAATTGTTTGGATTTACCGTATTCTCTGCATTAAATGTTTCGATCTGGAGTTGGGTTTCCTTTAAATAATCTTTTAAGAAATCGATACTTTTCAGTCGGTTAATCAACTCTTCATCACAAAATTTAATACTCGAAATTTTAATATTGATGTGGCGTTTTATCCTTCTCCCCTCACTTTCTTCCATGGCCCGCCAATTTTTAAATGATTCACTAACAATGGCATAACTCGGTACAATGGTTACGGTTTTATCCCAATTACGAACTTTTATGGTGGTTAAATTAATTTCGGTTACTTCGCCATCAGCACCGTACTTTTCTACAGTAATCCAATCGCCCACCCGAACCAAATCAATGGCACTCATTTGCACTGATGCCACAAAGCCTAGAATGGGATCGCGAAATACCAATATAAAAACTGCCGTTACCGCACCAAAACCTCCAAAAATATATAAAGGTGATTGATTTAAAATAATGGATAAAATCAATACAAAACCAACAATATAAAATACAATTTTGGCTACCTGCTTGTAACTTCTGATGGGTTTATCAGCATATTTTCTGGAGGCTTCCATAATAGAAACCAATGCATTTAAAAAAGCATTTACGGCAAACATTACGGCAAGTACGATGTAGATTTTAGCTATGATTAATGCATAAAAAAGCCAAAGTTTGAAATCGATAAAGACAAATGGAACAACATTATAAATAATATATGCGCCAAAAATTAATGCAAAAGCCCTGAAAACACGAAATTCATAAAGTGCACTTTGCCAATTTGATTTTGTTTTAGCGCTTTTAACAACAGCAATAAACACCTGTCGGGTAACAAAAATGGTAATGAAAAGGAATAGCGTAACACCAATTAAACCGATAAAAAAATAGGCATAAATCAATTCGCCACCTGTCAATCCATTGCTTAACAACCAGTTTCTAAGTTCACTAAAAATATATTGAAATTCAGGAATGTTCATGGGAGGTAATTTAGATTTTATTAGTTAGTTATTAGATAATGTGTAATGTCGAAGAGATAATTAAGCAATTAGTTATTTTCGATTTGCCTTTCCACTTGGCTAAGCCTAAGCATTACATCTTCGTTCTACTTAAATCGGCCTAACAAATTTTTGGGCAATCATTATCCCTGTCACAGCACAAACTTTAAAACAAAATTTTAAGCCGACACTTTTGTGTTTTCACTAGTTTAAGTTTTTTAAATGTGTTCAAGCTTGCTTTGCAGGTCTTTTGGTGCCAAAAGAAAAAAGCCTGTCTGGCAAAGACAAATAAAAACTTTGTCCTCACACAACAAAATTAATTGAGGTATTAATGGTCTGTGAGGACACAAACCATGAGATAATCGAAAAAAGTTAACTTTTCTCTACCCAATTTCCATCACCCTTAATAATATCAATCAATTCATCTAAAGCAAAAGCAGTATTTACATTTTTCTTTACTACTTCTTGCCCACGATAAAGCGTAATTTTATCTGGCCCGGTTCCTACGTAACCATAATCAGCATCGGCCATTTCGCCAGGACCATTTACGATACAGCCCATAATGCCTATTTTTAAACCTTTTAAATGATCGGTACGCGAACGGATTAATTGAGTGGTTTCCTGCAAATCGAAAAGTGTTCTTCCACAACTCGGACAAGAAATATATTCCGTTTTGCTGATTCGTGTTCTCGTTGCTTGCAAAATCCCAAAACTGGTGGCATTTAATAATGCTAAATTTTGTCCCTGGGCATCAATCCAAATTCCATCGCCGAAGCCATCTGTAAAAAGTGCACCTAAATCTGTCGCCGCATAAAGCTGCAAATGATCAGCATCCAAGTCAGAGTAAGTTCTTCTAATAATTACCGGAGTTTGAATGTTTTTTTCTTGTAAGGCAACGAAGAATGCCCGTTGCTCAGCCATGCCGTGGTTTGCAGTGGTATTTAAAATAAAAACAACATTTATTAACTGATGAAGTGATAAATGATTAAACTGGGTAGCATCAATTTCTACGAAATTTAAATGTTCATCTTTAATAGTTGTATTATTAAATTCATCTAAAGAAAATACAGGATGGCAATTGTTTTTATCCTTTAAACCTAACCAGTTTTGGTAATTATAAATTTGCTTTAAGTTTCCAGGGAAAGAGAATGAGGGCAAGTTATCACCTAAGAAAACCAAATCACAAGCTTGATCTGCTAGATTGTATTTATCTAAACCAGCGCTGTAATTATAGCCCACAGCATTTAAAAAGTATGGATCTTTAAGGTTTTCCTTTGATACATCAATCATCACCACTGGATGATGGTGGCCGCCAATGTGCTGAACAGGCTCTGTTGTTCTACGGGAATATTGGTATGGACTGTAAGTTGGTGATTGTCCTTCGACAAGCTCAGGATGACATACGATAGTATTGCTTTCAACTTTCAACTTTTGACTTTCAACTCTATTCACATATCTATCAGCCAATGCTTTCGCCACAGGTGCTTCAAATTCTGGGTCTTCTGTTAACGAAACACGAATGGTATCGCCCAAACCATCTTCCAATAAAGTTCCAATGCCGACAGCTGATTTAATCCGACCATCTTCGCCATCGCCTGCTTCGGTTACGCCTAAATGCAAAGGATAATTCATACCCTCTTTTACCATCGTTTCAACCAATAATCTATAAGCCTGAACCATTACCTGGGTATTGCTGGCTTTCATAGAGATAACCAAATTGTAATAATTTTCAGCTTCGCACATGCGGATAAATTCCATTGCCGACTCCACCATTCCACGCGGTGTATCGCCATAATGGCTCATGATGCGGTCAGATAAAGAGCCATGGTTAGTACCTATACGCATAGCAGTGCCGTATTCTTTACAAATTTTAATTAGTGGAATGAATTTTTTATTGATTCGTTCTAATTCTGCTGTATAAGCATCTTGGGTATATTCCAGGTTTTCAAATTTCTTTTTATCAGCGTAATTGCCCGGATTTACACGAACCTTTTCTACTATTCTTGCTGCCATTTCCGCAGCGTTCGGAGTAAAATGTATATCGGCAATTAACGGAACATCGTATCCGCGGTAACGCAGTTCTTTTTTAATATTGGCTAAATTTTCGGCTTCTTTAATACTTGGAGCGGTAATACGAACGTATTCGCAACCAGATTCGACCATGCGAATGGTTTGTTCAACAGTTCCAATGGTATCCATGGTATCGGTAGTGGTCATTGATTGGATGCGAATGGGATTATGCCCACCCAAAGCAATGTCGCCAATCTTAACTTCGCGTGTTAGAAACCTTGAATAAGTGGTTAAACTATTACAATAACCACCTGCTAAATCATGCTTTACCGATAAATTTTCCATGCAATTGCAAAGATATAGATAGAATTTTGAATGAGAGAATTTTGAATAACAGAATGACTTTAAATCTATATCAACCTATCCTTTATTACCAGCGAATCTGCAGCAATATCGTGCCAACATTGATTTTTTTTGTTGAGGAAGCTGTACAAATAGCCGAAAAAAACAGGAATTACAGAGAAGATTTTAGATAGGTTTCTAGCCAAAGACCGACCAAATGATACCCTAGATCCTTCCAGATCTGTTACTTTAATATTGAGTAGTTTTTTACCAATTGTAGCTTGCGCTGTTGATGATTCGGCAATACTTCCGTATAAAAGTTTGAAAGCAAAAATAGAAGGAAATGGAATTAAAAAAGCCATTATGCGCTGATCTTTTCCTTCAATAAAAACAAAACTACATAAAATGATAACTGAATAAATACCAAAAATAATAAAGTGATCTATTACAGAAGCCAATAACCGCTGATCAAATGCGGCGAAATATTGCGGCGCTGTTTTTTGATATTTAAAACCCAAAAGCTCACGCAATTCTGGTATTGCGTGAGCTTCTTTATAATCATCCATTCCTGGTTTACGAATGAATGTATTTGGTTTAATTTCTAAATCTTTAAGTTGAGCTAAACTATATGGACCTTGCGGCTTTCCGTTAATTACAACTGTATATTCCATTGGTAGTAAGTTTTACGTGATAAGTTTCAAGTTGTAAGTTTGTAAAATTAAGATGCTTTGTTGATAAACTTACCAGATACTCTAATCTGTCAAATCTGCATCTTTAACTTATAACGTAAAACTTATAACTTAATACCTTGATACCTCAAAGCTACTCAATCCACCATCTAAATTGATAAAAATTTTATTGGTTGATGTTTTATAGTTTGATGTTTCATAAACGCCATCGCTTAATTTTTCAAAGCCGTCAAAATCTTTCGCAGATAAACCTGTTTTCGTTTTAATTCGACAACCAGAATTTGTTGGCACTTTAATTTTAACATCAGCTACGCCTGATTTTACGATCACATCGGTAATTGGTAGCAAATCTCCGAATTTGATATCCAACGCTGCTGCACCACCATCAAAGCGGAAGGTACGAACTTTGTAATCTGCAAAATCGAAGTTTGCTTCACCAGCGCCTAATTTCATCAATATATCCCAGTTGGCGGCTTTGTTTAATTTAAAATCTACATCATTGCCATTTTCGCCAAATTTCCATTTGCTTTTTCTATCATCCATGCTAAATGTTAGCACCGTAGCCGAATCAGTAATGAGTTTTTTCAGAGAGAAGTTACCATGTCTTTTTTTAACGTGAGCATTAATCAATTCAGAAGTTTCACCATCCAGATTGAATGAAATCCCTCCTCCTGATATATTCAAAACTGTTTTCTTGGCATTTTCTGCTGCCACGAATGGTTCGGTTAACTTTAAACTATTAAAGGCTGTATCATTATTATCGCTATCCTCATCGTTGTCATTGTCGTTATCATCAATGTTTATATCAACATCGTTTTTGAATTTATGTCCCCACCATCCATTTTTATTGGGCTCTTGCTGGCCTTTGTAAAATAAAAATGCCAATGCTACAACCAAAACACCAATAGAAACCATGCTGCCCATTTGCGAATTATTTCTGTTGAATAAAATATTTACACCAGCAATAATTAGGAATACAGGCCAAAAACCCCATACGTTTCTCCAGTAAAAATCAATGATTCCAAAGTTTTCCAATAGAAGTACACCGCCAATAAAAAGCAGTAAAATACCCCAAATTAATCTATCTAATTTCATAATGTTATGCTTGAGGGTGAGTGGTTGGTGTAGAATTGTTATCGTTTTTAGGTTCTTCTTCTACCACATTTGTTTCAGTAAAATCGGCAGCTTTTTTCTGTTCTTCCTGCGCTTGCTGGTTTTGGAATGCTGCCCATTCATTTTTCCTTTTAGATTTAGCGATAATGCCAATACCCAAAGCAATAAAAATTAGTGGCCACATGAACTTAAAGAAGTTACGTATGGTAAACCAATCGGGAATAAAATCAAGCTCCCGCATCAAAAAGATGCAGCCAATTACCAATAGAAGTAATCCCGCAACTGTTCTTCCTGCATCATTTGGCTTATTTATTTTACCAAAATCGGGCTGGGTTTCAAAAGGTTTTTTTTCACTTTCGTTTATTGGTTGAGACCAATTGGCATTACCTGCGCCTGTTGTTCCTCCAAAGGGATTTGCATTTCCAAATGGCGGCGTATTCGGATTATTTTTGTTGAAATAATCGTTAAATTTTGTGAATCTAACCGATGGGTCATTATTAACCGGAACGATAATCCACATCACGATATAAGCAATTAAACCAGCTCCTGCCATAAAGATGGTTGATAATACGAATAATAGCCTCACTATGGTAACCTCTACCTGCATATAATCTGCAAGTCCAGAAGCTACACCGGCAATCATCTTATCGTGTTCGTTTCTAAAAAGCTTCTTTTCCATAACGCTGTTCATTTTGTGTGTGTGTTTAAAAATTCAGCGGGGTAATTAAAACCTCATCAACATTTACCCCTTTACTTAAGTTTAAAATGGTGTATAAAGTTTCCGCAATATCTTCGGGTTGAACAAATTTTTCATCCGGAATAGTTGTTCCTTCCCATGATGAAGTTTTGGTTGAACCCGGCAAAAAAGCTGTTACTTTAACGTTGTGTGGTGCTAACTCTTGCCGCAATACATTGTTAAGACTTAACATCGCTGCTTTTGTTACACTATAGCTTCCACCATTTTCAACAGGCGTTTTACTGGCAACAGAACAGATGTTAAATATATGCCCATGCTGCGCTGTACGCATTAATTTACCAAAAAACTTACTCATGTAATAACAGGCATTAACATTTAGCAACTGCTGTTTTTCAAAAGTTTCATCAGCTTCATCCAACAGACTTCCGGGCAAATAAGTACCCACATTATTAACCAAAACATCCGTAAAACCAAAATCAGATTCTATTTCATTTAAAAACTGATAAACCGCATCCTTATCCGAACAATCTACAGCATATATTAAAACTGTTCTTCCAGTAATAAACAGTTCATCACGAAGTTCTTTAAGTTCTTTTAAACCTCTTGCCACTAGCGCCAAATGATAACCTTCTTGCCAAAGCTTAATGGCAATAGCCCTACCAATTCCTTTTGTTGCACCTGTTATTACAGCTTTCATAGTTTATTAATTAATTTTTGTTGACAAAAAACCATATTTATATTCGAAACCACGAATATTTTTGCAATTATCAAAGCGCTCCAACTTTTTTATCGTTTCTTTGTAGTATTATATAATGATCATTTAAATTAAGCAATACATACGGAATGAATTTTACCAATTTCGGCAGATACATCCTGCTACTTAAGTCTGTATTCAGAAAGCCGGAAAAACTGAAAATATATCTTAAAGAAATCGCCAAGCAAATGGATTATGTTGGTGTAGGTTCTTTAGGCCTTATTGCTATCATCTCTACATTCATTGGCGCTGTAATGACTTTACAAATTGCTTTCCAGCTCGTTAGTGATTTCATTCCAAAAACCATTATTGGTTCCGTAAACCGAGATTCGAGTATTTTAGAATTAAGCCCAACCATTAGCGCAATTGTTTTAGCAGGTAAAATCGGATCTGCCATTTCATCTGAAATTGGATCCATGCGTGTTACAGAGCAGATTGATGCTTTGGAAATTATGGGAATCAATGCACCCGGCTACCTCATTCTTCCTAAAATCATTTCAGGCATTACGATGGTACCTATGTTGGTAATCATTTCGATGTTTTTAAGTATCTCTGGTGGTTATATTGGCGGATCAATTTCTGGAGCTGTTACGCCTGCTGAATACATTCAAGGTATTACAACAGACTTTAATCCATATACTATTGTTGTGGCTTTGGTTAAGGCGTTTGTTTTTGGGTTCATTATTACATCTGTTCCGGCATACGAAGGTTTTTATGTTCGTGGTGGTGCACTCGAAGTTTCTCAAGCCAGTACAAGAGCAGTTGTAATCAGCTGTATTTCTATTCTTGTTTGCGATTATTTAGTTACTCAATTGTTATTGTAATGATCGAAGTTAAAGATATATACAAATCATTCTCCGGAAATGATGTTTTAAAAGGCATTTCTGGCAAGTTTGAAGAAGGTGTTACGAATTTAATTATTGGTGGATCTGGATCAGGAAAAACAACTCTGTTGAAATGTATGGTGGGTTTACACCAGCCAGATTCAGGATCGGTTTTATATGATGGGCGTGACTTTACCCCAATGACATACGAACAGCGTATTGAAGTGCGTAAGGAAATTGGAATGTTATTTCAGGGGTCGGCATTATTTGATAGCATGACAGTGGAGGATAATATTATGTTCCCCTTAAATATGTTTACCGATCAAACCAGGGCAGAGAAAATTGAACGCGTAAATTTTTGTTTGGAGCGTGTAAATCTGGCAGGCAAGAACAAACTGTTTCCGGCAGAACTTTCAGGTGGAATGAAAAAACGTGTGGGTATTGCCCGTGCCATTTCCATGAACCCTAAATATTTGTTCTGCGATGAGCCCAACTCAGGTTTGGATCCTAAAACATCCATCGTTATTGATGAATTGATTCAAGAATTAACAGAGGAATTCAAAACTACAACTATTGTGGTAACCCACGATATGAACTCTGTAATGGGTATTGGCGATTACATCCTGTTTTTACACGAAGGAAAGAAATTTTGGGAAGGCAGTAACAAAGAAATTGCCCATACTGATATTAAAGAATTAAACGATTTCGTTTTTGCCAGCCGCTTCATGAAGGCTGCAAAAGATAAGTTTTAAATATAATCGTCATTGCGAGGCACGAAGCAATCTCATTTGGATAATAATTTAATTAGATTGCTTCGTGCCTCGCAATGACGTACTACACAAAAAACACATGATACAATTATTAGCCCCAACTCATTGGAAAGATTATGAACTGATTGATTGCGGGGATTTTGAAAAACTAGAGCGTTTTGGAAATGCAATATTAATTCGCCCTGAACCACAAGCCGTTTGGAAAAAAACATTATCAGAACAGGAATGGAAAAAAACGGCAAATATCACTTTCAGAGGTCGCTCTGCAACTTCAGGTGAGTGGGTTAAAAAAAATCAAGCCATTCCAGATCGTTGGCATGTAGAATATAAAAATAATGAGGTGGCTATCAAACTTCGTTTGGGTTTAACTTCATTTAAACATGTTGGCGTTTTCCCCGAGCAGGCTGTAAACTGGGATTTTATTTCTTCATCGATCAAAAAATTTAAAACTCCACAACCAAAAGTATTAAACCTTTTTGCATATACTGGTGCTGCATCATTAATAGCAAATGCTGCTGGTGCAGAAACTACCCACGTAGATTCGATTAAACAGGTGGTAACTTGGGCAAATGAAAATCAGGAACTATCTGGATTAAAAAATACCCGCTGGATGGTAGAAGATGCATTGAAATTTGTTAAGAAAGAGCTCAAACGCGGCAAGAAATACAACGGAATTATTCTCGATCCACCAGCTTATGGACATGGGCCTAATGGCGAGAAGTGGAAACTAGAAGATCACATTCAGGAAATGATGCAAGATGTTGTTCAGCTCTTAGATGAAAAAGAACATTTTTTGATCTTAAATACTTATTCTTTAGGATTTTCTTCCGTAATTGTAGAAAATTTGATTCGCACATCATTCCCTAGCGTTAAAAATTTAGAAACCGGAGAACTTTATTTGCAAGCTACTGCAGGTGTTAAATTACCTTTAGGGGTTTTTGGCAAATTCTGTAATGTGTAAATGTTGATTACTTTATTTTAAACTATCCGTTTTCCATCCTACTTTCATGCACAACAGATTCGGAAAAACTGTCTAAACTTTAATACTTTATAATATCTATGAAATTTCCTCAATTAGCGGGTACTCTAATCCTTGGTTTTGCCGCAATCAGCTTATTTGCCAACTGTAATGCAGATGGTAAAGGTGGTAGTGGTACAGGCTCAAGCACCGACACTTCCAAAAAGAAAACAGATACTACAGTTAACATCATGAAACCTGTTGACAGAAAACTGTACGATTCATTGGATAAAAAATTAGCTAATGGCGACACAACAGGCAGGTGGCCAGTTAAAAATCAGCCAACTCCATTGGCGGGGGCAATTCTACCTTTTAAACGCATTGTGGTTTATTACGGAAATTTACACTCTAAAAAAATGGGCGCTCTTGGTGAATATGCACCTAAAGAAATGTGGCAACGCTTAAATACCGAAGTTAAAAAATGGGAAAAAGCCGATCCAAGCACTCCTGTTCAACCTGGTTTACATTATATTGCAGCCGTAGCAAGTGGTACAGCTGGTAAAGACGGAAAATACATCAACCGTATGGGCAATAAACAGATCGATTCAGTTTTGAAAATTTCTAAAATGCAGCCTAATACGATTGTATTTTTAGATCTTCAGGTAGCTTTAAGTACAATTAAAGCTGAATTACCTCACATTGAGAAATATTTGCAATTGCCATATGTACACTTAGGTATCGATCCAGAGTTTTCGATGAAAGATGGTTCTCTTCCCGGTAAAAGAATTGGAACCTATGATGCGACGGATATTAACTATGTAACGGGTTATTTAGCAGATTTGGTTAAAAAATATAACCTGCCTCCAAAGGTTTTCGTTTTGCACCGTTTCACTAAAAAAATGGTCACCAACTCACAAAACATTAAATTACGTCCTGAAGTACAAGTGGTTATGCACATGGATGGATGGGGAGAACCAGAATTGAAAAAAGGAACTTACAGGCACTTCATTCAAAGTGAGCCAGTTCAGTTTACAGGTTTCAAATTATTTTATAAAAACGATTTAAAGAAAGCACCAAACAGATTAATGACTCCAGAAGAGTTGCTGAAACTGACGCCAAAACCAATTTACATTCAATATCAATAATATTAAAGCCCGTAGCTTATTGTTACGGGCTTTTACTTTAAATCATGTATCGCTTCTCATGAAAAATCTTCTATTGACGCTCGTTATTTTGATAACTTTTCATTTCACAAGTTATAGCCAAAGAATAAAGACCGCCAGAACATTACAAGCTGCATTTGAAACATCTGCACAGCAAAACAAGCCCCTGATGTTGATAATTCACCATGCGGTGGTAAAAGGAAATCTTGTTAAAAATTATAATCAACCAAGCTTAGTTTATACTAATATTCGTAGTGAAGATTTAACAGAACGCCTAAATAATAATTACATTAACTACACTACTCATAGTGCTGACAGCAATCTTAAGACAATTTCTTCAGAAATTGAAGTTAAGTCGTTTCCAGTATATCTTTTCTTCCGTCCTAATAAGAATTTATATTTCCGTAGTTATGGATATATTAAAGATAAACCTACATACATGAAAATGCTTGATGAAGTTGATCAAGCTTATAAGAAAGAATCGATTGCCGATCTTGAGCAAGTCTATTTATCCGATCAAACGAATAACAATCTTATTCGTAAACTTATTGATCAAAGAAAATCTTTGGGCTATACCAATAATTCAAAATATATTGACAGCTACGCCACCAATTTAAATGTAAGAGACTTTAACGATTATCAAACGGTGCTCTACATCTTGGAAGCATCCCCTTACTCCAACGGTAAGGCGATAAAATTAGCTTATTTAAACAAAGCTATTATTGATAGTATATTTAAATACGAACCAATTAGTAAAAGATTGGATTTAAATGGTCGAATTATTAGGAATACCATGAACGAAGCCATAAGAACAAAAGATCTAGGCATGGCACAATCGGCTGCAAATTTTAGCAGATATAGTTGGAATAAAGATTACGAAAAAGCTTCTCGTGCTTATGCAACTGAAATGTTAAGGTTTTATTCCGAAACTAAGGATACATCTAATTATTTTAAGCTTGCTACGCCTTATTATGATAGACAATATATGATTATCAAGCCAGATTCATTAAAAAAACTCATTGCATATTCATCCAGTAATAGCTCTAATATAAATAAAGATAGCATTTCTAATATTTTAAAAAATCATTCATTATCATATTCAAATGATTTAGCATTTGTCGCGATGAAATTTGATCATTCAGGCACTAAAAACACCAGCTACATTAATAAAGCGATTGCTTGGTGTAATAGGGCTATAGAAGTTAATGCTTTTGGAAGTTATTACAATACCTTAGCGCAACTCCAATATAAAATTGGGAGCTATACCGATGCAATTAAAAATGAACAAATAGCGATAAGACTTATAAAAAAGGATAGGCTTAATACACGTTATTTTGAATCACAACTTAAAAAAATGATTGATAGAACATTGTAAACACCAAACTTTATTCAATAAAAGTCAACAGGGCATGCTGACTAGCCGTATGGATATCTCTCCAAACCCTGTTAATTTCGCTCTCCTTTTTGGCGGCTTCAAGTCCACAATATGGAAATAAGGTATCACTCGCTCGTCGGCATGCATGAGCGAGTTTTCTACTGATTAAGCTTACTTCAGTCAATAAATTTTCATCGATTTCTTCATGATCAAGCAGCTGATTCCAAGATTGATCAAAAGTTTTATAAAATTGATTTCTTAAATCTAAAACCTCGTTTTTACATTGTTCCAATTCTCTTTGGAAAAATAAAACCTGTTTTTCATTATATCTCTTTAAGCCAGAACGCGTAGTAAAAGCTTCTTCTACAAGTGCTATAAAATGTTTGGCCATTCCCAGGCTATTTACTGCCAAAGTAGTTTCCGCCAATTGCAAAAATGGATAGTCAAATCCTTTATCGGCTACTGCGATATTACTATTAATTGTAAATGTTCTATTTGCCGGGACTTCTAAATCAGCGACTTCAAAAGCATGGCTACCTGTAGCAATTAACCCAAAATAAGACCATCCAGCTAAAATTTTTACCTCACCTTTTTTAAGAATAAAAGATTTGATTATTGGTTTACCCTCTGGATCTAAAATATCTGACCCATCAGCATTTTTAAGCATACAGTTGGCGGTAAAAATAGTAGCATGCAAAGCACCACTAGCATATTTCCAATGGCCGTTTATTAAATAACCATAGTCGGTTTTTACCGCTATTCCTCCAACTGCTCCACTACCGGCAAAACAAACTTCACGATTGGCAAATACTTCTTTTGCCAATTCAGGATTTAAGAAACCCGCAAACCAAGCGGCTCCTGCACACAAAGTAATGTTCCAGCCTAAGCTTCCATCAGCTTCGGCAAGCTGTTCTTCCAATCTCAATATTTCTGGAAGTTTTTTTCCAGCGCCACCATAAACCTCAGGCACAAAAAGTTTAAACCAATTCTCTTGATAAGCAAGTTCTAAAATCTCTGGATGCAATTCGCCCAACTGTTCGGATGCAGCTGCAAAGCTCTTTACCTTATCCTGCCAAGTGTCTGTTACAATATTTTCCATAAGGATGGTCTACTTTTAATAATTAAACAAATGGATTAGGTTGTTCTCAAACTCCTTTTACCGATAATTTTCTTCCAATCGATAAAACCAAAAATGGCAACTACGAACAAGAAAATAGTTAAGCAAGCCATTAAAGGCAGCTTTTTATGGAACAGTAGCGGAATGGCCACAATATTTGAGATATTAAGGAAAATCCAATTTTCGATTTTACGCTTTGCCAAAAGCCACATTCCAGCCCAAGCTGTAGAAGATACAAAAGCATCGAGCAATGGAACATCAGAATCAGTATGATTTCTCAAAACAAAATAAAACACAAAAAAGCCAATTACTGAAATGAGAACCGCTATAAGTAATTGATTATTGGTACTCCATGCTACTTGATTTTCACCATCAACTTTTCGTTTTTTCCAAATGATCCAACCATAAATACTCATTATTAAATAGTAAATACTCAGTAGCATTTCGGCATAAAGTTTAACATTTAACAACAAATACATGGAAAGCAAAATAGAGATGATCCCTGTTGGATAAAGCCAAATGTTGTTTCTCTTTGCCAGCAATACCTCCGATACACCAAAACCTACAGCAATCCATTCAATTAAGGAGGTGTGTAAAATTTGCTCTTGAAAAAGCCTAATCCACTCTTGAAAATTCATTAACAATAATTTTGTGTCTTCCGACAAATAAAAAATAATTGAAAACTGCTTTCAGGGCGAAACAGCATGATGGTTAACCTCTTCCCTACGTCGGCATTATCCGAATCAGGTGCATTTAAGTTGAATGTTTAGTGTTAAAGTTGAAAGCTAGAACTTTCGACTTTGGACTTTTTACTTTCCACTTAAAATGGGTGTAATCTCAGCCTTTTAAATGCAAAAGAAATTGCAAAATCAAAAAGCACCCCTTTGAGTAAGGCAAATATAGTTTTATTTTTTTCCATGTTTGATAATAAAATTCCAATTCAGGGCAAGTAGCTGATTATTAATCCATAAATAGTATTTTATTTTATATATTTAGAATAGAAACCGATCAAATAATTTAATATGCGATTTAAAAACGCTCTATCCAAATTAAATTTGATGATATATGTCAGCATCTTTTCCCTTGTTATTTGGGACTTAAACTGCTATTCACAAACAAAACCTACGCTCTTATTTAAACACATAACGCTTGAAGACGGACTAAGCGACCCCGCCATTAGAGCTTTACATATTGATAAAAATGGCTTTTTGTGGATTGGGACTGAGAATGGCTTAAACCGCTTTGATGGTACAAATTGCTATACTTACAAGAATAAAAACAATACTAAAAACTTTCCTGGCAATTACATTACCAATATTATTGAAGACAGTGCCGGTGATTTAATTATAGGTTCACAAAGTAATCTGGTTAAATACAACAGGCAGTTGGATAGTTTTAGCAGTTATAGTTTTACTAAAAACCCCAACCTTAGCGATAACTATTATTCCTTCCCATTTTACATCGATCAGCAAAAGGATTTGTGGGTTTATCTCGCCGGAAACATTTACAAGTACCGCAATAAAGATAAAACCACCCAATATGTTACCACTTACTCTAACGGTTATCAATTTGTTCCAATTCCATTTTACCAGAAGTTAAATTGGTTTATAAGCCGTGGGGTGAAGGGAATTTATATCAACAAAGCTGATGATATTAAAGAAAAAAATGTTCAGGAATTCTTTATGAACAGTAGCTCCAAAGCATTAAACAGCCACGTAGAAGCGGTACATATTGAGTCTGATTCATCACTGTGGCTTGGAACTGATAATGGCTTGGTTCACCTCAATCCAAAAACGAAAAACCATCAAGTATTTAGCGATTGCAAAACCAGCAAAAATATTTCAGTAACTGCGGTTGCTAAATATCCTAAGCAACCTTGGTTACTCATTGGTACTCGAAACAACGGTTTGCTTTTATTTAATCTAATATCCAAAAAATTTTTCGCCGAGTATAGCCATGAATCTGATAATTCATTGAGTCTTTCGGGCAATTATATTAGAAGAATTTATATCGATCAAAAACAAAACCTATTTATTGGAATAGATGGTCATGGCTTAGACTATACCAATTTAAATAAAGTAATATTTACACGTTTTTTAGAGAAATCGAATAATGCTTATATAGGATTTGATAATGACGTAGTTGCCATGTTAAAGCTTAAAAATAATCAGCTTTGGTGTGGCACAAAAAATGGAGGTTTGTTAATTTATCAATCAGATTTAAGGAAACCAATTAAGCATGAATTTGCAAAAATGGGCATTTCGAAACTCGTTGAAATAAATGAAGGAAATGTATTGGTAGAACTTGCCGACGGACATTTTTTTCTTTACGACAATAAAATCGATGCATTTTTTCCGCTTAGCTTAAAGTTTTCAGAAAAGCAAAATGGTAAGGTCCAAATCAACCAAATTTTAAAAATCAACAACGATCTATTTGCCGCTACTGAATATGGTGTTGCAAAGCTTTTCATTAATAAAAATGAACTTTCATTCGTAATGGACAAGGGTTTTAACAACTCGATTACATGGCCCAATATTCAAAGAATTATTGCTTTTAACAACGATGAGGCATTAATTCAAACTTATTACACTTCAATTTATCTGGCTAAATTAAAAAACAATCGATTCATTTTAGAAAAGAAACTGGCTCCAAGCCCTTTTGGTATTAATGGAAACATCACTATTGATCAAAACATTTACCTTGGAACCACTTCTGGACTAATTAAATTTAATGTGGTAAATAAAACGTTAGATCGAACTGCTTTACTGGATGCCAATTGCACTTCAATACTTGCCGATCAGAACCAAAATTTATGGCTTGGCACCAATCATGGCCTATATTTTTATGAGCCCAAAAAACGAAATCAAATACGTTATGTTACTGCCGATGGTTTGCAAAGCATGGTTTTTAATCCAAATGCGGCATCACCATGCAACAGCGGCTTATTATATTTTGGAGGAATTAACGGGATAAACATCGTCAATCCTTCAAAAGCCAATATTTATACCAGTTCTGCAAAACCACAAGTTACGTCGATATTAATAAACGATAAAATGTATGCTTCTATCGGCAATCCTGTAACCACATCAAAACTAAACCTCAGGCATAACGAAAATACCATTACAATTGCTTTTAGTCCGATGGATTTTATTAATCCAAAACAAAGGAAAATTGTTTATCAAATGATAGGTTATGATGACAAAAAGATTAGTGTTTTGGGTAGTAACAGCATTCGTTTCCCAAACATGCCATCAGGAAAATTTAAACTCGTTTTAACTGATGTTTTTAGCAATAAAAAAACCGAGCTAACCATCTTTATTAATGCTCCGTTCTGGCAAAAATGGTGGTTTTGGGCGCTTTGCTTTTTTAGCTTAGTAATTTTTTCGATTATAGGCTTTATCATTTATTTAAGGTGGATAAAACACCTGCAAGTGCTACAATTGCGCCAAATGATTAATTTTCAAAAAGCTGATAGGAAACGAATTGCAGATGATCTTCATGATGATGTTGGCCTTCGCTTATCTTCCCTAAAACACTACCTATTGGCAGGCGATATTAATAAAATGATTGATAGCGGAGCACTTCGCCAACTTTCATCAGAATATATTGATCAAGCGGTAAGTGTATTGCGATCTACACTGATAAATTTAAGTCCTAAAACAATTGATGAGCATGGATTAATAACTGCGCTCGAAGATTTAATTGCAAACATTAACAAACTGAAAATCATAAACATCCATTTTGATCATGCAGGATTTAATATCGCACTTAAAAGCACACAACAATATTCGCTCTATCGCATTTGCCAGGAGTTAATTAACAATACAATTAAACATGCTGAAGCCAAAAACATTTATATCGCCATTATCAACAGAGATGAAAAATTAATTATTTTGTATGAGGATGACGGAATTGGTTATGATTCTATGCTAGTAAAGAGAGGTTATGGCTTATATAATATCGAAGCACATATTAAAGCAATAAAGGCTGATCTCGCTATTGATACGCAAACAGGAAAAGGGGTTGCCGTAACCATTACCATTAATTTGAAACAAGTTTTAAAATATAAAAATGGCAGTTAAAATTTTAATAGCAGATGATCATAAAGTATTGATTAATGGGCTAAAGCTCATTTTGGCAGTGAGGAAAGACTTTAGCGTAATCGCGATTGCCAACAATGGAATAGAGGTGATTGATTTATTACACAATGAAAATCCAGACCTCATTCTGTTGGATATTAATATGCCAATGTTAAATGGTTATCAAACCATCAAGATAATTAAAACAGATTACCCCACAATAAAAGTTATTGTTTTATCCATGCTAAATGATAAACGTAGCGTACTCAATATGTTAGAAGCTGGTGCAAATGGATTTCTTTTCAAAGATACTGATGATAAACATCTTTTTAAGGCAATTGATTGCGTAATGGATGGAAAATATTATGTTTCAGAAAGCTTAAATGATATTTTAGAAGAGTTTTTAAATAACCTTCGACATAAAAAAACCAAAACAAAGCATACCCTATCGGCAAGGGAAATGGAAATTGTAAATTTAATCGTTGAGGGAAATACAAATGTACAAATAGCCGATATTCTTTTTTTGAGTACGAGAACCGTGGATACGCATAGAAAAAACATATTCCACAAGCTTGATTTAAATAATACCGCATCACTAGTTAAATATGCCATTGAAAATAAAATGTTTTTGGGTTATGAGTGATTTGTAGCCCAAAAAATACCGTAAAAAGCGTATTGAATTAACAAATTGATTTATGTCAATTTGTATAGTTCCATCATTAACGCTCCTCTTAAAGTTCTTAAAATAGATAGAGAAAATAGTGATTGGAAAAAATAAGATCAGCAATTGATTTTATACAAATTAACTAATCAAACTCTTACGCTCTATGAAAAAGGTAATTTTACTTTTGCTATTTCTATCTATTTTTATTTTTACAACGAAGGCACAAACTACACTCACCCGTAATGTAATAGCCAGCACTGGCGGCAGTGCACAAGTAGGCAATGTGCTTGTTCAGTATACGGTAGGCGAAGTAGCCATACTCACACAACAAACTGCAGGTATTTTATTAACGCAAGGTTTTCAACAACCTGAATTTACCATTTCTAATATTATCGTTCCTGCTGTAGGCAATATGAGGGTGTATCCTAACCCAGCTGTTGGCAGAACAAAAGTAGATTTTGATTTATTTAGCGATACCAAAGTTCTGATCAATCTGGTAAATAACGCCGGACAAATTGTTCATTCCAGTACGGTATCAAGTTTAGCCGGCAAAGTAGAATACATTATTCCGCTGAATGGACTGGCCTCGGGGATGTACCACGTAGTACTTTATGCCAATTTCAGAACTTATTCTGAAAAGCTTGTGATCCAATAAGATTCTAATCAACCTTCTTAAATACTTTCCATGAAAACGCTTATCAAAAACTCATCTGTTTTGCTGCTCTTGCTTTGTTCGGCAATTTACGGTAATGCTCAGGTTCAAAACCAATATCGCACAGTTACTACCGCAGCATCATTTCTTTTGATTAGTCCGGATGCCCGAAATACTGGTGTAGCAGAAGCTGGTACAGGACTAATTAGTGATGCAAACTCAAACTATGTTAATGGCGCCAAGCTTTCTTTCGCTGATAAAACCGGTATAAGCGTGTCTTATGTTCCGTGGATGCGTGAGGTGGATAAAAACCTGCATCTTGGTAACTTAAGTGCTTATCATAAATTCAGCGATAAAGATGTAATTGGACTTTCGCTAAAATATTTTGACTTGGGAACCATCAATTTTAGAAATGATATTGGAGGATTGCTGCAACAGTACCAAGCGAGCGAATTTGCTATTGATGGAACCTATTCCAGAAAATTCGGGAACGATTTAGCCATTGCGCTGGCAGCACGATACATTAGAAGTGACTTAGGTAATGGAATGTTTAATGGCATGGAGGTAAATGCTGTAAATGGATATTCGGCTGATATCAGTATTTATTCTGAGAAAACTTTAACTAATTCAAGATATGCCTGGGGTGTTAGTTTAACCAACATTGGAACTAAACTAAAATATTCATCGGTATCTGCCGGAGAATCATTTTTACCAATGAACTTACGCATTGGAGGTGGCTATACCATACTTAAGAATCAATCAAACAGCATTACATTTTTAGTAGACATAAATAAATTGATGGTACCTACAGCACCCCGATACAAATTGGATGCAAATGGAATGGCAACAGCAGAAATAGAAAAAGGCAAAGATCCAAACAGAAGTGTACCAAGCGCTTTATTCACCTCATTGTTCGATGCTCCAGGAGGATTTCGAGAAGAAATATCAGAATTTACCATTGCTGGAGGTATAGAGTTTTCTTATCAAAATCAATTTTTCGTACGTACTGGATATTTTTATGAAGATCCTGAAAAAGGCAACAGGCAACACTTTGCACTTGGTTTAGGCCTAAAATTAAAACCCGTGCAATTCGACATGAGTTATATAGCGCCCACAGCTAAAAGATATGTACTTAGAAACGGAATAAAATTCACTTTAAGTTACGCCATTGATTAATCTATAACACTCCACCATAAAAATTCAAAGAAATGAAAGAATTATCATTCTTGCTTTTACTGATTGTTTTCAGTGTAGCAAATGCAAACGCTCAATCAATACCTAGCAGCACGCCTGTTCAAAAAAATACGGAAGTAAAACTTGCAAAGGCATTGGTTCAGCCTACAGCAACAACAGTTGGCAATAATTTAACGTCCGATCAGTCAAACCCTGCTATTATTCAAAAAGCGGGAAAAAAGGATATTTCAGCTACCAAAATGCCAGCAATTAGTAAGGAGCAATCACTTAATGCATCGCCAACTTTGATAAATGAAAAGAAAAAAGAGGTAAAGACTAAAATGCCACCGATGCAAAATTTAGACTCTGGTAAACAGTAAGCATTTAATTATCACTCTTTAATAATGATCAGTATGAAAAATTTTACTTATCTATTAGCCATAACACTAACCCTATTTATTGGAAATGTATGGGCACAAAGTGGCCTAACCGGAATAAATTATCAGGCTGTTGCTCGAAATAATGATGGAACTGTTCTTGCCAGACAAAATGTTAAGGTAAGAATTTCAATATTAGGAGGTAGTGCAACCGGAAATGTACAATATTTAGAAAACCACGATCTAACTACAAATAATTTAGGTCTTTTCACCTTGCAAATCGGACGTGGTACACTTTCAACAGGAACACTGGCTGGTGTACCTTGGCAAAATGCAAACCAATACTTAAAAGTTGAATTAGCCATTGGTGGCGGAAGTTTTACAGATCTTGGCGCTACACAATTAATGAGCGTTCCATTTGCTTTATATGCAGCAAGTGGTAATCCGGGTCCAATAGGCCTTACCGGACCCATTGGACCTACTGGTGCTCAAGGTCCAATGGGTCCACAAGGACTAACAGGTGCTTCAGGCCCCATAGGTCTAACTGGTCCAGCTGGCCCGGTTGGTGCTACAGGTCCACAAGGAGCAACAGGTGTATCAGGTGCCGTAGGTCCAGCTGGTCCTATTGGAGCAACCGGAACGCAAGGGCCTATTGGGCCTGTTGGTCCAGCAGGTGCTTCTGGATCTCAAGGACCTGTAGGTGCAACAGGTCCCGCTGGTCCAATAGGTCTGGCAGGCCCAGCTGGAACATTAACTGGAGCTGCTGGCGGAGATTTAGGAGGCAACTATCCTAATCCAAATGTTAAAGGAATTCAAAATGTTGCTGTTGATGCTATCGTACCATTAAACGGACAAGTGCTAAAATTTAATGGCACCAGATGGGCACCAGCTGCTGATGCGGCAGGCGGTTTTACATTACCTTATCTAACTGTAGAGAATTCTCCAAGTACATTATTATCTATCGCTAACAATGGCGATGGCACCTCGATTGAAGCAGTAAATAATACCACAACTTCAAGCGTAACACCACTTCGAGGCATTATAAATTCCACATCTCCAGGTGGTTTTTCGGCTGGGGTTCGAGGCATCAATAATGGAACGGGCGGATTGGGCATTGGCGTATGGGGAAGTCAGGCAGGAAGTGGATGGGGCGTATATGGCGTAACTCCAACAGGTATTGGCGTATATGGAAATTCAACAGGAGCTGGTTATGGTGTATTCGGCAATAGTTCTTCTGGAACTGGAATATACAGTACGAGTAATACAGGTACGCCTGCTGAATTTTTGATCACGAATAGTGCCAATGCAAATTCAGTGCTTAGTGCTTCTACAAATGGTGATGGAGCTGCTGTTGAAGGGACAACATCATCAACTACCTCTAGTATTGCGGCTGTAAAAGGTACAATATCTTCAACTACACCTGGTGGATTTTCTTCTGCTGTAAGGGGAATCAACAACGGAACGGGCGGTCTTGGCATTGGAGTTTGGGGATCTCAAGCTGGAAGTGGATGGGGCGTTTATGGCGTAACTCCAACAGGATTAGGTGTGTACGGAAATTCTTCAGGGGCAGGAACAGGAGTTTTTGCCAATAGTAGTTCAGGAACTGGACTATATGCCACAAGCAATACAGGAATTGCTGCAAACATTATAATTAACAACAATGCAAATTCAAATGCTGCACTCACCACTAGCACATTAGGCACCGGACGCGGAATAGAAGTTTCTTTACCCAATTCAAGCAGTGGATCTGATGGTGTTAATGTAGACATTACAGGCACTGGACGTGGTGTATTTGCTACATCCGCAGGCGGAACTGCTTTAGAAGGAATTACACAAACCATATCAGGTGCTGGCGTTATTGGCAGAAATGCTACTGGCGAAGCCGTTGTCGGAATTTCTTCCGGTGCATCGGGTGTTGGTGCCGTTGTTGGTAGAAATGATGGAACTGGTTATGGCGTTCGGGGCTTCAACACTAAAGCTGGTATTGGTGTATTGGGTCAGGCAGGTATTTCGGGAGGTACAGGTATAGCCGGACGATTTGAAAACGTAAGTGCAGCAAATAATTCAAATACTTTAGAAGTAAATACAAATGGTGTTGGCAATGGCATTAATATTAATCTCAGCAATTCATCTAATTCTTCCCGTGGAATAAGTGTATCTCAAGCCGGCGTTGGCCCGGGGGTATTTTCTACATCAACTGGTGGCAATGCGGTGTGGGGTATTACCTCATCAATTAGTGCTGCAGGTGTTATTGGCGATAATGCATCGGGTGAAGCAATAGTGGGTAGAAGCCAGGGCGGATCAGGTATTGGTGCGGTAGTAGGCCGCAATGATAATGCTGGCTATGGTGTTCGTGGCTTTAATACCCAGGCCGGTATTGGTGTATTAGGTCAAGCAGGTATTTCGGGAGGTACAGGTCGTGCTGCCCGTTTCGAAAATGTAAACTCAGCAAATAATTCGAATACATTAGAAGTATCCACTAATGGCAATGGAAACCTTGCAGTATTTATAAAAGGCGGAAATGTTGCCCGTATAGATGTTACAGGCAGAGGATTTTTTAACGGAGGAACTCAAGCCAGCGGTGCCGATGTGGCCGAAGCTTTTGATGTATCTGGAGATGTTAAAGATTTCGAACCCGGCGATATTCTAATTATATCAGTTGATAGGGATAGGGCTGTAGAAAAATCAAATGCTGCTTATTCGAGTTTGGTAGCAGGTGTTTATGCAACCAAACCAGGGGTTTTATTAACTGAAGAACATATCGATTCAGAGCTTTTGGATAAGGTTCCAATGGGAGTAATTGGCGTTATTCCAACCAAAGTTTGTTTAGAAGGCGGATCCATTAAACGAGGCGATATGTTGGTTACATCATCGAAAAATGGCGTCGCCATGAAAGCCGATTTGAACAAAGTAAAAGTTGGTCAGGTTTTAGGCAAGGCCCTTCAGGATTATGATCAGAATATGATTGGTAAAATCAAAGTATTGGTCAGTATCAAATAACCATCAATGATACCAATTCAAAAATGCACCACCTATTTCATGTTCATTTTTTGAATTGAGCAGTTTAGTTTTTAAGTGTTCGTAGAATTATAAAATAAAATTACCATCTATCTAAATTTTAGCAAAATGAAAAAATTTACGCTTATCCTCGCCATTACATTCTTTTTATGCATAGGGAAAATATTTGCTCAAAGCGGTCTCACAGGAATAAATTATCAAGCAGTTGCTCGAAATAATGATGGAACAGTTCTGGCTAAACAAAATGTAAGAGTACGGATATCCATTCTTAGTGGAAGCACAAATGGAACTATACAATATCTTGAAAACCACGATTTAAATACAAACGCACTGGGACTTTTTACTTTACAAATTGGTAAAGGAACACCTGCTCAGGGAACGTTTGCTGGAGTGCCCTGGCAAAATGCGAATCAGTATCTGAAAGTTGAATTAGCCATTGGAGGTGGGAGTTACACTGATTTAGGCACCACTCAATTAATGAGCGTACCTTATGCATTATATTCTGCAAATGGAACACCTGGTCCTGCCGGGCCTGCCGGACCGATTGGGCCAACAGGCGCACAAGGTCCAATAGGATTAACAGGGCCAGCTGGCGCAACCGGTACAACTGGTGCACAAGGACCGATAGGATTAACAGGCTCAACCGGACCAATTGGTATTCAGGGACCGATAGGATTGACAGGCACTACCGGTGCACAAGGATCTATCGGATTAACAGGGCCAGCAGGACCAATTGGAATTCAGGGCCCAGCAGGATCAGCAGGTGCTACCGGTACACAAGGACCAATTGGATTAACAGGCCCGGCGGGACCAATCGGAATACCTGGAATACCAGGGGCTATTGGCCCACAAGGTCCGGTCGGCGCTACAGGTCCTGCAGGGCCCGTTGGACCACAGGGTATTCCAGGATCCATTACTGCATCACCTGCTGGTGGAGACCTCAGTGGAAATTACCCGAATCCTGTTGTATCAAAAATTCAATCAATTGCGGTAGCCAATACTGCACCAACTGCAGGGCAGGTACTTAAATTTGATGGAACAAACTGGAAACCTGATAGTGGAGCGGGAGATGATTTTGGCAACCATACTGCTACAACTGCAATTAAATTGAGCAATCAAGCCATTACTAATAATGGCACAAATGGATTGACACTGGAAGATAATGGTGCTTTAACGCTTAAAACTACTATAAACAATACTATCAATACAGCTAAATTCGATAATTCAGGAGGGCTTGTACTACCTGGTAAATATTCAATGGGCACAATTCCAGTAGAAGGACCAGGTCTTCGTTTCATGTGGTATCCTAAAAAAGGTGCACTACGAGTTGGTAATGCTGCTGCAACGGAATGGGATGATTTAAATATTAAAGACTATTCTTATGCTTTTGGAAATCAGGTAACTTCCAGCGGATATGGATCTGTTGCTTTTGGCGACCAAGTTAAAGTATCATCAACAGTTGGCGTAGGATTTGGTTCTGGAGTAACAGTTACTGGAACTGCAGGTTTTTCTGTGGGAGCGAGCAATAATGTTGGTGGATTTTGTGGGGTAGCTTTAGGTTATACCAATATAGCAAACGGCCAAGGAACAGTAGCTTTGGGCTATAGGTTAGAAGCACGAGAAGATTATTCAGTTGCTATAGGTTACAGAGGGCGAGCGATACATGAAGGAGCCTTAGTATTGTCTGATGCTTCTAGTCTCAGTGCCACTTTATCTTCCTATACCACTTCATCTGCTGCGAACCAATTCACTGCTCGTTATGCTGGAGGCTTTAGATTATTCACAAATGATGATATGAATGTGGGTGTTTCTTTAACACCAGGTGATAATTCTTGGAATATTATTTCCGATTCAACCAAAAAGGAAAGATTTGTAACTTCCAATGGAGAAGATATGTTATTAAAATTGAGGCCAATGAGTTTAGGATCTTGGAACTACAAAGTTCAGCGTGGATCCAATCATCGCCATTACGGACCAATGGCACAAGATTTTTATGCCGCGTTTGGTAAAGATAAATATGGTACTATTGGCAGTGACACTACAATTGCCCAAGCAGATATGGAGGGTGTTTTAATGATTATGGTGAAGGCCCTTGAGAAAAGAACTGCCGAACAATCATTAGAAATTTCAAAACTAAAAACCCAAAATCAAGAACTTTCAATGGCACTTTTGGAAGTTAAAAAATTAAATGAAGAATGGAATTTGTTAAAAACAGTTTTAAGTAAACAATTAGAGAATAAGGATTTAACAGAAAAACTAAAGGCGATTAATATTGAATCTAAAAAAAATAAGCCAGAAATAGCTAAGAGTAAATAGTTCATTTTACTTTCACCAAAAACAGCCGCTTAATTTTTAAATAAGCAGCTGTTTTTAGTTTGTTATCTCAGGGATATAATTAAAATAAACCCAACTGTCCTTTTTCATCAATTTCGATATCATCAGGATTTGTGATTTCAAAATCAACTTTTTTAAGCGGCTTATCTTCTGCTTTTGGTTTCTCTACTTCTGCGATTGGCAAATCTTTAATAGGTTCAGTTTTAGCTTTCTCGACTGGTTTTTCTACACTTTTCTTTTCAACGATTTCGTTCTTTACAGTAGGTTCTTGAGTCACAGGTTTTTCCACAACTGTTGGCTTTTCTGCATCTACAACATCTGGCTTACGTTCAAATTTTGGTTTTGGCTTTTCTGCTGGAGCAACTTCTGCAACACGATTAGCTATTTCTTCCGTAGCAATTTCGTTAGTAGCAACCGCCTGTTCTTCACCTTCAACTTCATCAATTACAATCACATTATCTAGTTCTGAATAATCATCCTCTTCAACCACATCAAAATCTTCAAAACTAATTTGCTGAACATCATGAGGCGACAAACGATTACCATTTGCCTTCAAGCCTTTTACATCAATTAAATCAAAAAGTATTGATTCTATTTTTTCTGGCACTTGCGTTTTGCCCTTTAATATATCAATAATGATTTTTGCAGCTGGGTTAGCCGTTAAATAAATCAGTTTCGATTTTTGTTCTTCGCTGATGAAAATTGTTTTTCTACCGATAGACTGCAACTCGAAAATGAATCTTTTAATAAAATAATTTTGAGCTTTCCCATCAAAATGTACAGCAGCAAAAACTTTTTCAGGATCAAACTTATCAATTAAAATCAAGCCATCATCAAAGTGATTACTCAGCTCAAAAGAACTTAATTCGTAATAGCCATCTTTATGCACCTGCAAAATACGGTCGTCGCCATCAAATTCGCCCAGATAATTTCCTCTGCCATCAACATTTAAACGTTTCAGCAAATCATCATACCATATTTTTAATCCTGATAAGGTTGAAACACCTTTACTCTTCAGCAATATTTTCTTAACCGGATATTTCGAAATAATGTTCCCTTGCGAACCACGGCCTTTAATCGCCACTTCAGCAAAATCCTGATCAAACTGAAGCTTACGTAATTTAGAGTGTGGCTTAAGCGCAACATTGATTACTTCAGCCTCGCCATTAGGGTTAGCCGTGAAATATAAAACTTTTGAGCCTTTCGATCCTTTGGTAAGATCATATTCTTTATCGCGGGTTACGCCAACAACTGCAAAACGTTTAATGTAAGCTGTTCCGGAAGAACCATCTTTATAAATCATATTGTAAATGGTACGCTCGTCGTTTTTCTTAAAAACCTGCGCATGAATAATACCTTTGCCAACAAATGTTTTATCAGCTACTTTGGTAATCATACACTTTCCATCCTCACGAAATACAATTACCTCATCAATATCCGAGCAATCGGCAATAAATTCATCTTTACGTAATCCTGTACCAATAAAACCATCTTCACGATTCATGTACAATTTTACGTTTGCCAAAGCCACTTTCGAGGCCTCTACCCTATCAAACAATCGGATTTCAGTTTTACGCTCTCTGCCTTTGCTGTATTTATCCTTTAGCTTTTGAAACCATGCAATGGCATAATCTGTTAAATGTTTCAAGTGATTTTTAACCACTTTAATTTCATCTTCCAGATTTTTCATCTGCTCATCGGCCTTTTTCACATCAAACCGGGTGATGCTACTCATCGGCTTATCGATTAGCTTTTTAAGATCTTCTGGTAAAATTTCACGATAAAGTGATGGCTTAAAAGGATCGAATAACAAATGTAAAACCTCTACTACGGTATCGAAATTGGCAGAATTTTCATATTCAGGATTTTTGTACATTCCCTCCTGAATGAATATTTTAAGTAGTGAACTGAAGAAAATTTTCTCCTGCAACTCGTGCAAGCGAATCTCCAATTCTCTTTTTAATAAACTTTTGGTGTGCTTTGTGTTCTCAATCAAAATATCATTCACACTTAAAAAATGTGGTTTATCATCTTGAATGATACAGGTATTTGGAGAAATGGAAACCTCGCAGGCGGTAAAGGCATAGAGTGCATCGATTGTAACATCAGGTGAAATACCTGGTGCCAAATGCACTATAATTTCTACATGTGCAGCGGTGCTATCTTCAATCTTTTTAATTTTGATTTTGCCTTTATCATTGGCAGCCAAAATACTATCGATGATGGAACTGGTTGTTGTACTATATGGCACTTCGGTTATGACCAAAGTTTTTTTATCCTTCTCAGTTATTTTAGCACGAACACGGATTTTCCCACCACGCTGACCCTCGTTATAATTTGAAAAATCGGCCATTCCACCCGTAAAAAAGTCGGGTAAAATGTTTGGCCTAACGCCTTTTAAGCATTCAATTGAGGCATCTAAAAGCTCAATAAAATTATGCGGCATTACTTTCGTGGCCAAACCCACCGCAATACCTTCTGCCCCTTGTGCCAATAACAATGGGAATTTAACAGGTAAAGTAATCGGTTCATTGTTACGTCCATCGTAACTTAATTGCCATTCGGTGGTGTCTGGATTGAAAACCACCTCGTTTGCAAATTTCGATAAACGGGCTTCGATGTATCGTGGTGCCGCAGCACTATCGCCGGTAATGGGGTCGCCCCAGTTACCCTGCATATCAATCAGTAAATCTTTCTGACCAATTTGCACCATCGCATCGCCAATAGAGGCGTCACCATGTGGATGGTATTTCATCGTATTGCCAATAACATTTGCTGCTTTGTTGAAACGTCCGTCGTCCATTTCTTTAAGCGAGTGCATAATACGACGCTGAACAGGCTTCAATCCATCATGAATATGTGGAACTGCTCGGTCCAGAATTACATAAGACGCATAATCGAGGAACCAATTTTCGTATAAACCGTTTATTGGGGTAATAGTATGTTTATGTTCTTCGTTTATGTTTGGGTCTAATTCTTCACTCATTTATCTACAGAAATTGGCAGCCGTAAATATAATAAAAATGATTGCACAGTGTAAACAGAGGTTATTCACATTTACCAGTTGAAAATAGCTGTAATAAAATTTAGAAAGCAGGTGCAGATGATAATTTGAAAGTTTGTTCCTGCTTTCCGCTGTATCTTTTAGCCATTCTTTCGCTACGCTCAGAATTATGGCTAAAAGGATGCCGCTGCAATCAGGTTTATTTAACTAAGAGTATTGCTACTAGCGATAATCAAACCACCCCCTTACCCCTCCTTGAAAATAAGGAGGGGAGTTTGGACCGTGGTAAACAATTTAGATTATGGAGTTTGTACGATATAGGGCTTAAAGCAAATAGCCCATTGAATATGAACAAGTTTTGCCAAAGCAGAAACTACTCCCCTCCCAATTTAGGAGGGGCGAGGGGTGGTTAAGACCTAACCTAGCTCTTCGAGATATTCTGAAAGATATATCGAAGACTCAATAACCGAGATTTTTAATGCCGTTATTACAAGATTTCTTCAGTATCAAAATTATTCGCTTGGGTCAGATAGTGCGATCAACACTGCTCCTGCGATCATTACCGTACCGCCTACCACAATTTGCCAGGTAATTTTTTCTTTTAAAAAAATGATTGATAACACAATTGCGATAACCAATGAGGTCCGTTCAATTGTTGCCACGTAAGATGCTGGCCCCATAGATAAGGCTTTATAAGAAAATAGCGTTGATAAAGATGTAAATACACCTGCCGAAAGCAAAAATATCCAGGCATTTTTTTCTATCCCCTTCCAGTCGCTAAAATTACCTTGATAAAATACAACGCCCCAGGTAATGAGTAAAATCAATACCGCCTGAATAGCAAAAGCTAAACTCGAATCTACATTTTTTAAACCCGCTTTTGTTAATACAATTACCAGTGCTGCTGATATTGCCGCTAGAATCGCCCATAAAATCCACATAGTTATCTTTTTAAAAGGTTAACAGCTAAAAAGGCAAATGGATTGTAACAAAACACAATACCCCGCTAGTTAATTACAATTTGTGTAGTATCGTGGTTTGAAAGCTTGATTGATGTAGCTCCTCTTTCTTTAATATGGTTTCCTTTTATTTGATAGGTTCGTATTCCTGAAATTTTAGCAGGTTGAGATAGCCTAATGGTTGCTGACTGCGTAAAATCATCAGTTTTTTGCAAGGTTAATTTTACGTCTCCTGAGATCGTATCGTATTGAACAGACTGGATTTTACCAGCATCAAGTGTGATCCATAAACCTATTGGCGCTAGATAAATAGCTGATTTTGCAGCTGTTGTTAAATCTATATTGACAACATTTTTATTTGTAATGATGTTCCCTCCAAAAGCAAGCCATCCAAACTCTTTGTGTTTGATTAGGTAAGTTGCCGTATTAATGGCATAGCCAAAAAATCCTGATCCATAATCGCCACTAATTCCATCATTTTTTAAAGTGGATGGATAGGAATGAAATGCAGCAGGTGCAAAACCATCTTGAGTAATATTAGAGATAGTGCCTAATAAGCCGCCGTAACCTGTTCGCAACAAATAAAAGTTATCAGGATTTTTGCGGTAATCCATCAATACCGGAATGGCATTTAAGCCAGAGCCATAATGATGAATCATGCGTTCGATACGTTGCAGTTTTCCACCGTATAAAAAATCCCAGTAACGACGGGCATTGCCATTATATGCCCAATGTGGCACAACTGGCATATAAGCTAAAATTGCATCGAGCGTTACTTTGGCTTTATCCTCATATCCAAAATAAGTCGACCAAACATAAACTTCTTCCTGCCCGGTAGAATCCCATGGCATTTCGCTGCCAAACGGATAGGCTAATGATCGCCAATGATTCGCCCGGTTTTTCATAGCTAGCTCTAACTTATTCGTCTCCTCAACCAACCCTTCATTTTTTAAATCATTTAGGATCAAGTAAAAAACAGTGCCCTCCATTTGTCCGAATTGCGCATATTCAGGGGCTAGATTAACCATTGCTAAACCCGTTTCATAGGCATTGATAAGATGCGCTTTCCAAGCAGAGGCTTCTGCCAATCCTTTATAGTTTCTGGCCAGGCGATACATTACCCAATGTGCAGCAGCTACGTGTGGATAATTGTATGATCGCCCCAAATTATCAGCTTCTTTTTTTGGCCAAGCCGACCAAGTTTTAAAATTAAGATCTGCTGAATAAGTATTTTTAGGCATCGAATCTGGTTCATAATAAAACAAACTTTTCTTTACGCCATACTTTTCAGGTCCATCTTTAAGCTGTATTTGGCCAAACATAACGGTATCAATAAATTGTTTCAATTTATCTATTTCCAACTTATTGGGCTGCACCAATTGTTTCATCATAGCGCCTAACCATGCACCTGCTCCACCTTCATCACTTAAGCCAGCAATCCAGGCCCTATTGTCTTGCGTTACTTTTTGTTGCTTTTCATAATCGTAAGTAATTGGCGATGGCGATCGTTTGAAAACATCATTGCGATCATTAAACCATTGTTTGGACGTAAGAAAATTTCCATAGTTGGCTATCACTTCGTTTTCTGGTGCAATAATTTTGTATTGAATAGTTTGCTCTAATCCATCAGTATAGGTAATCGATAATTTTGCCCGACCCCACGTATTCCCCTTTATCGCATAGCTGTACCAGCCATTTTTTGTGTTTGGCAAAGTTGAAATACTTAATGCCTCGTTAGGATAGGATTTTATAGATTTAACTTTCTTCGCATATTTAAGGAACAACTTCGAATCAACATTTCGCGGCAATACATAACCTGGAGCGGAAATGGCTACTGGAATATTATTTTCTATTAATTTTTGCTCTGTATCTTGTGCAGTTCCAGACAGGATGAATTGAAGCGCATAGATTTTTACCTCACCAGGTTTTAATATTACAAATGAAGGCGTATTCCACTGATCGGCTGACTTCCATTCGTTTTCTGCATAAGCTTTGCTGTGAACCATCCATTCATAAAATCCTTCAAAAGCAATTCCTCTTGGCGTAGGATCATCATTTAGCGGGTTGTAGGCTTCGAATGGGGTTTTATTTATTGGGGCAACAATTAATGAGGGTGCATGTCCGCTCAATCTGGTTACTTGCAAGTAACCTGCATCATTTCCAATATAAGGATCGTAAAAAACATTTTTTGCGTGTGCCTGCTCAAGGGTTCTCCCATCTAAAATATTATCAAAAATCATTGGGATACCTAGCGCACCAATTTCTACATCTTTTTCAGTGCTATTTCTGATCTCGAACTTTAATGATAGCTTTCCCTTATAAATTTCCCACATTCTATGGATTCGTAATGGAATATCGGCTGGCAATGTAGCTGATAGATCTGCCGCAGCCAATACACTGCCTTTTATGGGTAATGATTTTACTGCTTGACGCTTTGCCGCGGTGCTATAATTCTGCCAAGCGTTTTTACCTTCAATCCTTAAACGGATGTTAATATCCCCAAGGTGATACAATCCATCAGCGCTCCGAACCTTTAAACTATCACTGGGTATAAAATCAAAATCCTTTATATTCTTAGGTTGAAGACCTGCAACCGTTTGTGATGATTTTACGAGTTTTAAATTAAAGCCGCCAACATCAAAAGATAGAAATCCATTGTTTAAATTTAAAGTGGATGGCTTGCCTGCCAGCTTTACCCAGGGAGATTGCGCAAAAACTACATCTGGAAAACATCCATATACTAGAAATAGAAATACAACTGTTTTTACGGTACGATAAAAAAATAGAGATGCATGCATGGGATTAGACGAAGTTGAGATAAACAATGATCAAACTTCAGCAAAAAACTTCACTATTAAAACGAAAAAGAATGGAATAAAATTCAGGTTGTAAATTTTTATCCCGAATTTTCCAGCTATAAATAATGTCAATCTCCTGTTGTTATGAAGATATCTAAAATTCTTGTTTGCATTTTAATTATTGCCTGTTCTTTAGCAACATTTAACCCGGTTAAAGCACAAAGCGGCGATCAGATATTAGATGGCATTGGCGAAACCGCATTAAGTGCAAGGTATTTATTTAGTGGAGATACAAAAGATTGGTCGCGAAACCACTTTAATGCCAATGGAAACCAAGTTACATTTGCTAACGATGATCGATTTGGTAAAGTACTTTCATTATCTGGTGATGATCTTTCTTTCATCACAATTCCGATACAGGCTGTAGCAAATTTAGAGTCGTTTAGTTTTACAAGTTGGATATACCTTAAATCCGATAAGGCTGGTCAGCATTATTTCGACCTAGGGACAAATGAAACAAATCATTTGTTTGCAGCACCGTTCGGAACCTTATTAAAACCTGGTTTTCAAGTGATGATGACTTCCAAATTAAATGAAGAATCTGGTGCAACTTCCAAACCTGTAGAAACGAACAAATGGATCCATTTGGCAATAGTTGTTGATGTTTCTTCAAAATCTATTACCACATTTATTCATGGAAGGCCTGTTGCACGGGGAAAATATTCACCAGAAGCTTTAACACAGATCGTGAGCGGTAAACCTGACGAGAAAAAATTTTTTATTGGAAAATCAATATCAAAAGGGAATCCCAATTTAAAGGCAAACATTCACGATTTTCGTATTTACCGCATTGCCCTAAATGAAAAACAGGTTGCTGCAATCTCAGGAAATTTAAGTAATAATCAGGTTAATACGACGGCAAAACCCGCGGAGGATTTACCACATTTTTCTTCAGTTACGCCACAGCTATACAATCAATACCTAATCAGTGTTGAAGATATTTCGATCAATACAACTGTTGGTAACCTACCACGATTGCCTGGCCATGTAAAAGGTTATTATAAAAGTGGAATCACAGGCCCTGATGTGAGGGTGTTATGGCCTTCGCCAACTGATATTATTGCTGTTTCAAAACCTGGCACTTACACCATAACTGGAAATATTCCGGGAACGAATTTCAAACCAAAAGTTAAGGTAACTGTGATAGAATCGGCCAGCGAAATCAGACCGCAGTTGAAACTGAAATCTTTCCCGTTAAATCAAGTTATACTAACCAATGATGAGAACGGACGCAAAACGAAGTTTATCGAAAATCGAGATAAATTTTTAAATGTTTTGGCGCAAACTGATCCGAATTCTTTCCTATATATGTTTCGCCATGCCTACGGACAAAAGCAACCTGAAGGCGCAAAATCATTGGGCGGCTGGGATACTGAAGACACCAAACTGCGGGGGCATGCAACTGGTCATTATCTCTCGGCAATTGCGCAAGCTTATAAAAGCACAAGTTATAACAAACCACTCCAGGCTAATTTTGAGCGCAAAATTACTTACATGGTAAACACGCTTTATGATCTCTCGCAATTATCAGGAAAACCAGCAAAGGGCAGCAAGGTTCATCAATCCAATCCTAAAGCCGTACCAATGGGCCCAGGAAAAAAAGCTTTCGATTCTGATTTAAGTACAGAGGGCATAAGAACCGATTACTGGAATTGGGGTGAGGGATTTATAAGCGCCTATCCACCAGATCAATTTATTATGTTGGAGAGCGGCGCTAAATATGGCGGACAAAAAAATCAAATTTGGGCACCATATTACACTTTACATAAAATTTTAGCGGGCTTGATCGACGTTTATGAGGCCACCGGAAATAAAAAAGCGCTAATGGTAGCAACAAATATGGGCGATTGGGTTTATCATCGTTTAAATAGTTTGCCCCAAGAAACGCTGATTAAAATGTGGAACACCTACATTGCCGGTGAATACGGAGGAATGAATGAATCGATGGCTCGATTGTATGGAATTACTAAAAACCCTAACTTCTTAAAAACTGCTAAACTGTTTGATAATATTAAAGTTTTTTATGGTGATACGGCTCATAACAGCGGGCTTGCTAAAAATGTTGATATATTCCGTGGCTTGCATGCCAACCAGCATATCCCTCAAATTGTAGGCAGCATTGAAATGTATCAGGTATCTCAAATTCCCGAATATTATAAAATTGCCGATAATTTCTGGCATAAAATGATCGACGATTATAGTTACAGCATTGGCGGAGTGGCAGGCGCTCGCAACCCTGCAAATGCAGAATGCTTTATTGCCCAACCCGCATCACTTTACGCAAACGGGTTTTCTCCCGAAGGCCAAAATGAAACATGTGCCACTTATAATATGCTTAAATTAACTGGTGATCTTTTTCTTTTCGATCAACGTGGAGAACTGATGGATTACTATGAGCGTGGATTGTACAATCACATATTGGCATCGGTGGCAGAAAATTCACCTGCTAATACTTATCATGTTCCTTTAAACCCTGGCGCAGTAAAACAATTTGAAAATGCAGATATGACGGGTTTTACGTGCTGTAACGGTACGGCTATAGAAAGCAGCACCAAATTGCAAAATTCGATTTACTTTAAAACCAATAATAATGATGGACTTTATGTAAATCTATATATTCCATCAATACTAAACTGGAATGAAAAAAATATAACCATAAAGCAAACCACAGATTTTCCCAAAAGTGATGAAACCAAGCTCAGCATTAATGGAAATGGCAAATTTGATGTTAACCTACGTGTGCCAAGCTGGGCAACTAATGGTTTTTATATAAAGATAAATGGCAAATCGCAAAACTTGGATGCAATACCGGGTACTTACCTTAAACTAAATCGCTTATGGAAAAACCGCGATGTGATTGAAATAAAAATGCCTTTTACTTTTCATTTGGATCCAGTAATGGACCAGCAAAATATTGCTAGCTTATTTTATGGACCAATACTTCTTGCCGCTCAAGAACCTGAAGCCCGAAAGGAATGGCGTAAAATTACACTTAATGCAGGTGATATTAGCAGATCAATTAATGGTGATCCTAAAGAATTGTTATTTACAATTGATGGTGTTACTTTTAAACCCTTTTACGATTCTTACGGTCGCCATTCAGTTTATTTGGATGTTACTTTAAAATAATCACGGTTAAGGATTTTAAATGAACTTTATATTAATATTTAGCTTTTTTAATCAAGACTATGTAATATGGTGACGTAAGCATTTTCAATCTTCCCAAAAATTTCTGTATTAAGTACCTAAACCTGATAAAGCGGAAAGCCCGCAGCGAAGAAAAGCATTTTCTGCTTTTATGACAGCGAGGACTTGCAGCGATAGCAGGGCTGAAATTGCCGAAGAGCTGCAAACCGTACATTTTCAAATAAAAAATTAAGCTTTGGCAGCCAATCGATCTTCAACAAAAGAAAACGGCAGTAAACTTTGTACGCTTGGTACTTTCAAAACTTCTCCATTTAAACAATAAAAAATAACTTCGATTGGGCTGCCTTGCTTGCGCTCAAACTCGGCCATTACCTGTAAACAACCTCCGCAAGAAGTTACGGGTTTCAAAATTTCAAAAGCATCGGTTTGTGCTGTAATGGCCATACTTTCGATAACCGCGTTTGGATATGCAGAACCAATTGAAAAGAGCGCAACGCGTTCGGCACACAAACCAGATGGATAGGCTAAATTTTCTTGGTTGCTGCCCAATATGATTTCGCCTGAAGCTAAGCGAATGGCTGTACCTACCCTAAATTTAGAATAAGGAGAATAGGAACTTGCCAAAGCAGTTTCGGCATTTTGGCAAAGTGCTAAGTCTTGCCCACTTAATTCTTCAACGCCAGTGTATTGCTCGAAGGTTATATTTAAGTTTAATAATTTCATTTTTATTGCTTTAACAAACCGCCAATGTTAAATTTTTATAGCGGGCGAACAATTTAGTTTATTTTTTGTATTAAATATAAAATCTGCCTTAAAATTAATTTTAATGGCACGCTTTTAGTATTTGACAACCACCAAACATAATCGCTTTGAATAAATACGTACGTAAAAGTTTAAAAATTCTTCTTTGGGTAATTGCCTCCATCATTATTTTAATTGTGGGTATTGCCCTATCGTTAAATATCCCAGCCGTTCAAAACTTTGTAAAGGGAAAAGCGATTAACTACCTCAAAACCAAAACAAAGACTGAAGTTAGTTTAGAAAGTATTAAAATCGCCTTGCCAAAAGATGTGGTTTTGAATAAGTTTTATATAGAAGATTTAAAAGGTGATACATTGTTATATGCCGAAAAATTGGCTGTAGATATCAGCTTATTTAAATTGTTGGATAATACTGTTGAGATTAATAATGTTGAACTAAAAAATATACGTGCTAACGTAAAAAGAATTGCACCCGATACTACTTTTAATTTTTCTTTTTTGGTGGATGCTTTTATGAGCGACCAGAAAAAACCTAAAGAAAAAGTTGATAAGGATACAACTTCAACAATGAAATTTTCTGTAGATAAAGTTTCTTTTGAAGATATTGGCATAAACTACCGCGATGATGTTGCCGGTAATGATGCAAAGATTTATTTGGGTGCGTTTAAAGCAAAGCTTAAAACTTTCGATTTAGCTGGACAACACTACGTAATTCGTGATCTTAGCCTAAATAACACATCATTAAAATATCTCCAGCAAAAACCTTTGGTAGAGTTGGTGCAACACATTACCAATAGTGTAGATAGTAGCCAAAAAGAAGCTGGGAAACTACCATTGATTGAAGTTGAAAATTTTGCTTTTAATAATGTAAAAGTCAATTACGATGATCAGATATCTACTACCAAAGCGGTAGCCGATGTTAATGAATTGGGTTTGGTTAATTTAAAAGTGGATTTAACAAACAGCAAATATTCAGTTGATGACGCCAAATTGAATAAATCGAATATCCTTTTCGCTTTTAAACCAGCACCTTCAAACAACCTAAAAAAGGTAAAAGATACTGTTGTTCCAGAAAAATCGCCTTTGGGCTTAACCATCAGGAACATCAGTTTAGCAGATAATAATATCCAGTTTGATAATTTGGGTGCAAAAGCTGCCCCAAAGGGGATGGATTTTAATCATTTAAAAATTACTGGTTTAAATTTTGGTGCTGGCGATGTGAGCTACAGTGCCGATGGCATAAAGGCAAATGTTAAAAATGGATCGTTAAAAGAGAAAAGTGGCTTCGCATTAAATGAATTAAAAGGAAATGCGGTTTACAACGACAAGCAAATCAAATTAAGCAACTTCGTTTTAAAAACGCCAAATACCACCATCGAAAACGCAACGGAATTAAACTTTACTTCGATGGATGATTTAACTAAACATCCGGAAAGAGTGAAATTGGCTTTAAGCTTAAAAAACACAACTATTGGTTTAAAGGATGCTGGTTATTTCAGCGATGCCATTCCGGCAAATTACCGAAATGAAAAAATTAAGATAAACGCTGATGTTAATGGATATTTAAATAACCTGAACATCCCACGTTTGCAGATTACTGGTTTAAAAAACACTCAAATCGATATTAGCGGAACGGCTAAAGGGTTGCCAGATATCAATAAAACTTTTCTTGACTTAAATATCAAAAAACTTTACATAACAAAGAGTGATATTTTGGTTGCCGTACCACGCAAATCGCTACCTCCAAGCATTGAGCTGCCAAATGTGATCAATGCCAAAGGTAAATTTACAGGTTCAATGACGGATTTTAACACCAATATGAATATCCAAACGGATTTGGGTGGTGCCATTTTAACCGCAGCCATGAAAGGCCCAAAAGGGAGAGAAAGTTATAAAGCCGATGTTTCATTAAACAATTTTAATGTTGGCAGATTATTAAAAATGCAACCCAAATTAGGTAGGGTTTCTGTAAAAGCTAATGTTGCTGGAACAGGTTTAGATCCAAAAAAGATCAATGCAAAATTCAATGCACGTGTTTTAAGTGCATATTATAACAAATACACCTACCGTAATTTAAATCTTTCTGGCACCTACGCCAATCAAAATGTAGCCATAAAAGGTAGCATGCCAGATAGTAATGCAAACTTTGTACTTGATGCTAAAGCCAGTTTAGCAGGAAAATATCCGGCAGTAAAAGCAGATTTAAACCTAAAACAATTAAATCTTCAGGCTTTGAATTTTAGTCCGACTGTTTTAAGTGCAGCAGGTTTGGTAAAAGTTGATCTGGCTACAGCTGATGCCGATTATTTAAATGGAACAGTTGATATTACAGGGTTGCAATTGGTAAAGGATGTACAAAGAATTAATGTTGATACCATTTCGATTAAAGCAAAAACCACTGAATCGGAAAATGAACTTACACTTAAATCTGAAATCTTATCAGCAAAAATTGATGGAAAATATCAGTTAACTAAAATTGGAAGCGCATTTATTAACGAAATAAATAAATACTATGCCTTTGGTACGGTAACCAAAATCCCTGATCAGAGAATGCGGTTTGCAGTTCAAATCTATGATTCAAAATTATTGAAGCAGTTTGTTCCAGAATTAACCGTTTTTAAACCATCGCAGTTTTACGGATTAATTGATACGCAAAAAGATAGCTTGCAGATTAAAGGAAATTTCCCACAGGTGGTTTATGGCGATTTTAAGATTGACACAACCGTTATCAATATTAATAACGACAACAATAAAATAGATTATGCTTTAACGGTTAAAAGTTTGCAGAGTCCATCAATTGCTTTATTTAATACGGAGGTAAGTGGCGAAGCTGCAAATAATGCTTTGGGTTTAAATGTGTTTTTACGCGATAGGCAACGTAAAGATAAATACGTAATTGGGGGAACTTTTCAATCGATTAATAAAGATTTTAAATTTAGTTTAGATCCTCAAAAACTATTCCTTGATTACCAGAAATGGGTGGTTGCACAAGATAATTATATTCAGTTTGGTCAATCGGGTATATTGGTTAATCAATTCGCCATTAGTAATAACGGCCAGTCGTTATCAATCAATAGCAACCCAACACAACCCAACGCACCATTAAATGTTGAGTTTAAGGATTTCCAATTGGAAACATTAACCAAATTTGCTGAAACTGATACTACATTGGTTGGAGGCCGCTTAAATGGTACGGCTAACGTGAAAGATTTGGCATCAACCCCGAAGTTTGAGGCTAACTTAACCATTGATCAGCTTCGCTATCAAAAAGATCAACTCGGTACTTTGCGAGTGGCTGTTAATAACAACACTCAAAACGCTTTTGAAGTTAATGTTGCGCTTACTGGCGTTCATGATTTAAGGGTAAATGGTTTTTATTACACAGCACCTCAAAGCGCCCTCGATTTAACGGTTAATATCGATAAAATTGAGATGAAAAATATCGAAAGTTTATCTCAAGGTCAATTGAAAAATGGAACAGGAACCTTAACAGGCGCCTTAACGGTTAAAGGTGCTTTAACTGCCCCAAAAATATTGGGCGATTTAACCTTCAATAATGCTGGAATAAATGTGGCTTATGTAAATTCTTATTTCCGAATGCCGAACGAAAAAATATCGTTTACTAATGAGGGAATAGCTTTCAACAATTTTACGTTGATTGATTCACTGAATCAAAAAGCCACAATCAATGGGAAGGTTTTAACAACCGATTATAAAAATTATCGCTTCGGATTGGATATCAAAATGAACAATTTTAGAGCGATTAATTCTACAGCTGCTGATAACGATATGATTTACGGTACGGTTTTCTTAACAAGCGATATTAAAGTTCGTGGAGATTTAAACCAGCCCGATGTTAATATGAACATCACGGTAAATAAAGGCACAAAATTCTTTTTCGCATTGCCTTCAAATGATCCATCGATAATTGATCAGGATGGAATTGTTCAATTTATTGATGCAGATGCACCACCTTTTAACGGGCAAAAAGCATTGAAAGTGGATAGCATTAGCAAAGCACCCATTAAAGGTTTAAATTTAGTTGCAGCTGTAAAAATAGATCCGGAAGCAGAACTGAACGTAGTGGTAGACCCATCAAGTGGCGATAACTTAAATGTTAGAGGCGACGCTGACTTAAATGTAACCATGGACCCAAGTGGTAAAATTAGCATGACTGGTAGGTACGAAATTGTTGATGGATCGTACAATTTAACGCTAGCTGTTGTTAAAAAAGAATTTAAGCTGGTAAAAGGAAGTACCATCATCTGGACTGGCGAGCCTACATCGGCCAATGCAAATCTTACTGCACTGTATGAAGTAAATGCCGCCCCTATTGATTTATTGAATCAACCTGACCTCTACGAAGCCAGAACTAAATTACCTTTTCAGGTTTATTTAATGATGAAAGGTGAATTATTAAAACCAACCATTTCATTTAAGCTCGATTTACCCGAAAATGAAAGAGGTGCATTAAATGGGCAGGTTTACACCAAATTAATCAACGTTAACAGAGATGAAAGCGAGTTGAATAAACAGGTTTTCGCTTTATTGGCATTAAACAGATTCATTGCCAATAATCCTTTCGAGAGTTTAGCAGGAGGTGGCGGTGGCGCTTCTACCCTCGCCCGCTCTAGTGTAAGCCGTTTATTAACGGAGCAGTTAAATAATTTAACTTCCGATTTGATTCAAGGTGTTGATCTGAATTTTGGAGTGAATTCATCAGAAGATTATTCAACTGGATCGATGCAGCAGAAAACAGATTTAGAAGTTGGTTTATCTAAAAAATTATTGAACGACAGGTTAACCGTAACCGTTGGAAGTTCATTTGCTTTAGAAGGACCACAGGCTCCAGGCGAAAAATCAACTGATATCGCAGGAAATGTGAATGTTGAATACGCATTATCTGCCGATGGAAGATACCGTTTAAGGGCTTATAGAAGAAACCAAAATGATGTTATTGTACAGGGCCAGATTATTGAAACCGGATTAGGTTTTACTTTGGTAGTAGATTACAACAAATTCAGAGAAATATTCCAGAAGAAACGCAATAGAAGAACAAGAAACATTGAACAGAAAGCACAAGATGAGAAAACTAACTAGACCTATTTTATTTGTATTGGCCTGTTTAGTTTATGCAGGTTGCAGTAGTACGAAATCATTAAAACCTGGACAAATTTTATATACCGGCGCTGAAGTAAAAATCAATCCCGACTCTGCAGGTAAAATTGAAAATGAAAAACAAATAAAGGCCGATTTAGAAACTAAAACACGCCCACGCCCTAATAAATCATTTTTAGGAATAAAATTTAAATTGGGTATTTACAACCTGGCTGGCGAACCAAAAAAACCAAAAGGTTTACGGAATTGGATTAGAAAGCAAGGCGAACCACCAGTTTTGCTAAGCGAGGTAAAATTAAAATATAACAATGATGTACTCACCAGCTACTTATTAAGTGAAGGATATTTGCAAGCAGCAGTTACTGGAGATACCGTTGTAAAAGACAAAAAAGGAAAAGCCATTTATACTGCCGTTACTGGTGAAAGGTATAAGATTAACAAAATTACTTTCCCACCTGATTCGGGTGTATTAACTAAAATCATCAATGCCAATAAAGATAAAACCTTATTAAAAGTTGGAGATTATTATGATTTAGATGTTTATAAAAATGAACGTGTTAGAATTGATAACGATTTAAAAGAAAACGGATATTTTTATTTTAGTCCTGATTACCTGATTATGCAGGTAGACAGTACAATTGGCAAAAACTTGGTAAACGTTACAGTAAAAGTTAAAGATATTGCTCCCGATGCAGGATTAAAACCTTACACCATTAAAAATATCAATATCTATCCAAATTATTCATTACGTAGAGATACCATACTTCGTAAATTAAAACCTTTGGAGTATCATGATTTTAATATCTATGATGATCGCAATACTTTTAAACCAAGATTATTTGACCGTTTAGTTTTCTTTCAAAAGGGCGAATTTTACAACCGTAAAGATCATAACCAATCTTTAAACAGAATGGTAAATATTGGAGCTTTTCAAGATGTGAGAGCTGAGTTTTTGCCGGTTGATAGTTTTAAAAATAATCAGTTGGATTTGAACATTTACCTCACACCGTTAAAGAAAAATTCACTTACCTTTTCAGTTACCGGAACGAGTAAATCAAACAACTTTGTTGGTTCTGAAGTAAAAGTTACCCAAACCACCAGAAATCTATTTAGAGGTGCAGAGCAATTGGATGTAAGTGTAAGTGGTGGTTTCGAAACGCAAACCAGAGGAACAGCTTTGGGTAGAAATTCGCTGTCGATGACTGCAGAAGGTAAATTAACTTTCCCAAGATTTATTGTGCCATTTTATAAACCGAATAGTACAACAGCCTTTATTCCAAAAACAATTGCATCATTGTCTTATCAAATGTTGAACAGAGGTTCAGAATATACACTACATGCTTTTAAAGGTGAATTTGGTTACAATTTCAAGGAAAACCTTTACAAAGAGCATAATTTAAATCCGATTTCGGTAAGTTATGTTTCAACGACTTTTCCATCCGATACAACAAGAAATAGATTATTTGCTGAAAATCCATTATTAAGAACAACTTTAGAAAATCAATTTATTATTGGAAGTAGCTATAATTTTACCTACACCAACCAAATGGAAACCAACCGCAGGAATAATACGTTTTTCTACGGCGCACTAGAAACAGGTGGTAACTTATGGGGAACGTTTATACCAAAAGATGATGAAGGTAAACGTTCTATTTTTAATGTTCCCTTATCACAGTTTGTAAGGGTTGAAGCTGATTTAAGAGATTATTACAAAATCACCAGAAATTTAACCTGGGCCAACAGATTAAATCTTGGCTATGGTTATGCATACGGAAACAGTACATCATTACCATTTGTTAGACAGTTTTTTGCAGGTGGAAGTAATGATATCAGGGCATTTCCAGCTAGAACTTTAGGACCAGGTACTTATAAAGTCCCGGATGATGCACTTTTTGCAGATCAGGGTGGCGACATTAAGTTGATGCTGAATTCAGAGTTGCGATTTAAAATTGTAAGTATCTTATATGGCGCATTATTTGTTGATGCCGGTAATATTTGGTTGCGCAAAGAAGATACAGGAATTCCCGGAACAACAAATAATGGTAGGCCAGGATCGGAATTCAAGTTCAAGAATGTGCTTAATGAATTGGCTGTAGGTACTGGAGCAGGTCTGCGTGTTGATGCGTCTATTTTTGTAGTGCGCTTAGATGTGGCGTTTCCTGTGCGTAAACCATACCTTGCGGAAGGTCAGCGTTGGGTATTTGATGATATCGCCTTCGGAAACAAAGATTGGCGTAGACAGAATTTAATTTTTAATATCGGGATAGGTTATCCTTTTTAATTTTTTCAATGAAATTAATCAAGAAGATCAAGCAGTTTTTTATTGCACTATATCATTTATTTATTGCAGCAGGGAAGGGATTTATTGAAGATCGCATTACAAAATTAAGTGCATCACTTGCTTATTACACGATATTCTCTCTCACACCACTTATTATCATTGTTTTATCAGCGGCAACTTTGTTTTTCGGCGATAAGATGAATACTGATACGCGACACAAGTTTTTCGAACAGGTTAGTGATATGGTAGGACCTGAAGCTACTTTACAGATTCAAAGTTTTGTTGAAAATGCGAACAAATCTGGTCAATCTACAATGGGCTTAATTATTGGTATTGCAGTTTTAATAGTCGGCTCAACTGCTATTTTTATTGAGATACAAGATAGTATTAATATGATTTGGAAAGTTAAGGCAATTCCAAAAAAAGGTTGGTTAAAAATGCTAACAAACCGACTTCTCTCCTTTTCACTTATCGTTTCAATGGGGTTTTTATTATTGGTTTCTCTGGTAATCAATAGTGTAGTTGTGGGTTTAGGCGATAAACTTGTCTCGCTACTTTCAGAAACTGAAATCGATAAAGTTGTTCCGGTTGCCGATGATACCATGGCACTTATCATTTATATCTTAAACAATGTGATTACATTAGCTGCTGTTACTGCAGTTTTTACTGTAATTTTTAAGGTACTTCCAGATGTGGTAATTAAATGGAGATCGGCCATTATTGGTGCGTTATTTACAGCGGTGTTATTTAGTTTGGGTAAATATCTAATTGGCATCTACATTGAAAAAGGCAATCCAGGTTCTGCATTTGGAGCAGCAAGTTCAATTATTGTGATTTTGTTATGGATTTATTATACCTCTATCATTCTATATTTTGGTGCAGAATTTACGCAAGCCTATGCCGAAAAATACGACGGTGGAATAGCCCCTAGCAAATATGCGGTATTTACAAAAATTACAATTGTAGAGAAAAAGGTTGATGTATTACCCCCGCAACATCCTGAAAACACAGTTAATGAACCTGAGAAGAAGGATGCCTAGTATCTAGTATCTAATATCTAATATCTAATATCTAGTAAAAATGCAATCCGTTGCTTAAGGTTTTAATTATTTGCGAATAAACTTCAGGATTTTCTCTAATAATTCTTGCTCCAAAAATAGTTTGAGCACCAGTTCGTCCATTCCGGAGGCCAGGTATTTTTTACGATCTTCCTGCATTACGTTTGCTGTAACACCCAATATCGATATAGAATTTTTGCTTTTATCTTCACAGCTTCTAATTTTCTGTGTAAGTTCAATCCCACCCATTTCAGGCATTTGAATATCTGTTAATACCAGATCGTAATTATTTTCGTAAAATAAATCTAAAGCTTCCCTCCCATTATAAGCGGCATCAAATGTTACTTTGTACTTTCTTAAAATGGTGCTGGCAAGTAAGATATTCAACATATTGTCATCAGCCAAAAGAACCCGTTTTCCTGCCAATACTTGTGCTTCAATTTCTAATTTGGATACAGGCAATTCTTGGTTAACGGGTTTATTTGTTATTTGATAAGGCAATTCAAATGTGAAAGTAAAATCTTTTCGCTCAATACTTTTCACCTCGATGGTTCCGCCCTGAAACTCTACTATTTTTTTACAAATGGCTAAACCTAGCCCGGTGCCTTGTTGCTTTTCTTTTGTTGAAGCGTAATATACTTGTGCAAACTCATCAAAAATAATTTTCTGATCAACCGGATTGATACCCAAACCTGTATCAGAAATACTTACTTTCAACCTCGTATTGTTGCTTTCAAGGTTTTGTAATGCGGCATTTAGACTTTCTTTACCTTCGGCAGTGAACTTAATCGCATTACTTAACAAATTCATCACTACCTGCTTCAGCCTTAACGGATCGCCTAAAATGTACAGGTCTTTATCAATTTCCATATTTAAATGGAAACCAATTTTCTTTTTTTCAGCCTGAATTTTCATACTGTCGAAAACGTCATGGATGGCAACGTAAGGAGAAAAAGGAATTTGTTCTAGCGTAACTTTCCCGGTTTCGTACTTCGAAAAATCTAAGATATCGTTCACAACATCCAATAGCATTACCGATGAATTTCTAATTGCCCCTACTTGTTCCTTCTGTTCTGCCTGTAAATCTACCTGCGTTAGTTGCTCTGAAAATCCAACTATCGAATTTAAAGGCGTTATGATTTCATGGCTCATATTAGCTAAAAACCGACTTTTTGATAAGGCATATAAAGCAGCCTTATTGCTGTAATCAATCAGCGCCTTTTCATTTTTGTAAAACTGATAAATCATGTAAAAAAACAAAAAGCAGTAATCCACCAGCTAAAGCAAATAATACCCATGTAAATTTGTCCATATTTTCTACCGTATTAAAGGCCGTAACGCTAATAATCTGTTGTACAGATGAATAATAATCCTTTTCTGTTGATTTATATTTCTTTAATCCTTCAACAATGGTAGAGATTAACCGATGATTTACATCAAGTAGCTGTTTTTCTTTGTCTTTAAGTTTTTTATTGGTGCGATAGAGTCGTAAATAGTAATCGTTAATGGCTTTTAACTGCAGCTTATTGTAAGCCACATTGAGTGATGAGGTATCGGCAGTAATGATGGTTTTAATAAATGTTGATTTCGAGCTATCGACACCTTTTTTACCCTTTTCGTTGATAGCGGCAAGAATGCGTCCGAAAAATTTCTTCTTTGGTTGTGCTACTATAGTCGGCTTTATAGTATCTATTTTAACAATGCTTTTGAATTGTCTTGCGGTAAATAATTTGCTTTGAGGATTTATTTTTCTACATCTTTATCTACTGCAACCGAAAAATTGATTAAACTATCAGAAAGCCTTTTTAGCTGTATAAATTGAGCGGTGCGAAGTTTTTTCTGTAATATGAGTTTATCGAAACTATCAGAACTGAAAGCTCTTTCATTATTATTTTGTTGCTCAATAGAATCCATGATCAGGGAAATTTCCCCGATCTCTCTTACAAATTGTTTGTAATAGCTTCGTTCGCCACTAACCACATACATTCTGCAGCTATTTTCTGCATTGTAAAGTTTAAAAATACAGCTATCAAGTTTTGTAAAATCGCTTTGTACCTGGGCAATTTTATTTACAGATTTTAGAAGTGGTATTTTAGAGAAATTAACGAATAAACCTGCCGTTATTCCGAAAATGACTTATATTAAAAATACAACTATTAAATACTTTCCTGCTGAACTTTTAGAAGGTTTCACTTGCGTTGATTTAATTTCATGATTAAATTAACGCCGAATTTTATGCTACTTCATCAATAACTTTGGGTTCTTCCTGTACCTCGTCTTTTTCTACACGCAAATTTCTAATGATGTGCTGCTGCCTATCAGGAGTGTTTTTACCCATGTAATATTCCAGCAAACTTTTGATGGTTTGATCTTTTAAAATAACAGGGTCGAGCCTGATATCCTTACCAATAAACAAACCAAATTCATCAGGAGAAATTTCTCCCAATCCTTTAAAACGAGTGATTTCAGGTTTATTCCCTAATTTTTCAATGGCATTTCGGCGCTCTTCATCACTATAACAATAAATGGTTTCTTTTTTATTTCGAACCCTGAATAATGGGGTTTGTAAAATGTAAACATGTCCTGCTTTTACTAAATCAGGGAAAAACTGAAGAAAGAAAGTCATCATCAATAACCTGATGTGCATTCCATCCACATCTGCATCAGTAGCAATTACGATATTATTGTAGTGCAATCCTTCCAAACCATCTTCAATGTTTAAGGCATGCTGTAAAAGGTTAAATTCTTCATTTTCATACACCACTTTTTTTGTTAGCTCATAACAATTAAGCGGCTTACCTTTTAAACTGAAAACAGCTTGGCAATCTACATCACGAGATTTTGTAATCGAACCTGAAGCAGAATCGCCCTCGGTAATAAATAAGGTTGTTTCGTATCGTTTTTCGTGAGTAGAGTTAAAATGAACTTTGCAATCGCGAAGCTTTTTATTATGCAGCGAAGCTTTTTTCGCCCGGTCGTTCGCTAATTTTTTGATACCAGCAATATCCTTGCGCTCTCTTTCCGATTGATTGATACGTTTTAAAAGTGCATCAGCAACATCTGGGTTTTTATGCAGATAATCATCTAATTCCTTTTTAACGAAATCGTTGATGAAAGTTGCAACCGACGGTCCTTCAGGCCCCATGTTTTGTGAACCTAGTTTTGTTTTCGTTTGCGATTCGAAAACAGGTTCCTGAACACGCACAGAAATGGCGGCAATAATTGATGAACGAACATCGGCGGCATCAAATTCTTTTTTGAAAAACTCCCGAACGGTTTTCACAACCGCAGCCCTAAAAGCAGCCTGGTGCGTTCCGCCCTGAGTAGTATGTTGCCCATTAACAAATGAATGGTAATCTTCGCCATACTGCTGCCCATGAGTCATTGCAATTTCGATATCATTACCAATCATGTGAATGATCGGGTAACGGATTTCTTCTGGCTTATTAAATTTTGAAAGCAAATCGTAAAGACCTCTTTCCGAGAAATATTTTTGATTATTGAAATTTACAGTCAAACCTGTATTCAGGAACACATAGTTCCAAACCATACTTTCTACAAAATCAGGAATGTAATGATAGTTTCTGAAAATGGTTTCATCAGGATAAAAGGTAATGGCAGTACCGTTTCGCTGTGTGGTATCTATTACTGGCTGCTCGTTTACAATTTCCCCTTTCGAAAACTCAACTTTTTTAGTTTTACCATCGCGGTAAGATTGTACAACAAAACTAGTAGATAAGGCATTTACTGCTTTAGTACCCACCCCATTTAATCCAACAGATTTTTGGAATGCATTACTGTCGTATTTTCCGCCTGTATTTATTTTACTTACGCAATCTATAACTTTCCCTAACGGAATACCCCTACCATAATCACGAACATTAATTTTCTGTTCTGAAACGGTAATTTCGATGGTTTTTCCAGTACCCATCACAAACTCATCGATAGAGTTATCTACAATTTCCTTTAACAAAACATAAATACCATCATCTTGTGCAGAGCCATCACCAAGCTTACCAATATACATACCGGGGCGTAGTCTGATGTGTTCTTTCCAGTCTAATGAGCGAATGCTGTCGTCGTTATAAATTACTTCTGCCATAAATTTTGTTATTTGTTGTCAGGTCGATTGAGCTTTGCATTTAACACAAAGCAGCCATACCGAGGGATGTTCGGAGTGAGCTTTAACATTCAACATGACAAGTATTTAGGGATGATTTGATATTGAAATTTTTTGAAGAAACAGTTGTTTGGTTTCGCAAATCTCGAATAGCAAAAATTATTATACAATAATAGATTTATTCTGCGAGGCTAGCAAAAGAAAATTTCAACAAAAAGGATATGTAAAATGTAAAAGGTAAAATGGATGATGGAGAAACTGCAACCCATTCCGCATTTCCCATTTTACATCTTCACCAAACGGCATCCATAATTTCCTTATCTTCAACCCATCAATTTATTATTCCCTTAATGCAACAGAAAAAGCAACTTTCGCTCTTCGATTTATCCATGATTGTGGTCAGTTTGGTAATTGGAATGGGCATATTCCGTACGCCGGTAAATGTGGCTGCAAAAGCCCAAATCCCAGAATTATTTTATATGGCCTGGTTTATTGGTGGTTTTGTAGCTTTTTGTGGCGCTTTAACTTATGCCGAAATTGGCTCACGTTATCCGGTTACAGGTGGTTATTACAAAATTTTCTCCAAGGCTTATCATCCATCGGTTGCCTTTGCCATTAATTGCATTGTACTTATTTCAAGTGCTGCATCGGTTGCAGCTATTTCTATAATTGGTGCAGAATATTTAAGTAAAATTATTCTGCCAACAGAAATGCAGAATGAAACTTATCGTGTTGTAATTGCTATAGCTACCATTTTGGTTTTCTACCTGATTAATTTATTAGGCTTAAAAGCCAGTTCCAAAACCCAGAATGTATTAACAGTTATAAAAATTGTTCTTATTTTAACTTTAATCTGTGCAGTATTTTTTGGCGAACAAACACAAACTACCACACCAATATTTAAAACAACTATTGGTGCTTTACCCAGCTGGACCGATTATGGAAAAGCATTAGGCTTATGCCTTATTGCTGTTTCATTTTCTTATGCGGGTTATGCCCAAACCATTAATTTCGGTGGAGAAGTGAAGGAAGCTAAACAGGTAATTCCACGTTCCATAATCATAGGCTTAACCATAATTGTAGCGTTATACATCATCCTTAATTATGTTTATGTAAAAGTAATTGGATTCGAGGAATTAAAAACAGCAGAAAGCATTGCTGCCATTTTAGCCTCAAAAATTTTCGGCCCAGCAGGGTATAATATGTTTTCGGTTATTATTTTTATTTCCGTAATGGGTTACGTAAATGTGAATTTATTGAGCAATCCGAGGGCGATGTTTGCCATGGGCGAAGAGGGCGCTTTACCAAAAATATTCAGTAAAATGAATAAAAAAACCGAAGTAATTACCTGGAGTTTAACCATTTTTACAGTGGTTGCAGTTGTGATTATTTTTTATGCGAAAACTTTTGATAAGATTTTAAACTATACTATCTTTCTGGAAAGCATCAGCATGGCCAGTTCGGCAGCAACCATTTTTATTCTTCGAAAAAGAACTGCACATCTTGATAAAAAAACCATTTACACAGTTCCGTTATATCCTATATTGCCAATAATATTTATTGCAGCTTACACATTCGTTGCATTAAGCATTTATGCCGACGATCCAAATGCAGCACTAAACGGATTGTATATTTTTGTGGGTTTTTTAATCATTTATTTTATCGGTAGATTGATCAATAAGAAATAATTTAAAATATTTTAAAAGCAAATGCAGTGCTAATCGGTTTCGATAGTTCTCCCCAAAAATGTTGGGGACTATAATCTTTTTTTTAAACTATTGTCATTTTTAGCTACGAAGAATCTGTTTTATCTCTTGCAGATTCTTCGTTCCTCAAAATGACAGCATATTCGAAGTTACGACAACTAAAAAAAGTATTTCGCTCCTGTCGGGTTTAATGGGCAAATTTGCTACCTTAACAAGCGCAACTTTACTCGGCAACAAACTTAAATATTTATGTTATCCCGAGTAAAATAAACCTGATTGGAGTGAACACGGAGGCCAATTTTTCTTTGGCCAGAATAAAACGAAAAGCAGGACTTTCGGAACCGATTTGGCAGGAAATTGCTTTCCAAATAGAAAATATAACCGTTGAAATAATTAATGAATAAAACACTCTCACTAAAACAAGAAATTGCTTATGCAGCAGGCATGATTGGCTGGAGCACGATGACAAATATCATCATCGTAATGCTTCCCTATTTCTATTTACCACCAAGCAATGCTGGCTTACCACCTTTAGTACCACAACTTGTTTTTTTAGGTGCATTTAATATTCTTTCCATTATTGCAGCATCAGGCCGATTAGTTGATGCCATTTTCGATCCTTTTATTGCATCAAGAAGTGATGCCAGTAAAAACCCAAACGGCCGCCGGATGCCGTTTATGAAATGGGCAATTGTGCCTGCAATGATTTTCTGTGCATTGGTTTTTTATCCCATTCAAAAAGGAGAAAGCCTACATAATGCCTGGTGGTTAACCATTACGCTCTGCTTGTTTTTTGTTTCTGTAACTACCTACATCATTCCTTATAATGCTTTATTGGCAGAAGTGACCAATACGCCAAGGCAGAAAGTGAAGTTATCAAGCTATCAGCAAGTTGGCTTTGTTATTGGAATTATTTTATCAGCCTGCACCAATAATTTTGCAGATTTAGTACAAAATAATTTTGTGGTTGCAAACCGTAGCGAGGCTGTTCAAATTGCCATTTGGGGCTTGTGTATTTTATCAGGAATTGTGATGTTGCTACCCATTTTCTTTATCAACGAAAAAGAATTTTCTGTGGCAAAACCAACCCATATTCCCCTATGGCCAGCAATTAAGAATACTTTTAAAAACAGTAATTTTAAATATTACCTTATTTCAGATTTTGCTTTTTACACGGCTTTAAGCATTATCTCTAGCGGCTTATTATTCTTTTGTACCGTACTTCTGGGCTTACCAGAATCAGAAGGCGGGAAATTTATGGGCGCTATGGTAATGGCTTCTTTGTTATTTTATCCTTTGGTAAATTTTGGTTCGGCAAAAATTGGTAAAAAACCATTTGTACTGCTGGCATTTGGTGTACTGTGCTTAATATTTGTAACCATTTTCTTTTTAGGGAAATTGCCATTTGGTCCGCATACCCAAATTTATATTTTGGTTTTATCAGCCTCTTTTCCGTTGGCTGCGTTAGGGATTTTACCAACCGCAATTTTAGCAGATATTGCTCAAAAAGATACACTTGAAACTGGCGAAAACCACGAGGGCATGTTTTTCGCGGTAAAATATTTATTTGTTAAACTTGGGCAAACTTTGGGAATTGCAATTTTTGCCATGCTCACCATTTACGGTAAAGATCCTGGAAATGATTTCGGACTCCGCCTTAATGGAATCGTGGGTTTTGGATTATGTTTAATTGCGCTATTGTTTTTTAGCAGATTTAAGGAAGAGAAGTAGTGCCAGGATTTTAAAGATTAAAGGATTTTAGGATGGAGAAGGCTCACAACTTTTTAGCATCGAATTTCCGATATTTCTATTTCACCTCTATTCCCCATTTACTATTTTTTATTTGCCATCTTCCATTTTCCCCTCTTATATTCTCCCTTTTCCCTCTTCCATATATTATTCGTATCTTTGCCGCTGAAGCAGGAATAAGGGCTTGTCAATCTATTGGCATATTCTCTCCGCAAGTTAGTCCTTCAACAATTGATTGTTCTAGCTTCTTCGATAAATATTACAAAAAAACATACATGTTATTCAAAGAATTAAACCTCATTGAGCCAATTTTAAAGGCTCTTGAGAAAGAAGGTTATACACAACCTACACCAATACAGGAGCAATCCATCCCAACGATTTTAAAAGGAAAAGATTTATTAGGTTGCGCACAAACAGGAACGGGTAAAACTGCTGCTTTTGCTATCCCGATGTTGCAATTGTTGCACGAAAAACACATCAATACTAAAGCCACAAAAAACATAAAAGCTTTAGTTTTAACACCAACACGTGAGCTTGCCATCCAAATTGAAGAAAGTTTTAAAGCTTACGGAAGTAACTTAAATTTACGCCGTTTGGTAATTTTTGGTGGTGTAAACCAACACTCACAAGTTGAAGCGCTAAGAAAAGGCGTTGATATTTTAGTGGCTACACCTGGTCGTTTATTAGATTTAATGAACCAAGGTTTCATTAGCTTAAACACCATCGAACTTTTTGTTTTAGATGAGGCCGACCGTATGTTGGATATGGGTTTTATCCACGATGTAAAAAGAGTGGTGGCTAAGTTACCAGCAAAACGCCAGACATTATTTTTCTCGGCAACCATGCCTGATGAAATTCAAAAGCTAGCGAATACTATTTTATCTAGTCCTACGAAAGTGGAGGTTACACCAGTTTCTTCAACGGCTGAAACCATTAACCAATCTATTTATTTTGTAGATAAACCAGATAAAAAGAAACTTTTAATTCACTTATTGGAAGATAAAGCGATTGAAACGGCTTTGGTTTTTACCCGTACAAAACATGGAGCAGATCGAATTGTAAAGGATTTAGCACACGCTGGGATCAAGGCTGCTGCCATTCACGGAAATAAATCACAAAATGCCCGTCAGAGAGCTTTAACAGATTTTAAAGACAGGAAAATTCGTGTTTTAGTCGCTACTGATATTGCTGCCCGTGGTATAGATATCGACCAGTTATCTCACGTTTTCAATTACGAATTACCGAATATCCCTGAATCTTATGTGCACAGGATTGGTCGTACGGGCCGTGCGGGTGCAAATGGTATTGCCATTTCATTCTGTGATGCTGAGGAGAACGAATATTTATTAGATATTCAGAAACTGATTAAAATAACGTTGCCTGTTGTTGATAACCATCCTTACCCTTTAACCTGGGAAAGTATGTTGGCAAAAAACCAGGTGAAACGTAAACCACAAGCGCAATCGAAAGGTGGTGGTGGCGGCAAAAGAGGCGGTGGTGATGGAAACATGAGCGGTAAGCCTCGTAATGCCAGTAACAACCGTAGATTTGGTGGAAATAGAAACAAGGCGAAGTAAGCTTTTAGCTGAAAGACTAAAGCTCAAAAGATAAAGCTTCTTTGCAAATGATAAAAACCCGGGTTGTAAAAATTACAACCCGGGTTTTTTATGCGACGGCTGAAGCCAGGCGGCCATGAAATTGCAAAGTCCTTTAATAGATTTAATAAGAATGGTCGTCACCCTGAATTTATTTCAGGGTCTTAACTGCAAATAGATGAATTAAATTCAGCAGGACGAAGTGCATAAAAGAATTTTGATAATAAACTTTGCATAAACGGTCGTCATTGCGAGGCACAGTTTATCCCGACCATTCAGGAAAGCAATCTTAATGCGCTCGCTATGAAAACCCTATAGTTGAAGATTGCTTCGTGCCTCGCAATGACGGAAAGCATAAAAAACCCCGAATTGATTTTCTCAACTCGGGGTTTCTTTTTATAAAAATCGTTAGAAAGCTTTCTGCTTTAGTCTTTAACCTTTCAGCTTAAAAACTTAAACCACTACATTAATAATCTTCCCTTTTACGAAAATGATTTTCTTAGGCAACTTCCCATCTAAATATTTAGTGAACTGTTCATCTGCTAACAAAATAGCCTCTGCCTCTGCCTGAGCCAATGTTAAACTCAAATTCAAATTCATTTTCATTTTTCCGTTGATGGAAACAGGATAAGCAAATTCATCTTCTACCAGGTGTTCTGGATTGAAAGTTGGAAATGCTGTGTAAGATAAACTTCCAGCTCCGTTACCCAATTGAACCCAAAGTTCTTCGCAGATGTGTGGCGCATAAGATGAAAGTAAAATCACCATATCCTGCAAGATACTGCGTTTGTTGCATTTCAAATCCGTTAGCTCATTAACCGCAATCATAAAACTGGAAACCGAAGTATTGAAAGAAAACCGTTCAATATCATCTTGTACTTTTTTAATGATTTTATGTAAGGTCTTTAATTCTGCCTTGGTTGGTTCCGCATCAGAAACGCTAAATTCCCAGGCTTCATTATGAAATAACCTCCAGAATTTACGCAAGAACTTAAATACGCCCTCAATACCATTTGTATTCCAGGGTTTGCTTTGTTCCAGCGGACCTAAAAACATTTCGTACATACGTAACGTATCGGCTCCATAACGCTCAATCAAATCATCAGGATTAACCACATTGAATTTTGATTTCGACATTTTTTCTACCTCAACACCACAGATGTATTTTCCACCTTCCAGAATGAATTCTGCGTTTGCATATTCTTCTCTCCAGGCTTTGAATTTATTTAAATCTAAAGTATCGTTTTCTACAATGTTAACATCAACGTGTAATGCCGAAGTTTTGTATTCTTTTCTTAATCCGGCAGAAACGTAAGTATTTGTCGGTTTGCCATCCGCATCATTAATCCTATAAACAAAATTACTTCTGCCCTGAATCATGCCTTGATTAATGAGTTTTTTGAAAGGTTCTTCTTCTTTGATATAACCCAAATCTTTCAAAAATTTGTTCCAGAAACGGCTGTACAATAAATGACCAGTTGCATGTTCAGACCCACCAATATACAAATCAACATCTTTCCAGTATTCAACAGCTTCTTTCGAAGCAAAATCTGCGTTATTTTCTGCATCCATATAGCGGTACCAATACCAGCTACTACCTGCCCAACCCGGCATGGTGCTTAACTCGTAATGGTCACCATCTTTTGGCTGCCATCCTTCAGCCCTCGCTAAAGGTGGCTCTCCTGTTTCAGTTGGTAAATATTTATCAATCTCAGGCAAAATTAAAGGCAACTCCTCTTCGTTGATTAAGTAAGGTAATCCATCTTTAAAATATACTGGAATCGGTTCTCCCCAATAACGCTGGCGACCAAAAATCGCATCACGTTGGCGGAAATTAACCTTTGCTTTACCAACTTTTTTCTCTTCTAACCAATTATTCAAGAATGGAACAGCTTCTTTATAAGTTAAACCATTGATGAAACCAGAATTGATGTATTTTCCCTCTTTTGTAGGGTCGGCTTGTGTTTCAATATCTTTTTGGCCATCCAAAATTTGGATAATCGGTAGGTTGAAATGCGTGGCGAACAACCAATCGCGTTGGTCGCCGCTCGGCACACCCATAACCGCACCTGTACCGTAACCCGCAAGTACGTAGTCGGCAATCCATAATTGAACGCGTTCGCCATTTACGGGATTAATAACATAAGTACCTGTAAAAGCTCCTGAAACGGTTTTCGTATCCGCCATGCGGTCTAATTCCGATTTCTTTTTAGTTTGAGCAATGTAATTCTTAATATCTTGTTTTTGCGCTGGCGTGGTTAATTCAGAAACCCATTCATGTTCTGGTGCTAACACTAAATAGGAAACGCCAAAAATGGTATCAACACGTGTGGTGAAAACTTCGATAAAGTCAGGAGTCGGAAGTCCGGAGTCCGAAGATTCATCTTTCAACTTTGAACTTTCAACTTTGAACTTAACAGATGCACCAACACTTTTCCCAATCCAGTTGCGTTGCATTTCCTTAATCGGTTCAGGCCAATCGATGGTATCCAAACCTTGCAATAATCTATCAGAATATGCCGTGATTCTCATGCTCCATTGCATCATTTTCTTTTGCTCAACAGGAAAACCACCACGTTCAGAAAAACCATCTTTTACCTCATCGTTTGCTAAAACCGTTCCCAAAGCCGGGCACCAGTTTACAGTACTTTCCCGAAGGTAAGTCATGCGGTATTTCAACAACTCGATTTGTTTTTCTTCTTCAGTAAAAGTTGCCCAATCGCTTGGCAAGAAAGATTTCACATCTTCGTCGCAAACCGCTTTAACATCGGTTGTGCCTGAAGCGTTAAATTTTTCGATTAGTGTAGTGATATCTTCTGCCCTATCGTTTTCGATGTTATACCACGAATTGAACAATTGCATAAAAATCCACTGTGTCCACTTGTAATAAGATGGTTCGCTGGTACGCACCTCACGACTCCAATCGAAAGAAAAACCTATTTGGTCTAACTGGCGACGATAAGTTGCAATGTTTGCATCGGTTGTAATTGCCGGGTGTTGACCGGTTTGAATAGCATATTGTTCTGCAGGTAAACCAAATGAATCGTAACCCATTGGATGCAAAACGTTAAAGCCTTTAAGGCGTTTGTATCTCGAAAAAATATCTGATGCAATGTAACCCAGTGGATGACCAACATGTAAACCTGCTCCCGATGGATAAGGGAACATATCTAATACATAGTATTTTGGTTTTTCAGAATTACTTTCAGCTTTAAATGTTTGATGATCGGCCCAAAATTTCTGCCACTTTTGTTCTATTTCTTTGAATTGGTAATCCATTGCAAGTATTAAATTTTTAAAGGTGCGAAATTACGGAAATTAAGGGGTTTAGTAAAACATAATTTTCGCTATGGAAACACAGATTTTCACTGAATTAGGATTTACATGTTTGTTCGATAGATCGTCATTGCGAGGCACGAAGCAATCCACTATTTCTTTAAAAATTGCTTCGTGCCTCGCAATGACGAAAGACTTAAAAAAATGCGCCATTGATTATGATAACCAATGGCGCAAATAAATATTTATTATTTAAATTTTTATCTCGTTAAATAAAAAACCTTAACCACATTTGTTTTATCGAGTTTTGCTGTAATCTGTAATTTGTTGCTTGTAAGTACATCAACTATACAATAAAAATTACCTTCTGCAAAGCTCATGTTTATTGTTTCAACCGCGTCCTGTCCTATTTTTGCATAAGTTCCGATATAGGTTCCAATTGTTCTATTGCCCTTAATACTCAATTCTACCTGGTCATCGTTATCAGCTTTGAAATCCATATAATCGCCACTTAAACCGGTAATTGTACCATTAACTTTACTAGGATCTGATTGGGTATCGGCTGTAGTGTAGCCAGAAACATCTATTTTAGTAACGCTCCATCTTCCGGTTACACGAGCTTTAACTGAAGAATCGTCTTTCTTACAAGAAAAAAGCACAGCGGTAAATACCAGTAATAAACTAAGCAGAGTAATTTGTTTTTTCATTTGAATTTTAATTGGGTTATTAAGATAACGCCGTTTCAACAAATTTCGTACCGCACTATTAAAAAGCCAAAAATTTTTAATTTATTAAAAAAACTAAATTTTCACTATGGCCGTTTATGTTGATTATATTGGTGTTTATCAGGTATAATTTATATTTTCGCAAAAACAAAAGTAAAAATACATGGAAGAATTCGAAGTAAGTGACGCATCTAAGAAAACCAAAACCGTATATATCTCTACGATTATCAGTATTGCATTGGTTTTATTAATGCTAGGGCTGCTTGGGTTGGTACTTGTACATGCCAAAAACCTATCGAACTACGTTAAAGAAAATATCGTTTTAAATATTATTGTTGATGAAGGTGCTAAAGAAACTGACGTTTTGGCTTTCCAAAAAGAGTTGAATTTAAACCGGGCAGTAAAACAAACTCAATATGTTAACAAAGAGTTGGCGGCTAGAAACCTGACTCAAGATTTAGGAGAAGATTTTGTTAACTTTTTAGGCTATAACCCGTTAACTTCAACTTTCGATGTGTATTTAAAAGCAGAATATGCAAATAATAAAAGTATTGACGCATTAAAAGTTGCGATTTCTAAAAACCCTGTTGTTAAAGAGGTAGTTTACCAAAGCTCGCTGATCGATATGGTAAATAAAAATATAAACACCATCGGATTAATTATTCTTGCTTTTGCGGCATTATTGTTAATAATTTCTATTGCACTGATTAACAATACTATACGCCTGGCAATTTATTCTCAAAGATTTTTAATTAAAAGTATGCAGCTGGTTGGTGCAACGAAAAATTTTATCAGACGTCCTTTCTTATTATTTGCGGCATTACACGGTTTAATTGCAGCTTTTATTGCAATTATTATCCTGTTAGCTACATTAATTTATGCCCGTAAAGAAGTTCCTGAAATTATCATCTTAAACAATTACAAAGAATTTGGTTTTGTATTTGTGGCTTTGGTAATCATCGGGATATTTATTACAGGCATTAGTACATGGTTTGCAGTAAGCAGATATTTACGTTTAAAATCTTATAATCTTTACAGATAATGGCATTAGAAAAAAAGACCGTTCCAATTGTTAAGGACGTTAAAAGCGAATTGGTATTTACTAAAAAAAACTATCAATTATTGTTGATTAGCATGGCTATTGTTGCCCTTGGTTTTATCTTAATGATGGGAACAACCGGCGATATTTATGATTTCAGAAGAACCTTGTTGGCACCATTAGTGGTATTATTCGGCTTTGCATTTGGAATATACGCCATTTTAAAAAAGTAAATTTTCCATAACGGAATCCGATATAGAAAACGCTTAACTTAAATTAGGCGTTTTCTATGTTTCTACGCCATTTATATCTATGAACTATTTTCAAGCCATTATCCTAGCCATCATTGAAGGATTAACTGAATTTTTACCCGTTTCAAGTACCGGACACATGATTATCGGCTCTTCATTCATGGGCATTGCCAGTGATCCCTTCGTGAAACTATTTACTGTAGCCATTCAGCTAGGGGCAATTTTATCGGTTGTGGTTTTATATTTTAAACGCTTCTTTAAATCAATAAACTTCTATTTTAAACTGATAGTTGCATTTATTCCTGCAGCTGTTTTTGGCCTTTTGCTGAGTAAAAAAATCGATGAGCTATTAGAAAGCCCAATGGCAGTTGGAATATCATTATTGGTAGGCGGTATCATTTTGCTTTTTGTTGATAAATGGTTTGATAAACCAACCATTAATGAAGAAGAACAGATTTCATATCTCACCGCCTTAAAAATTGGTTTCTTTCAATGTATTGCGATGATTCCTGGAGTTTCACGATCTGGAGCTACAATTGTGGGTGGTATGACTCAGAAATTAAGCAGAAAATTGGCTGCAGAATTTTCATTCTTTTTGGCTGTGCCAACTATGTTTGCCGCTACTGGAAAAAAACTTTTAGATTTTTATAAAGATGGTCACACCATTACACCCGAACAAACAAATTTGTTAATTATTGGAAATGTAGTGGCATTTATTGTGGCTTTGTTGGCAATAAAAAGTTTTATTGGCTACTTAAATAAACATGGTTTCAAAATGTTTGGCTGGTATAGAATTGTTGCAGGTTTAATCATCATCATCCTATTGATGACAGGCCATAACTTACAAATAATTTAATCTGTATCTTTGCGGAAAAAAGATTTGTGAGTACAGAAAATTCAAAGTTTAAAGATTTTAATTTTGCCGAAGGCGAACTGCTGTTAATTAATAAACCATACAAGTGGACTTCTTTTGATGTGGTGGGTAAAATCCGAAACTCTTTAAAACCCTTAAAACTTAAAGTTGGTCATGCTGGTACATTAGATCCATTGGCAACTGGATTATTGATCATTTGCACTGGCAAGCTTACTAAGCAAATTGATACTTTTCAAGCAGAAGAAAAAGAATATACAGGCACCATGATTTTGGGCGCCACTACTCCATCTTTCGATATGGAGACTAAAATTGATAAAACTTTCGATATCAGCAAAATTACCAATGAAGAAATTTATGCTTCCTGTAAGCCATTTATTGGCGATATAGAACAATATCCGCCAGCACATTCAGCTGTAAAGGTTAATGGCGAACGTTTGTACGTTAAAGCAAGGTTAGGCGAAGAAGTTGAATTGCGAAAACGGTTTGTTAGTGTTCCAGAGTTCGAAATTACCAGAATCGAATTACCCGAAATTGATTTTAGAATTGTGTGTAGTAAAGGCACTTACATTCGTTCACTCGTTTCCGATTTCGGTAAACAATTAAATAATGGGGCTTATTTATCAAAACTTACACGTACCCGAAGCGGAAACTTTTTGCTTTCCAATTCGTTTGAGGTTTTAGAACTCGTTAACTATATTCGCAGTAAGAAGGAAGAGTCTAAATCCGAACCTCAACTATGAACAACATTAAAAACCGAAACACTCGATTTGTAAAAGAATTTTTTCTAATCATTGCGGGTGTAACTTCAGCCTGTTTTGGATTGAAGAGCTTTTTAATGCCAAACGAATTTATCGACGGTGGAGTTACTGGGATTTCACTCCTCGTAAGTACTTTAACCAAGTGGAATTTATCATACCTGATTGCCATTATTAACATCCCATTTGTAATTTTAGGATATAAACAAATAGGCAAAGGCTTTGCCATTAAAACAGCAATAGCTATTGCAACTTTAGCCGTAGCGCTCATTTTTGTTCCCTTTCAGCCTATTACACACGATAAATTATTGATTGCATTTTTTGGCGGTTTGTTTTTAGGTGGTGGAATTGGTTTAGCTATGAGAGGTGGTTGCGTAATTGATGGTACAGAGGTATTGGCACTATACATCAGTAAAAATAGCATTTTAACAGTGGGCAATATCATCCTGATTTTAAATATTATCATCTTTGCTTTTGCCGCCTATTTTCTAAACATCGAAACTGCCTTGTACGCAATTTTAACCTACCTTTCTGCTTCCAGCACCATCGATTTCATTGTGAATGGTTTGGAGCAATACACTGGTGTTACCATTATTTCCGAAAATCAGGAAGAAATTAAAGCATATATCATTAACGATATGAAACGTGGTGTTACCATTTACAAAGGTGAAGGTGGCTATGGTGAAAAAAAGGATCTCGATATTATTTTTACCGTGGTTACAAAACTGGAGATGAGCAAACTGCAATCAGCCATTAGGCAAATTGATGCTGATGCTTTTGTTATTCAACAACAAATTGCCGATTTAAAAGGCGGCGTAGTTAAACGTCATGCTTTGCATTAACAATTTAAATAAAAATTTGGGCATGCCCGCAAGCTACACAAGAGGTCGGGCTGTACGCTAAATTACCGATGAAACCTAAGAAACAAGCAAGCATGCCTTCAAAATAATAAACAACAATGATTAAATCGGGTGATAACGCTTCCATCCCTCCTGCAAAACCCAATAATATAAAAATTACCCTTGAAAATATATAATAACCTTTCCGAGTTTAAGAAATTAGATAACGCCATTGTCACCATAGGTACTTTTGATGGTGTACATTTCGGACATCAAAAAATAATTAAACAATTGGTTGCCAAGGCCAAGGCAGATAATGGTGAAAGTGTAATCTTAACCTTCTTCCCGCACCCTAGAATGATCATCGATCCTGAAAACCAAGATCTTAAGATGATTAATACCATCAATGAGAAAGCAGAAATTTTAAAAAGTTTAGGTGTAGACCATTTAATTATTACCCCCTTTACAAGAGATTTTTCCAACCAGATTCCCGAAGAATATATTAAGAATACGCTGGTAGAAAATATTGGCACAAAACACATTATTATCGGTTACGATCATCGCTTTGGAAAAGATCGTTCAGGAAATTTAGCTGATTTAAAGGCAGCTGGCTTACATTTTGGTTTTACAGTAGAAGAAATTAAAGAGCAGGATATTCACGATGTGGCAGTAAGTTCAACCAAAATACGCCAAGCTCTTTTAGCTGGTGATGTGGGTTTGGCAGCGGATTACTTAGGCTATCCATTTTCTATTTTTGGCAGGGTAATTAAAGGCGATAAAATAGGCAGAACCATTGGTTTCCCAACTGCAAACCTATTTGTAGAAGAAACTTACAAGCTTATTCCTGGTGATGGAATTTATGCGGTTACTGTCGAAATGAATTTAGAAAGCGAAAAACTTGAAGATCAAGGTTCAAATGAAGATCTAAAACTTTCAACCTTAAGCCTTGAACTTTCAACTTTTAGAGGCATGGCTTACATTGGTCAACGTCCAACTATAAACGGAATGACCAGAAATATTGAAGTGAACATTTTCGATTTTAATCAGGAAATTTACGGTCAGGATATAAAAATGAACTTCCTTAAGTTTTTAAGGCACGATGTTAAATTTACAGGATTGGATGCTTTGACAATACAACTCCAAGAAGACAAAGAAGCAACACTTGCATTTTTTGCATCATCAACAAGCCATTAAAAAAAATCTTCCTTATAAAAAGCTTCAAATTCGTTATATTAGCGGCAATGAGGCTTTTTTACATCATTCTATTTTTAAGCATACCCTACTGTTTTGTGAGCAACGCATCACAAATAAGAACTGAGTCTGCCATAAATAAAAAGGCTACTTATAGTTTTTTTTCCGCCAGAAAACTATTAAAATTATCTGCAGAAAATGATTTAGGAAGCGAGAGCTTTGAAAGAGATTTAGTATCCAATACTTCACAAAAGATTTCTTCCAGCTTCTTTTTGTTTTCAGTTTTTTCTACTGTATTTCTGAAATACAACTTTATAAATTCGAAAACGATAGTAAAAATATTAAAGCATAATTATTGGTGTTCGTTTAAAATGCTTTATCCAAAACATTTTTTTTGGTAAGCCGTTGGCAGCTTATTGGCTGCAATTTTAACAATCAAGTTCAGCAAAACTTGTGGAATTATTTTACCCATTACCATCATTATCAATGCATTTACCAGATCTAATTGCCGATTTAGGATTAATTCTTGCCGCCGCAGGAATAACCACACTCATATTTAAAAGAATAAAGCAACCTTTAGTTTTAGGCTATATCTTAGCCGGATTATTGGTTGGCCCTCACCTCGATTTTTTTCCATCGGTAACCGACACCAAAAGCATTAACATTTGGGGCGAAATTGGGGTAATATTCTTATTGTTCAGTTTAGGGTTAGAATTCAGCTTTAAAAAATTGGTAAAAGTTGGTGGCTCCGCTTCTATAACCGCCGTTGTAGAAGTTGTTTTTATGTTGCTAATTGGTTTTGCTGCTGGTAAATTAATGAGTTGGAAAACCATGGATAGTATATTTCTCGGCGGTATTCTTTCCGTATCATCAACAACAATTATCATTAGGGCTTTTGAAGAGCTTGGAGTAAAGCATAAAAAGTTTGCGGGTCTGGTTTTCGGTGTACTTATCGTAGAAGATTTAGTGGCAATTCTATTATTGGTTTTACTATCAACCCTAGCGGTTAGTCAGCAATTTGCCGGAAGCGAAATGCTGATCTCTATATTAAAACTTGCTTTCTTTTTGGTGCTTTGGTTTTTAGGTGGAATATTTTTAATTCCTACTTTTTTAAAGGCAACCAGAAAATTAATGAACGATGAAACCATGCTCATAGTTTCATTAGCATTATGCTTAATAATGGTTTTACTTGCAGTTAAGGTAGGATTTTCTCCTGCTTTGGGAGCTTTTATCATGGGTTCTATTTTAGCAGAAACCACACAGGCTGAAAAAATTGAGCATTTAACAAAATCGGTAAAGGATCTGTTTGCTGCAGTTTTCTTTGTATCGGTAGGTATGTTAATCGACCCGAAAATTCTAGTGGATTATGCTTTACCAATCGTAATTGTAACATTAGCTACAATTTTGGGTAAATTTTTAAGTTCCAGCTTAGGTGCATTATTATCTGGCCAACCTTTAAAAACTTCAGTACAAGCTGGAATGAGTTTGGCACAAATTGGTGAATTTTCTTTTATCATTGCCACTTTGGGGCTCACCTTAAAAGTAACCAGCGATTTTCTATACCCTATTGCAGTAGCTGCATCAGCCATAACAACATTTACAACGCCTTACCTTATTAAACTATCCGAACCTTTTTATAATTATTTAAACAGAATATTGCCAAAAAAATGGATTGATGGAATAGCCAGATACAGCTCCAGTACTGCTGGAATAACCACCTTAAGCGACTGGAAAATCCTGTTGCGTAGTTATGCCTTTAATACCATTATTCACTCTGTTATTATAATTGCGGTTATCTTTTTGGCTTCACGTTATGTACAGCCATTTATAGCCAAAAATGTGGTTAACGGTTTAAAGTCTACCATCATTAGTTTAATTGCATCATTTATTTTAATGGCGCCCTTTTTATGGGCACTATCCATTAGGAGAATACAAAAAACAGCCTACTCCCACCTATGGTTGAACAAAAAGTTTACCAGAGGCCCACTGATTGCCATTGAAGTGTTCAGGATAGCGCTTGGTATATTTTTCGTCGGCTTTTTAATGTATGAGTTCTTTGATACCTGGGTTGCCGCCGGAATTGCATTGGGTTTAATCGTTTTGGTAATGGTTATTTTCTCTAGAAAACTACAGGCTTTTTATAACAAACTCGAAAAGCGTTTTATGTTGAACTTAAATGCCAGGGAAAACCAAAAGCCCGACATTTTACCATGGGATACCCACTTAACTGAAATTAAGGTTTCTCCAGAATCTGATGTTGTTGGAAAGACACTTGCGGAGTTAATGATAAGAGAAAAATACGGTGTAAATATCGCTTTAATCGAACGTGGTCGAAATAATATTCCAACCCCAGGACGGGATGAGCGGTTATATCCCAATGATAATTTGCTGCTTATTGGAGCTGATGATCAATTGGCCTCGGTAAAAGCACTTTTAGAAGTCGATTTACCTGATACAGAGCAGGAAAAATCCTTCCCTGATAAGGAAATGACGCTGCAGAAAGTAGTGGTAAGCACAGAATCGCCTGTCTATGGATTAAGCATTAGGAATGCCGGCATCAGGGAAAAAGCTCAGGCATTAATTGTGGGAATTGAACGTGGTGCAGAGCGAATTTTAAATCCTTCTTCTGATTTTATTTTTGATAGTGGTGATGTAATTTGGATTGTTGGAAATAATAAAAAGATTAAAGAAGTAATCTAAAGTCTTGAACTTAATAGTCTGTTTTTAATATAATAATTTCCTAATCAGACTTCCGACTCTATACTACAGACTTTTTTCTATATTCGTACATAACCAAACCTATGAAAGTAGATAGAGAAAAGAGTGAATTTCTTGATGATATGATTGAGCAGTGGCAAACCAGCGGCTTAATTACGGAAGAAACCGGCGGCAAACTTCGAAAAAGCTATGAAGCTAAAAATTTCGATTGGTTACGCCTGGCTCAATATGCATTTTGGGTTGCGCTGGCCTGTGGATTTATCGCACTTGGTTCGCTTTTAATTGATAATTCTATCCTAAACTATCTTAAGCGAGTTTATAATACGCCTAACATAGTTATTGCAATTGTTTCTGGAGGTTTGGCAGCATGGCTCTATATTCTAGGTTTCCGAAGAAAAAAGAAAGTGGCACACTTAAAATTTAGCAATGAGGCCATTGTATTCTCCGCAATATTACTTACTGCAAATGCCATTGCTTACTTCGGAAAAGCGATGGATAATGGCTCTGGCAATTTCTCAATCCTTATCCTGATATCTGTTTTTATTTACGGTGCATTAGGGTATATTTTTAATTCACGGCTGATCTGGGTTTTCGCATTGATATCTTTAGGCGCATGGTTCGGAACAGAAACCGGCTATTTAAGTCGATGGAATTACTATTTTTTAGGAATGAATTATCCTTTGCGCTTTGTTGTTTTTGGTGCAGTTTTAACCGCAGCGTCATTTATTATGAAAGCCCTTCCAAAAACACAACATTTTTTTCAGGTAACTTACATAGCCGGTATGGTTTATTTATTCATTTCACTGTGGGCTTTATCTGTTTTTGGAAATTTTGCCAGCTTAGAAGAATGGTATTCTGTTAGGCAGTTAAGCCTATTTTATTGGGCACTCATTTCGGCTACAGTTTGTATAGTAAGCACTTTATTCGGATTAAAATATCATGATGATATTGCCCGTGAATTTGGGATCACTTTTCTGTTCATTAACCTTTACACTCGCTATTTTGAATACTTTTGGGATAGCTGGCACAAAGCACTTTTCTTTTCTGTTCTTGCTGCATCGTTTTGGTTAATTGGCAGAAAAGCCGAGAAGATTTGGAATGTAGAGTTTTTAAAGTAAATCTGGTTTCTTAAAATAGAAAAGCCGCAGATTAATAATCTGCGGCTTTATAATAAGCTATATATTCTACAACAAAATCACCAATTGCTTTATAATTAAATATGCCGCTAAAACATATAAAAAAATTGCTATTGATTTATTAATAATCAAGCTGCTTAATGCGAACTTCTCTTGAATAAAAGTAGCAAAATGTGCATAAACATATAGCGCTAGCGCCGAACCAACGCCAGAACCAAGACTAAAAACAACTAACGAAAGATAGTCTGTTTCAATCCACTCGTGTAGAATAACATAATTACCAAAAAATAACCAGAATGGAATTTGTACCGGGTTTAAAACCCCAAGTATTAATCCATAAAGTACGCTGCCACTACGCTTATCATCCTTTTTACTACTGGTTTTAGGCGCCTTCTTACGATTGATCCAAGTAATTGTACCCATCGTAATGAACATTAAAATCATGAAGCTATCAACCAGTGTTCCTAATCTTACTTCGCTTACGGCCTCATTCGGATTTATGTCGCTCATAGCCCAACGGGCAAAACGCATCATACCAAACGTAAAAAATACTTCTACGCATGAGAAAGAAATGATGAAATACCACACTTGGCGCATGCCTTTATTTATGGCAAGCTGCGCTACAGTAAGGTTAATATTGCCAGGAGGAATGTACCCCATGGCATTGAGAATGATGCCTATAAAAAACGTTAGAAAAAGCATTGCCGAAATTATGGATTTAAATTCAAATGCGATGCTAAATATTTTCCGGTATAAGAAATTTTCTCTTTGATTAAATCTTCAGGTATACCTTCAAAAACGACTTTACCGCCTCCGTCGCCACCTTCAGGACCAATATCAATTACCCAATCGGCACATTTAATCATATCCATATTGTGCTCAATCACCAAAATGGTATTTCCCTGCTCAATTAATGTATTCAGTGCTTTTAATAATTTTTTGATATCGTGAAAGTGTAAACCAGTTGTAGGTTCATCAAAAATAAAGAGTGTTTTACTTGCATTATTCCCTTTAATCAAGAATGAAGCTAACTTTATACGTTGCGCCTCTCCTCCTGATAATGTATTTGATGATTGACCAAGATGAACGTAACCCAATCCAACATCAACCAATGGATTTAATTTATTTAGGATTTTTTGCTCGTCTTTAAAGAAATCAACTGCTTCATCAATAGTCATGTCCAATATTTCAGAAACGTTTTTCTCTTTATACGTTACATCTAAAACCTGTTGTTTAAAGCGTTTACCTCCACAGGCTTCACATGGCAAATAAATATCGGCCATGAATTGCATTTCAATTTTAACTTCTCCCTCGCCCTGGCAAACATCGCAACGCCCACCTTCTACATTAAACGAAAAGGCAGCTGGTTTTAATCCCGCTGCTTTGGCCGAAGCTAATCCAGAAAATAAAGCACGAATATCATCCCAGGCCTTTACATAGGTTACAGGATTGGAGCGACTGGAACGGCCAATTGGATTTTGATCGACCATTTCGACGGCGCTGATTAAATCATAATTACCAAAAATGCCATCGTAAGCACCAGTTTGTTCGCCGGCATAATTACCAATGGCCTTTTGTAAAGCAGGATATAAAATCTTTTTAACCAAACTTGTTTTACCAGAACCAGAAACTCCACTTACGGCAGTAAAAACACCTAAAGGAAATTTAACATCGACATTTTGAAGGTTATTTTCGCGAGCACCTTTAATCAGAATATGATCCTTCCATTTTCTGCGCTTTTCGGGTATAGCAATTTTTTCTATTCCTGATAAATACCTTCCTGTTAAACTGTTTTTATCTTTTAAAATTTCCTCATAATTTCCGCTAAAAACCAAATTACCACCATGTGTTCCAGCTTCCGGACCAATATCGATAATGTAATCAGCTGCCCGCATCATTTCTTCTTCATGCTCCACCACTAATACGGTATTGCCTACATTTCTTAAAGAAATTAATACTTCAATCAATTTGTTGGTATCACGCGGATGCAATCCAATACTGGGTTCATCCAAAACATAAATAGAACCAACCAAACTACTTCCTAAAGAGGTTGCCAAGTTAATACGCTGTGATTCACCTCCAGATAAGGTATTGGATAGGCGATTGAGTGTTAAATAACCCAAACCAACGTTATTCAAATAAAGAAACCGGTTATCTATTTCTGCCAATAAGCGCTTGGCAACTTTAGCATCAGTTGCATTTAATTTTAATTCGTTAAAGAAAACCAAGGCTTTTGCCAAAGGCATTAGCACTACATCAATTATTGATTTTTCTGCTATTTTAACATATGATGCATCTTTACGCAATCGCGATCCTTTACATTCAGGACAAGTGGTTTTACCGCGATAACGAGATAACATTACCCTATACTGAATTTTATAGGTTTGCTCTTCCAGTTCCTTGAAAAAAGTATCTAAACCGGCAAAATATTTATTGCCTTTCCAAAGCAACTGTTGCTCTATTTCTGTTAACTGACTGAACGGACGGTGAATTGGAAAATCGAATTTTGGCGATGCCTTAACAAAGTTTTGCAACCAAACCCCCATCTTCTCTCCTCTCCAAGGCGCAATGGCATTATCAAAAACACTTTTGCTTTTATCAGGAATAACCAAATCCTCATCAATACCAATTACATTTCCATAACCTTCGCAACGTTTACAGGCACCATAAGGATTATTAAAAGAAAAGAAATTGGGCGTGGGCTCTTCGAATTTTATTCCATCTAGCTCAAAACGATCACTAAAATGTTTTGTCTTGCCTTCTGCTTCAACATAACAATCGCCCTTGCCTTCAAAAAATGCGGTTTGAACTGAATCAGCCAATCGGCTTAATGTTTCTTCTTCTTTGTTGGTTACAATTCTATCAATTAAAATCTGAACCGTTTTGTCATCTGTTAATTCGGCATCCTTAAAATCGGCATCATCTAAAACAGATTCTATTTTTAAAACTTTATTTTCTATTAAAACCCTTAAAAATCCTTTTTGTAATAAAATGGCAAGCTCTTCTTTTATTGTGCGGTTATTGTGTGGGTATAATGGGCAAAAAATAGTTACAGTGGTGTCTTCCGGCAAGGCATTTACATAATCAACCACAGTTGTAACTGAATCTTTTTTTACTTCCTTGCCAGAAACTGGAGAAATGGTTTTTCCAATTCTAGAAAATAGAAGCTTTAGGTAATCATAAATCTCTGTAGAAGTACCAACTGTTGATCTAGGATTTGAAGTAATAACTTTCTGTTCAATGGCTATTGCAGGAGCAATTCCCTTTATGTAATCTACATCAGGCTTATTCATCCTACCCATAAACTGGCGTGCATATGATGATAAACTCTCAACATATCGACGTTGTCCTTCAGCATATAAAGTATCAAAAGCCAGAGAAGATTTTCCAGAACCCGACATTCCCGTTACTACTACCAATTTATTTTTTGGAATGGCAACATCGATGTTTTTTAAGTTGTGCACACGAGCACCTTTTATGATAATATTTTTATGCGGATCTTTTTCGGCTTCTTTTTTGCTCATGTATTGTTAAGATTTTAAATATAACCCGATTAAAACTATTGGGTTTTTAAAACATACAAAAATAGGGTACTGGGACGGTTAATTTATTTTTTAACATTTTATTTTTTGTTTTTTGATAAAAAAATAACTTTCTTTGAATATTAACAACCTCAGAACCAAACTAACATAATCAAAAAACATAGGAGAGAAGCTATAGAAATTAAACATCTACAAATTAATTTTTAGCAAACAGTACGGGATTTAGTGTAGGTAAACCTATGAATTTACAATCATATAGTGATCAGGACCTTGTAAAGTTATATATTACAGGAGATGAGAATGGGCTGCAAGAACTTTTACGAAGGCACAAAAGTAAAATTTATACTTCTATCTACTTATTGGTAAAAGACCAATACTTGGCAGAAGATATTTTTCAGGATGCTTTTATAAAAGTAATTAATACGCTTCGTTCAGGGCGATATAATGAGGAGGGCAAGTTCTTACCTTGGGTGATGCGTATTGCGCATAATTTAGTTATCGATTATTTTCGAAAAGAAAAAAGAACTCCGATCATAACGAGTTCTGATGGGATGGATGTATTCAATATGCTACACTTTTATGATGAAAGCGCAGAGGATAGGATGTTGAGAGATCAAACCCATAAAGACCTTAAGGAAATGATTCATTTGTTGCCTGATGAGCAAAAAGAAGTACTTCTGATGCGCCATTACGCTGATTTGAGTTTTAAGGAAATTGCCGATTTAACTGATGTGAGCATTAATACTGCCCTGGGCCGTATGCGGTATGCATTAAGCAACCTGCGCAAGATGCTCAAGACAAAAGAGATGACCTACAAAGGGTAATAAAAAAGTTACATTAAATATTTTAGGGTTTGAAATAAAGCATCTGAACTATCGTTAAGTTTATAAAACTTATAACAATTTAGTTGCTTATGACAAAAACCTCTACATCAAAAACTAATGTAAATTTACCTACCAACAGTATGTTTCAGCCAAAAACTGATAATGAATCTGATGCAGAAATCGACTTATTTTACGATCAAATCAAAAGTAAGTTAGATCGCCTGGCTAAAAATCCACAAGATGAAACCATCAATAAGATTTTAGCATATAGCAGATCTAAGTAAATTCTACATTTGCCAAAAAGCTGCTTTAAAATAAGGCAGCTTTTTTTATTTGCTTTTTATGAGCTTATTCCATTTAAGGCATACTATTAAAATCAGCTATACTATTCCTAGTGTTGTTTAAAGAGAAAGCATCATTGATCGTGATTTCTTACTATCAAAACTCCAACACTAAATATCAAACATCGTCTATCTGCCTACGTGTATCAAGTTAAAATAAGCGAATATAATTCGGCTATCATAGCCGTAAAACTTTAGTATTAATTTAGGAATGAAGTTAGTTTTCAGGACCATTCTCCAATTTATGACTGAAACATTTTTATTTACCTAAAATTTAATAACATGAAAAATTTACTAATTGCCTTGGTTTTAATATTTACTGGAACCAGTACTTACGCAGCCAATATGAGCCACATTAAATCAACGCCAGTATCATCATTGATATCAGAAATTACAACATCAAACGAGATTAAAGTATCGTTAAAAGAAAATAAGAATATTGCATTATTTAGAAGGCAGATGTGCTTCACCTTTACCGATTTATGTGGGCAAACCTTACAAGTATGGGTGTCGGGCCCAAGTAGTGCTTCAAATTATGATCTGTGGCACACTGCACTTGATTACTCGCACAGTCCAAGTGCAATGAGTTGGGGTTGCTTTAAATAATAGACCTATTGGAGAGTGGTCTTTAATCTTTTTTCAAATAATACCCATCACAGTTTTAAGTGTTTTTAACATCTTCTTCTCAAAACGATGCTTTATATTTATTTAAAATAGCCAATGCTTATTTATCATTCTTTTGCCATCATCTAAATGATTTCCACAATATTTTAGATAAAAACGCATACCTTTACATAGTGTAATTTTAACACTAAGCAAGGCATGAATAAGAACTTACTTCCACTTACTCTAGGTGGCTTAGGTATCGGAATAACAGAATTTGTTATGATGGGCCTACTCCCGGATATCGCAAAAGATTTAGCTGTAACCATTCCTCAAGCAGGATATTTAATATCTGCTTATGCATTAGGTGTGGTTATTGGTGCCCCCTTATTAATTATGATTGCTGGTAAATATCCACCAAAGAAAATATTAATTGCTTTAATGGTAATGTTCACCGTTTTCAATGCATTCTCTGCTTTTGCGCCAACATTTAATACCTTATTTATTGCTCGTTTACTTTCCGGATTACCACATGGCGCATTTTTCGGTGTTGGCTCTGTTGTAGCCAGCCGCATTGCTGAGAAAGGCAAAGCTGCACAAGCGGTTTCACTAATGTTTATGGGATTAACCATCGCCAACATTCTTGGAGTGCCGCTAGGTACTTTTATTGGTCACAATTTTTCGTGGCGAATTTCTTTTGCAGTGGTTGTTTTTGTGGGTTTGGTTACGCTATTAAGTTTAAAACTTTGGTTGCCTGCGCTCGAAGCTACCAAAAACCGCGACTTGAAATCTGAATTAAGTTTTTTTAAGAAAAGAGAAGCCTGGATTATCATATTCATGATTTCAATTGGTACAGGTGGCCTATTTACCTGGTACAGCTATATTGCTCCACTCATGACAGAAGTTGCCGGTTTTTCGGCAGATGCTGTAACTTACATATTAATGCTCGCTGGTTTTGGAATGTTGGTTGGTAATTACATTGGTGGGATATTGGCCGATAAATTTTCGCCAGCAAAAGCATCAGCATCTTTGCTTTTGGCTATGGTGGTAACTTTAACCATCGTTCATTTTGTATCTTTCAGTCAACCCTTGGCTTTAATTATGACGTTTATTACAGGGGCAGTTTCATTTGCTTTGGCCGCACCGATCCAAATGTTAATGATTCAATCAGCCAAAGGTTCTGAAATGCTGGCTGCATCAGCAAGTCAGGCCAGTTTTAACATTGGCAATGCATTGGGTGCCTTTTTTGGCGGACTACCATTGGTTTATGGTTTCGATTACACTTCTCCCGCTTATGTTGGCGCTGCGATGGCTCTAATTGGTGCAGGCTTTGCTTTTTGGTTGATTAAAAGTAATGCTTCTAAACCAGTTGTTCAGGATGCGGCGATCAAAGAAAAATATGTAGTGATGCATTAAAATTTTAATCTGAATTTTTTGAATGATTTAGAATTTGCAATTAAGTCAACGTTTTAATAGCGAAATACAGATACGTTGCCGATTATTTTCTATTTTACATTACATACATATCTGATCATATACCTAGCAATAGTTTCGAGATAATTGAAATGCCTTTCATCGGCAGAATTTCTCCTGTTTTATAAAACCATATTAATCTAAAACATATATTTGCCGATGCTAAAAAAAGAACGTTATAAACTTTTTGTAGAACACTTTTCGGCTAAGCAGCCCGATGCGGAAACAGAATTGCATTACCACAACCCCTATCAACTTTTGGTTGCGGTAATTCTTTCTGCCCAATGCACCGATAAAAGAGTAAATATGGTTACCCCCGCACTTTTTCAGCGCTTTCCGAATGCGAAATCTCTTTCAGAAGCTACCCCGGATATAGTTTTTGATTACATCAGAAGCATTAGCTACCCAAACAATAAAGCCAAACATCTCGTGGGCATGGCTCAAATATTGGTAAATGAATTTAATGATATTGTTCCATCAGGCATTGATGATTTACAGAAAATGCCTGGAGTAGGGCGTAAAACGGCAAATGTGATCGCATCGGTTATTTACAATGCACCAGCAATGGCTGTTGATACGCATGTTTTTCGAGTGGCGAACAGACTAGGATTAACCAATGGCAAAACGCCTTTAGCGGTGGAAAGGGATTTGGTAAAAAATCTTCCAAAACATGATATTCATATTGCGCACCATTGGCTAATTCTGCATGGACGTTATGTTTGCGTGGCTCGAAGTCCAAAATGTGATGTTTGTGAAATTACTTACATGTGCAGGTATTTTGAAAAATTGACTGCAACAAATAAGCGTGAAAAACACGAAGCTTAAAATATTTTTAAAATACTATTGACATTAGCTAAAAAAGATTTAACTTAGCTAAATATTTTAGTAAATTAGTTATAAACATTACAAGCATATTAGCTCACAATTCAATTATATTTACGAAATCAAATCACAAGAAAATGGCAAGCGCAAATCCTGACAAATTAAAAGCTCTACAGCTAACATTAGATAAATTAGAAAAATCTTATGGTAAAGGTACCATAATGAAACTTGGCGATACCGCTATTGAACCTATAGATTTTATATCAACAGGATCTATCAGTTTAGATATTGCTTTGGGTATTGGTGGTATTCCAAAAGGAAGAGTAATCGAAATTTATGGTCCTGAATCTTCAGGTAAAACAACTTTAGCTACTCACATCATTGCAGAAGCACAGAAAAAAGGTGGTATAGCTGCATTTATTGATGCAGAACATGCTTTCGATCAGTTTTATGCTAAAAAATTAGGGGTTGATACCGACAATCTTTTAATTTCTCAACCAGATAATGGTGAACAAGCATTGGAGATTGCTGATAATTTAATTCGCTCTGGCGCAATTGACGTAATTGTAATTGACTCTGTTGCCGCATTGGTTCCTAAAAGTGAAATTGAAGGCGAAATGGGCGACAGTAAAATGGGTTTGCATGCCCGTTTAATGAGTCAGGCATTACGTAAGCTGACAGGAACAATATCTAAAACGGGATGTTGCTGTATTTTCATCAACCAGCTGCGTGATAAAATTGGTGTAATGTTCGGCAACCCGGAAACTACAACTGGAGGTAATGCATTAAAATTTTATGCATCTGTTCGTTTAGATATCCGTCGTATTTCGCAAATTAAAGATTCTGATGAGGTTTCAGGTAACCGCGTTAAAGTTAAAATTGTTAAAAATAAAGTTGCGCCTCCTTTCCGTATTGCCGAATTTGATGTGATGTTTGGAGAAGGCATCTCGAAAAATGGCGAGATTGTAGATTTAGGGGTTGATTTCGGAATCATTAAAAAAGCAGGATCTTGGTATTCGTACGGAGATACTAAGTTGGGCCAGGGAAGAGATGCTGTGAAACAACTATTAAGCGATAATCCAGAATTGGCAGAAGAACTGGAGATTAAAATTAAAGCCGAAGTAACTGGCGATAAATTAGAAGAAAAATAGATCCAGGATTATAAAAATCTAAAAACGCCTTTGTTAGCAAAACTAACAAAGGCATTTTTTTTAATGCAATCTTTAACCTTGGCTAAAAATGGCATTAAAATCTTTAGTTACATAAACAATTACCAGGAGCGCTGCTATTACCAAAGCACCCAAAATAATTACGCCCCAACTCCCACTTAATTTATTTTTATCTTTTCGGATTAAATAATATAAAAGTCCAATAAGCGGTACTGCACAAACAATCCAAAATATTAATGATGCTCCGGTCATGAAAAAAGTTATAAATTAAAAATTCAAGGTTAATTCGTTTGTTAAAATTCCATTCTCGCTTTTGGCGAAACTTCTTGTCCTACAAAATCATTGGCTAAAAATTTCTGATATCCAGCAATCGCGATCATTCCAGCATTGTCTGTACAGTACTGAAATGCAGGAATATAGATTTTCCAACCTAATTCATCTGCTGTTTCCTGCAAACCATTTCTTAATCCAGAGTTTGCAGATACGCCACCAGCAATTGCAATTTGGTTAATATTAAACTGCTTTGCCGCCTTCCTAAGTTTATTCAATAATATTTGTACAATACTATGCTGAACTGAGGCACAAATATCATCTAAATTTTCTGCAATAAAGTTAGGATTTTCTACTTCCTGCTTTCTAATAAAATATAGAATGGAAGTTTTAAAACCACTAAAGCTAAAATTTAAATCAGCAATTTGAGGCTCAGCAAATTTGTATGCTTTTGGATTTCCGTTTTTAGCATGTTTATCAATCAATGGTCCGCCTGGATATGGTAAAGCTAAGATTTTAGCTGTTTTATCAAAGGCTTCGCCAGCGGCGTCATCTAATGTTTCGCCTACAATTTCCATATCGAAATATCCTTTAACCAATACAATTTGTGTATGTCCACCGGAAACGGTTAAACATAAAAATGGAAATTCGGGTTTAGGATCATCAATGAAATGCGCCAATATGTGAGCATGCATGTGATTGACAGAAATTAAGGGTATATTTAAACCCAATGCAAACGATTTGGCAAAGGAAACGCCAACCAAAAGTGAACCTAAAAGACCAGGACCTTGTGTAAATGCAACCGCACTTATGTCCTGTTTTGTAACCTGTGCATTTTTTAAAGCTTGCTCAATGGTAGGCACAATATTTTGTTGATGTACCCTAGATGCTAATTCAGGGATTACACCACCATAATTTTCATGAATTGTTTGGTTTGCAATAACATTGGCCGTAATTTTGCCGTTGTTACATATAGCGACTGAAGTATCATCGCAAGAAGATTCGATAGCAAGTATAACAGACAAATTATTTAATTTTAAGCTGCAAAATTATTAAAAAACTATTTAAAATACTCCTTTGGGTAATTGCATCAATAATTTTGCTGCTGGCGCTTATTATTTTTTCACTACAGTTTAAGCCTGTTCAAACTTTCGTTGCCCAAAAAGCAGCCGCATATTTGTCTAAAGAGCTTAACACTACGGTATCAATTAAAAGCCTTTACATCAAACCTTTCAAATCAGTTGTTTTGGAAGAATTATTGGTGCTCGATCTTCAAAAGGATACTTTATTGAGTACTCCAGAGTTCATGGTTGATATTAATCTGCTATCAATTGATAAGAAGATTATAGATATCAATACCATCCAAATTAATAATGGTCAATTTTTCCTAAAGGATTTCAAAGATAAGTCTTCTAATCTCGATTTCATTATTAACTATTTTGATTCTGGTAAACCTACTGTAAAGAAACCAAAAAGTAAGCCATACGATATCAATATCGGCAGGATAATTTTAAACAAATTTGCCTTCAGATATAAAAATTTTGCTGCAAAAGATACCGTTCAAGGTAAGAATGTAAATTTTGATAATGTTGATGTTAAAGAATTGAGCGGAATTTTTGAAGGACTCGACACCAAAAACCACTTGGTTAAAACCAATATCAAAAATTTAACGCTAAAAGAAACAAGCGGTTTTTATTTAAAAAACTTAACTGCCGAAACCACTATAGATAGCAATGCCATAGAGTTGAAAAAATTGCTGCTGGTAACTGAAAACAGCCGCTTAACAGATTACTATCAAATGAAGTTTAAAACCTATAGAGATTTTAACCATTATGTTGATAGTGTACGGATGAAGGCAATTTTCAAAGAAAGTCATCTTTCCTCCAAAGATGTTGCTTTTTTTGCTCCAGAGTTAAATTCAATGAAAATTGAAATTGATGTAGATGGCCAAATTACAGGCTTGGTTAATAATTTGAGGGCTAAGAAACTTTCAATTCGATCTGGCAAAGCCACGCACATTAAGGGTGATTTTATTATAAAAGGACTTCCAAATTGGAAAGAAACTTTTATGGATCTGAATATCGAAATGGCAGGTACCAATAAAAAAGATCTTGATGAGGTGCTTGCAGGGATAACGGGAAGTAAGAAACCAATGATTCCAGGCATTGTAAATAAGTTTGGAAATATTAATTTCAATGGAAATTTTACGGGTTTCCAAAATGATTTTATTGCATACGGAGAATTTAAAACCAAACTAGGTAGAATTGTTTCTGATGTGAACATGAAAATTGATAAAAATGATGTTCCATCTTACACTGGTAATGTAAAGACATTTGATTTCAACATCGGAAATTTATTAGATGAAAAAAGTTTAGGCCGAATCTCCTCTTCATTATATGTTAAGGGACGTGGAACCGAGTTGAAAGAGTTAACCGAAAAGCTTAGTGGAGACATTGAATATGTCGATTTCAATAACTACAGGTACAGGAATGTTAAAATTGATGGAACTTTTGAGAAGAAAAATTTCGACGGAAAATTAAGCATCAACGATAAGAACCTCAAATTAATCTTTGATGGTGGGGTAAATTTAAATCCAAAACTTCCGGTATTTGCGTTTAATGCTACCATTTCTAAAGCGAGGCTTAAAGCATTAAATTTACTTAAAGATTCTTTATTGGTTGATGCGAAATTCAGCACCAACTTTTCTGGAACGAACTTAAATAACATCGAAGGCCAGTTACTGATTCAAGAAATCAGGCTTCAAAATCCGAAAGGCATTTACCATGTAGATTCGGTTCAACTGATGGCTAAAGGTACTGGTGTTGATCGTACATTGGATATTCGCTCCGATATTTTGGATGCCAGTATTCAAGGTGAATATGACTTGAATTCGATTGGATCATATTATAAAGCCATCGCAAAAACCTACGTTCCATCGCTTAGGGCTGATATTTTTAAGTTCAAAAATCAAATATTCAAATTCAACTTACAAGTAAAGAAATTTGAGCCTTTGGCACAGTTTATTTCTCCGGGTTTGGAAATGGAAGAAGGCGCTACACTCATCGGTGATTTCGATTCGAGAAACAATACAGCAACCCTGAACGGTTTTGTGCGAAAATTAAAATATAACGGTGTAGTGGTAAACAATATTATTTTGGATGAAAACACTACCAAAGAACAGCTACAACTTATTATTACATCCGATCGTGTTCAATTGAATGATAGTTTGTTTATCAAAGATGTGAATATTTCTAATATTCTTAGAAATGATAGTCTATCTTTCAACGTAAAAATGTCGAATTCTGATGAAGCCAATCAGCTGGACTTAAACGGACTGGTAGAATTTACCAAAAATCAGGATACAATTGCCCGTTTGAGTATTTTACCTTCTATCCTAAAAATTAATAGTGAAGAATGGCGCATTCAGGAGAAAGTTCGCATTGCACTAAATAATGGCAAAACATTAATCAGCAACTTCGATTTAACAAACGGTATTCAGCAGTTAACTATTGATGGTTTAATTTCTGATGATCAAAAAGACTTATTACAAGTTGGCTTTAAAGATTTCAATCTGAAAACGCTTAACCCTTTTACGAAAGGTTTTGGAGTTAAATTAAGTGGAAATGTAAACGGGATGACGAATCTTTATGGCATCCTAAAAGCACCAAAGGTAAATGATGACCTTAAAATAGACTCGCTAACATTTAACGATATCTACATCGGAACATTGACTGACACATCATCTTTTGATAATGAAAGCAATAAAGTAAATGTTTTCACCAGAATAATGGCAGATAATTCAGAAACATTTAAGCTCACCGGAAATCTTGATTTAAAAGAGAAACTGATCGATTTGGATGTTAAAATGAACGACAGCAAATTAACCATTCTGGAACCTTTTGTAAAACAGCTCGTATCTAATCTTAAAGGTGATATTTCTGCTGAATTAACAGTAAAAGGAAAGCTGGATAAGCCAGAAATTAATGGTCGAGTTGCTTTTAATAAAGGGCAATTGATGGTTAATTACCTTAAAACAACGTATGTGATTACCGATGAGGTGAAAATAGAGAACAGCGTGGTTTTATTGGACAACGACTCATCGGAAGGTTTTAAGTTGGCTGATTTAGAAGGTCATGAAGCCATCGCTACCGGTACAGTTGATTTAAATAATTTAGATGATCCTACGTTAAATGTTGTGGTAAATGCGAACAGTTTAATGGCTTTGAATACAACATCAAAAGACAATTCAGTTTATTTTGGTAAAGCTTATGGATCGGGTGTTTTCAAGTTTACTGGTCCTACGAGTAAAATGAAGATTGACATCAAGGCCAAAACCGAAAAAGGTACGGTTTTCAATTTACCATTAAATAGTTCTGAAACGGTTTCGGATAAAGATTTCATTAATTTCATTAGCAGAGATTCGAGTAAAGTAGTAAAGAAAACCACTAATTTTGATGGTTTGACGTTAACATTTAAATTAACCATCGATCCAAATACCACTGCAAATATTTACACCACTTTGGGTAATTTAAGCGGTAAGGGTAATGCGGAGTTAAACCTAAACATCAACAGTTTGGGCGACTTCGAAATGTCGGGAGATTACATTATAGAAACGGGAAGTTTTGATTTTACGGCTCAGGAAGTAATCAATAAAAAATTCGAGATCAGACAAGGTGGAACCATCCGTTGGACGGGAAATCCAACTGCCGCACAAATAAACCTCAAAGCTGTTTACGCCCTACGTGCGAACTTAAACGAATTGTTCAAAGCAGCTAATCGCGATGCCAGTAGTAATGCCAACCAAAGGGTGAATACAGAGGTAGAAATGGGTTTAACTGGCTTATTATTACAACCAGATATTAAGTTAGATATCTTCTTTCCGGCGCAACCTGCCATTAAAGAAGAACTTCAAACTTATTTTAGCGATCAAAATAACCTGAACTTACAAGCCTTTAGCTTAATTATCAGAAGAAGTTTTGCACCAGGAAATGGTGGAGAATCAATTGGTAATCAGTTAAGTTCAACCGCTACAAGCACTGCAACCGAATTGGTTTTCAATCAATTTAATAATGTACTTTCCTCTTTAAATCTAAACTTTGTCGATTTAAACGTTCGTTCGTTAAGTGAAGCGAGTGCATCAGTTAAACTGTTTAATGATCGATTAATTATCAATGCAGGTATTGTAGATCGAAATAGCTTGAATGATTTTACCATCATCGATTTTAACCGAAGCAATGTTGGTGGTGAGGTAGAAGGACTATTCCTGATTAAAAAAGATGGAAGTTTGTTAGGGAAAGTAGCCAATAAACCTCCAACCATTCAAAGTATATTTGCTAATCCGGGGATTGACCAAAACCGAAACGTTACTTCTTTTGGTTTAGTTTATACTCAACAGTTCGACACATTTAAGGAGTTTATTCAAAAGATCTCTGGTGCTTATCGTAGGAATTTGAAAAGGAAACAGGAAGGAAATCCTGTAAAAACAAATAAATCAATTAATAAAGAGGCAATTATTAATCAGAGTAAGGGAACTCCAAGGCGGTAGATATCAGCTGATAATTTTGAGTTCGCAGCAAAGAACTGTTAAATTGGATTTGTTAAGTTGGCAATTTTAATTAAATAAAATTGCCAACTAACACTAAACTATCCTTTCATAATGGAATGACCCATTTTATCCCTTTTGGTTAACAAATAACGCTCATTGTGAACATTGCTTTCAATTTCGATTGGAATATTTTCCACTGCTTCCAAGCCATATCCAATAAGTCCTGCTCTTTTTGTAGGATTGTTTGTCATTAAACGCATTTTGGTTACGCCTTCTGATCTTAAAATTTGTGCACCTACTCCGTAATCGCGTTCATCACCTTTAAAACCTAATTTAATGTTTGCCTCAACCGTATCAAAACCTGCATCCTGCAAATTATAAGAGCGAAGTTTATTGATCAATCCAATACCTCTCCCCTCTTGATTCATATAAACAACGATCCCTTTACCTTCTGTCTGGATCATCTCCAGAGCTTTATGTAACTGTGGTCCACAATCGCAACGGCAAGAACCAAAAATATCGCCTGTAACGCATGAACTATGTACACGAGCAAGAATCGGTTCGTCAGCTCCCCACTCTCCTTTTGAAATTGCCAAGTGCGTAGCGTTATTATCCAACTGAGTGTATGCGGTCATTTTAAAATCGCCCCAAGCGGTTGGCAAATCAATTGTTACTTCTTTTTTAATTAAGCTATCGATGTTTAAGCGGTAAGCAATTAAATCTTCAATCGAAATAATTTTTAATTGATGTTGCTCGGCAATTTTGAATAAATCTGGAAGTCTGGCCATTTCGCCATCTTCTTTCAAAATTTCTACCAATAAACCAGCCGGTTTCATTCCGGCTAAACGAGCTAAATCTACTGCGGCCTCGGTATGGCCAGCACGGCGAATTACACCACCATCTTTTGCAATTAAAGGAAAAATATGTCCTGGCCTGCCCAATTCTTCGGGATCTATATTAGGGTTTACGAGTGCCAACATTGTTTTGGATCTATCGCTTGCCGATATTCCAGTAGTACAGCCATGACCAACTAAATCTACTGAAACCGTGAAATTGGTTTCGTAAGCGGCGGTATTTTTACCCACCATTAAATCGAGTTTCAGTTCCTTGCAACGCTCTTCAGTAAGCGGTGCACAAATTAAACCTCGCCCATAGGTAGCCATAAAGTTGATTACTTCTGGCGTTGCATTTTCTGCTGCTGTTAAAAAGTCACCTTCATTTTCTCTATTTTCATCATCCACTACGATGATTACTTTACCAGCCTTAATATCAGCTATTGCTTCTTCTATGGTATTTAATTCTGTTTGCATTTTTATAAAAGCATATATATAATTGGCATCAATGAAACTTCATAATCAATGATTTCATTGAATTTGCCAATACAAAGGTACAACCTAAAAGAGCAATTAATTCAATAAAATATCATCTAGAAGTAAATGATATGTGGAGCCTATTTTTGCTTAATTCGCAGCAGTTTATTGAAAAACTGTTTATAATAATTTACATCAAACAAGGCCGAATCTACCGTGGCTTTATAGGTTAAAAATGCAGCCAAAGGCGACAACACAATAACCGCAATCCACATGGCGAATATTGGGTTTAGATTGCCCTCACGAGCTGATTTCTCGGCGACAGTAGTAATGATATGATAAACCAAAAAGAAAGAAATGGCAATTACAACGGGTAAACCCATTCCACCTTTTCTAATGATGGCGCCTAAAGGTGCGCCAATAAAAAACAACAAAATACAGGAAGCTGCAAGTGTAAACTTACGTTGATATTCTACTCTGGTAAAAATAATCTCACCCATTAAATCATCGTACCTCGGTACCGTATTCGAGAGATTCTGCATCATGCCCGAAACTACATTTGCAGCATTATCAACCGCAGTCTTTCGGCTTCCATTCGGAATGGATTTTAAAGTAACTTCTCCAATTGTGATAGGAGCAATTTTAATTTTCGTGTATCCTTTTGTGGTATTAAACTGTTTAAATGTATTGCTTGCTACACGGTTAGATTGCCAGTTCAGGGTATCAAGTTGTTTGGTTAAAGAATCTCTTTTTTTAACAATACCTTTTAAATTGAGCATGGGCGTACTGTTTCCAAAAGCGTTCGGGTCAGTCCTGTTCATTTCAAATGAAGATAAATCAAACTTAGGCTCGGTTTCCTTAAATCTGCTCCGGTATAAAATCTGACGCGGGTTATAAGCTCCACTGGTATTGGATTGCTCCTCATACTGAACACCATCTTTAAGCTGTAGCACCAAAAATTTACCATCCGTAGTTTTATTCATTTGACCTTCTCTGGCCATGATTACTTTTGGGATACCATTGGTTCCTTTATGATCGTAAATCATGATACCATGTAGCGTACCATCTTCATCTTTGGCATCAACACGAATGGAATAATTTGGAATGCTGTTATTGAAAACGCCTGGTTTAATCAAAAAAGCCAACTTCTTGTTTCGAACATCATAGAGCAGGGAGCTAAACTTCAGGTTGGCTTTGGGCAACATATAATTCGAAAACAAAAACGACCCTATGGTAAGCATGATAATTACCACGAAAAGTGGCCGCATGGCCTTTTGAAGCGAAATTCCAGCAGATTTAATGGCAACTAACTCGTAATTTTCGCCAAGGGTACCGAAAGTCATGATGGAGGAAAGAAGCACTGAAAGCGGTAAGGCCATGGCTACGTTGGCAGCAGAAGCGTAACACATTAATTCTAAAATGGTGTACCATTCGAAACCTTTACCTATTAAATCATCAATCCACTTGAAGAGAAAAAACATCAAAAGAATAAACATTACTACAAAAAATGTAGCAAGGAAAGGTCTGATGAATGCTTTTATAAGAAGAAGATGTATTTTTTTCACCCTACAAAGGTAAGCAATGCAGCGGGAAACTATGCACCTAAAACGCTAATCAAATAGTCAATTTGGTTATCCCAAATTAATTTTTTCTCAGCCAATAGGTCATCAGTTGTAAAATCAGTTATGGCGAGAGCAACATCGTTGGTAAGTTCATCCTGTACAATTTCCATTTCGAAATAGCATTGTGGCTCATCATCTAGCCATTTAAACTTTACTAATTTATTCTCTTTGATAGAAACAAGCTTTGCTTTAAGTTGTTCATCATCCCAAGTGAACGTATAAACCTGATCGCGGAAATTTACATCATCGGCAAACCATTGCGACAAGCCATTTGGCTCACTTATAAAGCTATACAAAATTCGTGGTGACGATTTAACCTCGTACTCAAGCGTAAATTTTTTCTTTTCTGCCATGTTAATTCATTACCAGAATATCTCCGGACGTATTTTTTTTATTTTATTTTTCTAAAGAAAGGTAATTTATTCTATATTTGCAACTCCAAAAAATAACCACCTAAATATTTGATAATATAAGCAAATATTTTTACTCGGCGGGGTAGCTCAGATGGTTAGAGCGCAGGATTCATAACCCTGAGGTCGGCAGTTCGATCCTGCTCCCCGCTACCATAAGGAAACAGCATATATTTGTTGTTTCCTTTTTTTATGCCCCTAAAAATCTAGATTACAATTAGTTGCACCTCCCCCAATACCGGTTCGACATTTTCCAATCAGTTAACCTATACCAAAACAAATTTGGGACTAGAAAAACCTATCAAGGCTACGCTAGGTAACTATTTGACTTGTTCGACTTTTCCTTACCGATCTCAACATCCTCCAGTACCATTTTTCTGTTATGGATCTTGGCAATGAGGTATAAGAAACTCAGTATTACCGCAACCTCTTCATCATCAACCTCTATCCCATTTTTGGCAAGCAACGCTATCGCCTTACTCCCAGAAACCTTTCTGTCTATAAAATCCATCTGATTTCCCCATTATACTATTTATAAACCACTACCTTCGAAAGCGCAACATCATGGCCTAAAGACACCTCGCTTTTATTCAAGTCTATTCCAACTGGAGGAAAAAAGCTGACCAATTGCTTTTTATCCGCTGTATCGAGATTATCAAAGCCCCGAAATACATCTATCGAAGTCCGGAAGCCAAGCCGCCGTTGCTCTTCGATTGTCTTTAGTTTGATGGCAACGTCACAAAGCTCCTTCTTTATAACCCCAGTAATCCTCCGAAATTCATTTTTCATTTCGCTATAGTCATCGTATTTCAATATGTTCTCCACAAACAGTTTCCTCGCTCTGGATAGCATTGTCTCCTGCTCGACTAACTGACGTCGAAGTGCTTGTCTTTCGTAAAGAAATCCCGTCTTTTGCGTATCAACATTCCAGTCTGCAAGAATGGCGACGAACAGATCACCTACCATTTCCGATAACTGTAATTTCTGGAGCTGGTCCCTATAGCTGTCATTTAGCTTATCCGCCCTTACCCTTGCCCTACACCCCTTGCGGCAATGATAATAGGCATATTTTCGAGTATTGCCTTGGGAAAAACTTCCCGTAAGCCTCTTGCCGCATAGCGGACAGATCAGAAAACCCGTAAGAAAAAAAGTGGACCTGAAATCGGTCCTTATCGTACTAACCTTCCTTTTGGTATTGATGACATCCTGCACCTCGTAAAAAAGGGCTTCGGGTATCAGTGGCTCGTGTATTCCTTTTATCATAACATTCTCCCCATTTCCTAGCTTAAGCGGAATCAGGCCACAGTAAACTGGGTTACGAATAAGTTTGGAAAAATTTGAGCGTGTACTTCTCAGGCCTTTGTTCACCGCCATCTCGCTTAAGTGCCCAATTTTATAGATATTCTTCGCAAGCTGACGGAAAACCCATCTTATAATCCCGCTTTCAGGCTGTTTTGGCAATATGATCTTGCGGCCATCCAATGATGCCGTGTTCACATATCCCACAGGAGCTTTATTGGGATACCTACCCATTTCCTTGGCCTTTCTGATTCCATTTAAGGTATTCATCGCACGTCTAGTGTTTTCCGCCTCTGGGACTGAGAGGTAGATGGCCAACATCACCGAGCTCTCGGGAACGGAAAGGTCTATCTGCTGATCGATGGCCATTGCTGAAACATTGAGCTTTCTGAGAATGCCCAGCATTTCATACGCATACTGGATATTACGGCTGAACCTGTCCCACTTGATGAAAAAGATATTATTTTCTTCCTTTCCCCTGCCCTTTCTCAATTCGGAAAGTAGCTTCTTCCATTCTGGTCGGTTGAAGTCTTTGGCGGAGAAGTCCTCCCGGTAGACACCCTTTACGCAGATATTGTTCGATTCACAGTATTTGATCAATCGATCTTCCTGTTCGGGCAGAGAATAGCCCCTTCGTTTTTGTTCGTCAGTGCTTACACGCACATATAGATAAGCTGATTTCATAATGTTGGAACATTTGTTTTCAGACTTATAAACAAACCAGAATAGCCTTTAGTGTATTTCGGCCAAAAGCAACCACTCTATTGCGTTCCAAACTGTACAAAGCTCATAGTTATTTTACTTTTTAGCCATTCATTATATTTTTCGGATCAGATACTTCGACTGGATCGGCAAGAGACACTGCTGGCGTATTTTTATTTTGCGCTATTTCTCACGAGGGATAATGCGTAATATTTTTTTGAACAAGGAAAGGGTCGGATTGATTTCCACCCTTTTTTAATGCGCTTTTTTCCTCAATGTGTTTTTGGGGATACCACTACTTTCTATAGTAGAAATGTTTTTTTATCTATACGTTAAAATGGGAATACTCTCCCTTTCTAAAGGTAAGACCATTTTTTTTGGGAGGTTCTAGCGCTGAGCTACGCTTGATTGCTTCAGCCGGTTTGCCTGTCCTTTCGGCATCTTCTACTTGATGGTAGGTTTACCTCAGGTTACGATGAAATCTGAAAATTTTATCTTAGTAATAGACGTGTCTTTAAACATGTCCTTTTCTGGGAAAGGCCTTCTGACTATGTTAGACAATGCTTTTTACAATAATCGAAAATAAAATTCGAAGATTTTATCTATTGATATATAAGACACGAAAGGCCAATAGTGGCCCAAAACAGCTTGTCGTTTACCGTTTGAAAGTGACTTCGGACCTTAGGGAAATTATTGGAAAATTGGGTAGAACAAATACAAATACTAATACGGACTAGGTGAAATAATTGAAAAGCAAAAGCTAAAGAAAGCTTTTACATAATATCTATTAAAACAAGGGAATAAGATAAGAATAAAGATGTCTAAGTTTTCAACCATAAGGATAAAGAAGTTGCTGGAGAAATCCGATGCAGCCAAGCTTCCAGACCACAAGGGCGCAGCCCTTGAGGAGCTGGGATGCTATCTTTTTGGCAAATTGAAAGGTCTGGAACTCTATGCGAAAAATAAATTCAATAAAAGCGGTTCTAGGGAACTTGATATCATCTATAAAAATGACAGGCGAATTTCTGATCTACATTTTCTCGACAGCTTTATTCCAATCGAATGCAAGAACACCACTAAGAAAACCACAAGCGAACAGGTCAACTGGTTTGCCAACAAAGTCAGCGACACCACAGCTAGGTATGGAATACTGTTGACGCTTTCGGGCATTACTGGCAAAGACGAAACGGAGGCTGCTAAATCAGAAATTATCAAGGCTGTACATAAACTTCAAGTAGGGCTCTTGATCATCACAAGAAATGAAATCGAGAACTTGGTTTCAACAGAAGATCTTGCAAAGCTGTTACATCAAAAGTTCTTTGCATTATGCCTCGAGGAAAGAGTTGGTCTCGGATTTGATTGATGGTGTACTTAACTACTTAGAATTTTACGCTATGAAAAAATAATCGTTAATGGATAAAACCAACAGGCAAAGTTTTATCCCAGTGATGCTTGCTAGTGGTTTTTTGACTGATTAAAGAAAAAATCATAGTGCCAGTCGTCAAAAATATCTATGCTTGTCGGACTTACAGCGTCGCTTAATTTTGCATTGGCCTTTCCGGTTTTGGGATCTATGTCAATAGAGACGTAAAAATCTATAGCTTTCTCAGCTTTGATCACGTAGGGGGAATAATCGACACCTATATATCCAAAATCATTTTTGTTCAGGTGGGGCGTACGATTTTCATCCTTTAATATAAAAGTAACGGTATAGGGAACGATAGCTTCGCACTGTAGCTGTGCACCAGAGTCTCCTGTCTGAACAATATTATAGCGATCAAACTTAAAATCGGTCACGCCAAAGGATTCAACATGATCGATTAACATTCCCATTATTTCAGTTTTTGCATTTGCGTCTTCCTCTAGATACTCGGCAAAGTAGATTTTGGCATCATGTTCCAATTGGGATTTGGATGACGTATACACCTCCTCGATCTTCTTAAGAATCCCAAATCTCAATTCGCTTGCCCTGTTGATGACATCTAGTTGTTCTCCTATTTCCTTTATAGGTATAATATATTGAGAAACCGCTTCATCAAAATCGGTGTCATGAGTTACAAAGTAGCACTGCTTTTTACCCAATTTAAAAAATTGGTCTAGTGCATAAAAACTGAAAGCGTCCGGAAACTCCGATTTCTTTTTTGCAGCACCAAAAGGAGGATTGCCCTGAAAATAGTCTTTCATCACTTTTTCGATGGTTTGTCCATCGGTAGGCAGAACTTTTATGTCAGCATTGCTGATCCATTTATCAAATTCTTCTTTGAATTGTCCGGTAAGTTTATTAGTATCTAGTTCGGGCAAGGTAAAATAGGCAGCATAATCGTCAAAATTTTTTAATACCCGAATATGGGATTCGATCGTTTTTTTTACCGAATGAATTTTATTTTCTTCCTCTAGAAGACGTTTTGCGAACCTTGATAAAACTTCCCGGTAGACTATATCAGTGATATAGATCTTTACATAGCCCTTTTTGCCCATATCCCCCAGATTTCTCAGCAGTCTTCCTGCAAGAAAATTCTGTGATTCAATGAAGGAAGTATCCAAAGCAAAATGCCTGATAGGTTCGGTAGATTTCATAATTAGTTGAATAACGGTGATTTCATATCCAAATCTAACTCAAATTGTCGCATTATTCAATTTGTATACCGCTATTGCACCAATCGCAGAGTTTTGGGGTTAAAAACAAAGAGCAACAAATGCTTTTGTCAACAGGCTACATCATCTTTCAGGATGCATAAAATAATTAAGTGCTTCTGAATTTTCCGGAGATGTTTTTTCTCATCTCCGAATGTTGTTTTTTCTTTAGCAATAAAAGCGAGTTAGGGCTGCTGGGTGCCGAAGGACGCTTTCCATGGCGGCAGGAATTTTAAATAGAGAGGTCCGCCAGTTCCAATTTGGTAGTTTATTGTGACTGGCTGCAGCTTCAGTTGGCGGTCAGAACTATGAAATCTTGATCATCTTTCAGATTATCAAAATCCTCTTTGAAGCTGGCCGATTCCCATTTACGCTGGCTATGTTCCTGCCACTTTTTCAACCATTCGATGGATTCCGGTTTGTTGCCCATTAGAGCATAAGCTCTGGCAAGGTCAAAGTTGCCAAGCCCAGGTTGCATTGCTTCAGCTTTATGAAGTCCTGCAGCTGCACGTCCTTGGTCGCCCTAAAATCTATCCCCCTTGATTCAAGCCTTACCTCGCAGGCCGTTCCGCCTATAATAATGTAGTTATCGCTATAGTCGGCAAAATATGTCCTTAATCGTTCTAATTCTTTTACCATTGTATGTTATCGATCATTTGTTCTAATGCAGTTTTTATTCTTTCATCCTCTTCATTTCTCATGCTGAGGTATAAAGAAAGAGGATCTACGATGTGGGATTTTGAAAATGCCAATGGGCCGTATGCCCATATCTCTACTCGGGATCTGCCGTATTGCCCTAGTTGCAGGCCCTTGCTTTCATCCAGTTGGTCAACCTGATTGCGGGCAATTGCATAGGCCGGCTGGCTTCCTTCAGAAAGCTCAGAGTATTTGGCCAGAGCACTGTCATAGCTGGGTACTGCCAAAGGTTCTCCGTCCAAAGGATAATCTGTGTAGAAAACTTTTTTCACCGGCGAGACCATAAGCTCCTGCACCCTTTCCCAGATTTGTCTTTTTGCCCGTAGAACAAAATGCATCTGCTTTTCCTTGGTACCTTGGATAGTGATAATGTTATGCTGCTCGAGTTCCTTGGCAATCCTGGATACTGACATAGCGCTGGTAACAAAAAGTTTCGCAACTTCGCCAAGGGGCATGCCCTCTATGGAGCCTACAAGTAGGTGATAGAGTACGGCGCATTGCGAGGGATAGCCAAGTGTAGCCCCTTTAGGTTCAGCCTTGTTGGGGCTGCGCAGATCGCTTAGGTTCACCAAAAGTTCCGGCACATAGAGCTGCTTTCCAGGTTGGCAGAATGCAATCTTGTTTTCTACAAGACGTTTGCGAAAATATGGCTCAAGATCCTCCAGCACAAAAACTATGATACCCTGTAAAATTTCCTTCAACTGGAATTGCTGTTTTTCTAGTTGAGAGGGAGTAAAATCATTCCCTTTGGGCTTGGCGAAAAGCAGCTTTACCCCATCAAGATCAGCCTGCTGTATCTCATAACCGCCTTTTAGGTATAGCGGCAGCCTTCGCTGCTCCGCCTGGCCGAGCGGTGAGAGTCTTATCGATAGCCCAAAGCTTTCTTCCAAATATCGCTGTATGTTTAACATAACAGCACAATAATAACAAAAAAAAGTATTCTAACAAAATAATTGTTAGAATGCGAAATAATGTTATTATCGAATGTTTTTCAGTAGCGAAACCCAGATACATCTCTTGCTATGGAATTATCGTCCGTTATAGGAGGGGATTAATATTATCCATCCTTTGTTACTCTGGCCATTCCAGTTAGGAACAAAGGAGGCACGAAATAAATTCGTATTCTATTATCCGAAAGCTGATACCATTCATAGCACATATAAATATCAATTCCCTCATCAAGCCTATTGACCCTAAAAACTAAAAACATATCTAAATTCATTATCTTTAAGGCAGAAAGAAATCTAAAACAACGATACTTTAAGATAGTGCTGGCGAAAACCAGTCTGGTCTTCACAAGCTGCGGTGGTTTTCTTCCAATCGTTCTACTCGTATTAACACTAATAATAATGAAATATTTATTGATTAAACCAAGAAAGGAGAATATTATGGAGGCAAATAAAATGTAAAAAAAACACAACTGGGAGTAAATGCAATACTTGAAACCGGGTGGGCGATTGGAACATCCATTGCAGCGAGTGCTGCGCCTCTTAGCAAAAATTCTTTGTTTTCCTTAAAGCATGAAGGATAAAATATACCCATCATGTAAATCTTAAAATTCCTCACTGAAGGATCTTGTCCTACTATCGTTTGTCAACAGCCCGATACTTAAAAGCACTACAATAATTTCTTTTTCCTATACTGCCCCTCAATTTTGTTTTTCACCATTTTTTCAAAATTTACCACAGCTTCGCAATGCTCATAAAAGTTCGACATATTGCAGCTCGACTCTACTGATTAAAGCTCATCGAAAGATGGGCTTTTTTTGTTAAATAGTAATCTTTTATTTGATCTCAGCTTCGGCTAAGTTTTAAACCCTGATTTACAGCTTTTCCTATTTCTTTTTAAAAAAGCTCGGGAAATCTTTCTTTATATATTACTACCATAGAATATTCATCTTTAATTGCTCCTTCCCTGCTCCTCAATAGAACCTGAAGTTCTTCTACGGATTTTTATCTGGCTGTTACCAAAGTTATAGGTAAAGTTCAACTTCACATTCCTGCTATCATACTTGCTATAGGTATTGTAATCTACATTTCCATAGCGTGTTTCGCTACGGTTAACGCTACCGTAATAAATATCATTTAAGGTCAAGCTTATGTTGGCCTTACCTTTCAAAATGCTTTTTCCGGCAGCGAGGTTGAGGTAAGAAAACGGCAAATTAATTTGGTTCCCATAAGTTACCCGCGTCTGACCATAAAGAAAAGCGGTGATCCACCAGCCTTTATTTAAACTAAAACGATTATCAAGTGAGTATGTAAAAGAAGTTTGTGCAATGGAAACAACATTATTTTGATAATTAAAACGATAATGGCTGTTAGATAGCCCAATAGAAAGGCCAATATCCCATAGCTTAAACCACTTATTATAGTAACCCAGGTTTGTAGCATAATTCTGGTTTTCAGAAAGATTTGCTTTGGTATTTATAGTTATCTTGCTTGGATTATCTACACTGCTTAAATCTGTAATTACATTCTGTGCCCCGCGGTAGCTAACTGAAAAAGTATATTTCCCCCTAAAACTGTAACCTAAACGGATATTATCAGTAAATGATGGCAAAAGATAGGGATTACCTTGTGTAATAGAATAGGCACTCCTTACAATACTGAATGGATTAAGATAACTATAGTTCGGTCGCCCAATTCGACGGGAATAGGAAGCCGAAAATGAGTGGCTCTTGATCTTATAACCCAATGCCACATTCGGAAAAAGATTTAAATAATTTCTTTTAATTGTACTGTCGATAGTTGGAGAATAACTTTGTGTAAAGGTATACTCTGTTCTAAGTCCGGGTTGCAAAATTATTTTTCCAAGTTCAATCTTTACATTAGCGTATGCGGCAGCTATGCTTTCCTTGTAATTAAAATCGTTACTGCCGTTGTCGAAACTATTATCCGCATCATTTTTTCGAAGTGAAATAAAAATATTTTCTATATCCACCCGACTCATTTTTATACCAGTTTCAAAGGTAGTTTTGTTTACTTTCTGTGTGTAATCAGTTTTAAAGCTTAGTATGTTGGTTAAAGTATTTCCATCCTGCAACAAATTATAGGGTTGTCCTATAATTGCTCCGCCTGCACTCAAAAGTTCCAAAGCAAGATAATTATCATCCTGATAATCAAAGCGCCCCAAATCAGCATCAATAATAATTTCCTGCTGTTTTGCCGAATCGATTGTTAATTTATAATTAAAGTTGATATTAAAACCTTTGCTGATGCGGTTATTCAGGCTCATCGATTTTCTTGTAGAATCAATTTGCGCTAAATGCGTAAAAATTTGTGTACTGGTTTCTCGTGTAGAGTTGCTGGCGTTATAGTTACCTGTTACAAGTACACCGAAAATACTATTTTTATTAAAATAATGATCATATCCAAACCTTAAGTTCTGACTTGTGTAGGGACTTTTATAAATTGCCGAATCCAATAATTGCTGACCAATATCTATAATACGGCTATCGGTTTGAATTTCCTGATATTGCTTTCCTTTACTAATGCCATATGATAGGTAAAAATAATCGTTCTGCTTTCGATAGTTTAATGATAGTGCCGCGTTATTACCTGTAAGATATTTCCAGCCATGACCTCCTGTAAGGCTTAGATTGCCATCATAGCCAGGCTTTAAACGCTTTAGTGTTTTAATATTCAGAATTCCGCCCTCACCCTGTGCATCGTATTTTGAAGATGGATTATAAAGCACTTCAACCTTCGAAATGTTGCGGCTGCTGGTGGAATTTAACAGATTGATCAAATCATTACTACTCAACCGTATTGGTTTATCATCTATCATAATAGTAATTCCCTTTCCTTCAAAACGGATATCGTTTCCATTTAAAATTGTTAATCCAGGAATTCTACGAATTACTTCTACTGCATTGATCCCTGCTTTAGCATCACCGTCTACATTTAGAACCGTTCGATCAAACTGAAGTTCTATGAGAGGCTTTGATCCCTTTACAGTAACTTCATTCAAATTATTTTCATCTCGCTTCAGCACAATACTTAAAACTGCTCCGGCATTAGTATTCGAACGGAAATTCAAATAGCCCAGGTGGCTCGCCTGTATTATATCTTCAGGCATTACTGAAATGCTAAACTTTCCATTGCTATCCGTAAACGCACTGGCATAAGGCTTGGTTTCTTTTTGATGGTAAACCTGAATAGTTGCATTAATAATGGCTTCCTTATATTCGTTAGTAACCGTTCCGGTTATCGTTTTTAGTTGGGCAAAAATTTGTAAGGAAATTGCGAGTTGAATAAGCGTTAACAGCGTTTTTTTCATTGTGAGGGATGTATGTTTGATGATTTGATAAAATGTTAACTGGATTTCAGTTTTCATCTTTTCAAAACGACGTAACAAAACACACAACGTTGCACAGATTGAGCATTTACTGCACTAAATGGTTTTTTTATAACCATCACCTGCGTCTTCTAAACAATCAGAAGCTTGAGCTAATTATTAAAATTGATCGAGTGAAAATAAAAGTTTGCTGATAAAATCAGGAGATTATTGAAAAAGTGAGCTTTTTTTATGCTTTTAATATTTTCAAAACTTTAATCTAGCGATCAAACCTTCAATTTTTCTATTAAGCCAATTGCCCTATTCCACTTTTTATAAACCTCTATCGGTTTTACATATTCTGGTATGTCATATTCCCAAGGAATCAAAACTTCGATATCATTTTTCTTAGAAAGTTCGGGAATCCATTTGCGAATAAAATCCTGTGCTTTGTATTTATTGGATTGATGCACAGGGTTGGTGTACCAAATTTCAAATGCCTGCATGTGCCAGTTCATCCAATTTGAGCTTACATCATAATCGATCAATTTTGATTCGAAATAGGCTGCACCCCAGGTCCAATCAATTTTTAAATCATGCACAAAATAACTGGCGCAATTTACCCGGCCACGATTGCTCATGTATCCTGTTTCGTTTAATTGTCTCATGTGTGCATCGATGAAAGGAATCCCAGTAGTACCGTTACACCATTTTTCAAACTTCGACGGATCATTTTCCCAATCGATTTTTTTGTTTTTGTAGCCTTTAGATTTGTAAATTTTATTTCCAAAACGCATGGCCTTGAATGTAAAATAATCTCTCCAAACCAACTCAAAAACAAGCCACCAGGTACTTTGATTTTTCTTGATTTTCGATTCGTAATCTTGAATCTTCTCATATATTTCACGGGCTGAGATACAGCCCAATGCCAGATAAGGAGAAAATTTTGAACTGTAATCCAAGCCATCCGATTTATTTCGGCTCCATCGGTATCCGGTTAACAGTTCCGATTTGAAAGTATAATATTCCAATCTTTCTAAAGCTGCTGATTCACCACCATTTACAAATGGCTTTGCGTAGTCATATTCTTTTTTAGTGAAACCAAGTGATGTGTAGGAAGGAAATTTACTTTTTTCGACTTTTTCAATGGATTTTACTTTGGTAGGGCGACTAAATGTTGGCCTTGGTTCGGCTTGCTTTCCAGCCGGAATTCGATAGGCTTTACTGGTGAGCGGAATTTTAGCAATCTCAAAAGGAATGTCATCCATGTGATAAAGTGTTTTGCCCCAATAAAAATGAAAGTTCACGTTTGGCAAAGCATCAGTTACCAGATCAATAAGATTAAGTTCATATTCGGCATATTCCTTTTCAGCATAAATGTCAGTGATTTCATATCGCTCAACAATTTTTGGTAAAGTTTCGGCCGCTGTAACCGATCCAATGATTAAATGTCCGCCAATAGTTTTTAGGTTCTTTTCTAAATCTTGAATGGATTGTTCCAGGAATTTGAATCGCACTGCATCAATTCTGCGAAAGCCCAAATCAAGCTTTTCAAAATCCGCCTTTTCCACGCAATAGCAGAAAAGTAGTGCTTCACACTCAGCTACTGCCTTTGTTAAAGCCTCATTATCATGCAATCTCAAATCATTCTTAAACCAAACTAAGCCACGTTTTGCCATTTCTAAACTTATTATGATGCATACTATTCGCTGATATTTATAGCAAATCGATGCTAAAAGAACACTAAGGTTATTTAAAAGTTTTATTGCATATCGACCTGAAAGTGATTAGACAGTATATTCTATTAAACAGATTACATTCATTGCCTTGTAGATTGTTATCATTCAAATTTCCATTTGTTTTAAAAGATAAATTTCTGTTTTGCTATATTTATCCAATGAATAAACTTTATCTGTCTTCCTTACATATTTATCCCATAAAATCTCTGGGAGGAATTAGTTTACCAGAGTCAAAAATTGAAGATAGAGGTTTAGCGTATGACAGAAGATGGATGCTTGTTGATAGTGATGGAACTTTCATTACGCAGCGGAAACACCATCAATTGGCTTTACTTCAGGTAGCGATTGAAGGTGAGCAACTGATTGTTTCTCACAAAAATGATCCTGACATAAAAATTTCTTTTTCTTTAACCGAAGTCAGTACTACAGAAATCGCTGTTAGTGTTTGGGATGACATTTCCAATGGCGTTGAAGTTAACGAACATGTTAGTGCATGGTTCTCCAACTTCATGAATATGGAAGTTAAACTGGTTAAAATGCCTATGAAAGCGGAAAGAAAAGTTGATCCAAAATATGCTATGCAAGGTGAAATTGTAAGTTTTGCTGATGGATATCCTTGTCTAATTATTGGTCAATCTTCGCTAGATAATCTTAATCAAAAACTCGAAGAAACTGTAAATATGGACCGGTTCCGCCCTAACCTTGTTTTTACAGGCGGCGATGCACATATTGAAGATAGCATTAAAACTTTTACCATAAACAATGTTGAATTTCATGGCGTAAAACCATGTGCAAGATGTGTATTGATCACTATTGATCAAATTACAGGAATTAAGGGAATTGAACCATTAAAAACCTTGGCCAACTATCGCAAACAAAACAACAAAATTATGTTCGGACAAAATCTTATTCACAAGGGAGAAGGCATCATTAAAGTTGGAGATGAGTTAATCATACAAGATTGGAAATAATTTAATCATTCCAATGAAAATAAGCTATTCTCGAAAATGCTTATCTTCGGCCAACAATTACAATGGCGGCTTCACAAAACCCAAAACTTAGTAAAATATTTAGTTTTCTGTTAAAGAAGGAATGCATCGTTGCTGTTTATATTATTTTGGCAATTGTAGCTGGTTTAAAGCAATATCAACATCATTCATATAACAACTATCTCATCTTTAAATATGTTTATTATCACACATTAGATTTACAAAACCTTTTTGATAATTATCCGGAATATGGTGATAGTAACCACTACGGCCCTGTCTTTTCGATATTTATAGCCCCATTTGCATTACTGCCAGATGGTTTGGGCATGATTTTATGGAACGTGGCCAATGTAGCAATATTACTTTGGGGAATTTTCAGCTTACCAATATCGATTAATAAACGAAGTATTATTGCGTGGATTTGCGCCCACGAAGCTTTAACCGCATTGTTCAGTTTTCAATTCAACATTGCGCTAACAGGACTTATTATGCTTAGCTTTTCCTATTTGGTAAAGCAAAAGGAAATTCAATCCGCTTTCTTCATCGCCATTGGCACATTAATAAAACTATATGGCATTGTGGGTTTGGCTTTTTTCTTTTTTAGCAGAAATAAAGTCAAGTTTATAATTGCAGGTGTAGTAGCGCTTTGCGTATTATTCGCTTTACCCATGTTGCTATCTTCTCCGTCGTTTGTCGTTCAATCGTATGCTGATTGGTACCATTCATTGGTACATAAGAATTCAACAAATGCCTCACTAACATCTTTTCAGGATATTTCGATAATGGGCATGGCGAGAAGAATTAGTGGAGATGTTAGCCTATCCAATACACCATTTTTGCTAGGTGGATTATTGCTTTTTGGCTTACCTTATTTACGCATTAACCAATATAAATATTTAGCCTTTCGTTTAATGCTGCTGGCTTCAACCTTAATTTTTACTGTAATTTTCAGCAGTGGTTCCGAATCCCCAACATACATTATTGCATTTGCCGGCGTAGCCATTTGGTTCATTGTTCAGCAAAAACCAAAAAACAAATGGATTTTGGCGCTATTTATTTTTGCATTTGTATTAACCAGTCTTTCTCCTACCGATATTTTTCCCAGCGCTATAAAAGAATTTATTCGTCTATATTCGCTCAAAGCCCTACCTTGCGTAGTCATTTGGCTAACCATTATTTTCCAAATGATGAAGGAAGATTTTGAATCTTATTTGATTGCCGATAAATGAGAAAATTAGTTTCAATTGTAATACCAGCTTATAATGAAGCTGATAATGTTTTCGTTATTACAGAAAGTATTAAAAAAGTTTTCGCGTCTATTGATTACAACTATGAAATCATCCTTGTAGATGATGGCAGTGCTGATCATACACTCGAAAAAATTAAGGAGTATGCATCAACTTCCGAAAACATTTTCTTTCTAGAATTTTCTAAAAATTTTGGCCACCAACTGGCTGTGAAAGCCGGTATGGATCATGCCTTTGGCGATTGTGTTATTTCCATGGATTGTGATATGCAACATCCTCCAGAATTGATTCCGACAATGCTCCAAAAATGGGAAGAAGGTTTTGAGGTAGTTTATACCATTAGAGAAGAAGATAAAACCTTATCAAAAAGCAAACGCAGCTCATCAAATTTATTTTATAAAACTTTAAATTGGTTATCCGATATCGATTTAGAACCTGGCGCTGCAGATTTTCGTTTACTTGATCAAAAAGTAGTTAATGTTTTCAGGAATTTCCAGGAGAATGAACCTTTTTTACGTGGTTTAGTTAAATGGCTAGGTTTTAAACAATATGCTATAAAGTATAATCCAGCGGCACGTTTTTCTGGTAAGAGCAAATACACAATTAAAAAAATGTTCCGCCTGGCTTTACATGGCGTTACCTCTTTTAGCATTAAGCCCCTGTATTCTGCAGTTTATTTGGGCTTTATTTTATCGCTGGCTTCCGTGTTATACATACCATATGTAATTTATGCGTTTGTAAACAATGTAGAAGTATCAGGTTGGGCGTCAATGATTATGACGATTGTATTTTTTGGTGGACTACAATTAATCATTTTAGGCATTATCGGCATTTACGTGGGCAAAATGTTTATGCAAACGAAAAATCGCCCAAATTATATCATCCGATCAACTAATATTCCTCAAAAATAATGGTGCTTTTAAGTTTCGATATTGAAGAGTTTGATATGCCTTTTGAATATGGTAAGGATATTTCTTTTGCCGATCAAATCGCAATTTCAAGAGCGGGTACGATTGCTATTTTAGATTTATTGGATAAATACCAGGTGAAAGCTACTTTTTTTTGTACCGTAACTTTTGCAGAAAATATTCCTGACTTAATAAAACGAATTACCGAAGCTGGCCACGAATTAGCCTCTCACGGTTATTATCATTCTGATTTTAAGCCAGAGCATCTGCTTCAATCAAAGTTAAAATTAGAAGAACTTTCTGGCAAGGAAATTACCGGTTACAGAATGGCTAGAATGATGCCTGTGGATGAAAAGGAAATAGAAAAGGCAGGTTACAAGTATAATACTTCCATTAACCCAACATATCTGCCAGGGCGATATAATAATTTCCATATTTCCAGAACTTATTTTACCAACGAAAATGTGTTGCAAATTCCAGCTTCTGTGAGTCCGATAGTAAGATTTCCACTTTTCTGGTTATCTTTTCATAATTTGCCATTGAATATTTACAAAACATTAGCCAGCTGGACTTATAAAAAAGATAAATATCTCAATATTTATTTCCACCCTTGGGAATTTACTGATCTTGATGATTTCGAAAGATTTGGTTTCCCAGCTTATGTACGTAAAAATACAGGTGATAAAATGATTCAAAGAATGGATGAATTTATCAAATGGTTGAAATCAAAAAATTATCCTTTTGGAACCTTTCAACAATTTATAAGTTCAATTGATAAATAATGTGGCAATTAAAATCTATTAACTGATATCTATTTATAGGTTTCTGCCAATTTAAGTGCATTATAAGCATTAACTATTCCACCACTTACACAAATTTCACTAAACATCACTCTAACATTGTCACCTTTCTCATTTTTGTATTTCACTTTGTGCGCCACTTTTGAAACCGATTTCATGATGATTTCTCGTATCTGTGCAGGAGTTAAGTGAGGATAATAGCTTAAAATTAAAGCCGCAAGCCCCGATACTACCGGAGAAGCCATACTTGTTCCATCGGCATCTTCATACTTTCCATCCGGAACGGTAGAATTAATTAAAAATCCAGGAGCAAAAACATCGACATTATATTTTCCATAATTAGAAAAACTTGCTTTTAAGTTTTCATCATCTTTGTATGAACTAGCGCCAACTTCAATCCAATTATTGGCACGAGGAAGAGCAAACTTTGCAGAGTCTAAAGGTATTGCCTTCACCTCTGCGGCTCTTCCAATGGACGGCCTCATCCTCATTCCAGAGTTTTGGTTCGTTCTTACTGGAGGAATAAAATCGGGTTTACTTGGCTTTTTATTAGCCTCTTTATATGCTTCAGCTTCTTTGCTTTCAAAATACTTATTAGGAAAATTTTCTTCAATATCATTATTCTGGTTATCATTACCAGCAGCATGTACCAATAAAACTCCTTTGGTTTCAGCATATTTCACAGCATCATCCACAACTTTTTTATCCCATTTATAGCCTTTTCCAAAACTCATATTGATCACTTTGGCGCCATTATCTACTGCATATCGAATCCCATTTGCAACATCTTTATCTCTTTCATCACCAGTTGGAACCACCCGAATTGCCATAATACTTACATTATTGGACACTCCCATAATGCCCAATGAATTTGTGCGATCGGCCCCAATAATTCCAGAAACATGTGTACCATGAAAAGCATCTGGTCCTTTAACATCGTTATTGCCATAATTGCGTTGATTTGAATTTGAATAATCATCTCCAACCAATTCTGAACGCATATCATACTTAGGATTTAGGTTATACTTAAGCATAGCATCATATTGTTTATAGCCATCTTTTATGCTTTTGTAGAACTTCTCAAAACTTCCATCCTCCTTTGATCCTTTTCTAATAATCGTTTTTATTTGCTCTTCCGTTTCATCATCTGCCTTATATTTCTCAATATCTTCATATGATGGAATTTCCTTTTTATTTATTTTTGAAACAGAATCTAAAACTTTATTAATAGCCAATAACACAGAAAAAGTATTACTGGCATCTTCATACTTCTTTCCAAAATCACCAACCATTTTTTTGTATAACTTAAATTCTTCCTTCTGTGTACTATCTAAAGGAGTAAGATTAGTGGTCGATTGATATTTTGGCGTATAAATTCTTAAAAGCCTAACGAATTCTAAATTATCAAATTCCAGATTACCCTTTTTTGAGCCGATAAAATTCCAGCCATGAATATCATCAATATAACCATTGTCATCATCATCAATACCATTACCTGGAATTTCTCTTTTGTTAGTCCACAATACACCTTTCAAATCAGGATGATTAGTATCTACACCACCATCTATCACAGCAACAATAATGTTTTGCTTAGGCTTTTTATCTTTAAGTAAGTCGCGGTAAGCTTTTTCCGTACTTATTCCGTAATAGCCACTCTCCAATAAATCCAAATTATACCAGTTTGCAGGGAGTTGTACATTCTTAGATTGACTAAAAACATTTAAACTAAATAGGTAAAAAACGGTAAATAAAAATATTTTGTTGGTTATACTATTCATATATGCGATGTACGTAATATTACAATTATACGGTTTTATTGTATCGTGCCTTAGAGATTTTACATTTTTTAACAGATTGATAAAACATAAATTCAGAAAATGTATGTAAGAAGTACTTGTGGATTTCAGTCCTGCTGTCCCTCCAATCTTTTTGCTGAAGGTTTTAATCAGGCCGAAGGTGTGATGGGCCCAAAAAGGATTTCCGTACCATCAGGTTTAGGTGGCAGGTGCCCTGCATTTCCGCAAGAACAGCACAAGGCCCCATATGTCCAGTTATCCTATGGCAACAATGAGCCGATCTAACCCAAGATCCACCCAATGCATCATCCCTTTGCACCTTTCTATATGTCCTAGATCCCTATATGGTTCCCATTCCCTGCGCACAACCGGCCAAAGCCCTGCATGACCTTGTTCAGAACCCTTCCATATCCTGTTGGCGTTCCAGTCCTGTTCACGGCTGCGTTTGTTTTTTAGGGAGGGAGGGAAGGTTGTATAAACGAAGAAACCCCATCAGCTGTTGCTGAGGGGGTTCTTTTAATGCCCTTTATGGGGCTTTAAGATTTGGCACCGACCTACTCTCCCACGTGTTACCGCAGTACCATCGGCTCTGGTGGGCTTAACTTCTCTGTTCGGAATGGGAAGAGGTGGACACCACCGATATAGGCACCTAAATGTTTTTAAATAAGGTTGAGGGAGGGAGGGTCTAAGGGAGGGAGGGTTACCTTCCGCCTATCCACCTTCGGCCTTCCAGCCTTAAATGACATATTATTGAAAGAAGTTAAGTTTTGAAGAACAAACAACGAATGTTGTTGCTTTGAAAGCTTCGGATGATTAGTACTACTCGACTGTGGTGTCGCCACCTTTACATCTGTAGCCTATCAACGTAGTAGTCTTCTACGGTCCTATATGGAATTCTCATCTCGTGGCTAGTTTCGC